>NZ_VOHC01000033.1 GCF_007859275.1 Planomicrobium sp. CPCC 101079 | reverse complement strand
GGATAGAATCGCTTGGTTGATCCCTTTTTTGAACCCATACAGAAAAACACCTCCAATTTGTCGTGGATAACTACATACGACGATGGCGGTGTTTTTTCCTTGTCTCATTTTATTGGGTCACTCTAATTTCCGGTTTGGCAGTTTTATTTTAAAACATTTGATAACCCATTTTACGCAAAACCTTCATGACAATCCCCGAAATAATCGCCCCCGCAAATCCAGCCAACAGCACCGCTATGTCCGAACCTGTCAACGACGTCAATGTATTGCCGAGCATGGAAAAAGATTCACCTGGACTTGTGAAATAATCAAAAAAGCTGACATCATCGATAATGAGCAACACAACAATCGGATAGACGATTGCCATAAGCCATGTCATGCGAAGCAGCATATTCAGCAAAAAACCGATTCCGAAAAACATCACTAAAAATAAAAGCATAGAAATAATTAATTGCACAATAGTAATTGAATTGTTCATGAATACTAACCTCCGATATTCCTTTAACCAGTTTAACCGAAATACCAGGGGCAATCAATCAGCTAACCCAGAGTTCATCGCTTTGTCACAGAAAAGCGGAAACGGCCGTTCAAGTTCGTTGCGTTTAAAAAACCATAAGCTTAGACCTTTAAAATAAAATGTTTCATCATAACATTTTCGCAAAATAAAAAAGCATCCACGGAATTACACCGCAAACGCCATTGGATTAATAGTTTTATTTTTTTCCGGAACCAGAACAGCAGGAGCACGTTTCTGAACCACCCAACCGCAATTGAAAATAACCTTTGCCGGCGCAGTATGGACATTGATTAGCTGGTTTAGTTACTTTGATGAATCTCATTTGAAACACCTCCTCAATCGCTTGTTCTTAATATTCAGAAATATATCACATATTACTTTACTATGCAAGAATAAAAAAAAGCGATGAAAACGGATACATCGCTTTTTTTCTGATTCATTCTCTTATTTCCTTCTTTTTTCTCTATTTTTTAAAAAATAGTTTGTAAAGAGAATAGCCAAAAACTTCCCCAGGATTGACATTTTCAATGGTTTGAAAGCCTTCTTCAAGAACATAGGAAGCCATTTCATGAAGCATCACTGAAACTGCATCGTCTTTTGCCAATTCTTCAGGAGATTTCCAGGCAGCTTCAAAAAGTTCAGATTCCTGGGCTTGGAGATTTTGTTGCTCATTCTTGGCTTCCAATAGGAAGATGGCCATATTGTCGCTTATTTCTCCGCGGATAACACCCGAACGGAAGCCAATCATCCCCAGCACATTGCAGTCCATCCCTGTTTCTTCTTTCACTTCACGCAACACCGCTTGATCGATTGTTTCTGAAGCCGCTACAAAACCCGCCGGCAAAGACCACTTGCCTTTCAAGCCGCCATACCTCTTTTTTACAACAAGCCATTCTTTTCTGGAATTCACCACCAAACCAGCTGCTCCCAGCCAGACGTTCCCTCTTGTATGCTTAGCCACTGCTTGCGCCCCTTTATTAAAAAAAGCTCCCACTGAGGGGAGCTTTTTCTATATTGTCTATTAAAGTACGTTGAACTTACCTTTTTTCATAACTAGTTTCGCTCCGCCAACCAAGAATAAAGCACGGTTGTCGATCATTTTCTTCATAAATGATGCACGTTTGCCGGTAACTTTCTTGCCGAAAACCACACCGATTGCATCATCTTCACCAAGTGAGCAAACCGTACCTTTGAGGTCAGGAACAAACTCAGCAGTGTCTTCGCCTTTGATCAACGAATTGATATTTTTCGCCACTGTCTCACCTTGCTGCATCGCTATTTGGGCAGTCGGTGGATATGGACGGTTTGTTTCTTCATTGATCATCAATGCACAGTCACCTACGATGAAGACATCAGCGAATCCAGGAGCACGAAGGTCTTTTTCGACTTTAACGCGCGCGCGCATGCTTTCGATTTGGCTCGCTTCAAGGACGCTGCTGCCGCGGACGCCTGCTGCCCAGACTACAGTGCCAGCTTTGATGAATTCAAACTGGTCGTCGCCTTTTTTGATTTTAACGCCTTCTGGAGTCGCTTCTACAACTGGTGTACCTATTGAAAATTCGATTCCTTTCGCTTCCAAGTGGCCCACTGCGTAGCTTACTAATTCTGGATCAAATCCAGGCAAGACCATTGGTGCAGCTTCTACACAAATTACACGGACTTTTTCGCGCGGAATATCAAACTCTTTGCATAGTTCCGGAACACGGTTTGCAAGTTCGCCAAGAAACTCAATACCGGTGAACCCTGCACCGCCCACAACGATTGTCAAGCGGCTGTCGTCTTTCATGGGCTCTGTTGACCATGTTGCGAATTGGTATTCGATGTGCTCACGGATATAGCGCGCAGCTTTAACATTTGCGATTGATAAAGCGTACTTATCAAGGCCTTCAATACCGAATGTTTCGCCTTCAAATCCTAAGCCAATAACGAGATAATCGTATGTGTACTCGCCATTGTCCGTTAAAACCCGTTTGCCGGCGACATCGATTTCCTCAACAGTCGCTTGCACAAATTTTGTTTTAACTGGGTCGATAACTTCTTTGATGTCGTAACGCACCTCTTCAGGAAGCATTGTTCCTGCAGCTGCTTCATGCAGCCAAGTGCTTTCGTAATGGTACTCGTTTTTGTTGATCAACGTAATATCTGCGGCATCTGTGCCCAGAACTTTTTGCAAGTTTACAACAGTCATTAAACCACCGTAACCTGCCCCTAATACTAATATTGACGGTCTTTTCAACACAATCGCAACCACCTTCAAGTAATTTTTACATCGGAAAAAATAAATGTGCAAAGTGCACCTGATTCCAATAAACTCCTACACTCTATATTAGCCCTTTTACAAGTCGATTTCAACTGCTTACTGCTTTATCGGAAAAGCTTTACGTCCGTTCGTTCAAGCTTCTGACGCAACTGGATGCATGACTTGTGCAGGATAAGAAAGCCGGCTTTTCTCCCTGACAAATAATGCACCGTCACGCTTGAAAGGCCTTTTTTCCAAAAGGATTCCATCTTCAGGCGTAAAATAAAAAACGATGCTTCTGGTGTTTTCATCTGTAATTTCTGCTAACACAGTTTGAATGTCCACTGGCACTTTGCTGACAACATCAAAAAGGTCAAGCTGTCCCCCTTCTTGCTTGAAAAGGAGAAGGGCATCGAGTTTTTCTGAATAATAAATCCCGTTTTTAAAGCTAGCCAGCACATGATACATCGTAATGCCAGCTGTATTCGCTGTTGCAAAACGGGTTGAAACCGGTACTCTTCCTTCTATATATTCTGCTATCAACTGAAGATCTGAAGAATTTTTTACATTGAGTAATTTTAGTTTCTCTCTGGCAGCTGTGTTAGAAGAAAAAGACGAAGTTGAAAATTGCTGTTCCTCCACTTCACGAAAACCAAATTTCGGGTAAAAATCCATAACTGATTCATTTGCAAATAAATACATGAAGTCGCACTGCCCTTCGTATTCACTTATTACTTTTTCCATGAGGATTCTTGATAAACCTTGGTTCCGATAATCCGGATGAGTCATCACCGTTCCTATTTGCAAAGAAGGATGCGCATGTCCATCGATAACCAAATCGATTTTATTGACCGAGACATTCGCTGCTACTTTTTCCTTCATCAATGAAAGAAAAAGGAATATACCGGTCATCCCAAAAACCTTTGTCGTACCAGCTCGCGAAGTCCACGCCAAATATATGGTTGGCCAGCTGGCAAAAACTCGCTCTCAAGGCCGTGTTTTCTTTATATGCTTTCTTGAACTGCAGTTGTCCCATCTCAAACTCCCCCTTATACTTTCTAATCCATTTTTATATTAGCCTATAATAACAGCAGAAATAAATATTATTTTCTGAATCGAAATACTCTATCAACATTTTTAACTATTGTGATAGTCTATTAATGGCATTTATTCCTCTTAAAGGATTAGCCGGAGGAATAACCTGTCTGCTCTAAAATAACCGCTCTTTGCTTTACTAATCTTTTATCCACAGGAGGATGTATCAGCACATGCAGAAAAACACGAAGAAGAAAGTTCAAGTTTTTGCTAGTACAGCGTTGGCTTTAGGAGTTTTTGGTTCATCATTCGCTGCACCTATAGCAGAAGCAGCACCTGGAAAAGATGCTGCGGTCTCAAACAGAGGAATTGAAGTTCAATTATTGGGTGTTAACGATTGGCACGGACAAATTGACGTCGTGCGCACAGTAGCAGGGAAACAGGCTGGCGGTGCTGAGTATTTAGCCGCATACTTAAAACAAAGAGAAGCGACAAACAAAAATACATTATTGATCCATTCCGGAGATATGACTGGCGGAAGTTCGCCGGCATCCGCCCTTTTGCAGGACGAGCCAACAGTTGAAATTATGAACGAACTTGGCTTTGATATCGGCACACTCGGCAACCATGAATTTGATCGCGGAGTTGATGAGCTGAAACGCCTTCTTGATGGAGGCTATCATGAGACAACAGGGGATTTCGAAGGTGCCAATTTCCCATATGTAGCAGCTAACGTTGTCTATAAAGATTCCGGCAAGAACTTGCTTCCTGCTTATAATATCCAAAAAGTCAATGGCATGAAAATCGGTTTTATCGGCGTTGTCACGAAAGATATCAAAGATGTCGTCATCGCCAGTGCATTAGAAAATATTGAAGTTACGGATTCAAAAACAGCTGTAGACAAAGCGGTAGCAGAATTAAAAGCACAAGGCGTGGAATCGATTGTTGTCTTGGCCCATGCACCAGCTACTTCGAGCACTGATGGCACAAATCCATCTGGTGAATCAGTTGATTTGGCAAACACCATCAACGATGAAGTCGACATCATTCTTGGAGCGCACAACCATGCTTATTCTGATGCTATCGTCGATAACAAACTAGTCGTCCAAGGCTACTCGTACGGGACAGCATTCACGGATATCGACCTTGTCATCGATCCGAAAACTAAAGACATCGTCAAAAAATCTGCGGAAGTTGTGACCACTTTCCATGACGGCATCGAACCGGATGCGGAAGTAAAAGCGATGGTCGATGGCTATAAAGCAGCTGTTGCTCCGTTGATCGAGCGTGAAGTCGGGACTTCAACTGAAGCCATCACAAAAACGAGTGATGACAGTGGCGAATCCGCACTTGGCAACTTGATCGCCGATTCTCAGCGTACTGCGATGAATACTGATTTTGCTTTCATGAACCCAGGCGGCATCCGTGCCGACTTGAATGCTGGACCGATTACTTGGGGTGAATTGTACACGATCCAGCCATTTGGCAACATCCTTGTCAGCGCCACTTATACTGGCCAGCAAATTAAGGATGTATTGGAACAGCAGTTTAGAGCGGATAACAAACAAACGGTTCTACAAGTATCTGGTTTGACTTACACGTACTCTAAAGAAGCGCCCATCGGCAGCAAAATCACGAATTTGGAAGATGCAGACGGCAACACAATTGCCCTCGACAAAGAATACACAGTAACAGTCAACAACTTCCTTTCTACCGGCGGCGACGGTTTCTCCAAGCTGATCGGCGGCAAAGACCCAGTTGTTGGACCTGTTGATTTGGATGCTTTGGAAGCCTACATCGCTGACTTGGATGCACCTGTCAGCGCTCCTGCAACAAATCGCATCTCTGTGCAATAACAGGCAGTTTAACCTAAACAAAAGCCATTCTGGCAGCGAAGTTCGTTTCGCTTGCCAGAATGGCTTTTCTGCTTTTTAACTATACATTTTTAGCAGCTTTCCGGTGTGCCCGCTTTTTTCGCTGTGCGGAAAGAAGTCCCGCAGCCGCACGAAGCGATGGCGTTCGGGTTTTCAATCGTGAAACCGCCGCCCATCAAGGATTGCTTGTAATCGACAACCGTACCGTTTAAAATACCTGCATCTTCTTTTGCTACCAGCACTTTAATGCCGAATTGTTCGTATTGCTCATCTTCTGGCCCCTGCTCTTTTTCAAAGCCCATGCCATATGTTAAACCGCTGCAGCCGCCGCCTTTTACAGCAACCCGCAGAAACGATCCTTCTTCTTCGTTGTGGCGCATCATTTCTTTCACTTGAAACGACGCTGCTTCTGTTATTACTACTGCTTGTGCCATCCATATCACCTTCCTATACAGTTATCATAGCAATGTTTTCCATCCCTATTCAAGTGAGGCAACTTCAAAAGCAATTTTATTTAAGTACAGAAAAAGGGACCTATAAAGGTCCCTTGGCATTAAAATACTTGTTCTACTTCTACAACGCCAGGAACTTCTTCCACTAGAGCGCGTTCAATTCCTGCTTTTAATGTAATGGTCGAACTTGGGCAGCTTCCGCATGCGCCAAGCAAACGAAGTTTTACAACTCCATCCTCCACATCCACAAGTTCACAGTCTCCACCGTCACGCAAAAGGAATGGACGCAATTTATCTAAGACTTCCATTACTTGATTTTCCATCAAAGCTTCAGCCATTTATATCGACTCCTTTCATTATAATCATTATAATGTGATTAGAAGGAAAAAGCCACTAATGAATTCACAGGAGGAAGACATTTATGCCGAAAGAATTATCGATTGAAGTTTATGGAACCGAGGTAATTTGCGCAAGCTGCGTAAATGCGCCTTCTTCCAAAGACACATATGAATGGCTAGAAGCAGCAATTTCAAGGAAATACAAAGGCCAGCCGTTTTCAATTACCTATATTGATATTGAGAAACCGCAAACTGAAACGCACAAACAAGACTATGCCCAGCGCATCTTGGACGATGAATTCTTTTATCCGCTCGTGTTGATTGAAGGCGAAGTTGTCGGCGAAGGCTATGTACAGTTAAAGCCGGTCTTCAAGGAACTTGAAAAGCATGGGTTTGAAGCAGCTGAATAACAAAAGAAGCTCACAGCTTAAGCTGTGAGCTTCTTTTATTTATCCGTTATGCCACTTGTACATCCACAAGACACCTGACTTCATAAGGCGTGCGATGCGTCCTGTTACGGTGCGATCTGCCAAATAAGCGAATCCTTGTTTTTTTCCAAGCGATCCAAGGAAGCCTTTCAGCTTGATTTCTGGCATTGTTTCCGGCAGTGTTTCACCATTCCATACTGTTTTCAGCACTTTAACAATCTGTTCCGCCTGTTCTTCCGCAAGCTGTGCAGAAGGAGACATCGGCAATGCTGCACAGTCCCCTACGATATAGACATGTTCGTCGTTCGGCAATTGATGATACTGATTGATGACCACACGTCCACTATTATCGGTTTCAAGACCCATATTGCGCACCGGTTTGACCGGCTGGATGCCTGCCGTCCAAACAACGGCGTCGACCGGAATCGTCTCTTCGTGGTTGTAAAGCATTTTCGGTTCCACTTTTGTAATGTTGGAGCTTGGAACCACTTCGACGTTATTGCTGTCAAACCACTTTTTCACAAAGTTGCTCAAACGTTCCGGGAAATCGCGCAAAATGCGCGGGCTCCGGTCAAACAGCTTGATTTGCAAATCTTTTCGGCTTTCGCGAAGTTCGCTGGCAAGTTCAATGCCGCTCAGTCCTGCTCCTACAACCCCAACCACTGCACCTGACGGCAAGCCTAAAAGAGCTTGATAGGTCTGGCGTGATTTACCGATTGTCTGAATGCTGTACGTATATTCGTCTGCTCCTGGCACGTTGTGGTATTTGTCCTCACATCCGAGGCCGATGACCAAATCGTCGTAAGTCACTCGCTCCCCGTTTTCCAACAATACACATTTTTCTTCCAGGTCAATCTCTAAAATTTCACCATTAACAATTTTTAATCGCTCATGTTCAGGAAATGGAACACGCACTTCATGGTCTGATTCCGTTCCTGCCGCTAATGCATAAAACTCAGTTTTCATGCTATGAAACGGTGTTCGGTCGATTAAAATGATTTCCATATCTTGCGGCAAATTGTTCGGCAATAGACGCAGCAAAATCCGCATATTGCCATATCCTCCACCAAGTAAGACTAATTTTCTCATAAAAATCTCCTTTTAATTCTTCTGTCTGCACATTTTCTCCAATATGAGTATAGCTGATTGTGATAACTTTCACAATATATTTACCCAAAATCAATTAATTGACTAACGCCAAAAAAAAGGGTAGGATTTCGATGTAGCGAGGTGAGCTAAATGAAACCAATTGTTGAATTTTGCATCAGCAACATCGCCAACGGAGCACAAGATTCTTTTGAAAAACTGGAACGCGACCCCAATCTGGATGTCCTGGATTACGGTTGTTTGAGTTATTGCACCCAATGCGCAGAATCTTTGTATGCTTTGGTGAATGGTGAGATCGTAGAAGCCGATTCCCCGGAAGAATTGACACAAAAAGTGTATGATTTTATAGAAGAAAACCCGCTTTTCTAAGCCGTTGAAAAACGGCTTTTTTTATATTTCCCAAGTCAGCAGGCTTTCTAGTGCGTACGTTGGCTGGATTTCTTTTTTCAAAACCACTTCCGTCGAAGTGACACCAGTGTTAACATGCACTGTGTCGATATCAAAATTGAGCCCGGCTTTGATATCCGTATCGTAATTGTCGCCGATCATCACCATATCGCCTTTTTCAAATCCGAAGTCCAGCATAATTGCTTCAAGCATGTGCATTTCCGGCTTTCCGATATACATCGGGTCAATGCCAGTGGACGCTGCGACTAGAGTCGTGTAAGCCCCGTTGCCCGGTATCAGCCCTTTTTCTGAAGGATAGGCAAGGTCGCCGTTTGTCGATATAAACGTAGCGCCTTTTCGGACCTCCAAGCAAGCGTTAGCGAGCTTGTCAAAATTGATGTCCCGGTCAATTCCCATAAGGACAATATCTCCGTCTTCTTTTACCCGTTCAATTCCTTCTTGAGACAATGCCTGTTCCAATCCATTAGAGCCGATCATGAAAACGGTCTTGCCCGGGTGCCAGTGCTTGATGTATTTGGCAGCCGCAATAGCAGAAGAAATAATACGCGATTTTTCAGCTTTTATACCAAAACGCGCCAGTTTATCGCTCAGTTGCTTTTGCGTCATCGAAGCATTGTTCGTAACAAAAAACGGTTCAATCCCCTTTTTTTGCAGGCGTTCGATAAACACTTTCGCTTCCGGAATCACTTCCGTCCCCCGGTAAACTGTTCCATCTAAATCCAGACAATAAGCTTTATAGTTCTTCATCTTTGGCCTCCGGTAGAAAAGCCGATACTGGGCCAAGTTCATGTTCCAAATAATGCTCTGCTTTAGGACCAAACTCTTTCAACTCTTCAAAACTGGCATCAAAAACAGCTTTGATATTGGAATGATCCACTTTCATGAATTCACGCACCAGCATTTTACGCAATGCAAGCACTTTTTTCAGCGGTTCATCCATTTCTGGAGTAATCACTTTTTCATCGGTTAAAATATCGATGATATCGTCGTAGCTTCCTGGATCGCGCATGATAAACCCGTCAATCATCGTATTGCCGACGTCAATAATGGACTCGACGACATTCGAAGCCAATCTTTCCAAAGCCAGTTGGTCTTCAAGCGAATCCCAGCCGTCCTTTTTTTCATATAGATCCAACAAAGATTTCATATAAGAAACCGTCTGTGTGATTTTTGTGCGGTCAATAAAATACATAAACTCTCCTCCGTTTTACGTTCATAAATCTCGATTGTTTTCCCTTTCTATCATATCATATGCCAATAAAAAACCCTCGGCGGATTATGCATCCGTTTCGAGGGTCTCTTCTGGCGCCGTTTCTGGAACTGTGGCTTTGCCGGTTTTCTTTATCACAAAATAAGCGCAGCCAAAATTGCAATACTCATACAAATAATCTTGCAATGTGCTGATTTTGGTGTCATAAGTCGCTTTATGGTTGGTGTCTTCAAAAAAGCCTTTTAAGCGCAACTGGCCATAGCCCCAGTCGCCTAAAATATAATCGTATTTCGCTAATATTTCACTATACCGGCCGGTCAACGCTTCTTCATTGAACCCTTCACGGTAATCGATGACTATCTCGTAATTCCACTGTTCTATCGTGATCAACTTTCTCACCATCCATTAGCTGATATCTTCAGCTGCTTTGTACAGTAACAATAGCTTGGAGTCTGGATCCCAGCCGTTAACTTCTCTCCCAAATGTACCATAAAGAACGCTCACCCACAAGTTAGCGGACAATAGAAAACCCGGAAGCCAAAGCTTCCGGGTTCAACAATTTATGCAGTTCTTTTTGCTTTTTTACTTTTGCTGACGGCATTCCCAATACTTGCAGCCAATCCGCCCCATATAATCACCATACCAATAATCATAACTACGATTGCGCTAGTTGACATATTGCGAACCCCCTTATTTGTTTTCTTCGAACTGAGCGTGGTCTTTATGCCACTTGCCAAGTGTGAAAAGAATTCCCAAAACAATAGCTGCTAAAGCGACCGAAACGCCGCCAAACAGGGTGAACATATTCGAATACCCTTCATAGTTACCTGTTTCAGTATCAAATTGCTTTAAGATATTCAGTCTTAATAATCCAAACATCATATATCCTAAAACAATTGGCGTGATAACCCCTAAACATATTTTCCACCAACCGCCAAGATGGATATCCGAAATACCATTGGCATGGTTTTGAAGCAGATTTGCTTTACGGAACACCCATACGACAAGCACTACTTCTACAAGGCCAATAGCGGCTACTCCGAATTGGTTGATGTAATAATCGGCCAAATCCAGGAAGAATAGCCCTCCTTGAGTTGCAAACAAAATGGAGATCAAAGCAGCCAATCCACCGCCGAAAGCTACCGCTTTGTTGCGTGTAATGCCGAATTTCTCAGAAATACCCGCCACATAAGTCTCAGTGATTGAGATCAATGAAGTCAAACCGGCAAGCGTCAAAGACAAGAAGAATAACGCTCCAAACAACCCGTTCAATCCTGGGAATTCATTGATGATCTGCGGGAAGACAACAAACGCCAAGCCGACGCCTGCAGTAGCTACATCCGCAACCGCAACACCTTGCTGGCTTGCCATGAATCCTAGTGCCGCGAATACCCCGATACCTGCAAGCAACTCAAATGCAGAGTTTGCAAATCCGGTAATGAACGCGTTGTTCGTGATATCCGATTTTTTCGGAAGATAGCTTGCATAAGTGATCATGATGGCAAACGCCACTGACAAACTAAAGAAAATATGACCGTATGCCGCAACCCAAACAGAAGGGTCCATGATTGCGTCGAAATTGGGTTTGAAGAAGGCATCAAGGCCCATTGCTGCACCATCCAATGTCAATGCACGGATGACGACAATCAAGAAAATAACGACAAGTGTCGGAATGAAAATGCGGTTTGCAAGTTCGATCCCTTTTTTAACCCCAGCCAACAGGATCCCAAGAGTAATGATCCAAACGATAGCCAGCGGAATAAATACCCCCCAGACGATACCGCCTGTTTGGCCTGGCTGAACCGTTAAATTCAAGAAATCATTGAATAGGAATGTCTCTGTATCTGCTCCCCATGCTTGGTTGAATGAGAAAATTGTGTAGCGCATTGCCCAAGCAATAATGACGGCGTAATAACATGATATGATGAATGATACAAAAACTGCCCACCACCCAAGCCATTCTAGTTTTTTACCGCCCATCCTAAAGAACGACAATGGCGCTGATCCACGAAATTTATGGCCGATGGTGAATTCTAAAATAAGAATCGGTATGCCTGCAGTCAGCAAAGCAAATAAGTATGGTATAAAGAATGCTCCTCCACCATTTTCATAGGCCACATACGGAAAACGCCAAATGTTCCCTAGGCCAACCGCGGAACCTACAGCAGCCATGATAAAACCGGCGCGTGTTCCCCATTGCGAACGTTCCATTTTTTTTCCCCCTTTAATAGTTTCCATTTTTCTTGCAGAAAAATAGGAAGTTTGTATATTTTCAGATTATTTACTAATCTAAAATCAGTATACCGAGGGGCAAATATAAAGTAAAGGTGATTTCAAAGAATTTTTACAAAAAACTATTCATTCAATAATAAAAAAGCAGAAATCATAGATTTCTGCTTTTAATAACACCTGTTATTTTACTGTTTTACTGTGGTTGGTTTTTGTTTAGACCAAATTAAGAATAATACTGCTAAAACAATTAGCACTGTTCCAAGTGCCATCAATAGGGAGCCAGTAATACCTATGACTATATATCCGATAGCAGCAATAACCGCAGCCGTGATGGCATATGGAAGTTGCGTGATAACATGATCCATATGATTGCTTCCCGCACCGGTTGATGACAGAATCGTCGTATCGGAAATCGGTGAGCAATGGTCCCCAAATACAGCACCCGCTAAAACAGCTGCTAAAGCCGGCAACAGTAATTCCGGTTCAGCTTGTGACATGATTTTTCCTGCTATCGGCAATAGAATGCCGAACGATCCCCAAGAAGTTCCGGTGGCAAATGCCATTACGCCTGCCAAAATGAATAACAGCACCGGTAAAATTGCAGTTGGAATATTCCCTTCCGCCACCACATCAGCAAGATATTGCCCTGTCTGAAGAGCGTCAATCAAATAGGTCAAAGACCAGGCGAAAATTAAAATCAAAACAGCACCCATCATTGATCGGATCCCGGCCCAAACTCCTTTGCCCACCCAGCCGACGCTAGCCTTTTCGTTGTATCTTATCTGCATAGCATATAAAACTACTGAAGTAACGGCCCCTAACACTCCTCCAGTGATCAATGAAACTGGAACATCCGTGTTTTCGAATATGAGCCATATGTCAAAGACTTGTCCTGCATTTTGATAACCGGTCCAAATCATCGCACTTACCGTTCCTGCCACAAGCAACAAAATCGGCAATAAAAGATCCAGCACTCGCCCATGCTTATGCGAAGGAAATTCTTCTTTCATTTCACCTGGAATTGTTTTCGATGCATCAAACAATTCCCCGGTTGTCATTGCCCGTGTTTCGTGCTTTTTCATCGCCCCGAAATCCACATCGCTTACTGCGACAAAGATTACAATAGCCATGGCTGAAACAACATAGAAATTCATCGGCGCCATCCAAAGGAAAGCTTCTATTGCAGACATCGTGTTGAAAGTCTGGCCTGCAAGAATTGTTGCAACGATTCCGATGATGGCCGCTCCCCAGCTTGATACAGGGGATACTACACAGATAGGCGCAGCTGTCGAATCAATAAAGTATGCCAGTTTCGCCCGTGACACTTTATAGCGGTCCGTAATGGGCCGCGCCACTTGCCCAACGGCCAGAGCATTGAAATAATCGTCGATAAAGATCAGGATGCCCAGGAACACGGTAAGAACCTTTGCACTTCTCCGTGACTTAATGTGTCGGGATGCCCAATCCGCAAATGCACGGCTGCCTCCTGACAAGCTGACAAACGCCGTAATGATGCCAAGCAATAGCAAAAACAGAATTATAAAGACGTTATAAGTATTGAACCCTTCATCCCAAAATGTGATGGCGAATGAATTAAACAGTTCCCGAAATGCGGCAACCGGTGAAAAAGACGTCAAAATTAACGCTGCAGCTACAATTCCTGCGCCTAAGGAAAGCAAGACACGGCGCGTTAATAACACCATGACAATCGCTATAATCGGCGGCAAAATTGAAAAAATCGTGTTTTCCATAAAAGTTTTCCTCCTATTTTTAGATGGAAGAGAAAAGAGAAAAGAAAAAAGGCTGACCTCTCCATGAACGGATACAGTCAGCCCCTTAAAATTCGTCTGTGCACAAAACATCAAACAATCCTATAGCTCTCCATTTATGCGCGAACACAAATGACAGTGGCATCCTTATTAAAAATGCCCCCAACTTGTTTATCTATAACAATCGCTAAACAAGTTTCGGCGAAACTCCCTTTCCGATACGTTCAACGCTGTTAAACTCCCGTATCGTACTGATCAGCTCCGCGGCCTCTATCCATCAATATATAATTCTTAAATAGCATAACAACTACTAAAGTTAAAATCAAATGTGTATTAAATCCGAATGTTCTTATTACTTCAACGCTTTGCTCCGGAAAAACTGACTAAAAACATCGCGTATAAATTCCGGCATGAAATATGTTTTTTGTGCACGTTTTAATGTCGGAAAAAAGTAGCCAAAAGTGAACATATCCAATGTAATAAGCCGGTAAACCTGATCGTGTACAGCGAGTTCATCATTTATATACAATTTATGGCCTTCCATTTTCATATTCACGTGAATGATATTTCCGAAAATCGCTCCCCTGAACCCTAATCCTTTTAGTTCGATATGCGGCCATTCTGTGTTCAATGACTGCAGGTAAATTTCTTTTAGTTCCGCGCCTGTCAATTCAATCAGGCACGGATTGATGGGATGCGGCAGCATTTTGTGAAAATTGTAGCGGGTTGTTTGCCCTTCCGGAAGATTATCCATAAAAATACCCGCGTTGAATATGGCACAGTCGGCCTGTGAAAATTCAAGCATCGCTTCGCCAAACAAATCTGAGAGCCTCGATGCTTTGAACCACTCGGCTTTCAGCATTTCCGAATTGAAAAAAATCGGTTCATTCAACTGATTTTTTCCTTCTTCCATTAAACAATCATCAAAAGATTCGTCAGGATTGCGCAAGCTGTCAGTTTCAATCAAATAAGCTTTTTTGTTTTCCAACCCATTCTCGATTGTCACATGGCCGACGTACATGCCAAATTTTCCTGCTGCACCGAGCAGTGTATCCCCGATAACTTTTCCCTCATGGAACACATGATGCGTATGGGCCCCCAGAATAACATCGATGTCCGGGCACATTTCGGCTAAAAGTTCATCATCCTTTATACCGAGATGCGACAAGCAAACGATTAAATCGGTCTGCCCCTTTATTTCCTCAACAGCTTCCATAATGGCGTCTTTGCCTTCTGATATGGTCCAGCCAAGCCGTTTGTAAAAAGGCGTAAATTCGGCTGTCGCGCCGACCAAGCCGATTTTCGTGCCGCCTCTGGTCTTTATAATATGATATGGTTTTGCCCACTTCGGACGAAAGCCTGAAGCATCTTTTAAATTGCCGACTACCACTTCAAAATCCGCTTGCACATACAAATCGTTCAATTCTTGCTTCGTCAACGTAATGCCTTCATTATTGCCTATCGTCACTACGTCATACCCTGCTTCATTGAGCAAGGCGATATTGCCTCTGCCTGCCGAGCCTTCAGTAAACGGATGGGAACGGTCCACGTGATCCCCAATATCAAGAATTAGACAGGTGTCTCCTTCTTCTTCATGCCAGCGCTTCCGCTCTGTAAGCAAAGCTTTAATGCTTGGCCAGTTGGCAAAATGGCTATGCAAATCGTTTGTATGGTATATGTGTATGGTCTCGCTCATGAAAACACCTCTTTAAGAACTGAATAACCCTTCGTATATCGAACGCAGCCCCAAAACTAAGAGCGCAATCCGCAAAATAACAATCAGTGTATCGGAATTGAGTTTTTTGTTCAGTGATGCACCAACTTTGGCGCCAATGTAGGCTCCTGGCACCACCGCCAATGTATAAATCCATGGCACATTGCCAAGGGAAATGTGTGTTATCGAATTGACAATGGCCGACAAAAACACCATAAACATTGATGTCCCGATCGCCACATGCGGCGGAAACAAGAACAGCAAAATCATCGCTGGAACAATTATCGAACCGCCCCCAATACCGAACAGCCCGGAAGCGAATCCGATAAAGAAGGTCAATAGCAAAGCAAACCAGATTGGATAGCCATAGACATATTCCTTGTTTTGTTTATCGGTGAAAGTATAGGTTCTGCCATGTTCGACAAACCAATGGACCGTTTTTAAACGGTCACGGACCAAAAGGAGCAGGGCAAGCAACACGAGCAAGATACCAAAATAGAGATTGAAGGTAGGCAAGTCCAAATTTTTATTTACGAACGCGCCAATAACCGTTCCCGGCGCACTGCCGATAAAAAAGATAAAGCCGCTCCTGTAGTCGACCGTCTTCACTTTCATATAGGATAGCGTCGAAGACAGGCCTGTGAAAATCATCATGATTACAGACAACCCAACGATTTTCTGCGGCGACAAGTCCGGGAAAAACGCAAAAGCCGTTCCGAGGAACAGCAGCGACGGAACAAGAATGACACCTCCGCCAAGGCCGATTAATGCACCGACGATTCCCGAAAACAAACCGACAACCGCCATCAAGACAAATATCACTTAAAATCCTCCCTCAAACAAATCCATTTGCTTCGGTGCCAAATTTTCATACTCCAAACCATTCAGCTCTTTAAATGCTTTCGCATTTCCTGCCGCATGGCCACCGGAATTATTGTTGAAAATAACATACACTTGCTCAGTTGTTTCATTCAGGCTATTAACCGCTCGGCTGATTTCCGCTAATTCTTCTTTGTTGTAATCGTACAAATAACGCACTTCACGCCATTTTTGGCCGTGCCCAGGGCTTTGCCACCCGTGGACATTGCGGCCGTGCAGACGCATTAAAACTTTGTCTTTGCGCGTTGAAATCGGCACAAGCGGAATAGACCCCTCTCCCGCTTGCGGTTCATCACAAACCGAATGGATTAAATGATTCTCTCTTAAAAACTCCAACGTTTTTTCGCGAAGTTCCGGGGAATACCAAGATTGATGGCGGAACTCTATGGCCAGATCAAATTCCTTCAACTTTTCTGTAATTTCCCTGATTTGCTCAACATGCTCTTTCTTGCAGTCAAACCAGGGCGGGAATTGAAGCAACACCATAGCGAGCTTTCCGGCTTCTTTCATTGGCCGGACTGATTTAATATACGCTTCAAACATAGCCTCTTCACTTTCAAACGGATTTTCGCCTCGCTGATGCCCCGTCATCCCTTGATATGCTTTGACAATGAACTGAAAACCATCCGGGGTCTCATTGATCCATTTGGTGATATTGCGTTCGGGCTGTACCGCGTAAAATGACGAATCCAGCTCCACAATGGGAAAATGGGAACTATAATCGATTAATCGCTCTGTCTTTTTCGAACCAGGGCTATAAACATCCGGATGATCGCCCCATCCCGTCAATCCAATATTAATCATCGGTTTCGCCTCCGATTTTTCTTTATTATTTTATGATAGCACAATATTGGCAAAAGGTCGTTTGGCCAATATTGTTGCCTCTTTTCATGCATCAATGCCCAGACGATCAGGAAGAAAAAAGATGAATTGCCTATTCTTCTTGCTCCATTTATGCCGGACTTTTCTCAGCATCACTTTCTGGCAGACTCGCAGCACGGCTAAAGCCTGGCATTAACAAAAATTGAAGTTCATCGAGAGAAGAGCTTACATGGCCAATAGCCGCCTGCATAAAACTTTCGCCGTTTCTTGGCCTCAAGAACCAGCACCGAAAACAGCTTTTAAAAAACAATTTACAAAATACAACTGCCCTAAACCTAAAGAGATATTCGAGGAAGGCTGTAAGCTTTATTAAAATCCCGCTCAGCAAGTTTAAAGTGTTTGGTAACACATTATTTTGCACCCGGCTCTAGTGTGTTATCTAACTATATTCCCTATACGATAAGAAAACATTAAACCCCTGCTCATGGCTTCGAATTTGCTTCAAGCCCTCTTACCCTATTCCCATTAAAAATAGCCTTTAGCGTATACGTAATACACCAAAGGCTATTGCCTCTTATCGTATGAACTTTTTAACATCTTCTTAGAATATTCCACCGAGTCCTTTGCCGCCAATGACAGATTTTGCAGATTCCATCAGTTGATTCTTTTCATTTTCATCGATTTTTCCATCGGCATGTGCCTGTTTGGCTTCTTCCATTACTTCTTTTGCTTGTCCCATGTCTGCGTTGCTCAGCTTCTCTTTTAATGCATCAAATGCTTGACTCATCTACGATATACCTCCTTGAATTTTAACTTCTTAGGTTGTATACCCCTTATGCAAGCTATAAAACTGCAAGAATTATCATGATTCTACCTGAATGGCTCTGCATTAAGGACATTTCGGTATAAAGTAAAATCCATAAAAATAACCCTTGGCATGAGCACTGTCATACCAAGGGTTGATTATTAATTGATTAACCGATTGAACCTTCCATTTCGAACTTGATGAGACGGTTCATTTCTACCGCGTACTCCATCGGAAGTTCTTTTGTGAATGGCTCGATAAAGCCCATAACGATCATTTCTGTCGCTTCTTGCTCAGAAACACCACGGCTCATCAAGTAGAACAATTGCTCTTCTGATACTTTCGAAACTTTCGCTTCGTGTTCCAATGATACGTTATCGTTTAAGATTTCGTTGTATGGAATTGTATCAGATGTAGATTGGTTGTCCATGATCAATGTATCACATTCGATATTCGAACGAGCGCCATCCGCTTTGCGTCCGAAACGAACGATTCCGCGGTAAGATACTTTCCCGCCTTGTTTCGAAATGGATTTCGAAACGATAGAAGAAGAAGTATTTGGTGCCAAGTGAATCATTTTCGCTCCAGCGTCTTGGTGTTGGCCTTTTCCTGCAATTGCAATCGAAAGAGTCATACCGCGAGCGCCTTCTCCGCGAAGGTAAACTGCTGGGTATTTCATTGTCAATTTAGAACCGATGTTGCCATCAATCCATTCCATTGTTCCGTTAGCGTCAACGAATGCGCGTTTCGTAACAAGGTTGTAGACGTTGTTTGCCCAGTTCTGAATTGTTGTGTAACGGCAATAAGCATCTTTTTTCACGACGATCTCAACTACTGCTGAGTGAAGTGAATTTGTTGTGTAAACCGGAGCTGTACAGCCTTCTACATAGTGAACGCTTGCGCCTTCATCTACGATGATCATTGTACGTTCGAACTGCCCCATGTTTTCCGAGTTGATGCGGAAATAAGCTTGAAGCGGTGATTCCACTTTTACGCCTTTTGGCACGTAGATGAATGAGCCACCTGACCATACCGCCGTGTTAAGTGCAGCAAATTTATTGTCAGCAGCAGGAATAACTGTCTGCCAGTATTCTCTGAACAAGTCTTCGTTTTCACGAAGCGCTGCGTCTGTATCTTTAAAGACGATTCCCATATCTTCAAGTTCAACTTTCATATTATGGTAAACAACTTCGGACTCATACTGGGCAGAAACACCAGCCAAGTATTTTTGTTCCGCTTCTGGAATACCCAATTTATCAAAAGTAGCTTTGATTTCATCAGGCACTTCATCCCATGAAGTCTGGCTTGCTTCAGATGGTTTTACGTAATACGTAATTTCATCAAAGTTTAGCGCACTCAAATCGCCGCCCCATTGTGGCATCGGCATAGAATAGAACAATTTTAATGCTTTCAAACGAGATTCAAGCATCCACTCTGGCTCATTTTTGATATTCGAAATTTCTCTGACGATATCTTCAGTCAGTCCACGAGCTGATCGGAATACCGATACGTCTTTGTCGTGGAAACCATATTTATAATCACCGATTTCTGGCATTTGTTTTGCCATCGTCGTTCCTCCGTTCTTGTATTACGATTTGCCTTCGCTTTGCACGCCTTTTTCCATGGCTTTCCATGCAAGCGTTGCGCATTTGATCCGTGCCGGAAACTGAGAGACGCCTTGAAGGGCTTCAATATCCCCTAAATCAATTGTATCATCATAATCTTTGCCAAGCATCATATCAGAAAAGATATGAGAAAGTTGAAGCGCCGTATCGACGTCTTTCCCTTTGACCGCTTGCGTCATCATTGAAGCTGAAGCCATCGAAATGGAACAGCCTTCCCCGTCAAATTTCGCATCTTTGACAATGCCTTCTTCCACTTGCAGCGTCAATTGGATCCGGTCCCCGCAAGTCGGGTTGTTCATTTCAATGTTTACGCTATCGTTATCAAGGGTTCCCTTATTTCTCGGCGTTTTATAATGATCCATAATAACTTGGCGATAAAGCTGGTCTAAATTTTTAGAAGACATCGCTGAAATACTCCTTTGCTGAACGCAAGCCTTCTACGAGACGATCGATATCCGATTCATCATTGTAAACGTAGAAGCTAGCGCGGGCTGTGGCTGTACATTGCAGCCATTTCATGAGCGGCTGCGCACAATGATGCCCTGCACGGACAGCGATGCCGCTCATATCAAGAACCGTTGCCACGTCATGCGGATGGACATCATTCAAGTTGAATGTCACAATGCCTGCACGTTTTTGAGGATCGGTCGGCCCGTAAATTTGGAGTCCGTCGATTTCACTCATGACGTCCATAGCGTAAGCCGCCATTTTATGCTCATGCTGTTCGATTTCATGCAAGCCGATTTCGTTCAAGAAATCAATCGCTGCACCTAAACCTACTGCTCCGGCAATAATCGGTGTGCCGCCTTCGAATTTCCACGGGAGCTCTTTCCAAGTGGAATCGTATAGTCCGACAAAGTCGATCATTTCTCCGCCAAATTCAATCGGTTCCATATTGTTCAATAAATCCTTCTTGCCATATAATACGCCGATTCCGGTAGGTCCACACATTTTGTGGCCAGAAAAAGCGAAGAAATCGCAATCCAGGTCTTGCACATCAATTTTCAAGTGAGGAGCCGCTTGTGCTCCGTCCACTACCATGACCGCTCCATGTTCGTGCGCAATTTGCGTCACTTCTTTAATAGGGTTCATAGTTCCCAGAACATTTGATACATACATCATCGATACAATTTTCGTCCGGTCTGTTACAGCCGCTCGAACTTGTTCCAATGAAATAGTCCCGTCCGGGTTTAACTCGATGTATTTAAGAACAGCGCCACGCTCTTTCGCCAATTGCTGCCATGGAATCACGTTTGAGTGGTGCTCCATATACGTAATGACGATTTCGTCCCCTTCTTCAACATTCGCCCGTCCGTAGCTTTGCGCCACTAAGTTCAGCGCAGTCGTTGTTCCGCGCAGAAAGATGACTTCTTCGGTCGATTTGGCGTTGATGAATTTCCGGACTTTTTCGCGTGCTCCTTCATACATATCAGTTGCCCGGTTACCGAGAGTGTGAACCCCGCGGTGGACATTGGCATTATCAAACTCATAATAATGCTTTAATGCTTCAATAACTTGAACCGGCTTCTGAGATGTCGCTGCACTGTCCAAATAGACAAGTGGATGTCCATTCACTTCTTGGTCGAGTATGGGAAAATAACTTTTTATCTCTCGATTCATCATTAGCGGACTTTCCTTTCGATAACCTCCGTCAATTGCTTTTTAACGCCTTCTATTGGCAGTACGTTAACAACCGGTGCCAAGAAACCGTGTATAACAAGACGTTCAGCCTCTTGTTTTGTAATTCCGCGGCTCATCAAATAGAACAATTGCAATGGATCCACGCGCCCTACAGAAGCTGCGTGGCCTGCTGTAACGTCATCTTCATCTATTAGCAAAATCGGGTTTGCGTCTCCGCGGGCTTGAGGGCTCAACATCAAAACGCGCGATTCTTGTTCAGCGTTCGATTTTGTTGCACCATGCTCGATTTTGCCGATTCCATTGAAAATGGAAGAAGCGGAATCTTTCATAACGCCGTGCTTCAGAATTTGGCCATCGGAATTTTTGCCCCAATGAACCACTTTTGTCGTGAAGTTCTGTTTTTGAGATCCTCTTCCAACGACTACTGTTTTCGTATCGCCAGCCGAGTTGTCTCCAATAAGATGGGTTACGTTTTCAGAAATCGTATCGCTGTCGTTCATCAAACCAAGTGCCCATTCAATGCGAGCATCACGGGCAGCAATTCCGCGGCGGTTTACATAAGTTGTAAAGCCTTCCGCAAGAACATCAACAGCTCCGTACGTAATTTGGGCATTGTCTTCAGCGAAAACTTCAGAAACGATATTCGCTAAACCTTTTGCATGAGGCACGGTAGACAAATAGTTTTCCACATAAGTCACTTTACTGCTCGTGTCAGCAACAACGATTACATGGTTAAATAACGAAACTTCTTCGTCGTCGTGGATAAACACAACTTGAACTGGTTCTTCAACTACTACATTTTTAGGAACATAAAGGAATACTCCTCCGTTTAAAAGTGCAGCGTGAAGGGCAGTCAGTTTATGTTCTTCCGCTTTAACCGCTTCTTTCATAAAGTATTTTCCAACAAGATCGCTATGTTCGCGGATTGCTGTGAAAATATCTGTCAAGATAACGCCTTTTGCTTTCAACTCTTCAGAAAGAGACAGATATGCTGGCGTATTATTGTGCTGGATGTATAAGTTCTTTTTCTCTAAGTCAACAATCGACTTAACGTCTTCTGGAAGTTCATCCAATGAAGTGTAAGTTGAGCTTTCTTTTGTATGAACTGGGAAATCCGTGAAGTTCCAGTTCGCAATTTTTGTTTTATCCGGTTTCGGCAACGGCAAAACCGCTGCAGCAGCCAATGCTTGTACGCGCAGTTCAGTAAACTCTTCAGGTTCTGATTTAGAAGCCGAGAAGGAGCGCACTTCCTGCTCGGTGATTTTCATGTTTGTTTCAACCGCCACGTTAGTCTCCCCTTCCAATTATGCTTCTGTTCCTACGGTCTCGTCTTCAATGCCAAGTTCCGCTTTGATCCAGTCGTAGCCTTCTGCTTCAAGTTTGTGAGAAAGTTCTTCTCCACCGGATTTAACTACACGGCCTTGCATCATCACGTGAACATAATCAGGAGTGATGTAGTTCAACAAGCGCTGGTAGTGAGTGATGATCAGGCAGCCGAACTCTTCGCCTCTCATTTGGTTGACGCCTTCTGCTACAACTTTCAATGCATCGATATCAAGTCCGGAGTCGATTTCATCCAAGATAGCAAATGACGGTTTGATCATCATCATTTGAAGGATTTCGTTGCGTTTCTTTTCTCCGCCTGAGAACCCTTCGTTCAAGTAGCGCTGCGCCATTTCTTCGTCCATATCTAAAACTTCCATTTTCTTATCCAATTCACGGATGAACTTCATCAAAGAAATTTCATCGCCTTCTTCGCGGCGTGCGTTCATGGCAGAGCGCATGAAGTCAGCGTTCGTTACACCAGAAATTTCGCTTGGGTATTGCATGCCAAGGAAAAGGCCAGC
This sequence comes from Planomicrobium sp. CPCC 101079, assembly GCF_007859275.1. Taxonomy (GTDB): domain Bacteria; phylum Bacillota; class Bacilli; order Bacillales_A; family Planococcaceae; genus Planococcus. The sequence goes on along the minus strand of NZ_VOHC01000033.1, from coordinate 162,009 downwards.
GCGGGCGCGTTCGTCAACTTCCATTTCTAATACGTCTTCGCCATCCAATGTAATGCTTCCAGAAGTTACTGTATATTTAGGATGCCCCATGATAGCAGAAGCTAGAGTAGATTTCCCCGTTCCGTTCGGCCCCATGATCGCATGGATTTCACCTGTTTTAATTGTTAAGTTTACACCTTTTAAAATCTCTTTTCCTTCGATTTCAACGTGCAAATCTTGGATAACCAAAGTTGACATGTAAATACCTCCATAAAGTTAATTTTGAATGGAAACCATTCTTAATTAGTATCATTCTAATCTTAACCGAAAACCACCTTAGTAGCAAATCATTAAACCGGATCCACAAATGATAATTAAACAATTTATAACACTGAATTTCTACAGTATACAAGCGTTTTCAAGGTATATTCCGCGTGTTTTTTTATTTTCAATAAAAGATTACTAATTGAGAATACATATCATTAATATCCCTTGGACAAGTCCTCGACTTTCTAATTTAACTCTAACGTTGCGTTTGGTCTTTTAGAACCACCGCACTTATACAATTTACCGAAAAAATGCTGGAAAAAGAGGTGTCAACGGATTAAGAATTGTGTTCATCCCGCCATGTATTCGGTAACTGAAATGCCGTATAAATAAAAAACAGCCAATGCGTTAAGCATCGGCTGTTTTTATAAACTGCGGTGCACTTGGTTATCCAAGCGTGCTACCATCTGTTGGCTTTTCTGATATTCCTGTTCCCTCTTCTGTTCTACTTTCACAAGCAATTCAGGATTGTTTTCGCATTCATGAATTCCAAACCCGTGAGCATCTCGAAATGCATGCTCCATATTTTCTGTTACTTTAATTTCTTGAAAACTAATAGTAACCATTCCTTTCAAATGTATAGTTATTATTAGTTTACCCAATTTTATGGAACTTAAACAAAAAAATACTTATCCAATATTTTTTTGAGAATAGCTTGTCAAAAAGCCAATTAAAAAACCCGGCAAGATTCTGCCGGGTTTCGCTTCAAATTAGTTGGATACTTCATTCAAAATACTTGAAGCAGCCAAGCCTTGTTCTTCAAGAAGTTTGTTGAATGTTTCATCAGCTTGAACAAACTTTTCGTTTGCAGCTTCGAAAGACGCATCTTTTGAAAGCTCTTCCGCTTTCATAGAATAAGATTCTTTAATAGAAGCTAATGCCCCTTCGATATCCGCTTGGTGATCAGCCAGTGATTCCGGAATCTCAATTCCTTCTACTACCGTTCCAGCTTCATTAGCAGAAGCAGCAGCTGCTTCTTTCATTTTTTCAAGGTCATCGCCTTCCGGAAGTGTGCCTTCCACCTGCGCCGATTCAAAAGCATTCAAATCTTTATCAACTGCGTTGATTTCTTGAGGAATCGACATGTAAAATCTCATCAATTCTTGTTTCACGTTTGATTCTTTTTCAGTAGTTTCTGTGCTTGATGCAGTTGTTTCTTGAGCTGCATTCTCTTCGCTGCAAGCTCCTAAAAATAATGCAGCTGTTGCGCCAACCAATAGTAGTTTCTTCATGATAGTCCTCCTGATAATTGAATTCTCAGATATCGTATCATAGCTTTTAACTACCGTATAGAGCTGGCGAAATAGCCATAATATATCAAATGTTGGTACTTTTCAAAACTTTGTCAGAACTAGTTTCAAAAACTTTTTCTTCACGTGTAAACCGGTCAACGATCATAGCGAGCGCCCCGTCTCCAGTTACGTTCGTAGCCGTGCCAAAACTATCTTGAGCAAGGTAAAGTGCAATCATCAATGCAACCATGGTCTGGTCAAAGCCGAGCATTGTTTCAAGCAATCCAATTGCGGCCATTACAGCACCGCCAGGTACTCCAGGCGCTGCAATCATCGTAACCCCAAGCATCAAAATAAACGGGAAGAAAGAACCGAAAGCCGGCGTGCCGCCTGTCAAAAGCAAAACGCCAATGGCGCATGAAACAAGTGTAATGGTGCTTCCGGATAAATGGATTGTTGCAAAAAGCGGCACTGTAAAATCGGTCACACGTTCGTTGGCTCCGGTTTTGCGCGCTTGGCGCAATGTCACAGGGATAGTAGCAGCCGAGGACTGAGTTCCAAGAGCAGTGAAATAAGCGGGCATCATCGTCTTTAACAAATAAAGCGGGTTTTTCTTATTCAAAGAACCTGCTGCCGTATACTGAATTGCCAACATTGTCCAATGGAGAATGATGATCATGACAAACACAATAGCGAATAGCGATAAAATTTTCGCAACGGCGCCACCGTAAGCCATATTGGCAAATATACCGAAAATGTGGAAAGGCAGCAGCGGGATAATGACGCGCGAGATCGTTTTTTCGATAATTGCCTGGAATTCCTCAAAAAAGGTGATCATTGTTTTGCTTTCAGTGGCAGCCATGCCGATTCCAAGCAAAAACGCTAAAATTAAAGCGGACATTACTCCAAAGACGGGAGGAAGGTCGAGCGCGATAAAGCTTGTGGCCAAAGCTTCTTCCGGATTTTCAATTTCCCCCAAAGATTTTCCGCCCATAAAATTAGGCAAAATAGTAGTTGCAGCAAAAAATGCTAGAGTTCCTGCAATAATCGTTGAAAGATATGCAAAGGTTGTAGCTAAACCTAATAATTTCCCGGAACCCTTGCCAAGTTGGGCAATCCCCGGAGCGATAAAACCAAGGATGATCAAAGGCACTATAAAGTTAAGAAAGCTTCCAAAAACAGTTGTAAATGTAGTAAATAAGCGGACCATCCATTCAGGAGCAATAGATCCAATAGCAATCCCTAAAACAATGGCAACAGCAATCCTCGGCAACAACCCAAACTTGATCTTCACAAAACGTCCTCCCCATGTGTACAATTGATTTTTTAATATTATCCTAAATTAGCATATGGTCCATCAAATTGTAAGTACTTCTAAATTACACGGAATATTTTTATTATTTAAACCTAAATAAAAAAGCACCCCTAAGGGTGCCAAGCAAATTATTCGGCCGGTACGATTGCCCCGCCCCACTCTTCAAGCATGAAATCTTTGATTTCTTCTGAGTGTAGAACCTCAACCAATTTCGCTACGTTTTCATTTCCTTCGTCTTCCGCACGCACTGCAATGATGTTAGCGTAAGGAGAATCTGAACTTTCAAGAGCGATTGAATCTTCTAGTGGGTTCAAGCCCGCATCGATTGCGTAGTTTGAGTTGATCAATACCGCATCGCCTTCACCTGATTCATACATTTGAACCAGCAATGCTGCTTCATAGTTCGCATCGAATTCAAGGTTTTTCGGATTTTCTACAACGTCGCTAACTTCCGCAGCTGTTTTTTCAACGCCTTCATCCAATTTGATCAAACCTTCAGCTTCTAGCATTGAAAGGATACGGCCATGGTCGGCAACCGAGTTGCTCATTAGAATTGTTGCGCCATCTGGCAATTCATCTAATGATGCATGTTTCTTCGAGTAAATGCCGATCGGCTCGATGTGAATGCCGCCTGCGCTAACAAAATCATAGCCAAACTCTTGCTTCTGATCTTCTAAATACGGGATGTGCTGGAAGTAATTCGCATCGATTTCCCCGCCCTCTAAATCTTGGTTCGGCAAAATATAATCTTGATAAGTTTCGATTTCCAACGTTACGCCCTGCTCTTCAAGAAGCGGCTTTGCCTGCTCTAAGATTTCTGCATGAGGCACGTTAGATGCACCAATTTTCAATGTGCTTGACTCTTCGCCAGAACCGCCAGATCCTGAACCGCATCCTGCTAGTGTCAATGCTGTTAATAATGTTCCCGCTAGTAATTTCTTCATGTGAATCTTCTCCCTTTTTTCTAAGTTGTTTTATAGAACAGTTAAACTGTTATTACCGTTTGTCCGAACGAACTGTGATAAAGTCGCCAATAAATTGAATTGCAAATACGATAACCAAGATCAAGATGGTGGCCATTAAGGTCACATCTTCACGGCTTCTTTGGAAACCGTCCAAGAAGGCCAATGTACCAAGACCGCCTGCACCAATGATCCCCGCCATGGCTGTATAGCCGACTAGGGCGATGGCTGTTACGGTAATTCCTGAAATCAAAGCCGGCTTAGACTCGGGAAGCAATACTTTTCGGATAATGGTCCAAGTTGTCGCTCCCATTGAACGGGCTGCTTCGATAACGCCTTTGTCAATTTCTTTAAGTGCAATCAGCACCATACGTGCATAAAATGGAGCTGCACCGATAATAAGTGCGGGCAACGCCGCATTGGGTCCGCGTATTGTACCAATCAAGAATTTCGTAAAGGGAATCAGTAAGATGATCAAAATGATAAAAGGAATGGAACGAAAGATATTGACGAATGCTCCAGTTAACCAGTTAACTATTTTGTTGGCCCAAAGTTGTCTAGGTGCCGTTAAGAATAAAACAATGCCCAAAACAATTCCTATAACAAAAGTAAAAAATGTCGACATGGCTGTCATATATAGAGTTTCAAGGGTAGCTTCCCACATTTTGCCCCAATCTACGTTTGGAAATAAAGATTCAATCATTTGCCATCACCTCTGTCTGGATATTTTCGTTGTTTAAAAATGCGATGGCATTCGCAATTTCTTCGCGTGTCCCTTTCAACTGTAAAATCAATGTTCCATAAGCACCGCGTTGTGTATGTGAAATATTCCCTTGAACAATATTGACTTCCACCGGATTTGTACGAATCAGTTTCGTCAAAATCGGCTGCTCGGTTTGGTCTCCTACAAATAACAATTTCACCAAATCACCAGTGGGGTACAGTTCACGCAAATGTTTGATCGTCTCATTCGAGTCTTCTGTTTCTGTAACTTGCGCCACAAACCGCTTCGTAATTTCTGCTTTCGGCGCTTGGAATACACTTAGCACATCGCCAAGTTCCACCACTTTCCCGCCTTCCATAACGGCAACGCGATGGCAGATTTTCCGGATAACGTGCATTTCGTGCGTGATCAAGACAATCGTCAATCCGAGCCGCTTGTTGATGTCTACCAATAAATCAAGGATAGCATCGGTTGTTTCAGGATCGAGTGCAGATGTTGCTTCATCGCATAACAGCACTTCGGGATCATTGGCGAGCGCACGGGCGATGCCGACACGCTGCTTCTGGCCACCGGACAGCTGGGAAGGGTAGGCATTTTCACGGCCAGCCAATCCGACTAATTCGACCAGTTCCATAACGCGGGCATCCCGCTTATTTTTTGGCACGCCTGCAATTTCAAGCGGAAACGCGATATTTTCCTTTACGGTTCTTGACCAAAGCAGATTAAAATGCTGGAAAATCATGCTGACTTTTTGGCGTGCTTTTCTAAGTTCTGCCCCTTTGATCGCTGTAATGACTTGATCATTGATTTGGACCGTACCGGTTGTCGGTTTTTCTAGTCCGTTCAATAGACGGATCAATGTACTTTTCCCTGCACCGCTATAACCGATAATGCCGAAAATTTCGCCAGTGGCAATTGATAGATCGACACCATCCACTGCTGTTAACGCACCTTTTCCAGTGTCGTACGTTTTCGTCACTTGTTTCAATTCAATCATTTCTAAACACTCCTACTTCAAAATAAAAACCCTTCTGCGCAGAAATAAGCAGAAGGGTATTCGCAGTTATATACGGACACCGATCTCTCATCTCCCAAAGCATGGCTTTGCGTGAATTGGCACCATTTCATTTTCATGACGGTTGCCGGGCTTCATAGGGCACTTCCCTCCACCTCTCTTAATAAGAGTACGTTATGAAATTCACAATCAGAAATCCAATTTACCATGCACGTTGTGCTGCGTCAACAACTTTTAACTTTTCGTATATAAAAGGGACAGACTGGAAGGCATAAATCTTTTCCTTAACCAAACCATCTTCTGTAATAATCAAGCAAGGAACACTTTCCACTTCGTATAAACCGGCTATTTCCTGCACGTAATTCAAGTTTGCTTTGCCAATATTCAAATCCGGCAACAATTCCCGGACAACCTCAAGCATCTTCGAAGTAACTTGGCAGGTGCCGCACATCGGCGTGTACAAGTAAAAGGCCGTCATTCGATGAGTGTTTTTTTCTTTGAGCCATTCTTTATGTGTCCATTCGTTCATTTTCGATCATCCTTCGGCTAATAACTGATTGACCCGGACATTGGCACTGATGAGCACATCTAGCAAGATCCGTATCGGGGTTGTCGCAACTTCCTTGTAGCTGCGGTTAATATAAAAATGCCTGGCTTCAGGAAACTCACGCTTAACTAGTTTTCTCAATTGTTCTCCTGATTTGTCGGCATCCACAAGCACAATAATATCCAAGCCTTCGTAAGGCAACAGCAGTTCTTCCAGTCTTGTCGCACTGACGGTGCCATTTGTGCAGAGTATTGTGACTGGTTCAGCAATAAGAGGCGCAATTCTTGTTTTATCGGTAAGCCCTTCGACAACAATCACTTTATTCATAAGTCCACACCCCGCTAGTTATGATGAAAAAAAGCGCCAAACAAGAGGCGCTTTCGGGTCTTATTCATTAATCATTTTCTCATATTGCTCCGCTGTCATCAATTCATTGACCTCGGATTCGTCAATAGCTTCAATGACCACCATCCAAGCTTGCTCATACGGGGACTCATTGACGAACTCCGGGCTGTCATCCAACTCCGAGTTCACTTCAACCACACGGCCGCTGATTGGCGCGTAAAGTTCAGAAACCGTCTTAACGGATTCCACGCTGCCAAAAGGCTGATCTTTCTTCAATTCGTCGCCTACTTGCGGCAGTTCAACGAATACGATATCGCCAAGTTCAGCTTGCGCAAAGTGAGTAATACCAATGCGCGCAGTACCGTCTTCAAGTTTTACCCATTCATGTTCTTTTGAATAACGAAGCTCTTGTGGTGTGCTCATCCAGACCCCTCCAAAATATGTATTGTGCTCAATTTCAGTTTGACATATTCGCTCGTGAAATACAAGAATCCACTGAACTCACTGCCACGTATTTTCATAATCCGCTTCTTTGAAGCCAAGCGTCACTTTTTTGCCATCCCAAGCCACAGGCCGCTTGATCAGCATGCCATCTGAAGCAAGTAAATTAAACTGCTCTTCTTCGCTCATTGTCGGCAGTTTCTCTTTAAGTCCGAGTTCCCGGTATTTCATGCCGCTTGTATTAAAAAACTTTTTCAGCTCCAAGCCGCTTGCTTGTTGGATTTTGCGCAGTTCTTCTGCTGATGGCGGCGTTTCTGCGATGTTGATTGCTTCATAGTCAGCTCCGTTTGCATCCAGCCATTTCTTGGCGTTTCGGCACGTCGAGCATTTGGGGTATGCGTAAAATTGCATCATGGTGAATCCTCCTTTTCTTTAGCTTAGCAAAAGAAGGGCAGCTAGTCGATGCGATAACAGCTAACAGCCTCTCCCTCCTTCTCTTTCTTGAATGCGTGAGTGGTTTACAACGCTTCGGACGCTCTGTGGATGGCTCCCGAAAGAAGCCGGGCCGCTTCGCCTACTACCTTGACGCCCCTTCGCTAAACATTTGTTCTGTAAAGTTCGTAAAAGCATACTTTTACAGATAAAAAGAAAGAAGATGGGCTCGATTAGCCTTTTCTCTCCCTATATATTCGCATAGCCCCTGATAATGTGGTGATATGTAAACTAGAATTCCTGTGATTCTTCTTATGGGAAAAGTCTCTTCTCAACATAAATCTACTACAACCTTTTCAATCACCTTTGAACTTTTTTCTGTAAAAGTATGGACCCCAGTCTTCTTCATGAGGAATCACATATGTCCAATTAAAGCCTTTGTCCACGACATAGACATCACAATGTTCTCCTGTTACGTTCAACAAATCTTTAGCATTCATGGAAGATGCATATTCCACTTGTAAAACATCGTCGGACTCTTGAAAGAAAATATAACAATATCGCTTGTTTACCTTATCAAAGGAGAGAGCTGCTTCTTTCCTAACCAAGCACTCAGTTTTTTCAGCAGAAAACATATACCATAGAAACTCAGTTAAATATTTATGTTGATCAAATTTAGAATCAGAAAAAGCATGAACCCATTTCTCTCTGTATTCTCGTCCAACATTTTCAAACTCATGGACGACTATTCCTGTTTTGCGAAGAACACTAGCTAATTCGATAGTAGTTACCCCCTCTCGATTACTTCAATGAGATTATATAGATATTCTACGAGATTCGAGCATAAACATAAAATAAGTTTTAAACCGTTCGTAAAAGTACACGTTTACGAACGCAAAAAAATAGCTGAAACAAGATAAAAAAAGCGTTCGTAAATGTGTCCAATCACTTTACGAACGTTCACGGATTTCTATGCACTTTTACGACCCCTTTTCAGATATGAATGAGGGATGTTCGAAATTTTCCCGATTTCTGCTTGCTTCTTGAAGCCAATAAAAACAAGCAACGACATATTAAATACAAAATAATGCTTAAAACTTCTATAATAATCGGTTTTAGCGACGGCAATATCCCGACGATTCCAATAAAAAGACTCCGGAACGATTCGATTCCGGAGTCTTTTTCCTATCATTTATATGCTTTTTGCTTTTCCTTACACCACGTATTTTTCTGTTTCAACCAATTTCACAGCAGCTTCGCGTTTTTTCGCGATGACGTTGTAAGGAGTGGAACGAGTCAGTTTGCGAAGAGCTGAAAGCATCATACGCTGGTTATCTCCTTCAACAGCTGCCAGCAAGGTTTCTTTCGCATCTTTTTCGATTTTATCGAATGCTTCTTGGCAATAGATTTGGGTGTATAAAAGTTTTTGCTGTGCTTTTTCTTCTCCGGAAGCCAAAATCGCTTTTTCTGTGCGAAGGACAGCAGATTCCATAGCGAAAACATTGGAGACAATATCGGCAATGTTTACAAGCACTTCTTGTTCCTGCTCAAGCTTCGCTCCATATGTTTGAGCCGCAAGGCCTGCTGCAAGCAAAGCGATTTTTTTCGCGTTACGCACCAAGTACTTTTCCTGTGCCAATGCCTCTGTACCAACTTCTTCAGGCATTAACATCAACAGCTCTTCCTGCAATTTTTGCGCGTGCTGGAACAGTGGAAGCTCGCCTTTCATCGCTTTGCGGATTAAGGTGCCCGGAACGAGCAAACGGTTGATTTCGTTTGTTCCTTCGAAAATGCGATTGATGCGCGAGTCGCGGTACGCTTTTTCAATTTCATACTCCTGCATAAAGCCGTAGCCGCCATGCAGTTGTACTCCTTCATCCACAATATAATCGAGTGTTTCAGTTCCAAAGAATTTATTCATCGAGCATTCAATCGCAAATTCAGCGATGGAATCAGCCACTAATTTACCGTTGGCATGCTCTTCATCCGTAAAACCGCTCATGCGATCTTCAAACAAACCGACAGTCCGGTAAACCGAACTTTCAAGTGCATACAATTGAGACGCCATCGTCGCCAATTTTTCGCGCGTCAAGTTGAATGAAGAAATCGGCGTTTTGAATTGCTGGCGCTGATTGGTGTACGGAATGGTAATTTCCAAAGCATGCTTGGAACCGCCGATTGTGCCCACTCCCAATTTATAGCGTCCGATGTTCAAAATATTGAATGCAATAATGTGGCCACGCCCTGCTTCACCCAATAAATTTTCGACAGGAACTTGTGCGTCTTGCAAGATTAATGTACGTGTAGAGGACGATTTAATACCCATTTTCTTTTCTTCAGGTCCAACTGAAACTCCGTCGTATGCACGCTCTACAATGAAAGCCGAGAATTTTTCGCCGTCAATTTTTGCGTAAACGATAAATACATCTGCAAACCCTGCATTCGTGATCCATTGTTTCTCGCCGTTCAAAACATAATGCGTGCCCGCTTCATTCAATTTAGCTGTAGTTTTTGCGCCAAGTGCATCTGAGCCAGAGCTCGGTTCTGTCAATGCATAAGCGGCAATCATTTCGCCTGTTGCAAGGCGCGGAAGGTATTTCTGTTTTTGCTCTTCATTGCCGAAAAGGACGATTGGCAGGGATCCGATTCCGACGTGGGCGCCGTGAGTAATCGAAAATCCGCCTGCTTTTGACATCTTTTCTGCAATCAAAGCAGAAGCAATTTTATCCAGTCCTAAGCCGCCATATTGTTCCGGAACATCTGCCCCAAGCAGCCCAAGCTCTCCCGCCGATTTCAATAACCGGACAGAATGGTCGAATTCATGGTTCTCCAGTTTCTCAACGACTGGCATGACTTCGTTGTTGACGTAATCCTCAGTCGTTTTAGCAATCATCTTATGTTCGTCGGTAAAGTCTTCAGGCGTGAAGACACGAGAAAGGTCTGCGTCTTCGATCAGGAAACTTCCACCTTTGATCAATGTTTTTTGCTGTTCCATTGTGAATTCCTCCTATATTTTATTAGCTGCATTAAACTGCTGATAATATTCCGCAAACAACTCCGCTTTCCTGCGGGAGTCTCCGTTTTTTGCTCCGTACCAAGAGATTTCTTAGCTTCGACGCGTCCAAGGACTGGACGGAGCTAGAAGACGAGTGCTTTTTCGGCTTCTAGCGGGAGCCGAAAAAGCGGCGAAAACGATGTATTAGAGTTTATTCTTTAGTTCAAATTATTTGATGAGCTTTTATATTTATAATAGATTTACAACATTTCAAACACGCCAGCTGCACCCATGCCTCCTCCGATACACATCGTAACGACACCGAATTGCTTGCCTTGGCGCTTCAACTCGCTCATCATTTTCAGTGTCAAAATGGAGCCTGTGGCGCCTAGCGGATGTCCAAGTGCTATGGCGCCGCCGTTCAAGTTCACTTTGTCGATGTCGATGTTCAAATGGCGGATGACGCCAAGCGATTGTGAGGCGAATGCTTCGTTCAGTTCCCAGACGTCGATGTCTTCGATAGACAAGCCTGCCAGCTTCAAGGCTTTTGGAATTGCGACAATTGGGCCGATTCCCATTACTTCAGGAGGCACGCCGCCTGTTGCGAACGAACGGAATTTCGCAATTGGTTTAAGGCCCAACGATTCTGCTTTTTCCCGGTCCATGACCAGGAGCGCTCCAGCGCCGTCAGATGTCTGCGATGAGTTTCCGGCCGTTACTGTACCGCGTGCAGAAAAGACTGCGCGCAATTTATTCAAGGTTTGGACTGTCGTGCCATGGCGGACGCCTTCGTCCATTTCGAACAGGAATGTTTTTTCCTGATATTTATTGTTTTCATCCACATAGCGCTTCACCACTTCAACCGGCACGATTTCTTCGACGAAATGTCCCTTTTCAATGGCGGCAGCCGCTTTTTCGTGTGAGCGGACGGAAAATGCATCCTGGTCTTCCCGGCTAATGCCATATTGTGTTGCCACTTGTTCAGCCGTATGCCCCATGCTCATGTAGTATTGGGGAGCTGTCTCTGCCAATTTTGCGTTTGGCCGGATGACATTGCCCATCATTGGCACCATGCTCATCGATTCCACGCCACCAGCAATGATTGCTTCTGCTGACCCAACCATAATACGTTCAGCCGCATAGGCAATTGACTGCAAACCCGAAGAACAGAAACGGTTGATCGTTACAGCGGATACGGTTTCCGGCAAACCGGCAAGTGCACCGATATTGCGGGCAATGTTCATGCCTTGTTCGGCTTCCGGCATCGCACAGCCCATGATCAAATCATCGATTGGCCCGTCATAGCCGTCAGCCCGGTTTAATGCTTCTCTGACAGCCAATGCGCCGAAATCATCTGGCCGTACAGTTGCGAGTGAGCCTTTTTTTGCTTTTCCGACCGGTGTCCGTGCACCGGATACGATTACTGCTTCGCGCATGAGTTTCTTCCTCCTTTGATTCTTGCTGCAGGATTAATTGCGCAGCGGTTTTCCTTTAATGAGCATATGCTGCATCCGCTGTTGTGTTTTCGGTTCCGCCACTAAACTTAAAAATGCTTCGCGCTCTAAATCGAGCAAGTATTGTTCGTCGACCAACGTGCCATACGGCACTTTTCCTCCAGCTAAGACAAACGCCAGTTTTTTCGCGATTTTCAGGTCGTATTCGCTGATATAGCCAGATAACAGCATTCCTTCTGCCCCTAGCAGCAATGTGGCATATCCCGGCTCACCGGTAACCGGCACTTTTTCCCGTTTCGGTGCTTGATAGCCCATTTCATGCAGGGCCAAGGCCGCCTGCCTCGCATCATAGATCAAGTGGTCGCTATTGACGCTGATGCCATCTACAAAGTTAAGGAAGTTATTTTCACGGGCTTCTTCTGCCGAAGTAGAAACTTTTGCCGTTGCAATCGACTCAAACACTTTGCTGGCAACGTTCTGGTAATCGACCAAGACCCCTTTTGGCATGCCTTTTAAATGCTTGATGTAAAGCTCCTTGTTGCCACCCCCGCCTGGAATCAACCCGACACCTGCTTCTACTAGCCCCATATAGGTCTCCATCGAAGCTTGGATATGCGCTGCCGGAAGCGCCACTTCCGCTCCCCCGCCAAGCGACATGCCAAAAGGCGCTGCTACAACCGGTTTTGTGCAATACTTCACTTTCATCATGGCGTTTTGGAAAGCTTTTATGGTGAAATCCAATTCAAATATATTGTCATCCTGTGCTTCCATTAAAATCATGCCCAAGTTTGCGCCGACACAGAAATTTTTGCCCTGGTTGCCAATTACAAGCCCTTTGAAATTTTTCTCTGCTTCATCAACTGCAAAATTGATCATCTGGATAATATCGAGGCCGATTGCATTTGACTGCGAGTGAAACTCAAGCAGCGCAATGCCATCTCCTAGATCGATCAAACTGGCACCTGCATTGGATTTAATGACGCCATGCTTTTTCTTGTAGCGTTTCAAATCAATTACTTTTTCATTAATTGGCACTGGCTGGTAATCTGATCCATTAAAGAAATAGAGGTCTCCTTCTATCTCCTTATAAAAGCTGTCGTTTCCAGAATCGAGCAATTTATGAACAAATGCAGGAATTTCATGTCCTTCTTGTTTCATTTTTTCAACGGATTGCTGAACACCGATAGCATCCCACGTTTCAAATGGCCCTTGCTGCCAACCGAAGCCCCATTTCATGGCGTTATCGATTGCAACGATATCGTCGGCAATTTCACTAGTCAATTGTGCTGAATAGCGAAGTACCGGAGAAAAGATGCTCCATAGCAATTCACCTGTGCGGTCACCCGCGTAGACAAGCGTTTTCACTTTGGCGGAAAGGCCTTTCTGCTGTTGCGCCATTTCCTGTGAAGGCGTTTTCAATTTTCCTGCTGGCTGGTATTCCAATGTCTCAGGGTTAAGCTCCAGTATTTCTTTGTCTTGTTTCAGGAAGAACCCTTGGCCTGTTTTCGATCCGAGCCAACCGTTTTCCACCATTTTTTTTAAGAATTCAGGGGCTTCAAAAACTTTTTGTTCGTCGCCAGAAGTCTGATCGTACACGTTTTTTGCCACATGCATGAAAGTATCCAAGCCAACTACATCGAGCGTGCGGAATGTCGCCGATTTTGGGCGTCCAATCAATGGCCCAGTTACCGAATCCACTTCCCCAACCGAATAGCCGCGGTTTTGCATTTCGCGGATTGTCACTAACAAGCCATATGTACCGATGCGGTTCGCTATGAAGTTCGGTGTATCTTTGGCAAGGACCACGCCTTTTCCTAAACGATCTTCTCCGAAACGGGTCATAAAGTCGACCACTTCAGGAGCTGTTGTGTTCGCAGGAATCACTTCGAGCAATTTCAAATAGCGCGGTGGATTAAAGAAATGAGTTCCAAGAAAATGTTTCTGGAAATCTTCTGAACGTCCTTCCGCCATCGCATTTATGCTTATGCCTGAAGTATTAGAAGAGACAATCGTACCCGGTTTTCGAACTGCATCAATTTTTTCATAAAGAGACTTTTTAATACCCAGATTTTCGACAACCACTTCTATGATCCAGTCCACATCTTTCAATTTCTCCAAATCGTCCTCTAAGTTTCCGGGAGTTAATAATTCCAAATTCTTCTTTGCCGTCAACGGAGCAGGTTTGTGCTTCAACAACTTTTGAATGGATGACGCCGCTATCCGGTTTCGCACTGCTTTATCTTCAAGCGACAAGCCTTTTGCTTCCTCCTCTTTCGACAATTCCCGCGGAACGATATCAAGCAGTAATACTGGAATTCCAATGTTTGCAAGGTGCGCTGCAATTCCGGAACCCATAACGCCGGAACCGAGCACTGCTGCTTTTTGTATTTGGTAAGCCACTCGCAAGCCCTCCTACTTTTTTTGAATGAATACTCATTCATTTTTATGGTAAAAAAATAGAACGTTCTCTATGTCTCCTAGTGTAAAGTATTTTCTTTTTTTTCGCAATATTAATTGCCAGAAAATTTACTTTGCTTGAAAGATTAATCTCTTTTCGAAAACGCCATAGAACGGTACACTGAACAAGAGAATAAATGGAGGCGATATAATATGAAATCAATTACTACTGCAGAACAATTTAAAAATGTGATCGACAAAAATGAACCCGTCATTGTGAAATTCCAAGCTGGATGGTGTCCGGACTGCACACGGATGGACATGTTCATCGATCCGATCATTGAAGAATTCAATCAATACCAATGGTATGACGTTAACCGCGATGAACTGCCAGAAATTGCAGAAAAGTGGGAAGTAATGGGCATTCCTAGCTTGCTGATTTTCAAAAACGGCGATAAAACTGCCCACCTTCATAGCGCTAATGCAAAATCTCCTGAATCGGTAACACAATTCCTATCCGATCAAAAAGAATAGCAAACGCCTATTCTTTTTCTTTTCCACTGTGTTTAATATGAAAATTGAGGTGCTTTATATGAATGAGCAACAAGAACTGAAAGAACTAAAAAAGTTGGTCAAGTATTACGAAAAAGTTATTAAAAATATGTCCGCTCCTATCATCCCATCTATCGTGCCTCGCACTATTCTAGTGCCGATTGCCGGATTTATTTACCGGGACCGCTTTGAAACCATCCGGACAAAAGTGCTGCAGTATGCGGCTGATCACCGGGAAACTGAAAGCGTTGTTTTCGATTTCACTGGCGTTACATTAGAAGACGTTGAAGCGTTCGACTATAATGAACTGGCAAGCGAACTGGCCGAACTGAACAGCGCACAGAAATTGATGGGGCTTCGCCCGATTTATGTCGGGTTCAATCCCCGTTTTGTACGGGAAATCGTTCATGCCGGTATTCAAGTAGAGTTGGAAGTTTATACGAATTTCCGCACTGCGTTGAAGGTATTGCTCAATGAAAACGAAAAAGCGCTAGCTGAGATCAAATAGAAACCATTCACTTAAAGGAGAGGGTTGCCATGAAAACGTTGATTCCGTTTGAAGGCATGTCCCAATATGCACCTGGCATTGACAGTAAAAAGCAAGGATCCGCATGCGGCCCCGTCACCGCAGCTGCGATCCTCAGCCATCACGAAAAAACCGTTTATGGCATCAACGAACTTTATAAAATGCTTGGCACTACGCCAATCGGCTTGTTCACATGGCGGCTGTTAAAAAATCTGCGCAGGCTCGCCGGACAGCGGTACACCATCAAAAAGGCCAGGGACATTGGCGAAGTAAAAAGCGAGCTGCTTGCCGGACGCCCGCTTGCGTTGAAGTTCGACCGATACTTTTCGTTCCGCTGGTTTTCAAAACCAACGTATAAGTACCATTGGGTGCCGTTGATCGGCTTTGAAGAAAAAGCAGACGATTTGCTCCTCTATATTCATGACAATGGACAAAAAAACCGCCCGAGTAACATCCGGGCAGTTTCGTATAAAAAGAATCGAAATGTCTTAACGTTTATCAAAGTTGTTCCTATTCAAAAGGATTGACGGGCGCTATACTTTTTTCCAATTGCCGCGCCAACAATTTCAATTCCTGGTCGTCGAACAGCTGGACCATATCGCTTGTATAGTTTGGCACAGTGATTTCACTGAGTGAAACATCGAGCGGAATGTCGCATTTGATAACCGCTAACTCTTTAGATAGCAGCAGCATATCCTTATGCTCTTCTATCTTTTTCTTTTGGGCCGGTTTCAGTTCGCCGATGGCAGCTAACACGCCGTCTGTTGATCCATACTGCTGTATTAGCTGCAGCGCTGTCTTCGGTCCAATGCCTTTAACTCCCGGGTAGCCATCACTCGCATCTCCCATAAATGCTTTAACGTCCGCAAATTGCGCTGGCTCGATGCCGTACTCTTCTCTAAAACGGTCTTCCGTATAGACGTCGTAAACATGGAAGCCTTTTTTCATAAAGGCTATCTCGACAGAAGGATTCAACAATTGCAGCATGTCCTTATCGCCCGTGATGATGGTGAATTTCGCCTTATCTTGCCATTGCTTGGTGAAAGAGCCGATAAAATCATCCGCCTCAATCCCCTTTTCCCCGTAATTCTGCCAGCCAAGCTGCTCAGACACTTTTTTGGCCAAGTCAAATTGATGAAGCATATCATCGGGAGGCGCTGGCCGGTTCGATTTGTAGCCATCGAACATATCGGTCCGGAACGTATGGGCTCCCATATCCCAGCAAACGGCTAGATGCGTCGGCTTCATCATCGTCTTTGCAGCGAGCACATGCCGTGCAAATCCCTGCACCGCATTTGTCGCCAATCCATCCGTTGTCCGGAAATACTGGCCGACAGCGGAAGTCGCAAAAAACGAACGGAATAAGAGCGCCATTCCGTCCACCAATAATACATGTGGTTTTTCATTCATCGTATATCCTCCATCCTTCATAAAACACTCCATCCATTATACCTGTTATTGAACAAAAAAACCGCCGAGGCGGCGGTTTTATCGTTTGCGTTTTATGGCTTTGTACTCGAGGCTCAGAGATTTGTAGAAAGACCCCATCATCAATAGCATGATAAAAGAGAACGGGAAGGCTGAAATGATCAATGCGGTTTGAAGTGCATCAAGACCGCCAGCTGACAGCAGAATGACAGCAATGGACGATTGAGCGACTCCCCATGTTACCTTGATCGCATTTGATGGATGAAGCGAGCCGTTTGTTGATTGCATCCCCAAAACAAATGTCGCAGAATCTGCAGATGTAATGAAAAATGTTGAGACCAATAAGATCGCGATAATGGACATAAATGTCCCCAACGGCAGCTGTTCAAATACGCCGAACAACGTTTCGGAGGTTAATAAGCCTGTTAAATCGTTTCCGGAACTTTGGACATCTATAGCTGTTGAGCCAAATGCCGCAAACCAGATAAAGCTGAGCACTGTAGGGATGATCAATACTCCGAATAAAAATTGGCGAATTGTCCGGCCTTTTGAAACTCGGGCGATAAATATCCCGACAAATGGAGACCAGGAAATCCACCATGCCCAATAGAAGATGGTCCAGCCATCAATCCAAGCACGGTTTTCTGCATCAATCGGTGCAGCGCGGAAACTCATACGCAACAGGTTTTGGAAATAACTTCCTATAGAATCTGTAAACATGTTCAGAATCAATAAGGTCGGCCCAAAAATCAGCACCAAGGCAAGCAATGAAATTGCCAACACCATATTGGTATTCGACAAATACTTGATGCCTTTGCTCAGTCCGCTCCAAGCTGAAGCCAAGAACAAAACAGTAGCAACGGCAATGATGATGATTTGGACGGTAAAGCTGTTTCCGGGCACCGCATCAAACAAGAACGCCAAACCTTCATTGATTTGGATAGTGCCGAAACCAAGTGTGGTCGCCACCCCAACTGCTGTAGCAAAAATTGCAATAACGTCCACTAAAGTGCCCCAAGGCCCGTTCATTTTCTTACCGAAAATCGGCTTTAAAGTGGCAGAAATCAGGCCTGGTTCCCCTTTTCGGAATTGGAAATACGCAAGAGCTAAAGCAACGACTGCATAAATTGCCCATGCATGGATTCCCCAATGGAAAAATGTGAAACGCATAGATTCGCGGAATGCTTCTGCTGTACCTGGCTCAGCTGTAGCAGGATCAATTGCATAGTGGGACAGCGGTTCAGCTGCTCCCCAGAATACAAGCCCAATGCCCATTCCTGCCGAGAATAACATAGCAATCCAAGTGCCGAATGAAAACTCCGGCTTATCGGTGTCTTTCCCCAATTTAATTTGCCCCATCGGACTGACAAGAAAAAATAGGCAGAATAAGACCATGATCGATACGATCAATAAGTAGTACCAACCGAACGACGATGTCAGGAACGCTTCTATATTCCCGGTAACTTCTGCGAAATTCTCTGGGGCAAACGCTCCGTAGCCGACAGCCAGCAAGACCAAGGCAAGCGAAATCCAGAAAACATTGGTTACTTTCTTCATATAGTTTCCCTCCAAACTTTTTCAACACAATATTTAACGTTACGTGAGTTTTAGAAAGTTGTCAACCTTCCTTTCTACAGCAATAAAATAGGGCTGTTGCGATTCTCTCTTTCCTTCTTCTTTTTAACTTTTAATATGAGGGGACTTTTACCTAATTCAGGGAAAGAAGCGATTCATTTTAAGGGGAGATACTTCGGAATTGCGTCTGCTGCTTTTTTTCTTAAGTTTATACAAGTGATTGGGAGACATCGGTACTATTGCGTGGATAGCAGCAAGAATCAATCCGTGGCTTCGAAAATACTAATTATATCAATTTCCTTTTCTTTATAAATCTAAACTGCAGTTGTCTTGCAAAAGCATTCCTGTAATAGGCTTGCAGTAGCTTCTACCACAGTTTCAGGCTTTGAAAATTTTCTTTTATTTTTCAAATAAAAAAACTTGCAGTTTACACTGCAACACCTCTTATACTAAAAATAACCGCGTATAGTTGGAGGGATTGATTTGGCAAACGAAGTTTCCACAAAAAAGAAGTCTGGTCTTGGAAGACCTGGCTACTCTTGTCGGATACGCTCGTCCCTCCACACTGGCCAGTTGGCTTATCAAGAACGTCTTCATTCAACGCAGATGTATAAAATAAAACTTCCCGAGAGTTGCCCTATGAATGAGAGCAATTCTCCAGGCTGTCGAGAAACACTCGGCAGCTTTTTCATTTCGCTCCAGACGGATGCTTTCCGCGCGCACGGCCTCAGCCGCTCCCTTCGCTCCCCTCTGTATCTTTGGCTCGTGTTGCTCCGTTGTTTCACTCCTTCACTGCTCCTGCTGGTGTCGCCGCCTTCCGCTTCATTTCCTGCTTTTGATGGCTTGAATCGGTACGATTTGGTGCGTCCTGCTGTTTTTTTACAGTTTTACTTAATAATCTATTTCTACCAACAAAAAGAAGAAAGGAACCTCTGCTCCTCTCTTCCTATAAAACAGGATATTAGCAATAACAAAATGTAGCTTCTCGGATGGACGGAAGAAAGGTTCCTGATTGTTTTTCTTTGTTTCCATAACTTAAAAAGCACTAAATATTCTTCTTGCATACAAATCCTTCGCTATGAATCCATCGCTTGATTGACCCTGAAACAGCGTCCGGACATTTCATCACATAGACGGGAAAACCTTTAACATCGATAAAACATCGATCGCATTGTTTTGCCTGCAGAAAGTTCTCCAACTGTTTCATGCACGAAATATTGGCAGAAGCATATACAGGATGGTAATGCCGCAAGAGATTCTTGAAAAAGAACAAATCGATCCCTACTTTCTCAGTTTAGAATGAATGGAAATACTAGATTTTTTAAAAATGGCAGCTATCCTGCCTCGTATTTTAATGGCAAGATCTTCAAAATGTTTTATTAGATACTTTAAAGATATCTTTTATCCTTAATTAAAGTAAAATTTTTTCCACTTTATAAATTTATTTTTGTGCTACCAAAACATACAAGTTTTCTGTTGGAAAGAATTTTTTGGTTATCCGCAATCCGGCAGCCGTTAATTCCCTTTCCATATCGGCCGATGTAATTCGTGGTGCTTGATGACCGGAATGCCTTTTAGGCTCAAGCTCAACACAGATTAAATACCCCTCTTCTTTAAGTGCTCCTTTGATCCGTATTATGGCCGCAGCCAGCGGTTGAATTTCATGCAAAACCAAAGAGGCGATTACGACATCTATTGACCCGTCTGGCACTGAAACTTCTGCGTCACTTCCTTGAATCGTAACGATATTGGTAATTTCCTCTTTTAAAGCTTTCGAATTTATCAACTCCAACATGCTGGCGTCAATATCCAGTGCATAAACTGTGCCCTTCACTGCTTTGGCCAAAGGCAATGAAAAATAGCCGGTGCCTGCACCAAAATCCAAAATAGTGTCCGTTTCTTTAATCGGGCTTACGCTTATTAGCTGCTCCGGGGCAAATTCCCCTCTTCGTTCAAGGCTGTCCAGATACGAGATTTTGCCTTTGTGATGATTGGTGCCATGAGACTTGCCGTGTTCTGAATTCATTTACATAGATCCTCCTTATATTAAAAGAAACTGTTTTGCTGGAAGCTTTGAAGTGATCCCTTAGTTCTTTGCCGATCAGAGCCCAATTCAATAATCCGAAGCCCTCTCCTTCTAAAAGGGGCTCTCAGTTATCTATTTATAGTCTTAAAAGACATTAAAGACTGTAGTTATCTTTAATTAAATTCAATTTATCACTTATAAAATAATAAGTCAACTCAAATTTCTAAAACGAATTGATTCAAAAGTTGATATAACGTCTATTGAGAACATTGAACAAATGTAAAAAAAATTCCGAACATTGATGCTGCGATAAGCACGACGGGCGCATCCCATTTTGGGGATTTAAGCGAATTGACACCGGAACTGAACGAAGTGGCTATAAATAGTAAACTTAAGGGCCAAGTGAATTTGGTGTTGATTGGCCAGAATTACATTAACGATGGCGGCAGTTTTACACTTATTTCCGGAGTAAGGGGTTTAATCCGGTATCCGCAGATAAAGTTTCGAATGCTTACTTAAAAAGTGTTGAAGGCGCACAATCAGGACAAGTTCATAAGGTGTATTAAATTTTAGCCAAATTAAAAAGAACCTTTAGAAGATAACATATCAATCTGTGCGTCCTTCTGGGGGTTATTTTACTTCTGGCCGCGTTCAAACGGCCTGCTTGATGAGGTTTTCTATGCACGACTCTTGCCGGCGGAAAGTGTACGGTTTCGGGGATGCTCCGGAAGAATGGAAGCCACTAAATTCTTAACGACCGGTTGCTGCGACGTAAAGATGTCGTTTTTGTCATTGCAAACTTCTATGATCTTCCCCTTTTCCAACACTGCCAAGGAGTCCGAAACGGAATATGCGGCGCGAATGTCATGCGTGATAAAAAGATAGGAAAGGCCATAAACTGACTTCAACTCATTTAACAAATTCAAGATATTCATTTGGTTCACCATATCGAGGCTGCTTACAGATTCGTCCAAGACAATCATCTTCGGTTTCAGGGCGATGGCTCTTGCAATGCTAATGCGCTGCAACTGCCCTCCGCTAAATTGCCGAGGAACCTTTTTCATATCAGCTGCTGTCAACCCTACCATCTCCAACAGGTTTGCGACGGTTCTTTGTTGTTCAGCAGGAGACAGCTTCTCGTAGTTCTCAAGTGGTTCTCCGATAATCTTTTCCGCGGTAAGCCGCGGATTCACTGATGAATAGCTGTCTTGAAAGACGACTTGAAGATCTCTTCGAATTCCTCTCCGGGTTTTGGAATCCATTTTATAAAGGTTTTGTCCTTGGAAGATCACTTCACCTTGTTGCGGTTTCTCCAAACCTAAAATTACTTTTCCCAACGTGCTTTTTCCAGCTCCGCTAGTCCCAAGCAGTCCCATACACGTTCCTTGATCAATAGAAAGCGAAACATCGGAAAGAACTTGCGCATCGTTTGACGGACGCCAAAAAGAGCGGGAAGAGCCGTATGAATGTGATACTTTTTTCACTTCCAGTAAACTCATCGGTTCTCTCCCTCCCGTCCGGTTTGCAGCTCTATATGTGTCGAGTCTATATAACAAGTTTACTCAGCTCTTCATGCGCTGGCAATACAGGCCGTGCCTGCAGCAGCTTTTTTGTATAATCGTGTTGCGGGTAATCGAACAGCCGGTAGACATCCGCCTGTTCTACAATCCGGCCTTTTTGCATTACAGCGACTTCGTCTGCAAGTTCCGAAATCACGCCCAGATCATGCGAAATCAGCAAAATGGCTGTGCCGCATTCCGTTCGCAGGCGGTCCAGCTCCCTTAATACTTGCAGCTGGGTTGCCACATCAAGAGCCGTTGTCGGCTCATCGGCAATCACGATTGAAGGACGCAGACACATCGATATCGCAATCATGACCCGTTGAAGCATTCCGCCGCTCAGTTGAAACGGATACATATTCATAATTTCAGCAGGCTCCTGCAAGTTCATTTTTTCTAAAGAATCAACTGCCAAAGCGATCGCTTGTTTTTTTGTCAGTCCTGTATGGATACGGATTGTTTCAACAAACTGGCTTCCGATTGTATAAACAGGGGTGAAGGCGTTCATAGGGTTTTGCATGATGAAGCCGATGTCTTTTCCACGAATGCTCCGCATCTCCTTCTCCTTTAAGCCAATCAGCTCCCGGCCATGCAATTGGATGCTTCCTTCTACTCTCATGGCTTTCTGATTTAACAGCTGAAGAATGGCCATGCTGGTAATGGTTTTTCCGCTGCCGCTTTCTCCAACAAGCCCCAAAATCTTCCCCGGCTTTAATTCCAATTGGAGATTTTGAACAAGAGGGACCATCCCTTGTTGAGATTTCACAGTGACATTCAGTCCGCTCATCTGCAAAACATTGCGTTGTTTTTCCATCTGCACCGATCCCCTTTCAATAACGTCTCTTCACACCAAATCGTTCCGATAACGATTCACCCAATACATTAAAAGAAATAACGACTAACAAGATCATCAAGCCCGGATAAAGCATCAGTTCGGGCTGGCTGCGTATAAAGTTCTTGCCTTCCTGAATCATGGCTCCCCATTCGGGAGTAGGCGGCTGTATGCCTAGCCCAAGAAACGATAAAGCTGAAATGTCCATGATGGCCCATCCCATTTCAAGTGTTCCCATGACCAGAATCGGCGGAAGCACATTTGGAACCAAGTGCCGCCTGATGATTTTCCCAGTCGACGATCCGCTGATCCTGGCTGCCGTAATGAAGTTCTGCTGTTTCATGCTGACGACCATACCGCGGATCATCCGCGCATAATAGACCCACTGGACCATCATTAACGCTAACACTACCTGCCAAAGCCCGGGCCCCAACAAACCGACGATGCCAAGGACCAAAACCAGATTCGGGAATGCCATTACCCCATCGCAAAACCGCATAAGGAAAAGGTCGATCCACCCGCCTCTATATCCTGCAATCGTTCCGACCAGCAGCCCAACTCCTAGCGAAGCGACAAAGATCAACGAAGCAAAACCTAAAGAAACACGTGCCCCGTATAACAGGCGCGATAAATTGCAGCGGCCTAAATGGTCGGTGCCTAATGGGTATTCCCATGAAGGTGAAGACAGTTTCAGTGCCAGATTTACTTGAATGGGATCATGTGGCGCAATCCAGGGAGCCAGAATACTGACAAGGAAAAAAACAAGCAACACAACTGCACAGATTGCGATCGCCCAATTGCTTTTAGCGCCAACTCGTATGCTAGAAATCAATATTCGGTCCTTCCTTTCCATGAAATGCGTGGATCCAAGTACAATTGCACAATATCGACGATCAAGTTGCATACTATAAACAGACAAGCGGCTAGAACGACATAACTTTGAATAACGGGAATGTCGCGGTTAAAAATTGCTTCTATGAAAAAACGCCCGAACCCTGGCCAGGAAAAGACTTGCTCAACAATAATGGTACCGGTGAGCAGTTTCCCCAAATTCATGCCAAGGCCTGTCAGCATAGGTGATATGGCAATTCTTAACACATGTTTTACCATAATGGCTTTTTCTTTAATTCCACGTGTTCTTGCGTATAACACATAAACTTCTTCCAGTTCTTCCAGTACACTGGCGCGCAATAAGCGGGTGTAGATTGCAATCAAGGCCATGGACAACGTTACGCTTGGCAGCACAAAATGCTGCCACGTTCCTCTTCCTTCTACGGGAAACAAATCCAGTTTGACTGCAAAGAAGAAAATCAAGATATAGCCAAGCCAGAACTGGGGAATGGATGCACCTAAATAAGAAAGCAGCCTGCTAAAATGATCAATCAGGCTGTTTTTATATACGGCTGATAAAAACCCAAGCGGCACACTAACTATGACTGCAAGTAAAATACTGCTAAGGGCAAGTTGGATGGTTGCAGGCATTCTAGCTGCAACCTCTTGCCAGACAGGTGTATTGGTCACATAAGAATTGCCGAAATCCAGTTGAACAATATTTTTGACCGTTTGGAAATACTGCACGATCAAGGATTGATCCAAACCGAACTCCTGCCTCTTCTCAGCCAAGAGCCCCTCGGTTGGGTGGATATTGGCTGCGGCAAGGTACGCTTCAGCCGGATCAACCGGCGAGAGGCGTATCAGTATAAACATCAAGAAAATCGCAAAAAGCACAATGGGAATAATAGCAAGGAGACGTTTTATAAGATAGGTAGCCACGTCTTGTCCTCCCCGTTAATTACTGGCTTTTTCAATCTCATTGAAAGGCTGCTCGTCCCGGTTGGCTGGGAAGATAAATTCTTTCACATCATTTTGATAAACAACGGTCTTTTTGATATAAGAAATCGGCACGAAAACCGATTGTTCCTGCAGTGTAGTTAAAATCGAGCCATAAAGCTCTTTGCGCTTTGTTTCATCTGTAGAAGCGAGTGCTTCTTGCACTTGCTGGTCCAATTCCGCTTTCATCGGCAAATTCGAATGAGCTTCCGAAACACCCCATCCTTTTTCTGCGACCACATTGATGAATGAATGCGGATCATACGGTGCACCGTAGTTGTACCAAAAATCAACGTCAAATTTCCCGGCTTTTCGGCGTTCGATTTGTGTTGTCAATTCCTCGCCTTTGATGTTCAATTTAACGCCGATTGCAGACCATTCAGCTTGAAGCGTTTCCGACATCGCTTTTTGAATCGGATCTGTTTTGTCATACATTATTTCCAGTTCTAATGGCTGTCCTTCTTTTTCCCGTACTGTTTTGCCGGAAGGAAGCTTCCATCCTGCCTCGTCAAGGTAGGCAGCTGCTTTTTCCGTATTGTAATCGACTGGCTCTACTTCAATGTCGGTATAAGGGAAGTTAGTGGATAGAATATTATCCGCTTTTTCTTCAAGCCCAAGTGTGATGCCTTCTACCATTGCCGCTTTATCAAATCCATGCTGCAATGCCAGGCGCACGTTCAAATCAGCCAATTTTTCATTTGTCGAATTCAACAACAACGTTCTTGTTCCGACTGGATTGGATGAAGCTGTCTGGTAGTCTCCAGTTTCTTTCAGGTAATTAAAGGAATCCATACTAATAGCGCCTTCTCCGTAAATTAGATCCAGTTCGCCTTTTTCAAAAGCCAGAACCCGCGTTTCTGCGTCCGGAATGATTTTGATGGTGACTTTCTCTAATTCCGGGCTTTCTCCCCAGTAATCCGGGTTGCGTGCGAATGTGGCGTATTCGTCTTTTTTATAATCTTCCAATACCCAAGGGCCAGTCCCTACAGGTTCTGTGATTCCTTTTGAAGTGTCTCCATCTTCCGGGAAACCAGACTCACCTAAGAATCGAACCGGACGGACTAAAGCCAGATCCTGAATTGCAGGGTAATAAGGCTCCGATAAAATCATTTTGAACGTCATTTCGTCAACGACCTTTATCTCTTCAAGGACATTAATAACGCCAAGCCAACTATGGGAACTTTTGTTTTTCAACACAGCATCAAAGTTCTTTTTTACAATTTCAGCATTGAACGGGGAACCGTCTGTAAACTTGACACCTTCACGAAGTTTGAACGTATACTCAAGCCCATCTTCCGAGATTGACCAAGACTCTGCAAGATGCGGCTGTATCTCTCCCCCATCCTCATAGCTGACAAGCGGTTCATAAACCATGGATTGCGTTAATAATTGCGATGGATTATAGACATGCGGGTTCAGGGAACCAATGTCTCTTGGCCAGGACAAGGTAATCGAATTCGCACTTTCTTCTGTGCTTTCATTGGATGTAGAAGCAGTTTCATTATTGGTACATCCCGTTAACACGAGAAAAATCGATGTAATGGACGCAAGCAGTATACTCTTCTTACTTTTGAATTTATGCATTTTTATTTCATTCCCCTTTATCCCATTCTGTTGATAATGATTCTCAATGTCACTATCGTAACTATAATGATGCACTACCTTTTTGTCAATACAAATTTGATCTGATTGAGAAAGCGGATACTATTCATTTCTCTTAAACCCTTATATTTAAAGTTTCGTTCACCTTTTTTAGTAATAAAGAGGATTTTTATCGAAAACAAAATATTACTACGCAAATGAAAAATACTATTAAAATGATAATGAATTCGATTAGAAAAGAACGAATGTCGATAAGGACATCTTCTATTGAAATAAAAAATGAGCAAGCAAAGAGGAAGTTTCCTCCCGTTTCCCGCTCGATCTTTTTGCTTGTTGAATTGACTGCTGGCAGAAATTGAACTCGCGCTTTTTAGAAGTTCATTGGTATCGATGATTGCAATTTTTGAGTTGATTCATAAAGCTTCGAGAGCGGCAACGATTTCTTAATATGATTATTTTCAATAGAGAGTTATGGCGTTACTTCCATTCAGCGCGATAGTATTCCGTCTACCAGGTTTTGAAAATCGCAGAAAATGGGTATGGACGATAACTATATAGGAAAATAGAATAAAATTTTCATATTGCAGATCCACACATTATGTCATTTTGTTATATGAAAAAACAGGTATACAAAGCTTTACAAATGAAGAAGAGAAATTCAAAATGTCCAGGAATTAAAGGAAAAAATCCTCTCTTTTCCTTCCTTTAAAACATCCTTCCTAGACCCATTATTTGCAGCCTTTAAACGTAAAAGAAGCGGGCCCGTTTATCTTTACTTCAACACTTATAAGCAGTATGTTAGCTTTAAAACAAGCTACCGAATGTAATATCAGTATAAGCAGCCACTGGCTGTACGAAATAGTTGTGGCAGGGTATTCCAGACAATAGAGCTGGCAATAACGCCAAAAAGAATGGACTGTTCTTTTTGGCGTTTTTTTATACACAGATTCAAAGAAAATGGCTAACGCAGTTGTGATTCATCTCTATAGAAGGAGTGAATCAAGTGGTAGCTGTGCAAATTTCTTTTACTGCACAGCACCAATGAAAGGAGTGTCTCAAATGATGGAAAAACAGGATACACGAACCATCGTTTCCCAGTATGCTGAACATTTCTTGGAAGAACATTTTGGCGAAAAACCGGACAAATTGACAGTGATCCTCCACCCCCCGTTCCTTCTTATTCACTTGACAGGATTTTTATTGCCGGCTGAAAAAATGCTTGTGCAACGCCAGGATTGGAACCGTGTTCTTGAGACCCGGGATCTAATGATCTGCTCATTGAAGGCTGATCTTTTAACTGGGCTTCAAGAACGGATCGGCCAGCCCTTAACAGATTTGTACGTAGATTGGAATTTAGAAAAAAAGAGCGGGCTGATGATTGCCACCATGGAAAAGGATGAAGATCTTGACGAGTGGCCTTGGCCAGAGGCAGTAGATCAAGAAACCTTGAAGGAAATTATTCTCCTGAATAGCATCCGTACCCAAAAGAAGCCGGATCAGACGAATTTCTATTGGCTTAACGACCAGGTCTTGTTAATTGAACGGATCGGCATACTTGTGGAAGTCGAGAAAAACTTGGTTCAAAACGGAATTATCGAAGAACTGCGTTTGGCCAAACGGCCTTTGGAACACCGGATCACCAAATTGTTCAATCTGGAATCATTGTTGAATGGACGAGTCCAGGATCTTTTTGTCGACTGGAATTTCCACATGGATTTTAGTTATATGGTTCTCATGCTGGAAAAACCACAATCCTAAAAACACCATTAAAGGATCCGGACATCTTTGCAACAAACCGGTTATCAATCTGCCGGGAAGGAGGTGCTCGACATGCCCAAAGAAAGAACCATCCAAACAGAAATAAGCGGCTATATTTCCACCTTGTTGCGAAAGCAATTTGGAAAAGGCCGCTCCTCCTATATCACGCTTACGCGTCCTTTCATCACCCTTTTTCTTTTTTCTCCATTTAATCCCCAACTTTTATCGTATAATGGAAATAATCAAAATTCTTGATAAGTCTATATCCTCCAAGATTTATCTTAACCTGAAAGGAACATCCGCCTTGAAGATTTGTCCAATCTAAAAAATCCCCTGCAGCAGAATCATTTACCAATTGAATTCTTGGGGGATATACATTATGAAACTGAATAGAAATTTCAATTTGCTGCTGACTGGCCAATCTCTTGCCAATATCGGGGATGTCCTATATATTGTCAGTATCATCTACATCATTTTTGAATTGACCGGTTCCGCAGCCGCAGCCGCATTTGTGCCTTTCACAATAACCAGTTCAATGTTCGTTTCGAACATGCTAACACCTTTGATGATGCAGCGTTTCAACTTGAAATGGCTGTTGGCCGGTTCTCAACTTGGTAAAACCCTGTTACTGGCTGTAGTGGCTTTCTTTATGCAGGAGCTCTCTCTATCCAATTACGTTTGGCTGTTTTTGATGATCGGCCTCGTCGCGCTGCTGGATGGCTGTGCTAATCCGGTCACTCAATCCCTCCTTCCGAATTACGTACGGAACGAAGAACTTTTGAAAGCGAATGGGGTTGCAGAAACCGTCACACAACTGATTCAGACCGCGATGTGGTTTGTGGGCAGTTCCCTGCTGGTCTGGTTGGCGGCGAGTGACTTGGTCTGGCTGACGGCTGCTTTGTTTTTCATATCCAGCCTATTGCTTTGCAGTTTGGATTCCGTAGATTTCAAGGCAAGCAATCAACAAGGAACATGGGAGCAAATTACCAACGGCTGGCAGACGGTCTCTACGACCCCCGTGCTGAAACGCATCGCGTGGATGGACGTATTGGAGACGGTTGCCGGAACCGCATGGATAGCCGCAATTCTTTATGTATTTGTCAGTGATGCATTAATGGCGGATGAAAAATGGTGGGGATTCATCAATGGATCCTTCTTCCTCGGATTGATTGCCGGCAGCCTCTTTTGCCTCTGGTTTTCAGACTGGATTGACAAGAGACTTAGCCAGTTTATTTTAATAGGAGCAGTTTCCAGCAGCCTGGCAACCCTTTTCTTTGGGTTGAATAGCTTTTCGGCGCTGGCGCTGATTCTGTCCTTCTTTGTCGGTGTTTTCAGCCAGATCAAGAATATCCCGCAACAGACAGTAATCCAGACAAGTGTCTCGAAAGACAGCTTGCCGACTGTATTCACGACGCTTGGGGCACTTGGAACCGGAACATTCGGACTTGCTTCCCTTTTAATGGGGATGCTTGCAGATATTTTTGGTATCCGCAGTGTATTTGTCTTATCGGGTCTCTTGTTGGGAATGGTCAGTTTGATCGCTTATGAAGGACAGGTTTTTTTAAGAAGAACGCTGGAAGAATAAAATAGCTGTTATAAAAGAAGGGCAATCGGAGTATCTCCGACTGCCCTTCTTTTTAGGTTCTGTAAATTTTCTGGTTCCATTAAGACTTTATATGCAAACGTACTTTCTCTTCGACTGTATCTTTGTTGAGCTTTTAGACGTCCTATTATTTATCAGCCTAATCTAGAGCAGCTGAGGCAGTTTTCACCGCATATTCAGCAAGCCGAATATTTTCCTTCAAGTAGTCGGGAATTTGGGCACTGCTTAGAATTTCTTCGGTAGCCATCCAATGGATGCTTGCAACTTCATCCGGATCTTTAGCAGATGGTTCCCCTGATTGGTAAGAGCACAGGAATACAATATCTACTACTGGAACGCCTGATTCGGCAACAAATGAAGAACTGTTGACATACCTAAGATTCGATACCGTGACGCCAACTTCTTCCTCGACTTCTCTTATCAAAGTCCGCTCCAGAATATCCGATGAATTCCCTTCCATATCTACTTTTCCGCCTACTAAGGCCAATGTGCCAGCCGCGTGTTCCTCTTTTTCGCTTCTACACACAATCAGCCATTTTTCGTCCTTATAAATTGCTGCTTCGACATTTACGATAAACATTGCCTCAACTCCGATTTTTAGATTGATTGCCTTGTTGTTTTGCTTTTGAAAGTCTTTTAATCCTTTCTATATTAGAAAAGAACATCTCTTATTTTCCACTATATCTGACTGCTCCATTTTAATCCAATTAATTACCAGTTATTTAGGGTATAATGAAAATAGTCTAAGGAGGTGTGCGTATGTCACTAATAATCGTGGCTATATTTATCATCCTGTTAAATTATTTGGTAAACAAGTTTGCTGCGAACAATCGAAAAAAGTGGTTTATTTCTGCTGCAGTTACCATTCTTTTGATTGCTCCGTTGGTGTTCGAAGTTACGCTTCAGGTTATTGGACGCTATAGCGGAGATGGAATCGGCGGGAGTGTCGCAGGATTGACTTTTGCGGTTATTATATTTATCAACGGGGTGGTTTTTTTACTGATTGCCCTTTTCTCCAAAAAAGTTCGTTACAATTAAGAGGAATATAATTGATCTTATCATCCATGATCTCGCAAAAACCGCATCGGGTTGTGAAACACCGGTATTAACAAAAGAACTTCAAACCAGATAAAACAACCAGCCAAAGATGCCTTTGGCTGGTTGTTTTATCTCATCTTCCTGACAAGGTCCTAAGATTCAATTTTTGTAATGTTCACAAGCGGGGCTTCTATGATATACCGCTCCCGCTCCAATAAACGTAAACGGGTAACAGGTGGTGAGTGTCAGTGTCGGTTCATCCTTTGCGACGATGACAGTGCGGTCTTCAGCATCTGTAACCCGAGTCTTTTTTATTTTATACTCGTACTGCACTCCCTCGAACTGCACGAACATTTTATCGCCCTCTTTTAAGCCTCCAAGCTCGCGGAAAACCGTGTCCCGGTGGACGGATAGAAATGCTATTCTTCTGATTCGAAAATTCCTCTTACCGGAGAATTTGTCTCCAATCTAAAATTATAATCACTTGAATCTACGTATTTAGGATCTATATACATTGTTCCTTTATCACTGCCTGAAACTGATTTAAACGCAGAGAAAGAAGTGAATTCTTCATCACCCCATATCCAAATCCCTTTTCTCTCACTTTCCTTGTGAAACACATTTTGATTTAATTTGTTGTTCTCTCCCGTTATAAAATAGTTAGCGATGAAAATATGAGAAGGGCCTGCAGTTAAGATGTTTTTTTCAATCTTATTTGCTCTAATATCATGCTGGAGCATAAGCTGTCCTCCTCCCATTCCTTTGGTATCATTCCGATATAATATATTTTTCGAAATACGAGAATTTTTTATGCCGCCTTGCTGTTCGTCATACCCCCCTATTGCTATACCTGTATAAAAATTTTCGTATATTACATTCTCGAATATTTCGATATTTGCTGCAAATTTCCCTTTGTGTTCTGAAGCTGCTTCAATTCCTATATCATTGTGATAAACCGTATTTTCTTCAATCATAATATCTCTTCCGCCATCAACGTAAATTCCTGCAGCACTATATTCTTTACCATAAGCCGGATTGCCATACGAAGAAATGTCATAAACCTTATTCCGGTTAACGATGCCATTTCGTACATAATCCGCATTTTTGTCTAAAGAAACTCCTTCATAACCAATCAGATCTATTCCAATGTTGTCATTTCGGCGCACCAAATTACCGGTAATTTCAAATCTATCAATATTGCCATTTAGGACAAGCGCTTCACTTGCTCCAAGTTTGAGGTCTTCTACCATATTATTTATAATTCTTATATTCTTCATGGAGCCAGTTCCGTACACAGCTATACCATGGCCGTTTCCTTGGGCTGAATGGGTTTCAATTCGCTGTATATGGTTACTGTCCATTAGTATGTGACTGCTGGCCCCTGTAATAAAAATCCCCATAACGGTCTCATCCGCCAAATTTGTCGATAAATCCTGTATAGTGAAACCACTGACAGTCACATAGTTTTTATCATCTATTGTGATTATAGAGGTATCCCCTTCTTCACTTTTTATATTCTCGCCACTAAGAACCACCTTTTCATTCTGATAGGACTTGAAAATAATCGGTTTAGCCTCCGTACCACTATGTTGAATGACAAGCTTTTCCTTATAAATCCCTTCACGCACGTGAACAGTAGTCCCTGCTTTCGCCACTAAGGCCGCTTGTTGTAATGTTCGCAACGGCTTTGATAATGTTCCGGCTTCCTCATCATTCCCATTAATTGCTACATAAATATTTGATTGCTTCTCTTCATTACTGTTTAAGGACATGATGGTTAAAGCAATGATTGTTGCTGCCAAAAAAACCACTGCTAATTTTTTCATTTCGCACCTCTATTTATTTAGTTGTACTTTTTATGGAGCATGATTTATAAAGATGAATACAGCAATAACTCGGTTGCTTAATTCCAAACATTGTATTAGAAACAACTGCCCGATAACTACCCTATTATATAGAAGGGATTGGCAATTGCTAAAAACAGCTTTACCGTTATTTTGCTTGTATTGTAAATATGTACTTTAAAATTTAAATGTATACAATAGAAAGAAATAGCTTTAGGATTTATTAAGTTCAGGACAAGCAATGAATACGGATTACATAATAGGAAATCCAGAAATATCCTGTTTTTATTTTTACAAAAATCCCTATTTTACAAGATACAATTGAGAGCACCTAAGGGGGGCATCGTGTGAAAAAATGGATTATTGGTCTGGCAGCAGCCATTGTCGGCTATTTTCTTTTGAGAGGATTGATAGCAGTGTTTTTAAGCGCATCGCTTTTCCAAGTGGAGTCTTTTCACATTTTTTATGGACACCCAGATCAAGATAAACTGCAAGAGCTTTCATATCAAGACGCAGCTATCATCGAACCAACTGCTTTTACGAAGAAGCAAATTTCTTTTTTGCAAGAAAAAGATGTTCTGCTATTCGGCTATGTCAGCTTAGTACAGCTGGAAAACTGGAATAAAGAACTGAAAAAGGATGTTCTTCCTTCTGACTATCGGTTAGTAGAGGGTGAACGGCTACATGTAGCGGATTGGGATACATATGTAATGGACATCAGCAAACAACATTATCGTGATGTGCTGATGAATAAGATCACTACTGAAATTGCCGAAAAGCAAATGGATGGGGTATTCTTTGATACTGTAGACGACCTTGATTATTATTTTCTAGATGATCCGGCTGCCGAAAAAGCGATGCGAGCCGGTTACAAGCAGCTTCTTGAGGAAGTTAAAACAGCATACCCAGATTTGTTGATTATTCAAAATCGAGGATTCGATTCCTATAAAGCTGTTTCCCGCGGAAAAGTAGATGGCATCCTTTGGGAAGATTTCGATAAAAAAGAGCTGAAAAAAAGCAAATGGGCCCAAAAATGGAGGAACTATTGGAAAAAGGAGCAAAGTGCCGGACATGTACGGGTTTTTACAGTTGTTTCAGATGATGAAAGTCTTCAGCAAAGTAACCGCGATGGGTTTCCTGCTTTCATGAGAACGGAAGATTCCTATCAGTAAATTCATGCTATTTCAAATAAAAATTTTTCTATATTAAAAGTGTTCCAATAGATTATCTTTATCTATTGGAACATTTTTAAACGCCTTTGAAAAGCACATTTAAACTGCTTCTTTCTCAATCGAGGCTACCAACTTTGCGCAAAAACCGTTCTGTCCTCGTGATTTTTTCTTTGTAGACAATAGGCTGATAACAAAACGTTGAATAGTCAATTTCATTGAGTTGACGGTTTAGCAGCCAACAGCCATATCCCAAGCTAAAGACTGCCCCTATGAACATGCCTGCTCCGTCCATACCAAAAATCCCGCTGAATAAAATTGTTGCGATAAAGCTAGATATGGCATAAAAAATAGTTAAAGAAAAAGCTGCTTTTCGCTCATCAAAATAAAGCAAAATCAGCAGGAACGTGATCAGTAAACTTAAAAACCAACTGCCAAGAACTACAGCAATGAAAATATCAATTTGGTCCTGTATTAAACCAAGAAACGGCAAAAAATGGATGCCCATAAACAAAAACACTACGGTGACAAGAAGCTGGACTTGTGCTAAGAATAAAATTTCAAAGCGCAGTGTCCGATACATGTCATGTTTAGCCTTTTCAATATCATGCAGTGGAGACCCTTTTAAAATACATCTGTAATATTTTTTATACGCGGTATAGAATGTGGTCTCAAGAGTCACCATAAATAGAATCAAGGCTGGCAGCAAACTGAAATATGCGTAAAACACCGGTGTGTCGTAATAAGGAGCCATTAAAAATGTATCCGCGACATAGACTTTTCGATTGCCAAGCCAGATTGCAAAGTTATGCCCATACAATCCCAAATAATAAAACAAACCAATGAAAAACAAAAATGGATATTTTTCCATATACGTCAAGAAGTAAAAGTATTGCTTGTTGTTCAGCTGAAAAAAATTCAGGATATCCCGCATCAACATAATAGCAATAAGCAAAAACCCTATATCAAGACCAATGAAAACCGCTGATGCTGTTTCGATTCCAAACAGCCCTGTCGCTGCCCAAATGATTAATGCCGCTACAGCGACTCCTAGTAAATAGCCTTTTACAATTTTCCGATAATCCTTTAGTGCAGACATATATATCGATAATATCCAAATAATATTTAATTCCACATAAAATAAATACGTAATAAATTTGAACATAAGCGATACAGGTGACGACCAATAGAAAATCACAGCAACGATAAATCCGATTAAAAGTACAATACTGATTGCACCGTACATGGAAGATAAGACTTTTTCTTCTTTTTTCAGGTACATCTGATCGGCTAAAAAACGGGAAATGACAAACATAAAGCCTCCTGTCAGTATTTGAGAAAAAATAAATACGTATTGTACTGAGGCTATAAAAAGGTCTATTTCTGAACTTGGCGTGTCCAAATGCATAAGCCATTCCCTCGCTGCTGTAATAAGCAAAATACATAAAAACATTGGCCCGACAGCAATTATCGCTGAGAAGCCGTATGCCCGAAGTTGAGCGAAAAAATTGGATTGGTTATAAAGTTCCTTCAATTGAAAGCCTATGCCTGCCATTCCTGCTCACCTCCTTATATAGTTGGTTATACTTATCGATCATGCCTGGCAGTGTATAAAGCGATGTCACTCGTTTTCGCCCATTGCGTCCATATTCCTGCCGGCGTTCCGAATTGCTTGCCAAAGCGATAATATCATTCGCCATCAAAGGAAAATGCATAACTGGCACAATTGTTCCGGCTGGACCAAACTCATCGTACTTGCCGAGCAAGAGCTCCGCACAGCTTCCGACATCGGTTGCCACAAAAGGAATTTCCATTGCCAGTCCTTCCAAAATGACGAGCGGCTGCCCTTCGCTGATACTCGAGAGCACAAGAATATCCAAAAAGGCTAAATACTCCTGGACATTTACGGCTCCTGTAAATACAAGGTTTCGTATACCTAGACTTTCAACCATCTCGACGCATTCATAATAATATTCTGCATCTTCTTCATATGGCCCTATAATGTAAAAATAGCTATTTTCAATTTCCTGCTGCACTATAGAAAAGCTTTGAATCATCGTTTTGATATCTTTGATTGGCACAACCCGGACAATTGCCCCGATGTGAATTCCCGCCTCCTTTTGTTTACGGTTTTGTGTATGAAATTTATTGATGTCAATGCCGTTAGCAATTGTGGACGTTTTGTCAGCCAGACAGCCAAGCTCGATTTGGATTTGGCGGCTTCCTTCGAACAATGCCGTTACCCCATCAGCGTATTCATAGGCGCATTGCGACAAACTGTAAAAATAATCAATCCAAATGTCTTTGAAGTAGCCTTTAATCCAACTTGCTTTAATGATTTCCTCTTCCCGTTCGCGTGTGTAAATACCATGCTCTGTGAGGAAAAGTGGCTTATTGTACTGATGCTTCGCCAGTGCCCCTAGTACTCCAGCGTAGCCAGTCGAGATGCAATGATACAAATCCGCTTCTGGAATTTTCTGTTCAATACATAAAAACAGCGGCAGAACCATAGAGCGTACCGTCCAGAACATATCAGTAAACGGAACCTGAATGAATCGCTTTTTACAAAGTTCATGAACAATATCAAAAAAATCCTTGCTTGATAAAAAATTGAAAACCGAATCTACCCGACCGCTTTTAA
The DNA here is from genome assembly GCF_007859275.1 of Planomicrobium sp. CPCC 101079. Classification (GTDB taxonomy): domain Bacteria; phylum Bacillota; class Bacilli; order Bacillales_A; family Planococcaceae; genus Planococcus. The sequence continues at coordinate 125,861 of NZ_VOHC01000033.1, read as the reverse complement.
AAAATTGAAAAAGCACATCCCAATTCGTTTCTTTTTCGCCAATGAGGGACAAAAAAGCTTTTTTCTCTTCTTCAGTTATATTGTAGCGCTTGCCAGCTCGAATGTTTTCTTCCATATAAGAGCCTAGAAAAATAGTATTAATTTCCATCAAATTTATCGGTCGCTCATATTTTAGCGTGACACTATTTCTTTCTTTGGCGGAAATAGAATATACAATAAACTCATGTTCCGGCATATTCAAAATCATCGATTGAACCCAACTTGACACGCCCCCTGTTACATACGGATATGCACCTTCTGAAATCAGACAAATTTTCACTACAATCCCCCCACAGCAATAGAAAATGTTAGATCGGTTGCCGCTACTAAATACAAGTCTTCACCAATTTTTTCCACTATACAGTTTTCCGTTTTTAAGATTGTCCTTTGCGTTGAGAAATAATAATATGAGTGTGTGTTTTCTTTCATCGCTGTAGCATTGAAAATTAGCGTATCATCCTCTTGTTCTTCATACAGCTCACTGTTTATGTACCCAAATGCTGCCTCTCCGGCTTCTGAAAGCGTCAGTGAACGAACCCAAGGAATTTGATTGTCAATCAACTGCTGTAAATCACCGAAAGCAGCCAATTGGTCTTTTGCAGCACCTTCTTCAAAAAAGCGGTATGGATATAAGGAATGGGCGTAAAAACCACTTAAAGCTACTTCATTGAACAGTTTCCACTTTTCACTATCGTTCAGATCAAATCCATCTACTGTTTTTGGAAGTATAATGGTTTCTCCCATTTGCTTTGTATATGCATTTGGCGCAAGCATTGTAGATACATCTTCCGGCAAAGCCATATCCACTTTTGAAGATGAATTTATTGTAGAACGGATTGGATAACCTGGCAGTGCTTCTCGTATATGCAAAACAGAGTTTTTTTGAAAATCCGATGCCTTTTCAGCCGTCGTCAAGACAGGTTCCTGCACTGCGATTTCTCCGCCCATCCGAAGCAATTCACGGCTATACAAACGTAATTCATCAAGTACCGGAGACGCCTCTCCAGCTGAAATCACAACATCTTCCGGCGCTATGTAGGAGGCTGTATAATTCAAATCGTACTTTGATTCGATTCGCTGTAATTCCGGCCAAACAACTGTGCGGTAGTAATCACGATTTGTATATGATGGAGATAAATCCTTGCCATCGGGTACAAAAAACGGGAAACCACTTAGCTCTGTCACACGTGCATTGACAATAGGCATGATGAGATGCTCCGATGATTGTTGGATTCCTTTCACAAATAATGCTTGATCTGCCATTGCCGTAAACATCGTACCGTTGAAAACAATAAATGCGCCTTCTCCATATAAAGCTTTCCACATCAACGGAGTGCCCGATGAGGAAGAAGCAAAGAGCTGCGCATCGCTTGAAAGCCGAACAGATAGTGAGGAGTTGATGATGGTTTTTGATGGAAAAGCAGTATATCCATTTTCTCCAAAAAACGGCTGCTCAAGTTGAATTCCCGATGTTTCTATAAAATGACCGGTTTCCACCATACCAAGCGACTGATAAAGAGTGGACAGCGCCGACCCTGGTGCTGGGCGGACTGCAAAAAATAAGGAACCTCCATTTTCTACATATTGCAGCATTAGATCGGTTTCCTTAAACAGATCTAATTTTTCGGTTGCTATTATTACACTAGTGTACTCCTTAAAGTCAGCTTCGGATTTAATAGAGGAAATCGAGCGGTTGACAACTTCTTTGCCCATCAGCTCCAGCCGCTTTTTTAACGACTCTTGAAGAGCCGGCTGGTCCGGTCCTGTTAAAAGCAAATACGATGGTACTTTTTGGTTTGCTTTCACCTCTTGCTGCAGCACAGCCTGCTCGGTTGATTGATTGAAATATTGTAATTTTAATACGGCGTCTGAACGGATGATTAAAAACAACATACCGACAACAGCAATAAAGGCTCCCATTATATAAATACTGTACTCAATTTTAAATTTTTTGTTCATACAAACCACCTTGCAGCCAATAGCGCAATTGATTTAATCGTTCAGGCGACAAGCGGATACTTGACGAACGAATTGTATTTACTAGCTGAAAAAAAGCCTCTCTATTCTGCATGTGAAAGTGAACATCCATTGCAGCAAAATACGCATCTTCAGCGTGCGGAAATTGTTCTAAAAAAGTTTCGGCTGTCTTTTGTGCCTCTTCAAATTCCATCAATTCCAGTGCTATGGCAATTTTTTCATTATAATAGTACGAGCTATTTGAAGGCTTAAGCGCAAGCAGCTGGCTCAAGGCCTCAGAATATAGATACATATATTTTTTTCGCGTTCTTTGGTCCAGAAATTCCATTTGAACTGATTGTTTCAATATATTTATATATTGCTTGAGCGTTTCATGGCCTATGTTATCTTCTAGCAGCTTTTTTTCTAAGAACTTGAGTTCTTTTATTAACTGGCTTTTTGCTTGTTGCAGAGCAGTGGCTGCGTAGTGAGCAGTTTCAGTATCTTCACTTTTTAACGCCAGTGCCAAGGCTTCCGATTGTTGTAAAAACTCTTTCTTCAGTAAGCTGATCAATGTTTTACGTTTGATCGTATTATCATTCAGCGTCAGTGCATCTAGAAATGGAATAACATTCATCTCAACTTCAGGGTTTGGCGCTTGCAAGGAAATATCTTCGTACTCTTCATGACGCAGCTGCCACTCTGGCAATTCTCCACTCTGTTTTGGTTTTTTAAACATAAACAAGATAATCAAGATGCCTAAAAATGGACAACTTATTAAAATCATCGTTTGAAACGCAGCTCCCTTTCGACGGAGAAGATATAGACCAATGCCATATAGAAGTGCAAGGATATAATATACAATCAGTCCCTTAACTAACATAAGTTAATTCCTCCTCTATCTTAGCCGCTTCAATGCCCTTCTTGTTAAGGCGCTCTAGAACTAATGCTACATCGCTCGGTTCTGCATTTGATAGAATAATGCAGAGTTTTCCATCTTCAGTAAACCCCAAATAATCTATTGGCCTAATTGTTGCTTCAATCGACTGAAGTTTTTCTTTATCATACGTCTCTCCATAAACATGAAGAAGTGTATATGGAATATGAAATGTTTCGGCTGCCTGCTTTTTTTGCTCCAAAATCTGCTTAAAGTATGCCGATTTCATTGCAATTGTTTCTTCTTCATATCGTACATGGCTAATTTCCTGAATATATCTAGATGAACGTTCAAATGCTTCATTTATAAGACGAGTTACCACATCGACTAAATTTCGATAGGATAATGTCAGTTCTTGAAAATTCACATCGTAGCATATAATTACAGCAACCGTATTATGCTGCTGGACAATCGGTGCTACAAAGAAAGGTTCATCCTTAGAAAGCGAATGGTTAAAACTGATTTGCTTCTCGTTGACTGCTTTGTTAAGAAATAAGTCATTTTTTATATCTAAAGAAGCAGCCGGTAAAAACAGTGGATCACCGGATTTAGAAGCAAGATGGGCAAATCCGTTTGTCGAAATAGAATACAGTGCAAAATGTTTTGATTTTAATGTTTGCTCAAGCACATGAATCGAGCCTGAAAACAGCGCTTCTGGCTCTAGGCTGTCCAACAAGCGAGTTATTTGATAAATTTGTCCAATGCTGTTTTCAGAACGTAAAATCTGCTCTTGAAGCTCATTTTTAATTTCAAGTGTTTCTTCATAAATAGATGATAAAAAAGAATATTGAGCACTTGAAGCGGCTAACTCATCTTTTGTAAACAACAGTTCGATTTTCTGTCGGTCCACCACATAACTGACAATAAGTCCCATTAGCAAATAAATGATAAGCGTAGTAAGCAGTTCATTATCCATAAGTAAAGAAACAAGTTCCCTTCCAGAACCAGATTCCTGATTTGCATGGACGGCGATTGACAGAACAGAAGAGACGACAGCCTGAGGTTTGCCAAACAATAAAGCTGCTAATAGCACATAAATCATCCAAAAAACTAATATTTCAACAGCCGGCACTGCAATAATAGAAAGTGAATAAAATATAAGAAAGAGTACAATATTTTCCGCAAAATGAATCCATTGACTGCTCCAAAAGGAAGCGTTAGATTTTCTTTCCTCCGCTGGTTCTGCAGCTGGTATATTCTCATAATAAGTTAACGTGGCTTTTAATCCTTCTTCCAGTGAATTCTTTGGCAGCCAGTCCAAGTCTTTTTTTAATTTCGTATTATCCAATTGTGAAAATGCGATATCCCCCACTTTAGGCTCAAGGAATTCAATTGAACTATCCGGCTTCCAATTTGTTAACGTTGCGATTAACTCCTCAATACTGGTCTGTGTATTAGTGGATACATTGTATGTACCATTAAGCCTGCTTATCACACCACGGTATACAGCCTCTGCCACATCTGCAATATATATGAAATCATGCGTCTGTTTGCCTGTCCCCAAAACAGAAAATGACTCTTGTTCTAAAAGCTTATTTGTATATACCGAAACTACACCACTTTCAGCACTGACATGCTGACGCGGTCCATATACATGAGAAAAGCGGAATATAAGCGATGATAAGCCATACATCTCTTCCCACTTCCGGCAATACAATTCCCCGTTCATTTTATTGATGCCATATGGCGAAACTGGATCTAATTTATCATCTTCTTTCAGCGGCAGCGACACGCTCTCACTATATACTGCAGCCGATGAGCAGAATGCAAATGTTTTAACCCCATATTTTTTAGATAAATTCAGCATGTTGATCAGACCCAGTATGTTTGTCGAAGAATCTTCAAACGGTTTATCTATAGACCGTTCTTCACTTGTTTGTGCTGCACAATGAATAACTACTTCAAACGAATGGGCTTTAAAGAAACTTTCACATTTTTCATCCGCAACATCCCCAATAAATGATCTATGTTTAAAATCAACATTTTCTTTCTTTCCGGAAAACAAATTATCGATGATAAACACACGATGGTTTTCTTTAAAAAAGCGTTCAGCAATATGTGAGCCGATAAATCCATATCCCCCTGTAACTAATATGTTCATAAACATATCTCCTTTCTTCCAAATCACATCCAGTTCTTTAGTATAATACTACATAATAATCTTCATAACTACTAAATATTCTGAATTTTTAAATAATAATTTGCTTTAAATGAAATTTCTCTTAAAATACAACCAGAAAAAAACAAATAAATATTTCTTTTTGGTTTTGCCTTCCATAAATTCAAAATTGCCGCATACGGAGATTACTACACAGGTCTTACTACTGGATCATTTCTGTATAGTGTTTTCATTTTTAATTTTATCGCCCTTAAATCTTTGAATAATTTCTTGGAGAAATAATCATACAAAAGTGAAGTCAATTCGTTTATATCCCTCTATTTATTCCTATAGATTTTCTATTTTCTTCCCCCTAAAAAGTTTCGGAAAGAACGGGTTTGCTCATCGTTCACTATCATTTACCAGAATGTAAAAAGTCAATTTTTTCAAAGTGACAGTTGAAAACAGGAATCAAAAAAAAAAAACGCCAACTCCCTTAGTATGTTAAGAGTTTCGACGTTCAATAAAACTTTATGATATTTCACTGTGGAGACGGCGGTAGTTAAGTATAATCCTATAAAAGTTTTAGCTTACTTTAGCAATGCATCATGCGGATTTTTAGTAAATGGCGTTCTACTATATAATAGTTTCCCTTCTATTAACGAGCCTGAATATTAAACGGAAAAATTCTTTCCTGTCTACTTTTTTTAATAAATGCAAAAAGCCATCTGTTAAATCCGCTCACTAAAAGAAGGACGCCATTAACAGCCATTAGTAGTGCTAACACTGCTCCGCCGTATCCAGCACCTTCTCCTGTGTCGCCCGAACTCCGGCCATAAAAGTGAACAAGCAATGTCCCCATTTTAAATTAACCACCGGAGCAAGTGCCGTCAAGACAGGGACTAAAACCATCCGTTAAGAAAAGAACATTAAGTGATACTAAAATGATAAGGAAATATACCAGAATCAAATCCGCCATAATGCCACGCCCTATCAGCTGAATTAAACATTTCCGGTTTCTCTAGCAAATTAAATAGAATTCTTCGTCTCCTGAATTAACCTTAAGCTTCTCAACAAACTGAAAAGCCTCCTCGATCAAGCAGGCTTTAATGCACAAGATAAGATGTTAGGATTCCATTTTTGTGATGTTCACAAGCGGGGCTTCTATGATATACCGATCAGGTGCCGCGCCAATAAACGTAAACGGGTAACAGGTGGTGAGTGTCAGTGTCGGTTCATCCTTTGCGACGATGACAGTGCGGTCTTCAGCATCTGTAACCCAAGTCTTTTTTATTTTATACTCGTACTGCACTCCCTCGAACTGCACGAACATTTTATCGCCCTCTTTTAAGTCGCCAAGCTCGCGGAAAACCGTGTCCCGGTGGCCGGATAGCACTGTGTGCCGCTGCCCATCCGGAGGTGTGGTGAAGTTTCCGGCATGATAACCGACTCCTTGGGTTAACGTTTCATCGTCGGTTCCCCAATACAAAGGGTATTTCATATCAAGGGAAGGAATCAGCAGCCAGCCTATTTTTTCTCCCGCTTTGTACTCTTTATAGTCCCGCCGTTTGGGTTGTTCGGGTTCTTTCGGTTTTTTAGCTTTTTTTGAGGAAAGTTTGGTTTCTTCATCCAGAGGATCTTCCAGGTTTTTCGCGGGTGAGGCTTCCTCAACAGGCTCAGAGACATCAATACTGACGCTTTCTAGGCGTTCAACCTCATCAGCTTCTGCAATATCATTTTCGCCGATAGGTTCCCTGCCCGAAGACATTTCAGAAAACCAGACGTATCCGTTCCAACCTGTGAACAACACCCCCACTAAGATGAGCATCACCCCGATTTTTCTCCTCAATGCCATTCACTTCCCATCACTAAATAAATTAAGTTTCTTTTCTCTTAGCCCGATTAAATTCATGCACCTATTGAAGCTTTCGATACGCTGCGGTCGAAAATCTTTTCTAAGGTTCTATCTAAGTTCATTACCTTATAATTTTTTAATGGAAGAAATAGGTCTAAGCGCAGTATTTTTTAATCATTTTATCAGAAAATTCACATTTATGAGAATTATTTGTTGTATAATATGGTATCGCCAACCGGCGAAATTTGCAAGAGGGAGATTGATATATGAAAAAGTACATGGCTTTACCGGTAGCTTCAGTGTTGGCAGTCGCAGGGTTTGCTGGATCGGTTTTTGCTGAGCATGAAGGACAAACTTTCATGGCCGAATTGACCCCAGATCAAGAACCAATGGAAGTCGAAAGCAATGCTTCAGGAGATGCACATGTTCAGTTTAATGAAGACGGGACATCTTTTGAATTCACTGTGAATGCCGAGAACCTGGAGAACACTTTAGCTGGACATTTCCACAGCGGCCCTCCTGGAGTGAACGGCCCTGTAGAAATACCAATCTTTCAAAACGATGAGCCGATGGATTATAACGGCGAAGTCGCATCAGGCACATTTTCGGAAGAAGATTTAACTGGAGAAATGAGCTGGGATGAATTTACCGAAGCGATGGTGGCAGGAGATATTTACGTAAACCTCCATACGGAACAATATCCTGACGGGGAAATTCGTGGACAAGTAATGGGCGAAGGCGACGAAATGCCAACCACAGCAACAAATGGCCCTCTTTACACAATGCTTGGCACGCTTATAGCGCTGACGGGCGGAATCTTGCTCATCGGCCGAAACAATAAGAAAACTGCATAAGCAATTTCTCCAAAAAGCTGAGCTCCTACTTGCCTGTCACTCACCTATGAGACAAGTTCAGCTTTTTTATATTGGTTAAACTATTAATCCCTTGCCCTGTATGTTAGAACTTTATAAATAAAAAATTATTATTATCAAAACATATGAAAGAAAATAAAAAACTGCAGGAAACTGCAGTTTTGGTTTTTCCTGTTATTTTCCAGAAAGTTTATTGTATTCCTCATTAATTTTTTCCATCGTTTGAGGCAATTCCTCTCCCCACAGGTCGTTGGCTTCATTGAATACGACGGTGCCATCGGTATCTAACATTCCATATCCCCTGTACGCCACATCTCCGTTTTTCATATTGAGCAAGTCAATAATTTTCAGATCCGGATCCGAGACGAAAGGAAGGCTTTCTCCGTACTTTTCCTTCAATGCTGTATACAATTGAAGCTGTTGCTCCGGCGTATCGCCGCTAACGATATAGGTATTAACATCCAACCCTTTTAAGACTTCTATATTTTCATGCAACTGGACCAGTTGCTGTTGGCAATGGCTTCAGGTGTATGTCGTGATAAAGAAAAAAAGAGTCGGTTTTTCCTGCGGGAAGGTTACTTCTTGTTGATCTTGATTCAATAAAGTAGTAGATCCACTCGCTTTATCGGTTCCGCAGCCTGAGATGGCAATTGCAGAAATCAATAAAAGGAGAAGCATTTTGAACTTCATGTATCATACCTCTTCTCGTTATGAACTTGCCATGAATTTATTTCAATGTATCATATCACTTCTACTCGCATTTTGATAAATGAAAAATAGGCTTTCAGTAGATTAAATGCATCTACATCAAAAGGAAATGGCTATACTCGCTATCTATCTAAACCGGCAATCTGTATGAGGGACTTTTTTTTCATTCTTTTTTATCAATCGTGTATCTGCAATAAAGTTGACCTTCAATCTCGACAACTCCCAGAAGACAAAGCTATTTTTAGCGATTATATAATGACCTCTATAAAAAAGCCGGCGTGTTGAGTGGACAGTTTAACTGATTGTTCACGTTCGGTCCAGGTGATTTCCTTTAGGGGTGATTGGGTTCCAAAAGAAATACGATATAACTCACATCCGTATCGAAGTTCCAATCCAGGAACGTCTCGCTGATCCTGCGGTTTAAGGCAGCCTCAAGCTGAACCTCCTGCAGAACTTCATGCTCCAATGGCCGTTTGGCGATTTTCAGTTCTTCCGTAAAGCCATTGCGGATCAATGCTTTTTCAATCCGGATCAGAATCTCAGAACGCCGGACCAATACCGTCCGGTCGCTTAGCCAGTACGTTTCGGTGCGGCCAGGTATTTTTTCTGCTTTGTTGCTTGCCTGCTCGAGCTGTTCCCGAAAAGCCTTTTCATCCAGACCGTCTGGCCATTTTAAGACGTTTTCATCCAGTTCCTCATCCAGCACGGCGATGATCATTCCCGTTTTCTTTTCGAGGTTCCAGTCGGCATACAGTTCCTTCACCTCAAGTGCCGCCACTCTCTTAAGTCCTTGAATAATTGCCGGTTTCAAATCCTCCATCATGAGGTCCCTTGTTTCCAATACCCGTTTTGTTTCGTTTTGCTTTAGTAGATTCGCTTCCATCGGCAATAAAAATCCCCGGAAATGGACCGTGATGAACGGCCGGTTGAGGGTAACGTACACAGAGGTTGGCCCTTTGCCAAAATGCTGCCGCAGCACGGTGGAAATATAGCTGCCGATCTCTGTCTGAATCGTTTTTTCTGTTGACATCCCTAACGTCCTTCCATAATTTTTTCGTCCTATCGGAAGAGAAGTTCTTGCACTGCCTAGTCCGGTTTTGCTTCCAGAATGAACACCATATACGACTTGTCCTCCTCGAAGTTCCAGTCGACAAACAATTCGCTGATTTCCTGTTTCAGCACAGGTTCCAGCTTCAAAAATTCCATGACGCGGTGTTCGAGCGGCCGCTTGGCCAACCGCAGTTCTTCAATCGCTCCGTTTTTGATCAATTCTTTTTCGATATCCACCATGATGCCGGTCCGTTCAATGAGTACCGTCGTGTCATTAAGCCAATAGCTCTCGATGGTATCGGGGACTTTTTGCGTTTTTTGACTGATGCTAATGACCTTTTCGTGCAAAGATTCTTTATCTATACCTTCTGGAAAGTTGAAAGACGCGGGATCTGCTTCCGCATCCAGCACGCCAATCAGCATTCCGCTTTCTTGCTCAAAATTCCAATCGGCATAAACTTCCTTGACGTCATTTTTTATGATTTTCGTCAACCCACGGAACAATTCAGGCTTGGCGGCGTTCAGCAAGAGATCCCTTGTTTCGCCCACCTGTTTCGCTTTCTGTCTTTTCAACAGCATTTTTTCACTGGCAAGTAAAAAGCCGCTAAGCTGGATGGCAATAAAAGGGTTTCGAATGGCTACACGCACAGATTGGGGACGCTCGCCAAATTGCTGGGACAGGAAAGAAGAGATGAAGTCTTCAATCTCCGTTTGGACCGTTTTGCCGTTTGTCATCTCTCAGACTCCTTTTGGGGATTTTTAGTTGTATGGTCAGTATAGAGGAAGGAAAGACAAATAGAAAGGAGAAGCGCCGGAAAGGCTGGTCTTCAGGCAACTTCAACAATGAGGGGTCGGGATGAAGCAACAGTTTGACCGGTGATGCCCTTGAGGGGGTAATCAACATTAGCTTGCAGAAGACAAATAAAAAAAGCCCTCTGCCTTGATCGGCAGAGTGCTGTAAATCTGAAGGCCACACAATTGAATCGTTCCCTTATACTGCCACTGTACAACGGCTTAGGTTTCATTGTTCCGGACTCCATTCCTTCTCTCTAAAACCATTCAATTCAATCCAATCCTAGAGGAAGCATCAACTCTATTGGTTTGATACTCTATAAAAAATAGTACCAAATCTTTTTCGAATTTTAAAGTCTCTAAACCTCAAAAAAGCTTCTACAAATGAAAAGAAAGGGCCAAGGAAGGCTCGTATATTATGAACAACCTCTTCTAGCCTACCGCATTTAAGCAACTTCTTATAATCCTTCATATATAAACTGATAACAAACTCTCATCAATCACTTTTACTGCAATTCATTACCCTTCTTCATTCCGGTAAGATAAATAGTCTAAAAATCGTTTGCAGGCCAAGGAAAGGGACTTTTGTTCTCTCATGGCAATGCCGATATTTCGATAAGCAGGAACTTCAAGCTCAATTGCTTTGATTTTGTGCGGGATACGCCGCAAAATCAATTCCGGCAAAATGCTGATCCCAAGCCCATTTTCCACCATGGACAGGATGGCGTAGTCATCCCACGTTGTAAAATTAATCTGGGGTACGATTCGGTGCTTCTCAAAAATTTCAGCCACTTCTGCCTTGGCTCCTTTTTCCAGTAACATAAATGGACTATTTTGCAGATCCTGCAACGGAAACTTTTCAGCAGAAGCAAGCGGATGATCTTCCGGAATCACGGCCAACAACCGGTCCTTCTCCAAAAAAATAGTTTCAAGTTCTGTTTTTACCGGCAGCCGGACAAATCCGAAATCAACACGTCCAGTTAGAATCCAGCTTTCGATTTCCGTATAGTCCCCAAGTAAAAATTCAAATTCGATTTTTGGGAAGTCCTTCTTGAAAGCCCGAATCATGTTCGGCAACCAATGGCTTGCTACGCTGGAGAAAGTCCCAACACGAATCATTCCGGTCTGCATATGATGTAGATCATCTATTTGCGCCAACAACATTTCGTGTTCGTTACAAATCCGCTTTACCTGTGGAAGCAGCTTCATTCCATCTGAAGTCAAACTGATACCGGTACGGCTTCTTTCAAAAAGTGAGACCCTCCATTCCGTTTCTAAATCTTGAATCATTCGGCTGATGCCCGACTGCGTATAGTCCAAAGCTTCAGCAGCTTTTGTAAAACTCCCCAACTCAACTACTTTCATAAATACCAGGTATTTTTGGATATTCATGGCCGTCCTCCTTTCATCCATTTTTGTCATGGATAGCATGCTAAATATTCGTTATTGTTATGCATGAACACATGTTATGTTATTACTAGGAAAAAATCAAATTGAAGAAAGAAGGGGAAGAAACATTGTTTTTTGTGAGCGATGTAGTGACCACGGCACCAGCTAAATATAAATCCCCGCTGCAAGAAAAGGCTTATAAATCATTGGACGAATTACAGATTGCATATGAACGAGTGGAGACAGACGAAGCGATTTCGATGGAAGACTGTGTAGAAATCAATCGGAAACTGGAAATGGAAATGGTGAAGACTCTCTTCCTTTGCAACAGCAAAAAGACGGCATTTTATCTATTTATCACAAATGCCGGGAAGCCTTTCAACTCCAAGAACTTCAGCAATGCGCTCGGCATCTCACGCGTGTCCTTCGCCCCTGCTGAACTGATGGAAAGTATGTTGGGCGTCAAAATCGGGGCTGCCACTGTATTCAGCGTATTGATGGATATGGACAAACAAGTGCAGGTTGTCATTGACCGGGAAGTAGTGGCGAAGGAGTGGTATGGCTGCAGCGACGGGACGACAACCGGCTATCTGAAGCTCAGAACCAAAGATATTACTGATAGCTTCCTTCCTTATGCGGACCACATTCCGACGATTATGGAATTATAGAATTCAAAAATAAAAAAATGTTGTAAAACTTACAGAACTTTGACTGACTGAATGGACCACTCCTGATTTTGCGTCGGGAGATTCAAAGGAGGTGTGTGTATGCATCAAAAACGATTATTACTGACCTACGGGTTGGTGTTTTCTGTCACGGCGATTTGGGGACTTAATATTGTATTGATCAAAGTGTTGGTCGAGGAATTGCCGGTTCAGACCATGACGGCATTCCGGATTATGTTAGCTGGAATTACGGCTTTACTTGTTATCATCATTGGAAAATCACTTCGTCGTTTATCGAAACGGGAATGGGTCTATACGTTGCTCGGAATGCTGTTTGGCGTTATCCTGCACCACTCGTTTATGGCAACGGGGCTAACCATGATTGATGCTTCGAGCGCATCTTTGATTCTCGCCTTAGTGCCGCTTACAACGGCTATACTAGGCATGTTCTTTTTAGGGGAACATTTAACAAAATTACGGAGTATGGGTTTCATCCTCGCGTTAACTGGCGTCTTTTTTATCCAGGGCGGATCTTTCAGCAGCATGCAATTTTCCCTGGGAGAATGGATTTTATTCGGTGCTATGTTGGCTCAATCCATCAGTTTCATCTTCGTGAAAAAAGCGACCGCGACACTGGATTCAAAACAGGTCACAACGATTATGTACCTGGCCGGATCGATTGGGTTATTGATTGTCAGCCTTCTAGCTGAGCCAACCGGGGGCAGCAAAATGGCTTCTGCCCCGTTATTTATCTACGTGCTGTTTTTCCTGTCAGGAATCGTGGCTACAGGGGCAGGCTATATGGTTTTCAATGCTGCAATTCAGCAGATCGGTGCAGGACAAACCGCCTTGTTCAATAACTTCGTGCCTTTTTTCGGCCTCCTATTCGCGGCTCTCTTTCTGAATGAAACCATTACCGCTGATCAGTTGATCGGATTTTTGTTCATCGTAGCCGGCGTTTTATTTGGCACTGGCTATATCGAAAGACAATGGATATCTACACTCATGTTACCGAAAAAGCGAAGGCCGGAATCATAGAGAAATTTGAATAATACTTTATGATATAAGTCGATTCGTGACTATACTTTGACTATATTGACTAGGTTTTTGACTAGGTTTATTTGATATTCTATGAAACTTCATGACATCAAAAAACGCCAAAACCCTTGGTATATCAAGGATTTTGACGTTCAATGACACTCTATGATATCTCATTATGGAGACGGCGGGAGTCGAACAGTAGTCTTTAAGAAACACAGCAATACTAATATTTTTAAGATACTATAGCTATTATTAAAAACAACTCCTAAGAATACACCATATAGTTCTCTAACCTTTCCTAAAAATAGGAAGAACAAGTTGTTTTTATTAATAGAAAATCTTTTTTAATTAGGTAGTAAATTTTTCAATTTTTTCTACTTGTATTGCACATATCCCTTTCTCACTTTCTCCTACTTTAAACTCCACTTTATCACCAATATTTAAGTCGACAAATTCACCTACAAATTCTTTCCAAAAAGCAAATAAACCATTTTCAAACTTATTGTTTGAAATAAATGCAAATGATTTTGCTTTGCTCACGATATATCCTTGATTTTCATTTAATACTTTTTTAGCTAAATCTCTTACACTTTCTTGTAAAAATGGTTCGAACTGTTTTCTATTATAAATTGATAATTGTGGATAAATGGCCTCGATTGCTTGTTTTACATCTTTATGGTTATTACTATTTCTTAGTTCATTACTGAATTTCTGAAGAATATTTTTCAATAAATTTGTAGCATTATTATCGTTTTCACACATATAACTAAGAGTTTTAATTATTTTCGTTAATGTTTTCAGCATTTTTCTATCATGAGCAGGATAATCTTCCAAGATTTCTACAGCCTTTTTTAAAATATCAGTAGCTTCATTTTCTCTATTTTCATTAATTAATATTTCTGACCATCGCCTTAAATTCTCAGCTGATAAATCAAGTGTTATCACTTTTTCTTTACCTTGCATATCTCTTAATAATACTCTAAGATTATTAAAAATTTCTTCAGAATCTTTAAATTTACCTAAAAACATATATAGACGAGCTTTCTGTATCTTAATATCTATGTTCTCTGTATCAATTTCTTCGGCTTGAACAGTTAACTCAAGTGCTTCCTCAAAATCCTCAAGATATCTCATTTTGAAACCGGCATATAAAAATAACAAAGATGCATGATCAGGATTACACTGAATAGCTGTTTGATATTCATTATCTGCTTTAAAATAATCTCCATGACTTGCATGGATAAAAGCTGAAATTTTATAAACTTCAAAATAATTAGGATCAATATCTTTAGAACGATCTATTAAAGAAAATGCCTTTTCATATTCCTGCTTTGCAGAATAACCTAATGCTTGTTTAAGATTATAAGCAGCAATAATTTGATCTGTATTTGCTTTATAAGTTATGGATTTAGGATTAAATGGATTTATTTCAACATCAATTGATAAATTTTGTCCCAGTAGCTTTAAATCCTTAATTCTCTTTTTTACTATTTTAAATGCATCATTTGAAGGTCTACAGTGTTGATAAAGATACTCTTTAGCAAAATCTGTAATTGAGAATAAGCTTTTCCTTTCATTATTAGTGACAATGGTTCTCATTCGAATCATATTAGTTGCCATTAATTCATTCAATGCTTTTCTATGTAAAATAGAATCAAGTTCTAAAAGATAAGCTAATTCAGCATCACTACAATCCTTATTATAAATTAATAAGGTATCAAGCACTATTTTTGCATTTTTCGATAATTTATCATAAACATTAGACATACAGTAAAATGTTAAATTTTCTGTATTTGTAAGAATAGATTCAATTGGAGCTCCCTTCATTAAATTAGCAATTAGCCATTTTATTGCTAATGGATTAGAATGTAATTTTTCACAAATTGAATTCAATTGTACATCTTGCATCTTTAAAATGTCATATAATTTATGATTTTGGGCTAACCTTCTCATATAGAAGATTCTTTCTTTTTTATTTAACCCTTCTAATACATGTCTAGCTTCAAATTCCCCAATACCTATCCGTGAAGTAGTTAATATTTTTGATCCAGATGGTATATTAAATAAAAATTCCCGTAACAATTCTGAATTAATACTTTCCAAATTATCTAAAACTAATAATGTTCTAAATTCTTTCATATATTCAAGAATTTCTTCTACAATTTTATCACTATCATTGATAGTAATACTCTTTCCAATTAATACATTTTTAATTTCTTGATACAATTCCAAAGTGCTAGAAATTGTATTTTTTATATTAACAAACTCACCGTTATTTAAGGTTTTTGTTTTTAAAGAAATCCAAATGATAGCATCAAAAGGTTGATTTGCATCGTCTATAATATCATATAAACATTTCAATGTTAAAGCAGTTTTACCAATTCCACCATCACCAATAATCGAAATAACAGGGTAATTACCCAATATTTTCTTCTTAATCATATTCAAATCATTTTCCCTGCCAATAAACCCTGTATCATCAAATTCAGCAGCAGGCAAATTGTTTAAAATTTTGTCATCAGTTACATCAATGAATTCTGGAATTTTAATTCCAAAAATTGTAGATGGATCTTTGGCAATCTTATTTTTAATATCAATAGTGCTAACCCAATTAATTAAATCATTTTTAAGTTGATCCATAAAATCAGATACTATTGGAAAATCACTATATTCTAAAGGTCTGGAATGCATCACACGATTTCTTATAGGTACTATCTTCTCTAATTCAGCTGAATATTTTTCAAGTATTTTAATGAATGATTTTGGAAAAATTGGTTTAAATTTATTTAAAATACTTATACAATCTCCAAAATCAAGATATTCTATTAAATTATTTAAATTCTCTTCAAAATTATCATGTCTTTTAGCTCTACTCTTCAATTTTTCTATAAGATTTTGATCAAATAAAATATCTTTATTTTGACCACTTGTGTTTTCTCTAATAAATTCTCTTATATCTGTTTCTATAGCTGTAATAAATGCATATAAAGTTAATCTAGTAGCTGATACATTAAACATTTTTATCCTCCTTATTTCCACTACTGAAAATTTAATTAAAAATTATATAATCCTAACATACAATTTATTTCTACTACATTTTAGAATTATAAAGCTGTACTTCCATTTTGAATGGTTTATGTGTATAAAAGTGCAACACTTTAAAAACCCTTACCCATTTAACATTAACTTCCGCAAGATACCTGTTTAATTAAGATTATCCAAAAACTAATTCCAATAATTCGTTATTACATGTTGTTTGTAGTTATTGTAGTTATTACCTTATAGGTTGAGAAATTTCTTACAATCAAAGTATAACCCTTACAATAGTTTATACTGCTAATAATAATTGAGCCATATTCATTTAAAATTCGTTAATGTCACCCTTTGATTATACAATTTTATTGGAAATGTTACTATATAATTTAAATTTTGGTAAATTCCCAGTTCTCTTCAGTAGTCATGTTAGTACAAAACTGCACATATAATTTGATTCGGCAGTTATATTATTGAGTTAGTCCATTGCTTGCAGTTATCAGTATGACAAAGTATTGACTTCAAATAAGTATTAATCTTAAACCGTGCCCACTTACTGCAAAATTCCGTGCTTTCTACTTTTAAATACACAAAAACCTCCCAATTCATTGTTTGAATTAGAAGGTCTATGAAATAAACTCGCTAAAATATGTAGGGATGAAAATAGGGATATCATACAAGAGTTCAACTCCCGTACAATATCCCTAACTCATTAAAACCTTGATACCACTGCATTTAGCAGTTATCTCACTATGGAGACGGCGGGAGTCGAACCCGCTCCCGTTAAAAGTACAGTTATACCAGTGTTTTCAAGGGTTTTTGGGTACCATTTTAAAACACTGACCACGGTTTTGACTAGGTTTATAAAAATTGCTTACGGAGATAAGAACTATCTGTTCAAAGAGGTGCTTAAACTTAATCACATTAACTGCATTTTAGTATTTCAATTGAAAGTGTTCCTTCTATAATAATAAGAGTTTAATTGTTCTATATTATTTTAAAAGAAACTCGAATCATTTTTTAATGAAATAATTGTATATAGAATAGTGGAAAACTATAGGTCTAGAGACGTTTCTATCTGGAATTCTCTTAATACCTTTAGTTTTCTTTTAAATTCGTTCGTTCATTTTTTAATCTTTCCACTTGGCTAATATCAACTTCCAGTAATTCTGCAATACTTTCCACTGGCATATCTGGTTTATTTTTCAACATATTTTTAATGGCTCTTTCTATGCCTATTTTGTATCCTTCTTCTTTTGCCCCCGCTAAGTTTGTTTTCATATCGGATAACTGTTTATTCCCTAATTCGACAAGACGTCTTGTTTCCTGTTTATCATTAAGTCTTTTAAACTTTTCGATTCCTCTTTCCATTTCATTCACCTTTCTAAATTCTATTTCTAATCATTTAATAGTTTTAATAGAGGTGTAGTAAAGTGATTGAACTTCTCTATATCATCGATTGCAATATATACAATTTCAATAATATCACTGGTAACTTCATTTACAGAATTGAGTTAAAGTTTACCATCAACGATTGTAGCAGTGTAAGAGTATTTATGTGATTTTTTAGATAGTAGTTTCTTTATGATTACATCATACCCAATTTCTCTTTTACTCCTCTGATACAAGTCTGTTTAGGATTTTCCTCCTCTTCTATTCCACCCCCCTAGATAATTTCAAAGAATGATTCCTCCTTGTACATAATGTCGAACTACGAAAACTTTATTTTCTTGTAAATGAAAGTTTATAAAATCAACATTTCTTCTTCAGTAAAATTGACCATTTTAATAAGTTAAGTATTTTGCATATAGATATTTTTAAGGAGGAAAATCATGGTTAAGAACGGAAGAAAGAAGTTAAATTAAAATACTTCTATTAAATTCCAAGGCAATATCAAAGTTCATACTATTTTTATTCAAAATGCATTATAGCTGACCTAACTTCAGGCAACTTATGGTTTAAGATAAAGTTTTTCCACTCGTCGAAATGCTTACCAACATAATCTGATTTGTATTTAATTAGAATAGCTACTAGTCTTGCATAATTTCCTAGCAATTTAAAATCATGATAAGTTCTAATAAGTGTCTCATCTTCTTTCAATGCTACTAAATATTTGTTCAAGTAATCGATTATTGAAGAAATAAGACTATCATCGACTAAATCAGAATCCATTTCCACTATTTTAGTAAATACGTGTATTGCCTCATTTAAACTTTCACCATGACCGTATTTTAATATTTGAAAAAGCTCATTTTTAATTAAATTAAAATCTTCATCTAATTCATTTTTACTTATGAAGATCGTGTAATCATAAAGTGAGGTTATCGAGAATTTACTTTTTTCTTCATTTTTATCTGAAAGGTTTTCAAGAATATATTTCAAATTATAAGCTCGTCCAACTCCTATCCTTATCAAGGAAGGTATTAGGAGCTGCGCCATTTCAGATTTACCATTTAAGATATCATTGAATATTGCCGATATTTTATATTTATCTTCTTCTCGTAAGTAGCCTAGAGGTATAGCACCCCATATATTGTTTTTTAACACTACTATTATTTGCAAAAGCATTTCTTCTGTACGCACTAAAGATCCAAAAATCCTGTTTTTTTGTTGAAAAAATCCAGGCTTTTGACTTTCCCACCATGGATAAAATTTATCAAACCACTGCTGATAGTATTTCTTGTCCGGTTTATTAGTATCATCTGACTCTGTTATACTTTTGAAATACATTTTTGTCATCTGAAAATAATCAAAAACACTAGTTCCATCAGACATTGAATTTTCTTTATAAAAGATGGGTATATCTTTTACAATAAAGTCGTCTAGAGCTTCCAGCTGTATTTCATTTTTTCCATTTGCAATATTATCAAAGCTATCAACAATTAAAAAGTCACTAATTCCAGATCTCTTATCAGTTTCCATATTGTACATCGCCTGCTTGAAACTCTCGCGGTGATGTTCATCAAGACTTCCAGACATAGATAAAAACGCTAATCTTAAAAATGCGCTTTCTTTGATTGAATAATCATTATTATTTTTAATAATCTCTAAAAGTCTTTCTGGTTGAGTAGGAGAAATTTTCATCCCTTCTACCTTCGCACCTTGGCTAAATATTTCTAGTACTGGCTCAAAAAAATAGCTAATGTAAACACTTTTATCGTCATATTTCTGACTTCTTATATCTAATTCAATTAACTTCTCTACAAATTCCTTCGCTTTGTCTGGATGTTTGGCATAAAAAATACGTCTAACAGCATTCTTTAAAGCTTGTATTTCAAATAATTTATCTAATTCTATCCTTTCAATAAAGGAGAGAATTTTAAAATCGATATTATTTTGTATTTCAGCATCCATAATCATATATATTCTCGAAAGAATTTCAATTGCATTTGCATTTTCGATGTTTGATAACCGGTCTTTAGTTAAAGTATTTTCAAGTATATTAATCAAAACGTTTTTGTCTTTTTCATCCATGCTATAAACATATTCTCGTGTAAATAAATTTTCTATTTCTTTCTTATTCGCTTTAAGTATTCTCTTGGCTAAAGAATATTGGGGATAAATTGAATCTATATTTTTTAATGCCAATTCATATTGGTTTTTATCTGCTACCTGAAAATTAAACTCTTCTTTAATTTGAACTAATGCATATGATTCAGCTAATTCTGCTACAAAACCACTTCCAAAATTTGTGGTAACGGTCTCTCTTCCAGGATCAAAAACTGGAGTTGTTTTTGTACCATATTTTGGACGATATTCTTTAATCGATCTTAAGAGACTTTTGAATTCTTTGCCCGAATCACAATACTTAGTACTAAGATTACGCAGTCTATCTTTTCCATAAGATCCTCTTAAATGATGAAGTATTATACTTTCTAAAGAAAGTAAGCGATAATCATCCATCTTTATAGCCAAAAGACTTCTAATAGTCTGTAGATAGTCCTTAAACAAAGGCTCAGCTTTCTCAACCTCATTTACTCGAGTATAAATACACGCTTTCTTAATTCCCCATTCTAATTCTTTCGATCCAATCTTCCAGTTTTCGAGAGTTGTTAATACAATATTAACTTTATTTAAATCTAAGTTAAATAAGATTTTCTCATAAGTTAAAGCGTGATTTTCCTCATCATTTAATTCCAGAGGTTTAACCAATTCTAAATACCGTTGAAAGCTTTCTTGATCAAAATCTAATCTAGCTTCTTTTATTAACCTCAACAGAATTAATTTTAAATCTAATTTTTCACCGTTATAAACTTCTACTATTTTTCTAAGCTTTTCAAAAAAGTCATAACTTAAATTAATATAGAGTCTATCAAGATACCAAATTACCTCGTTTATTTTCTTTAAAATATCTTTATTAATTTCTTCCACTTTTATCTCAGTAATAAAACCCTCAGAATTTCTCCAAAATCCTTCAGAATTATATCTTCTTATTTCGTCTGGTAAAACAGCCCACCCTGGATACATATTGCGATTATAATCATAAGTATCTTCGATGACTTTAATATTATTTTTATGAGGCCATTTCATTTTTTCTACTTTATTTTTATAGGACAAAAATTCAAATAGATCATTAAACATTGTGGTAAATGGTTGAGAATATCCTTTGTATATTTCTTTGAAATCAATTAATGTTATTCCTTTTTCCTCCAGGTCATCACGACGAGACTCTTGATCATAACCAATCATATATATTTTAGGCATATGTTCTTTCAGATTACTCTTTACCCAAGAAGTCCATTTTATAAAGTTAGGGTCATCTCCAGAAAAACCTATTAATACGAATGTAGTTTCCATAATTGATTGTTGAACCATGTTTACAAATGGACTAAAATTCTCAGGGTAATTATCATAATCGCTCTTTGTGAAAATAAACGGTCTATTTGCAGGGAAACTACCATGCAATTTAACAATTCTAGGTTGTACTGAACTTGGAATATCATTCACATCATATATAACTTGGTAACTTTTTTCATAAACACTTCTTTTTGCACGTTCTAGCAAAGTATCATAATTAGTTGTATAAATGTCTGTCCAGGGCAGATTTAGTAATTTAAAATGGAGAGTATCCGGCTCAAAGTTATTATCAGGAATTGAAGATTTTAGTAATTCATCGAGACTTGATCTTCCATATTCATCCGAATAAATTTGTGCTATTTTTAAAACATCTTTATTTTCAATATTTTCGTGATGCATTAAATCTTCTACTAATTTTCTTTTTAAATCATCCCATAGGGACATTCCTTCAAACGACGGTTCTATTTTAGTTGCATTTTTACTAAAACCTGAGCCGATCATTACTGAAACTCTACTCTTAGAATCTTCAATCCATAACTTATCTCTAATTTTTATAAGATGTGTATACATTTTTAAATTCTCTTTATAAATTCTCTCAGGTTCATAATTCATGGCTTCACCTTTCTCGCTTGTTATTTATTAATTATATAATTAATTAGAAAATAAAAGTACATTATCATATTTGCTAAGCTAGCTATCTAATGACGACTATGGACAAATATTATTTCGTAACTATCATTTATCGTATAAAGAGAATATCTTAAACAAGAAAAGAGAAGAAACCTAATACTAACCCCTTCTCCTTATCGAGCAATCATTTGTTATTCAGATAAAATTAATTTAGATAAAAGTTTTATAAACATCTTTTGAGTTATGGCATATATAGTTGAAGTAATAACATCCTAATCAATTTTCAGAGGATGTTCCATGCTATCAAATAATTTTTAAATACACTTATATAAAAAGGAAAACCAAATGCTTATAGTTGAGCATCTTGTCTTCCCTTTCGATTTCGATAAGCCATAATGTGTAAACTACAAATCTGAAATAAACACGAACGAACTATAAGCATTGCATAATATAATCTCCAAATGCTCGGACATCCGATAAATAATCGAACCCTTCCGGAGAACCAAAACTATTGAAGGCACGGACTGCAACGATATTATGTTGAGGGATTACGAGCAATGTGACACCTGTATAGCCGAGAATTTGATATGAACCTCGCGGAACTTGTTCCCCAATCTCGGACTTCCTCGCTGGCAAATCCTTCACAAACCATAAAAATCCGTTTTGCGGCAGATCCGGATTAATGGTATCGGGGCTTTGCAAGCTTGTCGCTAAACTTAAAACATCACTTGAAACCACTTGTTTTCCTTCCATCTTTCCTTGTTTGAGGTGAAACAATCCCCACTGGGCCAATTCTCTAGCCGATACGTACATATTCATCTTATCCCCATCGGTACTTTCACTTGTGTACCAACTTCGATCCAGTGGTTTTCTGATGACTTCCACAAGTTTCTCATTTGATTCGCCATACCAGCCTGTCTCCTTAAACTTCAAGGGGATGAATACCTGTTCTTCTAGAATTGCAGCCACCGTTTTGCCAGTCGTTTTCTTCACAATCTGTGTCAGCATATCAATCCCTATTCCACGATAGGCCCAACTCTGTCCCGGTGGAAATTCTCTTTCGAGTTCCCCTTCTTTGTTCGTAAGTCCATGTGTATGCGTTAATAAATGGCGCAATGTGGTATGGGCTAATACATTGACATCCAATTCCGGAAGGTAACTGGACACCAGGTCATCAACTGAATTTATATCGCCTTTCTCTACAGCATACGCCATCGCGAAGCCGATATAACTTTTTCGGACGGAGGCAACATGAAACTGAGTATCTTCTTGGACCGGACTCGCACCATCTGCCTTGGTCTGTTTCCCCCAATACTCTTCCACAATAATGGCATCGTTTTGGATGATGACTACCGCGGCCCCTGAACAATCCACCAATTTCGATGTATCCCGGACATGGGTCACTACCGAATCAAACTGTGAATTTAATTTTGTCTTTAGCAACATGTTTTTCTACTTCCTTTCAGCGATTGAGTCAATTCTCTCCAGAGTTACCTTGCCACGTTTCATCAAAATAGTTTAGGATGCTTTCTTTAATACGCTTATTCTCAATAGGGATAATCAGGCTTGGCTTATTTCCTAACCTGTTGAGCGAAGACCCGGTCATATATACGTTTTTCCGATCTATTATGATGTATCGGTCATGATGCCCGTTTGATTTTTTGATTTCGATGTTACCTCTTTCTTTCTTCATTTTTTGATAAAAAGTATCAAAATCACCCTTCAGTTCCCCAACAATTCCTTGGATTTGAACTTTCGAATTTAGGTCTTCCACCAACGAAAAAAAAAACGCTGTCAAAATAAAGGTCAATTATCTGAACTTTTCTCTTCGCCCTATTGAAAATCTCCTTCACTTTTCGATAGGCTGTGTACTCTTGGCCTTTTTTCAAAAAACAGGTTCGTCATCTTCGATTTGTTCCGTTATGACCGAATCCCATTCTTCCTCAAACCAATCCGCATCAATCGTTTCCCAATTAGGATTTTTCAGACCTTTGTCAAAAGTCACTTGCTCATAATGGGAATCTAGTCCCTCAATATGTATGTCCTTATAGTGGATGGCTACATTATCTTTTTCCAAACTATAACCAAGTTTAAGGAGATAGACCTCTTCAATTTCTTTTAATATCACTTCTACTATATTCGAAATGCTATTTCCACCATAACTATGCTTCATCAGCAACATTGGCTTATCAAAAGCATAAAACTTAAACTTCACATAGATGCCCCTGCAGGTGATCTCATCCCCGATGGTCAACTGTTTCTCTTGGAAAATCTTCTTTCTCGACTGTGAGTCCAGTCCGCGTCTGCCTTCTCCAAGCTTCTTTAGGACGTAATGTTTAGAAGAAGTATCATATAGCCCTTTCCTTTTGGTCAGTTCAAATGTAGCCCTTGTGATGTAATCTGTATTTCTAATTAATTCATGCTTAGACATATTGGATAATATTAAATCGTAGCCACTGAATTTATTATTGATTAGCTCTGTCAATTGGGTTAATTCTTTGTCATTAATCTTTTCAAAATTCACATCAACCTTGTTAAATAGACTATCCAATTCCATCTGTTCGTTCATTTTAATCACCTATTCATCACTATTTATATAATTTTCTTTGGATTGAAGTCGGAAAAGCCCACTTAAATGGATATACTGCACAATATCTCGGATTACTTCTCGCGCCATCTAATGACAAATTTCATTTAGCTGATGTTAATCAATAAAACTGATTTCTAAAATGCGGATTGATGATGTTTTTCCAATAGTTCCATGCGGCTAAATATGAAGCAAAATCAGCTGGGTGATGTTTTAAGCAGGTTGCCAATCGGAGGTATAGGACAATCGCCACTTCTTCATAGAGCCACTTCTTATCAATTGGCTGAACCACTAATAAGCTTGCTGCTGAATCTAACGTTTCTTTCGTTAAATCTGCAGGAGAGGAACAGAACGCATAAATTAAATCGTAAAGAGGAGGACCATATACCGGAGCTGGGTCAATTACGCCGCTCAATCGGCCATCTTCCATGATAAAATTATGAATGCCGCAATCCCCATGAATCAAAAAAGGGTCTCCAAGTGACTCATACCTTCCCGCTCTCATGGTGAGGGCCATAACCAATTCCACATCTACTTTTAGTAGATGATCAGTTAAAACTTCACTGGATCTCCTTACCTCAGTTAGAAGAAAATTTCCCCAAGAATTTATTGGACTATCTCTCCAACCCCATCCCTCAGTAGAAGAAACGGTCTTATAATTGTTTAGTAAGTCAACAACCATTGCTTGGAGAATCTCTTTTTTGTTGGGAGTCGATACATTGACTGTTGCTCCTGGGATATAAGTATATATAATGTATTTATTTGTAGGATCCGTATAGATTAATTCAGGCAAAAGCGGGATGTCTCGATACAAATCAAGAAATTCTGCCTCAGACTTCACAATATCCGGCTTGTTAGATTTAATTACAAAATCCGATCCGTTCTCAATACTTAAAAGATATATCTCACTTACCGTTCCACCTGTCAGTGGTTTGCACTTTTGATTATCGCCTAGAATAAGTTTCTTATCCTCTAACTCCTTCATAACTTTAGAAATATCCATTCCATACCCCTTTTCGAATCTAATGTTTTCCGTTTTTAAAAGGCATAAACTAAAAGAAAACAAGCATCTACTCATGGTTATCATTTTGAGGATCTAATAGAATAAATTGCTTGCTCGGTTCCAAATCTGAAAACTGTCCGCTCTAATTTCATGCCTAATTTCTTCAAGAGCTTACAGGAAGGCTTATTCGCGATTTGAGTTTCAGCCACTACTGTTGAAAGATTTAATTCGTTCAAAGCAAAATGAATTATTACTGAAACTGCTTCAGTCGCATACCCTTGTCCCCACTGGCTCGGTAAAAATTGATAGGAAATTTCTTTAAACATGCCTTCATGATGAGGATCCAGAGAAACCAAGCCAATAAAATCAGCTGTGTATTTTTCTCTCACGACCCAATAATAGGAGTCCTTACTTGGGTTAAGCATAACGTCTAATTGTACTTTTATTGAATCATAAGGACGAATACCACCAAGATACTTCCTTACTTCTGAATCGAGGTAAAGATTTTTCACATCTTGAGTATCCGATTGTTGAAATGGAACAATCAAACACCGTTCTGTTTCAAACAAGTAAAACTCCCTCTCTTTCTTTACTGTCCATTTAAAGAATTAATGATTAATCTTTATCATTAAGCCAGTCTGCAATTACTGAAGTTTTCTCGGCATAATCTTTAATTTCCTTTATTGTTCCAATTACTTGTGCCGTACCCATCTTTTGTTCTTCTTCATCCGTGCATTCCATCCACAAAGAACGCTTTAAGTTGTATTCCAGCCACTCCAATTTTCCTGAAAAACCTATTGCTAATACCGTTGTCCAGTCTGCCTGAATTTCTCCGTATCTCGTTTTATAACCATTGATAAAAGAAAAAAATCGTTCCTTATCTACGTTTCCCGCTTCAACTTCAGACCAGTAAAGTGCCGTTTCAATCAAATCATGCATTGGATTTATATAACCAGAGGATTCCCAGTCAATCAGTATAGGATTCTGGTCGTTCCATAAAACATTTTTCGGATCTAAGTCCCTGTGACTAATGACTCGATTTGTCGAAAGCATTCGCTTCGCTCTGTTTGCTAATGATCCCCACTCAGATAGTTCATCAACTATTTCAGCTAATGAATCAACCCAGGCAGCACCAGCTTGTTGTCCTTTTTCAATAAAATATTGCCACTCTATAGATTGGTCGTTGTTGTCCGTTTCTTCTTTTATGCGAAGTTCCGAAAAATCAGTCCCATGGATTTCAGCAAGTAGCGACCCAATCTCCTCATTATGCCTGACAGTAATTGTGTTAAAATTTAAAGTTTCGCCCTCTACCCAATCGTAAACTAAGTAAAATTGAGCATCGATTTTTTGAATAAAACTACCTTGAATTTCTTTTGCGGGAACGACCGGTAAATTCTGCGATACAAAGTTGGCTATTCTTTCTGAATTGATATAATTTGTCATTGCTTCAGGCCGTTTCATAATTTGAGGATTTAATATATTTATCGCATACTTCCCTTTGGTTGTTTCAAGCGAATACATTTTATGCAAAAGACCACCCGATATCGGTACTGGAATCCCTTCTATTTCACCGAGTCTGGAATGGATACTTAACCTTTTAAACAAGTTAATATCATACATGCTTTAAACTCCTTAATTATATAAATCTGAGATGAGATTATGTTGGTTTTAATATAAAGAAACTCCTTAATTACAGGAGTTCCCTCTTTCAAATATGTAGAGTACTTCGTTAACACAATAATCTTTATAAAGGCATCAATACCGCCGTGTTTAGCTCTTCACTTTCTATCACAATTGCAGTTAACCCAGTATCAGTTTTGGTTTCGTGCCACTCATCTTTATCCCAAAATACTGCTTCACCACTGTGAACTTTGATGTATTCTTCTGTTTCACCTCTAACCCAACCTTCTCCGTTTACAATCAAAAGCAGCTGAGGAATAACCGCTTGATGATAACCAACTAGCCCATTCATATCTAAATGGATGCATCCTATATGAGCGGCTTTCTCAGTCTGAGCGATGCGTGACATCACAAAATTAGAGTCGAATTTTGTTATTTTCTTACCTGTCTCTTTTTTGAATTGATAGATTTTCATACAGTCCTCCCACCAGAGTTTACTCTTTCACAATTTTCAATTATCAAGTTAGTGATTTCTGCTATCGATAAAGTACCGTCTATCACCAAGTCTGAATTGGGTTTAATGGTTTCAAGCATTTTCAGATACGCAAGTCTTCCTTGAATTGCATAATGTTCCATCTGTACCATAATCTCTTCGACAGAACTATACTTAAAATCTCTGACCGTCCGCCGCGCTAGTGCGATATCTAAAGGAGTGTCAATGAACACAGTGAAATCGATAAACTCTCGTGTTTGGGAATGCTGATAGGCAAATGGAAAGTCTAACAGGATGTAGTCGAGAGGTTCTGTCAATAACTCCTCTAGGTCTTTAATGAATGGTTTTAAGTTCCATTCATCATAATTCGAACCACGACCTACCCACTCTAAGACATTCTCTGGCCCTTCTAATTCATAGTCATCGAAAAACAATGCTTTTGATTTTTGGAGCTGTTCCGTTAGACGCGCAACGATTGTTGTTTTACCTCCACCAGAGACACCGGCTATCGCTATGACAAGTGGTGATTTTAGTCCTTTCATTGTATCCCTCCGATTGATACCCGTTCGTTAGGCAAGTTCATGCTGCAATATTTCAGTGACTGATTTGACAACTAAATCTGGTCGGTCAAGATACACAGAATGACTCGTATTCTCCGCAAAAATTAGCTTGCTGTCTCTGGATAGCTTTGCCTGATCTATTATTAGCTGCTCCCAGGTTTCTTCCAACAGTGTTAATTCACTTTCTGGCAAACCTTCTCTAATTCCCTGTCGGATCATATGTTTTTTATCCCTTCCAATGACCAGAAGCGGAAGACCATCTACTCTACCAAGAACCTTTATTATCTTGGCATCAATCTTCCAATGCTCCACCTCTGACTTCATCGCCTTGTATAGATTAGGTTTTTGCTGAAATTCAATTAAATTTTGCTGAATAAAATAAGGGAGTTTCTTTTGCTGTTCTGTCAATATTGGCTTTATGATTTTCTTAAGCTCTGTCTCACGCAATCCAGCGTAAGTTTTGCATGTTTCTATCCATTCTTCATCCGATGAGTCCTCGTTAAGTATAGGCAGCTCCAGCGCATCCAGCTTCTCTAAGTCTTCTGAAGTCGAATCAACCAAGATTAATGCCCTTACTTTATGTGAATGCAGCTTCGCAAAATGCTGTGCGCATAAGCCACCATAAGAATGGCCAATCAATAGGATCGGTTCGGTTATTTTCAATACGCTCAATAAGCACGTGATCTCCTGAACAGTTTGGAACGTTGTGCGATTTTCATTTCCGATTTCGCTTTCTCCAAGTCCTGGGCGATGGAACATGATGATTCGATTCGTCTTACTTAAAACTTCGGTTACCTCATACCACTCCTCGAACGAACAAGCCATTCCCGTTAAGATCAGAATTGGAGTTCCGCTACTTCCTTTTTGTAAAATTTCGAGCTTTTTATTGTTTATACGAACAAATTGTTTCATCATTTCGCCCCTGCCATAAACATAGTTAGTGACTTTGATTCTTAAAGGAATAGAGCTAATTTCATTTTTACAAAATTCAAATTGGCTGCCATTGGTTTTCTGAAGAAAGGGTTTTTGCTCCCGAAAAAATTTCTTTCTTGATAAGTTTAAACATCTCTCGGTCTATCAGATCAATAAAGAATCTGCATTTCTTTTGACCAGGTTATCAGCAAGTTGAATATTCTCCTTTAAATAGCTTGGAATCTCAGCATGGGTTAAAATTTCCTGAGTACTCATCCAACTCACACTTGCAACTTCATCAGGGTCTTTCACAAATGGTTTTCCCCCTTGATAAGAGCAAAGAAATACGATGTCTACTACTGAAACACCAGACTCAGTAACAAATGAAGAACTGTTTACATACATAAGGTTTGATACTGTAACGCCAACTTCTTCCTCAACTTCTCTGATCAATGTCCGCTCCAGGATATCAGATGAATTTCCTTCATCATCAACTTTTCCGCCTACTAGAGCCAATGCTCCAGCCGCATGTTCTTTTTCACTTCTCCGTACAATCAACCACTTTTCGTCTTTATAAATTGCAGCTTCAACATTTACAATAAACATCTTGTCAACTCCAGTCCTTCGAATTATGCCTTATTCCTTCATTGCTAAGTTTTTATGTACAGTGCAACCTTCTAATATCAATTGATAACCTTCATCGCTTTTTTCGACGATGGTTAGACTTGTATCTTCGATAAACGGAGGATCCCACAAATTTTCAATTCCATTATTATTGAAAATGGTAAAAAGGCATTTAATTACAACCGAATGCGTTACAATCAACACATTTCCTGATGGATATTTGTGTTCAATCTGTTTTAAAACTTCCCTTACTCTTTCAACTGTTTCATAAAAAGATTCTCCTCCATTTGACACATAATCGTTTGGCGCATTCCAAAAAGCATAAAAGGCTGCCGGTTCCTCTTCTTGTATAGCTAATAACGTCTTTCCTTCCCATGTCCCCATATTGATTTCCTTCAAGTTATCATTAAGTAAAATGGGAATCGACCGATTTCCACGAATCAAATTAGCCGTTTTCCGCGTTCTTCCACTGGGGCTGGCATATATAATATCTAGCGGAATGGGGTTCATTCTATCTCTTAAACAAAGAGCGTTTTCAATCCCGTTCTCTGTCAAAGGCGAATCTTGCCATCCCTGCATCTTCTTTTGTGTATTCCATTCTGTTTCTCCATGCCTTGTTATGTATAGTGTCAGCATTCATTCACCACATTAAATTTAAAAATCATTATGCAAAACACCCTTCTTTAATCTTCGATATCCGATAAAGGAAATACTGCCTATTCCTTACTATATCTAATTACGATATTTAAATCCAATTAATTTCCAGAATATTATAGTATAATTAAAATACTTACCAGTTAATGAAATTAAGAGCTGGAGAAAGTCATTCATTACAATAAATAAAGCATTAATTACAGAATCGGGGGAAGTAGATGAACAAGCAAATCGAAGAACAAAGCATCGATATAGGAGGAGTTCAACTTTACTATGAGGACGTAGGTAAAAGCAGCGGAAATCCTACTGTTGTTTTCGATTCTGGTTATGGATGGACCACGGAAAAATGGAATTCCGTTAAAAATGAAGTTTCCGCCTTTTCTAGAATGATCATCTATGACCGGTCAGGACTTGGGAGAAGCAGCTATGACGGACGCCCTCGCCATAGCCAGCAAAATGTCGAGAACCTACGCGCCTTATTGCAAAAAGCCGAAGTGAAGCCGCCGTATGTCTTAGTCGGACATTCTTTCGGAGGCGTTAATGTCCGTTTATACGCGAGTACATACCCGGATGAAATCGCAGGCCTTATCCTTTTGGACTCCTGCCACGAGGACCAGAACAGACTCATAGCTCCGCTCTTTTCTCCTCAAATCCGAGCAGAGTATTTTGGTCAATTTATAGTAGAAGGTACTCTGGCTGAATTTGAAGAAAGCCTAGAGCAGGTTCGAAAACATAAGTCGCTTGGAAATGTCTCTCTTACAGTCATTACAGGTGGAAAGCAACCTCATCATACAGTCGAATCCTGGGCTTATTGGATGGAGTTTCAAAAGAATTTAGCGCAGCTAAGTTCTCACAGTCGCCATATCATTCTCGAGGAAGCGGGACATGGCCTTCACCTTGATTGCCCCGAAGCTGTCATCGAGCAGATTAGAACCATGGTTGAATCTCTCAAAGGAAAAGTGAACAGACATGTTTAAATAATTATAAGAATTTTATTTGCCTGTTTAAAATATATCGATATGGAGGATATTAATGATAGTAAATGCACTGTTTGATCATTACTACAGTATTAAAAGAAAGAGAGGTTATGAAGTTATTGGTTGGCAATGGATCATTCTTTTTCTAACTACAATAATTGCTATGGGAATTGTTGGAGGATTTTTAATCACTACTGGAGAATGGAGTCTAAGTATTATTTTTCTTTTACTTTTCATCATCTTGAAAATCATTTCGAGAAAAACAGATATTATTTTAGAAAAAGCAGCTGTAGCTGGTACGCCAAAAGCAAAAGAATTAATTCTAAAATTTTTACAAACTGAATTTAACTTTAAGAAAAACATAGCTTTTATAGAGCTTTCCAATCAGTTGCAACTAAAAGCTGATGAAAGCAAGAAAACTTTTAATTTTACCCCTCAAATTAATATGATTCTGCCAGTATTCATTCTACTTTTATCTTTAACGGTTCAGAGTTCCCCTAATACTTTGCCTGATGTTATAGCATTAGCTGTTTTAGTACTTATAGTCAGTCTTAGTATCAATCCTGCTATCAATACATTTAGCGATATATTCCTAAATAGTAAGTATGAAAAAATCATGGAATTAGCCATACTTGTACGTGAGATTTACTTGGATGAGTTAGCAAAAGAAAATTATGTCAACGATAAACCACATGAAACTGTTCAAATAATTAAGATAGAAGCATTCTCTCAAAACTATAATAATTAAGTTCAATATACGTCTATAAGAAAAAGCCATTCATTTTTAGAAACAACTTTCTGTTTTCTAATCTTGAATGGCAGATTTTATATTTACTTGCTGTATTTACTCTATCTCACATTCAAAATCATTAGCCTTATTATAAACACTGTTGATTTGACGTTTAGCCTCGGTTACCTGAGATTCAATAAGTTTTATATCATGTTCCTTTGGTGAGTCTACATGCTCTAGATTTACTCCTATAACACCGGTCATATACCCTTTATTCCCTAACAGGATCCTTAATTCATTAAATAGTTCAGAAGTAAAGTTTTCATGAGCTTTGTTTTTCATTTCTTCTTCCTCTGAATGCTCTACAAGCGTTGACACATCTATAAATAATCTACCATCATAAATTTCCACTGGATTCCCCCCTGACCAATCTATATTTTTTTTGGCATTACAAACATATCTACTGCAAGTATAAAAGCATCATTAAATCCAGTTTTATATGCAATATTGGTTTGTGAAAATACTTGTTCGAAAATGTTATCTTTTAAATCACTTAAAGCATTCATCTTAGCTTCATCACTGTCGAATTGTTTTAGCTGTTTAAGTTTCTCATCTAAGTCATGATCGAGAATCTCATTATATGAAACAAATTCTTTACTATTGATGACTTCTTCTATCCTTCTCTCCACCAGCTCATTCATTACTTTCTGAAATTCTCTAACCATCTTTTCCCCTCCTTATAATTCTCTTTTCATCATAATTGACGAATAGAGAATAAATTTATTTTATATTAATTTAGGATATTTGTAAAACCAACAAATAATACGTTAAAATCAATGGAGTTATTTCTAATAAAAATACTTAAAGTTAAATACTAATTTTTTTACATTAGAAAGGAAAGTTCAATGAAAAACCTTATTGCTGGTCAGCTAATTAAAGAGTATAGAAAAGAAAAAAACTTTAAGTTGATTGAGTTTGCTAAGGAAATTAACATGGCCCAGTCTTCTCTTTCCAGAATAGAAAATGGTACCCGGGAGTTATCTATATCTGTTCTAACCAATATTTGTAACGGATTAGGAATCTCCTTAAGTGAATTCTTTTTAAAATTGGAAGGAAAACAAGAAATTTTAGAACCTTCAGTTGAATTCTCAAAAGAAAGTTCGAATGAAATTAATGAAGACTTGGATTCTTTATTGCATTCGACTATTGCTTCTCTAACTACTGAGCAAAAAAAAGGTCTCTATATTCTTTTGTTTCCTTACTCTAAATAATTTAATTAAGGTAACTGCAAATGAACTAATGGATATGTATGAAAAATTTTTATTAATATCCTCAACCATCCTTTTAGGTCTAGGAATCAGGTATTTTCATATGACTTGCTTTACTGCTTGAAAAGTTCTTTTTTTGTTTCTTATATGATTCGATAATTCCGAATTCCTTAATAATTTCAGATTGGATTCATTTAAATTCCTTTGGCCTCTTAATAATTCTTATCAAGTTTTGGGCAACTTTTTTCATAAACATCTCCACTTTTAAGGTTGTTTTTTTCTCCATTTTCAACTCCCATTCTTAATTTAGGTGTTAAAAATTTCTTGCTGCATGTTCCTCTTGTTTTTTTGTTATATTGTTCGCGTCCTAAGTAACCAACTACTTCGGTTATTTAGACCCTGAGTAATACAGATTCAGCAAGTAATAGGTTTTATTTCATTGTTAAGTCTATTACTCAGGAGCTTTTAAACTATATTACTTCGGAACAATTTACTGCTTTTCCAAAAAAAATTATTTTAGGTTTTTCAGTGTTAGTAGCACTTTTCTTGAAATGTATTTATATTTCAAAATGACATTTATGAACCTTCCATTAGATAATTTAATATTTGAAGAAGTTAGGGGTTGGGGGTTATTTCAGTGAGTTATTCTTCTAATATAAGTACCATGGAGTGTAACAAACAGTAGAGGTTTAATTCTATGGAATCCCTTACGAAAAATTAATAAGAACTTTTGATATTTTTGAATTCTTGATTAATGCTATCTGACCGTAAATGCAGTACTTATATCGAAAGTAAAGTCTGTGGTTTTTTAACTCGATCAATAATTACTCTAGCTGCCATTAGTTGTATATTCTACTGGGCAAAATATTTACTTTAAAATATAAACTAACAGTAAGTGACATCGAAATATCTTTTGGGCGGATTAATTTTGTCGTTACATATTGAATGTCGTACTCGTACAGGGTTGCTGCCAGCCCAACTAAAGGAAACTAAGAGTATTAAGTCTGTAATTCAAGCTTGCCGTTACAGCATTGAAAATTTGAACAAAAGCGAGTTCTTTGGAATCCTGAAAAATAGTCACCAGTCAAGTTTCTATAGGATTGTTTTCTTTAACTTCTCATACTTATACTTGTGGTGTCTTGTCTTGTCTTCTTAAGTTCGTTATTGGAAATTACATTAGTTATTAAAGTTAGTTACTAATGTTGGTACCTTTATTAGTTACTATGTTTTTCCACTAATTATCTATATAAAATTCTAGCCAAAAGCCTTTCATAGAAGGCTTTTTTATAGTGTCTAATATTAATCACCTATATTAGTTACTATTTAAGAATTTCAAAGTAATTGTTCTCTTTAAGTGAAATATATTTAGTATCGGTATCTTTTATTCCCAAATTCACTACTAATGCCTCTATTAGTAACTAATATTAATTACTAATGTTGGTACTTTTATTAGTTACTACGTCTCTTTTTCGAATTATATACTTAACAAATCTAATCAAAAGACTTTCATAAAAGGCTTTTTTATAGTGTCTAATATTAGTAACTAATGTTGGTACCTTTTACGGTTAAAGAATACTAAGGATGGAAAACACTAATGTATCAACTCGAAACAGATGAATTTGTTATTTTCCTTTCGGATCCAAGCGAAATCAATTTCGCATTAACCACCATTAGCATTTAGAAAGTTTTCAAAAATTCTTCCAAGTTTTATCATACGAAATCAACCTATCCCTCATCATAAGCATCAGTTTATATCTGATCCTGGCAGTTCCAATGCAGACTTATTACAGCATGCCCATGCCGCCATGTCTCACTTTCAAAAAGAGAAGACAACGATTACTGCTTCTACAGCATGGATCTGCAAAATCAGCTCATAGGTAGAGTCTTAACATATACAAATAGCAATGTCAGAAAATTAATGGGGCTTTGCTTATCAATCGAAAGTTGAGTTACAAATTAGAGAAATGATTGGTTTGTAAACTGTTACTTCTACTTATAATTTGCACTGATTTTAAGCGTTCTCTTGCACTAATATTTCGCCGATTACATGACGTATTAAAAATTGATTATGCAAAGAATAGAGGAAAATTAAGAAGAGGAGAAGCTAATGTAAGTGCTTCTCCTCTTCTAATTATTAACTAGTTATAAATCCCTTTATGCAAGAACTCAAGCTAAATTCCTCTAAATTCTCTGTACCTATTAATTGATTTGATTGACTAGATCAACCGAAGAAAGTCTAATGAATTCTTCTACATCATTGACACAAAGCGCCATTCCTTTTTCCCAAAAGCTCTCTTGCGTAATATCTTCTCCTAAGTGTTTCATGGCCAATTCTTCTACTGTCATACTTCCGCTATCCCGAAGCAGTGACAGGTAACTCTGTTCAAATTCTTTTCCTTCTTCTTTCGCTTTGGCATAAATACTGACTGAAAACAGATAGCCGAATGTATACGGAAAGTTGTAGAACGGAGAAGAGGTAATATAGAAATGCGGAGTTGAAATCCAGGAATGGATAGGCAGATGGCTCATGGAACCGCCATACCCTTCGGCCAAGGCATCACGCATCATTTCATTTAAACGTTCTGCAGCTACCATCCCGTTTTTTCGTTCCTCGTATAGTCTTTCTTCAAAAAGAAATCGAGCATGGAGGTTCATAAAGTTCATAGCACTGCGCTTGATTTTCTCGTCCAAAAGAAAGAGTTTCTCTTCTGTATTTTCTGCCTGATTAATTGCTGCATCTAACACGATCATTTCAGCGAAAGTAGAAGCCGTTTCAGCTGTGGTCATGCCATATTTTCGGTTAAGTGGATTTACTGGTTTCATGGCATGGTTATGAAAGGCGTGTCCTAGTTCATGCGTTAGCGTCAAAAGATTGGTCATGGTCCCTTCATAGGTTAAAAAGACTCTGGATTCACCCGTAAGAGGAAAACCGGCACAAATAGCAATAGCCGATTTCCTAGGTCTGCTTTCGGCTTCGACCCATCCCTCTTCGAATGCCGTACGGGCAAAGTTCTCCAATTCAGGTCCAGATTGCTGAAACTGCTGCAGAATAAAATCAGCAGCTTCGGGATAAGGGATTGATGTTTTACTTGCCTTAAACGGCGCCCAAAAGTCATAAGAGGGCATTTCGTTATTCCCAGACAATTTCGCCTTGTGGTCTAAGTAATCAGCAAACGATTGCTTGTGTCTGGTAACGACTTGCCACATCGTCTGTAATGTTTCTTCTTTCATTCGGTTGTCTTTTAGCGGTTGTTCCAAGCAGTTTATGGTTCCTCGCTTTTGATTTACCTGTATCCGGAAGCCGGTTATATGATTTAATATCCTTGCCATGATGTCTTCCTGCGCTGTCCACAACTGTTCCAACGCCTTGAAAGCTTCTTCACGCACCTGTTGATCTACATGGAAACGCAAATTATTGGCTTGGCCAACAGAAAGTTCTTTTTTGGTTCCGTTCATATCTATAGATACTTTGAGGTTATTCAGGATAGAGCGATATAAATCGTTCCACCCATGGTACCCATCATACATCAAATCGGAAATCAGCTTTTCTGCTTCACTGGATAGTTTTGAATCGGCTTTTTGTCGCCATTCATTTAAGATAAAACGATATTCCTTTAAGCTCTCTGTTTCCAGCAGGTTAGTCCAAGGCGTTTGATCCAGTTGTGAAAGTAGTTTTTGAAAACGCTGAAGAACAGTTATGTATTCGTTGTTCACAACAGAAGTCTGCCCTTGGAGGAATACCACTTTTTTGTTATCGGGATGCTCCGCGAGCAAACAGGAAGCAAATGATGTCATTTGTGACAGTGCTGTTTGAATTTTCCCCATATCCTTTAGAAGGCTACCAAGAATCTTCTCACCTAACTGTTCGTTTGATACCTGTAGGGCATCTACCTTACGAGCAATCTCTTTTATTTCGATTTTCGTCTGTTCAATTAATTTAATAAGTACAGGAGAATCGGAGCCACCTTCAAATATGCTGTCTAAATTCCAATTTTCTAAATAAACTTCTTTATTCAATAAAACTCCTCCTAAT
Source organism: Planomicrobium sp. CPCC 101079 (assembly GCF_007859275.1). Taxonomy (GTDB): domain Bacteria; phylum Bacillota; class Bacilli; order Bacillales_A; family Planococcaceae; genus Planococcus. The sequence goes on along the minus strand of NZ_VOHC01000033.1, from coordinate 88,538 downwards.
ATTTCCACACTATAGAAACATATGTTCCTCTTTATTTTATCTGAAGATGTAAGTGAAGTCGAAATAATTTAAAAACTTATTAGATAAAAAAGCTATGGATAATAAATAGAGAATAATGTACTGATTTTTATGACACGAAACACCTCAAAAAAGATCCTTTTCAAATCAACCGATAATGTGTGCAGAATATGACGAGTTTTGGAACATAGATGATAGATTCTATTCACTATCGATTAAATAAAATTGAATGCAATATTAAACTACCAGTAGTCGAATTTGAATTATAGAAATAAACAATAATAAGGTGGGGTTAATTTTTGTAATGAATCTAAATACGTAAACCATTTTAAAAATGATATTGAAATCCACTATTAAAATTTTTTTATGAGCTTTTTATCAAATTCCTTATTCAAATATTATTGAATAATAAATTCAATTAATATAGAATAATATAAAATATACTTAGGAGGAATTTCTTTGAAAATTTTAAATTCAGCTGCCCCTATCGAAACTATTCAGTTAGAAGTGGAACAATCTCCGGTTTGGGAATTGATACTCGGGATTGCAGGTTATACACATAATCAGTTGCGTCATACATTTGAACTGGATGAAGAATGGGCAGCCAACGAAAGCTTAATGCCTCCTTCTTTGCTCCAGCTGTTAAAAGAGATTGAAGAAACGAATCTTTGGTACGGTATGCTTCTATTACAGAATCAGTTAAGTACAGCTTCTGTTCAAGAATTTTCGAATTCACTCTCCAATGCTTCAACGATGGATTTCTACGACTGGCTTCTGCCTTATCACAATCGTCAATCGGAGTCGCTAAGAATGGAAGCAGTCAGACAACCTGGCTATCCGGAAGTATGGGGGAAATATGCCGATCTATTCAAAGGACATGACTATTTAGAAGGGTATGTTCACCAGCTTCTTTTGCTATCACAATATGAAATAAGTGAAATGATGATTCAGGTCTTAACCGAATGGGAGGATTGGATCTCACAGAAAGAAGAATGGGAAAAATGGCTCCAGGCATTGGCTTTTGAACAGAAACAGCACCGCCAACTGGATGCCCAAAATCCGGTAGCCGATATTGAACGGGTAACGGACGGTGTCGAGTACCTGCCAGAACCCTCGGTTTGGTCGGTCAAACTGATTCCGCAGGTTTCCTATCGTCCGTGGGTGCTGACCATCCGTACCGCAGACACCAAGCTCTTCTTCTATCCGGTCAAAGAAGAACATCTGCTTGAACCGGGAGTTCCTTCAAATGAGCTGATTCGCGGTCATAAAGCATTAGGGGATGAACTGCGATTGAAATTGCTGTTCCAGCTTCAAAAGCACCCCTTATCTCTTCAAGAATTGAGTGGTCAATTTAACACATCAAAAACTACACTTCATCACCAACTTGCCTTGCTGAAAGCCGCGAAATTCATTCGGGTGGAGAAAGGGATCTATTCAATCAATCCCGGTAAACTTGAAGCGTTTTCCAGTCAATTGGCTCGATACATGGGAACCGGCTTATGAAAAGGTATTCCAAGTCCTTTAACTCGCTATGGATTGGGGAAATCGTCTCGGAGTTCGGCGGTGCAGCCGGTGCCATCATCAATGGGTTGCTGTTGTACGAACTGACCGGTTCACGGGAGTGGATGGGCATCCTCTGGCTCGTCTATTTTATTCCTTCGCTGGTGCTGCAAGGCATCAGTTCACCGTTTCTGAACCATGTCATCAAAGAAAAAGTACTGAAAAATATCCAACTGATCCGAGCCGGTGCTTACCTGTTGCCATTAGTCGGATTCTGGATGGGAACAGATACCGGAACCATCATCGGTTTGGTGGTGTTGCAATGTATTCTGGGGCTGCTGCAGCCCATTTTCGCCAGCCTGTCTTTTTCCCTGTTACCGGAAATCTGCACTGACGAAGAACTGGCCGATGCCAACGGCTTGCTAGATGGAACACTGCGGCTGATGGGCTTTCTTGCGCCCGGTGTCACGTCACTCCTGTTATTGCTGGTGCCAATGCAGTGGATTTATAGCATTTCGTCCCTCTTGTTCTTCATCAGTTTCTTAGCACTCTCACGTATCCCGCAATCCAGCAAGCAAAAGGCGGCAGTTTGGAACAAGAAGTTCTGGTGGTCCGAACTGAAAGAAGGCTACCGGAGTTTTTTCAGTTACCCGCAACTCTTACGACTAACGCTCCTATCTTCGACCGTCCAATTTGCAGTGGGAGCAACACTCGTTTTAAGTGTTCCGTTCATTCGGGGAGAACTGGGAGGTGAAACATGAGAGTATGGTATTTTCAAAGGGGCTTTTCCAATCGGTTATGTGCTGGGGATGCTGCTGCTGACCAAATTGCCGAAAAACCCTCAAACGATGTACTTCGGTTTGATCGGAGGTGGCTTTTCCTTTGTACTGCTGTTCTTTGTCCACTCGGTTCCATTGGCATGGATGTGTGAACTGATGGGCGGAATCCTCTTCCCTCTGTTCAATGCCCAAAGTGCCGCCATTTTCCAACGGGAAGCCCCAAGGGATCGGCTGGCCCAATTGAGTGCTGTCCGGTTGTTCTTCCTCCGGGTCACCATGCCACTCGGTATTCTATTCGCTTCGCTGCCCTTCCTAGCATTGAATATTCGGCATGTCTATATCGGAATCGGGTCTCTCATTATCTTGCCCGGCTTATATTATTTGATTGCGTCCTATCAACCTAAAAAGACCCTGATACCAGAAAAACATGAGAGTTGAAAATCTAAAAAGTGTATTGTTTCTTATTTGAATTACTCTTCCCAGCTAAAAAAAGAAGCAAAGGCAGATTGGTTCTGTTTTTGCTTCTTTTTTCTCTGTTTAGATAACTATTCTTAAATGTTCTAAAACTTGTTACGAACGTTCGTTTATCTACATACACTTTAGGTGCAGGATATCAGTTAAAATCACTGCAAAATATCAGTAGAAGTAACAATGTAAACTTGAATATCGACATTTAATAAGTCAATCTTTTCATTAAATAGTATTGTTGATGCTCCTGTATAGGATGATCTTCGATAATCCCAACAACTTCATAACCGTTCTTTTGATAGAATTTGGGTGCTTGGAAACTAAAAGTATCTAGTTGGATTAGCTTACATTTATTTTCTACAGCGAATTTCTCAATGCTCTGTAATAGCTTTTCTCCATAACCTTCTCCTCTCAAATCTTCATCAACCCATAAAAAATCTATATGTAGGTGATACCAAAAAATTGTTCCGGTTATCCCACCTAAAATATTTCCATCTTCATCTCTAAGGATAAAACTTACGTTTTTCACGGGATGTTTTACTTTGTCAGGAAGGTTTTTAAGGTTATGTTCGATAACCTTCTTTCTTATGTAGTCGCTGTCTTCTTGTCTCCATTGTTGCTGAATCTGCATTGTTCCCACTCCTTAATTAATATTCACAGGATTATTATTCTAACATAAAAGACAAGGCATGCACGGAAAGAACAAACCAGAGAGGGTCTTTTAAAGCTAAACTAAGCCACCTTCTATTACTAAATACATCTTATTAAGGGCGACTTTCAACAGAGCTTCAAGGTTTCCTGATGGCATTTTCCTGCTATATAAATGTCCCTATTAACCTTAAAAAAATGGTGACTCTCTTTACATAGGTTATTTCCAATGTAAAGAGAGCCACCTTTTTGATAATATAATAAGTTATTCTCTTAAGTACAATCGATTCTTAAAGCAAACTTTAATAAAGCATATATTTGTTCACTTAAAAAATCTGTGGCAGCCAAAATTAAATTTTCACAACAACTAAAACTTTAGAGATGCCTCTAATGATTTAATTATAGAAGCAGAAAAATTGAAAATGGCTGACTAATCCTACACTAGAAATAATTAAATCCATTTTAATTATTAAATAAATCATTAAAAATATCTTTATTTTTTTGAATGGATTCCTTTTCACGAATATCTTCCTCGGGCATGTCGATTGGGAAAGTCATGTAATCGATTCTGCTTTTTATTCTTCCTCTCTTATATATATGCGATAATTCCTCAATTTTTATATTCGAAGTAATTATCGTTAATTTACGACTATTCATTCGCTCCTCCAATATTTGTGTAAAAATTCCCTCTGACCAATCAGAGTTATTTTCAACTCCTAAGTCGTCGATAATAAGCAGTTCTACTTTTTTGTATACATCTAAAACTTGTAACATTGTATGCTCACTTTTGTCGCCAAAAGTTTCCTTAAGTTCATCTATTGCATTCGAAGAAGGGATATATAAAAAACTTATGTTTAATCGCTTTACCAAATCATTACCTATACTTATTGCCAATCTACTTTTCCCACTACCGGTTATTTGACTGTAAAAATAAAGCCCTTTCCCTCGCTCCTTACACATTTCATAGTTTTGAACGAACTTTGAAGCTATATGTTTTGCAGATTTGGCTACTTCTCTTTCTTCCTCCTCATATAAATCTAATGAAAAATCAGCTACTGTGCAGTTCAAAAATTTCTCAGGTACTTTAGCCGATTTAAGTTTAATGATTACTTCCTTTTGCTTGAAACAATTACATTCTCGCATAGCTGAATTCTTATTTTCATCCAGAAATAGAATAAAGCCGGAACCATCACATCTATTATAAGCACATTTTTTTGACGGCTTAGTATATACGCCTGGTCCACTTTCCCCATATGTTTCTCGTAGATTCTCAATTATTTGGTTTAGTCCGTCTTGTAAAACTTTCACGTTTTTTTACCCCCTGTTTTTTATTTGCATCTAAATTTGATTTAGTACCCTGGTACTCTTTAAGCACGTAATTTGCGAGATAAATAAAAGAGTGTATTGATTTACCTGCATGCTTTTCTTTAAAGTTCTCATAGCATGTATCAAATAAATCTTTTGTCTTTGAAAAAGGCAGATCAAGAAGGGCCACTTTTTTTACTGCATCTTCTTCTTTACTTGTGAGATGAATTTTCTTGCTTTTTTCTAAATAATATTTAGTTATTTTTTCAATTTTATTAACCTCTTCATTATTATTTCTGATATCCTCCTCATCAGTTAAAAATATGGATATATTTTTTGAAGTATTCTTTGAAGTAATCTCTGGTATTGCTGCTTCATTTTGATTTGCCATATAAACAGAATCATTACTCGTATGTTCATTTTGCTTATACGGAGGGTCATTTTGTTGATCCATCTTATTAATATGTTCTTTATCACTGTAGTAATGGTTAAAATCATTCAACTCATATCCCAATATTTTTAGTTCCATTCTGATTTTGTTTAAATTAACTCGATACTGATAAGTTTTATCGTATCGGTATTTAGGGTTTCTTCTTTCGAAGATAAATTCACATTTAGTCAGTTCTTTTAAATACCTTCTGACCGTAGTTTGACTCCCAAGCATAATTTCTTGAGATAGTTCTTCAGATGTTTTATAAATCCAGCCATACTTTATGCTTTTCACCATACAATCTTCTTGTTCTACTTCTTCTCGAATGAACTTATCTTTATCTTTAATTCTTAAAGACCAATATAATAACTGGTTCAATGTAATTGCTAAAGCATGGTTACCAGTAAGTTTTACTAATTCCTCTTTAATAATGGCTCTCTTTGGATTATTCTTTTTCATTATTAACTCTCCTTTTTAATACATAAAATCCCCAATTCTAATCAGCAAGTCTAAACAGCAATAAGCGGCTTATTTGCAGAAAAAAATTGGGGATTTCCCTTGTTATTATTAAGATTTATTTAATCTTCCATAAAAATCTCTGGCTCTAAAGCGCTAGCAAGTAAATACCCAATATTTTTTAAAGATTCAAAAACCACTATTAACCCAACTTCTTTTAGTCTTTCTTGAAGCTTTGTGTCACTGTTTAAACTGATATTCATATTCTGTAATCTTTGGCTTCTATCTCCATACTTATTTCTCAACGAATAGGTTTCGTCAGGCATTACGAATGCCACAACATGAAAAGCATCTTTATTTTCCTCTGCAACATAACAGTATCTCCAGATTTTATCTATTATTTGTGGCCATTGTTCTGTTCCTGTATCAAGCTCAATATTTATGACTCTTGTATTATTTGTATCTTCAAAAGTTCTTTTCATAATCCAGTCGGGTTTTATCATTGTAGAGGTAAACCCCATTTCACTTTTAGAACTAGAACTCCTCGTATAGCTTGCTGCTCTTGCATGTGCAGCTCCTTTGTTATTTCTGTTAAATGTCCCACTCGCTTTTGGTACCCATCTCTCGTAAGGATGTTCGGCAGGTGATAAAGAAATCATTTTTAACGATAGACCTTTTGTTTTATGCATAGATGTAGACAATCTAGCCATTCCGGCTGCCATAATTCTCAAAACGACTTCTTGGGTCATGAGAAAATGTTGGACATTTTTCTTATTTAAATGTGAGTACATTCTATTTTTGTTATAGTCATCCGATAAATGTCCTTTTTCTTGCAATAGTTCAATTCCCGCAGATCCCAATGTGTAATACTTAAACCTGTCACCATCAAATCCTTCCGCAAATTTAGCGGATTTAATGAGCTTAAAATCTTCAAATTTTCTCATTCTATTTTTAAATGCATAAGAATGACTTTTACCAAAACATAATTCTGTGTAGTATCGAAATAATTGGCTGGTTGATAGTAGATGCTGCCTTTCAAGAATAATTAACATCTCAACTTCACTTGGTTTCACCTCAATTCTTGATCTGCCTTTTCCTTTTTTAAGGATTTTATTTTCCATCTTGTTCTCCTTTTTCATTCAGATTTTTTATAAAAAGCTTGCTTTTAGTTCCATTTATCTTTTTTTGTTGTTAACAAAATTCATATATTATATTGGTAAGAAAAATTAACTTGCTTCAATCAGAAAAGCATTTTACATTAGAGGCTCTACTATTCACGAAGTGTTAACATTTAAAATAAGGTAACAAGGCTTTTTATGTTCTACATCTTACCTTCAAAAATTCTCTTTTGAACCTTTATTCATTTTTTTTTTTACTTAATTAGAAAAATATTTTTATAAGTCTCTATTGTTCCTAAATTAGCTCATTCTATTTTAATGCGGTATGTGATATTTTTAGAAAATGCAAAAAGGACAACGCTTAATTACGTTGTCCTTCTTACCTCCATTCTCTTGCTGAACCCACATTTCAATCACTAAATTAAAAATATCTATTTTATTTTGAATATCTGCAAATTTAGTTTAGAAAGCATTATTTATTCTATTGAAATCATTAATAGAATAAATAAGAGCGCGATAATGGCTATTTTCGCACTCTTTTTTTAATAAGTTAAGTTTTAAGAATCCGAACTATTTTGAGCAGAGATTATCATCATGCAATAAATTATACTTAATATAATCAATTGTGTTTGTTTGATTATTACTCAAATAAAGAGGCATATTTACGTACTTCTGGTAATTTAGATTTTCTCGATAACTCACTCCATTCTTTTAAATCTAAGTAACTTTTAAAAAAACCATTCTTTACAATATATCCAGCCAATCCAGTAGATTCTGACAACAATTCGAATTCTTGATCTGATATAGAACTTTCCTGGTAATACCCTCCATTAAAATCCTTCATAATTAAATTAAGGGTTTTATTTATAAGTAAATACTCATCTAAATTTAAACTTTCCGGTGCATAATGACAGATAAACTTTAAAGTTTTTGTAACCTCTAAAATCATAGCTTCTTTTCTATATTTGTATAAATTTAATAGTTCATTTTTCAATTCAGTCAAATCTACTTTAATATCATTTTGCTTTAACATTATAGTTAAATCATAAACAGTACTAATGGCTGATTTAGAAAGATTTCTATCATTTGTTATTAGATTTTCAGCTATCTTCTTCATTTCTACATCGTCCAAAACATGTATTCTTATTAAAGCAGGAATTAGCAAAAGGGCTGAATCAAGTTTACTAACGAGTAGCTTATTATATATTTCCTTCAATTTCTCTTTATCACCAATTGATAAAACTGACAAAGGTATACTTGCTAAAAAGGAGTTTTTTAAAAAAATTATCATTTTTATTAAATCGTCATTTTCATCGAACAAATTACTATTGTTAGTTGATAATAAACCTTTTTCTTGACTATTCCACCACTTAAAAAACCTTAATAACCATTCTTTATACATTTCGTCTTTGATAAATGATTGGTAATTGGAATTATCTTTCACGAACTTCGGGAATGTATTTCCTAAATCTTGCAATAGATGGTTTAAACCATTACCAATTAATACAACGCCACTGTTATATGATTCAGGTATAGGTTGTTCGACTTTTTGTTTCACATAAAACTCTAGAAGTTCAATATCATTACTTATTCTTATAAGATAGGATTCTAAGAAATAGTAACTAAAATTAACTTCTTCCTTAACTATAATATTTTTTACATATTCTCTTAATCTAAAGCTGTCTTCATTATCTAGATTATTTGTTTCTATAAGACGAATAAGCCTTGCTAAAGCGGCATCCCTAACAGTACTTCTTCCATTTTTTGAAATAACCTTAAATAATCTGTTTATCTCATTTTTATCAGTTTCAATATAAATCCCATCCATATCTTGAATGTCAAAATTAAATTCAAATGCAGGTTCAAAAAAGTCATACTCATCCATATTTATCTCTTTAAGTACACCACCTGGATCTCCTATTATTGGCAACTTAAGAATTTTACTAAAGAATTCCGCTTTTTCTTGAAGTGTTTTATCATATATAACTCTTCTAAAAAAAGGGCCAAATATTCTATTAACTAAACGACCATGTCTTTTATAGAAATCCTTCTCAACAAATAGATTAAGTAACAACTCGTCTATTTTAATTTTTTCTTCTTTAATTAAAGCTGAATATAAACGGGATAATACTTCTAATAAAAGACTAGAATTCGGATTTTCTCTATTATTTATTCCTTTCATTACTATATTGAAAAATGCAGACAATATTGAACTATTTGCTTTAAAAATAATTTCTCTTGAAAAAAATCTATCAATTTCTTTTATACTACCAATTTGAAGATACTTGATCCATGAATAAAAGGGATATAAATTTTCCACATTATTAATAGCGATATTTGTTATCCCCTCGATTGATGATCCTCCTTTAAGTTGAATTCCATACTCCTCTGAAATCATTAACATACTATAAGAATCGTTTAACTCTGCTGAAATTATATTACTAAATTTATTAGTCTTAATTAGACGATTCGGCTCAAATGCTTTCTTAATAAACATACCTGAGTCTCTTTGATAAGGTCTAATCCTACTGTACAAAAAGTCTAATTCTTTAAAAGGATTACTCAATTTTGATTCTAAATACAATAACCTATTACGACTTCCTTTCAACAAAAAATTGTTATTTGAATCCAACTGAATAAGTTTGACTATAATAATACCTTCCACTGACAATAAGTGATAATCACTACTTTTAATAGTTAATAATTTCCTAACCCTGTCTAAGCATTCCTCAAATAATTTTATCGCTGAACTATTTTCTCCAATAACAGCCAGTAAGTTTGCTTTCTTAATTAATGTATCTATATCTCTTTTCGGTATTTCCCATTCATTCACTATTACAGAAGCATCTTTAAATTCGTAATTCGCTAATTTAAATAAAACTTGTTCAAAAATCAATGAGTTTTTTTGTTCGTTACTTAAACTTAATTGTTCAAGTAATTTTATATTAGAATCAAACTCAAATTCATCAAAATCAAGTCGTGCTTCTTTAATTAACCTTAAGAGTATAATACCGATTTCTTTCGGATTATTTATCGATGTTATATCTTCAAAACTGTCTTTTATTATTTGTTGCATTGATTTATAAAAATATATATCGATAGGAATATGAAATCTCTCATATAACCATATAAGTTCTCTCATTCCCTTAATTTTCTTAAAAACTTCAGTTTCTTTGTTTATCATTTCTAAGACATTGTTGCAGGTCATCTGAATATTATTGACCTGTCTTTTTTTAATGATATCAGGAGTAATTAACCAACCAGGATATTCTTTTCGATTTTTTTCAAATGCTTCTATCGCATAATCAATAGAAGAATAATACTTATTATAGGTTGTATATGGCCACTCTTTTTTTTCTATTCTTTTTTCATGCGCTAAGAAATCAAAAACATCGTGAAACATTTTTTTATAGATATCTATATTTTCATTTTCTTCATAGACATCTTTAAAATCAATAAGTGTTATTCCCTTTTTTTTCAGTTCATCTTCTCTTTTTTGTTCTCCGTATGCCAACATATATATCTTAGGCATATGATCTCCCAAGTTTTCATGTACCCAGCTCATCCACTTCTCGAAATTTGGATCATCTCCTGAAAAACCTATTAATACGAGTGTTGTTTCCATAATAGACTGTTGTACCATATTAACAAATGGGGCAAATTCTCGTGCATATGAATTATAATCATTTTTAGTAAATATAAAAGGACGTTTTGAAGGAAAACTTCCATGAAGCTTTACAAGTCGCGGGGAGGTTGAACTTGAAATATCGCTGCTATCGTAAATAATTTGATATCTTCTTTCATATACGTTAGGTAAAGTTCTCTCTAATAAAGTATCATAATTAGTTGTATAAACATCGGTCCAAGGTAACTTTAACAATTTTTCATGGAGTTCACTTGGTTCGTAATTTTGATCCGGTATCGCTTGTTTTAATAATTCGTCTAAGTTAGCTCGTCCATACTCTTCTGCATACTTCTGTCCTAATTCAAGAACGTCAAATTTAGCTATTTCTTCATTTTTAAATCCCTCAGAAAGTTTATTTTTAAGATCAGTCCATACAGACATACTCTCGAAAGAATCCTTAAGTTTTTCAGCATTTAAACTAAAACCAGCACCAACCATTACAGATACTCTACTTTTCCCATCTTCTGTCCATAACCTACTTCTGATACTTAATAAATGATTGTACATTTTTAGTTTTGTTTCAAATATGTCCTTAGAACTCAAATTATTGCCTCCTATAAGTAATGAAGAATCACTTTTAATCTAAGTTAAGTATATTTAACCACTCTTTACATTACAAATTACTTTTTATTACCTTTTTTATATCCCTATATATTTGAGTTAAAGAAAGAGTGCGATAATCGTAATTTCCGCACTCTTTTTCTAACTCACAAAACTTTTTACACAAGTAACAAAAAACCTTTCTTAATGTATTCGAACAGCTCAAAATGCTAGCTATAATATTAATGCTTACGACAATAAAATAAAATGCTGTAGAAAGGAAACTTTGATTGAGTAAGCAATTGAGGAGTTAATTTTATTATTATATAAAAATCTATAAAAATGACTGGAGAAAATAAAAATGAAAAAAATTATTAATGACAAATTGTACAATACCGAAACTGCAACGAAGCTTTATGACTACGACAATGGCTTATATACCACTGATGTAAATTACTATAGCGAGACTCTATATAAAACAAAAAAAGGATCGTACTTTTTATTAAAAGAAGGTGGTGCTATGTCTAAAATGTCTAAAAGCAACGGACTTTCTAAACTTGGGGGTATGGATATAGAAGCATTTAGTCCAGAAGAAGCTCAGGACTATTTAATTGAACATCAGGCTATCGATGTATTTGAATTTGAATTTGGATTTCTAGATGAGGCATAAATTATATAGAAGAAAGGAGCGGGATTTATTTTTCCGCTCCTTTTTGTTCATATTCATAATTTTTGACGGTCTCAAACTCAGTTATATTAATAATTGCTATTATCCGCTTTCGATAATTCGGGATACGTAAACTTGCTGCCCTTATTTGAAGTAGTTCATTAAGGGGTACCTTGACTAAAAAGTGAAGTATCGTACTTACATATTATGTTTTGCTGATTATTTTCTTGAATTTCTACCAAAGTTAAACTTACTGAAGGGATAGCTGACGCAAACCATAAGTTTTTTAACTCATTTTTTTCAAAGTAATCCATTAGCAATTTAAGTGCAATAGAGTGAGTAACTATAAGTACATTTTCAAAAGGAGGCTGTTCTACTATTTAAATAATAACCTTAATCATTCTTTCTTGAACATTAAAAAACGGCTCTATGGATTTATTAAAAAATAAATCTGGCGTTTCCCAAAAAGCCATCCATTCTTCTGGACTTTCTTTTTCATTCGCTTCTGCAGTCCTCCCTTCAGTTTTCCGAAAGATATTTCTCTTCAATCTTCATATTTAACGACTTTAAGGTTTCTGTCGCCCTTTGCAATTTCAGCTGTTTGAGCAGCCCTTATACTTGTGCTTGAATAGACCGCATGTAAAGTTACATTAGACAATTATTGCGATAACTGAATTGCTTGTTTGATTCCATTGTCGGTCAAGGGAGAGTCCTTCCAGCCCTGCATGAATTTTTTGTATTCCAAACTGTTTCTCCATGTCTTGTAAGTATAAGTTTGTACTCATAAGTTCCCCCCATAAATTTAAATGAAAAAAATTAAATACTTAATTAATATAAACTTGTCTATAAATCGAAATATTTGTTAAATCATTTATAACTTATCCAATTGCAGAGGCAACTTAGGAAACAAGGAGTCTTTATTAATTTCAAAGTGTTCGTAAAAGTACACTTAACCAAACAAAAGAAGAGAAATAACTTATTAGCTACTTCCCTTCCGGTAAAGTTATATATATAAACTAGTGTCTATTCAAAATTAAAAATTAAAAACTTTATAGACTAATAAATTTGAATACATCATTTTTTCCAGAAAGTCTGCTTTTTCTTTTTGCTCTTCAAAGTCCAATAGAATAAAAGTTTTGAATGTAACTTCATTTTCATTATGCTAGATTCGTTTCTTGATTAAATTGCTCTACAAAATTTATATCTTTCAATGGCCAGAAGACGTAATTGGTACTGCTAATTATGTCTTCGATCGGTACAAGACCGATAATTCGGCTATCGGTGCTGTTCTGACAATTATCGCCTACAACAAACACGTATCCTTCTGAAATTACTTCATATCCCGTTAGTTGTTCAAGGGTAAGTTCTTAGTTAATTCACCACTGCTAACGTCTATTTGCTTCTTAATCGGGGACAAATATGGTTCATCTTGAACTTTTCCATATATGTACAGTTGATCGTCCTCGCAGGCTATCTGGTCACCTGGAACCCCAATTATCCGTTTGATATAGTCTTTGTCTTATCGGTCGGGTTCTCCGACGATACAGCCGATTTTATTTACAACCATCCGATCGCCATTTTCAAGTGTTGGCATCATCGATTCACCATTCACCACAATCGGTGCAAACAAGAAAAACCGAACGATTCCAGCCACAACAAAAGCCATAAACAGTGCTTTTCCCCATTCCCAAAGTTCATTTTTCTCTTTTTTCGATTAAGCCATTTTTTCTAAACACCGCCTAAATATATCGGTTCTAAAAGTAACATAATTACTAGTAAGTTACTTTCGCTCTAATAAAAATTTTAAGCGGTTATTATGAAGCCTTGAGCCGAAACAAAGAAAATAAACAAAGAAATAAGGACAAACATGTATCCCCAAAACTCTTTTCTATCCTTTTGAATTTTTTTAAATCCTGCTACTAGCAACAAGATTCCCAGTGTGAGCATGACGTAAGGCAATAACGTAAAGTTCTGGATCTCTAGCACATAAGCTGCAAATACAACTACGATTATATTTAAAATAATTATTATTATTTTAAGAATGGTAGTTCTCCTCCAAAATAAAATCAATGTAGCATATGACAGTTCATTAAAGACTAAAGATATTTTAACTGCACTTTTATTACATTCAAATTCCCAAACATTAAATTCTTTTAGATTAACATTAATTCCCATAATATGCAGAAGGAATAACTATCTTTTTTGAAATAAAACCGTTCACAAAAGTACACTTTTGTGGACAAAAAAGACAGAAAAATGACCTTTAAACATTTTTTCTCTCGCTTGGTATTTATTCCGCTTTTTAATAACACGACTATATAAAATTCTATTTTTAAAGCGTAATTAATGCAAAATTCACTGGTACTTTCTCCAAATGCATATGGAGACCAATTTCTTCAGTCGAAATGCCTTTAATTAATTCATCGCCAAAATATTACGGTCTAATGCACCTAATTCGCTGAACAATTTTAAGCGTTCGAATCGGTTTTTCCTTTTATGAACGTCCGTAAAAGTACACCTATACAAATAAAGGGAAAGAAAGAAACTGATGATATGTAAACTACAGTTAATAATCAACCTGTTCACTATTCCCTTTATTCTGCTCTTTGCCAGGTAGTACCAGCAGAAAGACCATATAGCCTAAATCTTTATCATAATTCTGATTCAGAAAAATTTCTTTAATAGTTTGATAGTGAGAAGTGAAATTGAACACACAACATGTCTGAATAGAAGTGGTTCTAGCTATTCCAATATATTCAAAGACTACTTTACTTCGAGTTAAAATGACCAATTATTTTATGTGAATTTAATAACAATTAGGTATTAGTGCCTATTTAAAGTTTTAAAAAAAGAATTTATAATTCATTTTAACAAAAATAAAAAACATGCTTTTATACCTAATTTTTATTTTTCTTCTGTGCCAAGTTATTTATTGTCTATATTTAAATAATAATATTTTTGTTTTAATCCTTTATTTTGGGAGAAAACTATATTTTTTCAGAAAAAAGGAATAATATTTTATTTTTATACATCTATATAATTTTTTATACGTTTTTCTGATATATAGGTCTTTCTACTATATTTAAAATTTTTAATAATTCAATATTTATAATTTGATTTGGAAAAAGTTTGCTTAACTATATCGGAGGTGCTACTTATGTTTTTACTTAAAAGGAATTTATCGTTAAGCACTTCTGACTTAAAAGAAATTAAGGATTTTTTTAGTCGAACCATCGAAAAAATGTTGACTACAAAAGATGAAACTTTAAATGTCCTTAAGCGATACGACATGGTGTTAATTTGTTCATGGGAAGGCAGCTACCTAGTGATGGATGTTTTTCAACTTTCAAAGTTCGCGATATCTAATAGGAAGAATGTAAGAAGGCATAACATTCCATATTACGTTGCAGCGCGTTCTTTCGATAAGAGTAAGGAGACCATTGTCTATCTTGATGAACATAAAGAAAAAGGGATGGCAGTTGAAAATCTACAAGCCTTTTATCATATTCGTGATCTTCTAAACACACTTGAAGTTCATGTAGTTTCTGCTAATGAATACGAATGCATTTGGTAGTAAGAAGAGCATCTTAAATGAAATGCTGCAATAATTCTAGAGGAGGCCAAATGGCCATTAATAACCAAACTAAGCGATGAATCAATGAGAGGAGAGTGGCTACATATGGAAATCAAAGAGAAACAAGTACACGAATTGATTGAAACTCGAGACGATTTTGTTGTTCTCCTAAATACTGAAGGAGTCATTGTCCACTCTAATCAAAATTGGATGAATTATTGTCGGAAACATCAACTGCCTAGTGCGCTCTGGAAAGTTGGAGGGAACTACCTTAATTGTTTAAAAGCAATGAGGAAATTTAACGAGTTGCAGTGCATAGATGAGGTGTTAAATGGAAGAACAAAGCAAGAAGTTCACTTGTCGCTGTTTTATAACAAGGAAGCAACAGACTATATGTCCGTGAAATACCGCCAGTTTCCATTAAATACGGACACAAAAGGAATCATCCTGTATAAATATTTACTGACAAACTTGCCGCTAGCAAATTCCTTAAACACAGAAACCGTCCTTGAAAGCATGACAGATGCCTTTTACCTTCTCGATAACCAGATGCGGTTTTATTTTTTAAACTCTGAGTCCGAGAAAATCCTTCAACGTAAAAAAGAAGATCTGATCGGGCGTAATATTTGGGCCTGTTTTCCGAAAACTATTGGAACCGAATTTTATTCAAATTATAATCGTGCAATGCAGGAACGCGTTCCCCTCCAATTCGAGGAATACTATGCCCCTTTAAATTCTTGGTTCAGCGTAAAGGTATATCCGGTTGCAGACAGCGGTCTGGCCGTCTATTATCAGAAAATCAGGAAGGAAGACGAAGTAAAAGCTACTCTTTCAGAGATTCCCACCAACGACTTTTTAACAGGCTGGAATACGAGAAAAACATTTATAGAAAAAGCAGAACAGTTCTTGCAGGAAGAAATTCCGTTTTCCCTTCTTTATATGAACTTGGACAACTTTAAATACATCAATACACTTTACAATCACCAAACAGGCGATGAAGTCATCAAAAACATAGCGAAAAACGTAGACAAACTTCTTCATTCGCAGGATGTAGCCGGTCGTCTTGATGGTGACGAACTAATTCTTCTTCACGTGCATCAAGGGGAAGAACAAAGTGAAAATTTCCGGGAAAAAATAAGAGAAATATTCACTACACCCATTGTTTTAAAGAATTCCGATCCAGTTACAGTAACTGCTAGCATTGGAGTTTCTTCTTATCCACATGATTCATACAGCGTAGAAGAATTAATCACCTTTGCTGAAGCAGCCATGAGGACAGCTAAAAAACAGACAGGCTCTTCCTTTTCCTTTTTCGATTCGGGTATGGGGACTGCATTAACACGCCGGTTAGTGATTGAAAAAAGTCTGACAGAAAATCTCCAAGAACTGGGCTTCCACTTTGCCTTGCAACCGCAAATCAACTGTGAAACCGGAGACCTTACCGGCATTGAGGTGCTGGCGAGATGGAATCATCCAACACTTGGGCCGATATCTCCGGTTGAATTCATTAACATCGCTGAGGAGACCGGAACGATTTCACATTTAACCAACTGTCTGTTGGAGGAGGTCTTTTCCTTCATCAACAAGAAAGAACAACGTTTCGAAAAATTCCCTAAAACAGCTATCAATGTGACGTCATCCCTGCTCACAAGTAGGAAATTTTTTGAAGAGCTATTTCTCAAGATGGAAAAATATCAAATAGCTCCTGAACAGATTGAACTTGAACTCACAGAAAGTGTCGAATTAACCTCTTCCGAAATTACACTCGCTAACTTAATGGTTTGCAGATCAAAGGGAATTTCAATCGCCATGGATGATTTTGGCACGGGTTTTTCCATGCTGTCGTATTTGGTGAATTATCCTATCGACAAAATTAAGTTAGACAAATCCTTTATCGGAAAAATTGGTCATGATGCCAAATCAGAAGCGGTCCTCAAATCTCTTATTCAGTTTGTAAAAGGCATTGACTGCGAATTGCTCGCTGAAGGGGTGGAAACGGAAGAAGAATCCTTGTTCCTTCAGGAGAATGGTTGTCCGATTCACCAAGGCTATCTTCACGATAAGCCTTTGTCACCAGAAGAATTTGAGTTGAAATACCTGAAAGGTTGTCATTACCAACAAAGAGAATGGAATAGCTACCAAGAAAACACACACTCTGTATAGAAAGATGATGATAGCAATGAAAGCTTCTGTTGATACTTTCCTGTCAATTGATTCGGGAACAAGCAAGTCCATATTAAACTCTTTAAAAGATCAGATCTGTTTGATTGATACAACAGGAGTTATTTGTTTTGTGAATGAAGAATGGAACCGATTCGCATTAAGCAATGGTAATGCATTATCCAGTTGCGGAATCGGTACAGATTATCTTCAGCAGTGCGAAAAAGAGCCTATCGTTCATCAAGGATTGCAGGCAATCCTTGCAGGTGATGCAGACTGTTTCAATTTTGAATACCCATGCCATTCCCCCTCTACAAAAAGGTGGTTTTTAATGCAGGCTACCCCTCTTCAAACAAATCATGAGTTCATTGAAGGGGTGGTCATCCGTCACGTAGATATTACCAAACAAAAGCTTTTGGAACTTCAGCTTAAGGACTATGCAGAAAAGGACGCCTTGACATCACTATTCAATCGACGCTATTTTGAAGAACAACTAACAAAAGAAGTGAATCTCGCTCTTAAACGAAATACGTGCTTATCTTTGTTATACATCGATACAGATAATTTCAAAGAAATTAATGATGCATATGGTCACCTTGCAGGTGACCAGGTGCTAAAAGAACTGGCCCTTCAAATTGCGGCTGTCTCAAGATCCTCTGATACAGCAGCCCGTATTGGCGGAGATGAGTTTGCCATACTTATGCCCAATACTAATAAAGCAGAATTGGAACTAATAGCTAACAGGGTGAGGCAGGAGATTCGGCATCTGAAAATTCTGGAACAGGGTCAGCCGATTGATGTCACCGTATCAATAGGCGGCAAAAGTTTCGATGACGGCTCCCGTCTTAATTCCATGGCTAAATGGGTAGATAAGGCGTTGTATTCAGCAAAAGCTAAGGGCAAAAACCAAGTAGTCATCGTTTGAATACCAATAAGGGTTTATACAAATAAAAAATGTAGAGCAGGCGGCTTCTTCGCTATCTATATTTGCACACTGCATATACCCGAAGAAAACCTAGCATAAAATTTTATTCTACCTTATTCAATAAACGGTTGCACTGAAATTATCAATACAAAATAAAATCAAGATCTATCGGCTAATTGCATGAATACCATTTTTTAACTAACGTTTAATCACATGCACTAATACATGAAAATAATTTTTTATAAAGCTAAAAGGTTACTTTTTAAATGTAGTACTTTTCTATAAATTATAGGTATTTTTTAAGATTGTGAAGAAAGGCAAAGCTTACTTTTCGTCATAACGATGCAAGTAACTATTCTAGAAAAGAAGTACTTTCCTGTTCCTTACATTTCTTATTGAATGGAGAGAAAGCCCATGGCTCTAGCAAAAAAAGAAGAAATAGTAGAAACTCGACATATGAAGGAATTGAAAAACTTCGTTGCACGAACACTGGAACTCATGTTGAGTTCAAGAGAAGTAACTTTAAATGTATTCGAAAAATACGACATTGTTTTAGTTTTTTCTTGGGAAGGCGATTTCATAAAAGGGGCTGTTTATCAATGGTCCACGTTTAATACAACGACAGGTCGGACGATCAATAGCCGTAATAAGCCTTTATTTATCAGCAGACGATATCTTAAAAATAAAGAGAAAACGAACATTCATTACGATGAAAAGCGGATTAGAGAACTGACTCGACAAAACTTGGATGTTTTTTATACCGTTTGTGAACTATCAAAGAATTTTAAAATCAAATTAACTCCTAGGAAAAGCTTGAAATGCTTTTGGTGAGGTTTAAGTAAAGATAGTAAAAGCTACTAAACAAGACCAATTTAATTCACTACAGTTCATCATTTCTGTTAACCGCTACTGATCTATTCATTTCTATTTTGGATATAAGAAAGATTCGCTTTTTCAATAGAAGCAAATTAATAAATTTTATAAGGAAAATTATACGCTATGAAAACTATTAACGACGTTCAAGAATATTTAATAAGCAGAAAAGATAATATGACTGCTAAGCGATGGCTTAGAAACAATCGAATCACCCAATATATACTAGAAGAACATTTTAAATGGAATAGAGATTTCATTCGATTTGATCAAGAAAGTAAAACGAGGGATTTATCTGAAAATATAGAGTATTATTTGACAAATCCTTGGTTGATTGACAATCATTTTGAACCTCCGTTATAAACATCTAATTTCGAACTTAATGGGGTTATATCTAAACAACATTTTCCACCTACGCTTATTAAATTTTTTGCATAAAACTGGCTTGTCAGAGTCCTTTCTATATTAACTTTAAATAACCATTGTCAAATTTCAATCCTACTGTCAGTACAGAGTATTTAGGCCACTTTCGATTTTTTGATAAACTAGAAATTCTCATACTTTAAGAATCTCTTCCTATTTTAAAAAGAAGAGGATTTAGATTGAATGAACATTCTATAATCAAGCGCACTATTGCAATGTCATGGATTCTTCAATATTTTAGAGGAATTGTAAGCAGAGCTTTCCTTCCAACAACATCCTGATATGTAAACTGAAATCTATTCAAAAAAGGTTTAAAGTCCTACAGAATAACAAACTGAAAGTACCCAAATCAAAAGTCGGATGGTTAGGAAGGGCTTTCCACCTTGTTAGGCTAGTCATCACGTAAAAAATTAGACTCTTTCAAACTTTTTTTAGTCACTTTCCATGTCGTGGCAAGAGGTGCGTATGAAAATCGATCACATCAAGGCGTTGCTGAACGCAATGTGCGAATACACTACGACGAAAATTAATCAGGTCTTCACTATACAGACGTTTGAACTGACCAATTCTCAGACGCAAGAGGTTATTCAAACGGATTTGGTTAAAGAGACAGCCCAATACATTGTGGCGTTTATTGCTTCCCATAATTTATTCATTAACTCCTGAATGTTCAGGAGTTATTTTTGATTAATTTCCTGAAAATTGGGTAAAAATCTATAAACTGACTTGGGATTACGTGAAGCTGAGACCACTACGTCACAAAAAGAAAGAGCGCGATGGTCATGAAGTTGGAACAAATCAAAAGTCTCTTGCAGCTTTCGTGTACCTTCAATTTCTCTTCCATGAGCCATTCCTTCACGAATAAGTTGGGGGACACGATTACGGTCAAGTGCCTGAAAGAGACCTACATATTGGAGGTGACCTCCAGTAGAAATCAGCAGGTCGACTACTATACGTCGATCGACCAAGCAGCTGAAGCTCTTTATCAAAAAATTCACGCCAACAAAACGGACTGATTGTCTTTAAACAAGCAACTTTGTTTTTTTACGACAGGTCGCGTAGAGATGGACCTCATACAAAAAGGACGCCTAATTGGTGTCATTTTTTGATGGCTGGCTCTCTTTGGCTAACCGCAATACTTTTTTATAGAATGAATTTTTCAATGCAAATCCTTTTGGCCGAAATAAAGAGCCAAAGCTTCGACAATCTCATGCATCAATTCGCTGGTTGTCTGCGGCTTTCTTGTTCGTAAGGTGAGAAACTGGGCAGAAGGTGCTTTGGCCGGGGGATGTTCTACCAAAAGCACCTCGTCCAGCGCCTGAGGCTGATTGTTTTTGGAAAGGAGATATACCGAATAAAGGCCGGTCTCCATGATGGTTTTTTGTACGTTATAGCTATTGTCCAATCCGCTAATGCCCATAATGTGCAGGATCTTATCTTGGGTGTTTTTGATAGTCGGGTTCATAATTAGCCTTCCTTCATTTTCTTCGTTTCTTAGCAAATTCCCGTTTTATCAAAAGCCAATCCTATTTCCCCATCAAAATACTCAAAAAGTTATACTTTTTCTCCTTTAATTTTAAAACAGAAAAGCTAGCTACTGATGAAAGTGCGGAACTTCACGTTTTTTTAACTCAAAGAATGTCTTCATAATCATACAAAATGATTAAATATAATTTTTAAGGGTAATCTACCTATAGCAAGAACAAGATGAAAGAGGAGGAAACAAGATGAATCATGTTAAAGCACTTGTAATGAAATTCATTATGATCGCAATTGTACTATCTATCATTTTAACTGGAATCTTTGACGTGGAATTCAGTGACACGCTATTGATTAGCCTTGTGCTGACTGTAGTCGCGTATGTATTAGGGGATCTAATGATCTTCAGAAAAACCGGCGACCGTAATGCCCATGACCGCACAAGCAATACGCACACAGCAGACCACAAGAAAAGAAATACGATGGCCACTATTGGCGATATCGTCCTTTCGTTCCTAGTGATTTGGTTGATGGGTGAAGCGTTGTTCGCCAACACAGAGGACATCATTGCCTCCTCTCTTATTTCCGCTGTTGTAATCGGCGCAGGAGAATGGTTCTTCCATAAATATTTGGACAGAAACGTGTTCCCCGAAAAAGACGGCCGTGCAGCAACTGGCAACACTCATCATTAAGTGACTAGACTCCAAAAAAAACTGCCCTCTCTTCAAGTGAGAAGGCAGTTTTTTTTTTTGACTTTTATCAGTGAAATCCTGCTTTTGTATGGTTTTTATATCGAGTTTCCTTTACTTTCATATCGCTGCCGGCAGATATTACTAAAACACCCCATCAGAAGGATTAAAATAAACTCTTGAATTGATACAACTTCTTCGCTCGTTGTCCTCTCTTGTTCCAGTAAGCCTAACTTGTTTCTCCAAGTGGATATTCATTAATATAAAAGCGTTCGTTAAAGAATGCTTTTCCAAACAAAAAAAAGGAAAAAGCTCTGGTAGCTTCCTCCCTTCCGATAAGCGTTGATATGTAAACCTACTGTTTTTGGAGTAGTTCTATTTCGGTTCAATATTCCTTTAAATTTATTTAGTCTCCACCTTTTTCACGTAATCATAGAGAAAAAACTTTTCAGTAATTTGAAGTTGTCCAACTTTTTGGTAACCCAGCTTCTCATAAAAATGGTGATTTCTATTGTTTAAATGAGGGGTATCCAAATTCCATTCGACCGCTGCTGGAAACTCCTTTTCGATCAGCTGCATGATTTTGCTCCCTAACCCCTGGTTCTGATACTTGTTAGATAAGAAAATTCGATTTAGACGGTATATGTTTTCTCCTAGACACTCCGGATATCCACACCGCCAATAATCTCATCTTCCAACCAAATTGTGTAATGAAGGAAAATCTCGATTTTCTGCAACAAGCTTTCAAATGGTTCATTCACGGGATTCGTCTCATGATCTTCATATAACTTCAAATCCTCTAAAAAAGCTTCCTTTTGTATTTCTAATAATTGTACCGCTTCAGTTTATTGGGTTCTTTTAATAGCTAGATTCATTATCCATTTTTTCCTTTGTATTCGAATAAATATTGATAAGTAATGTGTTACAAACCGAGCAGTTATTTGTAATAGGCTGTGTTCTTTTACATGCCGGGCCTTTTCACCATTATAGTGAAATCTGCAAAACCTGTACCAAACTCCTTCGCTGGCACAAACTCTAGTTTCTTATATAGATGGATTGCCCTACTGTCAAATTCCACGACAGTTAAACAAATTAGATTTTTCGGATGGTTTTCTTCAAAATATTTGAGAATATATGAACAGAACTCATACCCACTCCCTCTACCTACTAAATAAGGGTTCATTCTTAATCTCATATAGATAAAGTTTTCTTCATACATTCCCCACTTTTTGCCCGTCAGAACTTGAGCGCTATCCCCGTACTGAAAAAACCAATTAACTTTTTTAAATCGTTATAAATGGCAAAGTAAGAACCATTCAGCATTTTAACTAATTCTTCTTCGTTTAACTCGTTATTATAAAAATCGTAAGGGGAATCGTATTTCCAATTTAAGATGTTTTCTGCTGTATCTTTTTCCATTTCTGTATGTTGTAAGTTTAGATTGATCATCTTCATGATTCTTGATAACCTGCCTTCTCTTCTCGTTTGATAGAAATCTATTGAATATATTATTTATTCCTAATATTAATACTTTAATAATCTAGAAGGTAACTTTAAGGTCAATAAATATAGGTACTATAAAAGCGTTTGTAAAGGTACCAAAACACTTTACGAACGTTCTTTATTTTATAAACACTTCTACGAACAGTTTTTAATAGGTATAGACAAAAGAAAATTTCTCGAATGGAATTGATCACATTGTAATTCTAATCTAACTAACAAAATTAATATTCAAAAATTTAATTTCAAGATACTAAAAAAAGTATTCAAACGGATAAGAACAGCTGGTATATTGTTAAAGTTTATATCAAATAACAGAAAAACTATAGAGCTTGTATTCAATCCATGCCATTTAGTTTATGCCTTAAACATAAATTAATTTATATACTTTGATAATTTTTAATTATCTCTTAAAATATTAAGATTTGTGATTTATTATGTATTACGCTTTGAGGCAATTAGATTTTTTGTGTATGACTATTTAATTTATGACGGAGGAAATAAAAAATGAAAATTCAACAGGAATCAATAGATATCTTAAATAAAGTTGAGCAAAGGAATTCTAGGGAGTGGATGAATTTAAAAGAAGGAGCAGAATATGTTGGGGTTTCGTATAACACCTTTATAAAATTTCAATTGATGGGTTTAAAAATTGTAGAAATCGGCAGAATAAAGAGAGTCTCCAGAAAAGAAATTGACAACTTTCTTAATCAATATTGTTACTAAATAAAATTTAAAATAAGGAGTTTAAAATGACCAAAATTACTGAGTATATTAAAAACGGAAAAAAATATTATATGTTTAAAGTTTATCTTGGAAAAAACCCTACTACAGGAAAAGAAATTAGTACTACGAGACGCAACTTTAAAACAAAAGGAGAAGCAAACACAGCTTTAATGAGGCTAAAATTAGCAGCATCTGAAGGTGAATACTTTCAACAAACTCCTATCACTTTTAAAGATGTTTATACAATGTGGCTTGTTGATTATAAAAATGGAATAGAAGATAGCACATTAAAGAAAACGGAATCTATATTCAAAAATCATATACTGCCCAAACTAGCAGATACAAAAATTGCTAAAATTACACCTACTTTATGTAAAACCGTCATAAATGAATGGACGATTGTTAAACATACAAGAACTATTAAAAATTACGCTTCAAGTGTTTTAGACTTTGCCGTTACTAATAACTTCTTAAAAACTAATCCGTTTAGTAATGTGCCTGTCCCTCGCAAAATTGAAAATACAGATCGATATGCAAATGAAGACTTGGAAAACATAGAATTCTATTCTAAAGAAGAACTTACCATCTTTTTAAATGCACTTGATATGGAAACTAATATGAAAGTCAAAACTTTTTATCGATTGCTGGTTTATACAGGTATGCGAAAAGGAGAAGCTTTTGCACTTACTTGGGGTGATATTGATTTTACTGATAATGAAATTAAGATTACAAAAGCTCTTGGCCAAGGAGAGAATAACTCGCTTTATATAAAAAATGTAAAAAATGGTGTAAGAAGAACTCTTAGCATTGATGAGGAAACAATAGAAATTTTACGAGAATGGAAGATGGTACAATCCCAAGACTATAAAACATTCGGTTTTGATACTTCTTCTGAAAAACAACTTCTATTCAGCAATCTTAAGAACACTTTTATGCAGCCTTCTTACACTTTTAAATGGATGAAAAAAATATGTGCAAGAAGTAATTTAAGATACTTAAATACACATGGATTAAGACATACTCACTGCTCGCTTTTATTTGAAGCTGGGGCTACAGTAAAAGAAGTACAGGTACGTCTAGGTCACAAAGACATAAAAACTACCCTTAATGTTTATACGCATTTATCCGAAAAGAGTAAGATTGAAACTATTAAAAAGTTCGAGAACTTTTTAAAAAAGGAATAGTAAAGAATTGCAAATCGTTAATGTTGACGAATTTGCGATTCTTTTTTCATTTTCCTTTAAAAAATTTTGATTCATATCTAGTTTGTTCGATTTTCATATTAAAGGTAAAATATAACTGTAGTGTATCAACTACACCTCCCAATCTTATCTCCGTAAGCATTCAGGAGGAACAGAATGAGTAAGCAAACAACAATTAAAAGCTATAAACTCAAGAGCAACGCAACACGGTATATGTTCCATCTTTATATTGGTGTTGACTCGTTAACCGGTAAAGAGCTAAGTACCACGCGTAGAGGATTTCTAACTAAAAAAGAGGCAAAGGATGCTTTAGCAGCATTAAAAGTCGAAATCAGTAAAGGTACGTTCCGCAAAAAACAGTTGGAGACATATCAAGATATTTATGACCTCTGGGTTAATCACTATGAAAATACAGTGGAAGAAAGTACATTTGTCAAAACAACTCGCATTTTCAATAATCATATTCTTCCAGCTATGGGCGCATATAAGATTGAAAAAATCGATGTTACCGTTTGTCAAAAGCACGTTGATGAGTGGGCTAAGAAGCTTCAACGTTTTCGAATGGTAAAAGCGTATGCTGCAAAAGTACTCGACTTTGCAATTAAGCGCGGTTACCTTCAAGTCAATCCTTTTTCATTAGTAGAGGCCCCTAATAAGCTACAGAAAGTCAGTATAGATGAGGACGAAGCAGAAAACTTTTACGATCGTGAACAGCTCGTTGAATTGCTTGCATGCTTTGAAAAAGAAGATTACTTCAAGGTTTATACCCTTTTCCGTCTACTCGCTTTTTCCGGTATGCGTAAAGGAGAAGCTTTGGCTCTTACATGGAAGGATATAAATTTCGTTAATAATGAGATTCGTATCAACAAGGCACTTTCGCGAGGAAAAGATAACAAACTCTATGTAAAACCAACGAAGACCGGAGTTGTTCGTACTATAAAGATGGATCAAAAAACAATGGATCTTCTCAAAAACTGGAAAAAGCAACAGAAGAAAGATTATCTTCGTCTGGGTTATAATACAATGCAATCTAAACAACTTGCATTCAGCAATGAATTCAACGACTTTCTACAGCCGACGAAAACTCGAAAATGGCTCATGCATGTGATTAAAAAATACAATCTAAAAATGATTACTACTCACGGCTTACGCCATACCCACTGTTCCCTGCTTTTTGAAGCGGGAGCAACCTTAAAAGAAGTGCAAGTACGGTTAGGTCATACAGACGTTAAAACGACGATGGATATCTACACTCATGTAACAGAAAAAGCGAGGGCAGGAACCATCGAAAAGTTCGAAAATTATTTAGAGGATAGTCCAAAACGTGACGAGGTTTTTGACTAGGTTGACTAGGTTTTTGACTAGGTTTATTTGATATTATATGAAACTCCATGATATCAAAAAACGCCAAAACCCTTGGTATATCAAGGATTTTGACGTTCTATGAAACTCCATGAAATTAATCTATGGAGACGGCGGGAGTCGAACCCGCGTCCAGAAACTCCGCTACTTGAGCCTCTACGCGTGTAGCTTACTTATTAGGGTTTCGTGCGCCATTCTGCCAATAAGCGGGCGTCCTGGGCACTAACTTGAAAATCTCTTGCCGTCAGCTCAAGTGGCACTGCCGACCGTATCCCACTAAAGTTGAGCTTTATCCAGCCACATGGGCGATGGATGAATAAAGCAGATCCGAGCTTACGCTGCGAATGCTAGGTTTTGGTTTGTTTTGCCTGTTATTATAGGTACGTTGGTAACGAAGCCGATCCTCCGACGCGCAACCCAAGCCCAGATCATCCCTGTCGAATCCGTAACGTCCCCTCATTATAAAGGAACACGGAAGAAGCAAGGCTTCTATGCTTGTGTTATATAAATATTATAAGGCAATAATGGTCAGACTTCAAGTATTAACGGCTGCGGTCTTTCAACGCACGGTCGATTTCGCGTTTCGCGTCTTTTTGCTTCAAGTCCTGGCGCTTGTCGTAGTTTTTCTTACCCTTACCGATGCCAATCAGCACTTTCGCGTAGCCGTCCTTCAAATACATCTTCAGCGGTATAATGTTGGAGCCTTGCACCTTGGATACACCGATCAGTTCATTGATCTGCTTTTTATGCAGCAACAGTTTCCGCACGCGTGTCGGCTCGTGGTTGAACTGGTTTCCTTGCTCATAAGGCGCAATGTGCATATTCGAAATCCAGGCTTCGCCATTCCGTATCCGCACAAATGCGTCCACCAGCTGCACTTTGCCTTTCCGTGCCGCTTTGATTTCCGTTCCCTGCAAAACAATGCCCGCTTCGATTGTTTCTTCAATAAAATAATCGAAAGTGGCTTTTTTGTTTTGCGCAATAACTTTTCCTTCACCTTTTGCCATCTGTTTTCACCCCATGTACGGTTAAAAAGGGCGGCCCGTAAGCCGCGCCCTTATTTTCTCTTTCTACGGCCAGATTTTTTCGCAGCGCCTTCATAGAACTTTTTCTTTTTGTTCTTCGGCTTGCGCGTAGGCCCGGCTTCACCTTGTTTCTTCGTTCCCGTGCCTTCTTTTTTCGTAGCCCGGATTACTTTCGGTGCGTCTCTTCTTGGGCGGCGCGGGCTTTGAACCATTCCTGCAATTTCAAAGTCGATGGACGACTCTTCCGGTTTTACGCCGATCACTTTGATTTTGATCTCGTCGCCGATACGGAATTGCTTGTTCGTGCGCTCCCCGATCATCATCATCGAGCGGTCATCGAAGCGGTAGAAATCATCCGTCATGTTCGAGACGTGAACCAAACCTTCGATTGTATTCGGCAATTCAATAAACAAACCGAAGTTGGTAACAGACGAAATGACCCCGTCAAACTCCTCGCCAATCTTATCAGCCATGTATTGCGATTTCTTCAAGGCATCGGTATCGCGTTCCGCGTCAACTGCACGGCGTTCGCGTTCGGATGTATGTTCAGCAATCTCATCCATATTCGCTTCCCAATGCATGATTGTCGCTCTGGATAGATCTTTATTGATCAAATACGTACGGATCAACCGGTGGACGATTAAATCCGGATAACGCCGGATAGGCGATGTGAAATGCGTATAGAATTCAGTAGACAAACCAAAGTGCCCAAGGCTTTCCGCTGAATATTTCGCTTGCTGCATCGAACGAAGCATCATTGTTGAAATGACGGGCTCTTCAGGAGTCCCTTCAATCGAACGGATAATTTTCTGCAAAGCAGCCGGATGCACTTGGTTGCTCGTCCCTTTAACAACGATACCGAAGTTGGTAACGAATTCAAAGAAGCGCTGCAGTTTTTCCGGTTTTGGATCTTCGTGGATCCGATACAGTGCCGGAACTTCCATGCGGTGGAAATGCTCGGCCACTGTTTCGTTGGCGGCGAGCATAAATTCTTCGATCAAGCGTTCTGAAACAGTTCGCTCACGGACAACCACATCGACCGGATATCCTTCTTCGTCCACTAACACTTTTGCTTCTTTAAAGTCGAAATCGATGGCGCCTCTGCGGTCCCGTTTCTCACGCAAAATAGCGGCCAGCTCGCCCATCAGTTCGAACATCGGCACTAGGTCTGCGTATTTTTCTTTCAGTTCCTGGTTGTCATTATCCAAAATTTCATAGACGTCGGTATATGTCATGCGCGCTGACGTTCTGATGACACTTTGATAGATGTCATGTTCCAGTAATTCTCCCATATCATTGAAAATCATGTCGCACGAAAGCGTCAAGCGGTCCACTTGCGGATTCAGCGAGCAGATGCCGTTTGACAAACGATGCGGAATCATCGGAATTACCCGGTCCGTCAAGTAAATACTCGTTGCCCGGTCGTATGCTTCGCGGTCGATCGGCGAATCTTCCGTCACGTAATGGCTTACGTCTGCGATATGGACGCCCAGCTTGTACGTGCCATCCTCCAGTTTAACCACTTGGACTGCATCATCCAAGTCTTTTGCGTCCGCACCGTCTATCGTGACGATCTGCTGGTCGCGAAGATCGCGGCGGTCGGTTAAATCAGCCGGATCGATGGTATCCGGTACGTTATTTGCTTGTTCTAGCACATCTTCCGGAAATTCAGTTTCGATGCCGTATTTATGGATGATCGACAGGATATCGACGCCCGGATCGTTTTTGTGGCCTAAGATTTGTGTGACCATGCCCGTCGCTGATTTATGTCCGTTCGGCCATTCGGTAATTTCGACCACCACTTTGTGGCCATCTACAGCGCCTAACGTATTTTCTTTGGCAATGAAAATATCGATGTTCATTTTCTTATCGTCAGATACCACAAAACCGAATCCTCGGTTGTCCTGGAATGTTCCTACCACTTTTGTCGTTCCGCGTTCAAGTATACGGATGATGGCGCCTTCACGGCGGTCGCCTGAAGAACCTTCTGAAATACGGATCATTACCGTATCCCCGTTTACAGCGCCGTTCACTTCATTCGGCGGAATGAACACATCGTCCATTCCTGCTTCCTCAGGTGCGACAAAACCAAAGCCTTTCGCATGTCCGATAAATCTTCCGCGCATTAAGTTCATGCGCTCCGGAACGCCGTAGCGGTTCGATCGTGAACGGACAAGCAGCCCCTTCTCTTCAAGCCGTACTAAGGTTTTCACCAATTCTTTGAACTCATCTGCATCATCAAAACCAAATTGTTCTTCTATTTCTTGGACAGTCAACGGTTTGTATGCGTCTTCGCGCATAAACGTCAATAATCGTTGATCAAGCGTCATTTCATTTGTAGCCATGTAAACTCCTCCTTCTGACGGTCTCATTCACTCCAATCGAGCGAATCGAGAAATGCTAAAACATCGTGGTGCAATTGTGATTTTTCTTGGTCGAGCGTTATTACATGCCCGGATTTCTCGTACCATTTAATTTTTTTATCAAAAGACTCCGCTTCTTCATATATCACATTGGCGGAATCTGGGTTAATGACATCGTCCAAAGAACCTTGGACCACAAACAACGGGGCGTACACATGATCAACATGCGCTCGAACGTCTGCAATCAAATTGCGTAGATCAACCAAAGATTCCATCGGGGTTTCTTGGAATTTCTTCATTTCTTCTTCGATAACTTGCGGGTCTTTTCCTTCATATTTCTTGTATTCACGCGCATATTTCAACACGCCTTCGTACATCAGGTCCGTTGTTTTCATATACATCGGAGCGCACATGGTGATTAGCCCCTTTACAGGGAATGTATACCCCAATTTCAAAGTAAATACGCCGCCTAAAGACAATCCTGCGATTGCAATTTCTTCGTATCCTTCTTCTTTTAACTTGTGGTAAGCGGCTTCAGCATCTTTCCACCAGTCAGCCGGGCCAGTGCCGAGCAATTCTTCCGGAGCCACGCCATGGCCCGCATAATGAGGCGCGAGTGTTGTGTACCCATGCTTTTCAAGATAGCGTCCAAGCATCCGGACGTCCGCTGAATTTCCTGTAAACCCGTGCAACAAAAGAACAGCACGCGGCCCTGCTTTAAAGAAAAATGGTTTTGGCTGCGATATTCGCATCAAAATCCCTCCATTTAGTTGGTAAAGTTTCATTGTGTCGTAGTTGCAGTAAATAATCGAGCTTTCTGTAATCGCTTCGGCCGCTTTGGGCATGGCTCTCACAATAAGCCGGGAAAAACATCCGTCTTATTGCTTCGCCTAGCCCCTGGACGCGCCGGCGCTAAAAAGATTTTAATAATTAATAACTAAACATACTATTGTTTTCTTTCTATTGTTCTCTGTATAGATATGGAGCAAAACAACGGAGACTCCCGCGGGACAGCGAAGTGCCGAAATCCACTCGGGCGCAGCTCGAGTTAGTTCGGCGCAAGCCCGCAGGAAAGCGGAGTTGTTTTGCGGAATATCAATGGAAAACCCCATAACTATTCAAAAAAAAGAAAACGCCTAACCAAAGATCGGTTAGGCGTAGATCATCTACATTAAACTTTCGTTACGGCGATAGCCAGTATAAAGAATAAGGCAGCAAGTACAATCGTTACCCGGTGAAGGATCAAGTCCACCCCGCGTGCTTTTTGCTTGCCAAAAAGTTGCTCAGCTCCACCGGAGATGGCTCCTGAAAGACCTGCACTTTTCCCTGATTGTAATAATACGACAACGATCAATGCGAGCGATACGATGACGAGTAAAGTCATTAACAACGTATGCATAATTCCACCTCCTGAAAAGAACCTAACACTATCATTTAGTTTATCAAAATTTTTGAACTAAGACAATAGCGATAGGAAAAAGATGGCTGACCGCTTATTTTCTCAGGTTATAGAAAGTTTTCAAACCTAAGTAGCTTGATGTGTCATTTAATTGGTCTTCGATGCGCAATAACTGGTTGTATTTCGCAACGCGGTCTGTACGTGACGGAGCACCCGTTTTGATCTGTCCGGCATTTGTTGCAACTGCGATATCCGCAATCGTTACATCTTCCGATTCACCTGAACGGTGGCTGATAACTGCTGTATAGCCAGCACGCTTCGCCATTTCAATTGCATCGAAAGTTTCTGTCAATGTACCGATTTGGTTTACTTTGATCAAGATTGAGTTGCCGACGCCTTCAGAAATCCCTTGTGCCAATTTTTTCGTGTTTGTAACGAACAAGTCGTCACCAACCAATTGGACGCGGTCGCCGATGCGTTCAGTCAATAATTTGTGTCCAGCCCAGTCGTTTTCATCCAAACCGTCCTCAATAGAAACGATCGGGTATTTGTTGGAAAGCTCTTCGTACCAGTCAACCATTTCTTCAGACGTTTTCACTGCATTATCGCCTGGCAAGTTGTAAACACCTTTTTCTTTATCGTAAATTTCAGAAGCAGCAACGTCCATTGCCAGCAAAACGTCTTTGCCTGGCGTGTAGCCGGCTTTTTCAATTGCTTCCATAATAGTAGTCAATGCTTCTTCATTAGATCCTAAGTTCGGAGCAAATCCGCCTTCGTCTCCAACTGCAGTGTTATAACCTTTTTCTTTCAGAACGTTTTTCAAGTTATGGAAAATCTCAGCGCCCATGCGAATCGCATGGCGGAAGCTTTCTGCTCCAACTGGCATAACCATGAATTCCTGGATATCAACGTTGTTGTCAGCGTGTTCGCCGCCGTTCACAATGTTCATCATCGGCACTGGCAATTGCTTCGCGTTGAAACCGCCCAAGTATTGGTAAAGCGGAATATCCAAGTAATCAGCTGCTGCGTGGGCAACGGCCATGGATACACCTAAGATAGCGTTCGCGCCAAGGCGGCCTTTGTTTTCTGTGCCATCAAGTTCGATTAACGCTTTGTCGATGGATACTTGATCAAGCACAGAATAGTTATCAACGATTTCTTGAGCAATTTCAGTGTTGACATGCTCTACCGCTTTCAATACACCTTTTCCAAGGTAACGGCCTTTATCGCCATCACGAAGTTCTACTGCTTCATGTTCTCCTGTAGAAGCGCCTGAAGGGACGATTGCGCGCCCGAATGCTCCGCTTTCTGTGAATACTTCTACTTCTACTGTTGGATTTCCTCGTGAATCTAGTACTTCGCGTGCAAGAATGTCAGTGATAATTGGCATTAAAAACAGCTCCCTTTGGTTTAGTATAATGGTTTTCCAGTCATTTCTGCTGGTTGTTCAACATTCAATAATTTTAATACAGTCGGCGCCAAATCTGCGAGAATGCCGTCTTTTCGCAAAACTACGCCATTTTTCGTGACGATGACCGGAACCTGATTGGTCGTATGCGCGGTCATCGGCAGCCCTTCTATTGTTACCACTTCATCGGCATTGCCGTGATCCGCCGTAACAATCGCTGAACCGCCTTTGGCATGAAGTGCTTCGATGATACGGCCCAAGCATTCATCAACCGTTTCGATTGCTTTGATGGTTGGTTCCAGCATTCCGCTATGCCCGACCATATCTGGATTCGCAAAATTCAAGATGATGCAATCATGGGCATCGTTTTGGATTTGCTCCACCAGGCGATCGGTTACTTCATAGGCGCTCATTTCCGGCTTCAAGTCATATGTCGCCACTTTCGGAGAATCGACCAAAATGCGCTCTTCGCCTTCAAACACATCTTCACGTCCGCCGCTCATGAAGAACGTGACGTGCGGGTATTTTTCCGTTTCAGCAATCCGCAATTGCGTCAAACCGTTCGCTGCCACCACTTCCCCAATCGTCTGATCCAGATTTTGGCTGGTGAAGGCCACGCGTGTCTCCAATTCATCGCTATAAGTTGTAAAAGAGACAAAGGCCAGTTCTTGCGGATGGCTGGAGCTTTTTGCAAATCCATCAAAATCATCAAGAATGAACACCGAAGTCAATTGAATGGCCCGGTCAGGACGGAAGTTGAAAAAGATGACTGAGTCGCCGGTCTCAATGGTCGCTACCGGTTTTTCATCTTCTGTGATGGCAAACGGCACAACAAATTCGTCGAATACTTCAGTAGTATATGACCGCGAAATGCCTTCGATCGCAGAAGGAGCCGTAGAGCCTTCCCCGTCCACTAGTACCCGATACGCGCTTTCAACTCGCTCCCATCGCTTGTCGCGGTCCATTGCATAATAGCGTCCGCTGATCGATGCAAATTTCCCGATGCCGATTTCTTTCATTTTGTCTTCCGTTTTTTCTACATAAGCAAGCGCCGTTTTTGGACCAACATCGCGTCCATCCAAAAATCCATGGACGTAAACTTCGCTCAAGCCGTGCTGCTTCGCAAGCTCTAACAGAGCAAAAAGATGCTCATAATGGCTATGGACGCCGCCATCCGATAACAAGCCCATTAAGTGCAGGGCTTTGCCGTTCGCTTTTGCCTGAGTAATGGCTTCCACAAAAGCCGGATTCAGGAAAAAGTCGCCATCCCGGATGGATTTATTGATGCGCGTCAAGTTTTGATAAACAATCCGCCCGGCGCCGATATTCAAATGGCCAACTTCCGAGTTGCCCATTTGGCCTTCCGGCAATCCTACCGCTTCGCCCGACGCCGTCAACAAACTGTGCGGATAGCTGTTCCACAATCCATCAAAAGTTGGTTTTTTCGCCTGTGCCACTGCGTTGCCAAACGATTCTTGGCGGCAGCCAAAGCCATCCAGAATAATCAGTGCTACCGGGTACTTTCCTTTACGCATTCGAACCAGCCTCCAGCAATTTCACAAACGAATCAACTTCTAAGCTGGCCCCACCGACTAAAGCGCCGTCAATATGTTCCATGCCAAGCAGTTCTTCAATGTTCGCCGGTTTCACGCTGCCGCCGTATTGGATGCGGACTTTGTCAGCTGTTTCTTGGCTGTAAAGCGCTGCAACTTTCTCCCGGATAGTTCCACATACTTCGTTGGCATCTTCTGCTGTTGCCGTTTTACCCGTTCCAATTGCCCAAATAGGTTCATAAGCAATGACCAAGTCAGCAACTTGCTCTTCGGATAATCCTGCAATGCCTTGTTCCACCTGATCTTCTACAATTTTTCTTGTCGATCCGCTTTCGCGCTCTTCAAGCGTTTCACCCACGCACATCAGTGGTGTTAAGCCGTTAGCAAACGCCGCATGGACTTTTTTATTGACTGAAGCATCAGTTTCGTTGAAGTATTGGCGTCTCTCCGAGTGGCCGATAATGACGTATTTAACGCCAAGATCAACCAATTGGGCTGCGCTGATTTCGCCTGTAAAAGCACCTTCTTTTTCTTCGTGCATTGTTTGAGCACCGATTTGAAGCGGGCTCGACTCCGCTGAAACCACCAATTGATTTAAAAACAACGCTGGGGCGCAGATAACTGCATCCACTTTTTCAGCATCCGGAACAAGGCCTTTTGCTTTTTCCACAAATTCTTTTGCTTCAGATGCCGTTTTGTACATTTTCCAGTTTCCTGCAATAATTGGTTTTCTCAAAAAAGCCACTCCCTTTATCCAGCTTTAACGGTCAGTAACTTCCCGCTTTCGCCGGAGTTTACTGACGATTAAGCTTAAATTGTTCAACCAAATAAGTTGTTATTTATCAGTTAATGCAGTCACGCCCGGCAATTCTTTGCCTTCCATGAACTCCAAGGAAGCTCCGCCGCCTGTAGAAATATGATCCATCTTATCCGCTATGTGAAACTGTTCTACAGCCGCTGCCGAATCTCCTCCGCCGATAACGGTGTATGCCTCTGTTTTGGCCATTGCTTCTGCCACCGACTTAGTGCCGTTTTCAAATGAAGACATTTCAAACACACCCATCGGTCCGTTCCAAAGAATCAATTTGGAATTAGCGATCACATCAGAATACAATTTCACAGTATCCGGTCCAATATCAAGGGCCATCCAGTCGGAAGGAATTTCATCGATTTTGACCACTTTTGTCTCTGCATCATTCGAAAATTCCTGCGTGATGACAACATCAATTGGCAGATAAAGCTTTACGCCTTTTTCCTCCGCTTTTTTGAGGAACGATAGCGCCAACTCCATTTTGTCTTCTTCAAGCAGCGATGTGCCGATTTCAATGCCTTGGGCTTTCAAGAACGTATATGAAAGTCCGCCGCCAATCAACAAATTGTCAACTTTTTCCAACAAATTATCGATAACGCCGATTTTGTCTTTTACTTTTGCTCCGCCGATAATAGCGGTAAACGGACGGTCTGGCTCGGATAACGCTTTGCCTAATACGTCCAATTCTTTTTCAAGCAACAACCCGGAAACCGAAGGCAAATGCTTCGCGATTCCCGCAGTTGATGCATGAGCTCTATGCGCAGCTCCAAAAGCATCGTTGACGAAAACATCTGCCAAAGCGGCAAACGCTTTTGCCAATTCTTCATCGTTTTTCTCCTCGCCCGCATGGAAACGGACATTTTCAAGCAGAATGACGTCGCCTTCGTTCATCGACGCAATTTCCTGCTCCACTTTTTCCCCGATTGATTCATCGAGGCTTTTCACATCTTTATGTAATAATTCACTTAACTTGGCAGCCGCTGCAGCCATTCTCATCTCTTCGTTGACAGTACCCTTTGGTCGGCCTAAGTGACTTGCAAGAATTACTTTTGCTCCGTTTTCAATCAAGTATTGGATTGTCGGAAGAGCTGCGCGGATTCGTGTGTCATCAGTAACTTGCCCTTCTGACATCGGGACATTGAAATCCACCCGGCAAAATACACGTTTTCCTTTTAAGTCTACGTCTTTCATGGTCATTTTCTTCGTCATGAAAATACCTCCCATTTTCTTTCAGTGCTGAATGGCTCTATATATTTTCAAAAATAAAAAGAAGAGGCAGGGTAAGTCCCCACCCCTTTTACCCTCTTTCATTATAGAGGTTCATAAGAAATTAAGCTATGATTTTAAGACTTCAAACCGTTGTTGTATAAGTGTAATGCAATGTCGATGCAGCGGGCAGAGTAGCCTGATTCGTTATCGTACCAAGCAAGAACTTTAACCATGTTGCCTCCAAGAGCCATTGTAGACGGAAGGTCAACAGTCGAAGAAGCTGTGTTGCCGTTATAGTCGCGTGATACAAGCGGCAGCTCGCTGTATTTCAAGAAGTCGTTCTCGTCATTGTCGATCGCTTCTTTGATTGCGTTGTTTACATCTTCGATTGTTGCATCTGTTTCCAATTCAGCAACCAAGTCGATCAAAGACACGTTTGGCGTAGGAACGCGGATTGCCATTCCGTCAAGTTTGCCTTTTAATTCAGGCAATACGAGCGTTACAGCAACAGCTGCACCTGTAGTTGTCGGAATCATTGATTCTGCTGCAGCACGTGCACGGCGATAATCTTTATGAGGAGAATCCAACAAAATCTGGTCGTTTGTGTATGAGTGGATTGTCGTCATCATCGCTTTTTTGATGCCGAATTTGTCGTTCAGGATTTTTGAAATTCCAGCAAGGCCGTTAGTAGTACAAGAAGCATTTGATACTACATGGTCTTCTTCATGGTTGTATGATTCATGGTTAACGCCCATTACAAGAGTCTTCATGCCTTTGCCTGGTGCTGAAACGATAACTTTCTTCGCTCCTGCTTCGATGTGTTTTTTTGCATCGTCGGCATTTGTGAAGAATCCAGTAGATTCGATAACGATGTCGATGTTGTTTTCTTTCCATGGAAGGTTTGCAGGATCTTTTTCAGAGTAAACATGGATTCTTTTGCCGTTAACGATCAAATCGTTGCCTTCAGCTGAAATTTCAGCATCCAAGATACCGTGGATAGAATCGTATTTCAAAAGGTGTGCAAGCATTTTTGCATCTGTTAAATCGTTTACTGCTACCACTTCTACCTCGTTGTTTGCCAATGCCTGGCGGAATACGATGCGTCCGATACGTCCAAATCCGTTAATTGCTAATTTTAAAGTCATTTAAATTTCCTCCCGATTTTGAGTTAACTCAAGTATTTGTTGAGCAGCGCCTTCATCCGTAATAAGTACCGTCTGAGGGGCCGCATTTCTGAAATAAGAAAGAATCGCTTTTGCTTTCGACCGGCCTCCTGCGACTGCCAGGATAGCTGGGGCTTTTTGAACTTGCTCTAATTGGATTCCCGCTGTGCGGATGCGATAAACAACTTTTCCTTCTTTATCGAAGTAATAGCCAAACGCTTCGCTTACCGCGCCGCCTGAACGAATCCTTTCGACTTCCTCAGTTGAAGATTGCCGTTGAAGGGCAATTTCTTCTGCATTTCCGATTCCGTGGACCACCACATCTGTCTGGTCATACAAATTCATCATTTCCTTGATCACCGGCTCCCGCATCATCATTTCATATGCTTCAGCACTAAGATGATCGGGCAAGTAAAGCGTCTTGACAGATCCTCCGGTTTTCCCCGCAAACGAGGAAGCGATTGTATTGGCTTGATGCAGGACATCTTCGCCAAGTCCCCCGCGCGCAGCAATAAATTGCAGCGTGCTGTCCTTTTTATCAGAAGATAATTCCTTTGAAATGGCGGCCATCGTGCTGCCGCCCGTCACAGCAATCTTTTTATGCTGTGCGAAAAGGGACTCCAAGAGCCGGGCTGCTTCTTTGCCGATGTTCGCTTTCACGGCAGGTATGTCGTCGCTGTCTTGCGGAAGGATGAGCACTCTTGAAATCCCAAGGAGGGATTTCAATCGCTTTTCCATCGCTATCAATCCGGACACATCGCGCATGAAATCTTTTAAAGCATCGAGCACAGCCACGCCTTGCTCAGATACAACCATGCCGGCGGATCTTGCGTTGATCAATTGCTGGTTTCGCAATAGATCGGTTTCTTTCCTAATTTCTCTTTCGGTGGAACCGGCAAGCTCGCTGAGCGCACGCCTGCCAATCGGCTCCTCCATTTTGATCGTCAATAATATCTGATAGCGTTTTTTCAGGAGTTCGGTCATTTCCGGCATGAGCTTTTGCTGCGCTTCCGTTAATGGATCCATTGCTTCACTCCTTCAGCTGGACGTTTTTTGTCCCATTACATTAAATAGTGTCCCACAAGATTCATTCTAGCGAACTAAAAATGAAAAAGCAAACAAAAAAAGCGTTATAATTACAACGCTTCGAGTAAATCGGCATAACCAATATTGCCATATAATAAAATTTCGTTGTTTTTCTCAAGTACTGGAATCATCAGCATGTACTTTTCATGAAGATCGTCATCGCTTTCAATATTTACTTCTTGGTATTCTAAAGGGAAATCTTCCTTTACCAGCTCAATCATTAGCTTGGCCTCTTCGCATAGCGGACAGTTCGGGCGTGTGTATAGAACAAACATGATATCCCCTTCTTTCTTTACAAGTTCTCTACGCTTTTCGTAAAGTATGAAATTGGTGTTCTGGAAAACTTTTATCCATTCCATTATAGCTGAAGCCGCTAAAAAGAAAAAAGCCGAACCGTCTGTCCGGAAAACCGGACAAACAGCTCAGCTTTTAAATCTTAATACCCTCGGAGGGAATCGAACCCCCATTTCAAGAACCGGAATCTTGCGTGTGATCCATTACACTACGAGGGCGCTTTGGTATTTCGCATTTCTTTCTTAGCGACTTTTCTATTATACAAAAGTATTTTTGAATTATCAACCCACTTTTTTCAATTCGTTATATTTGACCTTCATTGACCATCATGTGTATGATAATAATACAGCTGAAACATGTTTCAGCAATGCTATTAATCATCTATATGAGGAGGATCTATTCATGAACTTAATCCCAACAGTAATTGAACAAACAAGCCGTGGCGAACGCGCGTATGACATTTATTCACGTTTGCTGAAAGACCGCGTGATTATGCTAGGAAGCGGCATCGACGATAATGTTGCCAATTCTATTGTTGCACAGCTTCTATTCCTGGAGGCGGAAGATCCTGAAAAAGATATTTCCATCTACATTAACAGCCCAGGCGGCAGCATCACTGCCGGTATGGCGATTTACGATGTTATGCAATTCATCCGTCCGGATGTTCAAACTGTCTGCATCGGTATGGCTGCTTCAATGGGGGCTTTCCTTCTTGCAGCTGGAACTGAAGGCAAACGCTATGCTCTTCCAAATGCTGAAGTCATGATTCACCAACCACTGGGCGGTGCTCAAGGACAAGCGACTGAAATCGAAATTGCGGCAAAACGCATTTTGCATTTGCATGAAAAACTAAACCAAATTCTTGCTGACCGTACAGGCCAGCCACTGGATGTTATCTCAAAAGATACAGACCGCGATAACTTCATGACTGCTGAACGTGCTCTTGAATACGGCTTGGTCGACAAAATCATTACACGCAACAAATTGCCGAACGAAAAAAATTAATCAAGAAAAAAAACTCACAGCCAAAGAGGCTGTGAGTTTTTTACGCTTGCTTTTCAACTAAAGCAGTCAGAGAGTTCACTGCTGTTTCTTCATCTGAACCATCGGCGGAGATTTTAATCGTTGTGCCTTTGCTGATGGCCAAGCTCATAAGGCCCATGATGCTTTTAGCGTTGACTTTTTTATTTTCTTTTTCCAAATAGACATCGGAGTTGAACCGGTTCGCTTCTTGGACAAACAACGCCGCTTGCCTTGCTTGTAGCCCAGTATTCAATAAAACTTTCACTTCTTTTTCAACCATGCTGATCCTCCTCCAGAAACTCGACTAAACTTTCATCTATAAAAGAACAGCCGGATTTTACCGGCCGATCATTTCCCCTTTGCGCAGCGACTCTGCGATTTCGTCAATTTTCCGCAAGCGGTGATTGACGCCAGACTTGCTGACATTGCCGCTTGATACCATTTCCCCAAGCTCTTTAAGTGTGATGTCCTGGAATTCAACACGCAGCCGTGCAATTTCACGAAGCCGTTCCGGCAATTGGTCAATGCCGATCGCTTTGTCGATAAAACGGATATTTTCGACTTGCCGAAGAGCGGCATCGATGGTTTTGTTCAAATTGGCCGTTTCGCAATTCACCAAACGGTTTACACTATTGCGCATATCGCGGATGATGCGGACATCTTCAAACTTCAGCAAAGCGGAATGGGCTCCAGTGATGCTGAAAAAATCGGATATTTTTTCAGCTTCTTTTAAATAGGTGACGAACCCTTTTTTCCGTTCAATGGTTTTGCTGTTCAATTGGAACTCGTTCATCAACTCAACCAATGAATCAGCGTGGTCTTTGTATAATGAATAAATTTCCAAATGATAGGAAGAAGTTTCCGGATTGTTAACCGATCCTCCCGCTAAAAAAGCGCCGCGCAAATAGGCGCGTTTGCAGCAATTTTTTTCGATTAATGTTTTATCAATTTCGTGTTGGAATTGAAAGCCTTCTGAAATGATCGCTAAATCTTCTAGCATATGCTTGGACCCTTCACGTATACGGCATATGTAGACGTTATTCTTTTTTAAGCGCATTTTTTTCCGGACCAGCAATTCTACCGGATAGACCGGGTAAAAACGTTTTAACATTGTATAGATCCGCCTTGCAATCGCGGCGTTCTCTGTCTGTATATCAAGGCTCAGCTGCCGGTTTGAGAACGACAGCGTTCCGTTCATGCGGATTAACGCCGAAAGTTCGGCTTTTCCACAGCAGTCATCCACTTCAATTTGAGTCATTTCTTTTTTTGTTTCGGATGCAAAAGACAAAACATGTTCCCCCCTTTTCAAACACTAGAAATACAACTGTGTTGAATCTTCTTTGGCGAGGCCTCCTGCATATTCAAAAAGCCATTCTGCTACTTTCAATGGTTCATGCCGTACAGCTTCCCCTAAAATATTGGCAATGTCTTCCTTAAAGATGCGAAGGCCCATTTGGCGCAGGCGTTCTTCATCGTATTCTACAGGCCACGCCCGTTCTTTTTTATAGCGCTCCGCAATGTTCTGCGGGATTTCGACTTTATCAAGCAAGATCGCATCCAAAAAGCCTTCTTCTACATGGTCATAGAGAGCTCGTACATGGTCTGCCGCTGTATAGCGGTAGGTTTCACCCGCTTGGGTCATTAAATTACAAATATAGATTTTTTTTGCTTTTGACGCAATCACTGCTTTTTTAATATCTTTTACCAATAAATTCGGCAGGATGCTGGTATACAAAGATCCTGGACCAACAACAATAATATCCGCATTGCGGATAGCCGCAATGGTATCCGGGAGTGTCTTGACGTCGTGCGGCTCCAAATAAACCCGCTTTATTTTCTGCAAATATGCCGGTATTTTGGATTCGCCTTTGACCATCGATCCGTCTTCCAATTCGGCATAAAGCGTCACCAATTGGTTGGCCGCGGGAAGCACTGTGCCGTTGACATTAAGAACCCGGCTCATTTCGCGGACGGCGAGTGAAAAATCGCCTGTAATTTCAGTTAAAGCCGCCAGCATTAAATTGCCCAGCGAATGGCCGCCTAGATCCAATGAACCTTTGAACCGGTGCTGGAACATTTCTGCCACCAACGGTTCCGCATCCGACAACGCCGCCATCACGTTGCGTATATCTCCTGGAGGTGGAATATCCAAATCGTCTCTTAAACGCCCAGAACTGCCGCCATCATCTGCCACAGTGACAATCGCAGTCAAATCAAGCGGAAACTTTTTCAATCCCCGAAGGAGAGTGGAAAGCCCTGTGCCTCCGCCAATGATCACAATGCGTTTACGGCGAACGTGTTGTTCCATCCACTCAGCCCTTTCTTGTTTTGACGTCCCTGTGTGTCACGATGGTTTTATAATCTTTGGCCAATAGCTTTCCATAATATTCTGCCAAGGTAACAGACCGGTGTTGGCCTCCTGTACAGCCGAAAGCGATGACCAATTGCGCTTTTCCTTCGTTCTTGTAGAGCGGAATCATAAACTCGAAAAGATCGGTTAACTTATTAACCAAGGTTTGCGTTTCAGGTTTTTCAAGCACGTAACTAGAGACCGGCTCATCCAATCCGGACAATGGATTCAGTTCTTCTATATAATAAGGGTTCGTTAAGAAACGGACATCAAAAACAAGATCCGCATCGATCGGCATGCTGTGTTTAAAGCCGAAAGAGACGACATTGACAGTGAAAACATTGCTTGATTTTGTAGAGAAATCTGAGATGATTTTTTCTTTCAACTGCCGTGGAGTCATTTGAGATGTATTGTAAATAAACTTCGCTCTTCCTTGCAGGTCTTCAAGCATGTCCCGCTCTTTTTTGATGCCTCCAAGCACTAAGCCGCCTGGAGACAATGGATGAGAGCGCCGCGATTCTTTATAGCGGCTGACGAGCGTCTGGTTGTCGGCATCAAGAAAAAGAATCGTGATGGAAATTTTCGGCTCTTTCGACAAGCCATCGATGGCATCGACCAGATTGTCGAAAAAGTCGCCGCCGCGCAAATCCATAACCGCTGCTACCCGTTTCATCGACTTGCCAGAATCCCGCATCAATTGCATGAATGTCAACAGCAAAGCTGGAGGTAAATTGTCTATAGTAAAAAATCCTAAATCTTCAAAACTTTGAATTGCTACTGTCTTGCCTGCTCCCGACATACCGGTGATGACAATCAGTTCGGTTTCTTCGTTATTATTTTCCATCAAAGCAATCCACCTCTTCCGTCGACATTTGAATAGTCTCTTCTAACAAATCAAAATCAGATGTGTAGCGGAACGTTCCGTACTGCATTCCTCTTTGATGAGCGGCAAACTGCAAATTGGTACGGTCGCCCTCTGCCATCGGCAAAAAGGCCAAACTTTCCACTGGATGCCATTCAAGCACACCTTCACGTGTTTCTTCAAACGGAACGCCAGTTAGCCCACTGGCTGCAAAAGTAAAAAGCATCCATTCATCCACTTTTTCGCCTTCATCTTCGATCACCATTGTGTAAATACCTTTCAAATGAGTGCCGATAGGCGTCGCATTCGTTTCTTCCATAAATTCTCTGATGGCCGCCTCATATATCGATTCGCCGGCTTCCATCTTGCCGCCTGGCGCTACATACCAGTCACGGCGCGGTTTTTTAAGCAATAAAACTTGGTTGTTTTGAATAACTAATAAATTCGCGATTCGCTGCACATTCGACACTCCGCCTCTATTGTAAACTTCCTCTATTATACACCTATCCGGGCGTGTCATGCAAAAAAAGAAAAGCACCAGAGCATATGGCTCCTCGAAAGTGTGAACTATCCATCTAAGCTGCAGCCACGTAACTTATCGGCTGAAAAAGAATTTGGCTTGTTTGGGACTTTCTGCTGCTCTTTGTTTTTCCCTAGCGACAGCCACAAACGCAAAAAAGTCCTTAAGTTTAGCGAATTCTCACCACTTCTTGAGTCTTTCATTGATGAAAGTTGCAACTTAAATCCATAAAGTTGTAACTCAATTCAAAAAAGTTGTAACTCACGGCAGAAAAGTTACAACTCCAGCGAAATGAAAAGCTGAGGATCATCCTAAACAGCTCTTTTCAAGCAGCCTCTTCAAAAAAAAAATGGCCGTTCTCCGAGAAACTCGAAAAACAGCCAAGCAAAGTTTATAAAAAGGGGGTCAATTTACTCTTTTACTTTACCCCACGCTCATGACAAGCGTGTTACAAATGAGTTAAGAAAGCATTAAATTAAGCTTTTATACTAAGTTTTTCTGCAAGTTCTTCTACATAATGCTGAACGGCTTGAGCTGCGATGCTTCCGTCTCCTGTAGCCGTTACAACTTGGCGGAGCATTTTTTCCCGCACATCGCCTGCTGCGAATATGCCTGGAACTGCAGTTGCCATATGGTCATCAGTGACAACATAGCCTTCCGCATTCAAAATTCCCAAGTCAGCAAACGGTTTAGTCAATGGCAGCATCCCGATATAGATGAATACACCATCTGCTTTAAATTCTTGTTCAACTCCATCTTTTGTAGAAACAAGCGTTACACTTCCGACTTTGCCATTTTCAGCATTGATTTCTTTAACTGTATTGCTCCAGATAAAGTCGATCTTATCATTGGCAAACGCGCGGTCTTGAAGGATTTTCTGGGCACGCAATTCATCGCGGCGGTGAACGATTGTCACTTTGTCCGCAAAGCGAGTCAAGTATACGCCTTCTTCTACTGCTGAATCTCCGCCTCCGACAACGACCAATTGTTTCTGTTTGAAAAATGCGCCATCACATACAGCACAATAGCTGACACCGCGGCCGCCAAGTTCTGTTTCGCCAGGGATGCCCATTTTTTTGTACTCGGCGCCAGTTGTAATGATGATCGCACGCGCACGATATTCTTTTGACCCTGCGATAATGGTTTTGTATTCTTCGCCGTCGATGATTTCTTTAACATCGCCATATGCGTACTCGGCTCCGAATTTTTTCGCATGTTCAAACATTTTTGTTGAAAGGTCCGGCCCTAAAATATGATCAAAGCCCGGATAGTTTTCAATTTCTTCCGTG
Source organism: Planomicrobium sp. CPCC 101079 (assembly GCF_007859275.1). GTDB lineage: Bacteria > Bacillota > Bacilli > Bacillales_A > Planococcaceae > Planococcus. The sequence continues at coordinate 43,656 of NZ_VOHC01000033.1, read as the reverse complement.
TTGGCCATTTGGCCCCCAGGAATTCCCCGCTCTAACATCAACGTGGACAGATTGCCCCGCGATGTGTAAACAGCAGCTGTCATCCCCGCTGGCCCTGCACCAATAATAATTACATCATAAATTTTAATGTTTTCAGTCATAATGAACCTCCTAAGTCCCAGTAGCTAAATCGTATAAGATTCTTACAATCCCATCAACTTATTTGCCTATGACTCAAAAATCGGCAAATACTGAATCAGATCATTAACGTATTTGGTAAGCGTCGCGGGAGAAATGCCGTATGTTTCCGCAATCGCTTTTTTTGTCACCGATTGGTCGCGTGATGAATTGAACATATAGTCCGCCGCAGCTGCTAAAGCATTCGGATTCTTGAATTGATACTTCCGGTCAAACGCTTTATCGAAAATCATGAACCACATTTGAAAAGCGTAAGAGCCCTGCTGCGTCACCATGCCTTCTTTGTCATAAAGGATCTCCGTCGCTTTCATGGCACGCAAAAATGCCTGCTCTTCTGGAACTGCTTCTTTAAATGGATGGCCAAGTGCATAACCGAGCAAGAATGTTTCAAGAAGAGACGGCTGATCCGCCTCCAGCCATTTTGGATGGGAGATGATTTCTTGTTTGTGGGATGATTTACCGAGCAAAAACAACCCAAATAACCGCTCACTCTTATGCGGGTGATCTAATTTTTCCACCAAATAGTCCCGGTCGTGTTCAAGTGCATCTGCATGAGGCATTACGGCGTTTTCCGCCCATGGCTCATAGCCTTCTTTGTCCGGATCCATTTTCGCCAATTGTTTCCACGCCTGCCTTGCCACATCTTCATGCCCTGAATGATATGCGGCATGGGACAGCCAGAAATAGAAAGCGGGGTCTCCGTCAAATCCGCGTTTTTGCAAACTGCGCAGCCAGCGGTATGCTTCCTTGTATTTGCCGACCAGTGCGAATGTCGCACCTAATTTGTAGCGGTGTTCAAAAACATACGGCTGAATTTTTTTCAGCAAGTCTAGAACATCTTCCAATTCATCGTTTTTCTCGTAATAATGGAAGACGGCCAAATTGCAAAGTGCATGAAGGTTGCCCGGATTTCTCCGAAGCACGTCATGAAGCAAAGTCTTTGCCATCTCCGCTTCGCCCACATAGAAATAAGCGAGCGCCAGATTGTTGTGCGCTCCCCAAAAGTCGGGCTTTTCTTCGATCAGCTGCTCTAGCAGATGGATTGCACCGGCAAAATTGCCTTGTTCCATCCAGCGCCGCGCTTTTTCCTGCTGGTAAAAGTACTCGCTGTCCTGGGCTTCCCCTTCGTCATCAAAAAGCTGCCAGTCTTCCTGCTCTGCAAAGTCGATGATTTCCATCGCTTCCGCCGCATAATCGCCTTGAATGTCCTGCTCAATATACTTTTTTGCATATTTCCGGGCTTCCAAAAACATCCCCATATGTGCATGAACTTCCGCTAAGAAAAAAAGGATGTCCGTTTCTTCAGGGTCAATGCTGTGGGCTTCCCGCAAAGCGTCCATCGCCCGTTCAAATTCCTGCATTTCCATTAGCACAATCCCGTAATGCATCAAAATGAGCGGATCTTTCGGACTCAATTCTGTTGCGCGCTGCAAGTATTTATGCGCTTTTGGAAACTGGTCGCGCTGTAATTCTTTAAGCGCTTTTTTGTAATAATATTCGCCTGTTGGAATAAATGACAGTACATTCTCTTTGTTTTTCTTCTTTTTATTCTCCAAAATATGCCTCCGAAAAAGTAAAAGGAACGAATAGCTTCGTTCCAGCACTTAAATATACTTAGTATTATAGCATATTTCCCTATTATTTACTTGCAGTTTTGGTTGCGTGGCGTTCTTTTAGAACCTCTATCACTTGGTCCAAGCCCACTTTTTGCTCTTGCAACAAAACAAGCACGTGGTAGAGCAGATCGGCCGTTTCCATCGACAGCTCTTGAGGATCTCTGTTTTTCGCTGCAATGATCACTTCCGCCGCTTCTTCTCCAACTTTCTTGCAGATTTTGTCGACCCCTTCTGTAAACAAATACGTCGTATAAGCCCCTTCTGGCATTTCCTCTTCCCGGTTTTTGATAAGGCCGGTCAGTTGGCTGAACATATCCGCCGCCGATTCATTGGCCGTGCCGTGAATCGTTTCATGGAAGCAGCTTTTTTCGCCTGTATGGCATGCCGGCCCGTTTGGAATCACTTCATAGATAAGCGAATCGCCGTCGCAATCTACGCGGACAGCCGTCACTTGTTGTGTATTGCCGCTTGTTGCGCCTTTGTTCCACAGTTCATCCCGGCTCCTTGAATAAAGCCACGTTTCGTTTGTTTCAATCGTTTTTTGGAGAGCTTCTTCGTTAGCATATGCCAGCGTCAGCACTTCTTTTGAATTCGCATCTTGAATAATAACGGGAATCAGCCCGTCTTTATCAAATTTCACTTCTGTCATCGAACGTTCACTCCCTCTTTCCGCAAATAATCCTTTACTTCAGCGATGCTTGTTTCTCTGTAATGGAAAATGGATGCTGCCAGCGCCGCATCTGCATCAACTTGTTTAAAGACATCTTCAAAATGTTCGCGCGTTCCGGCTCCGCCGCTGGCAATGACCGGCACTTCCACTGCGTCCCGGATCGCTTTTGTCAGCTCCAAGTCAAAGCCGTTTTTAACGCCGTCCATGTCCATGCTCGTCACCAATAGTTCGCCGGCTCCAAGTTCAACGCTTTTCTTCGCCCATTCTATGGCATCCCATTCGGTTTTGTTGCGGCCTCCATGTGTATAAACATCCCAGCTGTCGCCGTTCCGCTTGGCATCGATCGCAACAACGATACACTGGGATCCGAAAAAGTCCGCTCCTTCTTTGATCAATTCCGGCCGGTCAAGAGCCGCTGTATTTAATGACACTTTGTCCGCTCCTGCACGCAGCATGCGCTTCATGTCCTCTAGTGTACGGATTCCGCCGCCGACCGTAAACGGAATCGATAATTCGGTGGCAACCGTTTTAACCACTTCGACCATCGTTTCTTTGCCTTCATGTGATGCCGAAATATCCAGAAAGACCAGTTCGTCCGCTCCTTGCTTGTCATAAAAGCGTGCAAGCTCGACCGGGTCTCCGGCGTCGCGCAGCGAGACGAAACTCACCCCTTTTACTACACGCCCTTCTTTTACGTCAAGACATGGGATGATCCGTTTTGTCAGCATGACAGCGCCTCCTCGAGCGTAAAGCGGTTTTCATAAAGAGCCTTGCCAATGATGACGCCGGCAATATTGCTTTCTTCCGACGCTTTTTTAACGTTGCGGACATCCTCTAAAGAGCCGATGCCACCTGAAACAATGATTTCTGCCTGTTCTGAATCAGCCAGACTCTTGTTTGCTTCGATATTCGGTCCGGCAAGCGTTCCGTCCGTCGCGATATCGGTGTAGATAAAATGCTTGGCGCCTTTTGACGCAAAGAAATTGGCGACGTCTTTTGCCGACTGGCCGGACGTCTCGATCCAGCCTTCTGTCGCAGCCATACCGTTTTTGGCATCGATGCCGATGACGATTTTTTCAGGGCCGAATTCTTCAATGAATGATACGACAAGTTCCGGCTCTCGTATTGCCAAGCTGCCAATGATGACTCGGCTGACGCCATTCGTTAAATAATGCTCAATATCTTCGCGTGTCCGGATTCCGCCGCCGACTTGAACGTTTACCGGCAAAGTTGCCGCTTGAATAACCGCTCCATCGTTTATGCGGACGCCATCTTTCGCACCGTCCAGATCTACCATGTGGATCCACTCGGCTCCGGCGTCGGCAAAGTTCTTCGCCATGTCATATGGCGAATCGCCGTATACCGTTTCTTGCGCATAGTCCCCTTGAAACAATCGGACGCATTTTCCGCCTCGCAGATCAATCGCGGGATAGATTTGAAACTTGCTCATCTTGGTTCCTCCTGACATTGGCAATCCATTGTTCCAATAAATAATGGCCGAAATCCCCGGACTTTTCCGGATGGAACTGCATGCCCGTAATCAGGCCGCTTCCAACCACTCCCGGCACTTCGACGCCGCTGTAGCTGGCTGTTGCCCAAACTTGTTCCGGCACCGTATCCGTTGCCAGAAACGAATGGACAAAATAGACATGGGTGTCGCTTTGGATATCCGTCAGCCAGTAAGGCATGCGCGGAAATTGAAGCCGGTTCCAGCCCATATGCGGGATGCGGTCTGTCCCTTTTTCGAAACGGCGGATGTGGCCTTTCAACAAGCAAAGTCCTTGTGTCAATTTGCCTTCTGTACTATCTTCATACAACAATTGCATCCCTAAACAAATGCCGAGCAAAGGAATGTTTTTTTCCGGAAGTGACTGGATAAATGCAGAAAGGCCCTTTTGGTCCAACAACTCCATGGCATCTGGAAATGCCCCGACTCCCGGCAGCAGAATCGCCTCCGCTTCGCCGAGGATTTCGGGATCGTCGGACATAATGACTGTGCAATCCAGTTTTTTCAGCGCTTGTTCGACACTGAACAAATTGCCCATACCGTAATCGATGATGCCGATGATCATGTCAGCAACCCCTTTGTCGACGGCACGCCTTTCACTCGCGGGTCGATGCTTGTCGCCTCATCAAGTGCACGGGCAAGCGCTTTGAATACCGCTTCGATGATGTGGTGTGTGTTTTTGCCGTAATGAATGATGACATGGACATTCATGCGCGATTCAAGCGCGAATTTCCATAAAAATTCGTAAACCAATTCCGTATCAAACGTTCCGACTTTGGCATTCGGGATGTCGCCGCGAAATTCCAGGTGCGGCCGGTTTGAGCAATCGATGACCACTTGCGCCAGCGCATCGTCCATCGGCACAAAAGCATTGCCATAGCGGCGGATGCCTTTTTTGTCCCCAAGCGCTTCTTTTACCGCTTGCCCCAGGACAATCCCGATATCTTCTGTGGTATGGTGATCGTCGATATGCGTGTCGCCGTCCGCTTTAATATCCCCATCAAACAATCCGTGCTTAATGAACAAATCGAGCATATGGTCCATAAATGGCACGCCGGTATTGATATCCGCTTTTCCTTCTCCATCAAGCGAAAAAGATACGGCTATTTTGGTTTCATTCGTATCACGTTTCAATTCTGCTTTTCTCATGATTTCGTCTCCTTTTTCCACGACCTGGATTCGACAGCGCGCGCATGTCCTTCCAAACCTTCCAATCGCGCGAGGCGTGCAATTTTGTCTTTGTTCTGCTGCCACTGCTGTTCACTATAGCGGATGATGCTTGTCCGTTTCAAAAAATCGTAAACTGATAAGGCACTCGAAAAACGTGCTGTGCTGTTTGTCGGCAGTACATGATTTGTCCCTGCAAAATAATCACCGACCGGCTCTGAAGAAAAGCGGCCGATAAAAATAGCGCCCGCGTGGCGGATTTTTTCCGCTACAGTTTCAGGATCTTCAGTCATAATTTCCAGGTGCTCCGGCGCAAGTTCGTTTGCCGCGTCAATTACTTCATCAAGCGTTCCGCCGATGTAGATCATGCTGTGGTCCTCAATCGCTTGTTGGGCAATAGAACGCCTAGGCAAAGCGGCCGCTTGCTTCTGGACTTCCCGCGATACCGCATCGGCTAAACGTTCACTCGTTGTGAGCAGCACAGCGCTCGCCAACGGATCATGCTCTGCTTGGGACAGAAGATCAGCAGCCACTTCATCAGGATAAGCGGTATCATCGGCGATTATGGCAATTTCGCTTGGCCCTGCTATCATGTCGATTGCCACGTCCCCGTTCACTTCCCGTTTTGCCAGCGCCACAAAGATATTGCCGGGTCCTGTTATTTTATCGACAGGCGCAACGGATTCGGTTCCATAAGCCAAAGCTGCAATAGCTTGCGCTCCCCCTGATTTGTACACTTCATCAATTCCCAATATATGAGCCGCTGCTAATACGCCGTCTGATAAACTGCCATCTTTGCCAGGAGGCGAAATCAAGACAATGCGCCCGACTCCCGCCACTTGAGCAGGCACCACATTCATCAAAACCGATGACGGATAGGCTGCTGTACCGCCAGGCACATATAGTCCTGCTGAGTCGATCGCCGTCACGCGCTGCGCCACATAAGAGCCATCCCTGTTTTCATGCTTATAGCCTTCTTGTTTTTGACTTTCATGGTAGCGGCGGATATTGTCAGCTGCCTCTGCCAAGTCTGCCAGCAATTGAGGATCAAAGCGTCCCACAGCTTCCAAAATTTCTTCAGGAGTGACACGCAGCCGTTCCAGTTTCGCTCCGTCCCATTTTTCGGTATAGCGGAGCAGTGCGGCGTCCCCTTCCGAGCGGACGGCTGCGATAATGTCTTTGACAGCCTGGACTTGCTGATGGGTTCCTTCAGCAATCGTCCGCCGGATGGAAATCCCAGAAGATAAACGAGTCTGTTTCATCTTACCGCCTGCTTTCTCAGTTTCTCCACAAGCTCTTGAATACGGTCTTGCTTCAACCGGTAACTGACCGGATTGGCAATCAGCCGGGACGTGATGTCTACAATTTTATCGTATTCGACCAATCCATTTTCTTTTAATGTCTTGCCGGTCGATACAATATCGACAATACGGTCCGCCAGCCCAATCATCGGGGCTAATTCAATTGAACCGTTCAATTCGATGATTTCCACTTGTTCGCCTTTGCCCCGGTAAAACCGGGAAGCGATTTGCGGATACTTGGTCGCAATCCGAGGTGTCACCGGGTTCATTTCCGTGTTCGGAAGGCCCGCAGTCGCGATATAGCATTGGCTAATGCCAAGATCGAGCAGTTCATGTACAGAGCGGTCAAGTTCGAGCATGACATCTTTACCGGCAATCCCCACATCCGCAACCCCGTGTTCCACATAAACCGGCACATCCATCGGCTTTGCTAAAATAAAACGGATTTTTTCGTTTGGCGCTTCGACAATCAGCTTGCGGGAATCATCAAGCTCCTTCGGCAAATCGTATCCTGCATTTACCAGCAGTTCATAAGCTTCTTCGAAAATCCGCCCTTTCGGCATTGCAATCGTCAATTCATCCATTTACAGCACCATCCAATCGTATAACTTCTTTGAACAATCCTGCGAACTCATCAATCGCCTGGACTGCTGGCGCATACTGCAACGTCACATGAACTCCTTTTGTCCGCAATTCCTGTGCCCGTTCGTGTGCTTGCTGTTCGGTTTCTTCCTTAAACAAAATCAGTGTGTCTGCTGCATATTTCTTATCCGGCGCAATTGCTTCCAGCAACCGGTCAACCCGCAAACCAAAGCCCGTCGCTCCGATATGCAAGCCAAACTGTTTCATCAATCCATCATAGCGTCCGCCGTTGCCAAGCGGAAATCCGCTTCCCGCTCCGTAAAACTCAAACACAAGACCGGTGTAGTAAGTCATATGGCTGACGAAAGACAAATCATATGTTACAGAGCCGGACAAACCATTCCGCTCGACAATCTTTTGCAGCTTTAACATTTCTTCGTATAAATCCGCTTGTTCCGAGTTTGAAAAATCAATCCACTGCTTCCAGTCTTCCAGCGTTTTCGAACGGTTCAGCGCTTTAAACGACCCGATTTTGTCCGCTTCGATACCCAGCCCATCGACAATCTGCTCGAATTTCACGCTGTTTTTCGACACCAGCGCTTCACGGACAATTTCAATTTGGCGGTCATCCAAGCCAAATTCTAGTAATATCGATTGCAGGAGTTGAGTGTGGCCAATGACGATTCGGCTGGACTCTACTTCCAGTTCTTTCAAAATCTCCGAAGCCAAAATTATGACTTCCGCGTCAGCATATAGGGAATTGTCGCCGATCAGTTCTACACCCATTTGCTCGAATTCAGCCGGCCTGCCGCCTTCGCGTTTTTGCGCGCGGAAAACGTTCGAGTAGTATCCAAGCCGTACCGGCATTTTTTCCTTCAACAACTTCGATGCCACTACCCTCGCAATCGGCGAAGTCATATCCGGGCGCAGCACAAGTGTCTGGCCTTGGTTATCCAGCAATTTGAACAATGCATTATCGGGAATGGCCGATATTTTGCCGATTGTTTCGTAGTATTCAAGCGTCGGCGTCTGAAGCAACTCATAGCCCGCTTGTTGCATGATTTCCGTTCCTTTTGCGCGGAGCTCCGCTTTCTTTTTAGCGATGAAAGGAAAATCGTCGCGCATGCCAAGTGGCTTCTCAAACATTTCAATCGTCATATGAACACTTCCTATTTTTGGTTATTTTACTTTAGTTTGCTAATGTGTTGAAGTATTTATTATTTTATCGCAAAATTCCAAGAAGCGTCAAGGAATTGTAGTTAAAAAAATCCCGAAAGCACAGATGCTTTCAGGATTTTTTTTGGCGTTCGGCCATTTGTTGAGCTGTATAGATCACTTTCATCGGATTTCCGCCGACAAAAGCACCAGCTGGAACATCTTTATGGACAAGTGTGGCAGCCGATACAATGGCGCCATCTCCGATCGTAACGCCCGGCAATATTGTAGTATTCGCACCGATCAAGACACGGTCCCCTATGATAACTTCACCAATGCGGTATTCTTCTATTAAATATTCATGTGCGAGAATGGTGGTATTATAGCCAATCACCGAATTTCGCCCGACTGTAATTTTTTCGGGAAACATGACATCCGGCATGACCATCAGCGCAAAAGAAGTCTGTTTCCCGATTTTCATTCGCAGAAACGTTTTGTAGAGCCAATTTTTCATTGGCAAAAACGGTGTATAGCGTGCTAATTGAATGACGATGAAGTTTTTCATGACTTTCCAGAACGGAACGGTTTTGTAGATGTGCCAAAGCGAATTTGCGCCGGTCACGTAATGGCGTTCCGTCTTTCTCATTGCACGGCTTCTTTCGTCAAGTCAAGCAGGTCGCTGATGTGTTGAAGCATAAAATCCGGTTCAAGCGAAGCAAGGAACGCCTCACCTTTTGCAGCCCACGCCACGCCGGCTGTCCGGACGCCTGCATTTTTTCCGCCATCGATATCGTGCGAATTGTCGCCGATCATCAGCGCTTCTTCCGGCGTAGAGGCAAGCAGCTCCAAAGCAAGCATCAGAGGTTCGGGATCCGGTTTCGGATGGGTCACTTGATCAAGTCCGACAATCACATCAAAAATGTCCGGGATGCCCATCAAATTCAAGCCATGCAAGATGGTCTCTCTTCGTTTCGTGGAAACGATCGCCATCTTCAAACCGCGGCTTTTCAGCAAGCGCAGCGTTTCCGGCACGCCATCATATTCCGATACCAATTCGTCATGCAAGGTTTTATTGAGCGAACGGTATTCTTCAATCAGTTCCTCCACATGTTCTGGGTCAATCGCTTCAAATGTTTGCTTGAGCGATGGCCCAATAAAATGCAAAGCATCTTCCCGGATGAAGCGGCCAGGATACCGTCGGCCAAGGACCGAGAGGAATGTCTGGATGATCAGTTCGTTCGTATCAAGCAATGTTCCATCAAAATCGAACAACAGTGTAGTGATGGGTTTGTTCATGTTGAGAGCACTTCCTTCCGATTTTGTTCCGTCCGCCGCCAATAATAGGAAACGAAGATCGTCAAGCCGAGAGCCGTGATAACCCGGATGATCAAGAGCGGCCATACCGGTATCCCCAGCGGAATGAAAATCAGCGTATCTTCTACAATCGCATGGCAGGAAACGAGAAAAATAAAGGCCAGAGTCGCGTCTTTTTTGCTGACGCCATCTTCTTTGACCGCTTGAATCATAACGCCTGCTCCCATTGCCAGACCGAAAATCAGACCTGAAGCAAGAGTCATCGAAGCATTTTTTTGGATGCCGAGCAAACGGGTCAGCGGACCAAGCAAATCTGAAAACCGCTGCAAGTATTTTTTGTCTTTCAATATCTGAATCGCGATCATCAATGGAATAACAATCATTGCCAGCTGCAAGATGCCAAACGCCGCTTTTTCAAGGCCGAACAAGAAAATTTCGAGCCAGCTTTCAGGAACCGCAGCGGCTTTTGGCACAAAACCGTATTGTGCTATTTCCCCGCCGCCTTTCCAGAGCAAATTGATGACAATGCCGGAAAGTGCAGCCAGCCCAAAGCGTACAACCAATACGACCCAAAGCTTGACGCCCACTTTCAACGCCACGCTCGTTTCGATGAATATATTATGCGAAAACGACAGCATCACAGCCAAGATGAAAACTTCTTTGACCGTTAATTCCAATGACAAAATCCCTGCGATTCCGGCGTACAAGTTCAACGCATTCCCGAGCACCAAGGGAATCGCCGCGTCTCCACTGAGTCCGAAGAGTCCCATCAGCGGGGCAACCAGATCAATGATGAACGGCAATACCGGTGTAAATTGAAGCATCGTCACGATCAATGTGATCGGGAAGATGACTTTCCCTAATGTCCAAGTTGTTAAAAGCCCTGCTTTCAAGCCGTTTTTCAAAGTTGACATTCCATCTCTTCTTTCTAATTGTCTTTATAGTGAGGCGGGTTTTTGAGAGTTGCCCGCCGGTAGATGATCAATCCGATAGCCAAGACGATGGCAATCACCGAAACGATTTGGGCTGCACGCAGCCCGTTAGCCACTAAACTGTCTGTCCGCATGCCTTCGATAAAAAAGCGGCCAACGGAATACCAGATCATATAAAAGAAAAACAGTTCGCCGCGAACCAAATTGACCCGCCGCAAAAGAAGCAAAATGATGATTCCTGCTAAACTCCACATCGACTCATATAAAAAAGTCGGATGGTAATACGCACCATTTATGTACATTTGATTGATGATCCAATCGGGAATAAGGAGATTTTCCAAAAATGCCCGCGACACTTCACCCCCGTGCGCTTCCTGATTGATAAAATTCCCCCACCGGCCAACTGCCTGGCCAATCAAAATACTCGGCGCTAAAATATCCGCTACTTTCAAGAAGGAAGTATTTCTTCTTTTTGTAAAAATATAAGCAACGATTACTGCGGCGATCAATGCCCCATGAATCGCAATTCCGCCATTCCATATTTGAATAATTTCACCAGGGTTTTCTTTGTAATGGCTCCACTGGAAAATAACATAATAAATGCGCGCTCCGATAATCGACAACGGAACTGCCCATATTAAGAGATCCGTCAAAAATTCCGGATGAAGCCCCCGCTTCACCATTTCACGCTGCCCGACTAAAAAAGCAAGAAGAATGCCCGCTGCGATAATAACACCGTACCAGCGGACATCAATCGGACCGAGTGAAAATGCGATCGGGTCAATTGAACCTAAAATCGAATACATGTACTGCACCTACCCATTCCATTAGTGTGTATCAAGCGCGATGACTTCGTTGAGCCGTTTCGAGAACTCTTCTGCTGCATTCACTCCCATGCGCTTCAAGCGGTAATTCATCGCTGCCACTTCAATGATAACCGATAAATTTCGGCCAGGACGGACAGGAATCGTCAGTTTTGTGATATCCGTATCGATGATTCTCATCTTCTCTTCTTCAAGACCTAAACGGTCGTAAGTTTTGTCGGCATCCCATAGTTCCAAATCAATGACCAGTGAAATCCGCTTGAAGGTGCGAACCGCGCTTGCGCCAAATAGCGTCATGATATCGATGATGCCGACTCCCCGGATTTCGAGCAAGTGCTCGATCAATTTCGGCGAATGGCCGACCAACGTATTTTCTCCTTCTTGATGAATTTCAACGCAATCATCAGCGACTAACCGATGCCCTTTCTTCACCAATTCAAGAGCTGTTTCGCTTTTTCCGACACCGCTTTTCCCGGTAAGCAGAACACCGATGCCGTAAATATCCACAAGCACACCATGGACAGCTGTTGTCGGCGCCAATTGGCTCTCTAAAAAGTTCGTCAATGAACTCGAGAAACGCGTCGTTGCTATTTTCGTCCCTAGTACCGGAACATGCTTTTGGCTCGATGCCGCAATCAATTCCGGAGGCGCGTCCATATCGTGCGCCACAATTACGACCGGCGTTTCATTTGTACACAATCTCATCATTCGGTCTTTCCGCTCATCCGGCTCAAGCATTTCAAAAAAGGAGAGTTCGGTTTTCCCGAGCAATTGCACCCGATTTGCCGGGTAATGTGTAAAATAACCGGCCATCTCCAATCCAGGCCGTGAAATATCACTGATCGGAATATGGCGACCGATGCCTTCTTCTCCACTGATCAATTTCAAATCAAAAGTTTCCATCACTTGTTTTGCTGTTACTTGTCCCATGGTTCCCCTCATTCCTTCTGCGAAAAGGATTTTGGACTTTTGATAAATCCATCCAAATCCTAAACGGTTTGCTCCTATTTTAACACGGAAAATTCTAATTTAAAGATTTTCGTGTCGCCTTTTGGAAAGCTCTGGTCTATATAGCGAAAAAGGGGGCTATTCTCAATGAAAATAATGATCGACGCTGGACATGGTCCGGAAACAAAAGGCAAACGTTCACCTGATGGCCGGCTAAGGGAATTCCAATTTAATTCACCCGTAGCCAATGAAGTGAAAAAACAGCTGAAAGCTCTTGGCCATACCGTCATTTTCAGCCATCAGCCAAACCAGGATGTGCCGCTTGATGAAAGAACTGCACTTGCCAACCGCTTGAAAGTGGACCTATTCATATCCATTCACGCCAATGCTTTCGGTACTGGATTCAATACTGTAAACGGTATTGAGACTTTCACTTATTCGGCCGCGTCTATAGGCGCAAAAAAATTGAGCTCTTTTATCCATCAAGCGTTGGTGCTTTCGACAGGCCGAAAAAATCGCGGGCAAAAACAGGCTGATTTCGCTGTTCTTAGAGATACCCGGATGCCTGCCGTTTTGATCGAGTGCGGTTTTATGACCAATCAAGAAGAATTGGCCTTATTGAAATCTGATGCTTATCAAAAGCGGTGCGCCAGAGCCATCGCTTTCGGCATCGATTGCTTTAGCCGGAATTGAAGAAAACCGCGCAGACACGTTAGTGTCGAGGAGGCTGAAGCCAAGCCCACGGAAAGCGGAGTGGCCGGCCCGGTTGGTTTTATGTACTCTATACTTTAATCATAGACTTTGTCTACAGTCTGAAACCGCGGAAGCCTTGCTTCCGCGGTTTTTTCATGTAATCTTCCGGCCATATTTCTGCTACACTAAAGGCAGAAGAAGCTACACGACGAGGTGACTTATGAACAAGACAATCGGGATTCTTGCCCATGTCGACGCCGGCAAGACAACATTCTCAGAACAACTGCTGTACCATACGAAAAGCATCCGGCAACGCGGCCGGGTCGACCATCAAGATGCTTTTCTCGATAGCCACGTGATTGAGAAAAACAGAGGCATCACCATTTTCGCCGATCAAGCCGTCGTTTCTTATAACGATTCCACTTATTTTTTGATTGATACGCCAGGGCATGTCGACTTTTCCCCTGAAATGGAACGGGCGGTCCAAGTGATGGATTATGCCATCGTCATCATCAGCGCAGTCGAAGGAATCGAAAGCCACACGGAAACCGTATGGCAGCTGCTTCGGAAACATCAAGTACCCACTTTTTTCTTTATCAACAAGATCGACCGGGAAGGCGCGGACGAGGAACGGGTGCTTGGTGAGATAAGAACCCAGCTGACAGATAATGCTATCGACATCACCCATTCATTCCATCATGGTGCAATGGATGAGGAACTGGCTGAATTCGTTGCCGAACGGGACGAACAATTGCTTGAGCTTTATATGAGCTCGGGGTATGACGAAGCCCTCTGGCTGCAGGCGCTGCAAAAGATGATCCGGTCAAACGAAGTGTTTGTGTGCTCATCCGGCTCTGCTTTACAAGACATCGGCGTCAGTGGCTTTTTTGAAAAACTCGACCTTTTAACTTTAACGGATTATAAGGCAGATGAACCTTTTGCAGCCCAAGTCTATAAAATACGCCACGAAGAAAACGGCAGCCGGATAACGTTCCTCAAAGCACACAGCGGTTCACTGCGCGTTCGCGAGGAAGCGGGCTACGGCGCAGCCGAAAACCGAAAAACGGAGAAAGTGACGCAAATCCGCCGTTACAGCGGCAGCAAATTCCAGACAGTCGACCAAGTAAATGCCGGCGAACTTTTTGCCGTCGTCGGTTTGTCGGAAGCTGCGATTGGAGACGGTGCTGGCATTCATCCAGGAACCAGCAGCCAAGAATCGATTCCCGCGTTAAAATCAAAAGTACTGTTCGACCCCACTATGCATCCGAAAGAAGTATTGAAATATTTCAAACGCCTGAATGCCGAAGACCCGACGCTTGCTGTTGTGTGGGACGAACATTTCCAGGAAGTCCATATCCACGTCATGGGCATCATCCAGCTTGAAGTGCTGCAGCAGGTTGTGCACGACCGCTTCGGCTTTTCCGTGTCGTTCAGCGAACCGGAAATTTTATACAAAGAAACGATTGAAACGCCTGTGACCGGCTATGGCCATTTTGAACCGCTCCGCCACTATGCCGAAGTGCATTTGAAAATCGAGCCGGCCGAACGCGGCAGCGGTGTCTTGTTGGCTAACAGGTGCCACCCGGATGCTTTGTCGGTCGGCAACCAGAATTTGGTGCTTCACCATTTGGCAGAACGCGACCATCATGGCCTCCTCACTGGCTCACCGCTGACCGATGTTAAGATCACCCTGTTGACTGGCAGAGGCCATAACGAGCATACGTCAGGCGGCGATTTCAGGGAAGCCGCTTACCGGGCGCTCCGCCAAGGCCTTGAAAAAGCCGAAAACCGGCTGCTTGAACCGATTTACCGCTTTAAAATAAAAGTGGATATTGAACAGATGGGCCGTGTGCTATCTGATATCCAGCAAGCTTCCGGCCGGTTTGAAGCACCGGAAATGAACGGCGGAAAAGCGATTATTGAAGGCACTGTTCCAGTCGCCACGTTCATGAACTACAGCACCGAATTCGCTTCTTTCACCCATGGCAAAGGCATGCTGCGCTTGCTTTTAGCCGGTTATGACCACTGCCACAACGAAGCGGAAGTCATCAAAAAAATTGCTTATAACAAAGATGCGGATCCCGAATACACTTCCACTTCCATTTTTTGTGCGAAAGGCCATGGTTATAAAGTGCCTTGGGATGAAGCCGAAAACGCCATGCATTGTTTATAACACATACCGAGAAATGAGGGGTTAAGCATGTACGAGCCGAAAACCAAAGCAACCGATGCAGATGTAGTTGAATTTATCGAAAACACAGACTCGCCGAAAAAACGGGAAGACGCTTTTAAGCTGCTTCAGCTTTTTGAAGAAACGAGCGGCTATCCGGCTAAAATGTGGGGGCCGAGCATCATCGGCTTTGGTTCGTATCATTATGTGTATGCATCCGGCCATTCCGGGAATGCCCCGCTTGTCAGCTTTTCACCGCGGAAATCGAAAATCAGCCTATATTTTGCGACCGGCGACACGGAGCGCGAAAAACTGCTCTCAAAACTCGGCAAGCATACCAGCGGAAAAGCATGTGTCTATATCAATAAGTGGGACGATGTCGATCAAGATGTATTAAAAGCATTGATCAAGCAATCAATTGCGTTTTTGCAGGATTTATATCCAGAAAAGTAGAAGCTCGGCCGACTGATACCAGTTGGCCGAGCTTCTTCATTTTGCTTGTTATTTTTTCAACAAGGCAGGACTGGTATTTTTCACGCCCGCCAAACCAAGTACCGTCATCAAACTCTTTTGAACGCCTAAATGCCCCTCCCCGGGATTGTGCCATTCTTCGAGTGTATGAGCGCCGCCAAAAATTCCGCCAAGACCGATGGTGATAGCCGGAATTCCCAAGCTCATCGGATAATTGGCATCCGTGCTGCTCGGTGTACATAGTTCTGGAGTTCCGCCAATCGCTTCTACAGCGGCGGCAGCCACTTTGACAATCGGCGCATCAGCGCTTTGGCTGGCAGGCGGCCGGTTGCCGAAGCGCTTGATATCCACCGTTATCCGGCTATCGTTCCACTTGGCATTTTCCGCTTCTGCCGCTTTTTTGACAATCGTTAAAAACCGCTCGTCCAGTTCCGCCAGCGCCCCCGCATCATTCGAACGAAGATCAACAGCCATGCTGGCTTCTTGGGCAATAGCATTTACAGACGTTCCGCCCTTCACTTCTCCGACAGAAAACGTCGTTTTCGGCTCTTTTGATGTTTCAAGATCAGCTATGGCTGCAATCGCCCGCCCAATCGCGTGCGTCGCGCTCGGCGTTCCGAAATCGCCAAAACTGTGTCCACCGGGTCCCTTATACGTAATTGTATAGCGAAAACTTCCCGTCCCTAAATATGTAATGTGATTGAAACCGGGGCCGTCCAACGATAAAAAGCCATCAATGTCCTGGTGTTCCGTAAAAAACGCCTTGACTCCGCGCAAGTCGCCAGCCCCTTCTTCTCCGACAGTGCCACCGAAAACAAGATCTCCGACCGTTTCAATTTCCGCTTCGTTCAACGCACGGACCACTGCCAACAGCTCTGCAAGCCCCCTTGTGTCGTCCCCAATTCCCGGTGCATGCAATATCCCGTTTTCTTCCCTCACTTTCGTATCGGTCCCTTCTGGAAAAACCGTATCCAAATGAGCAGAAATGAAAATCTTCGGCCCTTGCCCACTGCCGCGCCTTATACCATAAACATTTCCTTCTGAATCCATCTCCACGTTTTCAAGGCCAAGTTTCTGCAAGCGCCGTTGAACATCTTCTGCTCTTTGCTGTTCTTTAAATGGAGGAGCTGGAATTTCCGTAATCGCTATTTGTTCCGCAACCGTGTTGCCATGATCTGCCTCAATAAAATCAAGTGCCTTCTTCACCGAGTGATTTTCCAATAACGCTTGATATGCCGCTTTCACTTCCTCAACGCTCCATCCGTCTGCCATTCTTTTTTCCTCCTTTAATTATCGAAATAATGCCATTAGTATGCTTTTTAGTTTACCACATAAAAAAGCCGGCGCATTCACATGCACCGGCTCATTTAGCGTTGTTTTATTCGATTGTCAAATAGCGCACCAACACAGTGCCTGTTTTTGTTTCTCCGTAAACCAATAGCGGAGCAGCTACCGCTTCGCCGCTTTCTTTTGAGAAACGGATCATTTTCTGCATCAATTGTCCTTGCTCGTGTGTGTTGTCGACATCGGACAACAAGACATCCAGCTTGCCTAAAGTGGACGAAACTTCTCCTTTTAAAGGCAGATGCGATGGAATGTAAAGTTCCACATTGCCGGCTAATGTCTTAGCTTCCACTTTCCGGGCTTCTTTGCATCTTGACGTAACAACGACATTGCCGTTCATCGATTTAGCTGTCATGGTTTGGACATCGCCGTCCACATAAATGCGGCCGTTCAAGGTTTCGGTTTCAAGCACTTTCCCGCTCACTTCCACTGCTTGGATAGCCCCATTTGCCGTTTCCAGCTCTGCATCATCAAAAGAAACGTTTTTCAAATCGATTTTGCCGTTTGCGGTTTTCACTTTGATCAGACTTGCATCGATGCGTTTCATCGAAAAACCGCCATTGAATAAACGGACGATAATTTCTTGGTAAGTTGCAGCTGGAACATACAATACAATATTCACTTGCGTTGTTTTCAGATCGCTGATGATGCGCAATTTTTGATCATCTGCGATAAAGACGAATTTTTCAAGGAAATCTTGTTTTGCTTGTTCTTCCGATTCTGTCCGGTAAGCTTTCACTCGGCACTCTGCCCGAACCGTTTCATCTTGTGAAGGAAACACTTCAAGCTGGCCGTTTGCCAAGTCAGCGATAATTTTGTTGACATTGACAAATTCCTGGGTGAACGTATGTTCAAATTCAACCGCTTCCCCGAAAGGAGAATCGAATTCCATTGTCTTCAGCTTGCCGACAGAAGTTTGCACGAAGTCTCTCATGCGGTCGCCCAATTGGTTGAAGTCTTTTGACATGTTCTTCGAAAAATCTTTTTTGAAATCTCTGGACATGTCTTTCGAGAATTTTTTGATCATATCTTCCGGTCTGAAAAAGCCGCGTCTGCTGCTTTCCCGTCTGTCCCGGTATCGATCGCGATCACGGCCATAAGACGACTCGCGCGATGAATCTCCGCCGTCAATGGCTCTCAGCAATTCTACAGCTTCCCTTGCAGAAATTGTTCCGTTCTCCACCATGTCCAATATGCGTTCTTTTTCGTTTTGCATGTAGTGCGGCCTCCTCCTGGTGCCTCCACTGTTTAGCCAAAGCAATCAAATCTCTTTGGCTAAACAAGTCTGAGACTTGGTATTCTTCTAATTGATACGTTCAGCCGGTGGAAAAGTTTCACTTAGCCACTTTTTTCTTGCGTGTCGCTTTCGTTACGAGTGCATCCATACGGGCACGGTCGCGCTCCAAAATCGGGCGCAAATACTTGCCGGTATAGGAATCTTTCACTTCTGCAATTTCTTCCGGCGTTCCAGCAGCTAAAATAGTGCCGCCTTTGTCGCCGCCTTCTGGCCCTAAGTCAATGATGTGGTCGACGGTTTTAATGACGTCCAAGTTGTGCTCAATGGTCAGCACCGTATCCCCGTTATCTACTAAGCGCTGTAAGACAAGGAGCAGCCGCGAAATATCGTCCGCGTGCAAGCCGGTCGTCGGTTCGTCTAAAATATAGAACGACTTGCCGTTTGAGCGCTTATGAAGTTCGGACGCCAATTTAACGCGCTGTGCTTCCCCGCCTGACAGCGTGGTGGCGGGCTGGCCAAGCGTGATATAGCCCAACCCCACATCTACAATGGTCTTAAGCTTTCGGTTGATTTTCGGGATGTTTTCAAAAAACGAGTACGCGTCTTCTACAGTCATCGCCAGCACATCGGCAATGTTTTTATCTTTATACTTCACTTCCAAGGTTTCCCGGTTATAGCGCTTGCCGTGACAAACTTCACACGGCACATAGACATCCGGCAAGAAGTGCATTTCTATTTTAATAATACCATCTCCGCGGCAAGCTTCACAGCGTCCGCCCTTAACATTGAAACTGAAGCGCCCTTTTTTATAGCCGCGCACCTTCGCCTCGTTTGTCGCCGCATAAACATCCCGGATATCGTCAAAAACGCCTGTATACGTAGCAGGATTTGATCTTGGAGTCCGCCCGATTGGGGACTGATCGATATCAATCACTTTTTCCAGTTCTTCAATTCCCTCCACTGATACATGCTGCCCAGGTTTCGCTTTCGCCCGGTTTAACTTATTGGCAAGCGATTTGTACAAGATCTCATTGATGAGCGTGCTTTTTCCGGAACCGGATACGCCGGTCACTGCTGTAAATATGCCCAGCGGAATATCAACATTGACGTTTTTCAAATTGTTTTCATTTGCGCCGCGGATGGTGATTTTTCGTCCATCGGATGTTCTCCGTTCAGCAGGCAGCGGGATGAACTTTTTGCCGCTCAAGTATTGGCCGGTCAATGATTTTTTGTTTTTCATCACTTTTTCCGGTGTGCCGGAAGCGATGATTTCCCCGCCGTGCACCCCTGCTCCCGGACCAACATCAATCAGATAATCCGCTGCGAGCATCGTATCTTCATCGTGTTCTACGACAATCAGTGTGTTGCCGATATCCCGCATGTTTTTCAACGTGCTGATCAACCGGTCATTATCACGCTGGTGCAAGCCGATTGACGGCTCATCCAGGATGTATAGGACACCCGTCAACCGAGAGCCGATTTGGGTAGCCAGGCGGATCCGCTGTGCTTCCCCGCCTGATAAGGTGCCGGATGCGCGGTTAAGCGTCAAATAATCAAGGCCGACATTGTTGAGGAATCCAAGGCGCTCCTCGATTTCCCGCAAAATCAACCTCGCGATTTGCATATCTTTTTCCGACAGTTCCAAATTCGAGAAAAATTGGATGGCTTCGACGATCGAAAATTCACTGACGTTGGCGATATGGATGCCGTTCACTTTGACAGCCAACGATTCCGGCTTCAGACGGTGGCCTTCACATGCCGGACATGGCTGCTGCCCCATGTATTTCTCCATCTGGTCACGAATGTAATCAGATGTCGTATCCCGGTAGCGTCGGTCGACGTTTGCTAAAATCCCTTCAAAGTAAATATGGTTGTCGCGAATCTGGCCATAATCGTTTTCGTAGCGGAAGCGGATTTTGTCTCTTCCAGACCCTTTCATGAGGGCGTTTATGTGCTCTTCCGGCAACTCGTTCATTGGAACATCCATATCGATTTTGTAATGTTTGCAGATGGCTTGCAGCAACTGCGGGTAATATTGCGAACTTGTCGGCTGCCAAGGGACGATCGCCCCTTGGTTCAAAGACAAGCTCCAATCCGGAACCACCAGTTCCGGATCAACTTCCAGCTTGTGGCCAATGCCGTCGCATTCCGGGCATGCGCCAAACGGCGAGTTGAACGAAAACATGCGCGGCTCCAATTCCCCGATTGAAAATCCGCAAATCGGACATGCATGATGTTCGCTGAACAATAATTCTTCTTGCTCCATAACATCGACGAGTACGCGTCCTTCGGCAAGGCGCAAAGCCGATTCAAGGGAATCGCTGAGGCGCGGTGCAATGCCTTCTTTCATGATAATGCGGTCGATGACCACTTCGATTGAATGCTTTTTGTTTTTATCGAGTGTGATGTCGTCATCGAGATCCATCAATTCCCCATTGACGCGCACACGGACATAGCCTTGTTTTTTAATATCTTCCAACAATTTGGCGTGTGTCCCTTTCCGGCCTGAAACGATCGGCGCCAAAATCTGCATTTTGGTCCGCTCCGGGTAAACAGTCAAACGGTCCACCATTTGCTCGATTGTTTGAGACGAAATTTCAATGCCATGGTTCGGGCATATCGGTTTGCCGATGCGCGCATACATCAAGCGCATGTAATCGTATATTTCTGTTACCGTTGCGACTGTGGAACGTGGATTTTTGCTGGTTGTTTTTTGGTCGATCGAAATGGCCGGTGACAGCCCTTCAATCAAATCGACGTCTGGCTTGTCCATTTGGCCGAGAAATTGCCGGGCATACGCAGACAACGACTCAACGTAGCGCCGCTGCCCTTCTGCGTAAATCGTATCAAATGCCAAAGATGATTTCCCTGATCCTGAAAGCCCCGTCATGACGACTAGCTGATCGCGCGGAATGACAACATCGATATTTTTCAAATTATGCGCTCTAGCGCCTTGGATCCGTATTTCTTGGTTTTTCACGTTAACTCATCCTTCCGCCTTCAATTCAAGAACTGTATCACGCAACTCTGCTGCCCGTTCGAAATCGAGCGCTTTCGCCGCTTCTTTCATTTCTTTTTCCATTAAAGTGATCAGCTTCATGCGATCTTCTTTTTTGAGCTTTTTGCCAGCCGCCGCTTTTGAAACGTATTCTTCTCCGCCTTCTGCAGCCACAGTAGCGCGGATAACGTCTCTGATTTTCTTCTGTATCGTAACTGGCGTAATGCCATGTTTTTCGTTGTACTCTGCTTGGATGGTGCGTCGGCGGGTTGTTTCGTCGATCGCTTTTTTCATCGAATCGGTCATCTTATCGGCATACATGATGACATGGCCATTCGAGTTACGCGCCGCCCGTCCCATTGTTTGGATAAGGGAACGTTCGGACCGCAGGAAGCCTTCTTTGTCGGCATCCAAAATTGTCACAAGCGATACTTCCGGTATATCCAGACCTTCTCTGAGCAAGTTGATGCCGACCAGGACGTCATAGACGCCCATCCGAAGCTCACGGATTATTTCGATGCGCTCGAGTGTTTTGATTTCGGAGTGCAAGTAATTCACTTTAACTCCCGCTTCTTTGAGATATGCAGTTAAATCTTCCGACATTTTCTTCGTCAACGTGGTTACTAGTACACGTTCGTCGCGTTCGACCCGCTGCTGGATTTCATCCATCAAATCATCAATCTGCCCTTCAATCGGACGCACTTCAATCGTCGGGTCAAGAAGCCCGGTTGGACGAATGATTTGCTCTACCATTTCCGGTGTATGCTCCAATTCGTAAGGCCCCGGTGTGGCGGAAACAAATACGGCTTGTTTGATGTGTTTTTCAAACTCATCAAATGTCAATGGCCGGTTGTCCATTGCCGATGGCAAACGGAACCCGTGGTCGACCAGCACTTTTTTGCGCGCTTGGTCACCATTGAACATACCGCGAACTTGCGGCAAGGTCACGTGGCTTTCATCGACTACCAGCAGAAAATCTTCTGGGAAATAATCAATAAGCGTATAAGGCTGGGCACCTGGAGGCCGCAGCGTCAAATGGCGGGAATAGTTTTCAATGCCTGAACAAAAGCCCATTTCCCGCATCATTTCTAAATCATAGCGTGTACGCTGTTCAAGGCGCTGCGCTTCCAATAATTTGTCTTCTGCCCGCATTTCTTTCAAGCGTTCTTCCAATTCCGCTTCGATGTTTTCAATTGCTTTGACCATCTTTTCTTCACGCGTTACGAAGTGGGATGCCGGGAAGATAGCGACGTGTTCGCGTTCGCCGATAATCTCGCCTGTCAATGCGTCCACTTCGCGGATCCGGTCGATTTCATCGCCGAAAAACTCGACACGCAAACATCTCTCATCGCGCGAGGCCGGGAAGATCTCAACTACGTCTCCACGCACACGGAATGTTCCGCGGATAAAATTAATGTCATTGCGCTCATACTGCACATCCACCAATTTCCGGAGCAGCTGGTTGCGCTCGATTTCCATGCCTTTCCGAAGAGAAACGACAAGTTCCCGGTATTCTTTTGGCGAACCGAGACCGTAAATACAGGATACCGAAGCAATGACTATAACGTCGTCCCGTTCAAATAAAGAACTCGTGGCAGAGTGGCGAAGCTTGTCGATTTCATCATTGATGCTTGCGTCTTTTTCTATATATGTGTCAGATTGCGGAACATACGCTTCTGGTTGGTAATAGTCATAGTAACTAACAAAATATTCGACTGCATTGTCTGGAAAGAATTCTTTAAACTCACTATAGAGCTGCCCCGCTAACGTTTTGTTATGGGCCATGACGAGCGTCGGTTTTTTTACTTGCTGGATGACGTTGGACATTGTGTAAGTTTTCCCAGTCCCCGTGGCTCCAAGCAAAGTTTGGCACCGTTTGCCGTTAATGATGCCTTCCGTCAATGTGGCAATGGCTGCCGGCTGGTCGCCGGCTGGCTCGTACGGTGCTTGTAGCTTAAATTCTTGTTTCATAATTGCTGGCCTCCCGTTCTTTCAGTCTCTCTATTTTATCATATGCCCTAAAAATCCCCTAACAAAAAGCGAACGTATGTTTTTTATCAGGTTTCATAAAATGGCAAAATAAAAAACCGCTCATTTCTGAGCGGTTTTATCATTCAGGCTTCTTCTTCTTGCTTCAAAGCCTGTAATTGAGCGGAATAGGTTTTAAAAGCGTCTCGGTCGTTGCTGTCCAGGGCTTCATCGATCAGGGCCATGAGCTGTTCTTCTTGTTGTGAGCGGTGAACGTGCTTGAGGAAAAGGTCTAAATAAATATCATTAAGCAGTTTTTCCGCCTCAGTTATCTTTTTCGTTTGAGCCATTGCTTTCATGAAATCAGCATAAGAATAATAATTTTCCATTCTGCTTCACCCCAAATGCTTTTCATTAGTATACATTAAAAGCTTATAAAGAAGCAATCGTTTTTTGAAAATTCCGATGAAATAGAAAAAAATATATTTTCTGTTTCCTGTTATTGCGAAATTTCCATTTTTTATATAATTAGAAACAGAAAGTAAATTTTGGGGGTGTTTTTTCATGGGCAAAAATGATCATGCCTTGACTTATACAATTTGCAGCAATACATATGCTCTATTGCCCTATAACGACGGCCGACGGACATGGACGCGGGTCATCGAAGACCGAAGCGAGTTCCTTGTTGAAGAACCTACCTATAAAACTGTCAGCAGGTCCTGCAACTTCTATCGCGGATCCATGGAAAGTGCTACTTTATACGCTCAAAAAGCGATACGCGTCAAACATAAGCCTCCCATCATCATTGGAGAATATTATGGCAATCCACTTATCTTCTTTCCAACCCATTCTCCCAAAAACAAAGATGCCGTTTGGTTTAACTTTGATGCTGTCGATCTAGTGGAAAGCGATGACAGTGAAAGAGGCGGCAGCATTATCTATCTAAGCAATGGCGAAACCGTGCACCTGGACGTTTCTCCCATCGCTCTCAGAAACCAGCACTCGTTTGCGGGTTCTTTGCGCCGCTATTTTAAACGGGCGCAAGAAATGCATAAACACCAGATGACTTATGTAGCAAAACGCACCTATCCGCCGAGAACTCAATATCCGCTCGACTAAAGCTCTCTATACGACAACGTCAAGTACACGCGCAGCAATTCTTCCACTCGATTGCGGAGGCGCAAGTTCAAATAGCGCCGATGGTCTTCATAGCCCCCATGGTAAAAGATATATTCGGTAAACGTATCATCACCAGTTCCGCGCAATATCTTCATATGGCGTTTCCGCATATGGATTTTGGTTTCGGTCAATTCTTTCTGCACTTGCTTGATCGCTCCATCAACTAATTCTATGTACGGTTTTTTTAACTTAAAAGAGCCTTTTTCGAATAACGCACGGTCCCGTTCCAAAATAATAAGGACCATTGGCAAATAAATCATGTTTTCAAAATGGGCGGCTTCTTCTGGTGAGATTAACGGCATGTCTACACCTCCTCCAAAATGAGAACATTTGTTCTTATCTATCATTCTACCCAGAAATTTTAAAATTGCAAGGCTTTCTGTGCAAAAAAAAGCTGTGCCATCAAATCTGGCACAGCTTTTTTATTTCGCTCCAGCGTACTTTCATGTCTCAAAGCCAGCGAAGCGACGCAGAAATAGGCGGATGCTTTCCGCGGGAGCCGCTGCCTTCCTTTTCAATTACAGGTTCATATAAACACAAGATCTTTTAAGAACTTTAAAAAGCAGCGGCCATTTTGTGGTTCAGTGAACAGAAAAAACCGAAATAAAAGACAAGATTTCTCTGCGTTCTTTCCTTTCAACCATAGAGCAAAACACCTTTTTTATTTAATAGAACGGTAAGTCCATAAGGAGCCAACAAAGAATATAGAAGATACCCATAGGAACGGTTCATGGGAAAACCAGACGCCTCCTGAAATGCCGAAGAACGACAAAACCGTAAAAATCCCAGCAAACATCCGGCTTTGCAGGTTCCGCTGGTGCTCACGCTCGCGCCCATCGCGATTTTCCAAATAGTGACGCATGCGTTCAGGCTCTTCCAAGTAATTGATGACTTTTTGCGGGAAAACGCGCAATGGCCCTGATGCTTGAATGGCCCAGCGCAGAACGTCTTCTTTCCCAAACATCCGCTTGCCTTCCTTCTGTGAGGAAGCCCATTCCAATATACGCGGCCGGGCAAGCTCCATTAGATCAATCCCTGGATCCAGTACATGGAGCACCCCGACAAAAATGGAGGCCGCACGGCCAAAGAAGGCAAATTCCGCAGGCAGCTGAACTGGCTGTGTACGGACTATATCCTGCATATCACGCAACAGCCGCTCCACGACGAATGAATCCATTTGCAGCAATTCATTTGACTCATATGCCGTTACAAGCCGGGCAATAGTATCCGCTAGCAGCTCCCGGTTGGCATGAGGCAGCAAAAAACGCAATTCTTCCAGCGAATCAAGCACTTGGCCGTAATTTTTAAAGACCACTCCTTCAGCAATCCTCAGCACCGCCTGTGCATCTGATTTTGAAATGGTTCCGGTCATGCCAAAATCGATTAAGACAATGGTGCCATCTGGCTCAAGCAAAATATTGCCGCCGTGCGGATCAGCGTGGAATTGGCCGCCGTACAACACTTGCTCCAAAAACAGAATAAACAGCCGCTCAGAAATTTCATGTCGGTCCAGGCCATTCTTCTCGATAAAAGCCAAGTCCGTAATGCGCGCGCCTTCAATCCACTCCATGACCAGCACACGGCGTGTGGAAAATTCATCGAAATACATTGGAAACCGGATGCCTTCCATTTCTTTAAAACGATCTGAAAATGCCCGGCCGCTTTGGAGTTCCTGCAGAAAATTCAATTCTGCCCCAATGGTATCCGTCATTTCCCGGTATAGTTGCCGAAAATCAATTTGTTTCGAAAGCGGCGTCAATGTCCGCAAAAACCAGATGACAATGCGCATCGCCTGGAAATCCGCACGCAAAATGCGGTCAGTGCCAGGCCGTTGGACTTTAACCGCTACTTCCTTTCCGTCTTTCAAGACGCCTTTATATACCTCGCCGATAGAAGCAGAAGCGACGGCTTCATCTGAAAAGCTGCTCAAGTATGTAGAAAGTGGTGAGTTCCATTCCCGCTCCATAACTGAAACAATTTTTTCGCGAGAAATCGAAGGCACCCGGTCTGTCAATCCTTCGAGCTCTATTAAAAACGACGCCGGCAAAATATCGGCGCGCGTCGACAAAAACTGCCCCATCTTGATCATCAATCCGCCGAGTTTCAGCGCCAAAATTTTGTATTGTTTAGCTTGTTTTGTAACCAAAGTGTTCCATTTTTCTTCGACTAGTGGGTTCCAGTTGCCGCGGTGCCGCCGTTGGAAGAGCATCACTTGCATGTAAACTTTTAACGCCATAAAGACAATGCGGAAAATACGGACAAACGCGATTTGGTTCATAAGTGATAATCCCTCCTGCGCTCCATTATAGAGACAGATAGCGGAATAGTCCAAAAAGTGGTATGTTTTTAACGGATGGACCAATTACAAAGGGGGATGTAAATGAATACGATTCATTACGAACAACATGGAAATTTGGCTTTCATCACACTAAACCGGCCCGATTCCATGAATGCGTTCAACTACGATATGCTGACCGAACTGGGCCAAGTAGTCGAAGCAATCCGCATCAATCCGGATATCCGCGTTGTTATTTTTACAGGAGCGGGCGAAAAAGCATTTAGCGTCGGGGCTGATCTAAAAGAACGCAAGACATTGACTGACCAGCATGTGAAACGCAATATTTTTAAAATCGGCGAAGTTTTTACAGTTATCGAAAATTTGCCGCAGCCAACGATTGCAATGATTAACGGCTTTGCTTTTGGCGGCGGCATGGAACTTGCCTTAGCCTGCGATTTCCGCATTATTGCCGACGACACCTTGCTCGGCTTAACGGAAACGAGCCTGGCGATCATCCCGGGAGCGGGCGGTACACAACGCCTGCCGCGTTTGATCGGCGAATCCAAGGCCATGGAGCTTATCTTAACCGCCCGTCGCTTGAAGCCGGCTGAGGCGCTCGAATATGGCTTGGTGACCAAAGTGGCGCCCCGCAGTGAACTGGCAGAAGTGACTGGCCACTTTGCCGACATGATGCTTGCGAACGGGCCGATTGCGCTGCAGCAAGCAAAATATGCAATTAAGAACGGCATGAACGCCGATTTGCAGACTGGCTTGAATATCGAACGAAAAGCGTATGAACTGACCATCCCGACAGAAGACCGCATCGAAGCGCTGAATGCCTTCAGCGAAAAAAGGAAGCCAGTATTTAAAGGGAAATAAGGATAAAAAAGCAGGCTGCCAACCGGCAGCCTGCTTTTCTACTATTATAAGTATTCTTCCATCCACTATAAGTATTCTTCCATCCACCCGGCAATTTGCTCAAGTCGGGCAAAGCGCAGATTTGGTTTTCCGGTGCGCGACAAGTTGTGGTCGGCTTCCGGGAAACGGACAAATCTGGTTTCTTTCTTCATGCTTTTCAGCGTCACATACAATTGCTCGCCTTGTTCGATCGGACAGCGATAGTCGTTTTCCGAATGCAGGATCAACAATGGCGTTTCAACGTTAGCGGCGTACTTCAGCGGCGAGTGTTGCCACAACTTGTCAACGTCCGTCATATCCGCAAGAATTTGCCAGTCGCTAAAGTAATAGCCGATATCCGATACTCCGAAGAACGATACCCAGTTGGAGATTGAACGCTGCGTCACAGCGGCCTTGAAACGATTTGTATGGCTGACAATCCAGTTGGTCATAAAGCCGCCGTAGCTTCCGCCTGTGACACCAAGCCGGTCTGTATCAATCCACTCGTGTTCTTCAAGCACCCCGTCAAGCGCCTTCATGATATCTTCATAATCGCCACCGCCGTAATCGCCCCGAACAGCATCAACAAATTCCTGGCTATAGCTGTGGCTGCCTCGCGGATTGACGTATAGCACGCCAAAGCCGCGTGCTGCCAGCACTTGCATTTCATGGAAGAACGTATTGGCGTACATTGCGTGCGGCCCGCCGTGGATATTGATGACGAGCGGGTATTTTTCTCCTTCAGCAAAACCATAAGGCTTCATAAGCCAGCCATGCACATCCCAATCTTTTGCTCCTTTGCCGACAATCGCTTCCGGTGCAATCAAGGCCGTTTCTTCGAGATAAGCTTTATTGAAATCCGTAAGCGGTGTGCGCTCGCCTGTTGCGATGGCCAATTTGTACAGTTCCCCTGGGTTGACGGGATCGCTCGCTGCAACTACAGCGAAAACGCCGTCGCGGGAAATATCATAGCCGTAAATATGTTCCTGTTCCTGCGAAGCTGGGAAAATGGCTCCGTCAAGGTCAGCGAAATACAGGCGGACGTCGCCCATCGTCGACACTTGGAAATACAAATGATTATCTTTTGTCCAGACAACCGCTGGAGCGGATGCGCCTTGCTGATGGTCCGCTACGGCATAGTCGCCAACCGGGGCATCCAGCCCTTCCGTCAAGCAGACAAAGGATTGCCCTGCAACGTCATAGACATAAACTTTTGAGTGCGTCGCGTTTTCATATTCCCGTGTTCCGCCCACGAAAGCGATTTTTGCGTCATCATGCGAAAAAGCGGCTCCGCCGAAATAGCCTTCTTCTTCAATGATCGGCGTTTCGGTTTTGGTCTCGATATCATATACATACAGCGGCTGGCGGAAGATGAAATCGAGATTTTCCTCGCGCGCCACGCCGTAAACTAATTTGCCGCCATCATGGGAAACAGCTTCCAAGTTGTGGTGATAGGCGCCCTCGGTCAATCTTTCAACGCTTTTCGAAGCGACGTCTACAACACCGATATGGCGATGAAAATCTTTTGGCACCAATCCCATGCCATCCATTTTGTATTTCAGCTTGTCCACCACATAGGGCTCCGGCTTTTTCTTCTCCTCTTTTTCCTCTTTATCAGTAAAAGCCTGTCCTTCTTTTACCATGGCGGTAAACCAAATTTTCTGGCCGCATGGCGACCAAACAAAGCTATTGACGCCTTTTTCAAATTCTGTCAGATTTCGTGCTTCCCCGCCTCTTGCAGGCATGACGTATAACTGGTTTTTCTCATCACGCGTCGACAAAAAGGCGACGAATTTTCCATCAGCCGACCAAGCTGGAGCCGACACCCGCTCTTTTCCAAATGTCCATTGCGTAATTTCGCCGCTTGCCAAATCCGAATGGTATAAATGGGCAATATATGTATTTTCTTCCTCATCGATATGTGTCCGGACAAATACCGCCTCTGTGCCGTCCGGTGAAATCTGTGGATTCGCTACCGATACCAATGTGGTTAAGTCTTTGATTTCTACAGCATTTTTCGTCAATGAAAGATCCTCCTCGAAACAAATATTTCGCATCTCGTACTAGTTGCTCTTTTACTATAATGAAAAAAGTCAGTCTTTTCAATTAAATCAATAAAAAAACCGGCTCCGACAGAAAACTCGGAACCGGCTTTCGATTTACTTGCTTAAAGCTTGCGCTTTCAATGCACGGCGAAGAATTTTCCCCGTCGTGTTTTTCGGCAATTCTTCCAGAACTTCAAAATGACTTGGCATTTTATATTTCGCCAAATGCTCTTTGCAGTAAACATGCAGATCTTCTATCGTAACCGACTGGTCTTTCAACACAACATAAGCGTGCACTGCCTCACCAAAGTTGGCATCAGGCAGGCCGACAACTGCAGCTTCTAAGATGCCTGGATGAGCAAACAGCACTTCCTCCACTTCACGCGGATACACATTATAGCCGCCTACAATAATCATGTCTTTTTTTCGGTCGACGATATAAAAATACCCTTCCTCATCGACACGCGCCAAATCACCGGTATAAAGCCAGCCGTCCCGGATGGCTGCATTTGTTTCTTCCGGCATTTTATAGTAGCCTTTCATGACGTTTGGTCCGTGCACAATCAATTCTCCCACTTCCCCAACAGGCACTTCATCCCCAAGCTCATTGACTACTTTGTTTTCCACATTGACGATGGATGTGCCGATCGATCCAACTTTGCGTTCGCGGTCAATCGGATTAAAGCAAGTCACCGGGGAAGCTTCAGACAAGCCGTAGCCTTCTGAAATCTTGACATTGAACTTTTCTTCGAAACTGTGGAGCAGCGCAACCGGCATTGCCGAACCGCCAGACACAGCAATGCGGATCGACTCGAAATCGGACGTCTCGGTTCCAGGCAGTTGGTTCATGAAATTGTACATGGTCGGCACACCCGCAAAAACAGTCGCTTTATGTTCCTTTATTGCTTCAAAAACATCTTTCGGATTAAAACGTGGCAAAAGAATGATCTCAGCTCCCTGCAAAAGCGGAGCATTGACGACGACCGTCAAAGCGAACACATGAAAAACCGGCAAGGTGGCAATGACCCGGTCATCTGCCGATATCTGCAAATACTCGCCGACATCGCGGGCGTTGGAATACAAATTGCCATGTGTCAGCATTGCACCTTTCGGTTTTCCGGTTGTGCCAGATGTATACAAAATCACCGCGTTATCGTCTTCGGCAACCGCTGCCGGTTCATGGTGTACGGAAGCTGCCGACAATAGGCTCGAAAACAAGTGGACTTTCTCTTTTGCCGCTTCTGGCAATTGAGCCATTTTTTCAGTTGCAGACGGATCTGTTTCACAAATCACATAAGAACTGACTGTCGGGAGTGTCTCATGTGCTTTTTCAATTAATGGCAGGAGTGCATCCACGGCAACCACCACTTTAGCATCGCTGTTATTCAATATGTAAGCGATTTCACTCGGGGCATAGATTGGATTGATTGGAACTGCCGTTGCCCCGATACGCATAGTGGCATAGAGTGAAATAAAAAAATGTGGCGTGTTGCCCAGTAAAAAGGCAACGTGGTCCCCTTTTTCCACACCGAGCGATTCGAGCGCATTAGCAAATTTGGCGACTGTTCCCTCAAATTCTCCGTAAGAAGTGTCTTTTCCCATGAAATGGTACGCTGTCTTGCTGGAATCCTGAATTGCAATGTTGTGAACACGTTCAACTAAATTCATTTTCCATCCCTCTTTCGCCTGAATGAATGGTCATTCATATTTTAAACTGTTTTTATTATAAAATAAATGTTCTGACAATACAACAGGCACCGTAAAATTTACGGTGCCTGAAGATGAGCAATATAGCGCCAGCGTATTAAAAAGAAATATAGGATTTGGGCAACTGTAAAACCTGCAAGCACCAAAGCCATTTCCCCCAGAATCGATAGTTCTGCGAATTCATCCCATACTACTTGAAGGGAGATAAACGCGAAGGCACTGTGCAGAAGAGCCACTACCCACGGCAGAAAAAATTGTGGAATGAGCTGGCGGTTGACAATTTTACCCAGTTCCTTTTCTGTCATTCCGAGACGTACGAGCAGCAAGTATTGCTTCCGGTCGCGTTCAAGTCCTGTGTAAAGCTTGAAGTAAATGAAACTTCCCGCCGCCAGCAAAAACACAGCCGCTACCATAAGCCCGATAAACAGCAGCAAAGCAAAAGAAGATTTGAACCAATGATAATCGTCTCCGGGATTTTCAAAAAAGAAATTCACATGCTGGAAGTTTTCAGCTTGCACAGCCTCTTCCATGGACAAGGCTAAATTGTCGCCAATCCCGATCGTTTCAGTCCATTGGGGAATATGGAACGCATAATACGTAAAATCGGATTCTCCTTTTTCAAATCCGGTCAATGGTTCGGTGACAGCTTCAAAATCCGCGTCATTGACAACAATGCTGTTGAAATTCAATGTGTGGCTCGGAAACAGAATATGAGGGTAGACTGAAGAAATAGAAATCGGCACATCGCTTTCCACAAACCCTGTTTGGACTTTGCTGCGGCTAAGCTCAGACAACGATTCTTTGGAATACGGGATGAACAGCCCTTCCCCTCTTTCTGGATTGACCGCTTCATAGCCAAGTGCAAGCGCCAGCCGGTTAAAGTCAGAAGCTTTCAGGATGTCAACAACATTTCCAGAAAACTCGGAAGTCTGCCTTTTGACCTTTAATGGGGCCACATCATAAGCAAGCCTTTTCTGTTCTAGTTGTGCCACCAACTGTTCAACATGTTCACGCTCCTGCTCATCACTGTCAAATGAAATGTAAATCATGCTCAGTGGATTGAGTTCACGGTAGTCACCGGTGTAAGAAGTGAACGATGCGAGAGTCCCGACCGCCAAAAAAGCGACGGTTGAAACGATCGTTACGATAAAAAACATTTGGGCACTATCTTTTAATTTGACTGAAGCTTCCGCTAAAGAAACAAGACGTGCTTTGTTCCAATAAATACTTTTTTTCTTCTTGTATATATCCAATAAAAAATGAATGGTATGCGTAAAAAACAAATATGTGCCGAGCGTCGCAAGCGGCGGGACAATGACAACCATTTGGTAAACGGTCTGGTCTGTCACCATCGCGGCCAAAGTATACGCGCCTGCCAGCAAAACAATGCCTAAAACAGATAGCAGCCCGGAAACTTGCGTAACTTCTTCTGTTTTCCAATAGCCTTGCATCAAATCGACAATGCGCTTTGTCCGGATAAATCCGACGCTTATAACCGAGATAATGATGAAAAGACTGGCAAAAGCGGCAATCGTCAAAAGAAATGGTTTCCATGACATATAAAGCGGCAAATAATCCAGCGCCATAATTTCACGGCCGACCATGAAAAAGAACTTAGAGAAAGCAAATCCAAGTGCGATTCCTGCAGCAGTTGAAGCAGCACCAAGAATCAGCGTCTCGAAAAACACCAATTTGCTCAACTGTTTTTTGGTCATTCCTAAGTGCATCAGGACGCCAAATTCTTTCGAACGGGCTTGCAAAAACGCGCTCATCGAGTAGAACAAGAAAAACAGCGTGAAAACGTAAAGAACGATTTCCGCGATGAACATGCCACGGACCGCTAATAGCTGCAACCCTTCTGCTTCGAAAAGCGGATGAAAAATAAACATGGAATAAACAAAAAACACCATGACCGAAAAAACGCTCGCCATTAAAAAGGCGGCATAGCTCCGCCGGTTTCGGAGAACGTTACGGTAGGCGAGTTGCCGAAAGGTCATTCACGTTTCCTCCCAACAAAGATAAAACGTTTAATATTTTCTGGTAAAACGTTTGGCGACGGTCATCCCGGTAGATTTCATTGAAAAACTCGCCATCCTTGATGAAGAGCACGCGATCACAATAGCTGGCAGCAATCGGATCGTGCGTCACCATTATAATCGTCGCCCCTTCTTCATAGCTGATGTTCGACAACAGCTCCAACACATCACGCGATGCTTTAGAATCCAAGTTGCCGGTCGGTTCATCGGCGAGAATCAGCGCCGGTTTATGGATAAGCGCTCGTCCAATTGCTGTGCGCTGCGCTTCCCCGCCTGATATTTCATTTGGCCGCTTATGCAAAATTGACGTCAAATCCAGCCGTTTTGCCACATCAAGAACCCTATTGGCCATTTCTTGAGTTGGGACATAGTCCAGGGTCAACGGCAGCACTAAATTCTCTTCCACTGTCAGCATTTGCAGCAAGTTAAAGTCTTGGAAAACGAACCCAAGTTTTCGTCTGCGGAACAAAGCCAACTCGTTTTTATCCAGCATATGCGGATTGATACCATCGATTAAAATGTCTCCAGAAGTCAAACTGTCAATGGTCGAAATCAAGTTCAGCAACGTCGTTTTGCCACTCCCAGAAGGTCCCATGACGGCTAAAAATTCACCTTTTTTCACTTCGAAACTCAATTGGTTCAGCGCCCGGTGCGTCACTTTTCCTTCGTAGACTTTCGTCACTTCGTCGATTTTCACTAACGTCATTATTTTCCTCCTGTGTTTCTGCCTCTTGGTTGTAGAACATGACAGAGATGGTAGTGCCATGCCCTTTCTCGGATGCAATCTCTAATTTATGGCCCAGTTTGCCGCAGACTTCGTTTGCCAAATACAAGCCCATGCCTGTAGATTCGCCCGTTTTCCGGCCATTTTCCCCGGTGAAAAACGCCTTGGTAACGCGTCCTAAATCTGAAGATGGAATGCCGATTCCTTCGTCGCGGATGGTCAACAACGCTTGGTCATCCTCGCAAACAGCACTTATATAAACTTTCTTGTTCGGTTCAAATGTATATTTAACGGCATTTGTCAAAAACTGTCCGATTATAAATTTCATCCATTTCTGATCAGTAAAGACGGTGCATTTTTCATCGACATCAATTTCTGGATAAACACGCTTTGAGATGAACAGCCGCTTGTTCTCCGTTACCATTTCCGTCACCATGCTGCGCAGCGATACTTTTTCAATTTGCATGTCTTGTTCAAACGTATCAAGCCTGGCATTCATCAAGACCGTATCAAGCCCCGTTTTTAACCGCTCGACTTCTTCTCTCACACTCGCCTTATCAAGTTCCTGTTCTTCTTGCAATAATAACTGCATGACCGATAGCGGTGTTTTCATTTGGTGCACCCATTGGTTCATGAACTGCAAGTGCCGGTTTTGTGTTGCGTAAAGCGCTTGGACTTCGTATTGATACAGCTTATACAGCTGCTGCAAATACAAATCGTTTTGGATTTGTTCAGGCGACCGGCCTTCCCGCTGCAGCATATGTTCCATATCCGCCGGTTTGGCAGTGATTTTCTGGTAGTAGCGGTAGCGTTTTATAAAACGTGCCGCTAAAAATGTCACCACGAGAAGCGTACTGATAACAAACGAATAAATGGCAGTATCCACATTACGGAAGCCGTCAAGCCAGTAAAGCAGCATGATAAAGGAAACGAGCAGCAATTGGAAGACGATGAATGCCGCATGCTCTTTCAAAAACAAACGCAGCATCACATTTCCTCCTCATGAAGGAGCAAGCGGTACCCAGCTCCGCGCACAGTCTCGATCGATGACTGGACTCGATAATCCGCCAGTTTCTTCCGAACCCGGGTCATGTTGACGTTTAACGTGTTTTCATCAACAAAGGTTTGGTCGTCCCACAGTTCTTCCAACAGCTGCTCCCGTGTCGCCACTTTCGGATGCTGGCTCAGCAAGATTTCCATGATGGTGGATTCTTTTTTCTGAAGCGGAATAATTGCGGTTTTCACATGCAATTCCATCCGTTCCATGTACAAAGCGATGCGCCCGACTTTCACTGAACGCTCTTCTTGTTTAGGTGCATACTCCCCGTAAGCACGCCGCAAATGGCTTCTTATTTTTGCAAGGACGATTTCATAATGGAAAGGTTTCGTGATAAAATCGT
Organism: Planomicrobium sp. CPCC 101079; assembly: GCF_007859275.1. GTDB lineage: Bacteria > Bacillota > Bacilli > Bacillales_A > Planococcaceae > Planococcus. Next base: position 8,316 of record NZ_VOHC01000033.1, on the reverse strand, counting down.
CTCCACCGTTCTCCAGTGCGAAAACTTGATCCATATCGCCTGACCGCGCCGAAATGAACAGAATCGGGCAAGTCGTTTTCAAACGCAATTGGCGGCACCAATAATACCCATCATAAGACGGCAGATTAATATCAAGCAATATCATATGGGGATCAAATGCCTCAAACTCATCTAGAATCCGATCGAAATCTTTTGCCGTTTCCACTTCGTAGTGGTATTTTCGCAGCGTTTCCGCCAGCAATTCCGCAATTTTCAAATCGTCCTCTACAATGAATATCCGTTGAGCTGCCATGCTGATTCCCCCTTCCTGTTTTCTTCCATTTTAACAAAAGAGCCTGCTAAAAAGCGGGCTCTTCAGAAATTCTTAATAAATTAATTTCAAAAATTCTTCTTTCGTAATTCCGCCAAGATATGTCGGGATATCAAATCCACTGATTGCTTCATCCAAAGAGGCCCGTTCATATTTCACGCCTGTTATGGCATTTTCAATTTCCGCCACATCGCCGACTCCGAAGAAGTCCCCGTATATGTTGACTTCTTTCACTAGCCCGCCTTCTACTTGCAAACGTACGTCAATGCCGCCTACCGGGAAACGGTGCGAATGTTTCACATTGAACTTCGGCGATTTGCCATAGTTCCAATCCCAGTTGCCGTATCGTTTTTTCGAAAGTGCCCGGATATTGTCCCAATCCTCTTCAGTCAATTCCCAGTACTTGACGTTCTCTTCTCCTTCGAAAAGCGAATGGAGAATCGCTGAGCGGAATTCGGTGACTGTCATCGGCTCTTTCAAAAACTCAGATATGTTCGCCACACGGCTGCGGATTGATTTGATGCCTTTTGATTCGATTTTCTCTTTGCTGACGTTCAGTGCAGAGACAACCGCTTCAATTTCGGTATCAAACATCAACGTGCCATGGCTGAACATACGGCCTCTAGTTGAAAACTGAGCGTTTCCGGAAATCTTGCGGCCTTCAACCATCAAATCGTTGCGGCCGGATAGTTCCGCATTGACGCCTAACTTTTGCAGTGCTTTAACAACCGGTTCAGTGAATTTTCGGAAATTGCGGAAGCTGTTTCCGTCATCAGTTGTAATGAAACTGTAATTCAAATTGCCAAGATCGTGATACACTGCCCCGCCGCCTGACAAGCGGCGCACTACATGGATGCCATTGGAATCAACATAGTCTGTATTTATTTCTTCGGCCGTGTTTTGGTTTTTCCCAATGATGATTGATGGTTCATTGATATAGAACAGTAAAAACGAATCTTTTTCCACATCCATTGTATTCAATAAATATTCTTCAATCGCTAAGTTAATGCGCGGGTCGGTGATGCCTTTATTGTCTACGAAATACATGGTCTCTCTCCTTTGGATTCAGTACTCTTATTAGTTTAACGGATTTTTTTATTTTATTCATCAGTAAGGGTTGACGATTTTTCTGTGTTATAATACAATCTACTGAACACGAACAGTACTATAACAAAAAGGAGCTGGAAGCAATGATTGAAAACGTTATAGAGTATTTCAAGAACCTGCCCCCGAAACAATGTGCGAACTGTGGAGAAAAAATTGAAGAGCAGCATGAGTGCTATGGCCAACAATGCGATTCTTGCAAAGAATTATAAAAACAAAGCTTACTTATATCTATTACATACTGTAGATTTCTTCGAAAAACCCGAAGGAGTCTACAGTTTTTTGTTTTATAGTCCATCTTTTAGGCATTGATGATATTCCGCAAAACGGCTGCGCTTGCCGAAGGTATGCGCAGGGGACTTTCTCGGAGCGGCCATAGCGGTTTGCAGACAGCTCTTTTGCCATATAGAAAAAGCTGCAGACACACTCAAATTTATTGAGCCTGTCTGCAGCTGAATTTACTACTATTAATGCCCACCATGTTCTTCAATCATGTTCATGCCTTCGGAATCTTCACTGTCATCCGGAACAATGGACTCCGGATCCGGATTGCCGATAGTCACTTCCTGCTTCGGCATTGCATGAAGGCGCCGGGCTGTTGTGTGGGCTTGCATATAATACAGCCCTTCTTCTTCAAAAACCGTTTCGGCTTCGTAAATGCCATCAGCCGTATGTTCAGCGGTAATCATTTCTCCATCTTTACGATGCCCTGATTCCCACACTTCATAAACCACTTCATCAGCATCTTCCACTGCTTCGCCGCCCTGGGTGACCGTGACGGACAACGTTACTTCTTCGCCCACTTCAGCTGTTTGTCCGGTATTGAATTCCACCACAACTTCTTCCAGTGTGTTTCCAGCGCCGGACGTTTCGGCTTCGTTTGTACCGCAAGCTCCTAGCAGCAGTATGGACAAGCCAAGCCAGGCAAACTTTTTCATTATCATAACCTCCGTTATACTTGGAACCATTCTAACAGTTGGCGGGCTGCGTTTTCTCCTTGCTCAGCACAATCCGCTATATCAAAGCCGCCAAAAGAGCTTCCGGCCACTTGAACCATGGGAAATTCTTTTTCAAGTCCCCTTTTCGCTTCCGCAACCCGCTGTTTGTGCCCTACGACGTATTGGGGCATTGCTTCTTTCCAGCGTGAAACGACGGTAAAGTCCGGATTCCCATCAATTCGCATCGTTTTGCGTAAATCTGCCAAGACAATTTTCTCAATTTCGTGATCAGCCAAGTCAACCACCGCTTCATCGCCGACCCGGCCCAAAAAAGCCCGCAGCAACTTCTTTCCTTCAGGAATAGCCATAGAAGGAAATTTCCGATGAGCCCAGCTGCATGCCGTAATCGCAAAATCACTGTTGCGCGCCACTACAAAGCCTGTACCGCCCTCAGATTCCACTGCACTTTCAGGGAATGCCATGGAAACTGTCGCGATCGAAGTCATTGGCATCTCCTTCAGGCCACCCAATAAACCATGTGGCTCGAACAACGGCTGCAGCTTTGAATGCGGAACAGTAAAAAGCACTTGATCGACAATGATGGTTGACGCGTTGTTTAGCTCTAAGACAGCTTTATCCGCCTCTTTTCTGATGCCGTCAACTTTAACCCCTTTTAGAATCGCACATCCGCTAAGCTTTTTTTCTAGTGCCTCGACAAGCGTCTGCAAACCGCCTTCAAATGTCTGATATACATTTTCTTCGTTTCTGTTGTAAACTGCTGTGCGCGCACCCGCATTCGTTTTTTTCATGCCGGCCATTAAGCTGCGGTATTTTTGCTCTACTTCAGCGAACTGTGGAAAAGCGGCTTCCAAACTCATGCGGTCAATGTCTCCTCCGTTTACTCCAGACAAAAGAGGTTCAAGCAGATTTTCCACCATTTCTTTCCCAAAACGGCGGCGCATGAACTTGCCCAACGATTGATCGCCGGCAGCCCGTCCTTTCGGCAAAACCAAATCACCAACGGCCCTCACCTTGCCGCTCCAGGAAAACAAATCAGAAGTGAGAAAAGCACCAAAGTTTGTGGGCACCCCCATAACAGTACCGTCTGGGATCGGCTGCAGCTTATCTTCCGCTACGATGGACCAATGGCCTTTGGCGCCGCGGACCAGTTTGTCAGCAATGCCGATCTCTTTCGCCAATCTTCCGATACTGGTTTTATAAGCGGGAAACGAATCAGAGCCGCGCTCAATCACAAAGCCATCCTTTTGGAATGTCTGGATTTTGCCGCCTAATCGATGTGCGGCTTCGATCAATGTGATATGTACCGGCAAGCCTTGCTCCTGCGCATATTTTTGTAGAAAGTAGGCAGCAGTCAAGCCGGTGATCCCACCACCGACAACTGCAACTTTTCGGATTCGCTCCTCCACGTTCATCACTTCCAATAAGGGTTTATTTATCGCTTAACTTTTTTAAGACCACATCTGCCAAACCATCAATGAACAATGGCTGCACATTCGGCATTTCAGGGCGGCGGTAAGCTGCGCCAATTTCGTCGCATACCACTTTGCACTCATAGTCATTGTCAAACAAGACTTCCAAATGGTCTGCTACAAATCCGACCGGTGTGTAGACAAAAGATGTATAGCCTTTTTGCTCAAACAATTCGCGCGTCAAATCCTGTACATCCGGCCCAATCCACGGCTCTGGTGTCTGCCCAGCGCTTTGCCAGCCGACTTCTACGTTCTCAACGCCTGCCGCTTGGGAAATCAATTGAGCAGTTTCTTTCAATTGATCTGGATATGGATCACCATTTGCGATAATTTTTTCAGGCAATGAATGCGCTGAAACGATCAAGCATGATTTTGCACGTTCTTCTTCCGGCATTTCAGCAAATGCTTCGCTTACTTTTTCGCCCCAATACTGAATGAATTTCGGCTCTGTGTACCAGCTTTCTACTGAAGTCAATTTGATGCCCGCTTTTTCAGCAGCTTCTAAAGCGCGGCCGTTATATGATTTCACCGAGAATGTCGAGAAGTGCGGTGCCAATACGATTGAAACAGCTTCTTTGATACCGTCGCGCTCCATGGCTGCAACTCCGTCTTCAACAAACGGTTCGATGTGTTTTAAGCCAAGATAGACTTTGAATTCAATATCATCCTGGATTTCGTTCAAACGTGCTCCCAAAGCTTCCGCTTGGTCTTTCGTAATTTTCGCAAGCGGTGAAAGCCCACCGATCGCTTTATAGCGGCTGCGCAGATCTTCCAAGCTTTCTTCGCTCGGCTTGCGGCCGTGGCGGATGTGCGTGTAATAGCGTTCAATATCCGCTTCTTCATAAGGCGTACCATACGCCATAACCAATAATCCCATTGTCTTTTTCATCATCAGTCACCTCTAAGTTTTGATTATATAAGTTGAACAAAAAAATTCTTCATTTTTTCTCACTAAAAGATATGGAGCAAAACAGCGGAGAAAATCGTACTGCACCTGCAGCGCTTTGCGCTTCGTCGCAAAGCAATGGCCGAATGCCGTTCGGCCATTGCTGCCTGTGGGATAGCGAAGTGCCGAAATCCATTCGGGCGCCAAACCCGCGGCAAGCACAGCTGTTTTGCGGAATATCTGTAACAGAATTCAACGTAGCTAAAAGCAAGTAATTTATATGATTAATTATTTTTTAATTTATAAGCTGCGCTGTACTCATGGATAAATGCAGTCAAACGCTTCAATGTATCCGGATTGACTTCCGGGAAGACCCCATGGCCAAGATTGAAGATATAGCCGTCTTGCTGCATGCCCATATCCAGGATTGCTTTTGCCCGTTTTTCGATGACCGGCCAGTCTGCTAATAAATAAGAAGGATCAAAATTGCCCTGCAGCGCTTTTGTCAGTCCCATCGAACGCGCTTCAGAAATCGGCAAACGCCAATCCAATCCGACAACGTCCACTGGAAGGTCGTGCCATTCTTTTGCCAAGTGGCTTGCGCCTACCCCAAAAATGATCAACGGCACTCCTTCTGTCCGAAGTTCAGAGAAAATGCGGTCCATGACCGGTTTGATGAAAATGCGGTAATCTTCCACATTCAATGCACCGACCCATGAATCGAAAATCTGAACGGCTTTCGCCCCTGCTTTGATTTGCGCTTTAACGTAAGGGATGATCGTATCTGCCAGCTTATCCATTAAGGCAAACCACATTTGCGGCTGGGATGCCATCATGGCTTTTGTTTTATTGTAGCTTCTTGAAGGTCCGCCTTCGATCATATAGCTTGCCAGTGTAAACGGCGCTCCTGAAAACCCGATCAACGGCACATTCAACTGTTCTTGCGTCAACATGCGAATCGTTTCCAGCACGAAATCCACATCTTGCTCAGGGTTGATTTCGCCCAAGCGCTCGATATCTGCCATTGTGCGGATCGGATTGTCGATGACCGGCCCAATGCCCGCTTTGATCTTAACATCCACGCCGATAGCCGGCAGTGGAGTCACGATGTCCTTGTACAAGATGGCAGCATCGACGCCATATTGGTCGACCGGCAACTTTGTCACATATGCACAAAGCTCGGGTTGATGCGTGATCTCCTCCAATGAGTATTTTTCTTTGATCTTGCGGTATTCAGGTTGAGACCGGCCCGCTTGGCGCATATACCATACCGGTACATGGTCTGTCTTTTCCCCGCGCGCTGCCTTCAATAAAGTGTCGTTAAAAGTCATGTGTCAATTCATCCCTTCAGTCTGTTAAATCCAGTGCGTATCTATTCCATATCGGTATTTACTATAGACGCTCTGCCCTTTATTGTATAGTTTCCGAAAGGAAATGTCATAAATTAGACGCTTCTGCAGTCACGGGATGGACAAAAGAGTTTCATGCGTTTTTGTTCAGGGAACGGTATACTATTAAGAACAGCATTGGAGGCGATTTTTTGAACTTATATATGACGACAGGAACATACGGTTATATGAAGAAATTGCGGGATAAATACCCGAATGAAAACATGGTGGTCATGCAAGGAGAAAATACCACATTGGTTCTCCACGAAACAGAAGGAAAAACCGTTTTCCAAACACCACGCCGCTATGAAGTGGTGGATGGCACCGGTGAATTCAAAGAAAAAGGATTTTTCGTAATGAACAATATTCCAGTGACCGAAGAAGGCCGGCCGATTTTTGAACACCGCTTTAAAAACCGGGCTGGTGCTATTGAAAACGAGCCGGGGTATATCGCTTTCCGGGTACTCCGCCCGCGTGATTCGGATACCTATGTGGTGCTGACCGAATGGGAATCACCAAACTTTTTCGAGAAATGGAAAGAATCCCAGGCTTTTTCACAAGCGCATTCAAAACCGGCTGAAGGTGCTGCAGAAAAGCGCCCGAATATTTTTTCCGGCTCTTCCTATGTAACGACCTATACAGCAAAACCAGAAGACGAATAAAACCCTTCTCCTTCCCACGGCCGACAAGCCGTGGGATTTTCAGTTTCCTGTGTAAAAACATTTATAAAACAAGCAATCCGGCATGCAAAAAAAATCGGATGCGTACTTTTCAATTCACTGAAAAAATAATAAATTCATTCTTTTTATGTTATCCTTTAATTATTATATTGAAGGGAGCCATACAAATGATTGAAAAACTTTATGAGCAATTAGATGCCGGCTATGACGAAATGGTAGAAATACGCCGCTATTTACATATGAATCCGGAACCATCGTTCCACGAGGAAAAAACGGCTGCGTACATCCGGGAATTTTATGAAAAACTTGGTGTTGACGTTCGTTCTGGAGTTGGCGGCAACGGTCTCATTGCCACCATCCAAGGCGCAAAACCTGGAAAAACGGTTGCTTTGCGCGCAGATTTTGATGCTTTGCCGATACAAGACCAAAAAGAAGGTGTGCCCTATCGTTCCCAAGTGCCAAACGCTATGCACGCCTGCGGCCATGATGGCCATACTGCGACTCTCCTCGTTCTGGGGAAAGTGCTGCATTCGATGCGCGATGACCTTGAAGGCACTTATGTGCTGATTCATCAGCATGCAGAAGAACTCGCTCCGGGCGGTGCAAAACCGATGATTGAAGCCGGAGCACTTGATGGAGTCGATGTAATCTTTGGCACACATTTATGGTCCATGACTCCGTTTGGCAGAATCGACTACCGAGTCGGTCCCATCATGGCTGCTTCAGACCGGTTTGAATTGATCATCCAAGGCCGCGGCGGCCACGGTGCCAGCCCCCATGAAACGAAAGACGCGGTGGTCATCGGCTCCCAGATCGTCACAAACTTGCAGCAATTGGTATCAAGACGCGTAGATCCACTGGAATCTGCTGTATTGTCCGTTGGTTCGTTCATCGCGGAGAATCCGTTCAACATCATTGCCGACCAAGCGAAATTATCCGGAACGATCCGCACGTTCAGCGAATCCATCCGGACATTGATGGAAAAGGAAATGGAACGTGTCATCGAAGGCACAAGCCGCGCGGCAGACAGCACATACGATTTCAATTATATGCGCGGCTACCCAGCGGTCGTTAACCATGAAGCGGAAACTATGTATTTGAAGAATATTGCTGAAACTGTTCCAGGCGTTGAGGAAGTATACGATGCCCCGCCTCAAATGGGCGGCGAAGATTTTTCTTATTACTTGGAAAAAGTGCCGGGCACGTTCTTCTTCACAGGCGCTAAGCCGGACGGCGACGCTTATCCTCATCACCATCCGAAATTCGACTTTAAAGAAGAAGCGATGCTGATCGCTGCCAAGACACTTGGGTCAGCGGCAATCAATTATCATAACCAACCTGAATAATAAAAAACCAAACCCTGCATCTTTCTGATGCAGGGTTTGGTTTTTAGCTTGTTGAGAAAGTTAACGTTGTATGAGCGAGCATTCCTTAACCGATAGTTCGCCAACCAGCTGCGAAGCTATTGGCCGAAGTTATTTTGGCCAATAGCTTTGCGACGAGCTTGCGCAGGAGCATAT
>NZ_VOHC01000032.1 GCF_007859275.1 Planomicrobium sp. CPCC 101079 | reverse complement strand
CCAAAAGAGCAAGCTCTTCCGGTTCCGCTCGACTTGCATGTATTAGGCACGCCGCCAGCGTTCGTCCTGAGCCAGGATCAAACTCTCCATTATAGAAGCTTGATTGCTCATGCTGGCGCTCGCCGTCTTAAAAAGACGCGCGAATCGCTTGATCTAGCGAAGCTTGATCAGTAGGTTGTGCTCCGATTGCCCAAAGGCAACCATCGCAGAAATTTTATTGCCGCGTTCGGAACGCGCCAATAAACTGTTGTTGACGTTTTGCTGTTCAGTTTTCAAGGTTCATGCTTGCCGTTGTCTTTGGCGACAACTTTATTAGTATACCTTTTATCCGATTCGATGTCAACCATAAAGTTTACTTTTTTATGGCACCCATGCCCTCGTTTCTTTGGCAACTTTATTAGTATATCCAATTCATAACTTCTTGTCAACATTTATATTCAATGATTTTATCAAGTTATTTTAAGGACGTTTATCAATATAACAAGAACTAAAGATGAAGTCAACAATTTTTTTGTCGGTAGCTTCTCAACTGAATAGCTTATATTTCATTACTACTTTTCATAAACTTAACTAGGCGTTTTTCATACCGGAGTTCACTTCACCTTATCCCTTTTCAGAGTTTGCCTCAAGATTTTTACAAAGCTTTAAAAGTAGTAGTAATAGTAGAACTGGCTTGAAGATTTCTTTCTATATATAGAACTTCCAATCAAATTCAAAAAATAAAACCCCGCTGAGTTATCAGCAGGGTTTTTAATCTTATTCTTCGTCTTCCTCAGGATCTTCTTCTACATTATCAAAGGTTTCGTCAGGAACGATTTCGTCTTCGACATAAACATCTGCCTCAGCACTTTCTTCGATCAACTGGCCTTCAACATTTTCATCGACTTCTTCTGTCTCTTCTGGTAGATCGAGATCTTTTTTCACTTTTGCAACTGTCGCAACGACTTCATCTTCTCCTAACTTGATCAAGCGAACACCTTGTGTGCTTCTTCCAGTTGTTGAGATGTCGTTTACGTCCATGCGGATTAGAATCCCGTTTACGGTGATAAGCATGATGTCTTCTAAGCCGCTCACTGTTCGAACAGCGACTAGTGGACCATTCTTGTCAGTGATCTGACAAGTTTTGATTCCCATACCACCACGTGTTTGAACACGGTATTCCGATTCTTTTGTCTGTTTGCCGTAGCCTTTTTCTGTAATGACTAGCACGTTATCTCCTGGGTCTAAAATTTCCATGCCGACGACTTTGTCGCCTTCACGCAAACGAATGCCCCGGACTCCACTTGCTGTCCGGCCCATCTCCCGGATATCGGTTTCAGGGAAACGGATCAACGCTCCGTCTCTTGTCCCGATCACCATTTCTTTCGTGCCGTCTGTCAGTTTAACAGAAATCAATTCGTCTTCTTCACGCAGACTGATGGCAATCAAACCGTTCTGGCGGATATTTGCGTAGCTTGCCAACGGTGTACGTTTGCTGACCCCATCACGTGTAGTAAAGAAGAAGAACGCATCTTCTTTGAACTCTTTTACGCGAATGACAGCCGTTACCTTCTCATCTTTCCCTACTTCAAGCAAATTGACCAAAGGCAGCCCCTTTGCAGTCCGGCCGTATTCAGGAATATGATAGCCTTTTTTGCGATAAACTTTCCCTTTGTTCGTGAAGAACAAAATTGTGTCGTGAGTCGAAGTATAAAGCAGGTGTTCAACGAAATCGTCTTCGTTTGTGCCCATTCCTTGTACGCCTCGGCCTCCACGGTTTTGGCTGCGGAAAGTGTTAGCAGGCATTCTCTTGATATAGCCGTTGTGAGTTAGCGTCAAAACAGAAGCTTCCCGCGGAATTAAATCTTCATCTTCGAACATTTCTGTTCCGCCAGTGGTGATTTCTGTTCTGCGTTCGTCGCTGAAACGTTCTTTGATTTCCGTTAACTCTTCACGGATAATTTCGAGGATCCGGTATTCGTTGGCCAAAATCTCGCGAAGTTCTTCGATCAACTTCACTAGCCCTTGATATTCTTCTTCAATTTTATCACGTTCAAGGCCAGTTAACCGTTGAAGACGCATGTCTAAAATTGCCTGTGATTGACGCTCAGACAAGTTGAAGTTGCTCATCAAGCCATTGCGCGCTTCTTCCGTTGTTTGGGAACCACGAATCAAGGCAATGATGGCATCGATATGGTCAAGTGCAATACGCAGCCCTTCCAAAATGTGCGCACGGTCTTCCGCTTTGGTCAAATCAAATTGTGTCCGGCGGCGAATCACCACTTTTTGGTGTTCTAAGTAATGGAACAGAACTTCTTTTAAACCGAGAACTTTTGGATGCCCGTCTACAAGAGCCAGCATGTTAATGCCGAAACTTGTTTGCATCGCTGTTTGTTTGTATAAATTATTCAACAATACATTCGCGCTGGCGTCTCTTCTTACTTCAATGACGATGCGCATACCGTTGCGGTCCGATTCATCGCGCAGATCAGTAATGCCTTCGATTTTCTTGTCGCGGACCAATTCCGCGATTTTTTCAATCAATCGTGCTTTGTTCACTTGATAAGGAAGTTCGTTGACGATAATGACTTCTTTGCCGTTTGGTTTTGTTTCAATTTCAGCAACGGAACGAATCATGATAGAACCTTTGCCGGTTTCATAAGCGCGCCGGATGCCGCTCCGGCCTAAAATAATCCCGCCTGTCGGGAAATCGGGCCCAGGGATCAGTTCCATCAATTCTTCTGTCGTAATTGCCGGATTTTCAGCCAATGCCAAAACGCCATCAATTGTTTCTCCTAAATGATGAGGAGGGATGTTTGTGGCCATTCCGACTGCAATACCGGAAGTTCCGTTGACCAATAAGTTCGGGAACCGGCTTGGCAAAACAACCGGTTCTTTTTCTTGGCCGTCGTAGTTTTCTTTGTAATCGATGGTATTTTTATTTAAATCCCGCAATAGTTCCATGGAAATTTTTGACATTCTAGACTCGGTATAACGCATAGCTGCTGCCGCATCGCCATCGACGGACCCGAAATTCCCGTGTCCGTCTACAAGCATATAGCGGTAACTGAAATCTTGCGCCATTCTTACCATTGTCTCGTAAACCGCGCTATCACCGTGAGGGTGGTATTTACCAATAACATCCCCTACGATACGCGCTGATTTTTTGTATGCTTTATCCGAAGTGATTCCGAGATCGTGCATAGCGTAAAGAATTCGCCGGTGGACAGGTTTTAACCCATCCCGTACATCTGGCAACGCACGTGAGACGATTACGCTCATGGCATAATCCAAAAATGACGTACGCATCTCCGTGCTGATATTTATTTCTTCTACTCCGCTGCTTGGCCGTTCCGCCATCTCTGCAGCCTCCTCTCAACTTATGATGTCTTATACATCCAAGTTTTTAACATAACGTGCGTTTTCTTCAATAAAGTTGCGGCGTGGTTCAACATCATCGCCCATAAGCATATGGAATGTTTCGTCCGCCGTCATAGCGTCTTCAAGTGTCACTTGCAATAGGGTCCGGACGTCCGGATCCATCGTTGTATCCCATAGCTGCGTAGCGTTCATTTCGCCAAGCCCTTTATAGCGCTGAATATTCGGTTTCGGGTTGCTTGACAATTTTTCAAGCGCATCTTTCAATTGGGCATCGGTGTATACGTACTCCACATGCTTCCCTTGTTTGATCTGGAACAACGGCGGCTGAGCGATATAAATATAGCCAGCCTCAATCAACGGGCGCATGTAACGGAAAAAGAAAGTCAACAACAATGTCCGGATATGTGCTCCGTCAACGTCTGCATCCGTCATAATGACCACTTTGTGGTAACGGGCTTTTTCCAATGTAAATTCTTCGCCGATGCCGGTCCCAAGAGCCGTAATGATGGCACGGATCTCCGCATTGGAAAGAATTTTATCTAAACGTGCTTTTTCCACATTGAGGATTTTTCCGCGAAGCGGTAAAATCGCTTGAAAATGGCGATCACGCCCTGATTTTGCCGAACCACCTGCAGAATCACCCTCAACAATGTAAATCTCGCTGATTTTCGGATCTCGAGAAGAACAGTCGGCCAATTTCCCTGGCAAACTTGATACTTCTAGAACCGATTTTCGCCGAGTAAATTCACGGGCTTTTTTCGCAGCCATTCGTGCATGAGAAGCCATGATGCCTTTTTCTACGATTTTCCGTGATACTGATGGGTTTTCGAGAAGAAAACGTTCAAAACCAGCAGAAAATAGATTGTTGACAATTGTACTGACTTCCGTGTTGCCTAGCTTTGTTTTGGTTTGCCCTTCAAATTGAGGATCCGGATGTTTAACTGAAATAATGGCAGTCAATCCTTCGCGGACATCGTCCCCAGTTAAATTCGCTTCCTGGTCTTTTAGCATGCCATTTTTCCGGCCATAATCATTGATGACACGCGTTAAGGCTGTTTTAAAACCGGATTCGTGCGTTCCGCCTTCGTGCGTATTGATGTTATTGGCAAATGAGAAGATGTTTGCCGCATAGCCGCCATTATATTGCATGGCCACTTCAACAGAGATGCCGTCTTTTTCAGACTCCACATAAATCGGCTCTTCGTGAAGAGGATCTTTGGATTTATTCAAATGTTCAACGTACGACTTGATTCCGCCTTCGTAATGATAGACGTTTTCTTTTTCTTTTCCTTCACGTTCGTCTTTTACAATAATTCTTAAACCGCGGTTCAAATACGCCAATTCACGCAAGCGCTGTGCCAAAATATCATATTCGTACACCGTTGTTTCTTGGAAAATTTCTCCATCTGCTTTGAAACGGATAGTAGTTCCTGTATGCTCAGATTCGCCGATAACTTTCAGTTCTTCTACAACTGCTCCGCGCTCAAACTTAATATAATGTCTTTTTTGATCGAGGTTAACGTAAACTTCAGTGACTTCTGACAATGCATTCACTACTGAAGCGCCTACGCCGTGAAGTCCGCCTGATACCTTATATCCGCCGCCGCCGAATTTACCGCCGGCATGAAGAACTGTCATGATGACTTCCACCGCTGGACGCCCCATTTTTTCCTGTATCCCGACTGGAATGCCTCGGCCATTATCTTCTACACGAATCCAATCGCCCTTTTCAATCGTTACTTTGATTTCATCGCAATAGCCGGCAAGCGCTTCATCGATGCTGTTGTCGACAATTTCCCATACTAAATGGTGAAGCCCTCTTGAACCGGTTGAACCAATGTACATGCCGGGTCTTTTGCGAACAGCTTCCAATCCCTCAAGAACTTGAATCTGATTTGCACCATATGATTGCTGAAGATTTTTTTCTTCCATTGCCATTCCATTCACCTGCTCTTCCTTAAAAACATTTCTATTCTTTCTTGCTTAATTACAATCGCCGGTCATTTATCTTCTTCACAATGGCTTGAGCCCGGTAAGGAGATCCGTAAACAAAATCGGCGGTGACGATAAATGCCCTTACTTCCTCTCTAGGCACTAAGAGCCGCACGAAAGCAGCCGGCATATAGTTTTCATGATGAATGACAGCGATGATTTCGTTTATTTGGATGGTCTGTGTTTTGCCTACTTGCACATACATAACCCATCATTCCTTAACCATGCCCTGGGATACTTCGAAGAGGCGTGCGCTTTGAATCGTTTCATGCTGAATGCCTTCAACGCTTGTAGTGGTCACAAACGTCTGGACCGCTCCTTTGATGGTATTCAGCAAATGGGATTGGCGATAATCATCCAGTTCTGACAAAACATCGTCCAAAAGCAGAACCGGAGCTTCTCCCACTTCTTGCTTGATCAACTCGATCTCTGCAAGCTTCAACGACAAGGCAGTCGTCCGTTGCTGCCCTTGAGAGCCATATGTTTGAACATCATAGCCATTGACAAAAAACTGCAATTCGTCCCGATGAGGGCCGACAAGTGTCAAACCACGTTCTAATTCCCGTTTCCGTACTTCAGCTAATTTCTGCTCTAAAAAAGACGCCATTTCTTCTGACGTCCACTCGGGCTTTAAACCGCTGATTGGTTGATAGCGGATTTGAAGTTGTTCTAGCCCACGGGAAATACCTTGATGGATAGGCTCGGCCCATTTTTGCAGAAGATCCATAAACTGATATCTTTTTCGAATGATTTTTACTGCAGCTTCTATAAACTGCTCTGTATAGACATCGAACATTACGTCATCAATCGACTTTTTGCCGTAATTTTGTTTCAATATATGATTTCGTTGTTTTAAAAGTTTTTGATACGTCAGTAAATCGTGCAAATACAAAGGAGAAATCTGGCCAATTTCCATATCGATAAAACGCCGGCGTACTTGCGGGCTGCCTTTGACCAAATTCAAATCTTCTGGAGCGAACATAACCACATTCAATTGGCCAATGTAGTCGCTAAGCCGTCGTTGTTCCAAATGATTCACTTTTGCACTTTTCCCTTTTTTTGACAGAGTTATTTCAAGTGGCAGTTTCCCGTACTTGCGGTAAACATCAGCTTTAATTTTACCATAGTCCGTTTCCCAGCGTATTAATTCTTTGTCATTGGACGTCCGATGCGATTTCGCCATGGATAAAACATATAACGATTCCATGATATTGGTTTTTCCTTGGGCGTTTTCACCGATCAAAACGTTGATTTCGGGGGAAAAAGACAAATCAAGTGATTCGTAATTCCTGTAGTTTAAAAGCTCGAGCCGGTCAATCCGCATCGAAGCTCATGCCTTCGGCAACAACAATCCGGAATTCACCGACTTCTGGAATGCTGACTTGATCTTCTGGACGAAGTTTACGGCCTCTTCGATCTTCCAACTCTCCATTAACAAAAACTTCGTGTTCGCTCAAAAACCATTTTGCCATTCCGCCTGAGCTAATCGTATCCGTCATCTTCAATAATTGGCCAAGGGTAATAAATTCAGTTTCAATCCCGATTTCCTTCAAAATGCACTCATCCTTCAATTCGTAGTCTATCCCTTTATTTTACTCTATTTTAGCTAAAAAGTAAAAAGGATAGCCTGTATGGCTATCCTGAGGGTGTTAATCGATTTTAATATGTTCGGACAGGAAGAATCAGCTGCAAAATGGAATCGTCTAAAGCTGATTTCAAAATGAACGGCCGCATAGCTCCTGTAAATTGAATAACGACGTCTTGGCCGTCGATCGCTTTTAAGGCATCCATCATAAATTTAGCGCTGAAAGAAATTTTCAGTTCTTCTCCTTCAATGCTTTGTGCTTGAAGCTGCTCTTCTACTTTCCCGACTTCTGGCGAGTTTGAAGATACTTCTACTTCACTGCCTGCATTTGCAGAAAAACGGACAACGTTGTTGCGTTCTTCGCGAGCAAGCAGCGATGCACGGTCAATCGCTTGCAAAAGTGAACGGCCATTAACCGTCACCGTAGTTTTATGTTCAGAAGGAATTAAACGGGATGTATCCGGATAATTGCCTTCTAGTAAACGAGAGAAAAACAGAATGTGTTTTGATTTGAACAATACTTGCTGATTTGTCATAACGATCTCCACAGCTTCAGAATTGTCGTCCAAGATTTTGTTTAGCTCCGTTAAGCTCTTTCCAGGAATAACAACGCTGTATTCCCCTTCTGGCAGCGTTTCAAGTTTTGTTTTGCGGCGCGCTAATCGGTGACTGTCTGTGGCAACGCAAACCAATTCCCCGTCTTTGACTTCCCAATGAACGCCAGTCAATACCGGTCGAGTCTCAGAACTTGAAACGGCAAAAACCGTTTCGCGAATAATTGTTTTCAGTAAATCAGCTGGAATTGTGAACAAACGGTCATCTTGAATATCCGGCAATTGTGGATAATCCATTGCATCCAGACCAATCAGATGGAATTCAGATTTTCCTGAACGGATATGCGTTTGGAAATTGCCTGTAATTTCGATTTCAACTTCATTTGTTGGCAATTTACGGATGATTTCCCCAAATACTTTTGCTTGAAGGACAATACTTCCTCCTTGGGCTACTTGAATAATTTGCTTTCCGTCTTCTTCCGCTGGAATGAACGTTTGGATTGTGATGTCTGAGTCGCTTCCTGTTAAACGCATACCTTCTGCTGAAACATCCATTTTAATCCCAGTCAAAATCGGAATCGTTGTTTTTGAACTGACAGCTTTCATTACATCATTTAAACCTTCGACTAATCGTTCACGCATTATCTCGAATTTCATTATTGAACCTCGCTTATATATATATTTTATTTAAAGAACTTAAAAACAGTAATAGTAGTAGGGGCTGTGAATATGTGGATAACCACGATTTCACCTAATAAAAGCAGCTTATCCACATGTAGATAAAGTGTGCATAAACTGCTTGGAAAAAGTTTCGGTTATCCACAGGCTATTATAGCTTGCTTAACGCATTTCGGATGTCTTTAACATCTTGCTGGAGCTGCTGGTTGTCTTTTAGCATTTTAGATATTTTCTCATGGGCATGGATAACGGTCGTGTGATCGCGGCCCCCAAATTCTTCGCCAATTTTAGGCAATGAAAAATCCGTCATTTCCCGTGCCAGATACATGGCGACTTGGCGCGGATAAGCAATGTCTTTTGTTCGGCGCTTTGTTTTAAAATCCTCCAATTTTACACGGAACTGCTCCCCAACAGCGTGCTGGATATCCAAGATCGTGATCACTTTCGGTTTTGAATTCGGCATGATGTCCTTCAATGCTTCTGCAGCAAGTTCGGCGCTCATATCCCGATTAATCAACGAAGAATAAGCAACTACCCGGATTAATGCACCTTCTAATTCACGGATATTGGAATCAATGGAATTGGCAATGTACGTCATCACGTCATTTGGAATATCAAGACCATCTGCTTTTGCTTTTTTACGCAAAATGGCAATCCGCGTTTCCAAATCCGGCGGTGTGATATCCGTGATCAAGCCCCATTCAAAGCGGGATCTTAAGCGGTCTTCCAGCGTCGGAATTTCTTTTGGCGGTCGGTCACTTGAAATGATGATTTGCTTTGACTCTTCGTGCAGCGTATTAAACGTATGGAAGAATTCCTCTTGCGTTTGCTCTTTACCGGCTAAAAATTGAATATCATCAATCAATAATATGTCGACACTCCGGTATTTATTACGGAAATCGACCGTTTGGTTGTCGCGAATTGAGTTGATGAACTCGTTGGTGAACTTTTCCGATGATAAGTAAACCACTTTGGCATCGGGATTGTGTTCAAGGACATAATGTCCAATTGCGTGCATTAAATGTGTCTTACCTAATCCAACGCCTCCGTAAATGAACAAGGGGTTATATGCTTTCGCCGGCGCTTCCGCTACAGCGAGCGAAGCGGCATGGGCAAACCGGTTGCCAGAGCCGATAACAAACGTATCAAACGTATATTTCGGATTTAGCATTCCTGGCAAAAATTCCTGATGTTCATCTTGTCCTGGCTTAATACGTGGGGCTGGAAGTTGAAAATCGTCCATATCTTGATCTTTGGGCACAACAAATTTTATCAGCAGATCGTCACCGGTTGAATCCGAGAGAATTCCAGTAATTAAATGCACGTAATGGTTTTCCAACCAATCACGTGCAAATGAGTTAGGCGCTGAAATTGTGACTGTATCATTTTTATATGATAAAAGTTTTGTCGATTTTAACCAGGTTTCAAAACTTGGTTTGGAGATTTTAGTCTCAACTTCGGCTAAGACACTCGACCATAGTTCGTCTAAGTGTTCCAATAGCTCTTCTCCTTTATATGTAAATATTTTTTTAAGTATACCATACACAAAATCACAAGCTGTGGATAACATTTGTAAACAGTCTTGGGAATAACTGTCCACACCTTATGCACAAATTGTGGATAAGTTATTTGGGGATAAAATTATACACAAGTGAAAACAAGTCTATGTTATCAAAAATCATGAGACATTACAAGCGGTTCTTAAACTTATCCACATTGCTGCAGTTGCGCACATTAGAACTGTCCACAAGCAGTTTGTATGTTATAAACTTGTAGATAAGGGGTGTGGATAATTTTCGTGCCGCAAAAAAAGCTGCACAGACTAGAATCTGACTTTCTGGAAGGATTGTGGATAACTGTTAGAACGGGAAACTAGAGAAGATCTAGAAGGCTTGTAATAAGATATTGACATTTGATGCTTGTCCCCTATATAATAGTCGAGACTGTCTTTTAAGAAATAGTTAACTCTCATATCAGGAGGTGTCATATATAATGTCATTGCGCACATACCAACCAAACAAACGCAAACACAGCAAAGTACACGGCTTCAGAGCACGTATGAGCACGAAAAACGGACGCAGAGTTCTTGCAGCACGCCGCCGTAAAGGAAGAAAAGTATTATCAGCTTAAGTCCACTGACCGCATCAGTGGTCTTTTTTTCTTTTCTGCTGTATTTCAGCGAAAACGAATCAAAAATAAGCAGGTGAAGAAATGAACAAAAGCCAACGGATCAAAAAGAATAAAGAATTTCAGACAGTCTTTAAAAAAGGCAAGTCGTTCGCCAACCGCCAGTTTATCGTATATGTTTTGAAAAACGAACAGCCGGCGTTTCGGATTGGCTTGTCCGTCAGTAAAAAAGTAGGAAACGCAGTTACGCGAAATCGCATTAAACGGTACATACGGCAAACATTTTTAGAACTTGAACATGATTTGCTTCCGAATGCGGATTACGTTATCATCGCCCGGCAACAGGCGGCCACCTTGGATTTCCATGAAAGCAAGAAAAGTTTGGAGCACGTATTGAAAATTGCGCGTGCTTTGCCAAAGAAGTAGCAGGCATCATAAAGTGAATGTTAGTATAGAAGTAATAGAAAAGATGTTTGGGGGAAGAAGGTTGAATAAGCGATTATTATTGCTCGTTTCATTAGTGGCAGTAACGTTGCTGCTAAGCGGCTGTACCGAATACAACCAGCCGATAAGCGATTCAAGCGAGGGATTCTGGAATGAATATATCGTTTGGCCGCTGGTAGCTACGATTACGTACTTTAAAGGGCTTCTTGGAACTTATGGCTTTGCTATCATCGCTGTAACGATCATCATTCGTTTAGTGTTGCTGCCATTGATGATCAAGCAGACCCGCAGCTCGAAAAGCATGCAAGAAGCACAACCCGCTCTAAAAGCATTAAAAGAAAAATACCCGTCCAAAGATGCGGTAACGCAACAGAAATACCAGCAGGAAATGATGGCTCTCTTTAAAGAAAAAGGAGTCAACCCGATGGCTGGGTGTTTGCCAGTAGTGGTACAAATGCCGATTTTGATCGGTTTTTACCATGCAATCAGCCGGATGAACAATACGCCGTCAATTGACCTCGGCTCGTTCCTTATTTTCCCGCTTGCTGAGCCAAGCATTATTCTGGCAATCATTGCGGGGGTTATGCAATTTGTCGTTTTGCGTACCGGCCCGGCGATGGACAACCCACAAATGAAAGTGATGATGTATTTTATGCCAATCATGATCATCGGTTTCGGTGTGGTCTTGCCATCAGCATTGACGCTTTACTGGGTAGTGGGGAATATCGTATCTCTCATTCAAAACTTAGTGATTTACCGTCCATGGCAGAAAAAAGAAGTAACAGCAGCAGAACCTGTTAAAAAACAACCTGTAAAAAGACAACCTGTACAAGTAAAATCAGGGAAACCTGTTAAAACCAAAGCAGGAGGGGTTAAAAAGTGAAACAGATCACGCAAACGGGTCCAACTGTTGAAAGCGCGATATCTGCAGCATTAGAAAAACTCCAAGTTAAACGAGAAGATGTAACCATCAATGTGATTCAAACAGAAAAAAAGGGCTTTTTGGGATTTGGCTCGAAAGAAGCTGAAGTAGAAGTGACAGTAAACGCTCAAGAACAGCTGCAAATTGTTCCTGAGCAGGTGCAAGCAGTGCCGGACGTTACTGAAACAGAAACAGTTCAAGTGGAGATAATAGAAGAAGCGCCAGCTGACACAAGAGAACAAGCAATTCTTGAAACAAAAAATTATATTCAATCCATTGCCAAAGGCATGAAAATCAATGATTTGAAAATTTCCCATCAACAAAAAGGCAAAAACATCAGTTTGTATTTGGAAAGCGAAAAAGTGGCAATGCTGATCGGCAAGCGAGGGCAAACCTTAAACTCCCTTCAGCAATTGGCCCAACTAGTAGCGAACAAATATTCAAATCAATTTATAATGATTGAACTTGATGCTGAGAATTATCGGGAGCGCCGCCAAGAAACGCTGGAGCAACTGGCTGACCGAATGGCGGATAAAGCAATCCGCACTGGCGGGCGTGTTCAATTCGAACCGATGCCATCGTATGAGCGTAAAGTGATCCACCAGGCTTTATCTCGGCGGCTCGATATCGAAACATATTCAGAAGGAAAAGATCCAAATCGTTATCTCGTCATTGAACCGTTAAAATAATGAAAAAAGCGACTTGCTCTGAAGCAAGTCGCTTTTTTGTGCTTTTTTGCAAAATTAAAATTTAATAAAACGTTTTATATAGGTTGAACTAGCGAGAAATAAGCTTTATAAATCGCTTTGGCTGCTTTGGGCATGGTTCCCGCAAGAAGCCAGGAAGAACGCCTGTCTTCTTGCTTCGCCTAGCCCGTGGACGCAGCCGTCGCTAAGGAAGTCACATAAATATAAAAGTCATCTGTTTTCAGCTCTTTCTATAAAAATATTCCTCAAAAAGCGGTGCTTTTTGAGGAATATGAGAAGTATAAAATAATCAGTTCTACTTATATAGAAAACTTAGCTGATTTTTAATGCTTGTTCTTGTAGTTCCTCACTCGAACCAGCACAAGTGTTGATCTGGGGAAGGGAGTAAACTGCATCTGTTTTTTTAGAAGGAGCCGCTTCCAAACGATTTGAAAAAGAGAGCTTTAAAAAATTTGCCGCAGAAACAAAATAATTTTTATTAAGCGCGCAAAAAGTTATAGGAAAAGAAACTCAATGTCTTTCGGTTTCTCCACATTTATGCTAATGTAATACGTTAGAAAGCCACGGGCATTTATCAGTTGTCCACATGTGGACAACTTTTTATCAAGGAGGAAACATCATGGAATTCGATACAATTGCTGCGATATCCACACCGAGCGGTGAAGGTGCCATAGCGATCGTCCGGCTGAGCGGCCCACAGGCAATTGAAATTGCAGACAAATTGTTTAAAGCGCCAAGCGGGAAACGTTTGGCTTCTCAAGCGACGCATACAATTCATTATGGGCATCTGCAAGATCCGTGGACGGAGGAAGTAGTAGAAGAAGTCATGGTGTCGTTCATGAAAGGTCCAAAGACTTTCACACGCGAAGACGTGATCGAGATTAATTGCCATGGAGGAATCGTTTCCGTCAATCGTGTGCTTTCTCTTGTGCTGCGTGCCGGTGCAAGACTTGCAGAGCCAGGAGAATTTACGAAACGGGCGTTTTTAAATGGGCGCATCGACTTGTCGCAGGCAGAAGCGGTCATGGATTTAATCCGTGCTAAAACAGACCGTGCGATGGACGTCGCACTTGGCCAGATGGAAGGCCGGCTGTCGAAATTGATCGGCACGCTGCGCCAGGCGTTGCTGGAGTCAATCGCACAGATGGAAGTGAACATCGACTATCCCGAATACGACGATGTGGAAGAAATGACGCGTCCGGTTATGCTCGAGAAATCATTGTGGGTGCGCTCTGAAATTGACAGGCTGCTTCAGACATCTTCACAAGGAAAAATTTTAAGAGAAGGGCTTTCAACGGTCATCATCGGGCGTCCGAATGTCGGAAAATCTTCTCTATTAAATAGTTTAGTCCAAGAAAATAAAGCCATTGTTACAGAAATAGCGGGAACCACCCGTGATATAATAGAAGAATACGTCAACGTCCGTGGTGTGCCTCTGCGTTTGGTGGATACTGCAGGCATCCGTGAAACAGAAGATATCGTGGAACGGATTGGTGTTGAACGTTCAAGAAAAGTGCTGAAAGAAGCAGACTTGATTCTCTATGTACTTAATTATTCCGAAACGCTGACGGCTGAAGACGAGCTGTTATTTGAAGCGGTCAAGGATATGAATTATATTGTTGTCATCAATAAAACCGATTTGCCGCAAAAAATTGATCTTGGCCAAGTACAGCAATTGGCTGGAAACAAGCGGCTTGTCACAACTTCATTAATTGAAGAAGAAGGCATCGATCAGCTTGAAGAGTCGATTGCCGAATTGTTTTTTGAAGGGGAAATTGAAGCAGGGGATATGACGTATGTCTCGAATGCTCGCCATATTTCTTTGCTGCATCAGGCTCATCAAACGATTTCTGACGCTATTGACGCGGCAGAAATGGACGTGCCTGTGGATATGATTCAAATTGATGTTACTCGAACATGGGAAATTCTTGGGGAAATTATCGGCGATACGGCTGATGATGGCTTATTGAACCAATTATTCTCTCAGTTCTGTTTAGGGAAATAAAACTCGAAGGGAATGAACGAACATGCCACAATACGAAGCAGGCACGTTCGATGTCATCGTTATTGGCGCTGGGCATGCTGGAGCAGAAGCTGCGTTGGCATCAGCGCGAATGGGCGCAAAAACGCTCGTTTTGACGATGAATCTGGATATGATCGCATTTATGCCTTGTAATCCGTCAATTGGCGGACCCGCAAAAGGCATTGTAGTACGTGAAATTGACGCGCTTGGCGGAGCCATGGGACGCGTTATCGATAAAACTCACATTCAAATGAGAATGCTGAATACAGCAAAAGGGCCAGCTGTCCGCGCACTTCGTGCACAAGCGGATAAAGTGCTTTATCAGCAAGAAATGAAACGCCTGATGGAAGAACAGCCGAATTTGACGCTTCACCAAGGAATTGCTGAAAAATTGATCGTTGAAGACGGTGTGGTCACTGGATTGATCACGCAAGTTGGCGGCATTTACCGCGCCAAATCCGTAGTCATCACAACTGGTACATTCCTCCGCGGAGAAATTATTATCGGCGATCTTCGCTATTCAAGCGGACCGAACAACCAACAGCCGTCCATCAAGCTGGCTGAAAACCTGGAAGAGCTCGGATTTGAAACAGTCCGCTTTAAAACAGGGACGCCGCCGCGCGTCAACAGCAACTCGATCGACTACAGCAAAACGGAAATTCAGCCTGGCGACGACGAGCCTCGTGCGTTCAGTTACGAAACAACTGAATTCATCATGGATCAGCTGCCTTGCTGGTTGACTTATACGAACGAAAAAACGCATCAAATCATTGATGACAATCTGCATTTGTCGCCAATGTATTCAGGCATGATAAAAGGAACAGGCCCACGTTACTGTCCGTCGATTGAAGATAAAGTGGTGCGTTTTAACGATAAGCCGCGCCATCAGATCTTCCTGGAGCCGGAAGGACGCAATACGCGTGAGGTTTACGTACAAGGCCTTTCAACGAGCCTGCCTGAACATGTCCAGCGCCAGTTGCTAGAATCGATTCCTGGACTTGAAAAAGCGGAAATGATGCGTGCTGGCTATGCCATCGAGTATGATTCCATCGTACCGACGCAATTATGGCCGACTCTTGAATCCAAACAAGTTGAAAATCTTTATACTGCCGGCCAAATCAATGGAACTTCCGGTTATGAAGAAGCAGCAGGACAAGGTTTGATGGCTGGAATCAACGCCGCAGCGAAAGTGTTAGGCAAAGAGGAAGTCATTCTGAGCCGTTCGGATGCCTACATTGGTGTGTTAATCGATGATTTGGTAACGAAAGGGACAAACGAACCTTACCGCTTGTTAACGTCACGAGCCGAATACCGTTTATTGCTGCGCCACGACAATGCCGATATGCGCTTAACAGAACTGGGCCATAAAATTGGCATGGTTACTGATGAGCGTTATGCGAAATACTTGGCGAAAAAAGAGCGGATTGAAGAAGAAATCAAACGCTTAAGAGGCATCATGATCAAGCCAAATGAAGTTACCCAGCAATTGATCCGGGATGCAGGCGGCAGCGAACTGAAAGACGGCATTCGCGGAGCGGATTTGTTAAAACGCCCAGAAATGGATTATGACATGATTGCTCAATTGACTGCTTCAGACGTAGAGCTTGAAGCGGAAGTAAAAGAGCAAGTGGAAATTCAGATCAAGTACGAAGGATATATCGAAAAATCGCTTCAACAAGTGGATAAGCTAAAGAAAATGGAAAACAAAAAGATTCCGGAAAACATCGATTACCATGCGATTTCCGGTTTAGCGACAGAAGCGAGAGTCAAGCTGACAGAAGTAAGACCACTTTCTATCGCACAGGCTTCCCGGATCTCTGGCGTAAATCCTGCTGACATTTCCATCTTGTTGGTGTATATTGAACAAGGAAGAATCGCTAAAGTTATTTAAATAATTTTACGGAACTTAATAAATGGGCTGGCATATACCAGCCCATTTTTACATAGAATTATAATTTAAAAAGAAGAGGGAGGAAGAAGCGGTTGAACGAACAACAATTCAAAGATGCCCTCAGTGAAAAAGGAATCCAGTTGACGGAAACACAACTTGCTCAGTTTCGTACGTACTATGTAGAGTTGGTCGAGTGGAACGAGAAGATGAACCTTACTGCCATAACAGACCAGCCATCTGTTTATTTGAAGCATTTTTTTGATTCAATTACGGCTGCATTTTATATAGACTTCACCAAACCGTTAAAAGTATGTGATGTGGGGGCAGGAGCAGGGTTTCCAAGCATTCCGCTAAAAATTTGTTTTCCGGAAATTAAAGTAACAATTGTAGATTCTTTAAACAAACGCATCCAATTTTTAACGCATTTAAGCGAAAAGTTGGCATTATCCGGTGTGCAATTTGTTCATGCAAGAGCAGAAGATTTTGGCCAGTCTGAACATCGGGAAAGTTACGATCTGGTTACTGCCCGTGCTGTAGCCCGGCTTTCTGTTCTTGCGGAACTTTGCGTGCCATTGGTTAAAAACGGAGGATTGTTTGCGGCTATGAAGGCAGCATCAGCTCCGGATGAACTTCAAGACGCAGAAAAAGCTCTTCAAAAACTTGGCGTAAAAACAGAAAGCATTCATTCATTTACTTTGCCAGTTGAAGAGAGTGAGCGTTACATCCAAATTTTCAAAAAATATAAGGAAACGCCGAAAAAATATCCGCGGAAACCTGGGGTTCCAAACAAAACGCCAATAATTTGATGTTTTGATAAAATTTAATCATCTGTATTTCAAGTTAATGTTCCACGTGAAACATTAACTTGAAGAAAAGATGCAAATAAAATGTAATGAATAGTTGTAAGCTTTTAAAAGGGTGGTGCTTGAGTTGAAGAGTCCTTTTTCCCGTTTCTTTGGGGGCAGCGATAAAGAAGATGAAACAG
Organism: Planomicrobium sp. CPCC 101079; assembly: GCF_007859275.1. Classification (GTDB taxonomy): domain Bacteria; phylum Bacillota; class Bacilli; order Bacillales_A; family Planococcaceae; genus Planococcus. The sequence continues at coordinate 179,741 of NZ_VOHC01000032.1, read as the reverse complement.
AAAGTACAGCAGAAATTGTAAGAGAGCATTCGGAAGAAGTCGTCAAACTGCCAATAGAAAAAATAAGTGCAAACCAATTTCAACCGAGAACTGTATTTGATGAAGAGAAAATAGAAGAGTTGGCTCGGACAATCCATATGCATGGGGTTATTCAACCAATCGTTGTACGGTCATCAAATGAAGAAGGCTCCTATGAAATTATTGCAGGGGAACGGCGGTTTCGTGCGATGCGTTCGCTTGGCTGGGAGGAAGTTCCTGCTATCGTCCGTGAACTGAGCGATAGGGAAACGGCTTCTATTGCCTTGATCGAAAATCTGCAGCGCGAAGAACTGACGGCGATTGAAGAAGCAACGGCTTATCAAAACTTGCTGGAAATCCATGAAATTACGCAAGAAGCGCTAGCACAACGGCTCGGAAAAGGGCAATCGACTGTGGCCAATAAATTGCGGCTGCTTAAATTGCCGGAAGAAATACAAAATGCCTTATTGAGCCGGACAATTACTGAACGCCACGCACGGGCACTGCTGCAACTAAAAGACAGTGAATTACAACAGAAAATATTTACTGAAACGGTTGAGCAAAACTTAAATGTCAAGCAGCTTGAAGAAAAAGTGGAAAAAGCACTTGCGACTGAAGAACCAAAAAAAGCAAAACCAAAACGCAAAGCAGTAAGCCGTGATTTAAGAATAGCAATGAATACAATCAAAGAATCGCTCCATATGGTCGCTAAAAGCGGGATCGATGTAACGACCGAGGAAGAAGAACACGATGATTATTACCAAATCACAGTGAAAATACCGAAGAAAAAGTAATAAAAAGCTCTTTCCTGTGACGGAAAGAGCTTTTTTAATAGGAATGTAACTATAATAGAAGAAAAATTTTGATACAATAGAAAATGGACACCATTAGAAATAGCAAAAATCCTGCTTCCGCAGTAGAATAATAGAAGTAAAAAAGAAAGTTGGTGCAAGTGTGGGTAGAACAATTGCGATCGCCAATCAAAAAGGCGGCGTAGGAAAAACAACATCTTCAGTGAACTTGAGTGCCTGCCTTGCTTATCTAGGCCAGAAAGTTCTCTTAATAGATATAGACCCCCAAGGAAATGCAACGAGTGGGGTAGGGGTGAACAAAGGCGATGTAAATCAATGCATTTACGAAGTTTTAATTGATGATGTCGACATAAAAGATACCATCATGGAAACAAAAGTAGAGAATTTGCATGTCGTGCCCGCTACGATTTCCTTAGCAGGAGCAGAAATTGAACTGGTTTCCACCATTTCCCGGGAAGTTCGCCTGAAAAACGCATTATCAGAAGTAAAAGGCCTGTATGATTATGTTATCATCGATTGTCCGCCATCATTGGGGTTATTAACCATTAACTCACTGACGGCAGCAGACGCCATCATCATTCCGGTTCAATGCGAGTACTACGCATTGGAAGGGTTGAGTCAATTGTTGAGCACGGTTCGCTTGGTACAAAAACACTTGAATCACGACTTAATGATAGACGGTGTGTTATTGACAATGCTGGATGCACGTACAAATCTGGGTCTACAAGTAATCGAAGAAGTAAAGAAATACTTCCAAGATAAAGTGTACCGGACAGTTATTCCACGGAATGTGCGGTTAAGCGAAGCCCCAAGCCACGGGGAACCAATTATCATCTATGATCCAAAATCCAGAGGCGCAGAAGTCTACTTAGATTTGGCAAGGGAAGTGATTCGGAATGGCTAAAGGATTAGGAAAAGGCATCAACGCATTGTTCCCTGGTGAATCATTGACGCAGACAGAAGCAGAAGCCGTTACAAAAATCAGCATTGGGCAATTACGCGTAAACCCTTTCCAGCCTCGAAAAATATTTGATAACGCGGCACTGCAAGAATTGTCAGACTCAATTAAAGAGCATGGAATCTTGCAGCCGGTAGTAGTTCGCAAAAAAGGAAAACATTTTGAATTGGTAGTAGGAGAAAGGCGCTTCCGCGCAGCTAAGCTAGCGAAATTGAAAGAAGTTCCTGCCATCATAAAAGATTTGAATGACCAGCAAATGATGGAACTTGCCATATTGGAAAATCTTCAACGAGAAGATTTGACTCCGATTGAAGAAGCTGAAGCGTATCAAAAATTAATGGAAGCTTTAAATCTGACTCAAGAACAATTGGCGTTCCGGTTAGGAAAAAGCCGGCCGCATATAGCCAACCATGTTCGATTGCTGGCTTTGCCTAAAAATGTGCGCCAACTGATTTCTGATAAGAAGTTATCAATGGGGCATGGACGAACTTTACTTGGCTTACGCCATAAAAAACTGATTGCTGAGACGGCCGAAAAAGTCGTTAAAGAAAACTTGAATGTTCGTCAATTGGAAAATCTGGTTCAACGATTAAATGAAGATGTTCCACGTGAAACAATTGAAAAGAAAAAAGACTTGTTTATAGAGGAAAAACAATCCGAATTAAGAGACCGTTTTGGAACAAATGTCCAAATTAAAAAGTCTAAAAACAAAGGGAAAATCGAAATTGAGTTTTTCTCGGAAGAAGACTTGGAACGGATTTTAGAATTGCTGAATTGACAAGTGCCTATTTTCCGCACTCCGGAAAATAGGCTCTGTTTTTGAAAGGAAAACGAAGGCGATTGATCAATAAAGAGAAAAGCAGAAGTGTCTGAGAAAGGGGATAAGTAATGATTCTCTTGGGGACTTTGATCAATGCCATACTTATTGTGGCAGGGACGTTAATTGGAAGAGCCTTGCGCAATATCCCAGAGAAGATAAGGGAAACGGTCATGTATGCTATCGGTTTGGCTGTAACAGTTCTTGGATTGCAAATGGGATTTGAAAGCGGGAATTTTGTCGTTGTCATAATCAGTTTGGTTATAGGGGCAGTTCTTGGCGAATGGGCAGACTTGGATCAGAAGCTAAATGACTTTGGCCATTGGATTGAACGGAAACTCGCGGTTAAAGAAAGCAAAGGAAGCATTGCTCAAGGATTCATCACGGCTACACTTATGTATGTCATGGGAGCAATGGGAATTATTGGAGCACTGGAAAGCGGCTTGAGCAATGAACACGGTGTTTTAATTTCAAAAGGAATAATTGACGGGTTCATCTCCATCATTTTAGCGTCAACGTTAGGCATAGGTGTCTTATTATCTGCAGTTCCCGTTTTTGTTTACGAAGGACTCATTGCATTATTTGCAACCCAGATCAGTTTGATTATTCCAGATGCAGCATTGGATTTGTTTATAAAAGAAATGACAGCTACAGGCGGTGTTATGATTGTGGCCATCGGTTTGAATATGATGGGCATTACAAAAATACGAGTAGCGAATTTATTGCCCGGCGTATTAGTGGTAGGTTGTGTTGTCACGGTGATGTATCAGTTCAACATAATGTAAGGTAAGTTTGGGAAGGTGAAAAAATGAGTACAAATCAAACAAATTTAGGTACGGTTACAGAAGATTTAGAAAAGGCAACAGAGCAAACAAAAGAGGTAATATTCAATCAAGAATTGTGGTTTGATGTTGGTACAGTGGCGCTAAAAGTAGTGGTCATTATGATAGCGGCAGGCATCATTGTCAGATTACTGAAAATGATAGTGCGAAAAAGCTTTGCAGTCCGCATCAAAGGACCGCTTAAATATAATGAGCGCCGCCAGCAGACATTATCAAAACTACTGGAAAATGTAACAGCATATGTAATTTATTTTATGGCCATCATTGCAGTTCTTTCGTCATTTAATATTGATGTTAGGGGATTGATTGCAGGGGCCGGGGTACTTGGTTTGGCGGTCGGTTTTGGTGCGCAAAACTTGGTACGTGATGTCATTACCGGATTCTTCATCATTTTTGAAGATCAGTTCTCAGTAGGGGATTTTGTGCGGATTGGTGCAGCAGAAGGAACGGTCGAAGAGATTGGTTTGCGTACAACAAAAGTCAAAGGCTATACGGGCGAATTGTTTATCTTTCCAAATGGCAATATAACCGATGTGGTCAACTTCTCGATCAATAACTCCATTGCTGTTGTTGATGTCAATGTTGCGTATAACGCAGACATCAACAAAGTAGAGGCACTCATACAGGAATTTTTGGGAACGCTGCAAGATAAGTACGAACAAATCATCAAACCACCGGAATTTTTAGGTGTCCAAAGTTTGACGCCAACTGAGATGGTGGTCCGTGTGGTAGCGGAAACTTTGCCAATGCAGCATTTTGCAGTGTCACGCGGAATCAGGCGCGACCTAAAAGAATTTTTAGACGCAAATAACGTAGAGGTTCCGCTTCCGCATATGGTCATGATGCAGCGCCAGCCAGTGGATCTTAAAAAATAAAACCTTCTGTTCAGTACTTAAAAACAAAGGAGGCGGGCATATGGAAATGAAAGAGTTTGGCTTGAACGATATTGTAGAAATGAAAAAAGGTCATCCGTGCGGCGCCAATGCCTGGAAAATCATCCGCATGGGGGCGGATATCCGGATCAAATGCGAAGGTTGCCAGCATAGTGTGATGATTCCGCGCATTGATTTCAACAAGAAGATGAAAAAAGTATTGGTAAAAGCCGAAACGGAATGAACAATGGACAAGTCGCCATTCTCTTCCTATAATAGAGTGGTTGCGAAAAAAATCGTGTGATCGAGAAGAGAGGTCGTGAATCCTATGGCATTAACTGCAGGGATTGTAGGGTTACCAAACGTGGGGAAGTCCACATTATTTAATGCTATTACAAAAGCGGGGGCTGAAGCAGCAAACTACCCGTTCTGTACTATAGATCCGAACGTCGGAATTGTTGAAGTTCCGGATGAGCGGTTAGACAAATTGACGGAATTGGTCGTTCCAAAAAAGACGATTCCAACAGCTTTTGAATTTACGGATATTGCAGGCATCGTAGAAGGCGCCAGTAAAGGCGAAGGGTTGGGCAACAAGTTCTTGTCCCATATTCGCGAAGTGGACGCTATCTGCCAAGTGGTCCGTTGTTTTGCAGATGAGAACGTTACCCACGTTTCCGGTAAAGTAGATCCGATTTCTGATATCGAAGTCATCAATCTCGAATTGATCTTGGCTGATATGGAAAGCATCGAAAAGCGGATTGCGCGCGCTGCGAAATTGGTGAAGCAAAAAGACAAAGACGCGGTAGCTGAAGAACCGGTCTTGATGAAATTGCGTGAAGCATTCGAGAACGGGCAGCTGGCGCGTTCAATCGATTTTACAGAAGATGAGTTGCGTATCGCGAAAAACTTGAATTTGCTGACATTGAAACCAATGTTGTATGTTGCAAACGTCTCAGAGGACGAAATTGCTGAAGCGGATAATAACGAATATGTTCAAACAGTTCGGGATTTTGCCGCCAAAGAGAACGCAGATGTAATCGTCGTTTGTGCGAAAATCGAAGAAGAAATGGCTGATTTGGAAGACGAGGAAAAAGAAATGTTCCTTGAAGAATTGGGCATTAAAGAATCCGGTTTGGACCAATTGATCAAAGCTTCTTACAGCTTGCTTGGCCTGGCTACTTACTTTACAGCAGGCGTACAGGAAGTACGGGCTTGGACATTTAAAAAAGGCATGAAAGCTCCACAGTGCGCCGGCATTATTCACTCAGATTTCGAACGCGGTTTTATTCGCGCTGAAACTGTAGCCTATGAAGATCTTGTGGAAGCAGGATCGATGGCGGCTGCAAAAGAAGCTGGGAAAGTCCGCCAAGAAGGTAAAGAATATATCGTCAAAGACGGCGACGTAATGCTATTCAGATTTAACGTCTAAAGGCAAAAAATCTTGTATAGGTGTGCTAACATAAGGCGGAATGGTGAACAAGGAGTCTTTAATGCCTAAATAAGGTTTTCTTATAAACCGTGAAAAAAGGCGCTAAAGCTAGATATAACTAGCTTTAGCGCCTTTTTCATCTCGGCAGTTAACAAACAAAAAAGCTTTGAAATCAAAGCAAAATGATTTTATTAATGATAAAAATCAAGTAAAATAGTAAGAAAATATACCGGATGTATAAGTAGCATTCCGGTTTTTTTATAGGAGGATGGAACATGAAGTTGTTTGTGTATGGCTCGTTGAAAAGAGGCGGGAAGTACCATAGTTACTTAGGAGAAGCTACGCTAGTTGCAGAACATGCAATGGCGGATGGAGTTATATATGATTCTGGACTTGGTTATCCGGCTGCGGTCTTGTCAGAGCCTGGAAAGATAACAGGAGAAATTTATGAGATCCCGGATGAATTATGGCCAGCTCTTGATGATCTGGAAGGATATACAGGAGGATCGGCAACGGATTTATTTAATAAATTGACCATTACAGTAGAATCCAACGGAGAACAGATTGATGCTATTGCTTATGTGGCCAAAGACCAAAAGTTGCTAAAAACAAAAGTGATGGGCGGCGTTTGGGACGTATCGCAATCGTTAATGATGAAATGAAAAAGCGCTGACTACAGATCAGCGCTTTTTTCTATTGGGTATTTTTCATAAACATTCAATCTCGGCAAAGCGGGGTCGTCGAGTATCCAAGCATCCTTGGGCTCTTTTAACAGTTCGCGGTACATCCAAAAGTCCCCTAGAGCGCCAGCGGCAAGCATGGCGCCGAGAAGGACCATGATTTGATTTTCCACCCAGAATCCCGCAACTGTCGGCAAAACGGCGGTGGTCCAGAAAGGAAGCAGCAGCACTTTGCGCATGGCTTTGTTTTGGACAGGCATACTGGACGTAGCATAAGCGATGCCAAGTTTCAGGTCGACTCCGTAATTTAAAGAAGATATGGCCACTTTTCCGAACAGGACAAAACCGATCAAATGGAACAATTCATGAAGGACGATCAATACCAAATAGCCAATGATAAAAAAAGCGATGCCCAAAAAGGAGAAGCGAAAAGTTAACGGTTCGGTGAAAAAATGATAAGCAGCCGCAAATAAAACCAATAGCAGCCCATTTATCCATAGAACCTTTGGCACTACTTCTTCCATTTTTAATTCGATGATGCGATCCGGTTTCATAGGCTCACTTCTTTCCTTATTTATAAAAAGTATAACGGAATTGGTTGCGCAAATGATAGTTGCGGAGGTTCAGACTTTATGCTACAATACATTGATGTGAGTAATAATATGAATTGCTTGCTCCTTGCCCACTGGAAACAGTAGGGCCCAAGTCCATGAGGAGGTGACAACACGATGAGAGAGTATGAATTAATGTACGTAATTCAGCCTGCAATTGAAGAGGAAGCGAAAAAAGCTCTAGTTGAGCGTTTTAACGATATCCTAACTTCTAACGGTGCTGAAATCATCGAGTCGAAAGAGTGGGGTAAACGTCGTTTAGCTTATGAAATCAACGATTTACGTGAAGGTTTCTACCAAATCGTAAAAGTTAACGCTGGTTCTGAAGCTATCAACGAATACACACGTCTTGCGAATATTAACGAAGACATTATTCGTCATATCGCTGTACGCAAAGACGCGTAAGCATATGGACCTGATTATAATTTTGACTTAAAAGGGGGTTGAATTCTGATGATTAACCGAGTTGTTTTAGTCGGAAGACTGACAAAAGATCCTGATCTTCGTTACACTCCAAGCGGAGCGGCGGTTGCCCGTTTTACACTAGCTGTAAACCGTACATTCTCCAACGCGCAAGGTGAAAAAGAAACGGATTTCATCAATTGTACCGTTTGGCGCAAACAAGCTGAAAACACAGCAAACTTCTTGAAAAAAGGAAGCTTAGCTGGCGTAGAAGGCCGCATTCAAACTGGAAGCTACGAGGGACAAGACGGAAAACGTGTTTACACGACTGAAGTAGTGGCAGATAGCGTTCAATTTCTTGAACCAAAAAGCTCTGGTGCTGGTGCAGATCGTTCGCAGGGACAACCGTCCTATCAACAGAACCAATCGCCAAGCCCAAGTCAGCAAAACTATACGCGTGTAGATGAAGACCCGTTCTCAAGCGGCAGCGGCCCGATCGAAGTATCGGATGACGACTTGCCGTTCTAAAACAGGCTAAACCTAACGCTTACAACCCATTCTACTATAAAGGAGGTAATTCGATATGGCACCACGTCGCGGAGGAAAGAAACGTAAAAAGGTTTGTTATTTCACTTCTAACAACATCACATACATCGACTACAAAGACACTGACTTGTTGAAGAAATTCATTTCTGAACGAGGAAAAATCTTGCCACGTCGTGTTACAGGCACTAGCGCTAAATGGCAACGCAAGTTGACAATCGCTATCAAACGCGCTCGTATCATGGCACTTCTACCGTTTGTTGCGGAAGAAAGATAATTAAGAAAAGCGGAAGCACCTGTTTAGCGCCGACAAGCGCTGGAGGGCTTGAAAGTAATGGCGTTCTTTGCCATTATCGGCAAGTCAGACCGCGACTCGAGGGGCTAGGTGCTGAAGTCTAGACAAAGAAATAAGAAGTCTATAAATTTTTATAAACTTAGTAACTTATACTTTGTTGTATTTTAGAGAAGGCCGGGAAACCGGTCTTCTTTTTTATTCGCATTTTTACAAAGGGAAAGGCAGGCAGGCGCCGTCGGCTTTTTTGTTCACGCTCCTTAATCATGTTACAATTGGAAGGATGAAATAAACCCGAAAGAAGGGGAAAAACAGCCGAATGCAAAATCAACAAACAAGACAACTTACGAATGGTGCGATGATGGCGGCCATGTTTGCCGTACTCCTTGCCGTTTCAGTATACGTGCCTCTTTTGAATGTTATCACTACCTTATTCTTGGGCTTGCCGATAGCATGGTACAGCGCAAAATATCCATGGAAACCCAGCTTGCTTTTGGCATTCGTCAGCCTGGCCTTATCGTTTATCGTTGGCGGCCTTCTGTCCCTGCCACTGGCGCTGGTGTACGTGCCGCTCGGGCTTTCTATCGGGCTTTGCATCTATTATGGAAAAAGCAAGCTATTCATGTTCTTGTGTACAGGCATTGTCCTGCTCATTTCTACAGTGCTCCAGTATGTAGGATCAATCGTCCTGTTGGGCATTAACGTGCTGGAAGAATCCATTGCCATGATGCAAGAGTCGTATGCGCATGCTGGAGATTTGCTGGAGCGTTTTGGCGCTACCGCAGACCAGATGGAACAGTATAACGAATCGGTCGACCAAATGGCATTTCTAGTGGAAACGCTGTTGCCGACTTTGCTTGTCGCTTCCGTCTTCCTTCTGGTTTGGCTGATGTTATTGTTTTATTTGCCGGTATTGAAACGGCTTGGAACAGCGGTGCCGAAATTTCCGCCTTTTCGGGATATGAAACTGCCGAAAAGTGTATTATGGTATTATTTAATCGTATTGCTGGCTTCCATGCTGTCTGATTTGCAGCCGGGAACAATGGCTTATATGATTTTTATCAATGCGTCCGTCCTGCTTCAAATGCTGTTGTTCCTGCAAGGGGTATCGTTTTACCATTTTTACATTAAGCAGGAAGGATGGCCGAAGTGGGTGGCCGTTATTGTCACCTTCCTGGCTTTGCCGCTGCAATCATTTACGAGTATCGTCGGAATCGTGGACCTTGGATTTGATATCCGGGGGTGGGTTAAGCGGGCACACGAGTTTAAAGGAAAATGAGGAGCTGAAGAATAATGTCGGCTTTTTTTAGAAAGAGGAAACTTCGATATCCGCTTATTGCGCTATTGCTGCTAGGCTTAGCCGCGGCGATTCTGATTTCAACTTGGTCGGGATGGATAGCGGGAGTTTTTGTCCTGCTGTTTGGCATTGCCTTTGCCACTGCATGGGCGATGGAGAAGAAAACTTATGAAGCGACTGAACAACATATTGAAACGCTGTCTTACCGCATGAAAAAAGTCGGGGAAGAAGCGCTGCTTGAAATGCCAATTGGGATTTTATTGGTAAATGAAGATTTCGATATAGAATGGGCCAACCCGTATATGACTTCTACATTGGAGTATGACACATTAATCGGCGAGTCTTTATACTCTTTATCGGAAGATTTTCAGCCTTTGACAACATCCAATGAAGCAACAGAGATGACCATCACGCTTGGAGACCGCAAATATCGGGTCTATTACCGAGTGAACGACCGCCTGTTTTATTTGTTCGATATTACGGAACAAGTGGAAATTGAAACTTTGTATTACGCAGACCGGACAGTGATCGGAATTTTGTTTATCGACAACTACGACGAACTGTCGCAAGGAATGGATGACCAAACCCGAAGCAATTTGAATAGCCTGGTGACGTCATTGATCAATGATTGGGGAGCAAAACACGGGATTTTCGTCAAGCGCGTGCAATCGGACCGCTTTATGGCGATTTTCAATGAATCCATCTTGCAAGAGTTGGAAAAATCGAAGTTCGCCATCTTGGATGATATCCGTGAAGTGACGTCAAAAGACAACTTGGCATTGACGTTGAGCATTGGCGTAGGAGCAGGATCTGCTTCGCTTGTCGAACTTGGCAGTATGGCGCAGTCTGGCTTGGATCTAGTTCTTGGCCGGGGCGGTGACCAAGTGGCGATTAAAAATCCAAGCGGCAAAGTGAAATTTTACGGCGGCAAGACCAATCCGGTTGAAAAACGGACACGGGTGCGGGCGCGCGTTATCTCGCATGCATTGAGAGATTTGATCCAGGAAAGCGACCAAGTGTTCATCATGGGCCATAAAATGCCTGACATGGATGCGATCGGAGCTGCGGTCGGTGTAGCGAAAATGGCCGCAATGAATAAAGTAAAAGGCAGCATCGTCCTGGATTTCGATGAATACGACCGCAGCGTCATGCGGTTGATGAATGAAATCGAAGAAGACGCGGACTTGTTCAACCAATTCATCACACCGGAAGAAGCGATTGCCGCGATGACCGACAACTCGCTGCTGGTCATTGTGGATACCCATAAGCCTTCCATGGTCATTGACGAACGGCTGCTTCAGCGGATGGAGCGGGTGGTCATCATCGATCACCACCGGAGAGGCGAGGAATTCATCACCAACACAATGCTGGTTTACATGGAACCTTACGCTTCCTCTACAGCTGAACTAGTGACCGAGCTGATCGAATATCAGCCGAAGCACGAGAAGTTGTCGATGTTGGAAGCCACTGCAATGCTTGCTGGAATCATTGTTGACACAAAAAGCTTTACACTTCGCACCGGTGCTCGTACATTTGAAGCAGCTTCTTATTTACGGGCAAACGGCGCCGATACGGTTCTTGTCCAACGCCTTTTGAAAGAAGATCTCGATACGTATTTAGAACGTGCGAAAATCGTCCAGACGGTTGAATTCGTGGCCGATGGCATTGCAATCGCAAATGGCGAACCTGGAAAAACTTACAGCCCTGTGCTGATTGCACAGACAGCCGATATTTTACTGACAATGAAAGACGTCAATGCCTCGTTCGTCATTGCAGAGCGAGGAGAAAGTGGTGTCGGCATCAGCGCCCGTTCACTTGGAGAAGTGAATGTGCAATTAATTATGGAACATCTTGGCGGCGGCGGCCATTTAACAAACGCTGCAACGCAATTACCGGATACAACGGTCGAAGAAGCCGTTGAACTGCTTAAAAATGCGATTGAGGAACATTATGAAGGAGGACAAACTGAATGAAAGTTATATTCTTAAAAGATGTAAAAGGCAGAGGCAAAAAAGGCGAAATCAAAAATGTGGCGGATGGTTATGCACATAATTTCTTGTTAAAGAACAACTACGCCATTGAAGCAAGCCAAGCAGCCATCAGCCAATTGAATGGACAGAAGAAAAAAGAAGAAAAATTATCTGAACAAGAACTTCAGGAAGCCAAAGGGCTGAAAGAGAAGCTCGAGGCTTTAACGGTTGAATTGAAAGCAAAATCAGGCGAGGGCGGCCGGTTATTCGGTTCGATCACGACAAAACAAGTGGCTAGTGAATTGGAGAAAAAGCACGGCATCAAAATCGACAAACGCAAAATGGAGTTGGATGATGCCATCCGCTCACTGGGCTACACAAATATTCCAGTAAAAATCCATCAAGAAGTAACAGCTACGCTCAGAGTCCACGTAACTGAAGAAGCGTAAGGAGATGCACCGATGAACGAAACGATAGATCGAGTTCCTCCGCATAACCAAGAAGCCGAACAATCGGTTATTGGAGCCATCTTTTTAGAACCGCAATCACTGATCACCGTAGCGGAAATCGTCATGCCGGAAGATTTTTACCGCATTGCGCACCAAAAAATCTTCCAGACGATGCTGACGCTGTCAGACCATGGAAAAGCGATTGACGTGGTGACGGTGACAGAAGAGCTGTCTGTGAAAAAAGAATTGGAAGATGTCGGCGGATTGTCTTATTTGATGGAAATTGCCAATGCTGTTCCTACTGCAGCAAACGTTGCACATTACGCGCACATCGTGGAGGAAAAGGCGCTTTTGCGCCGGCTTATCCGCGTGGCAACGTCAATTGTGGAAGATGGCTTTACGCGTGAAGATGAAGTAGGCGCTTTGCTGGTTGAAGCAGAGAAGAAGATGATGGAAGTATCAAACCGGAAAAACGCCGGCGACTTTATCCATATCAAAGATGTATTAGTGAAGACGTACGATAACATCGAATTGTTGCACACGCGAAAAGGGGACGTTACAGGGATCCCTACCGGCTTCCGGGATCTTGATAAGATGACGGCAGGGTTCCAGCGAAACGACTTGATTATCGTAGCGGCACGGCCGTCTGTCGGTAAGACGGCATTCGCCCTGAATGTTGCCCAAAACGTGGCGACTCGAGCAGATGAAAACGTCGCGATCTTTAGTCTTGAAATGGGTGCAGAACAGCTGGTCATGCGGATGCTTTGTGCGGAAGGAAATATCGATGCACAAATCATGCGGACGGGTGCGCTTCAAAATGAAGACTGGCGGAAGTTGACAATGGCAATGGGAAGTCTCTCTAATGCCGGAATTTTTATCGACGACACACCAGGCATCCGAGTTAATGATATTCGGGCGAAATGCCGCCGGTTAAAACAAGAACACGGCCTTGGCATGATTATGATTGATTACTTGCAGCTGATCCAAGGACCAGGCCGCGCAGGAGAAAACCGCCAACAGGAAGTATCCGATATTTCCCGTTCATTAAAAGGCCTTGCGCGGGAACTGGAAGTTCCGGTAATCGCTTTATCCCAGTTATCCCGGGGAGTAGAACAACGCCAAGACAAACGACCGATGATGTCGGATTTACGTGAATCCGGAAGTATTGAGCAAGATGCGGATATTGTTTCCTTCCTATATCGTGAAGATTACTACGACAAAGAAACTGAAGACCAGAATGTCATTGAGATCATCATAGCGAAACAGCGTAACGGTCCAACTGGGACTGTAAAACTGGCTTTCGTAAAAGAATACAACAAATTCGTCACCATTGACTGGAGTCAGCACGAAGGAGCAGACGGATACTAAACACGAACGTTTAATGTGAAAACACATTTTTATGTTCGTGTTTTCTTTTGATTTTGATTGACTGAAGCAGTTTTCATTGATACAATAAACACGGTTTAAGACAGGGCATATGCCTAACGGAGGTGCGGACGATGACATCAATCGTAGTAGTAGGAACGCAATGGGGAGACGAAGGAAAAGGGAAAATCACCGATTTTCTATCTGAGCACGCAGAAGTGATTGCGCGCTACCAAGGCGGGAACAATGCCGGGCATACGATTATTTTTGGCGGCGAAACGTATAAATTGCATTTGATTCCTTCGGGGATTTTCTATAAAGACAAAATTTCAGTAATCGGCAACGGCATGGTAGTGGACCCGAAAGCGCTTGTAAATGAGCTGAAGGGGCTGCATGCACGGGGCATTACGACAGACAACTTGCGCATTTCCAATCGCGCACACGTCATTTTGCCGTACCACATCAAACAAGATGAAGTGGAAGAAGCACGCCGCGGCGCGAATAAGATCGGAACAACAGGAAAAGGCATCGGGCCTGCTTATATGGACAAAGCAGCGCGTGTCGGCATCCGCATGGCGGATCTTTTAGATCATGTTGTGTTCGAAGAAAAACTTCGCCAGAATTTGAATGAAAAAAACCGCATGTTTGAGAAATTCTATGAAACAGAAGGATTTACAGTCGATGAAATTATGGAAGAGTATTATTCATACGGCCAGGAAATTGCGCAATATGTTACGGATACTTCAAAAGTACTGAACGATGCAGTAGACGATGGACGCCGCGTGTTGTTCGAAGGCGCCCAAGGGGTCATGCTCGATATCGACCAAGGTACATATCCATTTGTTACATCATCAAATCCAGTAGCGGGTGGAGTCACAATTGGCGCCGGAGTCGGGCCGACTGCCATCCAGCACGTTATCGGCGTGTGTAAAGCCTATACATCCCGTGTCGGCGATGGACCGTTCCCGACTGAGTTGTTTGATGAAGTTGGAAACAAAATCCGTGAAGTCGGAAAAGAATACGGAACAACAACAGGGCGCCCGCGCCGCATCGGCTGGTTTGACAGCGTTGTGGTGCGCCACGCAAGACGCGTCAGCGGCTTGACGGACCTTACTGTTAACTCGATCGACGTGTTGACTGGCCTTGATACAGTGAAAATCTGTACAGCTTACCGCTACAAAGGCGAATTGATTACCGAATACCCAGCAAACTTGCGTATGCTTGCGGATTGCGAACCGGTATATGAAGAGCTTCCAGGCTGGACGGAAGATGTGACAGGATGCAAGTCATTGGATGAACTTCCTGCAAATGCACGCCACTATTTGGAGCGCATTGCACAACTGACTGGTGTGCAAATCTCCATTTTCTCAGTAGGACCTGACCGCAACCAGACAAACATCGTCACAAGCGTTTGGCGATAAACTACACCAATGAATAAAAGCTGAAACCGCTATGACGGTTTCAGCTTTTATTTTGTTGAGCCATCCTTTTTAAGATTTCAGGGGATCCGATTGTTCTTCTGCAAAACAGCTGCGAATTTCTGTTAGTGCAGTTTTTCTTCATGTGCAGTACTGCAACAAAATAGCCACATTTTAACCGCTTATTTTAATGAAAATATGACAAATATGACAAAGAAACAGTTGGCTTTTGGGAAGGCATAGAAGCGAAAAAAGAAAATTTAGGCCTTTAAACAGACAGCAATTCTGCATTATCCCGACTGGCTAGAAATTATTGCCTCTAATAATACGGTTTATTTACGAATAGCAATGGCACGCTATTTTAAAATAAGAACGTGTTAGAGTAAGAAAGGTTATCCAAAGAAGAGGCTTTAAGGGCGGCGCGTTGCCGCGGTTATGGAAGGGGTCGCAATAGAAGCAATGAAGTACATTAACAAAACGGGCATGCACATCAACAGCTCTAATAGCTTGAAAGCAGCCATAGCAGCTATTTTGCTGTTGGCAAGCTTTACTGTTAATCCAGCATCAGCCAAACCTACAGAAGAAGATGGCTTGAAAACCATTTATCATTTATATAATAGCGGCGAGTATATCGGCGCTGTGGCACATGAAGAATCGATTGATTTGTTGATCGAAGAGAAAATTGAAAACGTCGATGTTGCCGTAGAAAATTTGAATCTTGAAGCCAGCGAAGATTTCCATGTTCTAGAGGAACGGGTATTTGAATCGGCTGTTGCCAATGAACAGGAAACCATCGCGCAACTTGACCAAAAATTGGCCATTAAAGCGGCCACATTTGCACTTGCGGTCGATAATGAAATTGCCATCTATTTGAAAGACCAAGAAGCTTACGACGAGACTGTTCGCCGGTTAAAGTTAGCCTATGTTTCTCCTGAAGAGCTGGAGGCATGGGAAGCCGCTCAAAATTCTAATGAAGCGCCGCGTGAGTTGAAAGCGGGAGAAACCCGCCTGACTGACTTGTCATTTGGAGAGAAAATTTCCGGTTATTCTCTTCAAGCAGCACCCGAGCAAGTGATGACTGTCGATCAAGCGGTCGATTTCTTGTTGAACGAGCGGAAAGTGAAGGTCAACATCAGCAAAGAACAGAAGATTGAGGAAGTCTACAAGCATGACACCGCTGAAAAAGAAGATGGCAATCTCTATATCGGCGACTCAAAAGTCGAAGTAGAAGGAAAAGACGGCAAGAAAGAATTGACGTTTGCGATTCAAGAACAAAACGGCCACGAAGTGGACCGGCAGGAAACCGCCATGGAGATTACCGGAAAACCGGTTGGGGAAGTAATCTTAAATGGCACGAAAGAACTTCCTTCAGTCGGAACCGGAAAATTCGAATGGCCGGCGGAAGGCGGATACATTTCCAGCGAGAGAGGGAAGCGCTGGGGACGCTGGCATAACGGCATCGATATTGCCCGTCCGGACGGTTTCGCCATTAAAGCAGCTGACCATGGGATTGTTAAAGCAGCGGGTCCGGCAGGCACACTCGGCAACCGAGTTGTCATCGATCACCAAAACGGTTATGAAACCATCTATGGGCACTTGAAGTCGATTGATGTCAAGAAAGGGCAAAAGGTACAAGCAGGGACAAAGTTAGGAAAAATGGGTTCTACCGGCCGTTCTACAGGTGTCCATCTGCATTTTGAAATTTCATTGGATGGGAAAACAAAAAATCCACTTCGTTATATCAACTAAAAAAACGAGAGACTGGCCAGATTTTGGGGCCGGTCTCTTTTGTATTTCCTAATTATTTCCCGGGAAATACCGCATAAAGAGTAAGAGATGCGAAACCGCTTCAACAGTGATAAAGTATAGGGAGATATGAATAAGAAACGGGTAGAATTTCACGCTGCAAAAGCGGGGAAATAGAGGGGAGAATAACGATGAGCAAAACGATTTTAGTAGTAGACGATGAAAAGCCGATTGCAGATATTCTGCAGTTTAATTTGAAAAAAGAAGGTTTTGATGTGATATGTGCCTATGATGGGGATGAAGCCATTAAATTGGCTGGAGAAATTCTGCCTGATTTAATGCTGCTTGATATCATGCTGCCGAATCGCGACGGTATGGAAGTGTGCCGTGAAATCCGCAAGAAGTTCGATTTTCCAATCATTATGCTAACCGCTAAAGACTCGGAAATTGACAAAGTGCTGGGACTTGAACTGGGTGCCGACGATTACGTCACTAAACCGTTCTCGACCCGGGAATTGATCGCAAGGGTGAAAGCGAACTTGCGCCGCCAAAGCGTTGTGCCGACGGACGATGAGGCTCCACAATCGAATGACATTCAAGTAGGCTCTTTGACGATACAGCCAGATGCCTATTTAGTTCTGAAACGCGAAGAAACCATCGAGTTGACGCATCGCGAATTTGAATTGCTCCACTATCTTGGGAAGCATATCGGACAAGTGATGACACGTGAACATTTGCTTCAAACGGTATGGGGCTACGATTATTTCGGGGATGTCCGGACAGTCGATGTAACTATCCGCCGTTTGCGTGAAAAAATTGAAGACAACCCAAGCCATCCAACGTGGATTGTAACGCGCCGCGGGGTGGGGTATTACTTGCGAAATCCTGAACAGGAGTAGAATAGATGCAGAAAGTTAGTTTTTTTAAATCGATTCATGTGAAGTTTGTGCTGATTTACATCTTGCTGATTGTATTGGCGATGCAGATAATCGGCCTTTATTTTGCGCAGCAACTTGAACAAACGCTTAGCCAAAACTTTCAAAATTCCATCGAAGACCGCATGAACATCATCGAGTTCAGTGTCCGTGAAGAAATGGTCAAAAGCCGGTCGGAGGAAGATTTGACTTTAGAACAGAGCCTTCGTTCCGTATTAAATGGCTTTCAGTCGGATGACGTCAATGAAATACGCGTGATTGATTCACGCTACAACATATTGGCAAGTTCTGAACCTGATAACCAAGTCTCGGTCGGCCAGCGCTCCATGCATGAATTGGTGAGGCTGGCGACGACCGAAGAGGACGTAAAAGAAAGAACCTACGTCAGCAGGGAACAGCCGAATGACCGGGTGTGGGTTCGCGTCCAGCCGATAAAAGCGGCTGGAGGAGAAGTGCTTGGCACTCTTTATATCGAAGCGGCCATTGAGAATGTCTACGATCAGATGGATGAAATCAATGCTATTTTAGCGGGTGGTACAGCCATTTCGCTATTGATAACAGCCATATTAGGAGTCTTGGTGGCACAAACGATTTCCCGTCCGATATCGGATATGAGAAAACAAGCGCAAGCCATGGCAAAAGGGAACTTCTCCAGAAAAGTACGGGTTTACGGAGATGATGAAATTGGCCAGCTGGCAAGGGCATTCAACCATTTGACCAACCGATTGCAGGAATCCCAGCAATCTACGGAAAGTGAGCGGCGGAAGCTCGCTTCCATCTTATCGAATATGACAGATGGCGTTTTATCTACTGATAGAAGAGGGCGCGTCATCTTGATTAATGATCCGGCACTCCGGCTATTGGATGTTTCACGTGAAACGGTTATTAATCGTCCATTGACGATGGTGTTGGGCTTGGATTCAGAATATACGTTTGAAGATCTAATTCATCTGAAAGAGACAATAACGCTCGATTTCAGCACGAAAGACCAAACCACACTGCTGCGCACCAGCTTTTCGGTCATCCAAAAAGAAACCGGCTTTGTGAACGGCTTGATCGCTGTTTTGCATGACAATACGGAGCAGGAAAAAATTGATATGGAGCGCCGGGAATTTGTGGCGAACGTTTCCCATGAATTGCGGACGCCATTGACGACCATGCGCAGTTATTTGGAAGCTCTTGCTGAAGGCGCATGGCAGGACCCGGATCTTGCACCGAACTTTTTAAACGTCACCCAAACAGAAACCGAGCGGATGATCCGCCTTGTAAACGATTTGCTCAAGTTGTCCAAAATGGATTCGAGCGAAACCGAAATGAACAAAGAAATTATAGAGTTTAATCGATTCTTTAACCGGATTATCGACCGCTTCGAAATGTCGAAATCGCAAAATGTTCATTTTGAACGCTATTTGCCGGATGAACAGTATTTTGTGGAAATCGATCCGGATAAATTGACGCAAGTAATCGACAATATCATTTCCAACGCCTTGAAATACTCACCGGAAGGCGGAACCATCCGCTTTGCAATGACGGTGGAAGAAGGGGCGCTGCAAATTCGGATCAGTGACCAGGGAATGGGCATTCCGAAAGAAAATATTGAACGGATTTTCGACCGTTTCTACCGTGTGGACCGGGCGCGTTCCCGTGAAATGGGCGGCACTGGCCTCGGTTTGGCCATCTCAAAAGAAATGATCCATGCACACGGCGGCTCTATTTGGGCGAATAGCGCTTACGGAAGAGGGACAACGATTTTCTTCACGTTGCCTTTTGAAATAGACGATGGAGGTGAGTGGGAATGAAATACGTCGAACAAGTAAAGTCGATCGTTTTGTTTTTGCTTATTCTTCTGAGTTTCGCCCTGACTTTCACGATTTGGACTTTTACTCCATCGTTTGACCCGATCGAATCAACTCCTGCAGTTGACGTCTCAATCGGGAACAAACGTACTGTCGAACAAGTGGTCCGGCCCACCAAAGTGCTGTACCACCAGGAAGACAAAGTAACAGGGACGACTGATCGAAAAGATATTGATCCGCTTCTCGCTTCGATGAAGCTGTGGCAAATTCAAGACGTGGCGGAAAAGGAGAAAAAGGCATCGGCGGACACGCTGCAATCTTATATGCACCAGCCCAATCGCATAATCCTGTATTATCCAGGGGCTGTGCCTTTTCCGATATTCGATGCGATGGTAAACATCACAGATGAGACAATTCCGGAAGCTTCTTTTGACCGGGTCGTCATTGAATTGGCGACTGTTGAACAGACTCAGATCAAGATCTATTTTATTAACTCGACCTCTGGCAGGGTTCATGAAGGAAATGTATCGATAAGTGAAATGGCTCAGTTCAAGAACAATATTTTAGACGGAGCGAAAGATGTATACGTTACGAATGAAGATATTGGTGAATTGCCGATTTATGTGCCGGAAAAAGAGTTGAGCAAAGTGGTTTATCCGTACCTTTTAGAAGAAGTGACACGCGAAAACTTCCGTTCTGCACTTTTTGAAACCACAGCTGATGTGAATTCATCCGGCAATGCTGGAAATGAGGAATATAGGGATGACAGGACGGGGGCATTCATGCGCTTTGACTCCAGCCGGAAAAGCCTGAGCTATGTCAAGCCAAGAGCCGAAACGTCAGATCCAGGAATCCCATCGGAATTGCTTTTCAGCACAATTGACTATGTCAACGACCACGGCGGCTGGACAAACGAATACCGCTATTTTGGCATTGAACCTCTTACGCAGCAAGTCTATTACCGGCTATTTTTAGATAACCTGCCGGTATTCAGCACATCGACCGCTACGGAATTGGAATTGAAATGGGGCAATATTGATGGAACCGAACAAATTTTCCGCTATGTCCGGCCATCCTTTGTATTGCAATCAACGGCGCAGACGACTACGGAAAAACTTGAAGCGGGAACGGCCGCACTTGAGGCCGTCAGCCGCCTGAGCGAAGAAGACCGGAAAAAAGTGACGGAGATTTTACCGGGGTATGAATTGACGCAGACGGGGGAAAAGTTAATTACGTTCCAGGCCGCCTGGTATTATAAAATAGACGGAAGTTGGCAAAAGCTTTCCAAAGAAGAGCTTGGAGGTGGGAAAGTTGGATTGGAGTAAAACCAAAACCATTTTCATCATCGTCTTTTCCATTTTGAATGTCTTTTTATATTCTTTGTATGTGAACCGTTATACGGAATATGAGAAAGTAGAAGTTCTCGGGAATGATTCCTCTTCAGAAGAAAAGCTAAAGGACGATAATATTTCTTACGGGGAGCTTCCGGAATTGGTTGACCCTGAGCCCTACGTCAATGCCCAGATTAACGAATTCACAAACGACGAGATTCCAAAAGGCAATCAGCAAGGGCGCATCATGGATGAAAACTCGCTGCGTGTAGATTTCAGGGAACCGTTGTCCTTAGGCACTGAAGTGAGCGCAGAAACATTAACAGCCTTTGTCTTGGGAAATGTCACTAAAGGAAAGGATTATGTCTTTTGGGAAATGAACCAAGCCGAAAAAAAAGCTGTCTTTTTCCAGAAGGTTAATGGGAAACCCCTTTACTACAGCGACAATGGCCGGGTCACGGTTTACTGGAATGAAGAAGGTGAAGTAACGTATTATGAACAATCACTTTACGACAATGTCGAACTTGGAGAACAGCCAAAAGAATTGATCCCTCCGATCCAAGCGATTTACACGCTTTACACAAGAGGGGTATTGCCGGCGAATTCAACCATCGACACAACGGAGATTGGGTATTCCGTATATGTCCAAGTTTCCGAAAATGCCCGGATGTTCCTGCCCACTTGGCGCATAAGCGCAACACTTGCAGATGGCACGAAAGAAGAGTACTTTATAAATGCGGTAAATAACAGCATTGTTGAATTAGAGGCAGAAGAAGCAGTAAAATAAGGAGTTTTTTATATGCGTTTTAGTGTACTAGCAAGCGGCTCAAGCGGCAATGCTATTTATATAGAGAATGACCAGCACTCATTTTTGGTGGATGTGGGCTTAAGCGGCCGCAAAATGGAGGAGCTGTTTGCATCCATCGGCAAAAAAATGAGCAACCTGGATGGCATTCTTGTGACTCACGAGCACAGTGACCACATAAAAGGAATTGGCATTGTGGCACGCAAATACAATGTGCCTATTTATGCCAATGAAAAAACATGGGCGGCTATGGACGGGCTTGTGGGCACCGTTCCAGTGGAGCAGCGTTTTCATTTCCCGATGGATACGGTGAAGACGTTCGGTTCCATTGATATCGAGTCGTTCGCGGTGTCGCACGATGCGGCTGACCCGATGTTTTATGTATTCCATGAAAACGGCCGCAAGTTGGCGCTTATCACGGATACGGGGTATGTCAGCGACCGGATGAAGGGTGTCATCCAAGCGGCGGATTCGTTCGTATTTGAGAGCAACCATGACGTGGGCATGCTGCAGATGGGCCGATACCCTTGGTCAGTTAAACGGCGGATTTTGAGTGATGTCGGACACGTGTCGAACGAAGACGCGGCGGTGGCGATGAGTGAAGTGATGGCTGAAAAGCCGACACGGATTTATTTGTCGCATTTGAGCAAAGACAACAACATGAAGGATTTGGCGCGCATGAGCGTGGAGCAGACACTGCAGACAAAAGGCATCATAGTCGGGGAATATGTCGATTTGCTCGACACGGACGCCAATGTGCCGACGCCTTTGGTGACTGTTTAAGAAGTGGTTGAAGAAATCGCTTCAAGCGGACGCTTTCCGCGGGCTGGCGCCGAACTAACTCGGGCTAAATGCCCGAGTGGATTTCGGCACTGCGCTATCCCGCAGGAGTCGCCGCCTTCCGCTCTTTCTTCTAAGATTTTCAAGTGTAGTTTTAGAGTTTTTTAAGTAAATAGCGACAGCTTACAAAATAAAAAAGCCGGGGCATTTTGCTGCCGGTTTTTTCTTTTGGGGGAATTCACAGAATTGTTGTAGTTTTGATTGATTAGCCTCATTCGTTTACGGTTATATATAGGTAAAGACAACGGGAGGATGAAGTGTATGGGATATTATAATGATCCGCCCAGCCGCGGCAGCAGACGGGGCCGGGGCGGCACATTTTTAGCCGCGATTGCAGGGGTTTTGGTTGGGGCGCTAATCGTGTGGCTATTGTTTTCTTCAGTGCCGGGGCTGGCTCCTGGGAACAATACAGCGACAGAGACAGTAGCCGGAGAGACGGAAGGCACGACAAGTTCAAATGCGGTTGAGATCAATACCGATGTTACGGAAGCCGTTGAGATAGCAGCAGATGCCGTCGTTGGAATAACGAATCTTCAAGAGTCCTCAAACTTCTGGAATGGTGCCCAAGGGCAAGATCAGCAGCAGGAGCAGGCCGTTGGAACAGGATCGGGCGTTATTTATAAAAATGAAGACGGCCGGGCTTTTGTAGTGACCAATCACCACGTTGTCGAAGGAGCTAATGCGCTTGAGGTGACGTTATCGGATGGCACGAAAATTGAAGCAGAACTCGTAGGGAGCGATATTTGGACAGACCTTGCGGTAGTTGAAATGGATGGGACGAATATTGAGAGCACAATCGAATTTGGCGATTCTGAAGCGCTGAAACAAGGAGAAACAGTCATTGCTATCGGGAATCCGCTTGGCCTTGATTTTTCAGGTTCGGTTACAACAGGTGTAGTATCTGGCACTGATCGTGCTGTACCGGTCGATTTGGATGGAAATGGACAGGAAGATTGGCAGGCGGAAGTATTGCAGACAGATGCAGCAATCAACCCCGGTAACAGCGGCGGAGCGCTAGTCAATTTAGCTGGCCAGCTGATCGGCATCAACTCGATGAAAATCGCGACTGATGCAGTCGAAGGCATCGGTTTTGCGATTCCAATCAATTCGGCGATGCCAGTCATCAACTCTCTTGAAACTACGGGTGAAATGGTGCGTCCGGCAATGGGTGTAACGCTTGTTGATTTGGTGCAAGTACCGCAAAGAGAGCGCCAGGAAACGCTGAACCTGCCGGAAGACGTGAAAACAGGTGTAGTGGTAGATACAGTAGTAGAAGGCTCAGCAGCTGCACAAGCGGGCATGGAGCAATATGATGTCATCGTTGAGATGGATGGCCAGCCGGTCGGCGACATCATTGAGTTGCGCCAGCATCTATACAATGAGAAAAAGATTGGCGATACGATGACGGTGAAAGCTTACCGTGATGGCGAAGAAATGACATTTGAATTGGAGCTTGTTGATAACTCGGAAATTTAGTTTTTCGGACTTAAAAGCATTTGCTTTTAAGTCTTTTTTATTTTTCAAGAAGTAAGCTAGTTTATTGCATTATTCCGTAAAACAACTCCGCTTTCCTGCGGACTTGCGACGAAGCAATATGCTCTTCTCCGTTGATTTACTCCATTATTATGATAAACAGCCTATTCTCAAGGCAGGAAAAGAGAGGCCTGTCTCGAATTTAGTTAAGCAATACTAATGTTAAGAGGAGGGAAAAGATGTACAGAACATTGGAAGACTTCTTGGTGCAATGGAGACAGGAAGCGGTGATGACACTACAGGTGCTCGAAATGCTGACGGATGAATCGTTGAACCAGCAGATCACTTTGGAAAACCGGACCTTAGGGCGCCTCGGCTGGCATTTGACGACAACGCTTGGAGAAATGATGGGACATGCTGGATTAGAGTTTGAAGCTACACCAGAAGATCTGCCGGTCCCAAAATCTGCGAAAGAAATTGCTGATGCGTACCGCATATCGAGCGATGCAATGGTAAAGGCGATGGAAGAACAGTGGACGGATGAAACATTGCAGGAAGAGCGGAACATGTACGGCGACAATTGGACTGTCGCACAAGTCATGAGCGGGCTGGTGCTGCACCAGACCCATCACCGGGGACAAATGACAGTACTCATGCGCCAAGCGGGATTGAAAGTTCCGGGTCTTTATGGTCCGGCAATGGAAGATTGGGCTGCCATGGGAGCGCCGGTTCCGGAAGTTTAAAAGAAGAACCCGAGAAACCGAAGAAGGTTTTTCGGGTATTTTTTTGCTCGAAAAAGGGTGAAATACTATTTAAAAATGAAAATAGATTTTTATCTTAAACGGGCTAATTGTTCGGAAAAACAAAAAGCAGCATGTGGATAACTTTTTTGAAATCTTATAGTTATCCGTTATCCACAGACCTGGAAAAGCTTTTCTTTCCGCCATTCTTTTCTTCTGTTAAAATGAGTTGTGGATAAAAGTGAAAGAATTGTGCATAACCTTGTGGAATATTCGGAATTTGAAAGGGGGATAAAAAATGATAATAAATTGCTGTAAAACCCACGTGGAACACGCTTTAGACGTGTTTGTGGCGGAAACGAAAAGCTATCCTATTCTTACTGAATTGTCAGACGAAAAAAAGTTATCCACAAAGTGCGATTACTGTGAAGAAGCCGCGATGTATCTTGTGGCGAACGCATGAGCGGACACAACATGTAGAAAAACATGTGGATATGTTGATAACATTTGTGGGTAACTTGTTTGTAAAGGGAATGTAAAAGGGGGATAAGGTGTGAATATCTCAATTATTAGTGTTGGGAAGCTAAAAGAGAAATACTTGAAATCGGGAATCGAAGAATACACAAAACGGCTTGGAAGCTATGCAAAAGTAAACGAAGTGGAAGTGCCGGATGAAAAAGCGCCGGAGCAGTTAAGCGAAGCCGACATGGAAATCGTCAAAAAGAAAGAGGGCGACCGGATCTTAGCAAAAATTCCCCAAGACGCTTACGTCGTCGCTCTTGCCATCGACGGCAAGATGAAAACATCCGAGCAGCTGGCAAAAGACATGGAATCCCTCATGACCTACGGCCGGAGTAAAGTGGTCTTCGTCATCGGCGGATCGCTTGGCTTGCATGATGAAGTGTTGAAGCGGGCGGATGAGAAATTGTCATTCTCTAAGATGACGTTTCCTCACCAGTTGATGAAGTTGATCTTGGTGGAACAGGTTTATCGGGCTTTTCGGATAATGAAGGGTGAACCGTATCATAAGTAAATGAGGTTTTAAAAGTGGATAGGAATTAACCGGAGATTAGTACAATGTAAAGACTGTAAAAAGAGACGTGTCCACAATCAAAAAAATATAAACAGGAGGATTACATGGAATTAGAATCTGAATTAACCAGAGAAAATGTAATAAACTTTTTATCTAGTTCTGTAATTTACGGTAATTTAGGATTATTTATTGGAGCAGGATTTTCAAAAGCAGTTCTCCATGATGAATCAGGAGCAGCAGCATTATCTTGGGGAGAACTGATTGAAGCAACTAGTAAAGAATTAGGAATAGACTATACAAGTATTAATAAAGTTGGAATATCTTATCCCGAGATTTCTACTATTATCTGTGATCAATATGCAATTAAAGAAGGTATTGAATATGAAGAAGCAAAATCAAAGTTTAAGAGTATAGTCTGTGGATTAACAACTTGGTATCCAAATAAGGAACAGAGAGAAGAATTTAGTGAATACTTAGAAGTTATGGATCCTAAATGGGTTATCACTACTAATTATGACTTAGTGATTGAAAGTCTTTTAACAGGAAGATGTCTTTCTTTAAGTCCAGAAGATTATATAACTAGTCCTAAAAATGTAATACCTGTATACCACCTGCATGGTATTCGTCATAACCCGGAATCAATTATAATTACTCAAGAGGATTATGTAAAACTGTTTAGACCAAATGAATATCGCCAAATAAAATTAGCCTTAACTATAAAAGAATCAACCACTTTAATACTTGGTTATGGATTAGGTGATGTAAATGTTCTCTCTGCAGTAGACTGGTCAAACAATATTTATGAATACTCTAATATATATCCTCATGACATTGTTCAAGTTGTCAGATCAGCGAATCCCAATGCTGAGCCTTATAGAGATAAAAATAATATTATTATTATAGAAACAAGTGAAATTAAGGATTTTTTGGCAGAATTTAATCAAGTTTTAGTAGAGAATATACACTTTAATTTAGGAAGGTTAGCAAAAATTGAAGAATTAAATGGAGAGCTTACAACTGAAGAATATATAACAAAATTCATATCAGATCAAAAATTTAGGTTTTCCATATTAAAAATATTAGCGGATTTTGAGATACACATGATTTCTCAGTTTATTGATTTCTTATCTAGATGCATTGATAAAACTTGGGAGAACTCTAAACCTTTTGGAGCTTTCGAAGGCTATAATCAGAATTTAACGATATTACTAGATATAATAATTAATATTGAGTTTAAAAAAATGCCGCCAGCTTTATTTGAATTTGTTGCTTACTCTCTAGACAGAGTTTTCTATTATGTTGGCAGCGAAAGTGGGAAAAGCCATTCGGCAGCACGAACTTGGAATGGAAAAAGGAATCTTATTCCACAAGAAATAGTTTTAGAGTTACACAAGCAAAAACAGTTCCCAACCCTTAGGGTTAATTTAAATCCCATAATAGAGAGAATTGGTTTAGTGTAAGAATATTAGTATAGTTTATATATAAGAATGGAGGAATAAAAAATGCAACTAAAATCAAGAATTATTGATTCAAAAATAGGAGCGGAAAATATTCTGTTGGAAATGACTTATGAAGAATACTTAGAGATTGCTAAAGATATTTTAATGAACAATCCTTTGCAAAGAAAACGTGTCAAATCTTCAAATACAGTTTATTCATTATTGAAAAAAGATTTATTAGAAGGTTGTATAATGCCCCCAATAGTGTTAGCACTAAACTTAGAAAATGATTCAGATTTTTTCAAGTTAGATAATGAGAGTATTATTGATTTAGTTAAGAGTAATATTGAAAATTTGCTAATATTGGACGGATTGCAAAGAACCCACACTTTAAAAGATTTAGAAAGTGAACTTAGAGAAGAAACAAATGATTTTGATAAATTTATTAAATTTAGAAACGGTATGCTCAGAGTAGAGATATACATAGGAATTAATCAATTCGGAATTTTGTATAGAATGTTAACTTTGAATACTGGTCAAACACCTATGTCATTACGACATCAAATAGAGATTTTATACCGTAAATATCTTGA
This sequence comes from Planomicrobium sp. CPCC 101079, assembly GCF_007859275.1. Lineage (GTDB taxonomy): Bacteria > Bacillota > Bacilli > Bacillales_A > Planococcaceae > Planococcus. The sequence goes on along the minus strand of NZ_VOHC01000032.1, from coordinate 152,235 downwards.
TAACGCAATTGAAGGAATTGAAATAGTTCAAGAGGTTAATAAAGATACGGCTTCGCCAAATGCTTATCATTTTAAAACTTTAGTTGAGGGATTCAACTCCTATTTAGAACGGGATCCAGCGCCTATCGATAGATTTGATGTCTTAAATAATATTAAAAGTTTAGAAAGATTATCCAATGAAAATACACAAAATGATTTATTTAAAGACTTTGTTTTAACGTATGACAATTTAATAAAGGCTATTGATAACAAAACTTCAGCAAATTTGAGTGATGACGAAGTCTTGGATGAATTGAGTTTGTATGCTTCTCCGTTTTCTAAAAATACAATAGGAGTATTCAATAAATCTCAAGCTATAACAGGATTTGGGGCTGCAATAGGTAAACTAAAAGATTTAGAAGTAATTGAAAACCTTGATGAAGTTAGAGATTTAGTTAATAAATTAGAAGTAGCCGAAGATGAAGATTGGATAGTTGATTTAATCAAGAACTTGGATTCAATAAAACAAAATTCAAAGAAAATAGGAAATGCTCAACGCATGTATTTTTATTGGATATTTAGAGAATTATTTAATGAAAATAGTGATGCTTACACTAATTTATATGAAGCAGTTCAAACTGGATATAAAAAGTACCAGTTGACTTCGGAGTAAGAAATGAGTATTACTTGTAAAATTAATGAAGTAGAAAGTATCCAGTATAGGTTTAAGGAATTCGATTTAGAAGGCAATATAATTTTAAATGAATTAGGTAATGAAGAGAACGAAATTGAAGTTAAAAATCCTTTAAATTTAATAGACGGGGTTAATGTATTTCCTTGTGAAACTTTTATATTTTATAATAAAAACTTTTCTGAAAGTAATATCTATCAAGTTTACGAGAAAGAAGAAAGAATAAGAGTAGGTTGGATTTTTCCTTTACAGGCACTAATCTCTAAAGAGCATAAATATGCTGAAAATGTTTATTTCTTAAATTATGCTTATATGGCATTATTTAATTTTTTTGTAAAAGAAGGCAATACAGATAAATCTCTCACGCCTAATTTCAGAGAAGATGGAATATATACTATTGAAGATTTTTATGATGTAGAAAATATCCAAGTATTAATACTAAGCAGCATGTCATTAAACAAAGTATCTGAATTTTGCATTGAGGACTATTATTTAGACCTTTACAGAAAAGGCTATTATTTAAAAAAATATGATGGTGAGAAAGAAGTAGTGCAAGCTGATGAAACAATAAAGATATCTAAAATATCAGCAGATATGAAAAGTGATCCTTATCCAGTACATCTATTTACAGATGTACTAATAGCAGAAACTCATTTGTTAGTAAGATTTCATTTACTATATCAAGTAATAGAATTAATTATAGATAAAATATTTAACAAAGAATTAAAGTCTATCTTGGTTGGTCTAGGTGCTGGAGAAAAAAAACTATCTCAAATCAAGGATGAATTCAATGAACTAAGTAAAGAAAATAACAGAATAAAAAAACTTTTTACAGAACATATTTCAAATAATAGCTTGAAATCAAGTTTGAAAGACGAATGTAATAAATTGTTATTAAGTAATGGAAGAGATGGGAAAGGAGATTCTGGATTGTCTCTCTATGGAGTCAGGAATTTAATTGTGCATGATTATAGAAGCATATCTCCCACAGATTATGAATTAATTAAAGAAATTAATTATTTATTTGAAGAAGTGGTAATTGATATATTAATCAGTATAAAAAATTTAGACTAAAAGTTTAAACATGCGATTGCAATATAATATTCCTCAATTTATAGAATGCCAATTTAATTTTATGAAAATAAAGTATAAAGAAAAGTAAAAGAATACTGTGTGTTCCAGTGAGTAACACAAATTTTAAGTTGATTCGACCTAAAGTTTGTCTCATGCCGAATAATATTATTCAAATCGTAATACCCTTCTAAGGGGCACCTACACGTTTGACTAAAATTCACTGTTTTATAGTAAAGTGTTTAGTTAGCAGGAACCTTTGACGGTTAGATATATTTTCGTGATTCCCCTACTGACCCTTTGATTCTAAATTATATTTTGATAAACCTCATTTAGATATAGTACGGAGAGCCTTATCATAAGTAAATGAAGTTCATACTATTAAATAAACTCTAACTTATACATGTTTTGTCCAAATGTTAAAGATAATACAGTTATTAAACCGAATTCTAATGTTTTCTTTACACCGATAAATCAAATTAATTCAGTTATTGAAACCTATCCAAGAGAAACAGGGTTTTTGTCGTTTGGATTTGCTAAACATTGCCCTAAATTCCGTTATTTTAGTCGAATACATCCATGGTTAGGCCACTGCGCTTATTAGGATAACCCAATCAATGAAGCAATTGGACCGATTTACTTTTTTTTTCAAAAATTTATAATGATAAAGAATAGATTTTAGTTAGTAGTTTCTCTTAAGGCGTTTTTATCTATCGGGAAAGAGAAAGCTTGAAGTATAGAAGACGGGACGGGAATTGAATGAAAAAAATTGGATTTGATTCGGAGAAATATCTCCAAGAACAATCTGCCTACATCCTAGAGCGGGTGCAGCAGTATGATAAACTTTACTTGGAATTTGGCGGAAAATTGATAGGCGACAAACATGCCAAGCGTGTCTTGCCTGGATTTGATGAAGATGCCAAAATCAAATTATTGCATACACTGAAAGAAAATGCGGAAATCATCATCTGTGTGTACGCTGGAGACATCGAACGGAACAAAGTCCGTGAAGATTACGGCATCACTTATGACCAAGATGTCTTGCGCTTAATCGATGAATATCGGGCGTATGGCATTTCTGTCAACAGTGTCTTGATCACTCGTTACCAAGGACAACCAACAGTCAAAGTATTTATGACAAAGCTTGAGAGAAGCGGAATCAGCGTCTGTATCCACCGCGAAATCGAAGGGTACCCCACAAACGTGGACGCGGTCCTCGGGGAAGAGGGATTTGCGACGAACCCCTATATCAAAACCACAAAGCCAATCGTGGTCATAACGGCACCTGGCCCAGGCAGCGGGAAGCTGGCCACCTGCCTTAACCAAATGTACCATGAGAATAAACTGGGGAATGAAGTGGGCTATGCCAAATTTGAAACTTTTCCGGTTTGGAACTTGCCGTTGAAGCACCCGGTAAACATCGCTTATGAAGCGGCAACCGTCGATTTAAAAGATGTGAATATGATTGACAATTATCACTATGAGGCATACGGGAAAGTAGCGATCAATTACAATCGTGATATTGAGACGTTTCCTGTCATCAAACGAATTATTGAAAGGATTACTGGTAAAGAGTCTGTTTACAGCTCACCGACTGATATGGGTGTTAATCGTCTAAAATCGGGCATCACCGACGATGGGGTCGTGCAGGAAGCTGCCAAGCAGGAAATCATTCGGCGCAGTTTCGTCGTAGAGAACGACTATAAAAAAGGGCTTGCTGATGAAGATAGTGTACGCCACATGCAAGTGATTCTGGAAGAGACTGACTTAAAGAAAGAGGATCGGGCACCTGTATTGCCAGCCCGTAATTATGCGAAAGCAATCCAAGAGCAAATTGGCAGCACGAATTTACAAGCCGTAATTGCGTTAGAACTGCCAAATGGCGAGATGATCACCGGTCGAACGACAACTTTAATGGATGCTTCGGCAGCCGCGATTCTGAATGGGTTGAAGAAATTGACCAATATTTCCGATGAAATTAATTTGTTGTCGCCGATGATTCTGCAGACGATTCAACGGTTGAAAACCGATGAGTTGAACAGCCGAGTCCCGACATTAAGCGCCAATGAAGTGCTGATTGCACTGGCAATCAGTGCGGTCACCAACCCTACTTCTGAGCTGGCTTATAAGCAACTGCCGAATTTAAGAGATACACAAGCGCATTCCACGGTTATATTGAATAGGGAAAACGAACAGACCTTCAAGAAGCTTGGAATCGACATCACCAATGATCCGGTATATCCAACTGAGAACTTGTATTACAATTAGGTTTTGAAAAACGCCTGCCTTTTTCTTCTTACATAGAAGCCTAAGGCAGATGTTTTTTCGTTTATAGAGTTTACTAAAAAGGTGTAGTCTTCTTCTAATGAGAAGACTACACCTTTTTGGATTAATGGATTAACTGCCGGAATGTCTGTGTAAACATTAATCTTTTGGAGAATATTAAAGATGCTTTTGAAAGACTATACAAAAACAATTTTACTCCACCCGCCAAACAGACAAATAAAACCGCCTATAAAGTAGCCGCAGTGAACCAACCGTACCACAAATAAAAAGAGTCAGGATATTAATCCTGACTCTTCAATATAAAAAAGGAATATAGAAGTTTGCTATTGCGCTTGTTGCGTGTTAAATGCATTTACGCCGGCTTCCGCAACTTGGACATCATGAGGCACTGAACTTCCACTGACTCCTATTGCGCCCACTACTTTTTCCTCAACGAGAAGGGGGATCCCACCGCCAAAAACGACAAGGCGCCCATTATTGGTCGTATTTAATCCAAAAAGTTCAGCCGCAGGAACTGTTGCTTCAGCCAGATTTGCTGTAGGCATTTTTAGCGCTACGGATGTCCATGCCTTGTTTTGGGCAATGTCAATACTCGCAAGCCAAGCATCATCCATCCGGTGAATGGCTATCAGATTTCCACCATCATCTACAACCGAAATAACCATGGCAACGCCGATATTCTTTGCTTCTTCTTCCGCACCGGCAATGATTTCTTTTGCTACATCTAACGTGATTTTATACATAAGAACGAACCTCCTTTTTAATGGGCACATAGAAAAATAGCCTGCTTATTTAAAAACTCCATGGGGATCAATGACAAACTTCTTAGAAGCTCCTTGGTCAAATTCAGCATAGGCCCCAGGTGCCTGATCCAATGAAATCACTGTGGCATTTACCGCTTTGGCAATCTGTGCTTTTCCGCTTAAAATCGACATCATCAAGTCGCGGTGATACCTCATGACTGGTGTTTGGCCAGTTACAAAAGTATGTGCTTTTGCCCAGCCGAGCCCTAAGCGCACTTTTAAGGTTCCGATTTTCGCATCTTCATCAACAGCGCCTGGATCGCCCGTTACATAGAGTCCGGGTATGCCAAGCCGGCCGCCTGCGCGAGTAACTTGCATAATGGAATTCAATACAATAGCGGGTGATTCACCGGCTCCTTCGCCATGTCCACTAGCTTCAAAGCCAACGCAGTCAATAGCGCAATCAACTTCCGGCACCCCTAAGATTTGATCTATTTGCTCTCCGAGATCCGGATGTTCCCTTAGGTTTACGGTTTCACAGCCGAAGCTTCTGGCTTGTGCAAGGCGTTCGCCATTCAAATCACCCACAATTACAACAGATGCTCCTAGAAGCTGGGCAGAGTGGGCAGCGGCTAAACCTACTGGACCGGCCCCCGCAACATAGACGGTAGATCCTGGTCTGACGCCAGCACTCACTGCACCGTGATAACCCGTTGGAAAAATATCAGAAAGCATCGTTAAATCGAGTATTTTTTCCATCGCCTGATCTTTATCCGGAAACTTCAGCAACTGGAAATCTGCGTAAGGGACCATGACGTATTCTGATTGGCCGCCGACCCATCCTCCCATGTCTACATAGCCATAAGCAGATCCGGGGCGATCGGGATTTACATTCTCGCAAATATGGGTATCACGCTCTTTGCAACTGCGGCAGCGGCCGCAAGCAATATTAAATGGTACAGAGACCAGATCTCCTTTTTTGATAAATTCAACATCACGTCCCACTTCAATGACTTCGCCTGTGATTTCATGGCCTAATACAAGCCCTGAAGGAGCTGTAGTGCGTCCACGCACCATATGTTGGTCGCTTCCGCAAATATTTGTTGTAACGATTTTCACAATTACCCCGTGTTCGCATTTACGCCCTACATTCAAAGGATTTACCCCAGGGCCGTCCCTAATAATTAATTCAGGATAACTAATATCTTCAACCGTTACAGTTCCTGCACCTCTGTATACAACCGCTCTGTTTCCTGCCATTCCTATCATCTCCTGTCCTGTTTTTTCAAATACAAGATCTGATCTTTATGCCCATCCTGCTTTAAAGATGGAAAGCGAAACAACTAAAGGATAAGTGTGATTATTCATTATATTCTATATATTCTAAAATATAATTCTTTTCATTGGAAGAAGGCACTTTTTTGTGAGAAGGTTACCAAAAGGATACTTTTAATCATCACAAGGAAAGGGGAAGTCCAATGGATGACTTACGGACAGAAACAAAAAGAAAAATTAAAAGCGGCGAATTTAATTGTGAAAAAGAATTAACCTTGTCTCTTATCAGCGGAAAATGGAAAATCATCATTATTTACCATTTAGCAACAGAGGGGGTTTTACGATTTAGTGATATTAATCGATTGCTTCCAAAAATTACACATAAGGTATTAACCACTCAAATTAGGGAGTTAGAGGAGGATGGGATTGTCCATCGGAAAGTGTTCCCCGAAGTCCCGCCAAGAGTAGAATATTCTTTAACAAATTTAGGGGAAAGCTTGATGCCGATCGTTCTGATGATGTACGAATGGGGAAAGGAAAATATAAAATACTACGCTATTACCAAAAATGTATGAGGATTCTTGTAAAGAATCCTTTTTGTAGAAGTATTGCTAGTTTCGACCAAATGAATTTCTCAGTTAGATCTGCTTCTATGAGCCTTATCATAAGGAAGAGTACTCAACAAAAGAACCACTGAAAGCATTGAATCGATAATGCTTTCAGTGGTTCTTTCACTTATTATGGAAAGGCCCGGTATTGCTGGTCAATGTGCCGTCCCGTTATGCGCATACCCCGACTTCGATAATCCATTACGATGATTATGTACATACGGTCCAGCTGATAACTGAAGTGATCAAACGATTGGACCGGAAGACGGTGGACGAAATCAAAGCGTTCTAGTCCTAATACTGATTAGAATGTAATAAAAGCTAAAAAATCATGCAGAAAATAGCTCTGCATGATTTTTTCTCTTTCTATAAGCTCGCCAGTTTCGAACGGATAAAATCCACTTCTTCATCCGCGATTTCATGTCCGTGATCAAACAGCTTGAATGTGGTCTGCGGGAAATGTTCGGCCAGTGTTTTGGACAAATTCAAGGATTCACCCGGAATGGAAATCATATCGCGTGCGCCGGCTGTCAAAAAGAGCGCAGTATTTGAAGTGCCGGAAAAATGATACGTTAAATTCGAAGGATGCAAAAGGACCACCGCGTCTGCAAGGTTCGGCTCTTTCTCCAGAAGTGCCAGCAAGAAATTGGCTCCGTTTGAATAGCCCAGCATGATGACTTTGCCTTCAGGTTTCTGCTCTGCCCAGTCTGTTAAAAACGACGCAACATGCATATCAACATCGCTGCGGTTCAGGTGCCCGTTTTCCAGCGGCGCAAAAAAGCGGCGTTCTGTTCCTGTGCCGACGTCCCCTATATAGGCACGGATATTCGCTGTCGGATCGAGGTCCCCGACCACTTGCAGCAGGGAATACTCGTTTCCGCCTGTGCCGTGAAAAACAACAAAAGATGTATTGGATTTTGTGTCTATGTTAAAATGTTCCATAATTCCTTCTCCAATCCCAATAAAGGTGGTGCTCTATGACAAGCCCGATTATTCACCATGTGTCAGTCATCAACCGCGACCGTTATGTTACCTTTGATTTTTATCATAAGCTACTCGGTTTGGAATTTCTATTGAAAACCGTAAACCAAGATGAGATTGAAATGATCCATTTGTTCTTCGGCGACGAAACAGGCCGGCCGGGAACCGAATTCAGCGTATTTGAAATGCCAAGCGCTCCGCAAAAAAAGTTCGGCACCAATAGTCTAGAACGCACGGTTTTTGCGGTACCGTCCGAAGCGTCGCTCCCATTTTGGCAAGCCCGCTTCGAAGCCAACGATGTATTCAATTGCGGAATTGAACACTATCAAGGCAGACAGTATTTGCATTTTGAAGACCGTGACGGCATACAGCTGGCGCTGACGCCTTTAAGAAAAGGCGAGGCCTCCGAACATGCACCGCACGAGTCGGCTGATATTCCACTGGAGCATGCCATTTTGGGCATTGATTCTTTCCAGTGCCGGGTCCGCTACGCAGAAGCTTCTGCGCGCGCTTTTATGAAAATGCATGGCTTTCAAAAAATCGAGACGTATGAACACAACCATCATGAAGTGACGGTATTAGGCGGAGAGCATTCCTTGTTTGGGCAGCAGCTTCACCTCATCGAAGACAGGGTACGGGATATTGAAGTGCAAGGGGCTGGTTCAGTCCAGCATATTGCACTGAATGCCAAAGATCGTACCTATTTGGATAAAGTGGAGAAAATGATTTTGGATATCAACTTCAGGTATTCCGGCATAAAACAACGTGATTTCTTTGAATCGCTGTATTACCGGGAGCCGAATAATTTATTGATCGAAGTAGCGACGGAGCAGGCGAACTTCGTAAAACCAACCGGAGAAACGGCAGACTATGATGCCATCCCATTGTTCCTGCCGAATTTTTTAGAAAGCCGGCGCAGTTATATCGAAAGCCAAATCAAGCGTTAAAAAGACATCCAGCTTCTGTGTTTCGAAGCATTCCTTTCTCCATATAAAAATATTGTTATAATAAAGGAGCGCCAAAAAGCTAAACAAACGCTTTGGCTGCTCTTTTTTTGCGTACAACACGGATCTTAAGCAGAAAGTTGGAATTAAACATGAACAAGAACGATATAGCAGATATCCGAAAACGATTCAAGCTAGATACCGATTTATTGAAAATCACCGATATTTATAATGTTTACATCAAAGGGGAAACGACGGAAATCTTCCACGAGGAGAGCCGCTCGTTTTCCTTATTGGACCGGGAGCAGCAAGAGTTGTTTCTTGCTAATTTTAAGAAGGTGTTGGGCGGGAAACTGGATGAGAAGCTGTTTGAGGTGAAGTTCCAGCGGCAGGAAGAAGGGCAAGAGGACCATACGCAGCGGCTCCTGTACGATGGGCTAGAGGCAGATGATGCTGATGACTGGAAAGCAAATATGCAGCGCATCGCCTTGAAGATGGTGGAAGACAAAACCTACGAAAAGGACATGGTCATCACGTTCATCCGCGGCACTTATTTTAAAACGACGAAACGTGAGCCTGATGAAACGGAAATCGACATGCGGGATGAAGTGTACACGACGCCTTTCATCCTGAGCAGCATCAACCAGACTGAGCTGCCGAAAAGTTCGCTGGTGTTTGATTTTATCGAGCGGGAGTTCAAATCGAACGTCTTGGCCGATCCCGTCATTAAACTGACTTCTCCAATTGGCGGTTTCCTGTTCCCGAGCTTCACGGACAACGCCGCAGACGTCAACCACATCATCTATGCCGCAAGCAAAGCGAACAACCCGGATTTCCAGTTTATCGAGAACGTGCTGAACGGTGAGGAAATCATGACCGCCGAAGAAGATAAAGCAGTGTTTGAAGAAATCGTCAAAGCGGTAATTGGAGAGGAAGTAAATTCAAGAACCCTTGCCGGTGTATATGATGAGATCAATCATATGCTGGTCGTGGAAAAAGAGAGCGAAGATGAAGAGGATACGCCGACTTTGGATACGGTGGAAGTAACGCGTGTCTTGAAGGCAAGCGGCGTAAAAGATGTCAGCACGGAAAAAGTGGAGCGGGCCTTTCAGCGGGTAGTGGAGGACAAAAACTACGAAATGAAAGCCAGCCACGTCATTCCGAGCTACGCGTCTAAGTCCATCAAAATCAGCACGAAAGTGGCGGACATTAAAATTAGCCCGCAGGATCTGCGGTACGTGAAGCAGGTCAATTACAACGGCAAACGCTGCCTCTTGATCGAGGTGGAAGAAGACACGATGATTGAAGGGTTCAAGCTGCTTCAGGAAGAGGAGTTGGAGTAAACGGTAGTCTCTCAGCCAATAGCTACCTGAAATTGAAAAGCCCCCTTTGGAAGAAATGAGGAAATTTAATATCTGAGGCAGTTGCTGATTGGCTTTTTATCTTTTTTTAGCCAGCAAACTAAAAGCCAATAAAAGAAAAAAAGCATCTCGTTAGAGGTGCTTTTTTTCATAATTAAATTACAACAAGATGTGGAAAGTAAAGGGAGGCATCTTCCGTTTGCTGCTTTTGGTCACAAGCCGAATCTTTTTAGCGAGAATATTGAAATATCAAATTGACTTTGCCCTTCTAAAGCCATTTGGCTTAATACTTCTCCCATCACGCTGCCGAATTTAAAGCCATGCCCAGAAAAGCCGCAGGCAAAGATGACATGGTTGTTTTCCGGGTGGTAGTCAACGATAAAATCGTGGTCACTTGAGTTTGTGTATAAACAAGTTTTCCCTTGATTGAGCTTCCCGTTGGCGCCAGGCATGTAGGTTTCAAGCACGCGCCTCAAGTCGCCTTCATCGGTTTCATACAATCCAAAGTTCTGCGTATGCGAGTTCGGATCAATCGCTTGCCCGCCATCGGATTTTCCGATTTTCAAGCCGGCGCCGTTCAGGCTAGGAAACCCATAAGCTTTTTTATCAGTGTCTTCTACAAAAAAGGCCGGAAAGTTAGCAGCGTCATATAATTCAGAAGGTGCTTCAAACCAAGCAACGGCTTTACGGGTTGGCTGAATTGGAAGGTTTAAATCCGGCAATAATTTTGCTGCCCATGCCCCTGCAGTGACAATTACTTTCTTGGCATAATATGTCGTGGTTTCGGTCGAAATTTTGACACCCTGCTCGTCATTCACGTCGATGTGCTTCACGGGTGTATTCGTCACAAGATTTGCGCCATTTTTAAGAGCCGTTTCCTTGTATGCCTGAATTGCAGTCTCGCTGTAAATGATTCCAGATCCTGCTTCGAAGCACCCGATGAAATGATCCGGAACTGAAAACCCAGGCCATCTTTCTTTGATCTCCTCACCAGTTAACAGCTCGAGTGGAAGCTCATACTTTTGAGCAGCAGCAATTGTTTCCTGGAGAAAAGGGGAGTCTTTTGGGCCGAGGCCCAGAACTCCGGTTTTTTCAAAGATTTTATAGCCTGTCTGCTTTTCAAGTTCCTCCCATAATTGCTGGGCACGCTTCACCAATGTAACGTATTGTCTGCCTTCACCGTACGCATGCCGGATGAGGCGGGTGTCCCCGTGATGGCTCCCATTAATGTGGGGCGGGTCAAAGGCATCGATTAATAAAGTGCTTACTTTTTGTTGTGCCAAAAAGGCGCCGGCAGCCATTCCCATTGTTCCGGCACCAATTATTGCTACATCAAAAACAGTGGCTTTTGTCATTTTTCTTTCGCTCCGCTCTTCTGTGAAATTGGGTCGGTTTAAAAGCTAACAGCCCTGGATAAAGTAAAATTCGATGTTATTTGTAAAGAGCTCTCCAAAATTTGAAGTATTATTAGATAGTATTTAACATTTGAATTGTTGTCAATTCTTCATAGCGCGCTTTTTAATATACGAAATGAACTTCCTTAAAAAGCTTAAGAAGGCATAAAACCTTGCCTTTTCACTCTAATCTTCAAATTTTCATTAAAATTCTTTGTATAAATTCGGAGTAAAAGAAAAATGTATTTGACAGGAGAGGCAATGTAAAATACTATCTTTAATATGTAAAAAAATTAAATAACTTATCAAGAGAGACCGAGGGACAGGCCCGATGACGTCCAGCAACCATCATTTTTATGAGAGGTGCTAATTCCTGCAGAGTGTTTACTCTGAGAGATAAGATGTAGATTAAAACCTATTTCGTATCGGAATAGGTTTTTTTGTATACAAAAAACACTGCCGCTGTTTTATTTCTTACAGCGAAAGGAGAAGAGTTACCGGATTCAAACTGGCGACAGGCATGGGTCTCTGGAAATTGGTTCATCTGCACAATGAATTGAAGCAGCGCAGGCTTTACTGTTGTTTAATTAGCAAAAGATGCATCATTGCTTTTGGCACGGAATTGACTTGTGACTCTCTGTAAAACAAAGGAGTTTTTAAAATGAAAAGAAAACATTACTTAGCCGGATCTCTGTTTTTATTATTAGGTGTAAGTGGGGCATTAAGCGGGTGTTCATCAAAAGAAGCAGCAACAAGTGCCACTGGAGACCAAGTGATTCTGGTAGGGACACAAAACGATTATCCTCCTTTTGCTTTTGCAGACGATAACAACGAACTGACAGGGTATGATGTTGAAGTTGTAAAAGAAATCGACGAGAAATTGGATGGTTATACATTCGAGTTTGTTGCTGTTCCTTGGGACAGTATGTTTCTTGCACTGGAATCAAATAAAATTCAGGCCATAGCCGATCAAGTAGCGAAAACGCCAGAACGCCAGGAAAAATACTTGTTCACCGATGAATCGTATTTTGCTTCCCAGACGGTGATTGCCGTGGAAAAAGGAAGAGAAGACATTCAAACAATAGAGGATTTGGAAGGCAAGAAGGTCGGAGCTCTAGCTGGAGATTCTTACACATTGCTTTTGGAAGAATACAACAAAAAAGCGGCGCAGCCGATTGACCTGAAATACAGCGAAAGCGGAAACCCTTCTGAGATTTTGCAAGATGTGCAGAATGGCCGTATAGATGCCTATGTAAACGACCCGATCATGATCAACGCGGTTTTGGAAAAAAATGATCTGGGTGTGGAAGTTGTGGGCCAGCCTTTGGTCAATGATGACATGGGCATTGTACTGAAACAGGAAGAGGAAGGCGAAAAGTTAAAGGCTTTGATCGACCCTGTTCTGGAAGAACTCAAACAAGATGGCACGTTGGCCGAGTTGTCGGAAAAATGGACCGGCGGAGAATACATCCCTGAATAGGTTTGTGGAAGGGAAGAGAATATGGAAAATTTACTGGATATCAATTTTTTAATAGAAAGTATTCCTGCTATTATTTCGCGGCTGCCCATTACGATCGGGATTGCTGTAGGCTCGCTGATTTTGAGTTTGTTTATCGGGGTGATTACGGCACTCATCAAAATATATAGGGTTCCGGTATTAAGGGTAATTTCGTCTATTTACGTATCATTTATCAGGGGAACCCCTTTGTTGGTGCAGATCTATCTTGTGTTTTATGGAATACCTAAAATTATTTATTATTTGCAGATCCAATATGGCTGGCTTCAATCGGCGGATGTTAATAGCATTCCCCCAGAGGTCTATGCGTTGGTGGCGTTTTCTGTGAATCTGGGGGCTTATTTGTCCGAGACAATCAGGTCTGCAATTGAATCGGTTGACCGTGGGCAATTCGAAGCCGCTAAATCAATCGGGATGACCCCTGCTCAAATGATGCTCCAAATCATTTTTCCGCAGGCTTTGGCCGTGGCCATACCCAACCTTGGAAATATGTTTATCAGCACGATCAAGGACACTTCTCTTGTTTTCATTATTGGTGTTATAGATATTATGGGACAAGCCAAAATTCTCGGTTCCCGCGGGTTGGCATTTTTTGAAGTGTATATCGGGGTATCGATTGTCTACTGGATTCTTTGTATTGTAGTAGAGCGATTGTTGGTACTAATTGAGAAGCGGGCTCGCAGATATGAAAGAGGGATTGCTTCATGATTAAATTGGAAAACATCCATAAGTATTACGGCAGCCAGCATGTGCTGAAAGGGATCGGCCTAACCGTCAATAAAGGCGAAGTCGTTTCGATTTTAGGGCCGAGCGGTTCAGGCAAATCCACTCTTTTGCGCTGCATTAATTTCTTGGAGCAGCCGACACGCGGAATCGTTGAAATTGGCGATAAAAGAGTGGATGCTGAATCAGCAAGCAAAGCAGATATCGTTACTTTAAGAAATTCAACAGGAATGGTCTTTCAACAATACAACTTGTTTAAAAATTTTACCGTGCTGCAAAATGTGATGGTTGGGTTGACCAGTGTGAAGCGAGTCCATAAGGTTGAAGCAAAAAAGAAGAGCTTGGAAATTCTCGAAAGAGTCGGCTTAACGAACCGGTTAAGCCACTATCCGGCACAACTATCAGGCGGGCAGCAGCAACGAGTGGGAATTGCCCGGGCGCTTGCACTCAATCCGGAAGTTCTACTGTTTGATGAACCGACATCTTCCTTGGATCCAGAACTAGTCGATGAAGTTTTAACAACGATCAAAAAGGTGGCAAGCGAAGGGAATACGATGCTTATTGTTACACATGAACTGAATTTTGCTCGTGAAATCTCCGATCGCGTCATTTTCATGGAAGATGGTGTGATTATTGAAGAGGGAACACCTGAGCAAATTTTTAATCATCCTAAAGCTGAGAGAACCAAACAATTTTTAGGCAAAGCAATCAGAACCAAATAAAAGATGGCGAAACAAGTTTGGCCAGTGGAAGGATGGTTTAGAGTGAACCCTATACAGGAAATTTTAACGGACTATCCTATTCTGATTCTGGACGGTGCGATGGCGACAGAACTCGAGAATTATGGATGCAATTTAAATGATCGCCTATGGTCAGCAAAAATCGTAATGGAGAAGCCGGAATTGATAAAGCAAGTCCATCTCGATTATTTTCATGCCGGTGCAGATTGTGCAATCACGGCAAGCTACCAGGCGACAATTGAAGGGTATAAAGAAAGAGGATTGACTGAGGAAGAAGCAATCGCCTTGATCAAAAAGTCTGTCCGGCTTGCATCAGAGGCCCGCGACGAGTTTTGGACGAACTTGAATGACAAGTCCGGCAGGCCGAAGCCGTTAGTCGCCGCCTCTGTCGGACCGTATGGCGCTTTTCTATCGGACGGCTCTGAATATCGCGGGAATTATTCTTTGACCGAAGATGAATTGGTTGCCTTTCATAAAGACCGGATTAGGGTATTGGTGGAAGCGGGGGCGGATCTTCTCGCGTGTGAGACGCTTCCTTGCCTGGCGGAAGCGAAAGCGATCCTAAAGGTACTCGAGGAGTTTCCAGGGGTTTGTGCTTGGTTCAGCTTTAGTGCAAAGGATGGCTTCCACATAAGTGATGGAGAAAAGATTTCCGTCTGTGCTGAATGGCTGGATGGAGAAGAGCAAGCTGCCGCAATTGGCATCAATTGTTCAGCACCGCAATTTATAGAGTCGTTAATTAACGAGATAAAAAGCCGATCTTCAAAACCGATCATTGTTTATCCCAATTCAGGTGAACAATACGATCCGACGAGCAAAACGTGGAACGAAGAGCTTGCGGCGAATCCGTTTTCCGCTAGCACACAACGCTGGCATGAAGCTGGCGCCCAAATTATCGGAGGCTGTTGCAGAACCACTCCTGAGGATATTGCGGCCATTACGGGATGGGCCCGGAAAACGGTATGAAGACAGCGCAGATGCCCTTGTAAGGAGTTATAGCAGGCAGCTGTGTTTAAAATGAGGTAGGCATTATCCCAAGAAGAGCATAAAAATGTGGAATACGAAATGGAGCGCCTCGAGAATATGCCAAAACACTCAATATAGAAGTGAAGGATCCAACGGAACTTCTTGATGAATTGTTTAGAAATACTTTGCAGGAAGTATATTAGAGCCTTTGAAAAATTTCCTTCTCACTTCTTTTTGCAATCCAGAAATAACGAAAGTGGAAATTTCCACTTTCGTTATTTTTTTCTTGTATTTTTTTATGATTTATCTATTCGTTTATTGAATAGATCTAAGGGCAATAATTCCTATAGAATGATATTCTTGTGTCAAAGGCAAGTTAAGATAGGCAGTAAAGCTGTATGGAATGCAAGCGCACGAAAGGGGAGTCAAAAATGATCAGTGAGGCGGATTTGAAGCATTTGCGGCGTTGTGTGGAATTGGCGGAGACGGCTTTAGAGAAAGGGGACGAGCCGTTCGGGTCTGTCCTTGTGTCAGCTGCCGGAGAAGTGCTTTTTGAAGACCATAATCACGTGGCAGGCGGTGACCATACACAGCATCCGGAGTTTGCGATCGCACGGTGGGCGGCAAACAATATGGCACTTGAAGAAAGAAGCAAGGCGACGGTTTATACATCCGGGGAACATTGCCCGATGTGTTCGGCGGCTCACGGTTGGGCCGGTTTGGGGCGAATCGTGTATGCAAGTTCATCGGAGCAGTTGGCCGGGTGGCTAAGTGAAATGGGCGTTGCGCCGTCGCGCGTTCGGAACCTGGCCATCGAAGATGTGATCAAGGATGCGGTCGTAGATGGCCCTGTCCCTGAACTGGCGGAACAGGTTCGTGAGCTCCATCGCAGGTTGCATGCAACGGGCCGTTAAACCTAACAAATGGGAAATGCAGCTGTCCAACTAAACGAATTAGGAGATATGTCGATGAACGAAATCATTCAACAGAAGCTATTGGAAATCGAAAAGAAACACGAAGTAAAAATTTTATATGCAGTGGAATCTGGAAGCCGGGCATGGGGCTTTCCATCAAAAGACAGCGATTACGATGTCCGGTTTATTTATATTCATTCACCCGAATGGTATCTGTCGATCGATCCGCAGGGAATCAGGGAAAAACGGGATGTGATTGAAGAGCCGATAAATGATTTGCTCGACATCAGCGGCTGGGAAGTCACCAAAGCGCTGCGCCTTTTCAGGAAAAATAATCCGCCGCTATTGGAATGGCTAAGAAGCGAAATCGTCTATTATCAAAAATACGGGTTTGTCGATAACATGCGGTCATTGGAATCCGATGTGTTTTATCCAAATTCGATGCTTTATCATTATTTGAATATGGCTAAGAAAAACTATCGTGAATACCTCCAGGGTCCTGAAGTGAAGATCAAAAAGTATTTTTATGTGCTTCGGCCGATATTGGCTTGCAAGTGGATCGAGAAATATAACGGGGCGCCCCCTATCAGCTTCCAGGAGTTATTGGAAGACATCGTTCCTGAAAGCGAATTGAAAAATGAAGTTAATCAGCTGTTGAGACGGAAATTGGCTGGGGATGAGTTTGATATCGAGCCCCGTATAGATGTCATCAACAATTTTGTGGAATACGAGATGGAACGACTCGAAGAATATGCCAAATCGCTGAACATTGCAGTGAAGGATCCTACGGAAATGCTGGATCGATTGTTCAGGGATACGCTGCAAGAAGTATATTAAATTCTTTAAAAAACCTTTTCTCTTCGAGATCATCTTCGAACGCAAAGAGAATTCAAGCCTATTAGAAAATAGACGGAGGTACTCCATGGAATTATGGGATTTATATGACATAAACCGCAAGAAAACCGGCCAGACATGGGTGCGCGGGGAAATGATGCAGCCTGGCGACTACCATTTGGTGGTCCATGTGTGCATTTTCAATTCGGATGGAGAGATGCTCATTCAACAAAGGCAGCCTTTTAAAGAAGGATGGCCGAATATGTGGGATCTGACTGTAGGAGGGAGTGCAACGGCCGGGGATACAAGCCAAACTGCCGCGCAGCGGGAGTTGTATGAAGAGATTGGTATGGATTTGGACTTCCAGCAATTTAGGCCTCACTTAACGATAAACTTTGAAAGAGGCTTTGATGACATTTATTTGATTGAAAAAGATGTGCCGTTACATACCCTCACGCTACAGTATGATGAAGTGCAGAACGTGAAATGGGCAAGCAGGGAAGAAATTTTAGCCATGATCCGCAATGGCGAATTTATCTCGTATTATGAGAGCCTGATTCACTTGCTGTTTGATAACCGAAAGCAGCGCGGCTCTATTCGAGAATTATAAAATGGAAAAGGATCTTCGATTAGAAGATCCTTTTTTAGGTTATCGAGCGCGACTAAAACAATTAAACTAAAACGAACTTAACTAGAAACTTTTAGACGGGGTTAACCGTAAGTAAAGGCAGTTACTCTCAGTTGTATGGAGAAATTAGCATAGATTCAAAGGAGGCGGAGTATGACATACCTTTACGTAAAGCAGAAATTATTCAGTTTGAGCGAAAAATTTACGGTGAAAGACCAGCACGAGAACGATGTGTATTCTGTGGAAGGCAGTTTTATGCAGATTCCAAAAACTTTTTCCATCAAGGACGCAGCAAGAAGCGAGGTTGCGCTCATAACGAAAAAGACGTTTAGTTTCTTGCCGAAGTTCTTTGTTGAGGTGAATGGCCAAGAGGTGTTGACGATTGAAAAGGAGTTTTCATTCGTCAAGGCGCGTTATAAGATTGATGCGGCCGGCATCGAGGTGCTCGGGAATTGGTGGGATATGGATTTTCAAGTATTGCAGCATGGAAAAGTTGTGGGGCAAGTGAGCAAGAAATGGTTCACGTGGGGGGACAGTTACCAAGTTGAAATAGTGGACAAAAGGATGGAAGCCCTCGTCGTTGCGCTTGTTGTCGCAATTGATTGTGTAAAGGCTGACCAAGCGACCGCAGCTGCAACCTGAGCCGCAAACTTCATCTGTTTTTCAGCAGAAAAAGCACACATGAAAAAGGAGGGGGCCATAAATGGGCTCCTTCCTTTTTCAATAATCGAGCAAGCGGCCGTTGTCGTTCCACTGGCCGTACATCTTGTTTTCTTTTGTGTTTTTGATGAATTTCTCCAATCGCTTATAGAACAGCTCAGGGTCATGTTTGTAGCTTTGAATCGTATCGATTCGGATCCTCTTATAAAGTTCGGGAAAGCGGAGGAAGTTTTGGTATACTTGGGCATCTTCTTTCAGGCGCGCTTCAATGTCTTTGTCGATGGCGAACGATTCGGGGCGCATATCAGGGAGAATCCGCAGCCCTTCTTCTTTCATCAAGCCTAATTTGGCTAGCCTTCGCACTCTTTCTTTATTCAATTCGGTCCAGTTGCTTTTTTTCTTTCTTGGAGAAAATCTTTGGGCCACTTTGGTCTCTGATATTTTCTTCGTTGTGCCATCAATCCAGCCAAAGCATAACGCTTCCTCAACGGCATCTAAATAGCGGATGGCTCCTGCCTGTTCAGTCCTACTGATCAGCACCCAACAAAACTTTTCGATAGTTGAGTGTTCCTCAAGCCAATTCCTGAATTCCTGCCTGGTCTTCACTTCGATCAGATTCTCAATCTCCATTTTGAACAGATCCTTTCCGAAATGAATGTTTTCTGTGGGATGCTTGTTTAAAGGATTTATTAGAAAGCCTAAATTTCGAATGGAACGCCTCTCTCGTTTATTTTCCTTTGTATTCAAACGAGTGGATATGGGTCTTGGATAAATCAATTACTTCTTTTATAAATACTTCTTGTGATTCTTTGAAACCGGTTTTAATCCAATTCTGAACAAGTCCGTAAAAGCCGTAGGCCGTATATAGCTTAAAATATTCCATGTTTACCGGGATGTCGTTAATTGTTCTGAATACAAATTGTTCCTTATAAATTTTTAAGATGGCTTGCGGGAATCTGGTATGTAGTTCTGGCAAGGTGTCAGTGAAATTAATAAGCTCAAAAAAAATTCGGTGCTTGTATATGTAAGAAACAATGCTGAAGGATGGAGCGAGCAGATTTGCCGTGTATATTTTTTGTCCAGGTATGTATGGCTGACCTACGGAATCTTCCAACCCTTCGAGCATAGAATCGAGTAAATCTTCAGCTAAGTCCATTTTATCCCGGTAATGGATATAAAACGTACTGCGATTATAGGAGGAGCGGCTTACAATGTCTTTTATAGTAACAGTATGGTACCCCTTCTCTTTGATAAGCTCAATCAATGCGAGCTTTAGGTGTTCTTTTGTCCGGTTTCGTTGTTTAGAAGACGTGTTTTGTTCGTCATTCATTGAAAATCCCCCTTGAAATAGACAAATCGGCTCTGAATGTCTATTGCATAGACATTCAATAAAATCTTGATGATTGCAAAATGGGAACAACAAAGTAAAGTGAAATTGAGGACGACTTAGCACAAATTTTATTTTAGTATATTCGTCTAAGATAAGTATAATCGTGCTAGTTAAATTGATATAGGGGGAATCTCATTATGGGTAAATTACAAAACAAAGTAGCTGTAATTACAGGAGGAGCATCTGGTATCGGTGCAGCGACAGCACGTTTATTCGTTTCAGAAGGAGCGAAAGTGGTTCTTGTGGATCTGAATGAAGAAAAGGGAAAAGCTTTTGAAGAAGAATTGAAAGCGCTTAATGCCGAAGCGTTATTTATTAAAGCCAATATTACCAGCGAGGAAGAGGTAATCAATATCTTTAAAAAAGCGGTTGAAACTTTCGGGAATGTGGATGTTGTCTTCAACAATGCCGGTATCGGACGCGTTCACCCAACACATGACTTGGAGTACTCTGAATGGCGCAACACAGTGAATGTTGACCTGGACGGAGTGTTCCTGGTAGCTCGTGAAGCGATCCGTGAAATGCTAAAATCTGGCGGAGGTTCAATTATTAATACTGCCTCTATGTATGGTTGGGTCGGTTCTCCTGGATCAGCTGCCTATAACGCAGCAAAAGGCGGCGTTGTTAACTTAACGCGTTCTCTTGCACTTGAATACGCGGAGCAGAACATTCGCGTTAACGCATTATGCCCAGGATTCATCGATACCCCAATCATTCCGGAAGAAAGCAAACAAACGTTAGCTGCAATGACTCCGATGAAGCGCCTTGGCAAAGCGGAAGAAATGGCAAAAGCTGTCGTATTCATGGCCAGCGATGATTCTTCATTCATGACCGGGAACAGCATCATTGTTGACGGTGGTTACACGGCTCAATAAGTTGGACGTTCTGTCATAACAAAGAGCGAAATCTGCTGACGGCAAAAATTTTTAAGTCTGCTGCTAAAGAGGACTGAAAGAGAATTTATTATCCATGCATTTGAAGTATTAAAGAAGGATCTTCTAATTGAAGATCCTTCTTTATTTGTCTTTATTCGATAATTTCTGTATGGAAGCAAGTTTTCATATGGTTTACCATCGTGTCGCCGAGGTCAGTAAATGTAGCGACGCCTTTTGCATGAATAGCGGTTTTGAATCCTTCCGCATCCGCTCCAGCAACTGTAAGAAAATCACAAATATCTGTACATACGCCGACCGTATGAACCTTTTCTATGCCTAAATCCCGTAGCTTTTCAGCCAAACCTGTTTTAAAAAAGGCGTTGTAGTTAGGTTTAGGGGTGTAAACCAAATTTTCATGATCTTCGTTCTTTCTGAACCACTCGTGCAATTCTCCGTACAATTCTTGTCCTGTTGTACCTACTACGTTGTGGGGAGGCCATAATTCAAAGTGTGGATCATTTGGCTGGTGCGCATCCATTGCCACGACCACCACTTTTCCTTCTTCTAAAAACTGGTTAGCCGTATCAATGATATAAGGTACGATAACCTGCCCAGGCTTACCTACCGTCAATGTTCCATCATCCGCTACGAAATCGTTGCTCATATCTACAATCAACAAAGCTTCTTTTGCCATTTAATCCTCAGCTCCTATAAAATTTATTTTATATATTCTCTCTCTATTATTGCCTCTTTCACCTAAAAGTAACATAGATCTTAGAATGATAACGAGAGGACTTCTAAACTAAATCTTTAATGTCAGAACATTCCTGTTAATGCTATAGTTTTATTAAGGAGTGATAAATTTGGAACTAAAAGACGTTATACACGGACACAGATCGATACGCGAATACGAAGACAGGGAAGTAAGCCCAGAATTGCTGGATCAAATTCTTGAAGCCGGAATCCGCGCTTCTTCCAGCGGCAATATGCAGACCTATTCCATTGTCGTTACGACCGACAAAGAATTGAAGAAAAAATTGTACAACGCGCATATGGAACAATCCATGGTGGTGGATGCGCCTGTACTCGTAACGTTTTGCGCCGATTTCAACCGGATGAGAAAATGGCTTTCGCTCAACGACGCACCGGTGCATTTCGATAATTTCATGAGCTTGATGATCGGCACCATTGACGCTACGTTAGCCTCGCAAAACTGTGCATTAGCAGCGGAGAATGCGGGACTAGGGATTTGTTATATGGGCTCAACGCTTGCAAATTGCGACCAGATTGGCGAACTTCTAAACTTGCCGGAAAACGTCGTGCCGGTTGTCGGGTTTTCGCTAGGGTATCCTGCCGAAAATCCTGCTCCGCGTGACCGGTTGCCGCAACACGGGATTGTGCATTATGACAAGTACCAAGATTATTCCGAGGAAGAGATTTTAGAGATTTATAAAGAACGAAATGAAAAGGGATGGAATCGCTATATGGACGTTCCAAGGCTAAAGGAAATGACAGAGGAACTGGGATTAAAAAACCTCGCTCAAATCTACACGATAGCCAAATATACAAAGGAATCTCATATGGAGTTTTCACAAACGGTGCTGAACTATTTGGAGAAGCAGAATTTCATGAACAATGAATGATGGTTTCATTAACCAGCAACAAATGTGAAAAGCTGAATTTCAGAGTTTATTTGTGTACTAGAAAACGCTCCATGAAACGGAAGTGAGCGGAGATGAAGAGATTGCTTGGCTTGTTAATCGGTTCAATGCTTTTTTTAGCGGCTTGTGGAAACTACGAGGGAACGGTGATCGAGAAAACAGATTCAAGCTTTATATTGGAAGTGACTACGGATAATTCAAAAGCGGGATCACCAGTACACGAAAAAATTTATCTTATTGATCCCACCATATTCAGCGGAGCGGCAAGGTCGTTTGAGGAATTGAAAGAAGGCGACCGAGTCACTGTAGTGCCTGCCGAACTTTCGGAAGATTTTCCGTACATCCTTGCTTCAGAAGTAAATGTAGAGTGGAGACACCAAAGCGGTTTAGTTTTGGTGTTTTTGCTCGGCTTCAAATCGGCGAGACCCACTCGGACACAAGTCCTGAGCTAGTTCGGCCGAGCCCGCGAAAAGCACAGCCATTCTGCTGAATATCACTAAGGCAGCCATAATTTGTTTAACCACCATCAATTTTCAAATCAGAAACACCACCTTTGTCACGACAACCCCGACAAAGTTGATTTTCCTTGTTATTGAATCCGTTTACATTTCTAACCTATGATAAGGAAAGAAATTAAATATCTTTTTCTGAGAGGTGGTTCGTAATGGAACAATCACAAACAAAAGTTGCAATACAGAAGTTCGGGAATTTCCTGAGTTCGATGGTATTGCCGAATATTGGTGCTTTTATCGCCTGGGGTTTAATCACGGCGTTGTTTATTCCGACGGGGTTCTTCCCGAATGAGGGCTTTGGCTCATTAGTAGGGCCGATGGTTACATACATGTTGCCATTGCTTATAGGCTATACAGGAGGCCGGCTCATTCATGATCAGCGCGGCGGCGTAGTCGGTGCAATCGCCACGATGGGGGTTATAGTCGGCGCGCCTGATACGCCGATGTTCTTAGGGGCTATGATCATGGGGCCGCTTGGCGCTTATGTCATCAAGAAATTTGACCAGTTGATCGACGGGAAAATCAAGACAGGCTTTGAAATGCTTGTCAACAATT
The DNA here is from genome assembly GCF_007859275.1 of Planomicrobium sp. CPCC 101079. Classification (GTDB taxonomy): domain Bacteria; phylum Bacillota; class Bacilli; order Bacillales_A; family Planococcaceae; genus Planococcus. The sequence goes on along the minus strand of NZ_VOHC01000032.1, from coordinate 128,928 downwards.
TCTCTGCTGGTATCCTCGGTGGGGCTCTTGCACTTCTTGCCTATATGGGCGTTGGCCCGGCAGTAGATGCGTTTACACAGACACTTGTTGCAGGTGTTGACTGGCTGGTTGAAGCGGGCTTATTGCCGCTGACAAGCATTCTGATCGAGCCTGCGAAAATCTTATTCCTTAACAATGCCATCAACCACGGTGTTTTGTCGCCGATCGGGTTGGAGCAAGTCCAGCAAGGCGGAAAATCAATCCTGTTTCTTTTGGAAGCAAACCCTGGACCGGGGCTTGGCGTACTGCTTGCGTTCATGCTGTTTGGAAAAGGCGTAGCAAAACAGTCGGCTCCGGGAGCGGCTATCATCCACTTCCTTGGGGGAATTCATGAAATCTACTTCCCATACGTGTTAATGAAGCCGATGCTTATCCTATCTGTCATCCTAGGCGGAATGAGCGGCGTCTTCACACTTACATTGCTTGGCGGCGGCTTGGTCGCACCAGCGTCTCCAGGAAGTATTTTGGCTATTGCAGCGGTAACGCCGCCTGAAGGAATGGCGTATCTGGCCAACTTCGCAGCAGTCCTTGTAGCAGCAACTGTTTCATTCCTGGTTTCTGCAGTGGTCCTGAAGTCAGGCAAACAAACAGAAGACGATATCGATGCAGCAACGAAGAAGATGGAACAAATGAAAGGCAAGAAAAGTTCTGTATCCACTGCATTAGCAGCAGGAACTGTATCAGCAAACGGCGCGTTTCCAGAGAATGTAAACAAAATCGTCTTTGCTTGTGACGCCGGTATGGGGTCAAGTGCGATGGGAGCTTCTCTCCTTCGCAAGAAAGTAAAAGAAGCTGATTTGGATGTGAAAGTTACCAATACAGCCATCAGCACACTTCCTGCCGATTCACAAATCATCATCACGCAGGAAAAATTGACGCCGCGTGCGCAAAACAAAATACCGGGTGCTTACCATATTTCGGTGGACAACTTCTTATCAAGCCCTGAATACGATAAGTTGATTGCAAGTTTGCAAAACGGCGTCACAGCTCAACAGGCGGAGCTTGTTGAAGATTCTCAGAAAGACGCTGTAGGCGTTGAACCTAAAATGGTCGAAGAAGACGACCTCTTGCTAGAAGAAAATATCTTCCTTAACCAGAGCTTCGCAACAAAAGAACAAGCCATCCGCTTTGCCGGGGATGCATTAGTGAAAGCTGGCTATGTCAAGCCTTCATACGTTGACGAAATGCTGAAACGCGAAGAAATCACCACTACCTACATGGGCAACAACGTCGCAATTCCGCATGGTACGGAAGAAGCTAAAAAAGCGGTTATCAAATCCGGCTTTACGGTTGTCCAAGTGCCGAACGGTGTAGATTTCGGCGGAGAAAGCGCGAAATTGATCTTCGGTATCGCAGGCAAGGACGGCACACATTTGGAAATCCTTTCTGGCATCGCAGTCATCTGCGCTGACCAAGAAAACGTCGACCAACTGGTGCAAGCAAAATCAGCCAAAGAACTGATGAGTATCCTCAATCGCAATTAAATACTACAATAGAAGGCAGGGAAACCTGCCTTTTTGGTTTATATAGGCTGAATTTAAAAATGATTTCTTGAAATCGCTTCGAGCGCTTTGGGAAAGGCTTAGAAATTTCTTGAGATCATAAGTGAACCGATGGAGTATTGCAATTTTACTGCTAGTTGGCTGCAAGATGCGGAGCAAAATAGCGAAGACGCCTGCGGGAAAGCGAGACAGATGAGACCCCGGAGCCGTGAAGCGGCGAGGAGGCTCAGCGCTCGCCCGCGGCAAGCGAAGCTGTTTTGCGGAGTATCTTTCACTGAAAGTAATTTATTCAACCCATATTTCGTATTTTCTTAAAAAAGGCAGTTTAAAAGCGAAATGAGTGAGAAGAATGTTTGTCACGTTTAGGGAAAAGTCCATCATCGAGTTGATCGTAAGAACCGCTGGAAAGCATACGGTCCACTCGCTTGCTACATATATAAATGTCAGTGCCAGAACAATCCAAAGAGATTTAAAATCTGTGGAAAAAACTTTAGAGGAATTTGATTTGGAGCTCAAGCGCACTTCAAACGAAGGGCTTTTTATCGATGGGAAAAACGAGCAGGTCTACAGGCTGATCCAAAACCTCATGAGCAGCCAGCCGACCGATGAAACGCCAGAAGAACGCAAGCTGAACTTGCTGATCATCCTGCTGCACGAAGGGTCTTCTTTCAAGACACGGATGCTCGCCAACCAATTGGGCGTCAGCGCTGCCACGCTATCGGCTTACCTGGATGATTTAGCGGAATGGCTCGGCAAGTTTTCAATCGCCTTGACGCGGAAAAGGGGCGTCGGCGTGGAACTCGACGGAGAAGAAGCCAATAAACGGCATGCGCTGGCCAATTATTTTTTGGTTTATTTTTACGAAGAAATCGTTGAGCAGCTGTATTTGCTGCAGCAAGGGAAAAAGCTGGAAGAGCCGGTTCTGGGCTATTTTTCACCACGGTATTTGGCAGCGATTGATTGTTTGGTAAACCAACGGATCAATAACGAACAAACGCGATTGGCCGACAGTGATTATATCGGCCTGGTCATCCACATTTGCCTAACGATCCAGCGGACCGAAAACCACTTTTTGCTGAATCCGATTGCTGAAGTGGTAACGGAGTATACAAGCGAATCAAAATTGATGGATGAACTTTGCGCTGAGTTGAACGCTGACCTTTCTGCATCATTGACGACCAGCGACGCGCATTTTCTGTCGGTTGTTTTAAGGGGTTCTAAAGTTCATGGCGCTGGCTGGGGTTATTACGACAGTGTGCTGCTTGGCAAGCTGATCAAGAATGTCATTGAGGAAGTCTCCACCAACCTGCATGTTGATTTATCGGATGACTTTTCGCTGTATCAAGGGCTGCTCGCGCATATGGGCCCATCAATTTTTCGCTTGAACCAAAAATTGGAATTATACAATCCGTTGACTGACGAGATTAAACGAAAGTACCCGGTGTTGTTTATGGCAGTTGCGAAAAGCTTGGAAAAAGTGTTCAAGGACATGGATTTCCCAGCTGATGAAATTGCCTTTATTGTGCTGCACTTCGGGTCGGCTCTGTTGATGAACGAGGAAAAAGTGCAAATCAACGCCGTGGTCATTTGTCCGACGGGCATTGGAACTTCCAAAATGCTTGCAAGCCGCATCCAAAAAGAAATTGTCGAAATCAATGCCGTGAAAATTTTATCTATCAATGAATTTCAATCGGCGCATTTTGACGACTACGACTTAATCATTTCCACCATTAGGCTGCCGCTTACAGATATTGACTATATTATGGTAAGCCCGTTGTTAAGTGACAAGGATATCGGGTATATAGAAAACTATCTGCAGAACAACCTGGAGAAAATCACCAGGAAAAAGCGGTATTTGACTCCAGAGATTCAGCAGGACGACAGGATGCAAAACAACAAACCGAGCCTCCAGACCCTCCTGCAGGAAATAAAAGATGTCCAATCGAGCATGGATGCTATTCTGAACAACTTCCAAGTATACCGGGAACACCAGGCGCCGGACCACTGGCAAGTGCTGAATAGAATGGTGGAACAAGCGAAAACCAATCGCCTTATCACTGATGCTCCAGCCGTTATGCACCAGCTGGAGGAGCGGGAGAAGAAAGGCGGTCTTGGCATCCCGGACACAACCATGGGACTTTTCCATTGCCGGGATGACAGTATCCAGGAACTGATATTTCAAGTGGCACATTTGGAAGAATTCTGTACAGTCGAAGGAATGGACGGGCAGAGTATGCAGATAAAAAATCTGCTCTTGATGCTGGCGCCAACTAAGATGAGCGACAGGGAACAGGAAATTTTAAGCATGATCAGCACTAGTTTGATTGAAAGTGCTGCTTCGATGATGATTTTTTCATCTTCGAACGAAAAAATGATCCGGCAAAAGCTGGAGGATTTATTTTTGGACTACCTACAAAATAATTTGATAAAGGAATGATAATGTTGAAACAGACGGTTCATTTTGGAGCAGGGAATATAGGGAGAGGCTTTATCGGGGCGCTGTTTTCCGAGTCGGGCTACCATGTAACGTTCGTCGATATTGCCGAACAAGTCATCAATAAATTAAACGAAGAACAGCAGTACGGCGTGAAGCTGGCTACAGCACAAGAAGAAACAACGACCATCAAAAACGTTTCAGGGTTAAATAACATGACCCAGGAAAATGAAGTGATAGAGGCGATCCAACAAGCGACGTATTTGACGACAGCAATCGGGCCGAACATCCTGCCGCGGATTGCGCCGCTAATCGCCAAAGGCATAGCGAAGCGCGTAGGGGCAACAGATGAAAAGCTTTATGTGATTGCTTGTGAAAACCAAATCGGGGCAACAGATATCTTGAAGAATCATATTTTGAACAATCTTGACGAAGAAACGAAGCAGAAGCTAGAAGGCAAAGTCTACTTCTTCAATTCGGCGGTTGACCGCATCGTGCCGATCCAAGACCAAAGTTCGCTCGATGTGTTGGTCGAACCTTATTTTGAGTGGGTCGTGGAAACAACAGAAGAAATCCCGCAAGTGACCGGGATGAAAATCGTTGAAGACTTGGCGCCATTCATTGAACGGAAATTGTTTACCGTCAATACGGGACATGCTGTTATTGCGTACCTCGGCTACCTGGAAGGCAAATCGACAATCGATGAAACATTGGCTGATGAACACGTAGCGGAACAGGTAAGAGAGACACTGAAAGAGACGGGTGCTTATTTGGTCAAAGAGTATGGCCTTGATCAAGAAGAGCATTTGGCTTACATCAACAAAAACATTGAGCGCTTTAAGAATTCATTCTTGAATGATGGCGTTACAAGAGTGGGCCGTTCGCCGATCCGTAAACTCGGGCCTGAAGACCGGTTGATCCGTCCGGCAACCCAAGCTCAAAAAGCGGGATTGCCTTATACCAATCTTGCACAAGCGATTGCCGCTGCTTTGTTGTTCGATTCTCCAGAGGACGAAGAAGCAGTAGAAATCCAGAAAATGATCCAAGAAAATGGGCCGGCATATGTTTTGAAGAACGTCAGCCACTTGGATGAAAACAGCGAAATCACCCAAGAAGTGATTCGCCAGTATGAATCTTTAAAAGATAAAAAAGCAAATTGAACAGAAAGGATATGAGTTTGGCAGAAGCCGGACCCATCTCCTTTCTTTTTTACTGCGAAATTGCCTTTAGCAGCGGATGCAGTGATTTGGCTGTTCGTAACTCCGTGATAGCCTGAAGCACGGCTTCGGCAGAATCAGGAGAAGCAGAAACTGTTTTTTATCAATTTCCTATTTGAAAATGAAGAACTTAAAAATCTGGTGAACGATGAATTGGTTAAGCTCAAAGAAGATGATACTGTGGCGGCAGCGTTGTTGCCGGGTAATCTTTCCATTGCAACAGAACCAACCCCGGGAGGCATGCTAAAAGCACTTGGTTCATGGGATGTTCTATTATTCAAGAATGCCTCTTAACACATTGCGTTAGGATAGTTCCTTAGGCTCAGGAAAAACTCCTGCCCCTCTTCTAAAACCTCCTCTTTTTTCACTCCATCTATGCTACATTAGAAGAAAAGTTTGCTGAAAAGAAGGTAACCCATGCATCCGCAATTGACCACTTACATTACACTTATCAGTACGTCAGGCGTGCTGAATTTGTTTTTATGTTTATATGTCTTTTTGAAGCGCCATAATTTCACGAATGTCGCCAAGTATTTTGTTTTTTATGCAGCGTCAATCGCCATCTATTGTTTTGCATCCGCCTTCGGCTTGCTGGCCGAGACTCTAGCACAGATGAAGTTTTGGACCATCGTCCAGTATGTCGGCATGCCGGTTTCTTCGCCGCTCGGCTTATTGTTTGTCATGCATTACTTAGGGATAACCTTAACAAGAAAAAGATGCCTGTCACTGCTTGTGATTCCGATGATCAGTTTTGCAATGGTGGCGACCAATGACTTTCACCACCTGCATTATAAAGTGTTTCAAGTAGATCCTCTTTTAGGGGCGCCTTATATTTATCAAGAGATTGGCAGCTGGTATACCGTTCATGGGATTTACACATTCGGCTGTATGTTTTTTGCGTTTTTGCTGGTGCTTTTCCACTGGCGGGAAACGGCAAAAGTGTATCGGCCCCAATTGGTTGCGCTGCTATTCGGCCAATTTGTGCCAATGGCTACAGCGTTTCTTTATTTAATCGGGGTGACGCCGGCAGGGATCGATCCTGTACCGATGGTTCTTTGGCTGTCTTCGCTTTTGTATCTATGGGCGATCAGCACTTCGCGGCTGTTCACTTTGATGCCGATTGCAAAAGATGCCATATTCAACAGCATCAACGATGGAGTCATCGTGTTGGATGAATCCCACCGGCTCATCGAGTTTAACCAAGCCTCCAAAAATAATTTTCCGAAATTGAATAAAAACAAGTTTGGCAGAAACTTTCATGAGGTTTGGCTAGAGCTGTCTGGAAACCCGTTTCCGTTAGAATTAGACGCCTGGTCCAACCAGGAAGTGCAGCTTGCGACAGATCGGTCAGAGCGGATTTACCAAGTCCGGATTTCCCCGCTTGAAAACAGCAAGGGCCGATTGATCATTTTCACAGATATTACAGAAGTAAAAAGGCTGCAGGTACAACTCGAACACCAGGCTTATTTTGATGAACTGACTCAAATTTACAACCGCCGCGCTTTTTTGCGCCAAGCGGAGCGGAACTTTGAGGCAGCGAAAAAAAATCTGTCGCCTTTTACGGTCCTTTTGGTCGACATTGATCATTTTAAACGAGTGAATGACACGTATGGCCACGATATCGGTGATCAAGTGCTCGTGCATGTTGCCAAAGTTTTTCAAAAGCAGTTAACAGAAGGGGAAGTCTTTGCACGTTATGGAGGCGAGGAATTTGTTATCGCCTTGGACGGCTGCACTGAAAAAGAAGCTGAAGAACTGGCTGACGGGCTGCGAATGCACTTGGCACTTCAGCCGCTTGTCACCGAGAAGCGGGCAATTTCAGTGACTTTGAGCATAGGTGTGGCAGCCGCAAGAGAAGAAGCCGAGGAAAGCCTTTCCCGGCTTTTAAATAAAGCAGACAAAGCTTTGTACGAGGCCAAGCAAGAAGGGCGCGACCGGGTATGTGTTTATATGGAAAGCAGGGAGGCCGTAAACTAAAGTTTGAGCAAATAAGGAGTACTCAGTTTTTATTTTTTAAAAAGCTATTTTGCGGCATAGCACTAGAAAAACCTTAGTTTGTGCAAGTTTCGAAGCTGTAATACCGGGCAACTTACTTTATTACCGGCAGTAATTAGTTTATAATTACTAGTTAGTAGTAAAGATTTTAATCTATAATTAGATTCCATAGAGTGCATTGCCTTTAGAAATTTAAGCAACAAAGGTGCGCCGCATCTTTGTTGCAAATATACAGGATAAGGAAGGGTATAATGAGCAGCAGTCAGAAAAAATCAGACGTTATCTTAATTGGTGCCGGAGTCATGAGTGCGACTTTGGGGGCCATGCTAAAAGAGTTGTCACCAGAATGGGAAATCAAAGTATTTGAGAAGCTCGAAAAGGCAGGGGAAGAAAGCTCTAACGAATGGAACAATGCGGGTACAGGGCATGCTGCACTGTGCGAGCTTAACTATACACCTGAGAAACCTGACGGATCGATTGACATTACAAAAGCGATAAAAATCAACGAACAGTTCCAGCTTTCGCGCCAGTTCTGGTCTTTCCTTGTAGAGAACAAACGGATCAACAGCCCGAAAGATTTCATTATGCCAATCCCGCACATGAGTATGGTGCTTGGGGAAGACAACGTCAGCTTTTTGAAAAAGCGTTTTGAAGCGCTGGCTGATAACCCGCTTTTCAAAGGCATGGAATTCTCGGAAGACCCTGAAAAAATGAAAGAGTGGATTCCGCTTATCATGGAAGGCCGGAATCCGAACGATCGGATCGCAGCGACGAAAATCGATTCAGGTACCGATGTAAACTTTGGTGCTTTGACAAACATGCTGTTTGACCATTTGCAGAAGCAAAATGTTGAAGTCAACTACAAGCATACGATTAAAGATATTAAACGCACTGCTGACGGCATGTGGGAAGTGAAAGTCCACAACATGGTTGAAGATAGAATCGAATACCATACAGCGAAATTTATCTTCATCGGCGCAGGCGGCGGAAGTTTGCCGATCCTGCAAAAAACAGGCATTCCGGAATCCAAGCATATCGGAGGCTTCCCGGTAAGCGGGTTGTTCCTTGTATGTAAAGATCCGGCGATTGCAGAAAAACATCACGCTAAAGTATACGGCAAAGCGAAACTTGGCGCTCCGCCAATGTCCGTGCCGCACCTTGATACACGCTATATCGACAACAAAAAATCTTTGCTGTTTGGACCGTTTGCCGGCTTCTCGCCGAAGTTCCTAAAAACTGGCTCCAACATGGACTTGATCGGATCTGTAAAGCCGAATAACGTCTTCACGATGCTTGCGGCAGGGGCAAAAGAGATGTCACTGACTAAATACTTGATCCAGCAATTGATGCTGTCGAACGAAAAACGCGTTGAAGAATTGCGCGAGTTCATCCCGACTGCGAAACTCGAGGATTGGGAAGTCGTTGTAGCAGGACAACGTGTGCAAGTGATCAAAGATACCGATAAAGGCAAAGGAACCCTTCAGTTTGGTACAGAAATCGTTACAGCTGCTGACGGCTCGGTTGCTGCGCTGCTTGGCGCTTCTCCAGGAGCTTCCACTGCTGTTCACGCCATGCTTGAAATCTTTGAGAAATGCTTCCCGCAAGAGTTGAAACAATGGGAACCAAAAATCAAAGAAATGATTCCATCTTATGGTGTTTCCTTATCCGACAATCCTGAGCTTTTCGAAGAAATCCATGCTTCAACAGCGAAAGCGCTTGGTTTGGATGATATCAACTGGTCTGGTGTGGAAACAAAAGTATTGAGCGAAAAAGCTTAAATAATAGCTTCATTTTCTAAATACAAAAACCTTTAGTCCATCACTGGGCTAAAGGTTTTTTGTATTTATGGAGGTGAACCGTATCGTAATAAACGAAGTCGCTTCTATTCTTATTTGGATAATGTCTTTTAAATATTTTTCCGCAATCATTCCTTTATGTAACAATCCCTGTTCTTTTACATGCCAGAATACTATATAATGTTTTTATTGACTTTCGTAAATGGAGTTAAATAAAACATGATTTAATTTTAAATTTACTAAATAACAACTTAAAGACGAACATTTTTATTTAAAATAAATATAATGTTCGTAAATATAAATTTAAGTTGAAGGAAAGTGGAGGATTTGCCTAATGGATAAATTTAACAACAAGTGGATGCGTGCTGTGCTTCCGGCTTTACTGATCCACTGCAGCATCGGCACAGTTTACTGTTGGTCATTGTTCAAGGGGGATATTGCTTTTTACATGGGGGAAACGGTCGGTAACGTGGAATGGGCATTTAGTATAGCCATTTTTGTTCTTGGCATGTCTGCAGCTTTCGGGGGCAAGTTTGTCGAAAAAAACATCCAGAAGTCATCCCTCCTTGCGGCGTTGTTTTTTGTTGCCGGGATGGCAGGAACCGGTTTCTTCATTTATCAAAAGTCATTGATCGGCGTTTATTTTTCTTATGGGCTTATTATGGGGATTGGGCTTGGCATCGGTTATTTAACTCCGGTAAAAACATTGATGCTTTGGTTTAAAACGCAAAAAGGGTTAGCGACAGGCCTCGCAGTTTTAGGTTTCGGCTTAGCGAAGGTGATAGCAAGTCCTTTAATGGAAAAATTGCTTGGAGAAAGAACCGATGAAGGGATTTTAGTGAACCCCGCCAGCATTTACACAATGTTTTATATTTTAGCAGGTTTATATTTAGTGATGATGGTTATTGGACATCTGCTGCTGAAGAAACCAGGTGGATATGAAAAAGAAAGTCCACTAAGCCAAGGATTTAGTTATAAGAATGTATTAACAAATAAAACATTCATTGGGATTTGGCTCATGTTCTATATTAATATCACGTGCGGATTAGCATTGATTTCACAAGAAAAAGGCATTTTAGCGTTCATTGGATTCGGGGCAATTGGTTTAGTCAGTTCGCTGACAGCTATTTTCAATGCAGGCGGACGGATAGCTTTCTCGTCACTGGGTGATCAATTAAAAGACCGGAATTCGATTTACAAAATTATTTTCGCTTCATCGATTACAGCCATTTTACTAACGATTGTGCTTGATGGTATTAGCAATACTCTTACGGCATTCCTTATTATCGCCTTGCTTTGTGTCATAAATGCAGGTTACGGTGGAGGATTTTCATCTTTGCCGCCATTGCTGTCGGACCGTTTTGGTCTAAACAGTATTTCTACTGTACATGGATTAACCTTATCCGCTTGGGCGTTTGCAGGATTGACAGGCAATCAGTTAAGTACTTTTGTTTTAGAAAAAACGCAATCCTATGACATGGTGTTATATGTCATCATGGCCCTCTTCTCGCTTGCAACTTTAATTAGTATATTCGTCGTTAAATCTGAAAAAGTGCATTTAGAAAGTGAAGAATTAAATACAAAAAAAGAAATACTGGCAGGGTAATGTGTTTTATCCAAATACTTATCTAGACGCGTTACTGTGAACTGAATCATAAGTTGTTAAAATCTTGAAAACGTAAAATTTGATAAATAAAAACAGGAGAGTGCCCATATACGGGCACTCTCCTGTTTTTGCAGCTATAACTATTACCGCAATTATTGAGTTTCTTTTTTACCTCTTATTTGAAGAACGGTATTTTCTTCAATGCGATGGCGACTGGGATGGCTACAATAAGCCCCACTGCATTCTGGATGAGGTTGCCGGGAATTGACGCTGCCGGTACGACGAAATTGCCGAAGATGATCGCTTCACCGACATAGTATATAGCCAGCATAAATGGCACCGAGACTATGGCGGCAAGGATGTTGAAGCCGACGCTATTGCCCTTGCGGCCGCTCGACCAAGCGATTTGTCCGACTAAATATCCTTGCAGGCCACGGGCAAGAAATGAAATTGGCGCCCACAGGGTCCAGCCGGAAACTAGATCGAATAGCCCCATCCCGATGGCACCGGCAATCATCCCTTTTTTAGGGCCGAAGACAATCGAGATGACGAAAAGCATAGCGGTCCCTAGGTGGACCAATCCGCCATTTGCTGTGATCGGCAATTTTATATTTAACAAAAGCGTAGCAACAAATACAAGTGCAATGGACATAGCGGTCAAAATCAAATCAAAAGTGCGGCCGCTTGAATAAGAGGTGGTTGTTGTTTTTTGCATCGTCCTGTTCCTTCTTTCTTTGCAGTTTTTAACGTACTGCTACAATAGCAAAGGATTGGCCTAGTTAAAAGTATCACTTTAGCAGAAAACTTAGGGGTCAGTTCAAAGGTGAAAAAAGATCTTGCTCTTTTTGCCGCCGGGTGTTGGAAAGTTCTCTGTTTTTCTATATAGTTCCTAGTATCCGATGTAAAATAAGAAGTGCCTGGTGACTGAGAAAATAGAAATTAGCTAGTGGGCCTTTCATCAAAAAACATAAAGAGGCCGTATGACTGGAGAGTGGAAGAATGTTAGGGGAACAGATAAGATATTCCAGGTTGGCGAATATAACAAAAATCATCAATACCAAATTAGAACTGCGCGAAGTGCTGCAGCATGTAACGGCGGCAATTTCTGAAGAAATCATGCAATGTAGTTCTGTCGGCGTTTTCTTGCCCCAGGAAGATGGAACTTTCAGGGCATATGCGGGAAAGCCGGAAGTTATAAATGGCGCCTCGCTCTACAAACAAGTGATTGATCCCAAAACGGATTTATTGGCCAAAGAAGTTATTGAAACAAATAAGACCATTTACATTCCTGATGCTGTAAAAGACAACCGGCCTGACCGCACACCTGTTGAAGCGCTTGAGATAAAATCCTTGCTGGCATTGCCGATTTCGTTTGAGCAAGAGCTGTACGGTTTGGTTTTTTTGTTTGATTACGGAGCGCCGATGAACTTGATCGAGTCGGAAATCCAGAGCGTGGAAGCCTATGTGAATATGGCGGCGGTTGCCATCCGGAACGCTAAAACCTTGGCGCAGAAGGAAAGCCTTATTGCTGAGAAACAGCTGCTGCTCGATGTTACGAGTGATCTATCGATGTGCTCATCGCTGCAGGAATGCATGGATAAATGTTTCTACTACATTGGAAAAGTGCTGAACAACAACAATATGATTATTCACCTTTTGGATCCGGTGGAGAAAAAAATCATTCGCGCTACAAGTCAGAGCAGGGACTGCAACTGGACAGAGGCGGAATGGAGCAGATTGATTGAGAAAGCAAAAAAAGGGCGGACGTATGAGAATATAATCCAAGAGGTGATCCAGACAAAAACTATTTCTCATGTCGCGGTCGGGCCATGCAAAGGAGCGCTCCTGATCCCGTTGGCATTGATGAGGGAAGTGATCGGAGTCATCCTGGTTGCCGAGCCGGCTGGAGAAGCACCTGTTTATGACGAATCGCAAATTCAATTGGTACAATCTATTGTCGATGCTACAGCCCCGACATTTTCAAACTTGCTGTATATGGACCAGCTTGAAAACATGGTGGAAGAGCGGACAAGCGAACTGGCTGCTGCCAATGAAAAAGTGGTCAGCGTTATTGAAAGTATTACAGATGGATTTTTCGCGTTGAACAAAGAATGGGAATTTATCTATATCAACAAGCATCAATACCTTCCAGAAGGAAAAAGAGCAATGGACGTAATGGGTAAAAATATATGGGAAATTTTCCCTGAATGGGCAAAAACACTTATGTATGAAGAATTCCATCGCGCTATGATAGACCGGGTGCCGGTACACTTCGAAATGCCTTCCACTTCTGAAAACTATTGGAACGAAGTCGTCGCCTATCCTTACGATGAAGGAATTTGCTGTTTATCCAAAAACATAGCGGAGAAAAAGAAATACGAAAAAGAATTGCGGCGGCTGTCCAACTTGGATTTGATCGGGCAAATGGCTGCGGGCATCAGTCATGAAATTCGCAATCCAATGACCACAGTCCGTGGATTCTTGCAATTGTTGAAGCAAGAAAACAAGCTGGATAAACACGATGTCTATTTCGATGTGATGATTGAAGAACTCGACCGTGCCAATGCGATCATTACCGAATTTCTGTCAGTAGGAAACACACGAACATCCGATTTGCAGATGCTGGATTTGAATGCCGTCATCCATGATATTGCGCCGTTAATAAAGATTGATACGTTCGGCCAAAACAAACTGATTGAATTCGACACGCAAGATATACCAGAGTTGCTGCTAAACCGCAACGAAATCCGCCAATTGATCATCAACTTGTACCGCAATGCACTGGATGCGATGGAGGCCGGAAAACAGCTAACAATTTTTACGTACCAGGAAGGTGAAAATTGCATCGTTCTTGGCGTACAGGACCAAGGAGAGGGAATCCGGCCGGAAGTATTGGAAAAGCTTGGCACGCCTTTTTATACAACAAAAGACAATGGCACTGGGCTTGGGCTCGGCATTTGCTACGCCATAGCTGCCCGCCACAATGCCAAAATCGAAATCCTCACGGGACCAGAAGGCACGACTTTCCTGACAAAATTCTATTTGAAATCCACCGAATAAAGGCTTGAAGAAGTTTAAAGTGACAAAAAACAAATTTAATGTTGAGGACATGATTCTTTCAAAGAATCATGTCCTTATTTTTTTATTTAAATTTTGTAAAATTTCGATTGTTTTTAATGTAATGCTAAATTATAATACAAGGCATAACAAATAAAGCGTTTTCAAAAAGGAGGTGAACAATTGCGAATAACAGGAATGAATATTACATTCAAGCATTTTCCTTTTTTGTACTTTCTGGAAAGCATGGAGCGTTTAGAAATTGAAGAAATTGAAATATGGGCAGGAGAGCCCCATTTATTTATTTACAGGAATGCATTAAGAAATATGAGAATGATGAAAAGGGAGATAAAAGCCAGAAACCTGAACGTTTCCTGCTACACCCCGGAACAGTGTGTTTACCCCTATAACATAGCGGCGTCCGATACCGGCTGGCGAAACACAAGCATCGCTTATTTTGTTGATAACCTATATGCTGCGCTGGAGTTGGAGGCTGATAAAATGTTGATCACTTCTGGAATCGGAGATTTTTCTGTATCCCAAGAAGAATCATGGAAGTATGCAAGTGACTCCATTTACCAACTATCAAAAGTTGCTGAAAAGGAAGGGATGACGCTCGCGTTAGAACCGTTAACCCAATTTGAATCCAATTTGGTCACCGACTTCAAAGGATTAAAAAAGATGATAGAACAAATCCAATCGCCTTCGTTGAAAGGAATGATTGATTCAGTCGCGATGCAGTTAGCTGGCGAGACGCCAGACGACTATTTTTCCATGCTGCCTGAGTTGAACCACTTTCACTTGATCGATGGGGATGGCCAAACCGATGCCCATTTATCTTTGGACGATGGTATCCAGGATTGGAGGGGGTACTTAAAAAGCCTTCACCACCATGGATATGAAGGGACCTGTACCTTGGAAGTAATGGGTTCAGCTTATTATCAAGACCCTCAAGCGGCAATTAGGAACTCCTTAAAGAAACTAAAAGAATTTAAAATCTAACCATTTGATTTGGAGGAACTCTTATGAACAATGGCGCACTTACAAGAAAGCTTGGGTTTTGGGCAGCTTTAGCAATTGCAGTCGGTACAACAGTAGGATCGGGTATTTTTGTGTCATCAGGCGATGTTGCGCGGGCTGCAGGCAGCCCTTCGATTTCGATTCTCGCTTGGATAATAGGGGGGCTTATCGCCATTCCGCAAGTCATGGTATTGGCAGAATTATCTACTGCCTATCCGCAAAATGGAAGCGGTTACGTTTACTTGAACAAAGCCGGTTGGCGGCCTTTAGGCTTTTTATATGGGTGGGCAACGTTTTGGGCTTTGGATCCTCCATCCATCGCAATTATGGCGTTGGCGCTTGTTTCGTATATAGCGACGTTTCTGCCATTCTTCGATGGCCTGCCTGGAAAATTGCTTGGCATAGCCATCATTTTGATTATTACTTCCATCCATTACCGGAGTGTCAAAGAAGGCGGCAAGTTCCAGGTTATTATTACAGCGGTTAAAATCGTTCCGTTCTTGATTGTTATCGGTTTAGGGTTAATGTACATGAATCCTGGGAATTTCTCATATACACCTCCCGCAGGTGGATCCGTGAATACAAGTCTAATCGGCGGTGTTTCCGCCACTACTTGGGCTTATACGGGAATGGCAGCCATTTGCTTTATGGCAGGGGAGTTCAAAAACCCGGGCAAAGTCCTCCCGCGTGCCCTTATTTCCTCCATTTTAATCGTGATGGGTTTATATACCTTGCTGGCGGTTTGCGTTATCGGCTTAATGCCTTTCGAGAGCCTTCTGGCTTCCAATGCAGCATTATCGGATGCTGTAAAGTTTATCCCGGGATTCTCTGATATTGCTTCGTCCTTTGTGGCGGTTACTGCCATTATTGTAATCTTGGGATCTTTGAGTTCATGCATCATGTTCCAGCCGCGCCTGGAATATGCGATGGCGAAAGACGGATTATTCTTCCAGCGCTTTGCGAAAGTTCATCCTAAATATGAAACTCCAAGCTTTTCGATTATTGTCCAAGTGACGTACGCATGCATTTTGGTTATGTTCAGCAACCTGACTGCCTTGCTGGGATATTTCACGCTTATTCAATTGCTTATCAACATTATGGACTTTGCTGCTGTTTACAAATGCCGCAAAAGAGGCGACTACAAGCCGGTCTACCGCATGCCAATGTGGAGAGTAACTACAGTGCTGGCCATTCTTGGCGCTGCTTGGCTGGCCTGGGGCACGTTCACATGGGCTCCAATCGAAGGCATGATTGCTGCATTGATCGTTATTGCAACCGGACTTCCCGTATATTACTACTGGGAAAAGAAATATGGCGGCAGAAAGAGCGAAGATGCGGCGGTTTGGCAAATTGAAGCAGAGAAAATCAGGCCTGCTGATTAAAGAATGGAAACTATTTGAATTAATTGTTATATTCAATTATAATACAAGACATAACAAATAGAAGTTGAGAGGAAGATGACAGTGCTAAAATACGATGAAGAACTATTCCTGAAACTGGTTGAAAGAGAAGGGTTAGCTTATAGAGGACAAATCGAAAAAATCGTAGACGGGATTTGCAAAAAAGGATACAGCAACATTTTCCTTATTGGTGCAGGTGGAACGATTGCGATGATGTACCCTTACGAATACATTTTAAAATCAAATTCTACAATTGAAGTTCAAGCGCAAATAGCAGCAGAATTCATGGTAATGAACAATAGACGCTTCAGCGAAGACTCTGTCTGCATTTTCACATCCGTATCCGGAACAACGGAAGAAACAGTCGCAGCGGCTAAATTCTGCAAGGAAAGAGGAGCGACTACGATTGCACTGGTGGCAGAGCCGAATACGCCGCTTACTCAAATTGTCGACCACTGCATCACGACTGGATCAGAAACGCATTCTTTTGACACATTCTTCATGCTGTTATACATGGTGGTGTTCCGCTTCATGTATAACAATAATGAATTTCCACAGTATGAACAATTCACGGAGGAAGTTGCGTTATTGCCGCAAGCTATCTTAAGTTCAGTGAAGGCATTTGATGCGAAAGCGGAAGAGTTTGCGATTGAACACAAAGATACGGATTACCATATGATGGTCGGTTCTGGTAACTTGTGGGGCAACACTTACTCCTACGCGATGTGCATCCTGGAAGAAATGCAGTGGATCCATGCCAAGTCGATTCACGCAGCCGAATTCTTCCACGGAACCCTTGAATTGGTGGTTGAAGACACGAGTGTTATTTTGCTGAAAGGCGAAGATGAGACGAGACCGTTAATGGATCGTGTTGAGAGATTTGCTGAAAAGATTACAAAACAGCTTACTGTTATTGATACGAAAGATTTCGAGATGGAAGGAATCAGCGAAGAATTCAGAAAGCACTTTTCTGTCAGCATCAACTGGGCTCTTCTTAGCCGAATCAGTGTATACCTTGAGCGCGAAAGAAATCATCCATTAACGCTGAGAAGATATTACCGGCAAATGGCATATTAACAAATGGATGAGCACTACTTTGTAGTGCTCATCCATTCATTGTTGAAGAAAGTGGGGGGAACTGATGAAAATCGTTACGGTTGGCGATAATTGCATGGATGTTTATCAGCCGCATGGGAAAGCCTATCCAGGAGGGAATCCGGTAAACGTGGCCGTGTATTTAAGAGGGTTAGGCGCAGATGCTGCTTATATTGGATGGGTGGGTTCTGATCAGTATGGGGAAGCACTGAAAGACAAAATTCAAGAAAAAGGCGTTGATGTTACCCACTTGTCAAAGAAAGAGGGGAAAACTGCGGTTACACAAGTAGAATTGATCGGAAATGACCGCTGTTTCGGGGACTATGATGAAGGTGTCATGGCTGAATTTTCATTAACCAAAGAAGAAATCGGTTTCATCGGAACACATAGGCTGGTGCATGCAGGAATTTGGGGGCATGCTGAAGACAAGTTTCCCGTATTCAAAGAAATGGGAATGCTGACTTCGTTTGATTTCTCCGATAAACTAAGCCACTCTCTTGTAGAAACCTTAGCACCGTTTATTGATTACGCTTTTTTCTCCTACATAAAAGATGACGAGTATATCCGGCAATTTTTAAAAGACGTGCAAAAGCAGGGAGTTAAAATTGCAGTAGCGACTTTAGGAGAAAACGGTTCACTTGCCTATGACGGGAGACAGTTCCACCACCAAGGGATAGTGGAAACAGAGATAGTGGATACGATGGGAGCGGGAGACTCTTTCATATCGGGCTTCCTTTACGGGATGGTAAAAGGGCTGCCCGTTAATCAATGCATGGAATCGGGAGCCAAAACGGCAGCCAAAACCATCCGCTTTTTTGGCGCGTGGTGACGGGCTTTTAGAATCTATGTATAATAGGGGATACATAATCTATCGATGGATAAGGATGAATACGTATGAATTTAAATCCTTCAACTCCCCAGCCGTTATACATGCAGATTCGGCAAATGTTGAAGAATGATGTTCAGCATGGAAAATATAAACCCGATGAACAGATTCCAACAGAAGCTGAACTTTGCGAAATCTATAATGTAAGCCGCATCACGATCCGAAAAGCGATAGAGGAACTGGTGAAAGAAGGGACATTAACACGTGTTCCACGCCGTGGAACCTTTGTGACCACAAAAAAATTCCACAACGAATTGCTTTCTGTAAGCGGCTTCTCTGAATTTAGCCATCAATTGGGCATGATTCCTAACTCCCGGATTTTAAGAAGCGAAGTGATTCCGGCTTCTGAAGAAGTGGCAGGCCACCTGTTGATTGATGAAGAAAGCCCTGTTTTGGAACTGGAACGGCTTATGTACGTGGATGACAAGCCTCTTTTCTACGATATCGCTCATTTCTCCTTGCTTCGTTTTCCTAATTTGGAGAAAAAGATTGCCATGGATGAGTCGACATACAAAATTCTTTCAACAGAATACCAGACGGAAATCGTCAGCAACGATAAAATCATTGATGTGATCGGTGCCACACCGGAGTACGCTAAGTTATTGGAATGCGATATCGGCGCAAACCTATTTAGGATTTTAAAGATTGCGTTTGATGCCAATGACGAGCCGGTCCATCTCTCCACCTTTATGTGCGAAACAAACAAGGTGAATTTAACCGTTCACCGAGCGAAATGATCAAGCTGAAGATGATATGAAAAGAAGACTGCTTAATCTGAAGGAATCCAGTCGGCTGAATGGTTCAAAACTTTCAATCAGTATCCGGAACTATAGCAATTTAACAATAAGCAATAAAGCTTGAAACGAAGAAATAGCACCTTAATTCGCAAGGTTTGATGACCTTGAAAGGCGAATTCAGGTGCTATTTTTTAGTTTGTACAACTATTAATAAAAGAAACCGAACTAATTTTATTTATTCGCGTTGTAATTAAAGAGGGCGATGTGAAGAAAGGTTTATTAATCGGCATTAGCAGGTTGATAAGTATTGTTGCTCTTTCAGGATATGGAATGCATTGGGTATTTTTTGATGTGCAGAGATTGCCTGCAGGTATTGGGATTGCAGAGAGGAATCAGCAATAAATGAGTGGATTGATGACGATAAGGTAAAATCAATGGGCACGTACTAACCATTCCAAAAGAAAAGTACGATTTTAGGAACAGCAAATAAAAAAGGGGGATTTTCTTTGGAGGGTCTAGAAATCTATTTTTTCATACGGTTTATTTTTGTTTTCTTTATCTCTATTTCCCTAATATTGATGGCTTTAACAATTCGCCCTTTCAATCGTTATGGATTGATCAACGGTTTTACCATTGGCTTGTTCGTTGTTGTGGCGACGGCAGTATCAATTACTAATGCGCTTACTGCGGGGTATTTGGCGGATGGTATATATCCAGGCGGGGACGTTGTCATTTCTTATTTATTTATCATTCTTTTTTTCTTATGTGTGCTGAACGTGCTGCTCTACGCCAGGTATTTCATCAAAAAAGAAAATTCTTCTAAAAGAGATTCTTCAGACTATAGTTAGGCTTACTCGTTACTATAGTTAGAATCATCCTGATTCGTGAGGTGTATAGACCTGCGAATTAGGATGATTTTTTTACGATGAGATCTTTTCCTTTATTCTTGAGCCAATGGAAGTAACTGACGCCTTCCTATAAACCCGGCTATAAAAAAACCTTGCAGTTTAGCTTCTGGCATTATATGATGTTAATCGTAATGTTTACTATTTGTTGATTGGAATAGAATCTTCAATCCATGCAGAGGAAATTTCTTCGCATAAGCATGGCGAAAAGCATGGACATACATAAGAAACAAAATAACCATAGCTGTCAAAAATTTTTTACCCTTTTTTAAATCGTAACACTTACTATTTGAGTATTCTATTAGTGAAATGAAAAAAGTGATGTCTTTTGTAAAAGCAGGGGGCAGGAATTAAGGAGGATTTTTAATGGGGAAATTATCGCAAACTTTTACTGTATTCATCTTAGCAGTCCTGCTGCTGGCAGCTTGTTCTTCTGAGACGGCAGAACAAACGGGCGGCAAGAACGAAATTAATCTGCTCTTCAATTTTGCAACAAGCTCCCTGGATCCGAATGTGGATACGAGCTATGTTTCTTTGAGGGCCGGGATTACCGAAACGTTGGTCCATTTGAACGACGAGAGCTTGAAGATTGAACCGTGGCTCGCAGAAAGCTGGACGAGTGAAGACGGACAAACGTGGACCATCCAATTGAGAAATGACGTAACGTTCCAAAATGGCAATCCGATGGACGGTGCTGCAGTCAAGGCTTCTTTGGAACGGGCGATGAAAGACAGCGTTGCGATTAAAAACGCGCTGCGCATCGAGTCTATAGAAGCCGAAGGCCACACACTGACGATCAAAACAGAAGTTCCATTTCCCGAATTCCCTTCCGAATTGGTCCACCCTAATACGTCCATTATCGACGTGTCAGAAACGGATTTTGTCAATAAACCGGTTGGAACCGGACCATTCGCGGTTTCTTCGTTTACTCCCGGGACAGCGGTAAAGCTAGAACGTTATGATGGCTACTGGGACGGTGCAGCTCTTTTGGAAACGGCCACGTTTTCATTTAACGAAGATGCCAATGCCAGATCGCTCGCGCTTCAATCGGGGGATGCTGACATTGTTTTCCGGCCGGAAGTGGAAAGTTTAGACAGCTTGAAGGCGATGGAAGGTGTGGAAGTGGAATCGACGTCGACATTCCGTGTCCACCAGATGACGATGAACCTCCAGCGGAAGCCGCTTCAGGACATCAATGTCCGCAAGGCGCTCGATGCGTTAATCGATCGCCAAATGATTTCGGACACGATTTTGAAAGGGCATGCGGAAGTTGCGGCCGGGCCGTTTCCGTCATCTTTTTCTTTCGCTCCGGATTACCCTGAAAAACAGAGCGGCATGGATGCTGCCCGAAACTTCTTAAAAGAAGCGGGTTATACAGAAACGAATGGCGTCATGCAAAAAGACGGCAAACCGCTCGAGCTGACAATGCTGACGTACAGCGCCCGCGCAGATTTGCCATTGATTGCGCAGATTTTCCAGTCGGATGCAAAGCAACTGGGCATCCAAGTGACCATTCAGCAAATTGAAATACCGGAAGAGTACATGGCGGCAAACCGCGATTGGGATTTGACAACCTACAGCAATTTGACGGCACCTCGAGGGGATGCAGGTTACTATTTGAATGCGACCTACCATCCAAAAGGGGCATTGAATTTCAGCGGTGCTGATGACGATCAGCTAACAGAAATGATCGATCAGCTCAACAGTACAGTAGGCCAGCAGGAGCGTTCGGATATAGCGGAAGAAATCGCTGCCTACGTCGACGAACAAGTGTACAACTCGTTTATCCTGCATCCGAATACGCTGGTTGCCTATAATTCGGACAAAGTGAAAAATTGGGTGACCTCACGGAGTGAATATTATATGTTGACGAACAAATTGGACGTGAACTAAGTGATCCGTATATTAAGCAGAAGATTATTCGAAGTACTGGTTTTTTTATTGATCATTACTTTTGTCAGCTTTCTTTTCGCCCGTCTTGCCCCAGGGGATCCGGTCCTGTCCATTCTTCAAGTGGATGACCTTTCTGTGACTAACGAGCAGGTCGAGGAACTCCGTGAAGATATGGGCTTCAATGATCCGCTTTTGGTGCAGTATGGCAACTGGTTTTTGGATTTTGCCAAAATGGATTTCGGAAATTCATATATTACCAACCAACCGGTAATGGAGATGATTTTCAGTGGCCTTCCGGCAACGCTGGAACTGACTGCAGGTGCGCTGATTGTCATGGTTTTGGTTGCAGTGCCCCTTGGTTCGCTTGCGGCGCTGCATAGGGGCACATGGATTGACCAGCTCAGCCGCGGCATCTCGCTTGTTGGAGCCGCAGTGCCGAGCTTTTGGCTGGGGCTGATCTTGATCGATTTATTTGCGGTGCGCTCTGGAATACTTCCAACGATGGGGAGGGACGGCATAATTTCTGCCATCCTTCCTTCTATTACGTTGGGGCTGGCGATTACAAGTGTTTACGTGCGCCTGTTGCGGTCTAGCTTGATCGATTCTTTGGGCCATGAATATATCCGGGCCGCGCGCGCAAGGGGCATCTCGGAAATTCGTATATTTTTCACTCATGCCTTTCGTGCGAGCCTGCCGCCGGTTATCACTGTTTTTGGTGTCAGCCTGGGCAGTTTGATTGGTGGAGTGGTTGTAATTGAAGTGATTTTTGCGTATCCGGGCATCGGCAAAATGGTCGTTGACGCAATAAGGGGAAGGGATTACCCCGTGATTCAAGGATACATCCTTGTTATGGCGCTGTTTGTTTTCATAGTAAACAGCTTGGCGGATTTGTCGCTGCGCTATTTAAATCCCGAATTGCGTTTGAAAGAAAAGAGGGATGAAGGATGGAGTTAAGTGTATCAAAATTCAATAAACCAACTTATAAAACTATAGGGCTGCTCATTTTACTAGGTACGACAGCTGCAGTTGCAGCGTACGCATTTCTAGTTTTGAAATACGATCCATCCTTCGTCAATCTGAACGAAAGGCTGCTGCCGATGAGCCTGGAACATCCGCTCGGCACAGATCACTTGGGGCGCGACGTATTGACCCGGATTCTCCTTGGTTCGCAGCTGACTGTCGGCTATGGTTTGCTGGCGCTGCTAGCTGCCGTGGCCATCGGGGTTCCATGCGGTATTTTGGCAGGCTTTAAAGGAGGATTTTTGGATCGCTTTTTCATGCGTATAGCAGATGCTTTCCAGTCGTTCCCTGACACCATTGTAGCCATTGTTTTAAGCGGCTTGCTCGGACCCGGCATTGACAACCTCTTGATTGCCATCGTGATGGTCAAGTGGGTCAATTATGCCCGCCTTGTGCGCAGCATCGTCAGCTCCGAACGCCATAAGGATTATATAACAATGGCGAAAATCAACGGCCTAAGCTCGTGGCGAATCATGTCAAAGCATCTATTTCCCCATATCATCGGGCATGTGCTTGTATTGGCAAGTTTAGACCTTGGGAAAATCATCTTGTTGATTTCTTCGTTGTCCTATATCGGCCTTGGTTCGCAGCCGCCTGCCCCTGAATGGGGGGCTATGCTGAACGATGCCCGGCCTTATTTTCAGTCGGTGCCATCCTTGATGGTCTTTCCAGGATTGGCCATTGTTTTTGTCGTGCTGCTGACAAATCTCTTGGGCGATTACCTAAGAGATAAATTTGACGTGAAAAAGGAATTGAGTTCATGAGTCTTCTATCGATCCATAATCTATCTGTCGCAGCCAAGGAGATGGAACTTGTCAAAAAAATCTCTTTAGAAATTGGCAAGGGCGAATGGCTGGCCATTGTCGGCCAAAGCGGAAGCGGAAAAAGCATCACCGCATCAGCCATCGGCCAGTTGTTGGGACCAAATTTGAAGGCTGAAGGAGAAGTGATGTATAAAGGAGAAAACTTGCTTGCCATGCCTGCCAAAGAAATGCGGAAGATGCGCGGGAAAAACCTTTCTTATGTTTTCCAAGATTACCAGGGTTCATTTACTCCTTTTTTAACGATCGGCCGCCATTTTGACGAGTTTCAAAAGACGCATCTTGCACTTTCAAAAAAGGACAGGAGACAACAAGCCCAGGAAGCTTTAGTATCTGTCGGGCTAAAACCGGAAATATATCGCCGCTATCCTTTCCAGCTGAGCGGAGGCCAGCTTCAGCGTGTTTCAATCGCTTTGGCCCTTCTTTTAAATCCAGATATTCTGATTGCGGATGAGCCAACGACAGCATTGGACAGCATTTCATCATTCAAAATCCTGGAACTCTTGTCGAACTTGCAAAAGCAAACCGGCTGCTCGATTTTATTCATTACCCATGATTTGCGGCATGTGAAGAACTATGCAGACCATATTGTGGTGATGAAAGAAGGGGCAATCGTTGAGCAGGGGAGGAAGGAGCAAATATTGAATCAGCCAAAGCATCCATATACCAAGCTGCTGATCGAAGCTGCCCCAACCCTTAGATCCCCACTATCTTCTCCGGAGGTTGCAAAATGAGCTTACTAGAACTGAATAATGTCAGCAAAACTTATGAGAATGGAGACGCTGTACTGAAAAATATCGCCTTTTCGCTGGAAAAGAAGGAATGCGTCGGGCTTGTCGGGGAAAGCGGCTGCGGAAAAAGTACGCTGGCCCGTTGCATTTTACAGCTTGCTTCGATAGATGAGGGAGAAATCCTGTTCAACGGCATGGCGCTGCAAAATAAGAACGAACGGAACCTAAGGCCTTACCGGAGAAATATCCAGATGGTCATGCAAAATCCCGCAATATCGTTAAACCCAAAATTGAAAATCCGGGAGTCCTTGCTGGATCCGTATTACCAATACGGCGCTCAAGCAGATTTAAGGCATTTTCAGTATGCGAACGAGGCCGATTTCGCAAAGCAGTTGATGGGGGCAGTGGAGCTGCCAATAGCATTGGCCGATCGCTATCCTCATGAATTGAGCGGTGGGCAAAAGCAACGGATCACGATAGCACGCGCTATCAGCTTGGAGCCGGCGTTAATTATATTGGATGAGCCGACATCAAGCTTGGATATCTTGTCTCAAGCTTCCATCTTGAAATTGCTGAACGGCCTTCGTGAACAGCTTGAACTTTCGTATTTGTTCATTTCGCATGATTTGTCAGCGGTGAATGCGATGAGCCAGAAGATTCTGGTGATGAAGGAAGGAAGCATAATGGATCGCTTCAGCAGAGAAGAACTGTTTTTTGAAAACCGGCACAGCTATACAAAAGAATTGATTTCACTGTATCAATAAAAGAAAAGTGCTTCCCTGGTTTAAAACACCGGGGAAGCACTTTTTTGCCGTATTATTTTGATAGGTTGAATGCCTCTTTTGATACGAAGAAATCTTCTCCGTTATAAACGGTAACGCCGTCCAGCGTCTTAGTAAAAGTCTTGTTGTTCTGTGTTACATGGGCAACGTCTTTGTTGACAGGCAACTCGATGGTTGTCTTGTTCTTTTCTGCCACGAATACCGGGTTGTTTTTATCTGTCACATCTATGCGAGTCTTGTAGCCTTTCTTTTCAAAAGCATCTTTTGCGTTGACGAACAATTTGTCAGAAGTTTTTTCAAGATCAAAGTCCATGAATTCTGCCATTGTTTTAGCAATGTCGGTATTGTCTACCAAACCAAATGGCTTAGAAGGGCCATAAGCATACAAGAAGACGTCTTCGCCAGTGTGTCCGCCAGTTGTATAGCCAATGTTCGCACGTTGTGCGAGCATTTTAACCATATCTGATTGCACGTTTTTCGATGCTTTTAATTTGTTTACTTCGTCTTCAGTCAAGTTATCCAAACCGTAAAGTGCTGCTGCTTCTTCAATGTTAGAGCGGTCAGATTTTAATGTCTTCAAAGCGCCTTCAATTGTCATCGACGCTTTCTTCAAAGGCTCGATATAATCTGAAACCGGAGTTTCAGGATAGCTTGAGTTTGTATTTTGGTTCCCCATCGTGATTCCGCTGTTTCCGTGGTCGCTGACCGCGATAACCATTGTGTTGCCATCTTTCTTCGCAAATTCAACCGCTTCTTTTACTGCAGCGTCAAAAGCCAATACTTCGCTTATGATCCCGATAGTATCGTTCGCATGTGCTGCCCAGTCCACTTTGCTTCCTTCGACAAACAGGAAGAATCCGTCTTCATCTTTTGACAGGGTTTCAATTCCTTTTTTCGTCATGTCAGCAAGAGAAGGCTGGTCATTCGCTGTTGCTTCGCGGTCAAAATCGTAGGCAAGTGCTGAAGGTGCAAATGATCCCCATAGCTTGTCTGAGTCTGAATTCAAAAGCTCGTCTCTTGATTCAACAAAGTCATAGCCGTTTTCATTGATTACATCTACTAGATTTTCACCGTCTACACGTGCATTTTTAGTT
The DNA here is from genome assembly GCF_007859275.1 of Planomicrobium sp. CPCC 101079. GTDB lineage: Bacteria > Bacillota > Bacilli > Bacillales_A > Planococcaceae > Planococcus. The sequence continues at coordinate 102,898 of NZ_VOHC01000032.1, read as the reverse complement.
GTTCCTGGCTCTAGGGACTCTTTTCCTCCTCCAAGTACAACTTCAATCCCTTGGTAAACTTGCTGCTCAGCAATATCCTGATAGTTAGTGCGGTGAGTAGCGTGGGAAGAGAAGCCTGCAGGCGTTGCGTGCTGAATCTCTGAAGTAGAAATGATGCCTGTAGATTTTCCTTGTAATTCCGCGCCTTCTAATACGTTGGCAACCGGTTTGTAAACATCTTCTGGAGCAACCGGATCGACACCCGGAGAAGTTACAACTTTAGGAAGAAGTCCGACGACTTTATCATTCGATTTGTTGCCAGTCGCTAAAGCAGTTGCAGCTGGGGCGGAATCGGTAATTGCAGATTCTGCAGAATGTGTATGCATACCTCCGACAAGCATGCTATCCAATGTAAGGTCTCCGCCTTTATACCATTTTGCCAGGTTGGTGGCGCCGGCACTAGTTCCGTCCATCACCATCATAATGACATTAGTCGGCTCGTTTTTCTTGTTCTTTGCTTCAATAGCTGGGCCGGTTGTTGCGAAACCTAAAGAAGAAAGGGCTACAGCGGCAGCTATTGAAACGCCAACTGCTTTCTTTTTGAAATTGCTAGTCATTAATATGTTCCTCCTCTAATATATGTACGATTTGTCTTGCTGATATTTATAATAGAGCATGAACATTTCATGAATATGAATTTACGGAAAACTTTATGTAAAACTATGTAAATAAAATAAAGAAAAAATTAACAGGTTAGGTGGAATTTTATTCTATTAAATGGGCGATGCCGATATTAGAATTACTATTTGATAACCTGAAAAAAAGAAAATTGCTTGTGTGGAACAAAAGAACAAACGCAAGTATAATTCAAAGCCGCCTCTAGAGCGGCTTTATTAAATTGCTGGAAGTTGATTTTATTAATATCCAAGAAAATAAGGGGCAGGAGAAGTGTATCGAACGTCGAATGCCGTTAGAAGAGAAAAAGCTGCTAGAAGGAGAGTACACCAGAAGTTAGGGCAGGTGTGTATATTAATCGAAGGAAGGGAGCTGAGATTGTGAAATGGGTTCCGAAAGTGTACACGGGAGAGGAGATAAATGTCTCTTTCACGCCAGCCTTATGCATCCATGCGGCTGAATGTGTAAAAGGGCATCCTCAAGTATTTGATACAAAACGGCGGCCATGGATTATTCCGGATCAAGGGGGAGCGGATGCGGTTGCAGAAGTGATTGCGCGTTGTCCAAGCGGCGCGCTGCAATATCTGAGGAAAGACCAGCGGCCAAACGAATTGCCGGATGCGCCAACGGTAATAACGCCAACTTCTTCGCAGCAATTGTTGGTTAGGGGAGACCTGCGGATTAGCCACGAAGAAGGCGAGCTGAAAACTTACCGCGCTATATTATGCGGATGCGGACACTCGCATAATCAGCCATTCTGCGACAAAAGTTCAATATGCAAAGGAGAGGGGAGCAAGTGATGGACATAAAAACAGGAGAAAACAAATTTTATATAGGAGATAACGAGGTTGAGACAGAAGCAGAAGTCCATTATGTTCCGACAGGCCTTAGCCGGATCATTGTGGATCATACCCATGTAGCCCAAAAATTGCGTGGACAAGGAGTGGGGGAAGCATTGGTGAAAAGAGTGATCGAATTTGCAAGGGAAGAGAAGTTGATGATTGTCCCGCTTTGTCCTTTCGCTAAAAAGCAATTTCAAGTGCATCCGGAATACCAGGACGTTTTAGCAAAGTAATCCAAATCTCAGTTCTTTCAATGTAAGGACAAAAAGCTGAATCTCGAATGGGATTTTTAAAACAGTCCCGTTCGAGATTCAGCTTTTTTATCTTGCTTATTATCAGCACACGAATTAACGCTGAGAAAATTCAATTGCGCTTTGAACGGTAGCGAACGTTAACAGTGCTTTAGTAGGTTCACGCATTTCCGCAATTTCAATCGCGGCTTTTGGCGAGATTCCTGTAACATAAAGCTTGGTGCCCATCAGTCGAAGTACACCTTGAATCATCAGTAACCGGCTGGAGAAGTAGCCTTGTTCCCAAAACACTCCGGAAATATCAATAATAATATGCCGGGAACGATTTTTCTGAACGTATTCGCTCAGCTTGGATGTCAATACTTCAAAACGCTCTCTAGTCATTTCCCCTACCAGCGTAACAGCTCCCATAGTTTCGCTGATTGATAAAATAGGCAGTAAAAGCCGGTTAATCTCTTCATCTTTTTCAGCCAATACTTGACGGTGAAGATATTCCGTCGATACATCGGTTTGTGTTCCGATAAAATACAAGCGGTCTTCGACAGTCACTGGTTCGATGTTTAAGCGATTCCAAAAAGGGCTGCCATCTTTCCGATAATTCTTGAGTGTAACCGTCACACTTTTCCGTATTTCAATGGCTCTCTTGATTTCTTTAATGACCATTGGGTCTGTGTCTTTCCCTTGTAAAAACCGGCAATTGCGCCCTAGAACTTCTTCTCGGGAATAACCCGTCAACGCCTCAAACGTCCGATTCGTATAAATCAAAGGGTTATCCTGTAATTCAGGGTCTGTTACAGAAGTCGCTACGCGGCTTCCATCCAACATTGCTTCAAAAAGCGAAAGTTGGGTGGGATAGCTTAAGGTTTTCAATCAAAACAACTCCAATCGTGTCCTAATGTTGTATTGGACTAAGGAAAATTAAAGAAAGTCAGAGAAGATACGCGCTTTAATCTGGCTTTGTCCCAATCTATTTGTAAACGGTTATTCAAGAATAAGCTGTTGGTTCAGCTAATAACTGTAAAGGAAAGATTTTTGGCATGCCTGCATAGTGAACCATCATTCCTATATTCTTGTATGTAAAGTTACTATGAAATTATACATAACTTTATGCCTCTTAACCAATCATTCACTATTGCCGGCAGAAACGCATCATTCATCTATGCTTGAGTTGAAAACATTGACACTTTTTTTAATATGATTTATTGTTAGAGACGCGATGAGCTCGTTTGCGTAAGACGGACAAGCATTCCTTTTAGGAACACGTTGTGGAGCGTGGCTTGGAACGCCGCAAATTATCGGGAACACCTTGCCTTTGGGCAAGGTGTTTTTTGTTATGCAGAGTTACAGGACGTAAATGAAAGCAACCTTGCGTTGGAAGTAAAGTTGGGGTAGGTTACAGAGGTAGAGAATTTAAAATTAGTGGAATGAAAAGAGGGAGCATTATGAGATTTGGAATTATCGGAACAAATTGGATCACCGATCGGTTTATCAAAGCGGCAAAAGCGCATCCTGATTTTAGCATCGGGGCTGTTTTTTCCAGAACTGAGCAAAAAGGCAGAGAGTTTGCGGAAAAGTATCAAGTCAAAAACGTATATACCGATATGGCGGAAATGTTCCAAAGCGGAACCGTCGACGCTGTATACATTGCATCACCAAATTCGTTCCACGTGGAACATAGCTTACTCGCAATAGAGCATGGCATCCATGTTCTCTGCGAAAAGCCGGCAGTTGTTACCGTCGACGAAATGGACCAGGTGATCGCAGCTTCAAAGAAACATGAAGTGACGTATATGGAGGCGATGAAGTCAACGGTGACGCCGTCTTTCCTTAATTTGAAAAAGAATTTGAATAAAATTGGGCAGCTACGCCGTTTTGTTTTCCATTATAACCAGTATTCTTCCCGGTACGATAAATACAAAGAAGGCATTGTAGAGAATGCTTTCAAGCCTGAACTTGGGAACGGCGCAAAGATGGACTTAGGGGTTTACTGCATCGCGCCTATCGTCCACTTGGCAGGCGAGCCGGAAGCGGTCCTGAAAAATACATATTTGTTGTCTACGGGGGCGGACGGCCAAGGCAGCATGATTTTTGATTACGATGGGGTGGAAGCGGTCATCATGTATTCGAAAATATCCGATTCCTATTTGCCGAGTGAAATCCAAGGCGAGAATGGTGTCATTGAAATTGACCGGATCAGTGATCCAAAGAATATCGTAATCAAGTATAGAGACGGACAGACAGAAGACCTTTCAGTGCCACATGAATTCGATACAATGTATTACGAGCTGGAAGAATTCATCAAGTGCGTAAACAACAAGCAAGTGGAATCAGCCATCAACACACATGAAATCTCCAGGAAAGTCGTGAAACTGCTTCAATAAAGCGACACTGGCATAAGAAAAAGACCCCCTTCTTGTAAGAGAGGGTCTTTAAACTTGTAGACAAAAGAATAATTAACTTTTTAACGGAATAAAGATACACATTTTACCGGAAAGCGACCGGCACCTCTGCTTCAGCCGGACGCTTTCCGCGGGCTCGCGCCGAACGGACTCGGTCCTGGCGTCCCGAGTGGATTTCGGCACTTCGCTTTTCCGCAGGAAAGGCATTGCACGAAGGCTGTTCGGGCAATGCCTTTGCGACGAAGCAGCGCAGCGATGCAGGAGCAGGTGGTTTTCCGCCGGCTTGCGCTCCGGTGCCTATGCAAGAAGTGAATACCCGGTGCCTTGCGCCATCTTTTCCTCCATCCAGACACTTGGGGTGGAGGGAGTCGCCTGGATTCAAGAAAGACACCCAACCGGACCGGCCACGCAGACTCCTGTGGGAGCAGCGCAGCGACTTGAGCGGAAGACCCCGCAGACAAGACATTGGCCGAAGGCAGTGAGGCCAAGTCTTTGCGACGAAGCTAGCGCAGCGATGCAGGAGCAACCGTTTTTCCAGTGGCGAGGAGGCTGAAACCAAGCCCACGGAAAGCGAAGTGGCCGGACCGGTTGGTTTTATGTACCTCTATTCTTTAATCATAGACTTTGTCTACAGTCTGAAAGACCCTCTTCTTGTAAGAGAGGGTCTTTTTCTTATGCTTCAATTTCAACTTCAACACCGAAGTGGTCAGAGACGATGGGTTTGTTGGCGTTGTTGAAAATGACTTTTGAAGAAATGACCGGAAGCGATTTGCTCATTAGGATTAGGTCAATGCGCAAATCTTCTTTGTTGTTGTTCCAGCCTGTAATCTTTCCTTTGACGGTAATGCCTTCATCTTTGTCCTTGGCAAGGGAGTAGGTGTCATAAAGCCCTTGGGCCATCAAATAGTCATAGCCTTCTCCTGTCAAAAAAGCGTTGTTGTTAAAATCACCTAAAAGAAAGAACAACTCTTCCTTGTTTACTTGCTCGAGCAGAACATCTGCTTGATGTTTGAAAGGTTCTTCCACATCGTGCCACCATCCTGTATGGCAAGAGTAGAAAGAGATTGGGGTGCCGTTATAATCAATTTTTGCTCCGACAATTTTACGGGTTTTCCATACATCCGGATCGGTGTCTTTACTGACGAAGAAGGAGTGTTCTTCTATTACGCGATGCTTTGTTAAGATAGCCAAACCTTCTTCAAATTTTCCATAGGTGAAATGAGAGAAATCCCATACAAGCGAATAGCTTTTCATACCGATTTTTTCCAACTGGCGCAATAAGACGACGGCGAAATTATCTTGTGTAAGATTTTCGGTGATCCGTTGCTCTTTGATGGATTGATTGACTTCCTGCAATGCAATCACATCATAATCTTTTTCTTTAATGGCTTGAGCCAAGTGAGTGATCTTTTCGAGTTGATCGTCCTCTAACCAAGCATGGCAGTTCAGCGTAAGCAGTTTCAACTTTATCATCCTCCCAGTCTCTATGATATTTAATTCAAGTTAAGAAAAGCCCGGATGCTAGCGAAGCAATTTCGCAAGCATCCGGGCTTTAAGAGGTGAAGATTAGCTCACTGTACCTGTTTTCGCAGGAGTAATTGAGATAATGTTTTGGTCGTTGGCAGTTACATTGCCAGATTTTTTGAGTTCAATAGTTTGGCCTTCTTCCAGGTTCGTAAAGACAACTGGTGTTACGATAGAGGCTGCATTTTTTTCAATATAATCCAAATCAACTTCCATCAATAGCTGGCCTTGTTCAACAAGATCGCCTTGTTCGATATGCGATGTAAAGCCTTCGCCTTTCAAGTGGACTGTATCGATTCCGATGTGGATCAAGATTTCTGTACCATTGTCTGCTGCGATTCCGATTGCATGTTTTGTCGGGAACACAGTGACAACTTTTCCGTTGACTGGTGAAACGACTTTTCCGTCTGTTGGGCGGATTGCAAAGCCATCGCCAATCATTTTGCCGGAAAATACTTGGTCAGGAGTTTCAGTAATCGGCAAAATTTCTCCCGTAAGCGGGCTGCTGAATTCCAATGCAGCCTTGCTTACCGCAACGTTCTCTTCCTGTTTTGCCGCTTTTGGAGCTGCAGCTTGTGGACGTGGTCTTTTGCCATTGATAATATCTTGCATTTGTCCGCGCAGGCTGTCTGAAACTGGCCCGAAGATTGCCTGGATGTTGTTGCCGACTTCCATGACACCGGAAGCGCCAAGCTTTTTCAGTCTGTTTTTGTCTACATTGTTTTTGTCTTCTACGCTGACGCGCAAGCGGGTGATACAAGCATCAAGGTGCGTGATGTTTTCCTGGCCGCCCATCGCAGCAAGAATTTCATATGGAAGATCGCCGACTTCTTCGCCGTCTTCATCTTCTTCTGTATCTTCTTCACGCCCAGGTGTCATCAAGTTGAATTTTTTAATAGCAAAGCGGAAACCGAAATAGTAAATGACTGAGAAGAAAGCCCCTACGATAAGGACCCACCACCAATCGGTTCTTCCTGGCATAACGCCAAAGAGCAAGAAGTCGATAAGTCCGCCTGAGAAAGTCATACCAATTTTAACATTAAGAATTTGCATGATCATGAACGATAATCCAGCAAAAACAGCGTGGATACCGAAAAGAACCGGTGCAACAAACAAGAAAGAAAATTCAAGTGGTTCTGTGATTCCTGTCAGGAAAGAAGTCAAAGCGGCTGAAGCCATGATTCCGCCGACAACTTTCTTTTTCTCAGGACGTGCGCAGTGGTAAATAGCAAGCGCAGCCGCTGGAAGGCCGAACATCATGAACGGGAACTTACCAGCCATGAATGTACCGGCTGTGAAATCGACGCCGTCCTGCAGCTGGGCGAAGAAGATCCGCTGGTCGCCGCGGATGATTTCGCCAGCCGCGTTTGTGTATGAACCGAATTCAAACCAAAACGGTGAATAGAAAATATGATGCAAACCGAATGGGATCAATGAACGTTCAATTGTCCCGAAGACAAAAGCGGCAAGTGTCCGGTTCGTTTCTAGCATGAAATGCGACAGCGCATTCAATCCGTTTTGGGCGAATGGCCAAACCATGAACATGACAATACCGAGGAACACCGCCGAAAAAGCGGTAACGATAGGTACGAAACGTTTGCCTGCAAAGAATCCAAGGAATTGAGGCAATTTAATGTTGAAGAACCTGTTATACATGAAAGCGGCTAACACACCGACGATGATACCGCCAAAAACGCCTGTTTGAAGTGTTGGAATACCAAGCACCTCGGCGTATTTAGGATCAGTGGTCATTTCGGCAGTGATGTCGCCGAATGCTTTCATTGTGACGTTCATGATCAAGTAACCGATAATGGCTGCTAGACCCGCCACTCCATCGCCGCCGGCAAGGCCAATGGCAACTCCAACTGCGAATAGCAATGGCAGGTTATCAAATACGACTCCGCCGGCTTCCGCCATGACAAACAATAATTTTTGAATCCAGTCAGCGCCGAAGAATGGCACCGCTTCTAAGAACGAGTCTTGTGCAAAGCTCGTTCCGAAAGCCAGCAAAATACCTGCTGCAGGCAAGAGCGCGACCGGAAGCATTAATGCTTTACCGACCTTTTGCATCGTGCCGAACAGGTTGCTGGACTTTGCAGATTTAGTAGACATGAAAAATTCCTCCTTATTGAAAAATAAAAGCTGCAAACCCAATTAAAGCCATTTCATCACAATAAAAAGGCATGAGCAGAAAAGAGATAGGTTGAAAAAGGGGAGACGTCCCCCTTTAAGCAACCTGTACATCTTTTCATACTCATGCCTGATCGAATCAGTAACACGTATGGTTGATTTAGGATTTATGAAGCAAGCGTTGAAGATGAATCGTTAAGTACAATACTTCAGCTTCATCGACCGGCTTATTCAATTGGTTTTGCATGACTTTAATTAGTTTCCAGGCAAGATTATAGCATACAGGGTATTCTTTTTTCAATACCTCTTCTAATTTATTCTCCTCACCCAGTGGCTGGCCTTGGTGTGCCCGGTCGATTGCCCGGTGGAGATGCTGAATGAGCCGGTGATAATCCACATCGTCTCTTTTCAACTGAAGGCTGAGATTGGCCTCGATAAGTTCAACAAGCTGTGAAATAAGAAGGTTGTACCGGTTGATGTCGCGCAACGATTTGTCTGTTACGGCGCTGTGGATATGAAGTGCGATAAAACCGATTTCACCTTCTGGAAAGACAATATTCATTTGTTCTTCCACACGTTTCACTACTGCTTTTGCCACACCATATTCTTTTGGATACAGCGCTTCAATTTCGTATAGAAATGGATTGGAAAAATGCATATCTTTTTTTGCCCGATTGATTGCGAAGGCGAGATGGTCGGTCAATGCGACATGGATATGCTCGTTGAGTTCCTTGCCCATTTCTTTTTCGATAAACAAGAGCAATTCATGGGTAAAGCCGATTAAATTTTCTTCAATATGGGGGATCAAGTTGACATACTGTTCTTTTTCTTTTTCGTCCTTCAGCAGGAACGTTTTATCCGCTTTATCAAATGAGATAGGTTCGCCTTTTGTCCGGTTGAAGCCAAGGCCATTGCCGATCAAGACAACTTCTTTATATATATCATGCTGAGCGATAACTACGTTGTTGTTCAGCACTTTTTTTATAGTCAATATCTGTTTCATTTCAGCCTCCATCCGCCAGCAGGCCATAGGTTGCGTGACTGGCATGCTCAAACAGATCTTTATTCGTTAGTATACGTGGTTACGGATACTTCTTCATTCTTCATTATATTCAATATAGGCATTTAATTCACCATATTCTTATTCTGGCATTTTGGTTTGATGGAGCATCGTTGAGTTTGGAAATGGCTAAGCGTATACTAGCTAAATATATATCAACTGCAAAACTAGGAGGAAGCGCATTGGCAATAAAACCGAAAGCTATTTTTTTGGATATGGACGGCACTCTTTTAAACCATCACAACAAAGTAAGCATGAATACGAAAACGATCATTGATGAGCTCCGGAGCGAAGGCATTTTTGTTTTTATCGCAACCGGAAGATCGTCGGTAGAATTGAAGGAAATGCTTCCGGAAGGCTTCGCGGTAGATGGAATCATCACTGCCAACGGCATGTCTGGATATGTTGAAGAAGAAGCGGTGTTCGAGCATTCGCTGTCGCGTGAGCTGGTGGATACCATCATTGAACGGGCGCGGAAGAACAAAGTCTATTACGAGCTGTTTCCATACAACGAACCTCGAATGGTGCTGCAGCAAGACAGGGAGTATGTGGAAGCTGAAGTCAGGGATCCCCAGCCTGAAGGCGTTGAAATCAATGAATGGATTTCCCGCAAAAAAGCCATCAATGAAGAAATTGCGTGGAAAGAAACGATCACAGGCACTCATTTTTCGAAATTTTATTTCTTTGCAAGATCAAGGGAACACATCAACAACTGGAAAATAGAGCTTAAGCAGCTCCAAAAAGAGATGGCTTTCACGATGACGCCTTCTTCACCGCACAATGCAGAAGTGATGGTCGCAAATGTCAGTAAAGCCAGCGGCATTGAACAGATGCTCGATCATTTCGGATTAACGGGTTGTAAGACCTTGGCAATTGGCGACAGCGATAACGACGTGAAAATGTTCCAATATGTCAGTTATGCGGTAGCCATGAAAAATGCGCCAGACCACATAAAGGCGATTACAGATGACGTAACGGAATTCACATGCGATGAAGACGGTGTCTACCGATACCTAAAATCGAATATCTTGGCAGTGAAAACTCAGTAGTATTTGATAGAAAAAAAGAAAGCTATGACAACACTGTCATAGCTTTCTTTTACTGTTATTCAAGGTTGTCAATCGGTACAGGCTCAATCTCATCGGCAGGCGTGAACCCGAAGACTTTGCTGTAAAAGAAAAATTCTGCATCAAGGGAACGTTTGATGTTTTGGGCCATCCGGAAACCATGGCCTTCGCCTTCAAATGATATATAAGCTACCGGCAAGCCCTTCGCTTTTAGCGCTTCCACCATCAATTCCGCTTGGTTTGGCGGGACGATCTTGTCATCGGTCCCTTGAAAGAAAATGACCGGGCAGGACAATTGGCCGCTAAAGTGAATAGGCGAGCGTTCATAATAGACATCTTTTGCTTCCGGATATGGGCCAAGCAGTCCGTCCATATACCTCGATTCGAATTTATGCGTTTCCTGGGCGAAAATCTCCAGCTCGCTCAATCCGAAATGGCTTGCTCCCGCAGTGTAGACATCGGTAAAGACAAGAGAGGCGAGTGTCGTATATCCGCCGGCGCTGCCGCCGGCGATCGCGACCCGGCTGCTGTCAACTTCCCCGCGTTCAACAAGGTACCTCACTGCATTGGCACAATCCTGCACATCCACAATACCCCAATTGCCTTTTAGCCGTTCGCGGTACTCGCGGCCATAACCGGTGGATCCGCCGTAATTTACATCCACCACCGCAAAGCCGCGGCTGGTCCAATATTGGAGAGCAAGATTGAGTGTCGAAGGGGAGGAACTGGTCGGGCCTCCGTGGACATGCACCAATAAAGGCGGTTTTTCATCGGCTGGAGCCACGTAGTCCGGATTTTTCGGCCGGTAGTAAATGGCATGCGCGGTTTTCCCGCCTTCTGTCGGGTATTCAATCGATTCAGGGATGGATAAGTACTCAGCATCAAGGGCCAAACCGGACGAAGCCTTGATTTCTTTGATACGGATTCCTTCTGGATCCATTCGGATCACACGCGGGAACTCCGTTGGCGAAGCCGCGATAAAAGCGAGCTCCGTACCGTTTGACTGGATAAAAGAAAAAGAGTTGAAACGAACTTCAAAAGGCGCAATGTCCCCGGTTTGCGCATCAATTTTTGCAAGCCGCCGCGACCCGTTTTGGGTGTAAGCGGCGGCTATATTCGTTTCGTCGATAAAGGCATAATCAGACCTGCCGAATATCCAACTTGGCGAACCGAACTCTGCTTCCATCGGGCAGACCGCTTCAACATCGTTGCCCTTTTGGCGCATAATGTTCCACCAGCCTGACTGGTCGGATAGAAAATAGAGCACGCCGCCCGGCGACCAGACCGGCTGAATAATGGATTCCTTCGGTCCACCGGCAACCCGCTTGGCGTTGGAAACGGAGCCATCGCCGTTCAAATCTGCAACCCAAAGCTCGGTTTCATCCCAGGGCATATTCGGATGGTTCCAAGTCACATAAGCCAATTGCTTGGAATCGGGACTGATACGTGGATTGGAGTAGAAATCGTTGCCTGAAATGATGACTTTCTCGTTGCTGCCATCCAAGTCCATTGCAACGATAGCCGTTTCGGCAAAAATTGCCGATTCGCTATGGTCTTCACGCACCCAATACAAACGGCTGCGTAAAGAATCACTTGCTGCATCGGCGTATCGGTAGTTGGAATCTGCAGTAATTGGTTTAATCGCCTGATTTTCAGTTTGCACATAAAGCAAGTTGTCTTCGAAATTGGAAAAATACAAACTGGAGCCATGAACTAAAAAAGGAGCTCCGCCATACTCATGTACACGGGTCCGCACGTTGAAAGGTGCTGGAGTGAGTTCGATCGGGCTGCCATCTGAAGAGTGTTTGACTACGGTGTTGCGCCCTGCTTGCGAAGGCAGTGCTTCTATCCAGTAAAGATCTTGGCCATTCAGCAGTACATGTTCAATGCCGGCAGTATCTTTTGTTATTAAATCTGCCGATATCACAGATTTCCAGCTGCCGTACGGAGCCATTGTTTTTTGAGTCATCGTTTTTTCCTCCCGCTCTATTTGTATGGGTTTTTTCTAGTTTATCATTACGGAACCCGAAATTGTTTAAAAATTTAAACAAATATAGAATTGTGCCAGTTTTATGGAAGGGTATACTTAAGGCAAGACGTCTGGACCTTGGGTTAAACGGCATTATTGGTAAATACAAATCAGTGGAGCTAAGGAGAAGGTTATGGAAATATCGTTGATTAGGCACGGAAAATCACAATTTATTCATAACGGTAAAGTGAATCTTAAGGAATTTGAACAGTGGATCAGGAATTACGATTTGCATGGGATTTCTGAAGAACCTTTTTGCCCTGCAGAGACCTTTCAAAAGGTAACAGCAGCAGACATTATCATCACAAGTGATTTAAAAAGATCCGTAGAATCGGCAAAATTATTAAATCCCCAAAAGGCGGTGATTGCCGATCCCCTGTTTCGGGAAACCGAGTTGCCTATCGGTGCGATTAGGGCATTTAATATTAGACTGAGTCCGGGTTTTTGGGCGGTCTTATTGAGGCTATTGTGGTTTGGCGGGTATTCCACTAAATGCGAATCTTTAAGTGAAGCAAAATTACGGGCAAAAAAGGCGGCACAGCGACTAATCGATTATTCCGGTGAATCCAAAACCGTAGCACTGATTGGCCATGGATTTTTTAATATGATGATAGCGAAGGAATTACAGAAAAAAGGATGGAGAGGCGAAAGAAAACCGGGGGCAAAACATTGGAATTGTGTTTCCTATTCATTGCAAAAATAGATAAGGGCATCCGTTAAGCGTTTCGACGCATTGGCGAATGCCCTGTTTTACTTTGGGCTGAGTTAAATCTCTTGGTTCGTCTTTTATGAGCGGGCACTAATCTGATTAACTAATTGTATATATAAGCATATGCTGATATGCTGTTGTGGAGATGGCGGAACAATCCAGCGCTAGTGGGGTGAGACTATGGAAGTGGAAATTGAAAAGGCAAGCATGGTCTTAAAATTATTAGGAGACAAGACTCGCTTGGCGATGATGAAGCTTTTGGAAAAAAACGAGTGCTGCGTTTGCGAGTTTGTGGCGATTTTTGGTATTAGCCAGTCGGCCATCAGCCAACACCTCCGTAAACTTCGGGACGTCGGGCTCGTGAAAGAGAACCGCAAAGGACAGTGGATCTTTTATTCATTGAACAAGGGAAGCGACATGCACGGGCTTGTGATGAAGATTCTTGAACTCGTCCCAAGCCAAGAGGAACGGATTGCAGAACTAGAAAAACAAGGGCTTAGGGTCAGCTGCGGTTGAAGAAAAAATTACTTTAAATTGAAAAGGAGTTATATATAATGGCGAAAAAAACTTTGTATTTTCTTTGCACTGGAAACTCATGCCGGAGCCAAATGGCTGAAGGATGGGGGAAAGAAATTCTTGGAGATGAGTGGCAAGTGCTGAGTGCGGGAATTGAAGCACATGGCTTAAACCCCAATGCGGTAAAAGCGATGAACGAAGTTGAAATCGATATTTCAAATCAAACATCGGATATCATTGACAACGACATCTTAAACAATGCTGATTTTGTTGTAACGTTATGCGGGGATGCGGCGGATAAATGCCCAATGACACCGCCGCATGTCAGACGAGAGCACTGGGGATTCCCAGATCCGGCAAAAGCGGAAGGAACGGAAGAAGAGAAATGGACGGTTTTTCAAAATGTCCGCGATGCAATCGGCTCCCGCATCAAACAATTCGCGGAGACCGGGAACTGATAAAGCTGCTGAAATAGAAATTGGGTTGAGCAAAGGGAAACTCGGGTATTTATAAAGAATCTAGAGTGCAAAAGCCAGTGGAATCTTGCAAGTTGGAAGAATAAATGAACTGTAATGAGTTGAACATTCATTCTAAGTTGGAGGTGCCGATTATGCATAAAGTAGTGATTCTTGGGACAGGCCCGGCTGGCCTCACGGCGGCAATCTATTTGGCCAGAGCGAATATGAACCCTTTGGTCATCGAAGGAGACCAGCCAGGGGGACAATTGACGCTGACCACTGAAATCGAAAATTTCCCCGGTTTTGTAGATGGCATTATGGGACCGGAATTGATGGACAACATGCGCAAACAGGCAGAACGCTTCGGGGCAGTTTTCAAAAGCGGCTGGGCGACAGCTGTCGACACGTCGCAACGGCCATTCAAACTGCAAGTCGGCGGTTTAGGCGAAATTCAAACAGAAGCCTTGATCTTGTCTACCGGTGCATCAGCAAAACTGCTTCAGATTCCAGGAGAGCTCGAAAGTATCGGAACAGGCGTCAGTACATGTGCAACATGTGACGGCTTTTTCTACCGCGGGAAAAAAATCATTGTGGTAGGCGGCGGCGACTCAGCCATGGAAGAAGCAAGCTTCTTAACCCGATTTGCTTCAGAAGTCGTCGTAGTGCATCGCCGGAGTGAGCTGCGCGCATCGAAAATCATGCAGGACCGCGCCCGCCAAAACGAGAAAATTTCTTGGCAATTGAACAATACGCCGGTTGAAGTGCTCAATGATGGACAAAAGGTGAGCGGGCTCAAAGTACGGAATGGGGAAACGGGGGAACTGGAAGTAATTGAAGCAGATGGTATTTTCGTTGCCATCGGCCATACTCCAAACACCGCATTCCTGAATGGCCAGATTGATACGGACGAAACCGGCTATATTCAGGTGACGCCGGGCACAACAGAAACGAACATCCCGGGCATCTTTGCTTGCGGCGATGTGCAGGACAAGAAATACCGCCAAGCCGTCACCGCTGCAGGGTCCGGCTGCATGGCAGCGATGGATACTGAACGTTTTCTAGAAGGGCAGGAAATTGTGGATTGGAGCCAGACCTTATCGGAACCTTCTTACGACAAAGCCAAATAGAAAATTGCTGGGATTGCATTGCCGAATAAAAGAACCACGTAAAAAAATAAAGGGTTCTTTTTGGAATACAAACTTAAAAAACACCTCATTTCGTAGCGGATTCCGGAAATTTGGAACGTCTACGGCGGAGGTGTTTTTTTTATCACTGGTTTCGCTGCCCATCGCAAAACTTCAACTCTGAAATGGAACTGCATGCTAAATCGCAATGCCTGATACAGAGCCCTTTGCTTTTTCTGCTAAATTTTCCGGCAGTATTTCTCGAAATAAAAGAACCCATACAGTATTATTCACTCAAATTTATAAAGAAATCATATAAATCATCCACTTTATAAGCTTTGAATAAAAGTTCTTTCTGGTTATATACAAGAATTGCTGGAAACTGTTCAATCCCTAATTCTTTTTTGTAATCTGCAACGTAATCTTCATTGTACTCTATCCATCCCGCTACGGCGCTGTGCTCTGTGCCTTCCAGTATGTTTAATACATTGCTGTACATGGAATCTTGCATCTCCATAGGCAGATTTTCTCCATGTTCGTACATTACTACAATATTATAACCATCGATGTGCGATAGAAATTGTGAATATTTTTCCTCGTAGGACATCTCCAATAAAATGATTTTATCTGAATGGCCTTCAAAAAAAGTTCCTCTTGGCGGGCTGACTAACACTTTTTGCCCCTTTTTTATATCAGCGATGAAGGCTTCAGTTCCATCTTCGTGTATTATTCGGGTTTCTTTTGAAAAATTAGCAGTATAAGAATAGCCTTCGTCTGTCAAATCAGGCTGTCTATCCCGCTTTTCCCATTCAGAAATATCAACCACAATGTTGTTTTTGTTTTCATTAACTTCCCATACTATTCCTATCATTTTATCATCTTCATAATGCCCGTATGGGTATTCTCCGTTAACTCCTGTACTTTTACCGCATGCAGAAACAAAGAAGCCCATAAATAAAATAGTTACTAAGCAAAAAATTTTTCGTGGCAAGTTCTTTCCGCCTCTCTCAAACAGACAGCTTATTTCAATAACATTCCTTCACCATTCTTATTCATAGTTAAATCTGTTGCAGTTCCAGACAAAACAGAAAAATTAAAAGAAATAAAAAATAACTGAATTATTAAACTAATTTGCCGTATAATGATGGCTAAACGATAGGTGCTGAAAGTCGATAGACCGGTGCGTACCGACAGGAAGGATTGAATCTTATATGGTTTTGATCAAATGGATCTCTGAAAAATTGCCTTTACTTATTTTACTTGTGGCGGTAAGCACTTATTTTTCACCCGTTTACTGGCAAGTATCTTCATGGGTGCCTAGTATTCTTTTAGGCGTTGTCATCTTTTTTGCCGGGTTGTCAATGAACTTGGAAGCGTTCAAAGGGATACGCAAGAAATCAAAAGAATTGATGCTGTTGATGGGCTTGAAGTGGACGCTGACAGTGACCGTTTCGATTGTGTTGGCATATGGTTTCTTTTCATCACAGCCTGAAATCGCCGCTGGAATGATTTTGGCGGGAACCGTGCCAAGTGCGACAGCTGCCACGGTCTACACTTTTTTGGCGGGGGGCAACGCCTCATTGGTCGTAGCTGCGTCTTTGCTCGATATTGCAATCAGCCCAATCGTCACACCGCTTGCAATGCTCGGTGTGGGCGGTGAACAAGTGTCTATGTCCTTTTTTGATTTGCTCCAGTCTTTTCTTTTAATCGTCGTCATGCCTATGGGGCTCGGCTTGCTGGTGCAACAAGGAGTGGCGGGATTGAAAGACTATTCTAAAGCCGTGACGAAATTGGGTTCGTCTTTAGCTCTGCTGCTGATTGTCCACACCATTATAGGCAGCGGAAAAGAAGCAATTTCATCAGAAGTGGAATTGATTCCGCTTGTTGCCGGAACAACGTTCATTCAAGTTGTCTTTCCCATGGGTGCGGCTTATTTCATTGCAAAAAAGCTGCGGCTGGAAGAAGGAGACGCGCGGGCCGCATTGTTCCAGGTAGGTTTGTGCAATACAGCCCTTGCCGCGATTTTGGCTTTCAGGTTCATCGGAGAACTCGGTACAGTTGCACCGATTTTCAATATGATCTTTAACTTATCGATTGGGGCATGGATTGCCGGTTGGTTCAGTAAAAAGGATGCTTTGGAAGAGAACAGGCTTAGAAAATTACGCATCCAGGATTAGAATGCAGCCGACTTTTTCTTTTTCGGATTTAGTACATGTTTCTTTCTCAGAAAGGTATTTAACATTTCCGAACTCAACAACATCGCCAAAATGAAAAAAGCGACCACAAAAGGGAAGATGGCGATTGTGGATTGCGAGGCGAGAAAGCCGAGAAGGGGCGGCAAAAGGGAACTGCCCGTATAGGCGGCTGCCATTTGATAGCCCATGATTGACTGCGAGTGCGCTTTTCCGAAATGCGCCGGGGTTTCGTGCAGCATGCTCGGGAAAATTGGGGCTAAACCCAAACCAATCAAGACAAATCCGATAAGCGAGAAACTGGCTGGAAGCGGAAACAGCAGTAGGAGCGCACCCGCAAGAGCAGTTGATTGCCCTGTACGGATAAGCACGCGGTTGCTGGCCTTTAATGACAGGAAGCCCGTCACAAACCTTCCGATTGTGATGCCGCCAAAATAGAGCGATATCCATTTGGCAGCTGTTTCGACGGACAGGTCTTTCACATTAATAAGAAAACTGCTTCCCCAAAGCCCAATGCCAGACTCCGCTCCGCAATAAAACAAAAAAGCAACTAACGTCAGTTTGACCCCTTTGATTTGAAACGGTTTTATACTCTCGAATTCTATGCCTTTCTCTTCTTTCTCGGCTGCCAAAGGTGAAGCGGCCACTTTATCCCACAAAGGCAGCGCAAGGAAAAGAATAACAACGAGAACAAACTGAATGCCGGCAATCGCCAAGTAGCCGTTTCGCCACGAATTATTCCCTGAAATAAAAGAAGCCATTACAACCGGCCCAAGGGTAGCCCCTACTCCCCAAAAGCAATGCAGCCAACTCATATGATGCGCTTTGTAATGCGCGGCGACATAATGGTTCAACCCTGCATCAATCGCTCCCGCTCCAAGGCCAAGAGGAATCGCACAAAGGAATAGCCAGAAGAGTGATGGGGAAAAATAGAACCCCAGTAATGCTGCGGCTGTCATAAAGGAACTCACAAAAGTGACTTTCCCCGTTCCAAAACGCTTCAGTATAATTCCACTTGCCAAACTCGAGACGATTGTTCCTCCCGCTATCATCATAAAAAGCAGGCCGGCGGTTTCAATCGGCGCTCCAAAATCCGATTGCATGACGGGCCAAGTAACTCCTAGTATTGAGTCAGGCAAACCCAGACTGATAAAAGCCAAATAGATAAGGACTAGAAAAAATGCGGACATCTGAAAACCTCCTTGAACTGTGTATCAAGCGCTTTTTTTAAAAAAATTCAATGTGCCATATTGTCTGGGAACTATTTCCCTGTGCCACAAGGAAAAGCATTGTTTATGCTATAGTACAAGTTAATAGAAAAAATTGCGCGCAGAAAAGAAAGAATTTTCGATGAATAGTGATTTGGTGAAAGAAGTTTTATCGGTCTTAATAGAAGGGTATGCGGACTAGAAGGAGGCTGCTTAGGCATTCAAAAAGGCAGCCAAGATCTCCCATCCACTATAGGTAAAGGAGTGCAGGCAGCATATGGCAGCATCTAAAATGGAAAGTATCGAGCAGCAAGCCCTTAACAGGTATCGGCAATTGGAAAAAGAAAGCAAAGAACATTCGGCAACTGGCCCGGAGGAAATGGACAAAATGCTCGTGCGTTCAAGCGTCATAAATGCACAGGACACATTATCCATAGAGCGTATCATCAACAAAAACGACTTATTGCCCATCGCTTATTTGGAAGCGGGAACTAAAGCGAGCCGGGCGGTGTGCCGGATTACAATCCGAAACCGCAATGGCCAGATCCAAGGCTACGGTACGGGTTTTTTAGTATCCCCGACACTTCTTTTGACGAATAATCATGTACTGGATACGAGTGAAGCAGCTTTGTATGCAGCCGCTGAATTTAATTATGAAAATGATACAAGCTTCACGCCGCGTGAAATCAGCAGTTTCAATTTTGAGCCCGACAAACTGTTCATTACTGATGAAACGCTCGATTTTACACTCGTCGCCATTCAAGCAACAGCGGCAGACGGCAAAAAACTTTCCGACTTCGGCTATTTGCCGCTTTTATCCCAAAAAGGAAAAGTGCTTGAAGGCGAATTTGTTTCCATTATCCAGCACCCGAAAGGCGGGCCAAAGGCGGTGACCGTCAGGGAAAACGAAGTGCGCTTTTTAGCACCTGATTTTATTCATTACGTCAGCGATACAGAAGCCGGATCCTCTGGTTCTCCTGTATTCAACGACCAGTGGGTGGTGGTGGCGCTTCACCATGCAGCAGTTAGCGATCCGGATAACGGCGCAGATTGGATGGCCAACGAAGGAGTACGGATCAGTTCCATTCTCGCTTTTTTGCATGAGCAGAATAATACAGCTCCCAACGCTTTGTTGAATCCGCTTTTGCAAGGGGTGAATGCGCCTGGCTCAGCAGCTCCAGTGGAAGTGGGGCAGCTTGGCGAAGAATGGTATAGCAGCGTGTCGGGATATGACCCTGCGTTTCTGGGCACGGATTTTAACGTTCCACTGCCGGAGTTGGCGGCTGAAATCGCATCCGATAGAGCACAGCTGAAAGATGGCAAATCGGTTTTGGATTATACGCATTTTTCCATTGTCATGAGCAAGAAGAGAAGACTGGCGTTCTATACCGCAGTCAATATTGACGGCAATGAGCTGGTCGATGTGAAACGCGGAAATGACAAATGGTATTTCGATCCGCGGCTTGATGAAGCCTTCCAAAGCGGGCCCGAATTGTACGAAAAGAATGATCTTGACCGTGGCCATTTGACCCGCCGCCAGGACCCGAATTGGGGAGTGGATGCAATCCGGGCAAATGAGCACACGTTCCATTTTACAAACTGTGCACCACAACATAAAAATTTCAATCAGAAAACCTGGCTTGGCCTTGAAGATTATATTCTAAAGAATGCAGAAGCGCATAGCCTGAAAGTGACTGTGTTCACTGGTCCCGTGTTTCGGGAAGACGACCCGCTGTACCGGGAGGAATTTAAAATTCCGGCTGAATTCTGGAAACTTGCCGTTATGAAAAAAGATGAGAATACACTTACCGCAACAGCGTATTTGCAAACACAACGGAACTTGATCGATAATGTGGAATTCGCTTACGGCGATTATCAGACATATCAAGTGCCAATAACCCAAATAGAAAAATTGACGCATCTGGATTTTGGGGAGCTTAACAAGCATGATGCATTAGCTGGAAACGATACAGGAGTCGCAATCAACCGCTTGGAAGATATCCAGCTTTAACACAAATTCGGACGTCCGCAGAGGCTTCAACAGCTTCTGCGGATTTTTTTGTGGAGCTGTAGGCAGATGCCCAGAAAAGCTAGCAGCCACTGTTCATATAATAGTCACTTACAAAAAGAACTAAAAAACGTATACTAATTGGGGTAGTAAAGCGTGGTCGGATGGCATTAAAAGGAGATTTTAAAATGAACAAAGGCAAAGAGGGCAAGCCTGCAGCAAAAGGAACGTCAAAAGCTAACAATATGTACAAGACCATTTGGAGATGGCATTTTTATGCGGGCATCATTTTTGCTCCGATTTTGATTTTACTGGCTGTGACAGGATCCGTTTATTTGTTTAAAGCTGAAATTGAAGAAACGATTTATCAGAATTACTATGAAGTAACCCCCCAAGGAGAACAACTTTCCGCTTCTGAACAAGTAGAGGAAGTGAAGCGGCTGTATCCGGAGGCACTTATTACTCAATATCGCCCTGGAGAAGATGAAGCGCGTTCCAGCGAGGTCACCATAATGGAAAACGATGGATCATTTACTGTTTTTATCAATCCATACACCGGTGAATCGATGGGCACATTAAACAACGACGACCGGATCATGGAAAAAATTGAAAAAATCCATGGGGAATTAATGGCTGGGACAATAGGCGACCGTATTGTAGAGCTGGTGGCTTGCTGGACAATTGTTTTAATGATTACAGGAATTTATTTATGGATGCCTAAAAAGAAAAAAGGCTTGGCTGGTGTTCTTTTCCCGCGTTTGAATAGAGGCAAAAAGATCTTAAGAAGGGATTTG
Source organism: Planomicrobium sp. CPCC 101079 (assembly GCF_007859275.1). GTDB lineage: Bacteria > Bacillota > Bacilli > Bacillales_A > Planococcaceae > Planococcus. The sequence goes on along the minus strand of NZ_VOHC01000032.1, from coordinate 81,933 downwards.
CACGCAGTTCCCGCGTTTTGGGTAATGGCGGGCTTATTGTTTTTAGTCCTGACGGGCTTGCCTTGGTCTGGATTTTGGGGAAACAACTTTCAAACTATAATCACCAATTCCGGCGCAGGTTATCCGCCTTCTGTTTGGGTCGGAGACACGCCTGTTTCAGCTGCCCAAACAAAAGATATCGCGGAAGTCCCGTGGGCAGCAGAAACCTTGGATGTGCCTTTATCGAAAATCCAAGGGCTGGTTCCGCTGTCGCTCGATAAAGTGATTGAAACGGCGGAACAATACAACATTTATCCGGGTTATACAGTTTTCATTCCGCAAGAGCCGGAAGGGGTATACACCTTATCCATTTTTTCTCCGAAAGCCCAAGATGAAGCAACAATGCATATCGATCAATACACAGGTGCTGTTTTGGCCGATTACCGCTACGGCAATTACGGGATTATCGGGAAAGTGGTTGCTTGGGGCATCACTTTGCACAAAGGTACTCAATTCGGCTTGCCGAACCAGCTTATTAGCTTGTTTGTTTGCTTGAGTGTTATTTTCGTGGCAGTCAGCGGCATTTATTTGTGGTGGAAGCGAAAGCCGCAAAAAGGGATGGGGGCTCCTGCAGCTCCTGCCCTTGTCCAGAAAAAGCCGTTCCTATTGTTAATGATTGGATTAGGAATCCTGTTTCCTCTCGTTGGCCTCTCTATTCTATTTGTCTGGCTGATGGACTGGGTGTTAATCCAGCGGTTGCCAGTTGTTAAAAAGTGGTTGAATGCATAAGGTCAGAAGGGAGAGGTTTCTTTGGAAAAATTCACGGTACTTGCCATTCTATTGCCGAGCCTGCTCTTTTTGAGCGCTTGTTCTGTCCGAAGCGACGCCGCGGATCTTTATACACAAGAAGCGCCTATTGAAGCAGAGATCAATTTGCCGGAAACCATTTCAGCAAACGATAAAATAACGGTTCAAGCGGTCTTGACGCAACAAGGAAAAGAGCTGGAAGAAGCAGATTTTGTTCACTTTGAAATTTGGAAGCAAGACGGATCGGTAAGATATCCGATGCAAGAAGCTGAGGATGTTGGGGGCGGAGTCTATCAGGTAATGGCTGACTTTGTAAAAGAAGGTCTCTATTACATCGAAGTCCACGCCGGAAATAAAGGCGCTCTTATCAGTCCGCAAAAGCAATTTGTCGTAGGCGAACTTTCAAGTAGCGATTTGGAAGCGTTAAAACAAGGCCCGAAAAAAAGCGAAGGAACATCTGGCCACCATCATTAAAAAATTGCAATTTTCCTGAAGATAAAAGGGGAATTGCTTTTTTAATAGAAAAACAATTAGTCCTTTAAAATATTTTTTTGTAAAACCTTGTAGTTTGCAGCCAGACGTTATATGATATAAAACGTAATCGCTACTATTTAAAAAGAAGCTGTTCTTTGCTGAGGCTATCGACAGGTAGGAACAAACGAAATAAAGAACAGATGGAACTTACGAAACAAAATGTTTAGCTTCGACAAGTTGCTCTTTACAAAAAACAAGTAAAATTTTTTACATGTTTTTAAATCGTAACAATTACACTTCTTCAATTATTCATGCCCTGGACCCTAATACATCAACCATTAACCAAGAGGTGACTTATGAAAAAACTTTTATTGCCAATTCTGCTGCTGCTTTTGTTGAGCGCATGCGGAGAAACGGAAGAAAATGCTGCAGACAGCACAGAACAATCAAAACTTGAAATATATACGACGGTTTACCCTCTTACATATTTTACAGAACGGATTGGGGGAGACCGGGTAGAAGTGCAATCGATTTATCCGGCAGGTTCAAATGAACATACATTCGAACCCACACAGAAAGACATGATCGCTTTGGCTGAAGCTGACACCGTTCTGTATATCGGTTTGGGGCTGGAAGGCTTTATCGACAAGGCCAAAGAAACATTGAAGAACGAGCCGGTAAAATTTGTTGCGACTGCTGACGCCATCCCTGCAAGCGAGCTTACAGAAGGCCATACACATGAGGAAACAGAAGAACATGACCATGAACACGAAGGAACAGAGGAAGAACATGATCATGAACACGAAGGAACAGAAGAAGAACATGCCGATGAAAACGAAGGAACAGAGGAAGAACATACCGATGAACACGGGGAGATTGATCCACATGTCTGGATTTCCCCAACATTAAGCCAAAACTTGGCTGAATCTATTAAAAATGAATTGATAGCGCAAGATGAAGCGCATGCCTCAGAGTATGAAGAGAATTACCAAAAACTTGTTGAGGAACTAAAGGCGCTTGATCAATCATTCCAAGAAGTCGCTGAAAATGCCCCGAAAAAATCTTTCTTTGTTTCGCATTCAGCATTTGGCTATTTGGCGGACGCATACGGCTTGGAACAAGTTCCGGTTGCTGGTTTGAACAGCCAGGATGAACCTTCTCAGAAGGAGTTGGTAGCCATCGTTGAACAGGCCAAGGAGCTGGATATCCGCTATATTGCATTTGAACAAAATGTTTCTTCAAGATTGACTGAGGTAATTCAGTCAGAAGTGGATGCTGAAGCGGTTCAGCTTCACAATTTGAGCGTTTTGACGCAGGAGGAAATAGACCAAGGAGAAACGTACTTCACGCTGATGGAAAAGAATAAAGAAACATTCGAAAAAATACTAAAGTGACCGTTATAACAGCGAAAATACATCTGTTATTGGCTAGAAGAAGTGAAATTAAAAAGGACAAGGCGTTTGTGAAGCAGGTTCATTACTCCACAAACGCCTTGTTTCTATTTTTCGATTTTCTTGTTTTTGGGATCCTTAAACAAATTGTGCAACTCTGCAGGCAAGGGACGGCTAAAGTAATAGCCTTGGCCTTCATCGCAGTTCTCTTCTTTCAGGAAGGACAATTGGACTTCCTCTTCAATTCCTTCTGCAATCACTTGCATGCCCAGTTTGTGTGCCAAGGAGATGATAGTAGATGTGATCGCTTTGCCATTCAGGTCGCCCGCAATATCGCTGACAAAACTGCGGTCAATCTTGACCCGGTCAAATGAGAACTGCCGCAAGTAGCTAAGCGATGTATAACCAGTGCCAAAATCATCGATCGATAAGGAAATGCCTAATGCTTTGAGCTGGATCAAACTATCTTTTAATGTTTTGGTTTCTTCCATCAAGATGCTTTCTGTCACTTCAAGCTCAAGCCATTTCGCTTCCAGTCCTGTGTCTTCAAGCACCCGCTGGACAGTCTGGACGAAATTCGGATGCTGCAATTGGATGGTGGAAATATTGACGCAAATTTTGATCGGAGGAAACCCGAAATCTTGCCATGCTTTGTTTTGCGCGCAAGCTTTATACAATACCCATTTACCGATTGCCACGATTTGCCCGCTTTCCTCGGAAATTGGAATGAAATTATCGGGAGGGACCATGCCAAGTTCTGGATGGTTCCAGCGGATCAAGGCTTCCATGGCCCTCACTTCTTCTGTCTTTAAATCTACAATGGGCTGATAATGCAAAGTGAGTTCTTGATTAATGATGGCCGACTTCAAGTCTCTCTCGAGGATAAGCTTATAAGCTGTTTTTTGATCCAGTTCTTCCGAATAGACTGTGTAATTGTTTTTTCCATATTTTTTCGTATAGTACATCGCCGTATCGGCTTTCTTGATCAAGCTGTCGACTGTTTCGCCGGTTCCTGCGCTAAAAGCGATTCCGATGCTCGCGGATACCGTTAAGGAATGGCCCATAATATCGAATGGCTCGGACATGGTTTTATTGAGCGACATAGCCAGGGAAATTGCTTCTTGCTGTCCTGAATTAGGCAGCAAAATTGCAAATTCGTCTCCCGCGAACCGGCTGACGGTATCGGTTTTGCTGACGCTTTCCACTAGACGCTTAGAAACGGTCTTTAGAAACTCGTCGCCTAAATGATGGCCGAGAGAGTCGTTGATGAATTTAAAGCGATCCAGATCCAGAAAAAGAACAGCCGCGGAATTTTCATTGGTTTCCGTCTGTTTTAAGACTTGCATTAGGCGGTCCTCAAATAGTTTCCGGTTCGGCAGCTTTGTCAAAGAATCAAAGAACACAAGTTCTTCCATCAGTTTCTGATGTTCGACTTTTTCTGTAATATCTTTTGCAATCCCATAAACACCTATTGTTTCTCCCTCAAGTTTCATCGGAAACTTTGTGATTTCTATATTTCTTCTGCTGCCATTTTTCCGGATAAGCGTAATGTCGTGGATATTTGCTTCTCCGTATGCAGCTCTTTCAAAATAAGCAAAAGCCTCTTCTAAATCCTCCTCTGCTATGAGGGGAGCGAAAGGCATACCTAGTAATTCGTCAGTGGAATAACCGGTCAGTTCCACACATCCGGGATTTGCATCTATGAAGTTTCCTTGCAAATCAATCTTAAATATGGCATCCGGGTTATTGTAGAAAAGAGATTTGAACCGCTCTTCGCTTTCCTTAAGTTTCAAAGCTGCAGCGACTTCTCCTGTTACATCGATAAGCGTGCCAAATAAAACGGTTTTTCCAAGCCGAACTGTTTTGGTTGAATGAATTTCAACATGGATCAGTTCACCATCTTTTTTGTACACTCTTGCGCGGTACCGTGAGGAAGTTTCCAGGTTTTCAATTTTCTTTCTGATTCGCTCTTGTACAGCAGGAAAGTCATCCGGGTGAAACAAGCTGCTTATGGTCATTTTTTTATTGAGCAATTCATTTCTTGTATAGCCGATCAGATTGCAGAAATGATCGTTGATATATGAGAAACCCTCATTTTCCAGTATATACATGCTGACAGAAGCATTTTGAATCATTACATCAAACATTTCCCTGTAAAAAGAATTGTCCATCTCAAGGCTTTCTGTTAACGAATTTTTGATGAACGCTGCCTCATTGTTATCTATAATTTTCATTTTGTTCCTCCACACGGATAGCTTAAAGTTTATCTTTGACAAATAATAATTCTTTGGCGCTTAAATTAGGCAGAGGCAACCGTAATCCGGTTTCTTCCCGCTGATTTCGACGCATATAAGGCTTTATCCGCTCTTGTAAAAAGTTCTGGCAGTGAGTGTGCATGCAGTGGAAACTCTGCGATGCCGAGCGATACTGTAACGGTCCTGCCAGGGATTAATGGAGCTTTTTCTATTTGTCCACGAATTTTTTCCGCTACTTTCAAAGCTCCTGAAAGGTCGGTATCAGACAGTAGGAGAACAAATTCTTCTCCTCCATATCGAAAACAATGGTCATTTTTACGAACGGAAGTTTGAACGGTATCGGCAAGCATTTTTAATGCTTCATCCCCGGCTTGATGTCCATAAGTGTCATTGATCGATTTGAAATGATCAATATCTAAAATTACTAAAGAGAATGACCGTTTTTCCATTTCCCATTCTGTTAAAACCTCATCCATTTTTCTTCGGTTCTGCAACCCCGTCAATGAATCTGTAGTTGCAGTTTGTGTGAGCTGACGATTGTTCTTCTCAAGTGTTTCAAAAGCGACAGCTACAGTTTTGGTTAACAAATCGGCTTCCCGATTCCAATGTGGTTCGACTAAAGCATTCCTAAGGGGAAGTGATACTGTTTTTCCTTGAGCCAGCTGATTGACCAAGTTGGCTAAATGGATAAAGGGAGCCGCTAATTTGCGGGCAATGTAAATTGAAAAAAGGAGCAGCAATAGGAACGGGAGCCATACGTGCATCATTAACTCTTGAAGCTGCTTTTCAAGCAAGTTCTCAACAAACGTATAAGGTGTTTGCTGAATAATTCCCCATCCAATGTCTGGCATATAGCGATAAGCTGAAAGCATAGGAATTCCCATCGTATTAGTGACCAGTTCCATCCCGCTTTTTCCATTTGTCAGTTTTTTGACGATAGGATTTGAAGTGGCACTTTCTCCGATCAACTGATACTCAGGATGAAACAAGCGGGTGCCTTCAGGGCCAATGACATAATAATAAGAGCCGTTCTTTTCTATGGCATCGTTCCCTAATATTTGGTTTAAAACATTTTGCTCCTGAAGATATATTGTTCCGCCAATCATGCCTCTGTATTTTCCGTCTTTATAATAAATCGGCTGATTCATTAAAACGATCAAGCGATTTGAGGGACCGACATAAGGAGCAGTAATTCCAGGTTTTTGAGCGTCTAAAACTTCTCTTGTTATACCTGAATATATTGTTTGGCCAGTTAATCCAGTGCTAATTGGGCTTATGGCTCGCACAACACCTTCTTCATCCATCCATGAAAGAGAATTGAAATAACCGCTGCTGTTCTTAACAAGTTCTAATTGCTCAAATATTTCTTCGTCGCTTAACTGTTCGTTCTTTTCGAGGAAAGCAGCCGTGTTTTCCAGACTTGTCCTCATTGAATCAAATAACGATTCAACGGAGTGGCTCATCTTTTCTGCTTTTGAATAGTTGAGCGACAAGTAAGTATTCACTAACGATTCTTTGCTTGAATGATAAGATGAATAGGTAAGAATCAGTAGGGTGAGAATAACGGAAGTTGATACAAGAAAAGTCAGCAATGTCGACAAACTCATCTTCCGGTTGTAAAATAAACGCTTCATACAGCAAACTCCTTTATTAATATAAAACGGTGTTTGTTTTATTATGTTAAAAAGTAGATACCTAATATATTACTTAAAAACATTCAAACTTGGTAGCATACAATAGTGAGAAAGACTCACAATCAAAAGTCTAGATTTCATTATATAGTCTACGTATATAAGTTGAAATAGGTATAATAATACAAAAAAATGGAAATAAAATTTACTATATTATAATAATAGGTGATATTGACCTAAATAATACATTATTTTTCATTTTTATAATTTTATTAAGATAATGAATGATAAAACAAAGCGTTTCCCTAAGAGGCAAGCAAAACAGGAAGGGTTTTTCGATGAATTTTTCATTAAATGAAGGAAAAATAAAAAAATTATGCGGGACAGCCGCTTATAAGAAAGGCCTAAACCTTCAACTGGCAGGAAAAGTGGCGATTCTTATGGACGCGGCAGATGAATTGCTGGTTAAAGGAACAGTGAAGGGCCGAACGGAGTTTCATGTCAGTGTGAAGCAAACTCCAACTGGAGAAATTCTTGCCTCCTGCAGCTGCCCACCGGTCGGTTTTGTGGCGACTTATTGCCACCACATTGCAGGGGTGCTTCTGGCAATTGATGAATGGCAGCAGCGGGAAAACCCGATTGCGGCTAAAATGATGGATTTGTTTGGGGAGCAGCAATTTTCGCGGGGCAACCGGCTTTATTTCGATAAGCGGCAGCTTGTTCAAGTGGAATTCAGCTGCTGCCCGCTGCCGTTCGAGGAAAACCAAGCCGTTCTAGGCATAAAACTGAAAGCCGGAATTGAAAAATTAGAGGACATTGCAAACGTAAAAGAATTTCTGACACGCATCGGACAGGGAGAAGCTTATACAATATCGAAAGACTTTGTTTACACGCCGAAAACCTGCAGTTTAGACGGGAGAACCGATAATGTACTCCAGTTTTTGATCAAAAGCCAGTTATTGAAAAACAAAGGAGAATTCGAGCCGGACTTGCTAGTGGTTTCCCCCTCCGACTGGGAGCGGCTTTTGCCGTTGCTGCAGCAAGTCCCATTAGTCAAAGTGGTACAGGGAAGAAGAATTTTTCGCGGCCTTCATCTGGCAAAAGCGCTGCCGCTAACTTTTCGCTTCGATGAAGCGGGAACGGGTGGCTACCGGCTGGATGTTGAAGGGCTGGATGGAATAATGGTTTTGCCTGCTTACGACATGGCATTTTCCGACGGTTCGGTGATTCGGTTGTCCGAAGAAGACACGAACCGGCTGGCGAGATTGAAGGAGATGATGGCCGGAACAGAAAATCGGCTAGCCATTTCTGCTGACAAATTGAATCATTTCATGGAGACGGTCACACCGGGATTAGAACGGCTAGGGATCGTCCAATTAACAGATCCTGTGGAAGAGCGGCTTGAGATGGCGCCTCTTCAAGCAAGGGTGTATTTGGACCGGCTTAAACACCGCTTGCTTGCCGGAGTGGAGTTCCATTACGGACATCTTGTCATCAATCCTTGTGAAGAGGCAGAGGAAGGGTTCAGGCAGTACCCAGGGATCCGCCGACAGCGGGACAAAGAGCAGCAGATCTTGAGAATAATGGAGGAGAGCGGTTTTGCCCAAACGGACGGCGGCTATTATATGCACGATGAAGAAGCGGAATATCAATTTCTTTATCATGCTGTTCCTGTTCTTGAGAAACTTGTTCAAGTTTACGCCACAACTGCAGTGAAGTTAAGAGTGACAAAAGCGTATGCCGGACCGAAAATCAAAGTGGAAATCAGTGAAAGAACAGATTGGCTGGAATTTAAATTTGATCTTCAGGAAATTCCTGAAGCGGAGATCAAGAAAATACTCGCTGCGCTTCAGGAAAAACGGAAATATTACCGAATCCCTAACGGTACGTTAATGTCATTGGAGACACCGGAATTTTTGGCGCTGAGCGATTTTATCTATAATTTTGGTATCACGGAAGAAAATTTCGGTGAACATGATATTCGTGTGCCGCTCATCCACGGGATGCAATTTGCTGAATCCTTGGAAGAAGGGCAGCTGATGGAACCAGGAAAGGCGTTCGCCGGACTGCTAAAAAGCTTAAGCCAGCCGGAACAAATAGAGCAAGATGTCCCGGCACATTTAGCGGAAACTTTGCGTGATTACCAGAAAGCAGGGCTCAATTGGTTTAAGATGCTGGCAAAATACAAATTCGGTGGAATTCTGGCGGATGATATGGGACTTGGCAAGACACTTCAAAGTATTGCGTTCATCGTCTCGGTGCTTCCTGACATCCGGGTGCGGAAATCTCCTGTGTTGATTGTCGCGCCATCATCGCTTGTCTATAACTGGCTGAATGAATTAAAAAAATTCGCTCCTGAAGTCAACGCTGCTGTTATTGATGGACAGAAAGCGAAAAGAGCGGCGCTATTTGCTCAAAGCGCAGGGCTGGATGTGATTATTACCTCTTATCCAGCGTTACGTATGGATAGTGTTATGTACCGCAATAAAAGCTTTCATACGGTATTTTTTGATGAAGCGCAGGCTTTTAAAAATCCTGCGACTCAAACAGCGAAAGCAGCCAAAGCGATTCAGGCGGAATATCGTTTTGCATTGACAGGAACGCCGATTGAAAATTCATTAGATGAACTTTGGTCGATTTTTTACGTCGTGTTTCCGGAATTGCTGCCAAATCGCCGGGCTTTCAGCGAGATGAGAAGAGAGCGCATCACAAAAAGGGTGCGGCCGTTCATTTTGCGGCGCGTGAAACAAGATGTTCTAAAAGAGTTGCCAAGCAAAGTCGAAACCATTCTTCGTTCTGAATTGCAGATGGAGCAAAAGAAGTTGTATGCGGCTTATTTGGCGGAACTGAAGCAGGATGCCCTGAAGCATTTGAACAAAGACAGTTTTCAAAAAAACCGAATCCGCATTTTGGCGGGATTGACGCGGCTTCGGCAGTTATGCTGCCATCCAGCTCTTTTTGTTGAAGGATATTCAGGCGGGTCGGCCAAATTAGACCAGTTGATGGACATTCTGGAAGAATGCCGAGTTTCGGGAAGGCGGGTATTGGTATTTTCCCAATTTACACAAATGCTCGGGATTATCGGCGGAAAGTTAGCAAAAAGAGGAGTTCCTTATTTTTATTTGGACGGCCAGACACCTCCTATAGAACGGGTGGAAATGTGCAGCCGGTTCAATGAAGGGGAAGGGAATTTGTTTTTAATTTCATTGAAAGCGGGGGGGACCGGGCTAAACTTGACCGGTGCTGATACGGTGATTCTTTATGACTTGTGGTGGAATCCGGCTATTGAGCAACAGGCTGCTGACCGTGCGCATCGCATGGGGCAGAAAAATGAAGTTCAAGTCATACGCCTGGTTGCAAAAGGCACTATTGAGGAAAAGATCACGCAGCTTCAAGAACGCAAGAAAAACCTGATTGATGAAGTGATTCAATCAGGTGTGGAACCATTAGCAGCATTGACTGAAGAAGACATCCGAGAAATTTTAACGGTTTAGCAAAAGTTTTTAAACCGCTCAAAACCCCAAATCAATTACTTTAAAAAGTAATTGATTTGGGGTTCTATTTTATCGCTTATTTATTGTTCTTGTTAGAACCGCCTCTAGTACCCGAAGTGCCAGAAGTATTTAAAGTATCTGAAGTGCCGGAACCGCCTGAAGCACCAGAAACACCAGAGGTGCCAGTCGTACCAGAAGTACCTGAAGTGCCAGAAGTGCCAGAAGTACCTGAAGTACCAGTCGTACCGGAAGTGCTTGAAGTGTTAAGTGTATCAGTTGTTACTACCGTGCTAGGCGTCTGGGTAGTGGAAGTTGACGTTGTATCAGTTGAGTTGTCTTGGTTCCCATCTTTCGATTTTCCAGACACTTTGTTCGCTTGCTCTTTCGCTTGGCCTACAAGGTCTGTAGCTTTTTCTTTGAGTTGGCCTAGCTTTCCGCCGCCGCCTCCGCTTTCACCAGAAGAACCGCCGGATACTTTTTCTTTCACTTGGCCTGCAATGCCAGCCGCTTTTTCTTTCACTTGACCGAGTTTTCCGCCGCCATTGCTGCTATCGCCAGAGGAACTGCTCGCAATTTTTTCTTTGACGACGTTTTGCATTTCTTTTCCGCTTTTCGGAGCGAGGAAGAGTGCTGTTGCCGCACCAACTACTGCACCGGTTAAAAGACCGGCTACAAAACCACTGCCGCCAGAATCGGGAACAGGACTGAAATTCGATCCCGAACCGGAATTCCCATATATTGATGTTGCAGGAGCTGTGGCTTTACCGACGCGTTGAAGGCGTTCTTCCACTTCTTCAATAACTTCAACAACTGTCCGTCCGCTTGTTTCCACGAGGGAGCCTTCTGTTTGAAAGCCTTCATAGCTTTCCACATTGCGAACAACAACAACGTCATACGTGGCTGCTTCTGATCTTTGATCGATCATCGTAGCCTGATATCCTTTTTTCTGTAACGCTTGTTGAATGTCTGTAAATGGTTGTTCAACTGCAATTTTGACCATTTGATCACTCCTCTTTCTTTTTTATCGTATTTTCTTTAATTCCCTATTGTGTGTATATTTCAAACATTTTATTTTTTAAAATTATTTCATTGCAAATAAAAAGGGCTTGGAAGGTTGTCCTTCCAAGCTTTTTGGATAAAAAAATTTTTCAATAGTAACGCCATGACTTTTCATAGTACTCGATCAAATTTGGATGGATCAGCGTATTCGGCTCGAGGATAATTTCAACTCCATTATCATCTTCGATCACAGCATCTTCATCTTTGCCAAAAGCCGTGAGTGCCGTCAACAGGTCGGTAGTGAGGTACTGCGTATCGTCAATTATTTCGAGATTTTCAGCGCTGATGTCGTTGCGTGATGCAAGGACATAGCCCCAGCCGCCGAAACTCGGGATATCGGCATGCAGGTTTTCAGTTTTCAGCCCGGCTGCTCTTATAGTTGTATCAATGGTCCAGTAAACCTGTGGCGCAAATACTGGACTGGTCGCTTGGACCATCATAGCTCCGTCCGGCTGCAACCGGTTGCGCACCAGTGAATAGAATTCTTGAGTGTATAGCTTATTCAATGATTCGTTATTCGGATCCGGCAAGTCGATGATGATAACGTCGTAAAAGCCTTCTGCTTCCTCTAAAAAGCGGAATGCATCATCGTTTACAACTTCCACTTTTTCGTTGTCCAACGAGCCTTCGTTCAATTCAACTAGCATAGGGTGGCTTCTGGCAACTTCGGTCATTTTGGGATCCAAGTCCACTAACGTTATCTTCCCTGCATCCGGGTGTTTCAGCACTTCCCGGGCGGCCAATCCATCTCCTCCGCCCAGGATAAGGATCCGTTCATGACGGGCTGCAGCAGCCATAGGCGGATGCACAAGAATTTCGTGGTAGCGGTGTTCATCGGACGAACTGAATTGAAGCTGGCCGTCCAAGTACAACCGTGTGTCGCCTTGAGCTTTTGTTAAAATGATCTGCTGATAGGAGGACTGTTCGGAAAAGACAATCGGGTCTTTGTACAGCCGTTCTTCAAATTGCAATGCCGCTTCTTCGCCAAAAAATGCACCGAATAGCAGCAGGGCTAAGAAGAAAATGCCGAAGCCCGCGTGCAGGCGGTAACGCTTCAGCTCGTGCTTGAAGCGGAACACAATCCATAACGCTACTGCTACGTTAATGAGTGCCACGAGAAATGCGGTTTTTACAAGACCGAAGTAGGGGCGCAGCAGAAATAGGAAAAGCATTCCGCCGACGAGTCCGCCAGCATAATCGGAAAACAATACTTTCGCAGCGCTTTTTTGTAGGGAAACTCCGATTTCATTGGCTTTGCGGATTAGAATCGGCAGCTCGACACCGGTCAAAGCGCCGACCAGCAAGATTACGCTGTATAAGAACAAAGAGCCGGTGCCAGGCGGCAAATAAGCCGTCACGCCAAAAAGCAGGACAGCGGAAAAACCGCCGACCAGCCCGATGCTGTATTCGATCCAGATAAAAGAAGAAATCAGGTTTTTGGTCATTTTTTCGCTGACGTAAGCACCGATGCCCATCCCGGTCAAAAAAAGGGAGATAGTGAGCGTATACTGCTTCACACCATCTCCTAAAATATACGAACCCAAAGCGCCGAACAATACTTCGAAAATTATGCCGCAAATCGACACAATGCCGGATGCGTAATAAATCGCCCGGCTTTGCCGAACGGCTTCCTGTTCAATCATGCTAACACCGCCTTATGTAATGGAAGCGCCAATAACGAACGCCAATCCGATTGAAACGGCGCATGAAATGATTCCTACCGCTGTATTTCGTTCCTTCAGTTGCTGCTCCACTGAAAAACGGGGAGTAAGCACTTCGAAAAGGAAGTAAGCGAGAAATTGAAGCGCCAAACCGAATAATCCCCAAATGACGGTTTCCCAAATCGTATCGTTATGCAGAATGGAAAAGGTGAGGATGATGCAGGTGCCGACAATTTTTCCAGCAATCGACAAGGCGACCGCCACGTTGTTGCTGTGGATTTCTTCCCAGTCTTTGTATTTTCTCGTCAGCAATTCAAAAATGATCAATCCTGCAACGACAACCGCAATAGCTGCAAGGTAATATAAAAAGGTTAATAAGAATGAATTCACTGCTCCAGCTCCTTTGCTATTGGTTATTTTCCTACGCCTGGACCGCCGCCCCGGAATGTGGATCCGCGTCCATACGTGCTGGTGGACGGGAATGATCTGTACGAGCCGCCGCCGGTATAACAGCCACCTCGGCTGCATCGATTGCCTTGCGTTTGAACCCAAGTCGGACCAAACCGGTTGCTCAAAAACGAACCGACAAACATACCGGTGAAAAAGCCCGGGTGGTAAGTGTTTCGGACAAACTCTTCTCCGGCAACCTCAACAAGGGTAGTATCTGGATTGTCGGGATCTTCTGTCAAAATGATGAATTCATCATCGTAAACAAGAACTTGCCGGCCTTCCACGACTTCGCCGATTTGATCTGGTTCCTGAACTTGGCTAAGCTCTGAAGCGGTATCAGCCAAGCTTTGTTCAGAGCGGTACATCATGGCGCGGTCGTTTGAAGTGCTGCCCGCAACTGCATCCACGAACGTATAGTTTTGCTCAATATAATCTTCTGCCTGCGACATTCCGCAAGCAGCCAAAAAAAGCACTGCGGAAATCAGTCCGCATAGCCATCCTCTTTTTATCATAAAGTAAACACCCCATATGAACAAAAACAGCCCGCCGCATGGAAGCGGGCCGCTGTCCGTTCGTTTATTCTTTTTTGAGTTGCTGTTTCAGCGCCGCCAATTCATCATCTACTGCACTGTTTTTGTTTAGAGAGGCGAATTCATCGTCAAGGCTGCGCGAACCTGCCCGCAAATCTTCCGATGTCTCTGCTTCCGCTTCATACTGCATCACTTTTTCTTCCATCCGCTCAAAACCGCTGCGCGATTCATCGCTTCCGACAGAAGACATAGTGCGGTTGATCATCGTTCGGGTTTTAGCAGATTCCGCTCGGGCTTTCAACGAATCTTTTTTGATTTCCATTTGTTCGTATTCGCGTTTCATTTCCGCTAATTTTTCTCGCAGCACTGCTGAATCGGAAGCTGCTTGTTCATAGATGCCTTTCAGATCTTCTGCTTGCTTAACATATGTTTGCTTGTCTTCGAGGGCGCGCCGGGCAAGGTCTTCGTTATTGGCTTCAATCGCCTGGACGGCTTGCTGCTGCCGCTTTTCAATCATGCTGGTGGCATCGTCATATCGCTTTTTCAGCATTTTTTCATTTGCCAGCTGTTTGGCTACTGCTGTTTCGGCATCCCGGATATCCGCCGCCATGTCCCGCATAAATTGGTCGAGCATTTTAACCGGATCTTCTGCTTTATCGAGCGCTGCGTTTAGCTCGGATTCCACATAGGTCTGTACACGTTTAAAAAATTGAAACATATTCTCTCCTCCAATTGGTTAGCTTCCTGCTAAAATGGTGACTTCGAATTCTTCAATTTCATAGCCGTGGCTGACTTCCACTTCGCCGCCCCATACTTCTACAGATAAAAAGTATTCTCCCGACTCGTCTACGTACTCATAGTAATCCATTTCTGTTCCGTTGACGTTTTGGCTTCGGCCTTCTCCTTGGACGTATGCACGTCCCTGCTCTTCCAGAAAATAAGGGCGCTCATCATACATGATTTTCTTTGTCCCCAGTTCGATTCCTGGGACGCGCGACTTCTCATAGATGCCCACTTCAAGTTCATCATCCATTTCGACGCTGAGCCAAATGGTTTTGCTTGCTGATGCCAGTTGATAGGCATCCCAGGTATACCCACTGTCGTTGTAATGGATCTTGCCGGTTACCTCGTAATCGATTAAATCGTATGCCACAAAATCGCCGACGCGCAAATTGAGCAGCGTCCGTTTTTCTACTTGTGGCTCCTGTTTTTCAGCGCCGCCGAATAAGCGGTTAAAAAAGCTCATTTTCTCACCTCTTTTGTCTGTGCGAATCGCTTTCATCAACTTTCAAATAAAACAAATGATTCTAAAGAGTGAAGGGCAGAAAACTGGAAATGGCCCATGCAGGATACAATGTAGTTAACGCAAATCAACTAAAAGCGGATCCCGAATGAGCTTATGGCTTTATCGTATCACGCGGCCCTTGAATTATCGAGCCTTGTCTTGGGAATGGAACGATTTTTCCTGAATTCTGAAATTCCTTTTTGTTTACCCTTTCTGGCAGAGTATTAAAACGTTTTCGTTTATAGTGAAGCCGACAAAAAATGCCTGGCCCTTGTGAGAATGTTTGCTTCTCAAGGGCCAGGCATGGGACGGCTTAATGTTTTGTTAAATCAATCTTCGCGAACGTCTTCAATTGTACCCAACGTTCTTACATCTTCTTCAGAAATGGAAAAATCTAACTGGCTGTTTTCTGCGATTCGCGATTCATTTGTCGATTTCGGAAGTGGCAGGGTGCCACGCTCCAAACAGTAGCGAATGCACAATTGAGCGGGCGTTACATCGTACTTTTTCGCCATTTCGAGAATGGGGGGACTGTTCAAAATTTGTCCGGTCGCTAATGGCGAATACGCTTCGACGACGATATTATGTTGATTGCAAAAGGCTAGAAGGCTTTCCTGGTCGCGGCCGATGTAAAAAGGAATTTGATTGGCCATTGGCACAATCTCGCACTCATCAAGAAGAGCTTGAATATCGGATTCCGAAAAGTTGGAGACACCGATTGCCCGGATTTTCCCGTCGTTATAAAGCTGCTCCATCGCTTTCCAAGACTGGATGTTTCCTTCTGTGCAATCTTTTCCGATTTCTGTCCATGGCCAAGGCGCATGGATCAAATAAAGGTCCAGGTAATCTACACCGAGGTTGGAAATGGTTTCATCGAATGCTTGCAAGGTTTCGTCATAGCCTTTGATCTGGGCGGGGAGTTTGCTTGTGATAAATACATCTTCACGCGCTAATTGAAAATCATGGACCGCTTTCCCGACATTTTCCTCGTTCTGGTAAGCCAACGCGGTATCGATATGCGTATAGCCGTTTTCAAGTGCTGTTGTCACCGCCGCATAGGCTTCTTCGTTTGGAATTTGCCACGTGCCGAATCC
Organism: Planomicrobium sp. CPCC 101079; assembly: GCF_007859275.1. GTDB lineage: Bacteria > Bacillota > Bacilli > Bacillales_A > Planococcaceae > Planococcus. The sequence continues at coordinate 65,823 of NZ_VOHC01000032.1, read as the reverse complement.
GATATTCGGAATTTTGACGCCATTGTGGAAAGTGAATTGAATTTCTTTTACCATATAATATTCCTCCTTTGATTAAGCGCTTACTTTTACAGTGTACCTAGTAAAAAGTGGAACATCTAGAAATTACCCTCCGTTTTCCCATATTAATTAAATTAACTAACTATGTTATAATTAACGCATAAGCAAGTAAATGTGGGGGATTTTTATGCAGCGTGGTACTTTTCAATTGATGAAATCTGTTAATAAATCAATTATTTTAAACAAAATACGGACAGCGGAACCGATATCCCGAGCTCAAATTGCAAAAGAAACCAGCCTGACTCCTCCAACGGTCAGCAGCATTGTAAAAGAGCTGATAGACCAAGGACTCGTGAGGGAGAGCATTTTGGGCCACTCCAGCGGAGGAAGAAAACCGACGATGCTGCATATCAACACCGATGCTTTTTATGTGGTTGGCGTGGATGCCGGACCTGAAAGCGTGGAATGTGTCTTGACTGACTTAACAGGAGCCATACTACAGCGGACGTCAAAACTGTTGGAGAATCCGCTGACAAATGAGCAGTTCCTGTCAGATTTGAAAGAGGCGATTCTTGCACTTTTGCAAGCTGGTGAAGCCGATCAAGAGAAGATTATTGGAATTGGTGTCGCTATGCACGGGGTGGTAGACGTCAAAACAGGGACGTCTCTTGTCGCACCGATTTTGAACTTGCGGAACATTCCCATAAAAGAAGCTTTGGAAGAAGAATTCAATTTAACGGTAAAAGTTGAAAACGATGCCCGCGCTATGGCGTTGGGTGAATCCTGGTTTGGCGGCCATGGTGATGCTGACAGCATGGTGGCTGTCAATATCGGACGCGGTGTGGGAGCTGGAATTGTCATAAACGGCAAGCTTTACCACGGCGCTCAAGGCATTGCCGGGGAATTCGGCCATATGGCAGTCGACATTAACGGAGAAATATGCGAATGCGGGAATCGGGGATGTCTGCAGACATTCATAAGCGGAGCAGCCATCGCCAAACGGGCAAACAGCCGATTAGAAGGACAAAATGCAAGTTTGACGGGCAAAGCTGTCTATGACTTGGCCGAAAGCGGCAGCCAAGACTGCATTGACCTTTTACAGGAAACCGGACATATCATGGGAGTCGGATTAACCAACTTGATCCATATAATCAACCCTAGTGAAATTGTGCTTGGGGGAGGGGTCATGAAAAGCGAGAAGTTCCTGATGCCCGCAGCTCTTGCGGCCATCAGGCAAAAAGTTTTAACCCCTGAAGCAAAGGAAACGCACGTAACAGTCAGCCGGCTAGGGGATGAAGCAACAGTACTTGGTGCAGTATCACTGCTGCTCGTCGAATTGTTTGATCCAGTGATGCAAATAGGCTGAACCTTCAATGCGAAGGTTCAGCCTATTTTTTATTTCATTAAACTAAAAGCAAAGACCGTTTGTGTTTTGTAAGTTTCATCCGCCTGCAAAATGATGTTCGGCATATTCTTATGGTGCAGGGAAGCAGGGGAGCCTTGAGTTTCAAAACAAACACCGAGGTATTTGCGGGATTTGCCTTCGGACAAAAGCAATGTATCGTCCAATCCGTTCCCTGTGTACATGACCATTCCAGGCTGGTCAGTTTCTATTGCCATTTGGCGGCCGCTCGCGGATTCTTGAACAACCACTTTCTGCTCTTGCTTATTGTCAAAAATAAAGTAATGATCATACCCGCTTCCGGCCAGTTGGTTTTGGGTGAACTCGTCGTTGAGCCCGTCACCGAGCATGCGGCCGGCACGGAAGTCGAAGGGAGTTTCTTCAACAGCCATCAGGTTTCCCGTAGGAATAAGCTGATCATCCAATTCGACGACTTGGCTGCAGTCAATAGTTGCCGCATGTGCATCCACAGTATTTTTCAAGTTGCCGCTCAAGTTGAAGTAAGAATGATTGGTCAAGGTCAGAGGCGTTGTTTTGTCACTGCTTGCTTCATAATCCATCAAGAGGCGATTGTCGTTTGTCAGTGTATAGGTGACTGTAACAGTGAGGTTGCCGGGATAACCGCCTTCACCGTCTGGGCTCGAATGGCTGAGCATCAAGCCAACCGCATGATTTGTCTGGAAAGGCTCGGTCTTCCAAAGTACTTGATGAAACCCTGCAGAACCGCTGTGCAAATGATTAATTCCTTCATTTGCTTCCAGCGTATAGTTTTTGCCGGACAAATTAAAAGAGGCTCCTTCGATTCTGCCAGCCACCCGGCCGATCAAAGCGCCAAAATAATTGGGGTTTTGCTGATAGTCCTGCACGTTCTTATAAGCCAAAACGACGTTCTCCAGATTCCCTTCGCGGTCGGGCACCAGAAGTTTGGTGATAATTCCGCCGAAGTCGAGGATACTGACAGCCATTCCTGCTTCATTCGTCAAGGTATATTCTGTCCACTTGTCTGTAGCTGGCACTGTTTTTATGTTCATGTTTGCACCTGCCTAATTGTTTAGTTTTTGAATAAATCGATCAAATGCCTGCCGGTCTTTTAAGACGCCGGCATCTTCAAGCACCCGGATAAATTTCTTGCCCAGCTCTTTTTGAAGAATTGCTTCGGCTTCTTCTGCATTTGCAAGGATTCCATATTGCGCTTTCAATTGCATTGCCCATTCCATATGGTATGCCGCAGGCTGGCTTGGACCATCCAGTAAAAAATCTTGTATTTCTTCCAGCTCGCCCTTCAGGCGCGGCGGCAGCACGGCCAATCCCATCACTTCGATCAAACCGATGTTTTCCTTCTTGATGTGATGGACATCTGCATGAGGGTGGAAAATGCCAAGCGGGTGTTCATTGCTTGTCCGATTGTTTCGTAGCACCAAGTCGATTTCAAATTGGCCATTCTTGTTCCGGGCGATAGGAGTGACGGTGTTATGCGGCGTCTTGCCTGTAAAAGCCACTACCTGCGCCTGTTCGTCTGAATAGGTTTGCCACGTCTGAAAAACAAGATCGGCAGCTGCAACAAGGCTCTCGATGTCGGTGCCTTGCAGCCGGATTACCGACAGCGGCCATTTTACGACAGCGGCTTTAACTTCCGGGTATGCAGGCAATTCAAACGAAAAAGCGTCTTCCGCCCGGGTCATAGCAAATTCGTAGCGTCCCGCCTGATAATGGTCATGGCTTAGGATAGAACCGCCGACAATCGGCAAATCGGCATTCGAGCCGATAAAATAATGGGGGAATTTATCGGTAAACGCAAGCAGCCGCTCGAAGACATTCTTATCAATTTTCATATCGCGGTGCTCTTCCGACAGCAAAATGCTGTGCTCGTTGTAATATACGTAAGGAGAATACTGCAAATACCAGTTTTCTCCGAGAAGCGGAATGTTGATGATCCGGTGATTAGCTCTTGCCGGATAGCCGGTCCGTCCTGCATAGCCTTCATTTTCCTTGCATAACAAGCACTTCGGGTAATTGACGGTCTGCTTTATCGTTCGTTCACGTCTGATCTGCTCAGGATCTTTTTCAGGTTTTGACAGATTGATTGTAATGTCCAGTTCGCCGTACGGGCTGTCAGCTTTATAGGAAATGTTTTTGGCGATTCTGTTCATTTGGATATAATTGCTGTTCTGGCTCAAGTTATAAAAATAATCGGTTGCGGCGATTGGCGATTCTTTGTATTTTTGCTGAAAAGCTGCATTGACAACAGAAGGTCTCGCAACAAAACAATTCATGATATTGGCAGATAAAATTTCCTTGTCATCCAAAATATTCTCGATGATGCCGCTTTCTATGGCATGAGCGACCAATTTTTCCAGCAAGTTTGGGATGCTGTCCCCGGCTGCTTCAATGGTTTCTTCCGGGAATGATTCCAAGGCCAATAAATTCATCACTTGATTCCGTACATAAGTGACATCTGCAGCTTCGATCAGTTCTGCTTTCAAGGTTTGCTGAATAAGGCCTTCTAAAATTTGGTGTACCAATTCTCACACTTCCTTCTCATAGCCGGCAGGGTGCGCAGAATGCCAAGCCCATGCATCCTCAAAAATTTTCGTTACAGACGTGCGTGTTGGATTCCAGCCAAGCACTTGCCGAGCTTTATCGGAACTCGCAATCAAAATGCTTGGGTCTCCGGCTCTTCGAGGGCCAATTTGGGCAGGGATTTCCTTGCCGGTTACAGTCCGGGCTGTATCGATCATCTCGTTCACCGAGAAGCCTTGGCTGCTTCCTAAGTTGAAAACATCGCTTTGGCCATCTTCTCTCAAGTAATTTAAAGCCAGAAGATGGGCGTCTATAAGGTCTTCCACATGGACATAATCACGGATGCATGTGCCGTCTGGTGTGTCATAATCATCTCCAAACACGGTGATATAAGGTCTTTGGCCGAGCGCTGTCTGAAGAATAAGCGGAACCAAATGCGATTCAGGGCGGTGGTCTTCTCCAATTACAGCTCCTTGCCGAGCGCCAGCTACATTAAAGTAGCGCAATGAAACAAAACGAATGCCATGGGCTTGTTCTGTCCATTTCATCATTTTTTCCATCGTCAGTTTTGTTTCGCCATATGTACTGGTTGGCACTGTCGGCATCGTTTCAGTAATTGGCACGGATTCCGGCTCCCCGTATGTTGCGGCAGTGGAAGAAAAGACAATTTTTTTCACATCGTGTTGGACCATGGCTTGAAGGAGAACCTGGGTTCCATAGACGTTGTTGTCAAAATATTTGAGAGGATTTTCCATCGATTCTCCAACAAGGGAGTTTGCCGCAAAATGAATGACCGCTTCAATCGATTCTTTTTCGAAAACAGAGTTGAGAAACGTGAGATCCCGCATATCTCCATTATAGAAAACAGCTTTCGGGTGCACCGAACCGTTATGGCCGGTTTCCAAATTATCCACGATTACGACGTTTTCCCCTTGATCGATCAATTGGTAAACCGCATGGGATCCAATATAGCCAGCTCCACCTAATACTAAAATGCTCATATAATCACTCCTCTTAAAGTTCTCTTGCTCCATCGCCTATAGCAGCCGTATAGAAAGTGGCTTCGTAGCCTACAGTGTCATGGTATTTTTTGTTGATAGTTGTTTTAAATTCTTCAATCTTATCTTTCTCGACAATCGCAATGGCGCATCCGCCAAATCCGGCACCTGTCATGCGGGCGCCTATAACACCTTCTTGGTCCCAGGCTGCCTGTACAATTGTATCCAGTTCAATACCGGTTACTTCATAATCATCCCGCAGAGACAGATGAGACTCGTTCATCAGTTGGCCAAATCCGGCAAGGTCGTCTTGCTCCAATTTTTCCAACGCTTCCAAAGTCCTCAGATTTTCGTAAACGGCATGTTTGGCGCGTTTCCGGTTGATCGGATCGGTGATCAACTGCTTGTTCTCCTCAAATTGCTGGGCCGACAATTCACCTAAACTGCTGATCGGCAATTTTTGTTGGAGTTCTTTCACTGCCTCTTCGCATTGAGAGCGGCGTTCATTGTACTTAGAACCGGCTAACGTACGTTGTTTATTAGTATTGATAATAACTACGCCATGATTTTCCAAAACAATCGGAGCGTAGCGATAGTCTAAGGTTTGGCAATCCAACAAAATCGCATGGTTTTCTTTCCCCATGCCAATAGCGAATTGGTCCATAATGCCGCTGTTGACACCGATATATTCGTTTTCAACTTTTTGGCCGAGTTGAACCATGGGGATGCGCTCCATTTCCAAGTCAAAAAGCCCGTTCGCCAATACGCCAGTGGCCAATTCGATTGAAGCTGAAGAAGAGAGGCCGGCGCCATTCGGAATATTGCCGTAAAACAAAATGTCGGCCCCTTGAAGAATGTTTTTGCCTGCTTCTTTCATATAAAGAAACATTCCCTTTGGATAGTTGGCCCAGCTTGCCGATTTGTCAAAAGATAGGTTGTTTAAATCACATTCAATGATTCCGGTCTCCGGGAAGTTTAATGAGTAAAAGCGCAAAAGCCGATCGTCGCGTTTACGGCCAAGCGCATATGTTCCAAAAGAAAGGGCGGCAGGAAACACGTGGCCTCCATTGTAATCCGTATGTTCACCAATTAAATTCATTCTGCCAGGTGCGAAAAATACCCTTGGCGTGTCGGCTGAGTTAAAAATCTTTTGAAATTCTTTTATTAGATTTGCTGTAATGTCCATAATGCCTCCTAAAATAATGGCTAATGATAACAGTGATAAATTCCTCTTCTATAAACTTAATTAATTAATTTAATTAAGTTAAATCAAGCTTACTATTTTTCTATTGGAGAAGCAACAGAAAAGATAAACTTGATTTTTAAGAAAAAAAGAGTAAAATTTAGTAAAAAGTTTTACTTGAAAATCAAGGCGCAATAATAAAATCATGGAGGCGAAAAACGTGGCAACAATAAAAGACATTGCAGAAAAGGCAGGATATTCAATTTCTACGGTATCGCGTGTATTGAACAACGATCAAAATCTTTCCGTTCCAGACGAAACGAGAGAAAAAATCTATAAAATGGCGGAAGAAATAGGATACCGCAAAAAAACAGTCCGGTTATTGGTGAAGAATATCGCTTTCTTGTATTGGTTGACGGATAAAGAAGAGCTTGAAGATATTTATTTTAAATCGATGAGGCTGGAGATCGAGAAATTGGCCCGCAAATTCAATATTGAGCTGACTACTTATAAAATCACCGGAGGTATTCAGGAAATACCAGATAACATCGAAGGTTTTATCGGAGTAGGGACGTTTTCGGATAAAGAATTGGCTTATTTGAGAAGCATTACTCCAAATGGCGTGTTTATCGATTCGACCCCTGATGCAGACCATTACGATTCAGTTCGGCCCGACTTGGAACAGATCACACGAAAAACCGTAAATTATTTAGTAGAGAAAGGCCATGAAAGCATCGGCTTTATTGGGGGAACATACCATAATCCGAATACTGATGAGGATGAAATGGATATTCGGGAAAAAGCATTTCGGGCATACACGGACGAAAAGGGCTTGCTGAAGGATGAGTTTATTTTCATTCATAGAGGTTTTTCTGTGGAAAATGGCTATAACTTGATGACGGAAGCAATCAAGACGCTTGGAGACAGACTGCCTACAGCTTTCTTTATCGCTGCAGATCCAATTGCGGTGGGATGCCTGCAAGCACTGAATGAACACGGCATTTTGATCCCGAATCGTGTATCTATAATCAGTATCAACAATACTAGTGTGGCGAAATATGTATCTCCTCCGTTAACTACCTATCATATTGATACAAAAGAAATTTGCAAAAATGCAATTGAGTTATTGCTTGAACAGCTAATAGATAATCGAAAGGTCGTAAAAACGGTTTTCTTGGGCTCAGAATTGATTGTCAGAAAAAGCGCGACTTGATTAGTAAAAAATAAAACGAACAATTTAAGTGTTTTTTCGTAAATGTTTTTACTTAAATAAATAAAATATTTGCTTGCTATTTTTCTGGTGGGTGTTATATTTATTTTAAGGAAAACGCTTACAAAAAAATATGCAATTTGAAAGGGTTGAAAATCAGTGAAAAGTTACAAAAAATATCTAGGTCTTATGAGTGGACTTGCTTTGAGTTTGTCTTTAGTTGCATGTGGTCCTCAAGAAAGCAGTGGAGAAGCGGGTGGTTCAGCTTCACCTGAAAGCGAAACGCGTGAATTGATCGTTTGGGAAGATATCGAAAAATCTGAGGGCATTAAAGATGCTATCGCTAAATTTGAGGAAGAAAAGGATGTAACGGTTAAAGTGGTTGAAAAGCCTTATGCCCAGCAAATCGAAGATCTTCGTTTGGATGGACCGGCTGGAACAGGGCCAGATCTTTTAACGATGGCTGGAGACCAAATCGGTACAGCAGTAGTTGAAGGCTTAGTTAAAGAAGTTGCGGTTGGTGAAGATATCCAATCGATTTACACGGATGCAGCTATGCAATCGCAAATGGTTGATGGCAAAATTTACGGCCTGCCAAAAGCAGTAGAGTCCACAATACTTTATTACAACAAAGACCTGGTTTCTGAGGAAGAACTGCCGGCTACACTTGATGAGTGGTACGAGTATTCCAAAGAAGTAACAAAAGGTGAGCAATATGGTTTCTTGGCGTTATTTGACCAAATCTATTATGCGCAAAGCGTTATGAGCGGTTATGGCGGCTATATCTTCAATAAAGACGCTGATGGAAACTACGATTCGGCTGACATTGGCTTGAACAATGAAGGGGCAATCGAAGGGGCAAATCAGATTCAGAAGTTCTACAGCGAAGGCTTATTCCCAGCAGGAATTATCGGGGAGCAAGGAATCAATGTATTGGAATCCTTGTTTACAGAAGGCAAAGCTGCGGCAATCATTTCTGGTCCATGGAACATTGAACCTTTTACAAAAGCAGGAGTTAACTTTGGCGTAGCCAAATTGCCTGAATTGGAAAACGGCGAAAATATGAGTTCTTTCATCGGAGTGAAAAGCTACAATGTGAGCTCATACTCGAAAAATGCAGAACTTGCTGAAGAACTATTGGTTTTCTTGGCAAATGAAGAAAACTCCAGAGCAAGATTTGAAGTGACGAAAGAAGTTCCAGCAGTGGAAGCTTTGGCTAATGATCCTGTTGTAGCAGAAAGTGAAGTCGCACAAGCGGTAGCTGAACAATCTGTATTCGCTGAACTAACACCAAACATCCCGGCGATGAACGAAGTCTGGACTCCTGCTGATGCAGCATTGCAGACGATTGCAACTGGCAAGGCAGAACCAAAAGATGCATTAAATCAAGCTGTAGAAACAATTAAAGGGCAAATCGAAGCAACACACGGCAGCAAATAAAAAGAAATTTTACTCAAGGGGGCTAAAGCCCCTCTCGAGCGTTAGTGGAACTCTGATTTTTAAAATGGAGTCTTACTGCGGGATAAATAATAGTGAAAAATACGGTGTCAACCTTTCATTAGGTTTGGCACCTTTATTCTAAGGATGTTTATCTGGGCTGTAACAGCAACTTTTATCCGTCCGTACATATAAAGAGGTGGAAATGATGCAACATCGTAAAATAGCCTTACTATTATCCGTTATACCTGGACTTGGCCAATTCTATAACAAACAGTGGATCAAAGGCCTTTTGTTCCTTGGAATTGGAATTTCCTTTTTTGCAGTATTTGGAGATCTCTTAAACATGGGATTTTGGGGGCTTTTCACACTCGGAACGGAAGTGCCGAGAGACAATTCGATTTTCCTTTTAGCTGAGGGCCTTATTGCGGTTATTGTGACAGCTTTCGGCCTGGGCTTTTATTACCTGAATTTAAAAGATGCATATAAAAACGGGAAATTGCGTGATGAAAAGAGGCAGCTTAGTTCCCTTAAGGCGGATTACCAAAATTTAATTTCGCAAGGATACCCGTACCTGATCAGCGGACCCTCTTTGTTCATTTTAATTTTTGCTGTTATCTTCCCGATCCTCTTTAGTTTTGCCTTGGCTTTCACAAACTATGATTTGTATCATTCTCCACCCGCCAATTTAGCGGATTGGGTCGGACTTGATACGTTTGCAAAAATTTTTACTGTTGATATTTGGCGGTCAACTTTTTTTAGTGTATTAGGCTGGACCATTATTTGGACACTTGTGGCTTCTACACTTCAAGTTAGTCTGGGGATTTTCATGGCTGTTCTTGTGAACCAGAAAGACATGCGTTTCAAGAAATTTTATCGTACGGTTCTCGTATTGCCATGGGCTGTGCCGGGATTTGTAACGATCTTAATCTTTGCAGGTTTATTTAACGACAGCTTTGGCGCTATTAATAATGACATTCTAGCAATGTTAGGAATAGATCCAATTCCTTGGCTGACAGACCAAAACTGGTCGAAGTTAGCGCTGATCCTCATGCAGGGCTGGTTAGGATTTCCATTTATTTTCCTGGTTACAACAGGGGTTCTGCAGTCGATTCCTGACGATCTTTATGAAGCGGCGACAATTGATGGGGCGTCGATATTTGCGAAGTTCAGAAATATCACAATGCCGATGATTCTGATTGCTACGGCTCCAGTTATCATTACTCAATTCACTTTTAACTTTAATAATTTTAATATTATCTATCTTTTCAATGGTGGTGGTCCTGCAGTTCCTGGATCAACTGCTGGAGGGACCGATATCCTCGTGTCCTGGATTTACAAATTGACTCTGCAGTCCAGCCAATATTCATTGGCGGCAGCATTAACCATTTTGCTATCGGTCTTCGTTATTGCGATTGCATTATGGCAATTCAGACGAACCAGCGCTTTTAAAGAGGGGGCTTGAAAATGAATAAATCGAAGTTCTTTCGTCTCCTGATTTCTCATTCCATTTTAATTTTTATGGCGATTCTCATTATCTATCCTTTGCTATGGACAGTCGGGGCAAGCTTTAATCCCGGAAATAGTTTGATCAGCACGACCATCATTCCTAAAAATCCGACATTGGATCATTACCGCGAATTGTTTGCCGGACAAGAAAGCCTGCAATATGTCCAGTGGTATTTAAACTCACTAAAAATCAGTGTTTTTACTATGATTGGTACGGTCATAAGTGTTTCCTTTACAGCTTATGCCTTTTCACGCTTCCGTTTTAAAGGCCGGAAGAACGCACTGACATTATTTTTATTGCTGCAAATGATTCCACAGTTTTCTGCGTTAATTGCTCTTTTTGTTTTGGCTCAGATCCTGGGAATGATGAATAGCCATTGGCTGTTGATTTTGCTGTATATCGGCGGCTTAATTCCGTTGAATACATATTTGATGAAAGGTTATATGGATTCCATTCCAATGGATTTGGACGAAAGCGCAAAGATAGACGGCGCGAGCAATACACGGATTTTCCTGCAAATCATCATGCCTTTATCAAGACCGATGATTGCGGTAATCGCTATGACCGGTTTTACAGGGCCGCTTGGCGACTTTATTTTGGCATCGACCATTTTAAGGTCACCTGAATATTACACATTGCCGATTGGTTTATACAATTTAGTAAACGATGTAATGGGGGCGAGCTTTACGACTTTTGCCGCAGGAGCCATCCTTATCAGTATCCCGATAGCGGTGATTTTCATCATGCTGCAAAAACATTTTGTTTCCGGGCTAACAGCAGGCGGAACGAAAGGTTGATAAGAAAAGCGAAAGCGACTATCCAGCTCCAACGTACAGCAATAAATAGATCTAAAGGAGACAATTATGCCAAAACATGAAAAAACCTATTTAACCAAAGCAAACTTCATGCTTCATGGAGGAGATTATAATCCCGATCAATGGCTGGACCAGCCGGATATTTTGGCTGATGACATCAAATTGATGAGGCTTTCTCATACCAATACTTTCTCGGTAGGGATTTTTGCATGGAGTGCCCTTGAACCGGAAGAGGGAGTTTACCAGTTTGAGTGGCTTGATGAGATTTTCGCTAATATCCATGGCATCGGCGGCCGTATTATTCTGGCCACACCAAGCGGTGCCCGCCCTGCCTGGTTGTCGCAAAAATACCCGGAAGTGCTGCGTGTCGATGCTTCCCGTGTAAAGCAATTGCATGGCATGAGGCATAATCATTGTTTCACATCAGAAGCGTACCGTGAAAAAACAGAACAAATCAACCGGTTGTTGGCTGAAAGATACGGTGATCATCCGGCGTTATTGATGTGGCATATTTCAAATGAATACGGTGGAGAATGCCATTGCGATAAATGCCAAAGTGCTTTTAAGAAATGGTTGAAGAATAAATACAACGACGACTTAAAAGCGTTGAACGATGCGTGGTGGGGGCCTTTTTGGAGCCACACATTCAATGACTGGTCGCAAATCGAATCGCCTTCTCCGATAGGGGAAAATATGGTGCATGGGCTGAACTTGGATTGGCGCAGATTTGTAACAGATCAAACTATTTCTTTCTATGAAAATGAAATTGTTCCATTGAGAGAATTAACACCGGAAATTCCGATTACGACGAATTTCATGGCGGATACCCACGACTTGATTCCTTTCCAAAGCTTGGATTACAGCAAATTTGCGAAGCACCTGGATGTCATCAGCTGGGATGCGTACCCGGCTTGGCACAATGATTGGGAGACGACGGCAGATTTAGCCAGCAAAGTAGGCTTTATCAATGACTTGTACCGCAGCTTAAAGCAGCAGCCATTCCTATTGATGGAATCGACTCCAAGCGGCGTGAACTGGCATGACGTCAACAAAGCAAAACGCCCGGGCATGCATTTGCTGTCTTCTATGCAGATGCTGGCCCATGGCTCGGACAGTGTGCTGTATTTCCAGTGGCGGAAATCACGCGGCTCTTCTGAGAAGTTTCACGGCGCAGTGGTCGACCATGACAACAGTTCTGAAAATCGCGTGTTCAAAGAAGTCGCCAAAGTAGGCGAGACTTTAGAAAAATTATCCGCTGTCGTCGGAACCAACCGTACATCCGATGTGGCCATCCTCTACGATTGGGAAAACAACTGGGCACTGAACGATGCACAAGGATACGGCATGCAATCAAAGCGCTATCCGCAAACTTTGCAAGAGCATTACCGCGCTTTCTGGGATAAAGATATTCCAGTCGATGTGATTACTAAAGAACAAGATTTCTCGTCGTACAAATTGTTAGTGGTGCCGATGCTTTATTTAGTCAGCGAAGAAACGATTGGCCGGTTAAAGGAGTTTGTTGCAAATGGCGGCACGTTAGTGATGACTTATATCAGCGGAATTGTTAACGAATATGATTTAACTTATCTGGGCGGCTGGCATAAAGATTTGCAGGAACTTTTTGGCATCAACCCGCAGGAAACCGATACGCTGTATCCGAAAGACAGAAATGCCGTCCTTTATGGAAATAAAACATACGAGTTGAAAGATTACGCAACGGTGCTGGACGTCCATTCAGCAGTGGTGGAAGGCCAATACCAAACCGACTTTTATGCTGATACACCAGCCCTGACAAGCAAACAATATGGCGAAGGAAAATCCTATTATATCGGAGCGCGTCTAGAAGCCGACTTCCATCAAGATTTTTATGGGAAATTGATTGAAGAATTGGCCATTGAGCCGGCTCATTCTGTAAAACATAGTGAAGGTGTATCCATTCAGGTTAGGGAAGACCAAGAAAATGAATATGTTTTCGTGATGAACTTTACGGAACAACAGCAGACTGTCTCATTTGGTGCGACTGTTAAAGATTTGGTCACCGAAGAAGAACTAACTGGAGATTTAACACTAGAAAAATACGAAGTAAGAATCGTCGCGAAAGCGAAAAACGATTGATTTAACAAAAAATGCCCACTCTATATAAATCAACAAATAGAGTGGGCGTTTTATTTGAAATATATTGGGAGCGCTTACTTTTAGGTGTTGCACGCTATGCTTGGCCATAAAAATGAAGGAAGTGAAAGAAGATGGAGCGAAAACAAAACATGAAAGTATGGTTAGTTGGTGTATTGGCGGTTGTAATGGCATTGAGTTCTTTGGGGCTACAGAATACAGCAGCATTCGCTGCTGACTCCCAGAAGCAATATTTAACCAATGGCGGATTTGAATCGGATCTTTGGCAAACATGGAATGTCGAGGCCGCCAATTGGGACAGTTTAGAGGCGCAGCATTTTTCCTATGCCGAAGACACGTGGATGACGGCTGACGAAGGAGAGCGCGCATTCAAATATTGGCTCAAAGATGGCTCAGGCGGTGGCCTTACAGTAAGCCAAACTCTTTCTGCACTTCCAGCGGGAAGCTATGAACTTTCTGTAAAAACGATGGGGGGAGCGGGCGCTGAAGCGGGGACCGTAAAACTATTCGCCGGGAATGAAACCGTGGAAGCAACAGCGACAACCGGCTACAATGCATGGGGAGTTTTGACCTTGAAATTTGAACTGGCGGAAGAACTGTCCGATGTTAAAGTAGGGGCAGTTGTAACAGGAAACTCAAATGCTTGGGGTTATTTGGATAGCTTTAGCTTAACTTCAACAAGTGGTGGAGAAGTTGATATTCCTGCACCGGTTGCAGCTGATATTTTTGTTGAAAGAGTGGCTGGGATGGATGAAGATTTCATTAAAGGCGTAGACGTTTCCAGCATCATCGCTTTGGAAGACAGCGGAGTGAAATTTTATAATGAGGCAGGGAAAAAACAGGATATTTTTAAAACGCTGAAAGAATCGGGCGTCAATTATGTCCGGGTCCGTATTTGGAACGACCCTTACGACTCAAAAGGCCGCGGCTACGGCGGAGGCAATAATGATCTGGAAAAAGCCGTCGAAATCGGAAAAAGAGCGACAGCCAATGGCATGAAGCTGCTTGTTGACTTCCATTATTCCGATTTCTGGGCAGATCCCGCTAAGCAACAAGCGCCAAAAGCTTGGGCAAATTTAAATTTTGAAGACAAAAAAGCGGCGCTTTACAGCTACACAAAAGCAAGCCTGAAAACAATGGAAGCTGCCGGAGTCGACATTGGAATGGTGCAGATCGGCAATGAAACGAACGGCTCAGTGGCCGGAGAAAAGGAATGGAAGAAAATGAGTGCGCTGTTTAGCGCAGGAAGCAAAGCAGTCAGAGAGACAGATAAAGATATTTTGGTAGCTTTGCATTTCACCAACCCAGAAACAGCAGGAAGATATGCTTCAATTGCTGAAACACTCAAAACAAACGACGTGGATTATGATGTATTTGCCAGTTCTTATTATCCATTCTGGCATGGCACTTTGAAGAATCTGACCACAGTCTTAAAAAACGTTGCCAATAATTACGGCAAAAAAGTGATGGTGGCGGAAACTTCTTATGCCTATACAGCTGAAGATGGAGATGGGCATGGGAATACAGCTCCAAAAAGCTCCGGCCAAACCTTGAACTACCCAATCACGGTCCAAGGACAAGCGACGGCGGTGAGAGACGTAATAGAGGCGGTTGCAAATGTAGGTGAAGCGGGACTTGGCGTCTTTTATTGGGAACCGGCGTGGATTCCGGTAGCGCCGGATAAAAAATTGGAGAAAAAGAAAGCGCTTTGGGAAAAATACGGTTCTGGATGGGCTTCCAGTTATGCGGCGGAATACGATCCTGAAGATGCAGGCGAGTGGTACGGGGGAAGTGCAGTAGACAATCAGGCTTTGTTCGATTTTTACGGGCGCCCATTGCCGTCACTTGATGTATTTAAATACGTAAATACAGGAGCAGTTGCACCCCTAAGAATAGATGAAATTAAAGACCTGTCGGTTAGCGCAATTTCAGGCGAAGCAGTAGTGCTGCCTGACACCGTAACCGCTGTTTACAACGATGGCAGCAAGAGAGCGGTTAACGTTATGTGGGACCAAGAAGCACTAAACCAGGCCATCACTGCAGGTGCTGGAACTTATGTGATTAATGGAGCTGTTGAAGGTGGGCTGACAGTTAAAGCGCATCTCGAAATCAAACCGAAAAATTACGTGGTGAATCCAAGTTTTGAAAACAGTGACAGAAGCATGTGGAAAATCTCTTATGGAACTGGATCTTCTTATACCGACTATTTGGAAAAAGCGTCCGATGCGAAATCAGGAAATTATTCGCTGCATTTCTCAGGAAATGTGGTCGATTTTAAAGCAGAGCAGAAGATTACAGGATTAGAACCTGGATACTATAATCTTTCTATGTTCTTGCAAGGCGGCGACGCCGCAGATCCGGATATGTACTTATACGCAGACAATGGTACACAGCAATACAAGATGATTACTTCTGTACATGGCTGGGTCAATTGGAGCAACCCTGAAATTAAAGACATTCTGGTAACAGATGGAACTCTGACGATAGGTGCGAGTATAAAAGCGGGTTCAGGTGCTTGGGGCACTTTAGATGACTTTTATTTGTATCGTGTAAAAGGTGAGGGAGAATAACTGGCACTCCATGAAATAGAATTTTGGGAACTCGCTTACAAGACAGAGAAGACAATTTAGAAATAAAGAAGGCGATTGAAAAGTCCATTTTCAATCGCCTTTTTTATATTGGGTGGGGTTTATTGCTTTGGAGTTTCATTTTTGGAGAACATTAAATACAGTCCGATCAAAGCCATTGCTGCCAATAAAACGAGGGAAATAGTGGGCAAGTTGCCGAACCCGCCTGCTTCTTCCACTTCCAAAAATCCAAAAGAGGCTGCTTGCAAGATGGAATCTCCCAATAACTGAAGCTGATAACAGAGGATGCCGACAAACACGGCTTGGGCGATGATGAAGATGCCGATTAAACGTTTCATTCGTTGTTCACCCTTTAAGTTAGGATTTATAATTTGCGGTGTTAGCTTATCATAAGAGACAGCCAGTGCTTTGGCAAATTTTCATCCGCTTTAGCTATCAGAAGTTTATCATGGACTTAGAGTCAAAGATCGTTTGGGCAAGGTACACTAAAGAAAAACAAAGGGGATAACAATGGAAAAAACAATAGTGGAAAAACTCAACTTACACAAATACGAAAAAGTGGCGGTGCTTAATTTACCGGAAGGAGCGGACTATTTGTCCCAGCTTTCGGATTTTGATACAGCAATTGCCACTGTGCCTTATGATGTGATCTTTTCTTTTGTTCTTGATATGGATTCTTTAAAAGAGGTGGTAAATAAGGTCATTGAAAACAATGCCCTATCCAAAGGTGGTTATCTGTTCTTGGCGTATCCGAAGAAAGGCAATAAGGTCTATCCGGCTTTCATTCATCGGGATGAGTTATTGGCTGGATTAGGTGCCGGTGAAGATGGCTATATTGGAACAAGCGATATCAAGTTTGCCCGGATGGTCGGATTGGATGATATTTTCACGGTAGTGGGCTTAAAGGAAGACTCAAAAAACCGCCATAAACTTTCGACAGCGGCGAGCCAATGTGTGGATGATTATATTGAACTGATTTCAGAAGTGGAAAATGATTTGCGGCAAACACCTAAATTATTAGCGATTTATCAATCGCTTACGCCAGGCTACAAAAAAGACTGGGCGAGATATGTCTATAGCGCAAAACAAGAAGCCACGAAAACAAAACGGCGTGAGGAAATGCGGAAAATCTTAGGCGCCGGTTACAAGAGCCGAGATTCTTATCAAAGAAATAAATAAAACAAACAAAAAGATTTTGATGTTGTAGTGATGAGCTGTCATAAGATGGGGGGACTTGCGGCTTATCTAAGACCAGAAAGAGAGCAAAGGTTAACTTTGCTCTCTTTCTGGTCTTGAACTTAGCATCAGGGTTTTGCCTGTTCGATCCGTTCTTTGATAGCGCCGAAAACCAGCTCCGGCTCATCCTCCATCACGAAGTGCCCGCTGTTCTTAGCGACGATCAGCTTGCTGTCAGTAGAAAGTGCAAGGAGTTGCTTTTGCTGCTCCTGCCACGTTTTTTCCATTTCTCTGCTGTTTTCCGCTGATATTCCCACAGCGGTGGCATCTGTTGGAATTCCGTGGGTGATAATGGTTAAAGGAAGGCCTCCCAAAGTTTGGTCCCGGATGCTGTCCTCTAGGTCAGTGAGGTTTTTCAATTCCTGTTCTTGAGCCTGGAAAAACTTAGGCTGCATTTCGATGTTCATCGCTCTGTCCTGCTCGTTTTCAGGAAGGTTGGGTAAAACGGAATTCTCCATCAAGCGGATAACCCCAAGCCGCTTTAATAAAGTTAATGTATTGGCAGATGGCATATTTACTGAAGCGGGATCAAGGCCAGCCTCTTCGAAAAAAGGAGTGGTTTCTTTAGAGAAGTTTTCTGGTCTTGCATCAAGCAGCACGATGCCTCCGACTTCTTCTGGATAGGTTTGGGCAAACAGGCGGGAGTACATCCCTCCAAGCGAATGGCCCACCAAGATATAAGGGCCTTCAATTTTTTCCTTCTTTAAAGCGGTGTACAGTTCACGGACAATATTGCTGCCTGTCCGTTCGGTGGTCGCCTCTTCACTCCAGGCATAGCCCGCACGGTCATAAGTGACGACAGTGCCATATTCAGCTAACCTCTTCGGCAAATCCTTCCAGCTTTTGCTTGCTAATCCACTGCCGGTTTCTAACAAGATAACAGGCTTTCCATTTCCTTGCTGTTGAAGGTGCAATTTGAAATCGCCGACATCAACCATTTTCCCTTCAGGCGGATACTTTTTGGCTCCTTGGTGGCTGGCTACCGCTTCAAATGCAATTCCTGAAATTACTAGGAGAACGATTAAAGCAACGAACGAAAAAAGAATCTTCTTCCATAAAGGCTTAACTTTCTTCTTTGCAATCGATGTCCCCATATGGAGCTCCTCCTATTGAATTTTCTTCGATTATAATCCTGTGTTCTTTGGATCACACGATTATATTTTCCTAAATAGGAGTAGAATTATCAGCAAAATAAGCGGGAATTCCTTGGATGCCAAAAGCTTGGGCATTGAAAGGCAAGCATTTAAAACCATTGGTCCCTTTAGTGGGTGTATACTTGGGATAAAGGAAAAATGTGTACGCTTTGGAGGAAAAATTATGTATAGCAATATTCGAATAGAAGATTTAATTCCAACGATTGAAAAAGAAGAAATGGTATTGATCGATGTCCGGTCGCCGTCCGAATACAAAAATTTCACGATTCCGGGAAGCGTCAATATTCCATTTTTCGATGACGCGGAACGGGCAGAAATCGGGACATTGTATAAACAAGTGAACGTGGATGCTGCCAAAGAACGCGGGCTTGAAATTATTTCTGCCAAGCTTCCGGAATTTGTCCGGGAATTTAATAAGGTCAGCGGCAACAAAACGGTATTTTGCTGGCGTGGGGGAATGCGCAGCAGAACGACCGCAACACTCCTGTCTTTGATGGATATCCATGTGAACAGGCTGGAAGGGGGAATCCGTGAATACCGCAAATGGGTAGTCAACCAATTGGAACAGCCGGAAGTTTCAGTGGAAGCCTTTGTGTTGAACGGATTGACCGGAACCGGCAAAACGAGAATCTTGAAGGTGCTGCAAAAAGAAGGTTATCCGGTTATGGACCTGGAGGCTATGGCCAACCACAAAGGATCGATATTCGGCCATATCGGCGCAGAGCCCCACAACCAAAAAGTGTTTGATTCATTGCTTGTCCATAAAATGCGGGAGCTGCAAAATTCGCCTTACGTACTTTTTGAAGCAGAAGGCAACCGGATCGGCAAAGCAGGGATTCCTCCTTGGCTCAGCGAATGGAAATCACGCAGCCTGCAGCTGATCATCGATATGCCTATGGAAGAACGAATCAAAGAAATTCTGGAAGACTACCAGCCTGAGCAGCACCAACAGGAATTTATGGAAGCCTTTCTCCGGATCAAATCGCGGATGCCGCAAGAAGTGGCGGTTCAAATAGAAGCGAACTTGGAAACTGAGGAATATTCTGATGCGGTCAATCTGCTGTTGGAGTATTATTATGATTCCCGCTATCAACACACGGGTCTCCAGTATCCGGAAACGCAGAAAAAGATTTTAAAGGTCCAAAATATAGAAGAGGCCATTCAAGCGGTGAAAGACCATATCCCAAAATTGGATGCCACAATTAGCAAGCAGTTTGTTTAAACCCTAGAGAGTTGCTTGCTTTAAAAAGTGGGAACCTGCGAAAAGTCCTGCTATAGCAGAGCTATCAAAATGAGATGAGGAAATAAACGATGATTGATTTGCCAAACTGCCCGAAATGCAACTCAGCGTATACGTATGAAGATGGAAGCCAGTTTGTCTGTCCGGAATGCAGCCATGAGTGGATGCCGGCAGGAGAAATGGAAGCAACTGCAGAAACGATCGTGGCCAAAGATGCCAACGGCAATCCATTAAACAACGGAGATGCTGTCACCGTCATTAAAGATTTAAAAGTAAAAGGCAGTTCGTCCGTCTTAAAAATCGGGACAAAAGTAAAAAATATCCTGCTAGTCGAAGGAGACCATGACATCGATTGCAAGATTGATGGATTTGGCCCGATGAAACTAAAGTCCGAATTTGTGAAAAAAGCATAACAGGTAAACCAACAAAACAAGCTTGGCGGAACTTCCTATAAGAAGCCGCCAAGCTCGTTTTTGTTTAAGGGGTTGTTTTATAGCTTTCCTGTAGAGTTTCTAGCTCTTCCAGCAAATCTGTTCCGATCTCTCCGCTGAATTGTTCGTACAGTGGAGCCAGTTTTTCCGCCCATTGCTGTTTTTGGGCTGCAGTCAGTTCATGGATTTGAATATCCGATTGCTGTTTGATGAGCGCGAGCTGTTCCTCATTGATCTTGATGGCATTCTTATCATTCCAAGCTGTCGTCTCTTCCATGGCTTCTAAAAGAATCCGCTTGGTATCGTCTGATTGCTGATTCCAGACATTTTGGTCCATCATGACAGCATAGCCTAAATAGCCGTGGTTGCTGATAGTCAAATGCTGTTGGACATTATAAAATTTTTTAGAGTATATATTGGAGATCGTATTTTCTTCGCCGTCAACTTTCCCGGCTTCGATCAAATTATAAGTGGAGTTGAACGATTCTTCATGAGACTCCACCCCTAATAATCGGAACTGCTCGCGGATGATTTCATTTGGCATGATCCGAAGCTTTTGCCCTGTCAAATCAGCGGGATTTAACACAGGACCGGTATTGGTAGTGATTTGCTTAAAGCCATTGGACCAGTGCGCAAGCCCGACCAGCTCATTTTCCTGGAGGGACTCCAGCAATTTCTGGCCAATATCTCCGTGTATTCCGCGCTGCATCGCTTCATGGCTCCCAAAAGCGAAAGGCAAGTCAAGTATGCCCCATTTCGGCGATAATTCGCCAAGCTTGGAAGTGGAAGGTGCGATAATTTGAACTTGTCCATCCTTTAAAGCATTGATTTCTTCGATGTCAGAGTATAAGCTTCCGTTAGGGAAGACAACAATTTGAATTTTGCCGTTTGATTTTTCGGCGACAAGCTCGGCAAATTTAGCCGCAGCTTGCCCTTTTGGCGTATTTTCAGCCACTACGTGGCTAAACTTGAACACAATTTGTCCGCTTAACCCTTCTTGGTCATCATCATAGGGAGGCTCTGCTTGCGGAAATAGATTGGAATAGCCTAAATAAGCGGCAAGGGCGAGAACGATGCATACAAGGACCAAATATACGGATGTCTTTTTCATGCTGAACCTCCTCTAAAATCGTTACTGTAAGCATAATCAGAACTAACACGTTCGTAAAGGGAAAGGAGCATGAAAGATGAGACAGCTTCCAATCCGCTGGAAGATCATGATTTTGTCATATGCCGTCGTCATCTTTTCTTTATTGGTCGGTGGCATTGTCATTATTGCCAATATCCAGCAAACAGAAGAAAAAGACTTGCAGATTCGGGCCATGAACACAGCCCGGACTGTTGCGGAATTATCCGATGTCCAAAGTGCTATTCAGCAGCCGAAGGGGTGGGAAGCGATCAACCCGATTGTTGAAGAACTCCGCATTATCAATGAAGCTGACTATATCGTCGTCATGAACATGGACAAAATCCGCTACTCCCACCCGATCCGAGAAAGGATTGGAACGCCTTCAGGCGGGGAAGATGAAGAAGCGGCTTTTGCCGAACATATTTATTTTTCCAAGGCAAAAGGGGAACTGGGTACGGTGATTCGGGCGTTCGTGCCAATCAAAGATACAGAGCTCAACCAAATTGGCGTTGTGGTTGTCGGCAATAAAATACCAAATCTCTTCGACATCATGACTGGGCTAGGGAAAGCGATTTCGTTAATCGTTGTCCTAACGTTAGTGTTTGGATTTCTCGGTTCTTTGCTGCTTGCCAACCATATCAAAAAGCAGATGTTCCATCTTGAACCGTTTGAGATCAAACGAATGCATGAGGAACGGACCGCTACTTTCCATTCGATGAACGAAGGCGTCATAGCCATCGACAACAAAGAAATCATTACAATTTTCAATGAAAAAGCCAAAAAAGTGTTTAACGTTAACGGCCATTTTGTCGGAAAGCCGATCCGCTCCGTATTAAAGGACACAAGACTTCCAGAAATTGTCGAGAAGAACCAAGCTGTTTATAATGAAGAAATCAAAGTAAGCGGCAAGGTGATTGTCAGCACGCGGATTCCGATTCGGAAAGGTGAAGAACTCATTGGCGCTGTCGCCATTTTTCAAGACAGAACGGAAGTGGCGAAACTTGCTGAAGAATTGACTGGCGTCAAAAACTTCGTTGAGGCATTGCGGGTTCAAAGCCACGAACACATGAACAAGTTGCATACCATTGCCGGCTTGATCCAGCTTGGGAAACCCGAAAAGGCGCTTCAGCTTGCCTATAACACTACTGAAGAACAAGAAAATGTCACAAGCTTTTTGAACGAAAAAATTCAAAATGATGCTATTGCTGGGCTCATTTTAAGTAAAATAAGACGAGGAAAAGAACTCGGCGTTGAAGTGGTGCTCGATCCGAACAGCTATTTTTCCGCCTTTCCATATGAGTTGGACCAGCATGATTTTGTGGTGCTGCTTGGCAATTTGATTGAAAATGCTTTTGGATCATTTGAACATGCGGAAACCAATGATAAACGGATCGATGTCAGCATTGAGCAAACGGAAGGCATATGCGCCGTCTTAGTCGAAGACAATGGCTCTGGCATAAAAGAGGAATACATGCCCAAGCTTTATGAAAAGGGTTTTACGGCAAACAAAGCAACGGGTACAGGATTTGGTCTTTACTTGGTCAAGCAGATCGTCGAAAAGGGGAGAGGCCAGATCCAAGTTTCTTCTGCACCAGCTGAAGGAAGTTCTTTCTTGATCACTTTCCCGATGGAAGCGGAGGATGAATGGTATGGCGTATAAAGAAGAATTCAACGTATTATTGATTGAAGACGACCCAATGGTCCAGGAAGTGAACAAAGGGTTTATCGAAAGTGTAGTAGGATTCCATGTTGTGGAAGTTGCCGGAAATGGAGAAGAAGGCTTGGCGCTGATTAAGGCGCTTCAGCCGGATTTGGTGATTTTGGATGTGTTTATGCCAAAAAAAGATGGCATTAAAACTTTGCAGGAGCTGCGGAAGCAAAAACTGGAAGTCGATGTGATTGTGGTGTCGGCGGCAAAAGACACCGAAACCATCAAGCTGATGCTGCAAAACGGAGCGATGGATTATATCATGAAGCCGTTCAAGCTTCACCGCATTCAGCGCGCCCTTGAAAAATACCGAAAACAACGGATAAGTTTTGACAAAACGGAAACTTTTTCACAGGAACAGCTGGATGCTTTGCTTTATTCGGGACAAAATATGAAAAGTGAAGAGTCACAGTTGCCGAAAGGGTTGAACGAATTTACCTTGAACGAAATTACTGCCAATATCCAGGCGCAAGACGTTCCTAAGTCGGCGGAAGAAGTAGCGAACTCCATCGGAATCGCCAGGGTCACAGCCCGCCGCTACTTGGATTACCTGGAGAAAAGCGGGATCATTACATTAGACGTCCAGTATGGCGGAGTCGGAAGACCGGTAAACCGCTATATCTATAATAAGAAGTAGATCACGAAGCAATCAGCGGAGAATTCTCTTTTCTTCATTGATTGCTTTTTATGTTGAATAAAAAAGACCAAAAAGACCAAAACAGCCATTATGACCATAAACTTCTCTTGAATACATGAAAGCGTTATCATTTAGAACAATTAGAAAATGAAGCACTATTCAATAAAGGAGGAGCAAAAGACATGAAAAAGAAACTATATAAAAATTTAACCGTTCAGGTTTTGACTGCTATTGTCATTGGTGTCTTAGTCGGTTTAATATGGCCGAATATCGGCAAGGAAATGAAGCCAATCGGGGATACATTCATCAACGCCGTTAAAATGGTCATTGCACCTATTATCTTCTTAACCATTGTTCTCGGAATCGCAAAAATGGGTGACATGAAAAAAGTCGGCAAAGTCGGCGGAAAAGCGTTTATTTACTTTGAAGTCGTCACAACATTGGCGCTTGTCATCGGTTTGGTCGTAGTAAACGTTTTAAAGCCGGGTGCGGGGTTGGATTTCAGTAAACTTGAAAAAGGGGACGTTTCCCAATATACAGAACAAGGCGCCCAAGGAATCAACTGGATTGAATTTTTCACACATATTGTGCCATCGAACATGGTGGATGCTTTTGCAAAAGGCGACATCCTGCAAGTTTTGTTCTTTTCTATCTTGTTTGGTACCGGCCTTGCAGCTCTTGGCGAAAAAGGCAAACCGATTACGGAATTCCTTGACCGCTTGTCATTGGTTTTCTTTAAAATTATTGGGTATGTCATGAAAGCCGCTCCAATCGGGGCATTTGCAGCTATGGCTTATACAATCGGCTTTTTCGGATTGTCTTCATTGGTGCCATTGGCAAAATTGATGTTTTCCGTATACACAACAATGTTCCTTTTCATCTTCATCGTTTTGAACCTTATTTGTAAAATGAACGGCATCAGTTTATGGAACTACTTGAAATTCATCAAAGAAGAAATTCTTATCGTGTTGGGTACAAGTTCTTCGGAATCTGTATTGCCGCGCATGATGGATAAAATGGAGCGCTACGGGGCTTCTAAATCGGTTGTAGGCCTAGTTATCCCGACAGGTTACTCGTTCAACTTGGACGGTACCTCCATTTACTTGTCGATGGCTGTTGTTTTCTTGGCACAAGTATTCGGTGTAGATTTGTCTATCGGCCAGCAAATCACCATCATTTTGGTATTAATGCTGACATCTAAAGGCGCTGCTGGTGTTACAGGAAGCGGCTTTATCGTTCTAGCTTCTACATTATCTGCTTTGCAGGTCATCCCGCTTGAAGGTTTGGCATTGCTTCTAGGGGTGGACCGCTTCATGAGTGAAGGCCGTGCGATTGTCAACTTGATCGGTAACGGAATTGCTACATTGGTTGTCGCGAAAAGCGTTGGCGAATTCGACGAATCAAAAAGCAAGCAAGCTTATTCCGATATGGTCGCATTGAAAAAAGCGGGCAGAACGGCTGCTGTAAATTCAGAAGCTTAAACACATAAATAAAATTAAAGGCCTTCAATTTTGGAGGCTTTTTTTTCATGCGCAAAAAATTGCTGATTAGGCAGATTTTCATTTTAGGAACTTTCTTTATCTTTTCAAGAAAAAGTTTATGGAATAATCGTCTTGCTAGAGACAGAAACCCGATCTTTCGTTATTCTAAATAAAAGTAAAAGGAGGCATACCGGATTCTTTTCGGGAATGGCGATTTATTTGTGGACACGCTGCTCCAATCAATTACTTTTACTGAGATAACGGCGTTTTGGTGTATTTAAAGGCTCCGTAATAAATCAATAATATAATCGGATTTTGCATTATGAAGAAGGTGCTCTGCTGATTAACCGAGTTTCGTATAGGGTATATCATACAAAAATCCTGAAAAAAGATTTATTGTATCGATGGTCTGTTAAAAAGTTGTTATTCGGGGAAGGGGCGAAAAAAATGAGTACAATCGAGTATGTAAAAAATTTCATCAAAGATCCCAATATTGCATCCATTACACCCACATCGCAAAAAGGGGTACGGGAAGTGTGCCGTAAGATGGATTTAAACAAAAAAGTGGTAATTGTTGAATACGGACCTGCAACAGGTGTATTTACCAACTATTTGCTGAAGCGCATCACTCCGGATTCCATGATCATTGCCATTGAGCTGAATGAGAATTTCGTTGGTTATTTAAAGGAGAACGTCAAAGATCCTCGCTTAAAAGTTCATCATGATAGCGCTGAAAACATTATCGACATTGTCAGGGGCTACGGGTTGGAAAAAGTGGATTATGTCATTTCAGGCATCCCGTTTTCATTATTGGATGAAGACACCCGCGAAGATATTGTGAAAAGAACGAGCCATATGATAAAAAAGGGCGGGAAATTTTTGCTTTACCAAACCTTTTTCCAAAAAGATGAACATCTAAAAGTGCATCTGGAAGATTATTTTTCAAAAGCGAACGACCAATACTTTTTTAGGAATGTCCCGCCTTTGCGGCTATATGAAGCAATCAAACAAAGATAAACTTTGCCGCTCAGGAACTCTATTCCTGCTTAAGAAAATGTGATGCGCACCCTGAAATTCGGACAATCAAGCGAACATCCGAATTCAGGGTTTTTGTCTAAGCTTCTTGTGTGATTTATAGAAGAAACTATAAAGCGGAACTGGATGGTGATGCTATGAAACCAAAAGCTATATTAAGTAAAGTAAAAACGCGGACACCCTCTATACTCGGCAGTGAAGATTTTTCAAAATATGCCATTCTTTTGCCGCTTATCGAGAAAGATGGAGATATTCATGTCCTTTTTGAAATCCGTTCTCATATATTGAGGAGGCAGCCGGGAGAAATTTGTTTCCCGGGGGGGAGGATCGACGAACAAGATAAAAGCGAAAAAGACACAGCTCTCAGGGAAACAACAGAAGAGCTCGGCATTAAAAAGGAAGATATTTTTGATGTTTTTCCTCTGGACTACATTGTCTCGCCGTTCGGTATGATGGTCTACACGTATGCGGGATTCATCGATCCGGCTGTTGAATTCACACCCAATCCTCCAGAAGTGGATAGCCTCTTCACGGTGCCTTTGGCATTTTTCCTGGAAACAAAACCGAAAGTTTACCGGATCAACTTTGATGTGCAGCCGGAAGAAAATTTTCCTTACGACTTGATTGTCGGAGGAGAAAATTACAATTGGCGGACAAGAACTTTGGATGAATATTTTTATATCTATGAAGATAAAGTAATCTGGGGCTTGACCGCTCGGGTTTTAAGCCACTTTGTGGAAATTATTCGCTGAAAAGCGGGGGGAGCAGTAAAGATGACGATAGACCAAATTTCCATCACTACTACTATGAAAAAGAAGGAAAAGCCTTCGCAAGACCAAGTGCCATTTGGCACGATTTTCACCGACCATATGTTCATGATGGATTACAATTCGGAAGAAGGCTGGTATGATCCGCGAATCGTTCCTTACGCGCCTATTTCTTTGGATCCCGCCGCGATGATTTTTCATTATGGGCAAACGGTTTTTGAGGGGTTAAAAGCTTACCGGGCCGAAGATGGCCGTATTTTGCTGTTCCGGCCCGAGAAGAACTTTGAGCGATTGAACCTGTCAAGCGACCGGTTAAGCATCCCGCCAGTTGATGAAGAACAAATGCTCGAATACTTGATGAAATTGTTGGATATTGAAAAAGACTGGGTACCTTCCACGGAAGGAACTTCTTTGTATATCCGCCCGTTTATCATTTCGACAGAGCCTAATTTAGCTGTCGGCCCTTCTCGCACATACACATTCATGATTATCTTATCTCCTGTCGGCTCTTATTTTCCGGGAGGCATACGCCCTGTCACAATCCATGTCGAAGAGCAATTCACGCGAGCTGCGAAAGGCGGAACGGGAATGGCGAAAACAGCGGGAAATTATTCTTCAGGCTACCAAGCACAAGCCAATGCCAAAAAAGAAGGAAATGCGGATGTCCTATGGCTTGATGGAGCAGAAAAAAAGTATATCGAAGAAGTCGGCAGTATGAATATCTTCTTCAAAATCAATGGAGAAATTGTCACTCCTGCATTAACGGGCAGTATTTTAAAAGGTATTACCCGGATGTCAATTATCGAAATGCTGAAAAGCTGGGATATGCCGGTTGTTGAACGGAGAATATCCATCGAGGAAGTCTACAAGGCATTTTTGGATGGCGCAATTGAAGAAGTGTTTGGCACGGGTACCGCTGCAATTATTTCACCTGTCGGCGAGCTTAATTGGCAGGGGCGGAAAATGGTGATTAACAACAGCGAAATCGGGGAAGTATCGCAAAAGCTATATGACACAATTACAGGCATTCAACGAGGGAAATTAGAAGATCCGTTCGGATGGATGGTTGTATTAAAATAAAGTGGTGAAAACAGGAGGTTTTAGTCAAAAGGAGGCACAGAAATGGAGCACGTAACGGAAGGGTTTATCCAGGTGACGGGAGGAAAGGTCTGGTATCGAATCACTGGTGATGGTTCAGGCATCCCACTGTTGGTTTTGCACGGCGGACCGGGAGGCAAAAGCAGCGACAAAGACCCGCTTCGGAATTTGGGCAATGAGCGTTCGGTTATTCAATATGATCAGCTGGGATGCGGCAATTCTGAACGGCCAAACGACCTTTCACTATGGACAGTCGAGCGGTATGTTGAAGAACTTGGGCAAGTGCGGGAGGCGCTAGGTTTGGATGAAGTACATATTTTAGGGCATTCCTGGGGGACGATGCTTGCTTCGAGTTATCTTCTTACAAAGCCGGCTGGTGTCCAAAGCATTATCTTTTCTGGGCCGGCGCTTCGTTCGCGCATGTGGGAACAGGATCAACGGACATATTTAAAGCAATTTCCACAAAAAATGCAGGATATCATCGAACATCATGAAAGAGAAGAAACGACAGAGGCAAAAGAGTATCAAGACGCCATGTACACCTTTTACAAGCGGCACGTCTGCCGGTTAGATCCATGGCCAGCTGATATGATAGAAGAATTTGAAAAGATGAATCAGCAAATCTATAACTACATGTGGGGTGCTTCCGAATTTACCGTGACCGGCACCTTGCAGGACTTTGACGTAACGGCGAAGTTGGAGGGAATTGGGTTGCCAGCCTTATTCACATGCGGCCGGTATGACGAAGCCACTCCGGAAACAACAGCCTACTACGCTAGCCTTTTGCCAGGCGCTGAATATTTTGTTTTTGAAAATTGTTCGCATACCCCTGGCGAAGAAGATCCGAACGCCTATGAGAGCAAAATACGGGAATTTTTGAACCGGCAGGAAAGGCGAACGGGGGAAGCAGCGCTTTCACGTGCAATGCCGTAACCAAATAAAAAGGCTGATTCAAGCGGAAAAGACCTTATGATTTGTAAAGGTCTTTTTTGTGTATTAAGGATGCCGTAATAGTGAATCCATAGATGATGAGGCAGAATAAGCCAAACTATAAAAAAAATGTGTTAACCTAGAAAACAGTTGTTCGAAATAATGCAGTAAAATCTGTAGCTAAAATTTAATATACATTAAAGAAAGGTTTTGACAGATGGAAAATATGACAGGATTTAAAAGAGCGCGATTTGTGCTTTTGCTTGGTGCGCTTACTTCGCTTATCCCTTTTACAATTGATATGTACTTGCCGGCATTTCCGATTCTTGCCGAAGTTTATGCCACAACGGCTTCTTCCGTACAATTGAGTTTGACAGCCTGTTTAATGGGCTTAGGAGTCGGCCAGCTAGTGGCTGGTGCATTAAGCGATATGCACGGCCGCCGACGGCCATTGATTGTTTCATTGATTATTTATGTTGCAGCATCCCTTGCTTGTATGTTCGCTCCCAATATCGGTGTTTTGATTGCGATGCGCTTTGCGCAGGGGTTTGCTGCTGCAGCAGGATTGGTTATTTCCCGGGCAATAGTGCGTGATTTGACTAGCGGTGCGGAACTGACCCGCGTTTTGGCGTTGCTTATGGTTATTAGCAATGTGGTGCCGTTATTGGCACCTTCTGTTGGAAGCGGCGTTTTGCTTTTTGTCGATTGGAAAGGTATTTTTCTTGCTTTGGCGTTTGTCGGCTTTGTCCTGTTGATCATCACCGCTTTTCGGATGAAGGAAAGCCTTCCACTTGAAAAACGTACGCCAGGAAACCTGAAATCGACATTTGGCAACTTCGCGTCCATTATTAAAAATCGGCAATTCACTGGGTATGCACTCGCTCAAGGATTTTTAATCGGTGGAGTCTTCGCTTATGTGGCGGGAACGCCATTCATCTACCAGAACATTTACGGTGTTTCTCCCCAGGTGTTTAGTTTGCTTTTTGGAATGAATGGCATCGGGCTGATTTTTGGCAGTTATGCTGTCGGGCGCTTCTCCTATATTTATTCTGAAAAACGCTTTTTGGAACTGGCTTTATATGTAGCGACTGCGTCTGGCGCAGTTTTGTTGGCAGTCGTCGGAACCGGCGGGCCATTATGGGCAGTTGCAGTGCCGATTTTCTTTTTCGTTACCTCAGTCGGCGTTGTGGCACCATCTTCTTTCGCATTAGCCATGGAGACGCAAAGTTATGCAGCGGGCAGTGCTTCTGCCTTGCTGGGTCTTGTCCCTTTTGTTCTCGGGGCTTTAACGGCGCCGCTTGTCGGAATTGCCGGAGAGGAAACTGCAGTGCCAATGGGGCTGACCATTTTTTCAATGAGTTTGATCGCTTTGGTGGCTTATCATTTTCTTGCTAAAAAAGCAGTGAAGGCCGAATCCGTATAAAACTAAATTTTAAAAGGCCTTTTCTCTTGCAGAAAAGGCCTTTTAATTTTGGAGATAAGAGGTTATAGTACTAAAATCCAATTAAAGATCAAGCAGAAAAAAAGTGGAAAGATAATCATTTGTCTTTTATTATTAATTATTTATAGTGTTTTCAAAAAACTTCTAGTCAAAAAGATACAAACGGCTATATAATAGGTGAATATTATAGGGATTAGTGGTGGGGAAATGGCAATAGCGCATGAATTGTTAAAGTATATTTTAATAGTGGCACTGGGTGGAGGAATTAGCCTTTTTTTATCGATCTATGCATTTTTAAGATTGAAAAATACGCCGGGAGGAAAATATTTCGTTCTAGCGACAGCCATGTCTTCTATATTCACCCTCGCCTATGCTTTTGAACTGGCCAGCGCGACGTTGGATGGCATCAAATTTTGGCTTAAAATCGAGTATATTGCGCTTCCTTTTTTGCCGCTGTTTATTTTGTTGATGTGCTTTGACTATGTAGGACAAAAGATGGGGCGAGGGTTCAGGAACGGTCTATTGGCTATCGCAGCAATGACAGTTTTAGTCCAAACCACAAATGATTTTCATCATCTCTATTACTCATCGGTGGGTTTAAGAGTGGACAGCCCTTTTGCAATCGCCGATCTTGAGGCTGGCCCCTGGTTCTATGTGCACTCTCTTTTTCTTTATGGATGTGTCGCTGTAAGTTTGGGAATCTTGCTCAAGCAGTTAAGAAACCATTCTTTTAAGTTCCGGATGCAGGTTTTACTGATGATAGCAGGATTGCTTGTTCCTGTCGTCGCAAGTTTTTTTTATGTAGCTGGCGTAAGCCCTTATGGAATTGATTTAGGGCCAGTTTTTATGAGTGTTTCTTTTATTTTGCATGGAATTGCTCTTTTGCCTTTTCAAATGTTCAATGTGGCGCCGATTGCCCGGGATACCGTTTTTGAAAGTATGGAAGAAGGAGCCATCGTGTTAAATCGGAATAACGTCGTTGTGGATTACAACCGGTCAATTTTAAAGGTTCTGCCTGTACTGCGGAAGCAGGCAATCGGAAAACCGGTTGAGGAAGTGCTTTCCGACAACCGGTTGCTTCATAAGATTATTTCGCGAGAACAGAAATGCGATTATGAATTATATGTAGATGGAGAATTGCTGCATTTTCAAATCCGATTTTCGCCAGTCCGAAACAAAAAAGATATTCTTGTCGGTAAAATTGTTAGCTTTGTTAATGTAACAGAAAGAGTTGAAATGGAGAGGGCGCTGAAGCAACTGGCCAGCATCGATGGACTCACTCAAGTGTTCAACCGGACTTACTTTCTGGAAAAAGCGGAAGAAGTGTTCGAACGCTTGTCTCTCAAGGGTGGCCTTGCCTCTGTTATCATGTTTGATATTGATCATTTCAAACGCGTCAATGATACGTATGGACACGCGACAGGAGATACTGTGTTAACGTATATCGCCCAATCGGCAAAGGAAAGCGTAAGAGAAATGGATATCCTTGGACGGTACGGGGGCGAGGAATTTGTGATCTGTTTGCCTAATACTTCTATGGAAGCGGCGCAAAAAGTGGCAGAAGCTTTCCGGAAACAAATTTCAGAAAGCTATTTGCTCATAGATGGAAAGCGGATTGACCTGACATTAAGTTTTGGAGTATCCGAAGTGCAAATTGAAGCGGGAGATTTCAGCCATTCTATACAAGCTGTTATGGGAGAGGCAGACCAAGCGCTCTATGCGGCAAAGGAAAACGGAAGAAACCGAGTTGAACTGTTCAAAAATCTGCTTTATGCCATTGGAAAAGCTTGAAACCTGCAGAGGAAAACTCTCTGTGGGTTTTTGCTATTTACAGCATTTTTACATAAATCCTATACGCCCTTAAAAGTTTCGTTCTATTTTGGAGGTAATCAACTATAGGAGGTATGGAAAATGGAAAGAATCCAGAAACGCAATGAGTTGACTCAGTCGCAAAAGTTGATGGTGTTTACTTTATCCATGTCTTTATACGGGCTTTCTAGTTTGGCTGAAGAGTTGCTGCCGGCGCTGAGTTTAGGCCCTCTTGTTCTATCGGCAAAATATTTTGCGTTTGTTCCGATAGCTTTGTGCATGTTGTTCAACCCTCTTTATACAGCGGTAGGGGCTGCGACAGGCGCCTTGCTATTCGGCGGAATTCTAGCTGGGCAATTTGGCGGGTTTGGGGAACTCGAACAATTTATTGCTCTTTCGCTTGGCTTGTTTGTGGCAGGGAGTTTGGTGAAAGATCCGAAAAACAGAAAGCAAATTGCAGTTGCGGCTTTAGCTGGAGCAATTATTCATCATGGAATCGGCAGTGCTGCCGACGTTCAGCAAGTGATGTTAGGAGCGGGAGAGTTGCAGACAGTACCGGGTTTAGCAGGACTCTTGATCCTTGCGGAAATTGCTTCTTTTATTAGTGCCATTCTTGTCTCAGGCCTGCTGTTTGGCTTGCTTCCTGTTTTAATTTTGGTTCCACTTTTACATGGCAAAATCGAACCGGCATTGGGGATGGATGTCCGCGGCCAGGTGGCGAATCTTTCAACGGCAAATGAAAAAGCTCGGGATGTACGGTTCATGGCGGCGGCTATTCTTTTGGTGGGCATTGCATTTATTTCTGATTACTTGTACGAAGCAGGTTTGAATTTAGAGTGGCAGGCAAACTTTGCTGAGGCTTTCGGCAATTGGGTGCTTTGGCTAAACCTTATCGCTGCTGCCCTTGTAGCGGGGATGACCATGACTTTAATGGCAAAACATAAACGCCGTTCCTTGACTGCACATTACCATGAAGACCGTTTCATACAATAGAAAATCATCCAAGAATAATGAGTTAAGGAATCTTCGAGGCATCGAAGATTTTTTATTTTGTTTTGTAAAGTATATTTCAATAAATTTTTGTTATTTTACTAAAATGAAAACATCCCTTAATTTTTACTCAACAATTCGGACCTATACTAATCAATGAAAGCAACTAAGAGGAGGAAGAAAATGATTAACAATATTTTAAAGAAGAAGATATTCCCCTTTGCAATTGCATCAGCTGTAGCAATTGCAGGGTTTTCAGCTGCAGTGCCGAATGTTGACGCTAAAGGAAAGAACGACGATAACGGTAAAGTGAAAAATGTCATTTTCTTGATTGGCGACGGTATGGGGGTTTCCTATACCTCTGCATACCGTTACTTGAAAAATGATTCAACTACCAAATTTGTGGAAGGTACAGAGTTCGATAAATACTTGGTAGGCCAGCAAACGACTTATCCGGAAGATCCTGAACAAAATGTGACGGATTCAGCATCAGCCGCAACAGCAATGTCAGCGGGGATCAAAACATACAACAATGCAATTGCGGTAGATAACGACGAAACTGAAGTGAAGACAGTGCTTGAGGCTGCCAAAGAAAAAGGAAAAGCAACAGGGCTTGTTGCCACTTCTGAAATTACCCATGCAACCCCAGCTTCATTCGGTGCACATGACATTGCCCGTAAAAACATGAATGCAATTGCGGATGATTATTTTGACGAAACTATTGATGGAAAACACAAGGTGGATGTTCTTCTGGGCGGAGGAACGGATTTATTTGTCCGCCAAGACCGTGACCTTACGAAAGATTTTGAAGAAGATGGATACAGCTATGTAACTTCCCGTGAGGAATTGTTGGAGAATACGGATAAACAAGTTCTTGGGTTGTTTGCTCCTGGCGGAATGCCGAAAATGATCGACCGTGACAGTGATACGCCTTCATTGGAGGAAATGACGACATCGGCAATCAATCGCCTGAAGCAAGACAAAGATGGTTTTTTCTTGATGGTGGAAGGCAGCCAAGTTGACTGGGCTGGACATGACAACGATATCGTTGGCGCGATGAGTGAAATGGAAGACTTTGAAAAAGCCTATGAAGCTGCCATTGAATTTGCAAAGAAAGATAAGAATACACTTGTCGTTGCAACAGCCGACCACTCTACTGGAGGCTTCTCAATCGGATCCGACGGCATTTACAACTGGTTCGGCGAGCCGATCAAAGCGGCAAAACGTACTCCTGATTTCATGGCCCAGCAGATTGTAGACGGTGCTGATGTTGAAGAGACGCTCTCTGAATATATTGATTTGGAACTGACTGCACAAGAAATTGATGCTGTGAAAAAAGCTGCGGAAGAAGGGGATTTGACCGATATTGACAATGCCATTGAAGCCATTTTCAATGAACGGTCGCACACGGGCTGGACAACTGGCGGACATACGGGAGAAGATGTACCGGTTTATGCTTACGGTCCTTCTAGCAGCAAGTTTGCAGGACAGCTTGATAATACAGACCACGCGAAAATCATTTTCGAGTTGCTGAAAGCGAAAGTGGAAATCAACGATAACTAATTAACATTCAAAAAAGCTCCCTTTGCTGGCTTATCCCACTGGGAGCTTTTTGAATGACGGAGGTCCAATGATGAAAAAAGCGATTTATTTCTATTTAGCGGCAGCCTTGTTGTTAGCCGGTTGTTCCGGACAGGCCGAACCGGCAGCTTCTGCAGCCGAAAACCAAGCCGAACAGGAAACAGCTGCCGGCACTGCTGACGTTTCTGAAACTACGGAAGCTCCTTCTTATTACGATGAGTATGTACAAAATCCTCAAGTGGTGGATGATCGCCTGCTTCAGGAAGTTGGGCAGACGATGCGTGACAGTAAAGGCGAAATCAAATTGACAAATGCCAATATGGCAGCCCAAACTTCGAGCGTCGGCAAAATCAACCTGACAATAAGAGAAGCAAAAGTATTTCATTTTCAACCGGACTACAGCTTGATCGATTTTTACCATTCGTATACACATGATGCTGAATTTGATATGGTGAAATTCTTTGTGGGAATTGAAAACACATCGGATGCACCGCTTCACTTTGCTCCTGTAGCATTGGTTGAAACAAGCGCAGAAGAAACGAAAACATGGGAAGATGATATTTACTTGGAAGAGTTGAGCGGGGAAATTGCGCCGGGAGAAACCAAAAGCGGCAATGTCGGGTTTATCATTGAAAACTCCGAAATCAATGCTTTAACCGTTACAACAAGCGATGTTTTTGATAAGGAAGAGAAAAAACTGGAAGATGCGAAAAAAATCGATATAAAATTCTAAGCGAAAATGAATCACCAGAAGCCAGCTCAGTGATAGAGCTGGCTTCTTTTCGTTATTTGCCCATTTGTAGCAAATGGATATTTACGTTGTTGACAGCGCTAAATTGCTTCATGTAAACTAAAAGACAGAATTGAATAATATTTAACCTCACTGTTTTCGAGTGAGGTAGAGGCGCGGTATTTAACAGTCCTAAGTGGAGTTTGAGAAGCTATGATGCTTAGGAGAAGGATCTATCGCCGAAGTTTTTAATATTTCTCCATATTATTTGCTGGGTCTGCAGTTAAGAGCTGCAGGACTATCTTGAAGGCCTCCCAGGTTTTCAAGGTGTGCTATCTCAAATGGGACCAGAAGAGGATTAAGGCAACTATACATAGTTCGGCTTGAGTTCATCTCAGGCCGTTTTTTATGCAAGTTGCCTTTTTTGTTTAGATATACAAGGAAATCAAAGGGGGAAAAGAAAATGAAGAAAAAACTATCATTATTCTCAATCGTATTTTTAGCGGCTATGTTGGTGTTGGCTGGATGCGGTTCAGGCGGTTCTAAAACTGGTTCTTCAGGTGGAGAAGAAGACAATACATTCAAAGTAGGCCTCGAAGCTGCATACGCGCCGTTTAACTGGACACAAGGAGATGATTCCAATGGCGCGGTTAAAATCGATGGCAATGCCGAGTATGCCGGCGGCTACGATGTGGAAATCGCGAAACGTATTGCAGAAGATTTGGGCAAGGAATTGGTTATTGTTAAAACAGAATGGGATGGTCTTGTGCCAGCGCTGACTTCTGGTAAAATCGATGCGATTATTGCAGGAATGTCTCCGACGGCAGAACGAAAAGAAACAATCGATTTCTCCGATCATTATTATACTTCTGAGCTAGTCATGGTTGTTAAAAAAGGCGGTAAATATGAAGGCGCTACGACGCTTGCAGACTTTAGCGGTGCAAAAATCACAGCTCAGCTCAACACTTTCCACTATTCAGTTATTGACCAAATTGAAGGGGTATCTAAAGAAACAGCTATGGAAAGTTTCCCTGCAATGAGAGTGGCGCTTGAATCCGGAATGATTGATGGTTATGTATCTGAGCGTCCGGAAGCGGTTAGTGCTTCAGCAGCCAATGAAAACTTCGCTATGGTTGAATTCACAGATGGCTTTGAAACTTCGGAAGAAGACACAGCGATTGCAGTTGGCCTTGAAAAAGGCAGCGACTTGACCGAACAGATCAATGAAAGCCTAAAGGCGATTCCTGAACAAGAGCGCCAAGAAATCATGGATACTGCTATTCAAAATCAACCAGCTGCACAATAAGGCAGTAGTGGTGCCGACTGCATCTAGGTGCAGTCGGTTTTGTATTTTTCGCTTTAACGATTTTCAAGGATAAAAAAGCCCTGCCGAGTGAAGTTTTATTTAGGAGGAAAACCATGAGTTACGAATGGATTGTTAATATACTGACAAACAACTGGCCGATGTTTCTGCGTGGAGCGGGCATGACGCTTTTAATATCGATAATTGGTACCATAATCGGTGCTGTCATCGGGTTGGTGATCGGAATCGTCCATACGATTCCGATGCCAGAACGAGGCTTCAAAAAACTCTTGTTAAAAATCATTAATTTTGTTCTTTCCGCTTATATCGAATTTTTCCGCGGTACACCGATGATGGTACAAGCGATGGTCATTTTCTATGGTTCAGCTCTGGCTTTCGGCATCGACATGGATGTATTCCTTGCAGCTGTTTTCATTGTTTCCATCAATACGGGGGCCTATATGTCTGAAATCGTCCGAGGTGGTATTGTTTCCGTGGACAAAGGGCAATTCGAATCAGCCCAAGCAATTGGCATGAACCACTTCCAGACGATGATGCATGTTGTGCTGCCGCAAGTAATCCGCAATATTTTGCCTGCTACAGGCAACCAGTTTGTCATCAATATTAAAGACACTGCTGTACTGAGCGTGATTGGTGTTACAGAATTGTTCTTCCAAACAAGAACGGTATCCGGAAACAACTTCCGCTATTTTGAATCGTTCTTTGTCGCTTGTGTATTGTACTTCATCATGACTTTCGCCATTACGTTGCTGCTGCGCAGACTTGAGAAAAGAATGGATGGTCCGGAAAACTACAGCATGATCGGCGGGCTGCCGATGCAAGTGGCAAAACCGGAAGACACCGAACATAAAATCAAAATCTGAGAATCGAAATTCAAGAAGAATGGAAGAGGAGACTTTATGGAGAAAGTAATTGAGATACAGCATTTAAGCAAATCCTTTGGCACGCATGAAGTGTTGAAAGATATCGACTTCGCAGTGCATAAAGGCGAAGTGGTCTGCGTGATCGGTTCTTCTGGTTCCGGAAAATCGACGCTTCTCCGCTGCATCAATTTGCTCGAAAAGCCGAGTGGCGGCCAAATCATTTACAACGGCGAAAATATTTTAGATGACCGCCACGATATCCACGCATACCGCACAAAGCTGGGAATGGTTTTTCAGCAGTTTAATTTGTTTAATAACCACAACGTCATCAACAATTGCACAGTGGGACAAGTGAAAGTGCTGAAACGCCGGAGGGAAGAAGCTGAAAAAGTTGCGATAAAGTATTTGAATGTGGTTGGCATGGATCAATATGTCAATGCGAAAGCCAGGCAGTTGTCAGGCGGCCAGAAGCAGCGGGTGGCCATTGCCCGTGCTTTGTCAATGGAGCCGGATGTTATGCTATTTGACGAACCGACATCTGCACTCGACCCGGAAATGGTGGGGGAAGTTCTGAGAGTCATGAAAGATTTGGCGAAAAGCGGACTGACAATGCTTATCGTGACGCATGAAATGGAGTTTGCGAAAGAAGTTTCCGACCGCGTCGTCTTTATGGACAAAGGGGTTATTGTCGAAGAAGGGCCGCCAGAGCAGATTTTCAACAATCCGGCGCATGAACGGACACGGGAATTTTTGAAGCGGACATTAAAATAGGAAATTGGAATAAGTTAAGGCCAGCTCTATTAAAGAGCCGGCCTTTTTCTATAGGAACTTTTCGGCAGATTTTTTTGTGAAATCTTCACTAAAAACAAGAACAGTAAATCGTTAACTTTTTCATAGCGAGTAAATATTTTATTATTTCTAAATATTATGTCGAAAAAACGATTAATAATGTTATCATAGCTATACACTAGAAACTTACATCAGGAGGTCAGGCAAATGATCACTTTTTTTGCAGCGATTTTATTGCTTATTTTTGGTTATATCTTTTATTCAAAATTTGTTGAACGGGTATTTGTAGTGGATGATAATACACCGACGCCAGCATACACGAAAAGAGACAACTTGGATTTTGTACCGATGAGCTGGTGGAAAGGGAACCTGATCCAATTGCTG
The DNA here is from genome assembly GCF_007859275.1 of Planomicrobium sp. CPCC 101079. Taxonomy (GTDB): domain Bacteria; phylum Bacillota; class Bacilli; order Bacillales_A; family Planococcaceae; genus Planococcus. The sequence continues at coordinate 27,252 of NZ_VOHC01000032.1, read as the reverse complement.
AATATTGCCGGGCTCGGCCCCATTTACGGAGCGGTGGCAGGAGCGTTATACGGGCCTGTTGCATTTATCTGGATTGTCATTGGCTCTATATTCGCTGGAGGGGTGCACGATTATTTTTCGGGGATGATGTCAATGCGCCACGGCGGTGAACAATTTCCGGCACTTGTTGGACGCTATTTAGGCAAATATGCAAAAGTTTTTATAAACGGGCTTTCATTGATACTCATGCTTTTAGTAGCTGCTGCTTTTACAGCAGGACCGGCTCAGTTGATTGCGCAAATTACACCTGTTAGTTTTATGATGGCATTAGGACTTATTTTCTTCTATTTTATTTTAGCGACGATATTGCCGATCAACCGGATTATTGGCCGCATTTACCCGCTTCTGGGTGGGATTTTGTTATTTATGGCCATTGCTGTAGCGGTAGCACTAATATTTTCAGGTAAGCCAATGCCGAATTTGACGTTTGAGAATTTACATCCAGGAGACCTGCCGATTTGGCCGCTATTGATGGTGACTATTTCTTGTGGCGCGATTTCTGGTTTCCATTGTACGCAAAGTCCGATTATCGCCTGCACGATGAAAAAAGAAACAGATGGGCGCAAGATTTTCTATGGAGCAATGATCATCGAAGGAGTGATTGCGCTTATCTGGGCAGCGGCAGGAATGGCGTTCTTTAATGGAACAGAAGGGCTTGGGGCGGCGTTAGCGGCTGGAGGGCCTTCAGGTGTTGTCAATGAAATCTCTATTTCCTTGCTTGGTACGATGGGTGGATTGTTGGCGATTTTCGGCGTTATCATCTTGCCGATTACGACAGGAGATACTGCCCTGCGCTCGTCCCGCATGATTTTAACAGATATTCTTTCCAAATTCACTAATATGGAAGAGAAAGGGAAAATCCTCTTGGTAACAATTCCTTTAGCAATTCCGACGTTTTATATGGCTACAATCGACTATACATTCTTGTGGCGTTATGTAGGTTGGACCAACCAAGTTGTCGCAACGGTCATGCTGTGGACAGCAACCGTCTACTTGTTGAAAAACTTTCGCTTCCATTGGATTTGCGGAGTTCCGGCCAGCTTCATGACAGGGGTAGTTGCTATGTATATCTTCTATGCTCCGGAAGGGCTGAACCTGGATTATCAGATCTCCGCTATCATAGGAGCCTGCATTACGCTGGTAGTTCTATTATGGTATGCAGCCCAGATTATTAAATACAGAAGTTTGAAAGAAGTGGATCCAAAAGCCGAAGTTATATAAGTAAACAGTCCACACAAAAAAGCATCCTGCTTTACAGGATGCTTCAGGCTGTAGACAAAGCCGATAATTGATGAATGGGAATCCATAAAACCAACCGGCCTGGCCACTCCGCTTTCCGTGGGCACGGCTTCAGCCGCTTCGCTCGCTCCGCTCAGGGTCTTCAGCTCATGTCGCTCCATCGTTCCACTCTGTCACTGCTCCCAGAGGAGTCTCCGTGTCCAGGCCGGTTTGGCTTCTTTCCTGGACAGCGCGAGGCTTCCATTCAAGTTCCAGATTGGAGAAAATCCGGCGCAGGACGCCTGTAAGGCCTACTGGCTTAGGAACCGGAGCGCAAGCCGGCGACTCCAGCGGAAAAGCGAAGTGCCGAAATCCACTCGGGACGCCAGGACCGAGTTAGTTCGGTGCGAGCCCGCGGAAAGCGACCGGCTGAAGCGGAGGTGCCGGTCGCTTTCCGGTGGAATATGTATCTTTATTCCGCTAAAAAGTTAATTAGTCTTTTGTCTACAAGCTCAAAGCATCCTGCTTTACAGGATGCTTTTTATATTGACTGGCAAGAAATTTTCTTGTGAACCAAGCAATAAGTTATTTGAAAGAAGTTCGTATTCAATAGTTGCTTTCGGATTAAAATTCACCCTATTTGCACTTCACTCATCAGTGCATGCGTATTGTCTTCGGTGTCTTTAAAGAAAGCCATCCAAGTCTCCGTCTCACCCATTTTTGCAATAAGATGAGGTTCATCGATAAAAGAAACGTTTTTATCGGTAAATTCTGCATAAGCCTCCTGAATGTTTGCTACTTGAAAATAAAGAATGGAACTCGCATGCGCAAATTCTTCTTTTTCAGGAAGGCTTAACAGCAGACGGATTCCGTTGCAGTCAAAAAAAGCCAAAGTTCCTGTGCTGAACAGCAGCGGCAATTGCAGAACGCCTTGATAAAAACGGATGGCGCGCTCAAAATCTTTTACCGGCACCCCGATTTGTCCAATCGTTTGGATTGCACCCACTATTATTTCCACTCCTTTTTCAAATTAAAATTTCCGAATTTCATTTATTACACATTCCAATGCGCCAATCGACTCCATGACACCATCACGTGAATCCAAGCTATGGTCTACATTCGAAAAAAGCTTGGCGCTTATATTCGGTTTGTTCTCGATTTGCTCATAGCGGTCTTTGATATAGCAGCGGTCTGCATCTCCGATAAAGCATAACCCCTCATTGGGGCTATGAAGCATCGCTTGAAACACGTCGTCCCGCTGGAAAAGCGGAGTCAGCCAAACTGCTTTTGCGTCTCTGAATGCGGGCCTTTGCAGTTCTGTGCTCATAGCAATGGTGCCAAGCGACTTGCCGATAAGATAGAAATGCTCATAGGAGCTTCCTTCTATTTCTTGATCAAGCACCGTTTTTACATCGTGCTTAATGGCTTCGCTCAGTTCTTCCATTGAAAATTCATCGTATGCTTCGTTGTTGTATTGATAATTCACTTCCAATACGTCAACCGATCGGTTCAGAAAGGCTTCGGTCGAATAATGGAAAAGCGGTGAGCTTGTCGTATAGCCGGCCCCAGGAAGCAGGATAGCCAAGCTGTTTGTGCCCTCCTCTGTTTTGATGAATTCAAAAGGGACTTGCATCCCTTTATAGCCTTGAACAGTTCCTTTTTCGAATTTAGGCATCTATAATCCCCCTCTATACCTTCAAGTATACTAAGGAGCTGCATTATAAATAAATAAACTTCCTTCATTTTTTTGAATAATTCAGCAATTGCCGTTTAATAAGTTAACTAATGGCTATTAATAGGTATGTATAATAAGAATATGAGGGGATGCTATGGCGCGAAATAAACCTAAATATGAATAATTATACGATAAATTCGCAAGCGAATTTTTATAAATGTAAGGGAATCCTATTTTTTAGAAAAAACAAAATAATATTTGTTGACTAAAAATTCTTATTAATGCATAATAATACGATATTAGCATTAGCCATGTGCAGGATTTTTGTAGAAAGAAGCATTACGGAAAGATATGTTTGCCTATAAAAATTGGGTGGTGACCGGTACGTGGAAAAGAAGAGAATTGTCGTAAAAATAGGAAGCAGCTCTTTGATCAACGACAAGGGCGGGCTTTGCATGATGAAATTAAGGGAACATGTGGGTGCACTTGCCCGCTTGAAACAGTTTGGGCATGAAGTGGTTTTGATTTCTTCCGGAGCAGTGGCGGCTGGCCTTACAGACCTCGGCTATCTTTCACGGCCTGCAACAATCGAAGGCAAGCAGGCGGCTGCAGCGGTAGGACAAGGGCTTTTGCTGCAAGGATATACAGAAGAATTCAAAAAGCATGGCATTGTAGCGGCACAGTTGCTGTTAACGAAACAGAATGTTCTTTACCAGGATCAGTCGAAAAACGCTAAAGCAACCCTGTGTGAATTGGTGAAGCGGGATGTGCTGCCAATTATCAATGAAAACGATTCGGTTTCGATTGAAGGATTGACGTTTGGGGACAATGACATGCTCTCGGCGCTTGTCAGCGGTCTTGTGCAAGCAGATTTTTTAATCATCCTCACCGATATTAATGGCATTTACAAACAAAATCCACGGACAACCCCGAATGCCCAACGATATGATTTCCTTCCTGATATTCCAGTTGAACTGATAAATGCCACTTCATCGGAAGGTTCGGCAGTCGGCACGGGTGGCATGAAGTCGAAAATAGAAGCGGCTCGGACAGCCTTGGCTTCAAGTGTTCCGGTTTTTATTGGAACCGGCAACGGAGATGAAAAGCTGATTGATATACTGACGGGAAAAGGGGATGGCACGTATATCGGGAATCCCCCTAAAACGGCAGTTGGAAATTATAAGACAGCAGCAGGGCTTGAATAATAAACTGATTCAGCAAAAGAAAAGTGAGAGGGGCGCACAGAATGAGTGGAACAATAGAAGTCGCACAGTCCAATGAGCTGATCAAAAAAGCCAAGCAAGCGAAAGCGGCCGCTTCGGAATTGGCGAAAATGACAACAGACCAAAAAAATGCGGCATTGCATGCTATCGCGGCCGAACTGTTGGCTCAGCAAGATTTCATTTTAGCTGAAAACCAAAAGGACTTGGCCGCAGGAAAAGACGCGGGAATGAGCGACTCGTTATTAGACCGCTTGATGCTCAGCGGAGCACGGTTGAAGGATATGGCAGATGCCCTCGTTCAAGTGACGGAATTGCCAGATCCGATCGGTGAAGTGCTGGAGCAGTGGAATCGGCCGAACGGCCTTGCAATTTCCACGGTGCGCGTTCCGCTTGGCGTTATCGGCATGATTTACGAGGCCCGGCCAAACGTGACAGTTGATGCCTCAAGTTTGTGTTTGAAAACAGGAAACGCAGTCTTGCTGCGCGGCAGTTCAACCGCCATCCATTCAAACAAGGCGCTTGTCCAAGTGATTCATGGGGCGCTTGAAAAAAGCGATCTGCCGATTGATTCAGTGCAGTTGCTGGAAGACACAAGCCGCGAAACCGCAGCAGAAATGTTCAAATTAAATGAATACCTGGACGTTTTAATACCGCGTGGAGGGGCAAAGCTTATCCAGACAGTCGTGAAAAATGCGACGGTTCCGGTATTGGAAACCGGTGCGGGGAATTGCCACGTTTATATCGATGAGACGGCAGATCCTGAAATGGCCATTTCCATTGCTGTCAACGCAAAAACACAGCGGCCATCAGTCTGTAATTCTTGCGAAAGCATTATTGTACAAAAAAACTGGGCAGCCGGGCATTTGCCGGAACTGCTGGCTGCGCTGCAGGAAAAAGGTGTCCAAATTCATGGCGATGCTGCCGTACAGCAGCAAAGCGATCAAATTATTCCTGCTGGAGAAGAGGATTGGGGCACTGAGTATCTTGGGCTTGAAATCGCCATTAAGGTAGTTGAAACGATTGATGAAGCCATTTCTCACATCAATCAATACGGGACTAAGCATTCAGAAGCGATTGTTTCAACTACAGATGAAAATGTAGAGAAGTTTTTTATAGAGGTTGATGCGGCGGCGGTCTATCACAACGCCTCTACCCGTTTTACGGACGGATTTGAATTTGGATTCGGTGCCGAAATCGGCATCAGCACCCAAAAGCTTCATGCGCGCGGGCCGATGGGCTTGCCTGCGCTGACTTCAACAAAATATGTTATCCGGGGCAATGGACAAATCAAGTAAATAGTAAAAAATAAGGCCAGAAGGTGATCACTATTCGATTGCTTTCTGGCCTTGCTGTGTTGTTTTTGATAATCATATGACTTTTTCTCACAAGAACTTTTTATACAAAAAATAAAGGAATTAAGCCAAGGTAAACGAAAATAGATAAATGATAAAATGGATATTGATTTAGTGAAAGCCAGCGTGAAGTGTTGGCTTTCTTTCTGCTTGTTTATTATAAAAAAGAAATGGATGATCAAAAGGGATGGAAAAGAAAATGGTCGATTTACTGTTAAGAAATGCAACGGGAAAATTGATGAGTTCTATGATAAAAAGCAAGGCAAAGTATCATTTGGCACTCAGCAAAGCGACACCAATCATTACTGCACTGAATCCGCCTCCCGCCAATAAGAACAAAGTGGGGTCGGCATAAACTTTTTCTGCCATATCCAATTGGCCTAATACCCAAAAGTATACTCCTGCAACAGCCAGGTTAATAAGAGCGATCACCAAAATCCGAACATAACCGTTTTTCATTTTTGTACCTTCCTTTATTTGATAACTTTATCCTACAGAAAAAAAGTCATAGAAAGGTTCACTAAAAGGTCATCAGATTAAAGTGACTTTTGATAATTGGGGAACGAAATACTGCAGAGGAGACTAAATGCCGAGGGAATTGAACGGTTAAAGGCAGGTATAGAATTTTCATCTAAATAGTGGATTGAAAAGCTGGAAATGCAATTATTGAAGGTCTCTCGGACATGAAATTGAACTAGCAATTACAATATATAACACGAATTAGGTAATTAGTTTTATGAAATAACTGGAAAATAATATAGACGATAAGATCATTGTTCATCTATAATGAAAAAAAACTAGAAAAAGGCAAACTTCTCCGAAAGGGAAGGACGCAAAGCTATGAGCCTAACCGTTTCTTAAACGCATGGTTGTCAGGTTGCCTGGGTCTCCTATTGTGAGCCACGGCTTTCTATAGGAGGAAATAGAGATGATGAAAAAAATAGTGATGGCAGGTGTGATGCTATTGTTCTTATTTAGCCACAGCACTGGAAATGCAGAAGCGGCGGATCAGAATGTCCGGGCTACTTGGCTATGGAATCCATGGATGATTTATAGCGATGAGGCAGGGACTCTTGCATTTTTGGAAAGCAAACAAGTCAATAAAGTGTATGTTCAAATCGATGCTGAAATTCCACCGTCAGTGTACCGCAGTTTCATCGAAAAAGCTGGAGCAAAAGGAATGCGCATTTTTGCGCTTGATGGCGCTCCTGGGTGGGTCGCTCCAAATGGTGTTGTCTATCAAGACCAGTTAATGGCTTGGATCAAGACTTATCAAAACGGCTCAACTGCTCCGCAGAAATTCGCCGGCATCCATTTGGATGTGGAACCCTACTTATACAGCGGCTGGAACACGAACCAGGCAGCAACGGTCAAAGCATATCAAGCGTTATTGACGAAAGCGAAAAATAATGCCACAAGCTTGAACCTCCCTTTAGAAGCAGACATGCCTTTTTGGTTTGACGAAATTTCCTATAAAAACACGTATGGGAAAGGCATTCTTGCCGAGTGGGTAATTGCCAAAACGGATAGTGTCTCTATCATGTCTTACCGGGACACAGCACCGCTTATTATCGAACTTGTTAAAAATGAGCTGGCTTTTGGGCAGAAACATGGGAAAAAAGTTGTTGTCGGCGTTGAAACAGGACAAACGGATGAAGGCAATTCAATTTCTTTCTATGAAGAAGGTGAAGCCTTCATGAATGAGCAGCTTTCTGTCATTAACAGCCACTACGCAAACCATCCGGCATTTGGCGGCATCGCTATTCATCATGTCGACAGCTGGAAGACGATGGCTCCATAAAATTTAAAACTAAACTAAAAGCAATGTTTGCCGCACCGAGGCAACATTGCTTTTTTAAAAGGATATTTTACAAAAAAATACTTTATTTCTTTAGAAAATGATACACTAAATTTTTAACGTGTTTAGCCGTTTTTGTACAAAGGAAAAGAAAGTATAGTACCTAAATTCTTGAAGGGGAAGGGGAAGCCGGCCCATGCTCGATTTGTTTATTTGGATAGTTGCAGGTTTACTTGCTGCGCAACTGCTTATCTTATTTTGTTTGATCTTTTGGAAGGCAAGAGCGATAGGCTACGAAAATAAGGTCAACGAATCCCTAAATTCATTAAAACCGCAATACATCGAATATATTAAAGGCGAACGCCCGTCCGAACCAAGTCTGCCGAAAAGCAAAAGCATGCAAGTCATGGTTATGGAAAGAATGCTTGATGAATTTTACAGCGGAAATTATGGGGATTTGGAAGAGCGTAAGCTGAACCAGCTGGCGGAGAAATATTTAGCGGCCCATTATCGGCGGACGTTAAAAAAAGGAGGCTGGGCAGAGCGGATCAATGCTCTGTATTTCATCGAAGACTTTTACCTGCTTTCGCTGCGGGAAGATGCCTACCATCATTTTTTAAAGTTGAAAAGACAGGATGAAGAGTTTCGGCAATGCTTACGGGTTTGCGCTTCCCTTCAGGAAGAAAGAATCCTTCCAGTGATCGTTGAAAAAGAAGGGCTGTCGACTGGATTTATCAAAGAATTATTGTTTCGATTGAATGAGATATTGATGTGGAAGATACTAGAGAAAATTGAGAACAAGGACGATATAGCTGAAAACGTAGTGTTTGCTTTTATTACGTTTAATGGAGAACAAAAAAATGAACCGTTTTTCTCTTTTGTGGAGAAAAAAATATACGATGAACGAAAAGAAGTGCGTTTGAAAGCTATGAACAGCTTGTGCAATTACGGAAAAGTTTCCGATCCATTAATCCTAGATCCTTTTTTCGCTTCAGAGTACTGGGAAGAGCGGATGTATGCGGCGAAACTTGCCGGAGCATGCTATCTGCCCCAATATACGCAGACCTTATTGGAACTGCTTTCTGATGCTGTCTGGTGGGTTCGTTTTGCCGCAGCAGAAAACATTAAAAACTTCCCGGATGGTGAAGCTTTGTTGAGACAAGTTGCACTATGGGATGAGGATGCTTATTCCCGGGACATCGCTAAACATATGTTGACGAGAAGAGGGGGAATAACTGCGTGAATGGTGCTTTCTTTACTACAGTGATTGAATTTATTTCCTGGGCAATCATTTTTTATATGATCGCAGCTGGAGCTATTTATGTGATGCTTTTTTTAATTGCAAGCCCCCGAATAAGAAAAGAGAAAAAGCTGAGCCGGAATGAGCAGATTGAAGAATTATCGATCAACAAAGACACCTATCCCATCTCTATCTTGGTTCCTGCCTATAATGAAGAAGCGGGAGTCGTCAGTACAGTCAGATCACTGTTGTCGTTAAACTATCCGCAGTATGAAGTGATTGTGGTCAACGATGGATCAACCGATAGAACAAGCGAAAAAGTGATTTCGCAGTTTCAAATGGAACCGATTGAATTGGCGATCCGGACTTATTTTAAAACAGGAGAAATCACTCGGGCTTACCGTTCTGCTCTTCATCCGGAATTATTTCTGATTGAAAAAAAGAACGGCGGCAAGGCCGATGCCTTGAATGCCGGAATCAATTTCTCACGCTATCCTTACTTTTCTGCGATTGATGGCGATTCGATATTGGAAGAAGACGCACTTTTAAAAACGATGAAGCCGATCATCGATTCCGCTGGGCGCGTCACTGCCACAGGGGGAACCGTAAGAATTGCGAACGGCTGTAAAATCAACAAAGGGGTCATCGAAAGAGTGGCGTTGCCGCGGAAACCGTTAGAAATAATGCAGATTATCGAATATTTCCGGGCCTTTTTAATAGGCCGTCTCGGCTTTAGCCGAGTCAATATCTTGCTGATTATTTCTGGTGCATTCGGTGTTTTTGAAAAAAGCCGGGTTATTAAGGTCGGTGGTTATAAGACCGATACAGTAGGGGAAGACATGGAACTTATTGTCAGGCTGCACCGATCCATCAAGGATGAAAAATCGAAACAGCGGATTGAATATATCCAGGATCCGGTTTGCTGGACCGAAGCGCCGAGCACCATCGCTTCACTTCGTGCGCAGCGGATCCGTTGGCAGAGGGGATTGGCGGAAACGCTGTGGACGCATAGAAAGATGCTGTTTAACCCGAAATATCGGGGCATTGGCCTTTTTTCGTTCCCATACTATCTGTTCGTTGAATTGCTGAGTGCGGTTTTTGAAGTACTTGGTTATTTCATTATTATCGGAGGATTGGCTTTTTCATTCATCAATCCGGATATTGCTTTGGTGATGTTTTTAGTGATGGTCCTTTATGGTTCGTTGCTGTCTTCACTGGCGGTCTTGCTGGAAGAATGGACGTATCATAAATACCCTACAGTGGGAAGCATTGTCGTTCTATATCTTTATGCTTTAACGGAAACTTTCTGGTACCGCATTTTGATGAACTTTTGGCGGGTAAAAGGCCTGTTTTACGCATTCAAGAAAAAGTCTGTATGGGGCAACATGGAACGCAAAGGCGTTTTCTCAGAAGACTAAAAAAGGGAGCCTGTCATAGGCTCCCTTTTTAGTTTATTCAATTTCACCGAACGTTTTTTGCAGAATGTAGTAAGACTGCTTTAACCGTTCTTCTATTTCGGGCAACGTCCATTTTTCCCATGAATAACTTGCCGGTTGTTCGGCGTCGAATTTTTCAGAGGCATCGCCATTTTTCTTTGTCAGAGTTGCTGCGACGCCTATGCCTTCAACAGTGATCGACGATTCCAGTCCGTCTTTCCGCATATCTCCCATGAATTCCCGCTGGCTTGGATCTTTTGCATTCAGCAGCATCCACGGTATGCGGATTTCCAAAATGCCGGTTTCATCTGAATAATAATAGTCATTCAGAGAGTCATAAGCTTCGTCTTCAGGATTGGCAATGCCGAACTGCAGTTTGCCGGTTTCATACGAATCGAAAGGCAACACTTCTTTCGTATCCGGACGCACGATTTCTTTGTTTAGCGCCAAGCGGATCGGATGGAAATTAGTATTGATGTCCTCCTTGGCTTTTGGAATCATCTTCAAACGCTCGTAATAATCATAGTAAAAACTGTCATAGTCGCCGGCTACCAGCAAATGCCCTTGCTCTTTTTCTTCAATTTTCAAGTGGAAATCTGCAGTGAAGTCAGTGCCGGACAGCGCATCGACGGAAATGCCTTTATCTCTACGGACGTTAATGTATAAGTTGAAATCTTCTTCTTCCCACCAGCTTTTCTTTGTTGGATCGAATTCGGCCTTAAGGTAGACATAGCGTTCGTCTGAATCCATGGTCAAGTTTCTCATGGCACCTGCTTCTTTTTCATAAAGCAGCTGGCCGCCTTCCCAATCGTCTTCACCGTCTACTTTCACTTTATGGCGATCGAAGCTTAAAAGGCCGAATTGCTGTTCATTTGTTTGGGCGTTCGACCAAAATGGCCGTTGATCCGGATCGTCATAATCCATCGTATTCCAGGTACGTTTAAACCATTCATCTTGCCACGTAAACACCAATCCGCCCAGCACTCCTTCTTGAAGGATGTCCTCATAAAGTCGGCTGGCAATTTCACCTTGCTGCTTCTCGGATATAAATCCTTGGTTCCAGCCGAAAGGATTTTCGTGTGTCATTCCGCGGGAAGCGGGAACGCCGAATTCCGCGATTAGGATCGGCATGTCATGGGAGTCGTTCAAATCTTTCAAATAGCCTGCGTAGTTGTTTTTCTCTCCGCGGTGGTCAACGAATTCCGTGTACCGTTCCTCAAGATTCAAGAAATCAGGGTAGTAAGGATAAACATGGTAAGAAGCAAACATGCCGACTTTTTCTAGCTCACCTTTTGTCTTTATATGGTTTGGATCAACTGTTGCCATATCTTCTTGTTCGTTCGGTTCTGCCGGTTGCTCAATATTATCGGTTGTCACCCAGTTCGTGAAGCTAAGTGGGCGCATGCTCTGATACTCCGTTAATTCATATTCGGCAAGCATATCTAGTTGCTCGGCAAGCCAATGCTCCATCGGGGTAGCGTTCTCGGTATAAACATGCTTTCCATTGAAATCGCCTAAATCGGGATAATCCTCATCCATTTGCGCAACTGTCAATGGGAACCATTCAATACCAATCATCCAACCAATCACATAAGGGGAAATATCGGCATTATACGTTCCATAAGCATGGCCAGGTTGTTGTTCAACTTTAGCGTTGCCGTGTACAACATCAACCAATTTTTGGATTTCTGCCTGGAATTTCTCTGTGATTTCAGGCGCAAATGCATCCAAGGTTTCGACTAACGGCTCTTCATCAATCCAGACGCCGTGGTACAGATAGAGCGGCTCTTCTGCTGTCGCATTATAACGCGCAAAAGCTTCGTAAAAAGCCGGCGGATGGAGGGTATAGACACGTACTGCATTGGCGTTCATCTCGCCAATCGCTTGAAACCAGCGGTCATATTCTTCACGTGTAATTGCCGCTTCACCTGGGAAAGTTCCTGGCTTCGCCATTCCCATATTAACGCCTTTAATCGTGAGCGTTTCCCATTTCCCATCTTTATAAACTTCAAATTCCTGCCCGTTTATTCTAGAGGGATAGGAGACGCCATTTGTTTCAGCCATTGGCACTTGCGCTGTTTTTGGTGCCGGTTCTTTAGCATAAGTGTTCGCCAAGATGGTTTTCATCATTGGTGTATACGTTTTCCAATAGAAATTGCTTTCTCCGCCAAGCGCTTCGAACGATAGGAAAGAACGGATATTCGCGAAGGCGGCATACCGGTAAAAACTTGGCGTATCGCCGACATCTACAAAGTCCCCGGCAAAATAATATACATTCGACCGGTTTTTCTGCTGGTAGAGGACCGCTGGAAAAGCTTCAGGAATGCCGGCTTCTTTCAGTTTGGCTGCTCCTGATTCCTTCAAGTTCCACTGGTAATCGGCAAGTACTTCTGCTTCTGGAGCAGCTTCGTTTATGTCGAACCAATAATCGAAAGAAGGGCTTTTCTCGAGCGAGAAGTGTTCTTGCCCATTCTCTGTGAAGGAAACGTGCAATCCGCCAGGCCCTACTTCGCCTTGTTCTTCAGAAAGGACGACTACTGTTCCTTCAAAGTCATTAACAAGTACAAAGCCGCCGCCTGTAAAGTTCCAATCGTTGCCTTCTTCTTTTTCATAACTGGAGATGATCCATTGCGGAACTTCGGCTGCAGCCAAATCAACAAAATGCCGGCCACTCCAGCCGCTCCAGTCAAGGGCTAAGAATTCGGTAATGTCTCTTCTGACATTTTCAGATGTAGGGGAAGCGAATGTATTGAATTCGACCACCAAGTCAGCGCCATTCTCATTCACTTGATTTTTAATGGCTTGCCACTCTTTCATTTCCAATCCGCCGTGAAGAAGGGAAGAAGAACCTGGTTCTTTTTCTTCTGTTTGCCAAGGCAAGTCTTCTTCATAAACTCCGTATGTATCGGCCAGATAAATTAAATCCTTGCCTTCCAATGAATCGGGGACCGGAAGGGTTTCATAGGTTTTTGCAGCTTCATCCGGGGCAAACCCAAAGTAATCTTTGCTGGCTTCATATGAGTTCCCTTCCGAATTGACGTAGCGGTTGTGATTCAAAAGCCACGAAAGCCCTTGATGCTCCCTGTAGGTTTCGTTGGGGACTGTTTTATCGATAATCGCTACTTCCACGCTTTTTTCTTCTTTAAGGAACCAGATTAATACCGGCAACGCCAATACAATTCCGATGGCTAATATGGTCAAAAGAATCTTCTTCACTGTACTCACTCATTTCTTCTGGGAATAGATATACTTTAAGATATTATAGCTTAAAAGTGTTAAAAAATAGAAATTTTTGTTTATTAAATTCCTTGTATTTCCACAATAATTATAAGGTTGCACACAAAAAAGCTCCCGAAGCAAATCGGGAGCTTTTGATATGAGTAAAATTAATTTTGGACGCCTTCGCTTTCTTCCTGATAGACCGGAACCCATCCTTCAGTAGTAACGAAAATGCGGACAGCGACTACTTTGCGGTCTTCTGCCAATGTAAAGTAATGCGTGATATTCTCTGGAACCGAGATTAAATCACCAGGAGACAAGTGAACTTCAAAGAAGCGTTCGTCTTTTCCTTGGATGATGAAGACGCCATGGCCGCTGACAATATAGCGGACTTCATCGTCTGTGTGGATGTGTTTGCGCTGGAAGTTTTTCAGCAGCTCGTCCAATTTCGGGTTGGAATCAGATAACGAAATAATATCAGCTGCCTGATAGCCGCGGCGTTCTGAAATATCGTCAATTTCTGTTTTGAAAGCTTTTAAAATCTCATCTTTTTCTTCATCGCTTAGATCGAATTTTTCGCGCAGGTGCTCGGGCAATTTGTTGATATCCCAATGCTCATAAACGACTTCCTGTTTTTCCAAGAATGCTGCCACTTCGTTTTGCGCTTCGATTGTTTCGTTTGTTCCTTGAATTTTGATAATAGCCATTAAAATCTTCCTCTCTTATTTTGAATAAATTTGGTTAAGCGTTAATTGGTATTGAAATAAAAACTCACAGGCTTCAAGCAGCTTTTTAGCTTCAAAACCATCTTTTCCCCAAACGGTAATGCCGTGGTTCCGGATCAATACAGCTCCTTTATCAGTGCCGAGGTACTGGCCGAATTCTTCAGCGAGGCGTGGGATATCAGCGTAGTTCGGAATGATAGGAATGGACAGCAAAGCATCTTCTTCCCACATGCCAAACGCTTTGATGAGTTCTTGGCCTTGAAAATCTATTTTACCGTCATCACCGTACAATTCGGAGATAACGTTATTTGCTACTGTATGGACATGGAGACTGCATCCGGCAGTAGTTTTCGAATAGATTGCGCAGTGCAGCAATGTTTCAGCTGAAGGCTTTAAATGGGTTTTTTCCACCGGTTTTCCGGTTGCATCGACAAGAAGAAAATCTTCTGCCGTGCGCTTCTTTTTGTCTTTGCCGCTTGCCGTGACCAAGAACTCAACAGGTGCATCGTCCACTTTTATCGCCAGGTTTCCGCTCGTGCCCATGAACCAATCCCTGACAGCCAATTCATCTTTAATATCTGCGAGTTCGTTCCATCTTTCTTGAAGCACTGTCATAGTTTCACACCTAACCTCGAATCGATAATATCCATGACTTCATGGAAGTTGGTGAATGGTTCGTATGGAATGCCCAGTTCCTTGCATTTTTCGATAAGGAAATCCCGGGCAATCACGAGGTCGGCTTGCTTGGCTGCCTCTAAATCAGTGATGGAATCCCCGATGACAATGCTTGTTGCATCGCTGTCGAGTAAAGTGCGGATTATAGAAGGTTTGCAGCACCCACAGCCTTGGCTTGTACAGTCATTGTCGCAGCTATGCGGGTAATGAATGCGAATGGTCTCGCCTGAGAAATCCGCCTCATTGCAATAGACACCGGCGAAGGGCCCGAATGGCTCAAGCAAGGGATGGACGAAAAAGTCGATGCCGCCGCTGACAATATAAAGCGGTATATCGTGTTTTTTTGCATAAGCGACAAAGTCGCCGAACCCTTCCCGAATCTGGGCTTGCTGGAGCACATAGGTGATAATTTCGTCTTTCGCCGAAACCGGAAGAAGCGAAAACATCTTGGCAACGCCTTCACGTATGGAGAGAGTTTGTTCGAGTACACCGTCTTTGATTGGAAGCCATTCAGGCGGCGCAAATTTCTTCATAATGGCCATGATATTGTCTTGATCGGTAATCGTACCGTCAAAATCGCAAAATATGATCGGTTTGTTCATGTTGGTTACCCCCATAACTCAAGTGCTGTTTTTAATTCGGGATGCTGTTCCGCTGCTTCCGCCAGTTCGGTTCCCCTCAAGACGGCGTCTACGGCTTGCCTGAAGGCAAGGCCGCCTCCAGCAGCGCCGGCAGGATGGCCATGAACCCCGCCGCCAGCATTTATAATGCTTTCAACTCCGTAATCGTTCATCAAAAGCGGGACAAGACCAGGATGGATACCCGCCGAAGGGACAGGGAACGTCCGTTTTACGGCGCTTGGTTTTGTCAGTTCTTCGCCAAGCGCAAGTGCGGCAGATTTTTCAAGCGCTACACTTCCGTATGGTGAGGGGAACAAGGAAAAATCAGCGCCAACATACCGAGTCAACTTGCCAAGAGCCAGCGCTGTTGCAACTCCGTATAAGGGAGAAGAAGTGAATGCGCCACTGAATGCCGGATGGGCCATGAGCGGCAGCCCGATGCTGTCATCTTCAGCCAGTTCCTGCAGAACATCTAAGCCATATGCGTGGACGTTAAACAGGAGGGCGTCAGCGCCCAGCTCGCGCGCTTTCCGTGCTTTTTCTTTCAATTCGGAAGTCCGGCCAGTCAAATTGGCGGCGTACAATGTACGGTGCCCTGTTTCTTCATAAACTTGGCGCAGTACTTCTTTGCCGGTTGTAATCCGTTTTTCAAATGGCGTCAACGGATTTTCAAAAAGGATTTCATCATCTTTCACAAGATCAACACCGCCAAGCGCTTGTTGGCGAAGCTGATCTGCTAAATAATCGATGTCGCGGCCGATTACGCCTTTGAAAATGCTCATGACGAGTGGACGTCCGGTAACTCCGAGTTTACTGCGGATTCCATCAATTCCAAACCGTGGACCTGGAAAGTGGGAAAGCAGTTCGTCGTCAAATTCAAGGTCCAGCAGTTTTATTTCGCCGTCGAGTGACAATTTGCCGAAAACGGTTGTCAGGATGGCCGGCAAGTCGGGAGAAAAATTGACGCTCGGATAAGAAATTTTTACTTCCGCCCGGATTTGTTCCGGCTTTAACGGATGGCGGACTTCTTCAAATTCGGTTACTGAGACAACAGTTCCTTTATGGTGTTTTAATTGTTCCTGTTCCAATAAAGGGAGATCAGTCCATGATCCGACCGTCAGCCCAAGTGCAATGCCTTCCGCTTTCTTTCCAAAAGATCCGGCCTGTCCGAACAGCTGATACGTAGCTGTTAATCTGCTCAAATGATTTCACGCTCCTAGACAAAATAAAAACCTCTTCAAACAAGAAGAGGTTAAGGGCTTAACAACTTCTTATTTCTCAGCCTATAGGCTGCAAGAATTAGCACCGTGTCCGTGAATGGACCGGTTGCCGGGTATCATAGGGCTCGTCCCTCCACCTGCTCTAAATAAGAAAATATTTTATTGGGTTAAAATTTATTACTCAAATTAATTTTGATTATTTCACGCCCGAGTAATTCTGTCAATTATGTTCTTTCACAAAAATTTAGAACAATGTGATTGACACTCTATTCTGAACCGTGATAGTATTCATTATCGAGTCAACAAACAAAATTACATCATGAAATTACTACTCTTATCAAGAGCTGGCAGAGGGATAATGGCCCGATGACGCCCAGCAACCGACTGTAATACCGTTGTGAAACGGGGCGCTTTTGCGCCGGGATGATAATCCTGTAAGGCACGGTGCTAATTCCATCAAAGATGAAAATCTTTGAAAGATAAGAGGTGAAGAATCTCTTATTCTGCGCCTCTTTCTCAACCGAAAGAGGCTTTTTATATGCCGAAGAAAGGTAGATGACCATGACAACAACAGCAGCAAACCAATATAAAGCATTAACCGATGAGAGCGCCATTGCGCTGGCAAGAAGCTTGGATTTCTTCCCGGAAGGCGCCGAGCTGGAAAGCCAGGAAATCGGGGATGGCAACTTGAATTACGTGTTCAAGATTACGGACAGCAAAAGCGGCAAAGGCTTGATTATCAAGCAGGCATTGCCGTATGCCAAGGTAGTAGGTGAAAGCTGGCCGCTTACATTAAAGCGGGCAACTATTGAAGCAAATGCGCTAAGAAAACACGGTGAATTTGTCCCGGACCTGGTGCCGGCAGTCTACGCAACCAACGAAGAGCTCGCCTTTACGGTGATGGAAGATTTGTCTCACTTAACCATCGCGCGTGAAGGGCTGATCAGCGGGGAAGCTTATCCGAAATTATCAGCAGACATTGGCGAGTATTTAGCGAAAACATTATTCCACACATCCGATTTTGCGTTGCATCCATTTGAGAAGAAACGCCTGGACGCAGAATTTTCGAATCCGGAGCTTTGCAAAATTACAGAAGATTTGATTTTCACAGATCCGTATTTTGATCACGACACAAACGATTTCGAGCCGGAACTTCAAGAAGCTGTCGAAGCCATATGGAACAACGGGCCGCTGAAGCTTGAAGCGGCCAAACTAAAGAAAAGCTTTTTGACGGAAGCGGAAGCGCTATTGCATGGAGACCTTCACACCGGAAGCATTTTCGCGAGCGAGGCGGAAACGAAAGTTATCGATCCGGAATTCGCTTTTTACGGCCCGATCGGCTTTGACGTCGGATTGTTCCTGGCGAACCTGATTGCCCAAGCAGTTACACGGGAAGGCGAGGAGCGGGAAGTGGTTATTCGCCACATCGGGAACACGTGGGAAGTGTTTTCTTCTACTTTTTCAGAACTTTGGGAAAAGCAGGGGATTGAAGCATTTAAAGATACAGCAGGCTATAGAGAATTTATTTTGGAGAAAATCTTCCAAGACGCGATCGGCTTTGCTGGCTGTGAATTGATCCGCCGCACGATTGGGCTGGCTCATGTTAAAGACTTGGACGGCATTGAGGATTCAGAGCGCCGCATCCAATTGAAAAAGCAAGTGCTGCGGACTGGTGAAGCGTTAATAGTAAAACGCAAAGAGTTGCCGACAATTGCTGCAGTGATTGCGTTGGTTGAGGAGGAAAGCCGATGAGCATTCCATTATCCATCAAATGGACGAATCAGCAGCTTGTAATTTTGGATCAGCAAAAACTGCCCCATATCATTGAATACATCACACTGGAAACAATTGAAGATGTCTATGATGCAATTTTAAAGTTGAAAGTCCGCGGAGCGCCGGCCATCGGCATTACTGCCGCTTATGGATTGGCGATTGCAGCACAGCGGCATGAAACTGAGAGCTTGGAAGCTTTTCATCACTATGTAAGAAAAGATGCCGCTTATCTGGCGGAGTCTCGGCCGACGGCAGTGAACCTTGTTTGGGCGCTGGAGCGTTTGCTCGGAGCTGTCCAACAGGCGAAAACAGTTGGCGATGCGAAAGCGATTTTGATAGATGAGGCAGTGAAGATTCATCAAGAAGACGAAGAATCATGCCGAAGCATCGGGGAATATGCATTGTCATTGCTCGAAGGGCAAACTAAAGTCATGACGATTTGCAATGCCGGATCGATTGCCACTGCGAAATACGGTACGGCGCTGGCGCCATTCCATCTTGGAAGCGAACGCGGCAAAACGTTCGAAGTGTTTGCCTGCGAAACCCGTCCGGTATTCCAAGGTTCCCGCCTGACGGTATGGGAACTTCAGCAATCCGGCGTGGATGTGACACTCATTACCGACAGCATGGCGGCCCATACGATTGGGGCCAAAGGCATTGAAGCGATCATCGTCGGTGCTGACCGTATTGCGGCAAATGGCGATACCGCCAACAAAATCGGGACCCTCAATCTGGCATTATTGGCTGCGGCCTATCAAATTCCATTTTATGTGGCGGCTCCTGTCTCCACATTCGATTTATCGATTGAAAACGGCAAAAACATTACCATTGAAGAACGCCATCCGGATGAAATTACCCACATTGGCGGAGAACCGATCGCGCCAATAGGCACAAAAGTTTTCAACCCGGCATTTGATGTCACACCTGGCCACTTAATCACAGCCATCATCACGGAAAAAGGGATCATTCACCCGGAATACGATAAAAATATCCCTAGCTTGCTAGGGGCGTACACAGGAAAAGGGGAAACGAAATGAAAAAACATTCGCTTTGGTTATTATCAGCACTCCTATTAATCGGTATATTACTGGCAGGCTGCCAGCCACAAGGAAATGCCAGCGAACAAGCTGCCTCTGAAAACAAAGCAGCGGCTTCAGACCATCCGCTTTCAGGAAAGAAAATCGCCTTGATCATGCAGATTAACCTCGGAACATTTTCAGCTCAATATATTGATGGCGTGAAAGAGCAAGTCGAAAAGTTTGGCGGAGAAGTTACTGTCTTCACTTCAGACGGCGATTTGGCAAAAATGGCGTCAAACCTTGATGCAGCAGTCAACCAAGGCGTAGACGGCATCTTGATTGACCACGGAACAAAAGAAGCATTGAACCAAGGTGTTGAAAATGCGATTGAAAAAGGCATTCCGGTTGTTGCGTTTGATACTGGAGTAGAGGTAGAAGGCGTTGTCAACCTGCAGCAAGGCGACCAGGCTATGGCTGAGATGACTTTGGAAAAGTTGGCTGAAGATGCCAATGGCGAAGCAAATATCGTGAAAATTTGGGTCGCAGGCTTTGCACCAATGGAGAGACGCCAAGTGGCTTATGAAGAATTTATGTCAAACAATCCAGGCATTAAAGAAGTTGCGACTTTTGGTGCAGCTACCCAAAACACCGCTCTTGATACGCAATCACAGATGGAAGCTATCTTGAAACAATATCCAAACGAAGGCGATATTACTGCAGTATGGGCTTCGTGGGATGAGTTCGCGAAAGGCGCTGTCCGCGCCATTGAACAGGCGGGACGTACGGATATTAAGGTATACGGCATCGACATGAGCGACGAAGATTTGCAGATGATGCAAAAAGAAAACAGCCCATGGCTTGCTTCGGCAGCTGTCGATCCGATTGATATCGGCCGCATCCAAGTACGTTATTTGTATCAGAAAATCAACGGAGAAAATCCGGAAGAAAGCATTGTATTGGAGCCGGTTTTTGTTGATCAAGAAAGCCTTCCTGAAGAAACGATAACAACAGCTGAACTTAGCGAGTATGTCGAAGGCTGGGGATCAAGCGACCAAGGGTACACGGATGCTCTTCGGGAATTAGAAGGCCAATAATTTCTTGCGAAAAGAGCTGTCCGTTATGGGACAGCTCTTTTCTCAGAAAGGAGCAAGTCCATGAAAAACTACTTATTATCGATGAGCGGCATCCAAAAGACATTCGGAAAAGTAAAGGCACTTGAAAAAACAAATTTCCATTTGCAAAAAGGGGAAGTCCATGCCTTGCTCGGTGTTAACGGAGCCGGAAAAAGTACGCTTATGAAAATCTTATCGGGCGTCTACGAGCAAGATGGCGGAGAGTTGCTGTTAGAAGGAAAAAGCATCCGTTTGTCATCACCAAAAGCAGCAAAAGAACAAGGGATTTATTGTGTCTACCAAGAAGTGGACACCGCCATTGTGGCAGAACTATCAGTTGCGGAAAATATTTTGCTCGATACGTTTGTTTCCGGAAAAAATGTGTTCGTCTCCAAATCAAAGCTATACGCAAAAGCCAAAGCGGCATTGAAAGAATTGCAGGCAGAAAATATAGCGGTTCAGCAAAAAGCGGCTCGGCTGACATTGGCTGAAAAGCAGCTGGTGTTGATTGCCCGGGCGCTGGTCCACTCGGCTAAAATCATCATCTTCGATGAACCGACCGCTCCATTATCGATCCACGAAGCGGAAAAGCTTTTTTCGGTCATCGGTAAGTTGAAGTCTGAAGGAGTCAGCTGTGTTTTCATTTCCCACAGGTTGCCGGAAGTTTTCGAAATCAGCGACCGGATAACCGTTATGCGGGAAGGGACAGTAGTGGAAACTTTTGAAACGGCCCGCGCGGACCAGGACCAGATTGTAGGATCGATGCTAGGCGCTTCACTCAGCAACGAACTGATCAACAGGACGCATCCGATCGGTGCCCCGCTGCTGCAGGTAAATGGGCTGTCCGATAGCGAAAAACTGAAGGATATCACGTTTGAAGTTGCAGAAGGGGAAATTGTAGGGGTGGTCGGACTTGTTGGAGCCGGAAAGACCGAACTGGCCAAAGCCTTGTTCGGGGGGATGCATTTGACAAAAGGCAGCGTCCAGCTGGCAGGAAAAAGCCTGAAGCTGAAACACCCCGAAGACGCCATCAAAGCCGGAATGGCACTTGTTCCAGAGGAGCGAAGAAAAGAAGGGCTGTTCGTCCACGAGTCGCTTCAAACAAATGCATCGTTTCCGAACTTGCGAAAATTCTCCCGTGGGTTGTTCATGAACAAAGCGGCCGAAAAAGGCTTTGCTTCGGATATCATCAATCGTCTGCGCATCAAAACGGACAGCACGGAAACGCCGCTTGTCCATTTAAGCGGAGGAAACCAGCAGAAAGTGGCCATCGGCAAATGGATTTCTCTTGATTCGGCTTTGTACTTGTTCGACGAACCGACGAAAGGCGTCGATATCGGCGCAAAAGTCGACATTTTCAAACTGGTGCGCCAGCTTGCTGCAAGCGGCAAAGGCTGTATCTATTTTTCCAGTGAAATTCATGAGGCAATTGGAATATCAGACAGGATTTTAGTTATGTATAACGGGCAGATCGTGAAAGAGTTTTCGCGAGAAGAAGCGACCCAGGAAAGGATTTTGTTATATGCAAGCGGTGGAAAAGAAGAGCTCGGCGAAAGAAAACGCGATACAGTTTCTGTTTAAGTATGGAGCGATTGCGTTATTGGCTTTCATTATTTTGTATTTTAGCTCAATCAGCGAAGCGTTTTTAACTTATGGAAACTTCACAGATATATTGCGGTCAATTTCTATTGTGACGCTTTTGGCGCTTGGGGTGACATTCACATTAGTAGTTGACGGTTTTGACTTGTCGGTCGGCTCAACGATGTCGCTGGCGACAGTTGTGACCGCATCTCTTATGGTTTGGTACGAGCTGCCGCTGTGGCTCGTTTTGGTGCTGCCATTGCTTGTCGGTGTGGCCATTGGGGCCTTGAACAGCTTTTTGATCGTCGTCATCGGGATTCCCGATCTTTTGGCCACGCTAGGGATGATGTATATTGTGGCGGGTCTTCACCGGACTTATACAGAAGGCTATTCAATTTACAATAATATGCCGTTAACATCAGGCGGAACAGCGCCTGGGCAGCTGTCCGAAGCGTTCTTATGGATTGGGCAAGGGAAAATGCTCGGGTTGCCGGTGCCTGTTTGGATTATGCTTGTGATGGTATTGGCAACTTATGTTGTCCTGAATCATACACGTTGGGGACGTATCTTGCAAATGACCGGAGGCAACGCGGAAGCGGCGACGCTTTCCGGGGTCAACGTCAAAAAAGTGAAATTCGCAGCTTACGTAATATCGGGTGTTTTTGCTTCTATGGCAGGAATTCTGTTTACCGCCCGTGTCGGTTCGGGACAAATTGACGCCGGCGCCCCGTTGATGATGGAAGCTGTAGCGGCTGTATTCGTCGGTTATTCGGTGCTTGGGGCAGGTAAGCCGAATGCGCTTGGTACATTTTTTGGCGCGGCGGTTATCGGTATTTTGCTGAATGGCTTGACGATTTTGAACTTGCCTTATTATGCCTTTGATATTATCAAAGGCGGTGTGCTGGTCATTGCGCTCGCTGTGACGTATGTATACGCAAAACATAAATTTGCAAGAACTTGAGTTAGAAAGAGGCTGTCGAGAAATCGGCAGCCTTTTTTATTTGCTTAAGTAGTGGCTGTGACATAGCTCGATAAGATAACGCCGGTGCTTGTTGCTCTGCTTGTGCCTAAGGAAAATTTCTTTTGCGACTGTCCTACCTTGAATAGCCGCTTGCCTTCACCAAGCACCAGCGGGAAGACCATCAAATGGAGTTCATCGATCAAATCGTGCTCTAAAAGCAGTTGAACCAATCTGGCACTTCCATATATCAACATATTATGATCGTTTTGTTTTAGCTTTTGCACTTCTTCTGCAAGGTTTCCTTTAAGAAATGTGGCGTTCCATTCGGACGTTTCCAATGTTTCAGAGGCGACGAATTTTGGCAGGCTGTTCATCCGTTCTGCAAATCCTTCTTCGTCTTTCATTTTCGGCCAAGCTTCAGCAAATTCTTCGTAAGTGGTGCGACCAAGAAGCAAAGAATCACATGCAAAAAGCAATGTGTGCTGGAGATTAGCGATTTCATCGTTCCAGTAAGGTGCTGTCCAAGACGGTTCCTCGATTACCCCGTCCAACGTCATATACATCGATACAATAATTTTTCCCATAACGTCCTCTCCTTTTATTCAGTTTAATAAATAATTCTGCATCCTTGAAAAATAACCCTTTTTTAATTGTCTTCATTACTCCAAAAAGGAAGGGAATTCGGTTCAAGATAAAGAATTATGAGGTGAGTAGATTGGGAGAAATTAGAAAGAGGATGGAGAGGAGAGGTTCAGCATCTAGGGCAATACCGCCGGCAAGCCATAGGATGCAATTGAAGCAAAGTATGATAGGGGAAGCGGTTAACGTGGGAATCGCCTTCATCAAAGTAGCCAGTGTATACTTGCTAATCGGGGTCAGCTTAGGGCTTTATATGGGAATAAGCGAGAACTTCCAATATGCTCCCGTCCATGCGCATGTTAATTTGCTGGGGTGGGCGACCATGGCTTTATTTGGATTGGTCTATCATTACTTTCCTCGAGCAGGAGGAAGCAAACTGGGGAAAGTCCATTTTTGGCTTTACAACATCGGGGCCATAGCATTACTTTTGGGATGATCCTTTTTGCCAGCGGAAACGAAAATATTGCCCTTCCTTTAGCCATACAGGAGCTGTTTTAGTCATTATAGCCACGCTAATCTATTTAATTAATGTATTTAAAAATGTAAAAGCCGAAGCGCATTATTAATCTTGATGCCAGTCCGCCTAATAGCGGGCTGGCATTTTTCTGCAATCTTATCCATCTTGAAATAGGAAAAATTCTCTATACTTGCAGCCCTTAAGTTACATAAAGTAATATTAAGGTATTAGAAATCAGGGAGGAAGATAGTGTGGAATGCAATAGCTGTTCGGTTGCCAGTTTGAAATTCGAAATTCGGTTTGAAGGAGAGACAAATCTTTCAGAAATAGAACAAATTACCAATCATTTAGAGCGCAGAGAAATAATATATAGCATGAAAGAGCCTGTCTTGCAGACAGATGAAAAAGGCGCAAAGGAATTTCTGGATTTTTGTAATCATTTTCTTGAAAAGGATAAAGTGGCGTTCCGTATCAATAGAGAAAAATGGCAGCCGATTTCTGAGTTGCAAAATGTTTTTAATATGGAATGGATTGACGATGTGATTTCGAATGAACGGTTGATTTGCCATTACCAGCCGATAGTGACCGAAACAGAAGAAATTTTTGCATATGAACTTCTTTCCAGATTCCACAACAAGGACGGCTCGACGATTTACCCGAACGAAATTTTCCCTGCTGCCAAGAGCAGAGGCAGGCTATATGCACTTGACCGGATCTGCCGGATGACAGCGGTCAAACATGCTGTTCTTTTGAAAGATAAAAAAGCGTTCATTAATTTTATTCCGACATCGATCTATTCACCGGAATTTTGCTTGCGCTCTACGACAAATCTTGCAAACCAATTGGGTGTGAATCCAAAGCAATTGGTTTTTGAAGTGGTCGAAACGGAAAAAGTGGATGACGTGGATCATTTGAAAAAAATCTTGTCTTTCTATAAAGAAAAAGGATTCCAATATGCTTTGGACGATGTGGGAGAAGGGCATAGCACAATCGAACTGCTGGCTGACTTGCGCCCACATTACATGAAACTGGATATGCAATATGTCCAGGGAGTCGCAAATGATGTGTTGAAACAAGAGGTAGCCCTGAAATTTTTGAAGAAGGCTTCAGAAGTTGGCTCTATTCCGTTAGCTGAAGGCGTGGAGGAACGAGCGGACTTTGATTGGTTAAAACAACAAGGATACAAACTGTTCCAAGGCTATTTGTTCGGCAAACCTGCTGCGGCGCCATTGAAAGAAATGGAATACCAGGCATAAAAAGCGGGAAATCGGTTGAAAGGCCGATTTTCCGCTTTCTCATGGAGAAAATTGACTAAGGCCAGCCAAGGGCATATGCTTTGATTTATATACATATACTCTTGATAACTAAGGAGGAATGGCAGTGGAAAAAATCAGATGGGGCATTTTGGGGACAGCAAATATCGCGCGGACGGAATTGGTTCCTGCAATCATTCGCTCAAACAATGCCGAAGTAGGAGCAATAGCGAGCAGAAGCAGCAAAGTTTACGAAGTGGCAAATGAATTGAACATTGAAAGCGCGTATGAATCATATGATGAACTGCTGCAAGATGAAGAAATTGACGCTGTTTACATTCCGCTGCCAAACCATTTGCATAAAGAATGGGTTTTCAAGGCAGCACGTAAAGGCAAACACGTTCTATGCGAAAAGCCTGCTGCATTAACAGCTGAAGAGGCTGAAGAAATGGTGGAGGTCTGCAAAGCCCATAATGTGAAGTTCATGGAAGCCTTCATGTACCAATTTCATCCACAGCACCAGCGTGTACGAAGCATTATTGCTTCAGGTGAAATTGGGGAAGTCATGTTGTTTAAGTCCAGCCATTCATTTTATTTTGCAGAGCGGGCAGGTGACATCCGGATGATGAAAGAAGGCGGCGGCAGCATTTACGATGTCGGCTGTTATTCCATCCATGCCATCAGGAGCATCTTGCGGACCGAACCGGTTGAAGTACAGGCATATGCGGAACTAGACCCTGAGGCTCAAGTGGACGTGTCAGCCTATAGTTTTTTGAAATTGGAAAACGGGGCAAAGGCGGTCCTCGACTGCAGCTTTGATATGGTCGACCGCAATGAATATGAAGTGGTGGGGACAAAAGGTTCCATCAAAGTGCCTTTCGCGTTCCGTCCAGACCATAATGGTGGATTGGGGCATGTCATTGTGCAGACAGGCACGTTTAGAAGAGAGGAAAAAATTTACGGGGATATTTACAGGATGGAAGTGGAGCACTTTTCGAAAGCGATTTTAGAAGGCTTGGAGCCTGCATATTCCGGTGCTTCTACGATTCAAAATATGCGCGTAATTGACGCCTGCTATGAATCGATCCGGACCGGGGAGCGGGTAAAAGTAAAGCGGTAGCAACAGAAAAGTTTCATCAATCTGGAAGCTTCTTATTTCCGGCATAGGCATCATGCTTGGACTAATCGTCAAGGTGTCTATGCAATTGCGAAACAAACAGGAAGATTGAGCAAAGGAGAGGAATGGCCGTGTTATCATTCGATCCAAAAGAACAGACAGAACGCGAGAATTACAAGTTGCTGATTGGCAGTATCGTCCCAAGGCCAATTGCTTTTGTTATAAGCAGATCGGCGAATGGGCTGTTGAATGCGGCGCCTTTCAGCTATTTTAATGTAGTATCGTCAGATCCGCCGATGATTTCCATTTCTGTTCAAAGTAGAGCAGGAACTCCAAAAGATACAGCGCAAAACGCTATCGAAACGGGAGAGTTTGTTGTCCATGTCGTTGATGAATCCAACGTGGAGCAAGTCAACAGGACGGCGGCTTCCTTGCCTCCCGATGAAAGCGAGCTGGACTTGACGGATTTCACATTGACAGAAAGCGAAGCCATAACAGTCCCGGGAGTAAATGAAGCGAAAGTCCGTTTTGAATGCCGCTTGGAGCAAGTGGTGGAACTTGGAGGCACGCGCCTGCTCATCGGCAAAGTGGTTCGTTTTCATGTGGACGAATCCATTTACGAGAACGGCCGGATCCATCATGAACTATTGAAACCGGTAAGCCGTTTGGCTGGCACGAATTATGCGAAGTTAGGCGAAGTGTTTTCCATCGATCGGCCGAAATAACAAAAACCGCTTGAGATTTGAATGGACTGACCCGTTAATTTGAGACATAAGAAAAAACACCTAGACTGCCATTGTCCGGTATTCAACCGGAGAGTGGCAGTTTAATTTTTGGAACGGTCGGATGTAGTTGTAATAATACATGTAATCTTCAACTTTTTGTTGTACAATGGCAGTG
>NZ_VOHC01000031.1:112342-197103 GCF_007859275.1 Planomicrobium sp. CPCC 101079 | reverse complement strand
AAGATTACATGTATTATTACAACTACATCCGACCGTTCCAAAAATTAAACTGCCACTCTCCGGTTGAATACCGGACAATGGCAGTCTAGGTGTTTTTTCTTGTGTCTCAAATTAACGGGTCAGTCCAATAAGCTCCGGCGGTTTTTTTGATTTTGATTAATTAATTTTGAAACAGTGCAAGCCTTTTACAAAGTTATCGTTTGAACAATCTTACGTTCTCTTTTAAACCACTATAAGATTATCAGGCATAATCTTATAGTTTCTAATCCCTTGTATATCGGAACTGCTCTTATAAGCATAATGTAGCATGTATGCCGGCACTTGATTGCTATTTTAACTAACAATAAGAATTAAAATAAAGATGCAATTCGCAGAAGGATTCCTAAGAAATAGGAAAAACCTTGCTAGACGGTAAGGTTTTACTGGTCATATTTATCGTTTTACTATTTTTTGGAGTTCATCGACAGTCTTGCCGTTTTCAATTTTTTTATCAATCCGATGTTTCTTGCAAAATAATAGGTTGCAGCAGTACCTTGTTTAACTTCAACTGCGTTAGTGAATTTTCCTGCAGGTGTAGTTAGTGTCTTATTCAAAGAAGTAATTTAAACTGTGTGATTTTTAGGATTGGGCTTCCAAGACTGACCGACAAATAAAGGGTATCGAAGTTGGATTGTATTATCTTTTAAATTGGAGGTCGTAAGTCATTCACTTTTTGATTCGCGTTCATAGAACTTTTCACTATCACCCATTTGGATTGTCCATTTTTCCCAGCGGTATGAAGTGCCAAAATTAGCAGATGAAACAATTTATAAGTATTTTTGTCACCTAATGTGGTATACAAATAGTTTTTTGTTTTGTCTCTTTAAATGAAATCTTGTCAGATAGTTTAATGTACTTTAATGATACGTAAGCTTT
The DNA here is from genome assembly GCF_007859275.1 of Planomicrobium sp. CPCC 101079. GTDB lineage: Bacteria > Bacillota > Bacilli > Bacillales_A > Planococcaceae > Planococcus. The sequence continues at coordinate 196,188 of NZ_VOHC01000031.1, read as the reverse complement.
TTTGTTTTTATAGTAGGTTTCTCCCCAACCTTCATGGGTTGAATATACATTTATTATACTGCCCTCTGGCAGCCAGCCAACAATAGCCGATGTCGTCGCAGGCTTTGAACGAACATTCAAGCTGTTAGCAGTAACAGTGCCTGAATGTGATCCAGTTGCTTCTGCTTTAGGGAGTATGCCGGTGGAAAGTGAAAAGAAAGTTAACGACAAGCATATTATTGCCTTAATAAAATTATTCAAATCATATCTCCTCCTTAAGTTAATATTCAATAATAGGACGAAGACCGTTTGATGTCAGTTACATTAAAAAAAATCAGTTTTCACCTAAATGTAGCGTCATATGGATCGAAGACTAAGCGGAAGGAGATTTAAAGTCGATCATGTGTCTTAGCAATAAAGATAATGGTAATATCCGAGGGGTATCCTTATTATGTTTTGATCATACCTGTTAACATGAAGTTGAGAGAATTGGACTATTGAGCTAATCCTCCTTTTTATACTGCTAGACCCTAAAGTAGAGAACGAAACTTTTAGCGTCCGAGCTGTGGCCTTTGTAACATTGGCGTGCCAAGGAAAAGTTCACTTGCTTCGGGTTTTGAATGATATACGATTGCCTTCTACTTTAATCGGTAAAAGGCTTTTTTTATTTTCCCTTATAGGCTTGTCCCGATCGAAACGGTGGTATTACTTCAGCTGAATGTAAGAACTACTTGGAAATGTATGAAGAGATTGCGAAACTGCCAGAGCGAATAACTCCGGCGGTTTTGTTTTGAATGGCTTTTCTTGATGATTGAGGTTTGTATAAGCGTATTCCAATCCTTCATTTCGTTCTGCCCAATTTTCAAAGCGAATAGAGAACAGGTCGGAAGTAAACGTTTACCGTGGCTTTTCTGTTGCTGTATTTCCCATAGCTATAGAAAGTCTGTTCCAGCTGTTGATTTGATTGATGATCAGTATAAGGTCAACATATTGTTTCTCATCATAATATTTGCGTACTCGCTCATACAACTCTTCTGGAACCCTTTTAGCAGGTATTAAAGTAACATGCTCAGCCAGCTCAAGCGAAATTTTCTCGTCTGGCGAGTAGAAGTCACATTCATTCCAAACACTTATGCAAAAGATTCGCTGTTCCGTTTCTCCCGTCTTTCGTGCATCAGCAGTATACGTATCAATGCAGAAAGCACAACCATTGATTTGAGAAACCCTGATTTTTATCAGTTCTCTCGTTGTTCGATTAATTGAAGATTTCTTAGTGTATTTCTCCATATCCATCATAATCTTCATTCCATCAGGGGAAACATCGTAATAAGGGATTCTTTGATTCATATAGTCAGACTCCTTAAATTATTTGATGCCTCGATTATACTCTTCCTATAATATTCGAGCGAGGACACTGTTTTAAGCTTAACGAAAAACTAATTGGAGACGAAGGTTCAACAGATTATTAAATTTGTACAAGGATGTGTGGATTTAGTCCGGTTTAAAAAATCAGTTTAAAGCTACAGCAGAAACGCTTACTCATTACAAAACCTCCTGCAGCTCTATGCAACATAGAAAGACCGCCCAAGCAACGGTGCTTAGGCGGTAAAGGAAGAACTACTCATTTTCAGAAAAACAGGCACATTTCTGGCTTAAGGGGGAAAGTCAGTAACAAAACCATCTACGTCTGGAAGTTGCCGTAAATCGTTCTGTGCCTATAAATAGGATAACATATTGGCTTTGGAATTAAATGAATAGTTAGAATTGAATCCGAATCGAGAAAAATGAAATATGGTATAACCGATGAGGCGTTGGACTGCCTGTGTAGGCATAAGATACTAAATGGAATCCGTGCTTTAAGTAACATCGCTAAAGAAAAACAGAATAAGATGAAGCAGTTGCCAATAAAACTCAAAAAGCTTCAGTGGCAAAAAAAGTAAATGCTTTTACTAGACTAATTCCTCAAAACTGCTATACAACTGACAAAAAGGGTGCAAAACCGCTAAGAATATTATATTATTTAGGTTAAAGTGAAAATAGGTGACTGCAGTTCCAACATGAATATCGCCAAATATATCGTATGTCTAGCTTTAGCAAAGCTGGTTTTGAGTGAAGGAGAATCAAGATGCTGAAAAATGAACGACTGCACAAGTTTTTATGCTCAAGAAATGAAATTCTGACAGAGCAATGGTATGAATCCTTAGACAAAAGCAAAAAAGGGATTTACAGCACAACAGATCCTAAAGAGATTGAACAACTAAAAAAACAGAATTACGAATTTCATGTTCTGTTTTGTTCGATGTTCAGTAAAGACCATAACGAGTTTTTAGTGGAATTCCAGGACTGGATAAAACGAGTCGCAAAAGACGAAGCCCATTTAAATACACCTCTTGAAGAAGTGTTGGAAGAGTTTTTTAATACACAAAAGCAATACTTAAAATTGCTTGAAGAATATTACACGCAAAATATTGAATTTGTGTCACATGAACAATACGCTGAGTGGAATTTAGGTGTGGTAGACGCAATCAGTGAAATCGTTCAGGAGTTTACTGTCCAAAATACCGAAGCGTCTCAAGTCCGGCTGCAAGCCCAGCAGGAACTGATCGTTGAAATGAGTGCGCCGGTTATTTTATTATCTAAAAATACAGGGCTTCTTCCACTAGTAGGCGAGATTAACACCTACCGTTCACAAGTGATCTTCGAAAAAGCGTTGGAGCAAAGTTCAAAATACAGTATCGACAAATTGTACATTGATTTATCCGGTGTTCCGATCATCGATACGATGGTTGCCCAACAGATCTTCCAATTGATTTATGGATTGAGAATCATCGGAGTCCGCACGGCATTATCTGGGATCAGCCCCGAAATTGCCCAAACGGCTGTCCAATTGGGAATCCAGTTCACAGGCATCGAAGTATACAGCACACTGGTACAAGCAATAGATAAAATTGAAATTAATGCATAGACATAAAGAGCCTTTCAGTTAAGAAAGGTTCTTTTTTTATAGAGGAAGAGATGAAAGTATGGGCAGAATGTTAAAGGAATATTAGCTTGCTATACAGAATTTTAATAACAGGGAGGTGAAGACATGAAGAAATACGTCATCCAATACCATATAGAAAAAGGACTAGTAGTCGAAAGGACAGTCGAGGCGAATTCAAAAGAAGAAGTGGCAGAGATGGTGCAAGCAGAACAAATTGTCCAGTACGAAGATAATTTCGGTGAATTGAATCTTTTTAATAAAGAAGACGTCAAATTAGTGAAGATAAAAGATCATGTAGACCCTGTTTTTACTTCAAGAAGGGGTGGATAGCTAAAGAGAGAAAACCGGCTATTCTACAATTTAAAATAAAAATAATGCAAAAGAGGTTTTTGTTAATCGAAAGTTCTTTTGTCGCGGGGGAATGTATGGATGACCGGCCAATGGGAAGCAGCATCACAAGCATTGTCGAATATATCAGTTTCAGCTAATCCGAACAACGATCCTGTAACCATCTACGGATCATCGCCAGATCTAAAATGCATTGGTGTAGGGACCGATGCGGCAGTTTTTCAATCGCTTTCAGCTCCATCCTATGCATTTAAAGTTTATGCAGAACAAAAATTGAACAAAATCAGAGCGGAAGCAGAAGTGTATGCAATATTGGGGCAGTCAGAGTTCTTTTCAACTTGTTTTGCGGCGACGGACAAATTCCTCGTTTTGACCTACGAGGAAGGACCAACACTTTTTGACTGTTTGCTTCAAGGTATTCCCATTCCAGATCAAACAATCCAGGATGTTGAAGCTGCAAGAAAAGTTGCGCGCGAAAAAGGGCTGAACCCACGCGATATCCATTTAAAAAATATTCTGTTGCAAAATGGCAGAGCGAAGATCTTAGATGTATCTGAATACATACATCCAGGGAATGATTTTCGCTGGGAGCATTTAAAAAAAGCTTATGATGAGTATTATCAATTCATTTCTGGCACGCCCATGCCTTATTGGCTGCTTGAAACAATTCGCAAATGGTATCACCAATGGTCGAAGTTTTATCCATCTTTTGAAGAATTTATGGGAACCGTTTTTAAACAAACTAATTACTGGAAAAAGCCATAAAAAAACACCGGCGCTTGACCGGTGTTTTTTTATGGCTTTTTAGATTAAGGTTGGAGAATTGATATTGCCTTCAACCGCCTCTGCTGCTTGGTCTATGGATTCAAAAAAGATAACTTTACCAGATTCGATGAATGTCATTTGCAAGACGCCCGTGTTTTTAACGCTTGTTACAGTAATTCGGTCGGTGTCTTCTTTGCTAAATGTTTGGGTGATGTTAACTGTATTGTAAAAGCTTACAGTTTTCAGGATTTCTTTAATATGTTCTAATTTCATTGGAATTCCTCCGTCTCCAGATTTGGAAATTGACTAATAAAAGTCTGTAAGAATCCAAGGTTTTTATATTCCTTTCATTATAACATACATTCCACTCAAAAAAAGGGAAGACTAGAACTGCAGAATGAATTCTACAAATATGGGAGTGGTTTCAGTAAGGAATTAGAGTCATAGTTTTGGGCAAGTTTTAGTCTAAAGGTTTAATACTTCTGTAAAAAGGAAAATAAGGAATATTCAAACTAATTTGAATATTAATTGTATATTATATACAAAAGTAGAGAGGGGCAGAAACCTTGCGAAAACAAAAGACCTTATTTACGGAAGAGGAAATAAAACGCGAAAATTGGATTTCAGAATTAGAAAGTTTAGGAGTGTCTTCCGGACCGGAAGGGCAAGACTTAAGAAGCTTGGATTATTACACAATCCGGAATTTAATGGTCCGAGAAGAAATACGGAGGGAAGAGTAAGGGAAGACATACGGTTTCTTCAGTGATTAGCTATTGGTGGTTGTTGTTATTTCTATCTCGAGCAGCAGCTTTAGGAAGGCTCACAGCAAGTTGAAAATACCATTATAATATTCCGCTTATTTGTTTATTCACAACGCTTTAGGGAACTTATACATAAATGAAAATCTTCGCTGAATGGATAAGAGACAGATGGGTAAATGCATTTTTAAAAAAGATACGCATGAGGGTTCTTTCCATAATTTCTGTTTCTTTGATCATTAGCTACGAAAGTAGGAAAGAATATGAGGATAAAAAACGGAACAGCTTTAATGGATCCAGACAAATTTTTGATTATTGCCCACCGCGGCGCCAGTGTGCAAGCTCCAGAGCATACAATGGCTGCTTACCGTCTTGCTAAAGAACTGGAGGCTGATTATCTGGAAGTCGATGTGCAAATGAGCAAAGACAATGTCTTGGTTTCCATCCACGACTTAACGGTTGATCGCACAACGGACGGCAGCGGGGTCGTTACAGACATGACACTGGCTGAACTTAAGCGACTGGACGCGGGTTCTTGGTTCAACCAGAAGTATCCGGATATGGCTAAAGAAGAATACACAAAGCAGAAGATACCCACTTTACAAGAAATCATCGATGAATTCGGAAAAAGTGTCAATTACTATATTGAAACGAAGAAACCGGAACAGAATGAAGGCATTGAAGATGAGCTGTTTGAGCTGCTTGGACAAAATGGCCTGCTAGACGAATCCTTGCCGGAAGGAAAAGTGGTCATTCAGTCCTTCAGCGAAGAAAGTTTGAAAAGAATGCGGACTTTTAGCCGGAAAATTCCGCTTATCAAGCTGGAAAGAGATCCGATAACCGGACCGGATGCGAGAAAGCGGTTTGAAGAAGTTTGTGAGTATGCAGTTGGCATTGGAACATACTTCGAAAGAATCGATGAGGATTATATAAAGACTGCAAAAGAATCAGGTTTGCTGGTCCATCTATATACAGTCAACTCCTCTGAAATTGCAGATAAATGGAAAGGTATAGGTGCGCACGGTATTTTTACGGATAACATTCCCGGCACCCGTGTATAATTTAAACAAAGCAAGCCCGTATCCGGCTCATACCGGATACGGGCTCTTTTTTAATCGGTTTGTTCGACTGAGTAGACATCCCAGTTTTCAAAATACTTCTCTGCGTTTTCGAAATCATTTTGTTCCAAATAATTTTCGATTACATTCCACGTAACTTCTTATTTGTTGCCATCCTCGCCTTTTGCCGGTGCCTTGTATAAAGGCATGTCATGGGTGCCTGCTCGCTCAGGATCTGCTAAAAGGGTAAATTCTTTGCCGTCAAAGCGAACTTTCTTCATTTTATAGCCTCCTTTGAATGCTGTTTTTATGAAGGTTGTTAATTAATGTATCCCCTTTTTGCATAATTTTATGTATCTTTGCCGTTTTTTTATTTTTTCGTTCAAATTTCTATCATATCTTATTCGGCAAGTAGCACTCATGATTAACTTTATCTAGGTAAAAGCGAAAAGGTGATTTATAATGAAAGCAAGGAACACAACCTGGGGATGCATAGAAAGTTTCAATAACAGGAAAGGGATGATTTTCATGTTCAAACAAGGAGATCAAGTTATCATCCATACGCACCGCTACGCGACGCTCTATAAAGGGAAAATTTTTACGTGTCTTGCTAACGAAAAAAAATGGGATGAAGAAGAGAGTTATACGATTTTGAAAGAACTGGGGCAGGACGGAAAATCATTTTTCACTCGCTATTTAACGAAAGTCTAAAGAGAACCTAGGCCTTATTGCAGATTTATGGATTAGAGCCTGTGTAAAAGGGTATAACTAAAATACCCAACTAATTTAATAACTCGTACTGAATTTTCTTTAGCAGATTTGTGAAGAGGATTTTGTGGGAGGTGATTAAATGAGTAAGATCCAAGGGGTAAAAAGCTTGCTGGAGCATTTGGAGTCGGTAAATTATCCGATCTCGGAAGATCAGCTGCATGAGTATTTGGCAAAAAGAAAGATTCCGCATAAGAAGTCATATGGCGGTACCATTTTTTTCGATCTAGCTCATATTGACTGGTGGATTGCCGAACAGCGGAAAACCGAGTCTGCGACTTAAACAAGTTAACAAAAAATGACGCCCCGGATTCAAAGCTAGCGATGTACAGCTTTGGGTTCGGGGCCTCGTCTTTTGCCTAATGAACGAACTTTCTTGTGAATAAAACGTTCTAGCTTATACTAGACCACATGCCAGGAGGAATCGAGAGATGAAGGCTATGAAGTTCTTGATCGTTATTCTGCTCATTTTTGCTGTAATCGGTTATGGCATTTACTATGCAGGAACCAATATCGCATCAGAAAAAATTACTGATGAAACTGTCGCTGAATTAGAAAGTACGGGTCAAATGGAAACTATCAGGTCTTATATTGAAAATGACCCGCAACTGGCCGGATATATAGAGGAAGCAAAAGCGGCGGACCCAAATGCCTTGCCATTTTCCACAACAGGTGAAGCCAGCCGGGTACTGATCCAAAAAGTGGGGCTATCTGAATTGAATGCGATTAAAACAAATGTAGAGAACGGAACCATGACTCCTGCGGAAGTTGTCGAAACGCTTGAAACAAAGCTGACAGAAGAAGAGTTGCTGGCTTTGAAGGTAATTGCTTACAATGAAATGTATAACAAACAATAAAGGGCTTCTAGCCCGCAATAACTATGACAGTAATAAAAAGACGCTGAGCTGGTTTGCTCAACGTCTTTTTTTAATGGATTTGGCGGTAAACTCCGACGACTTTGCCCAAGATGGAAACTTGGTCTACGATAATGGGATCCATCGAAGAGTTTTCAGGCTGCAAGCGGAAGTAGTTTTCCTCGCGGAAAAAACGTTTAACCGTTGCTTCATCATCAGCGGTCATTGCGACGACGATATCGCCGTTATTAGCGGTTTGCTGTTGTTTGACTACGACATAGTCCCCGTTCAAGATACCGGCTTCAATCATACTTTCTCCCATGATCTCTAGCATGAAGACATGGTCATCCTCAGAACCGTAAGATTGCGGTAAAGGAAAATATTCTTCAACGTTTTCGATGGCCGTAATAGGAAGGCCGGCTGTGACTTTACCGATCAATGGAACATGAAGGACTGGGCTTTTTTCAATAAGTGCTTCTTCAGTGCTGATGATTTCAATCGCTCTCGGTTTAGTTGGGTCCCGGCGGATCAGCCCTTTGCTTTCGAGCCGCGCCAAATGGCCGTGTACAGTCGAACTCGATGCCAAGCCAACTGCTTCGCCAATCTCGCGGACGGAAGGAGGATAGCCTTTTGCTCGGACTTCATCTTTTATAAAAGTTAAAATATCTTCTTGGCGTTTCGATACTTTTTTCAACAGTTTCACCTCTTTTAGTTGTACTTCTTGTTTTTCTACCCATAGTATATCAACTTGGGCTTTGAAATGCAAACATAGGTTCGAATTTTATTGTTGACAAAAACACTTGTTCGCATTAACATGAGAACATATATTCCGAACACATATTCTTAGGAGGCGGTTTTTTTGACATTTTTTCAACGAAACTCTTACTTGATCTTATTCTTCTCACTCATTCTTACATTTTCTTTCTATACGGTTCTTTCGCTTAAAGGCGATGACGTCCAAGTCAGCCACGTTGAGATTAAAGAAGGCGACACACTTTGGACTTTGGCTGAAGCATTCAGCGGAAACACTCCGCATCAGCAGTGGATAGAACAGATTATGAAGGAAAATGACTTATCGACTCCGCATATTGTAGCAGGCCAATCGATTAAGATTCCATCTGATCAGCTGAAATACACTCCGGACGATACTGTGAAATTAGCTGGTGATGCTGAATGAGAAAATCTGCACTGATCTACTGCCGGGTAAGCACCACGAAAGACACACAGGAATCATCTTTAGAAAGACAAGAAGAAGAATTGATGAAGTTCGCAACCGAACAAGGATATATTGTCGACGGCGTTTTTGCTGATCAACATAGCGGCTATGAAATGGACCGGGAAGGTCTATTGGAATTACTCAACTGCATCAAAACCGAAAAAGTGGCTGCTGTATTTGTGCAGGACGAAACACGGTTGGGACGAGGGCATGCCCGCATTGCGCTTTTGCATGTTATGAAAAAGTACGAAGTGGAAGTATACACGTTATCCGATCAAGGGCCGATTGCCTTAAACGATATGGATGATATGGTCTTGGAGATTTTGGCAATTGTTGAAGAGTACCAGCGGAAAATCCATAATGCTAAGATTAAGCGTGGAATGAAGCGGGCGGTTGAGAACGGCTATAAGCCCGAAAAGAACTTAAAAGGCAGGGGAAATCCCGAGGGGCGTGAACGCTTGGAGTTGCCGATTGACCAAATTGTCAGTCTGAAAGCCAATGGGCTGACATTCCATGAAATTGCAACTACGCTGCAAGGGTTCGGCTATCAAGCGAGCAAAGCCACTGTCCATAGAAGATTTAAAGAATACGAAAAGTTTTCTCAAAGCTAAATCTTTGCAGAAACCTTTCTTTTTTTATACGATATTCAAGAAGAAAGGTGGATGTCTATGTTATCACCAGATAAATTAAAACGTATTAACGAATTGTCGCGGAAGTCAAAAAGTACAGGGTTATCTTTAGAAGAAGCGAAAGAACAATCTGCATTGCGCCAGGAATATTTGCAAACTTTCCGGGAAACGATGCGCGGCACAATTGAAAATGTCAAAGTGATTGACCCGAACGGGAATGACGTCACGCCTGAAAAGGTTAAAAATATCCGGGAGAATAAGTATTTGAACTAATACTTATTCTCTTTTTCGTTGTATTCTTTACCTTAGTTGACTAAACTAGATTAGTAGAATATTTTTGATTCAGAAAGGATGTTTTTATGTCGACTACAGCAGATAAACTTGCAGTAACAACGATTCGTACGCTTTCCATCGATGCTATCGAAAAAGCTAACTCGGGCCATCCGGGATTGCCGATGGGAGCTGCTCCTATGGCGTATACATTATGGACAAAACACATGAACCACAACCCGAAAAACCCGGAATGGTTCAACCGCGACCGTTTTGTCTTGTCAGCCGGGCATGGATCGATGCTTTTATACAGCTTGCTTCACTTGAGCGGTTATGGCTTATCCCTTGATGAGATCAAAAATTTCCGCCAATGGAACTCCAAAACTCCCGGGCATCCAGAATATGGCCATACGGTTGGAGTAGAAGCGACTACTGGCCCTCTTGGCCAAGGAATTGGCATGGCTGTCGGCATGGCGATGGCTGAACGCCACTTGGCTGCTACATACAACAAAGAAAATTTGGACATTGTCGACCACCACACATTCGCTTTATGCGGAGATGGCGATTTGATGGAAGGCGTTGCAGGTGAAGCAATTTCTCTTGCAGGCCACTTGAAACTGAACAAACTGGTTGTTCTTTACGACAGCAATGATATTTCATTGGACGGCGAATTGAGCATGAGTTTCTCAGAAAACATCCAAAAACGTTTTGAATCCTATGGATGGAATTATTTGCGTGTAGAAGACGGGAACGATTTGGAAGACCTCTCCGCAAAAATCGCACAAGCAAAACAATCTTCCGATAAACCGACTTTAGTAGAAGTCAAAACAGTCATCGGTTATGGAGCGCCAAACAAATCCGGCAAAGCGGACGTTCACGGCGCGCCACTAGGCGAAGATGAGATGAAACTGGCAAAAGAGTACTATGAATGGACATTTGATAAAGATTTCCATGTGCCAGAAGAAGTATACGAAACCTTTACGAACGCGACAGAAGAACTTGGCGGAAAAGCGGAACAATCTTGGAACGAATTGTATGCTCAGTACGAATCGCAACACCCTGAACTTGCAGCTCAATTGCAGCGGGCAATCAACGGTGACTTGCCTGAAAACTTCGAGGAGAATTTCCCGCAATATGAAGTTGGCAAAAAACAAGCAAGCCGTGCTTCTTCGGGCGATATGGTAAACGCAATTGCCAAAGCAGTTCCTTCATTCTTCGGCGGAAGTGCCGACTTAGCAGGATCCAACAAAACAAACATCAAAGGCGGCGGCGATTTCGATGCAGAAAACCCTGCTGGCCGCAACATTTGGTTTGGTGTGCGCGAATTTGCAATGGGCACTGCATTAAATGGTATGGCGCTTCACGGCGGTCTTCACGTATTCGGCGGTACGTTCTTCGTATTCAGCGATTACGTGCGTCCAGCGATCCGTTTGGCAGCTTTAATGGGCTTGCCAGTGACATATGTCTTCACACATGACAGCGTAGCGGTAGGGGAAGATGGCCCGACACACGAGCCGGTCGAGCAATTGGCTTCTCTTCGTGCAATGCCGAATCTCGGAATCATCCGCCCAGCAGATGCAAACGAAACAAAAGAAGCATGGCGTTTGGCTTTGACTACAAAATCGCATCCAACGCTATTGGTATTATCGCGCCAAGACTTGCCAGTGCTAGAACGGAGCGGCGAATTGGCACGTGAAGGCGTTAAAAAAGGCGCGTACGTCGTATCGCCTGCTGACAACCCACAAGCATTGCTTTTAGCGACAGGATCTGAAGTTAGCCTTGCTGTTGCTGCACAAAAGCAACTTGCAGAAGAAGGAATTGCAGTATCGGTTGTTTCCATGCCTTCTTGGGACCGTTTTGAGAAGCAGGACAAGGAATACAAACAATCGGTAATTCCGAAATCCGTCAAAAAACGCTTAGCGATTGAAATGGCTACTTCATTCGGCTGGGAACGGTATACGGGTGATGAAGGCGACGTTCTAGCGATCGACCATTTCGGCGCAAGTGCACCGGGCGAACGCATTATGCAGGAATTCGGATTCACTCCTGAAAATGTTGTAGCTCGCGTGAAAAAATTAATTCAAGAATAATAAAAAGCGGAGGCGCATAGTGCCTTCGCTTTTCTATTTTGTTGAGTAATGAAATTTGACCAACAGAATACTAAAGAGGAAGCGTGGCTGTCATTGCGCAAAAGAACAGTTAAGTTATCAGCTGGAGTTTGTTTCGGCCTCCATCACTGGAGTCTCCTCTGTTTTGCGATAAGACGAATGGAAAGATGTCTGGAATTCATGTCGCCGCTTTTGTTGTAGTCACATTGAAGTTTTTATAGTATAATCCTTTGTGGTGCAGTACTTATTTAGGCAACGCGAAGGAGGTAACAAATTTGGCTACTTGGATCTGGATCGTAATAGTAATCGTGGCGTTGATCGCCGGTGTTGCTCTAGGCTTTTTCATCGCTCGTCAATATATGATGAAGTATTTGAGAGAAAACCCACCGATTAATGAAGAGATGCTCCGTATCATGATGATGCAAATGGGACAAAAACCGTCTCAGAAGAAAATCAATCAAATGATGGCTCAAATGAATAAAGCTTCTAATAAACCCGCTAAAAAGTAAAATTGAAAACCTGTAGCAACAGAAGTTTTAATTCCAGTCATTGATCAATTTAAAAGTATCAGTAAGAAAGTTATGTTTAAATTCATTTAAATAAATTTTCTAAGCTTTTGAATTCAATATAGGATGATTTTTAGGTGCTACTGCAGAACCACTTGATCTGTTTATAAACAGATCAAGTGGTTTTTTCTATATGGAGAAGTTGTCAAAGTGCGTGGGAAATCAGCAACTATTTTTTTGCACGTTTGGGAATCAGGAAAATTGCCATGGAAAAGTTTTCTATAGAGAAATTTAAGTGGTACAATTTATCTATTGCGGAAACTAGGTAGATTGGAGAATAAAAAGATGAAATCACTATTAATTAAAACCGGAATTTTAACTTCGCTATTTCTTGGATTTGGTTATGAAGAAACTTCTGCAGCGTCTGAATGGGCTGCCAAATGTTCTTCGTTCGGAGAAATAAAGAAAAATGAAGATCCTTCTTTTCAGCATATTAACTGTTTGCTGACGAATGCAGCTTTAGAAGCGGATATCCCACCAGAAGTTGTAAAAGCGGTGGCGAACCAAGAAAGCAATGGCTGGCATCAATTCAAAAATGGCAAACCTGTTGTCTCTAGCGATGGCGGAATCGGTATCATGCAGATTACAAACAAGCCAAAAGGGTATGAAGACGAGAAGAGATTAAAAGAGGATATTATCTATAATATCGAGGCAGGCGTAAAAATTTTAAATGAGAAGTACAATTATAAATTACCAAAAATTTCAGGAGCAGGAAGAGCTGAAATAGAAAACTGGTATTTCCCAGTAATGGCCTATAACGGAACCAAGCCAGTTAATTCTCCTATCATCAAAAGCACCGGGTTAAGGAATGAAAAAGCTTATCAAGAGCAAGTATTTACCCGTATTGAAGCCGAGAGTTTTCTTGGGCAAGTAAAGTTAACAAAATTTCCATTCAAGGCTGTGGATTTTGAATACGATTCAAATTCAGTTGTCAATATTAAGTTCTTAAAGGATACATATAAGTTGACTGATTCGCTGCATACTTCCAATTATTTATTGAAAAAAGGAAACCAGATTGTTGTAACAGTCAGTGAGGGGAATTTAAGGGGACAACCGACTAAACTAAGCGCCAGTAATAAGACTGTTCCCAAAAATGCGATACTTGAAGTAACAGGTGAATTCACATACGACAAATATAGCAATGTACATCAATTTTTCTGGTTCCCTGCCAAAACCTTAGATGGAAAATCAAAAGGATTTATTGCTTCTTCTTCTATCAAAAAGTATATCGACAAAACTGCTCCCTCAACTCCGACGGTCAATACGGTTTCGGACAAATCCACTGGAGTCACTGGCAAGGCGGAAACAAATGCCACAGTGTACATAAAAATCGGTACTAAACAAATCGGTAAAGCTGCAGCCAAGAGCGGTGCCTATTCCATTAAGATTCCAAAGCAAAAAGCAGGAACAAGCATATCTGTCTATGCAGTGGATGCTGCGAAGAACAAGAGTGCCAGCAAAACAGTTAAGGTACTAGACAAAACTGCTCCTGCAATTCCGACGGTGAACAAAGTCACTAGCAAAACCGCTGCAGTTGCCGGCAAAGGAGAAAAAGGGGCAACGCTTTACGTTTACAACGGAAGCAAAAAGATTGGACAAGGGACAGTGGACGGCCGGGGAGCTTTCAAGGTGAAAATCAAAGTTCAAAAAAAGGGTTCGACCTTAAAGATATATGCAAAAGATAAATCCGGCAATAAGAGCAAGAGCAGAGCTGTCAAAGTGAGCTAGTCCGCTTTCTTCTGATGAACTATAAAAGCAAACAGAAAACCCACTGAATCTTTTGCAGAATTCAGTGGGTTTTGCTATGTACTGCTATAAAATTGACCAATCGTACAAAGTCAGCCATTAAGAAAGGCCTTCGTCCTGATCAGCCGTAGAATCGGTGCGAGTCAATTGCTTCATTAATTCATGTAATTTCGCTGCTTTTAATTCATCCTTAATACTTGCTTTATATGCGCGGGATTCAAGAATTAAGTTTAAAGAGAAAACTCCGGCAAGAAGAAACGCGGGAAATGATGCCTGATAGAACCCGTACCCTAAAAGGGCGACGATTCCAGCTACTAGAAAACCCATTGCATGTGCCGAATTTGTGTTTAATTGTTTTAGTTCTTTGAAAGTATGCTTGTTCATGTACATTCCTCCTTCAATAATTGAATTATACGCAAAAAAATGAAAAAGAAAAGAAGAATTTTAAAATTTTAATGGCTACTTCGTGACGAACAGGTTTATTTGTAGGGAAAAATGGGTATGAAGAAAAATCGTATGAAAGCTTTAAGAACCGATTTGCCGTGGGAATAGCAGGAAAAGCCCGCTCCTCCAAAAATGGAGAACCGGGTTTCATTAATTTCGATAAATAGTTATTCGAGGCCCCTCATTGATTGAGGTGTATAGGTTCTTCAGGAACGTAACTTCTTCCGCTGATGGCTTAACGGATAAAGTGCCTATGGCATCTTTAAGAAGGGGCAGCTTTATTGCGCCAATAATAGGAGATGTTATAGGTTCTTTTTATGGCATACAAAGAAGCGCAAAACGGCTATTTAGGCAGCATTTACTGTTATTCATAAACCAGCCGGGAATTGTCCGCGTGTTCGGTTTTCCGTCAGCGGATATAATCTGGAGAGTATAAATGTTGAAGCGGTCATTATAGAATTGTTAAGAAAACGAGGAATAGGAAGAATGTTATTGTGTTTGCGGCTGCTGAATTAGAAGTTTAGGAATTCGCAAAAGGGCAATGGAGAGGGGAAGAGAGCATACAACAGGAGGTAGAGACATGTCAGGTAAAGAAGAGGAATTCGTTATTTATATGCCGGTATTTGAAGAAGAAGAGGAAGGCAAATTTCAAGTGAAGGAAAATGAACTTAGAAAAGCTTTTCCGATTTCCTTGGATAAAATCAATGATTTAGTTCAAGGCATGCCAAATTATAGTCTGGACACGATTGAACTTCATATTACCGGTGTGGCAAAGTCTGGACCAATCACAGAGCTGTTTATTGGAGCGGAAGGAGAAGCGGGCATGAAGCTTGTTTTGAACAAGAAGAAAACCGCTGATCAATAAAAAAAGCGCTCAAAGGGCGCTTTTTTTCGTTTCTTCTTTTAATAAGCCAAATCGATCTAAAAACTCTTCTACGGTTCTTTCATAAGCATGCGGATCGGCGTTGAAGGATTGGGCATGGGCACCCTCTTCAAAAAACTTTAACATTTTTGGTTCCGACTTTAATTCATATAACTCCTGCGTCATTTTTGGAAGTACAAACTCGTCGTGGGTGCTATGGATGAACAAGACAGGGCTTTTGATTTGTTGGACCGCCTCGCGCGGCGAAACGGTACGGATTGAATAGCCGTCCCGCAGCTTTAAAAATACGCTGATTAGTTTTAAACTGATGGCGGTTGGGAGTTTAGTCTTTGTTTTCATGACATGAAGGATTTGTTCGGAGATGTCTGAGTAAGCACAGTCGGATATATAGAAAGCGGCGCTGTCTTCCATTCCGGCATATAAAATCGTAGTAGCCGCTCCCATCGATTCGCCGTGGATGCCAAAAACCAAGTGGGGGCCAACGTGCAATTTTAACGCTTGGACAATTGCCTGCAAGTCCATTTTTTCATAATGGCCGAAACTTGTCGTCTTGCCTCCCGAATCACCATGGCGCCGGTGGTCATAGACGACAGAGTTGAAGCCTAGACGTTCGAACATGCGGGCATATTTGAAGGAATTAACTTTGTTTTCCGTGACTCCGTGGCAAATAATGGCGTAACGATTGGTGGCGTGCGGTTCAAGGAAGATCGCTTTGATCGAATATCCGTTCGCCGATTCGATCCAGCGCTCACTTTTTTTCACATTGGCGTACCAATATTCGTCGTAGCGTTTTGCCGTTGTTTCTCTCTCCAATATCAAATTCTCATCTTTTTTCTTCAAATACATTAGTTGATTGGATATGGCAAAACCAGAAACCGTTGTCAATGCAGTCAGACTTGAGAAAATTCCGGTAAACCAGAGCATTCGCTTTGCCATAAACAGCACTCCCTATAAGCGATTTTTATATAGCGTGTACATACCCGTATTAATGGAATTTGATACATACGGCTCGATTTTTTTTATGGCTTCACATAACTTGTCGAGATCAATCCCCGTTTCAATACCCATACGATGCAGCATATTGACAACATCTTCTGTAGCCACGTTCCCAGTGGCACCAGGTGCAAACGGACAACCGCCAAGGCCGCCGGCTGAGCTGTCGAAACGGCTGATGCCAGCTTGCAAAGCAGCGAAAATATTAGCGATCGCCATTTTTCGTGTATCGTGGAAATGGGCAGTCATCAGCACATCGGGAAACGCATCCACCAATTTATGGAACAGATTGTAACTTTCTATTGGCGAAGCCATGCCGATCGTATCTGCTACGCTCAACTCGTCGACATCCCATTCGGCGAATTGACGGCACAGAGCCATTGTGTCCTCTGGCTTGATGGCACCTTCAAAGGGACAGTAAAATGCAGTGGAAATGCAAGCGCGGACAAATAAGCCATCTTGTTTTAAATTGAGAATAAGCGGTTTCAAAGTTTCCATGCTTTCCGCTGTTGTTTTATTGATGTTCTTTTTGTTGAACGAGTTGGAGACACCGACAAAAACTGCCACCGCTCTTGCTCCGGCATCAAGTGCGGAAGCGATGCCTTTGTCGTTAGGCGCCAAGACAAACTGGCGTCCGATTTTCGGGATAGCGCTTACAATTTCTTTTGCGTCAGCCATTTGTGGCACCCATTTTGGGGACACAAACGAAGTCAGCTCCATTTCTTCGATTCCCGCTTGCTGCAGCGCAGTGATGAATTCTATTTTGCTTTCAGTGGAAACCGGTTTAGCTTCATTTTGCAGGCCATCACGCGGCCCTACCTCGATAATCGTCACTTTGTTTGGTAAACTGAACATAATATCCCCCCTAGTTCTATTGTATAGAGCAGAGGGATAAAAGAGCAAATCGCAACTCATTATTAACTGATGAAAACATCAGAATCAGGCGTCTTGAGTGTTAAAATCATCAAAAGGCGACTAAAAAGGGAGGGAAGTTTATGGCAAAGAAAAAAGAAGAAAACAACAGCAATCTGCCCCAGGACATACTGGCGAAATTGCAGGAAACAAAAAACGCGATGTTGAAAGAAGAACAAAAGCAGGCAGAAGAAAAACAGGCACGAGAATTGTTCGAGCGCAAAGAACGGGAAAAGAATTTATCGTTTGCAGAGCTTTTGGAGCGGCACGGTGATAAAGGTAATAAATATTAACATAGATGGTCTTTTTAAGGTTATACAAAAACTCCGCTGGCAAAGTCAGTGGAGTTTGTTTTTTATAATCATCAGTGAGTTATTGGCTCTCGCAAGATTCGATTCCGGGCAAGTTGCATCTGCTTTAAAACTGGAATGGTGTGATATTTGCCAGGTAGCCAATTATGTTTTGAAATCGCTCGGTAAATTGGCAAAGGAGAAGAATATAATTTTGCAGCTTTCTGCGTTGCAGCGATACAGGTATTTGGCGAGCGGGATGAACTCACTCAGTTGAAGGCGGCAAGGTCAAAATCGGAATGAGAAAAACAATAACAGCAAACTGCAGTAAGTTCCATTGTCATTAGCAGAAAATGGAATCGGTTTGTCAAAGGAAGAACAAGAAAAGATTTTTGATCTTTTCTACCGAGCGGGTAAAGCAAGGGCGAGGAAAGTAGGAGGGCATGGCCTTTCCATCGCGAAGGCGATAGTCGATGCCCACAAAGGAGAAATCAAAGCAGAAAGCAATTTAAATCAAGGAACCATCTTTTTTATTGGGCTTCCTGTTTTCGAGTTGGATGGAAAAGCAAACTGATAAAAGTGAATTTTAATGAAAGCATGGACGGCCGGCTTCAGGCATCTGTGCTTTCTTTTGGTTGATTTTAAAGAAGGCGGAACATAAAGAAATAACAAAAAAACAAGTATTTAAAAAATTCTTTTAATTGGTTATTGATTTATTTTGAAAGCGCTTTTATAATAACCCTAATAACATTTGTTACGATTAAGAACAAATGTAAAGAAGAGGAGGGGCAAACGTGTGGGGATGGGTAATCGCTATATTCGCTGGCGTTTGGCTTTTACAGCTATTATTAACCAGAGTCCAAATGAAAAATTACCAAGAAACGATTAAAAAATTGAGCAACCGGTCGTCAGGTTATTTAGGAGTCGGCATTCAGAAACAGAAATTGGGTATCGGTGCAATCGCCATTTTGGTGACTGATACAGATGGAAAAATCGTAGAAAGCCAAATTATGAAAGGGGTTACAGTGTTTAGCCGATTCCAAGCATTCCATCAATGGGATGGAATGGCATTGGAAGAAGTGAAAGAACGCCTCAAAGATGATTCTCTTGATGCTGCTTTCTTGATGGCAATAGAAAAGATTGAAAATCAAATGGAAAAGAAGACAAACTTAGCTTTTTAAGGAGGAAGAAATATGGATTTTTTAGTCAAGTTGGCGGAAGGTTTCATCGGAATGTTCCAACAAGGGGGCGAAACATTTGTTGGTTTGGTCACTGGAATTATCCCATTGCTTATCGTTTTGATTACTGCGATCAACGCCCTTATTCGAATTGTTGGTGAAGAGCGCATTGATAGGCTGGCACGGAAAAGCACCAAAAACATCATTCTTCGCTATACGCTTTTCCCGGTTTTAGCAGTATTTTTCTTAACAAACCCGATGGCATACACATTCGGCAAGTTTCTTCCTGAAAAGCAGAAACCCGCATTTTATGATTCGGCAGTTTCATTTGTACACCCGATCACTGGTTTGTTCCCACACGCCAATCCGGCAGAACTATTTGTTTACTTAGGAGTTTCCGCTGGAATCACGACGCTCGGCCTGTCGCTTGGGCCATTGGCAATTCGTTTCTTCCTGGTCGGCGTGATTGTCATTTTGATCCGTGGCATTGTAACAGAAATTATTACCACAAGAATGATGAAGGCTAAAGGTTTGGAACTGTAAACAGACAGTACTGTGTTCATAAAAGGGGAGGCTCAAATAATGGAAGCTGTTCAAGGATCGACTAACTATAAAGCGGTTACCATCACAAAAGGACGTGGTGGATGGGGCGGGCCGTTAACTATCAGACCGAATAATGTGCAAAAATACATCGTATCAGTGACAGGCGGCGGGATTCATCCTGTCGCACAAGAAATTGCGTCGTTGACCGGCGCTGAAGCAGTAGATGGATTTAAAGGATCATATGAAAAAGAGTCCATGGCCTGCGTTATTATCGATTGCGGCGGTACTGCACGCTGCGGCGTATACCCAAAAATGGGTGTATTGACCGTAAACATCAATGCCACTTCACCTTCGGGACCGTTGATGAAATTTATCAACGAAGAAAATTTCGTGTCTGGAGTTGGAGTAGCGGATATTCGAGTCACAGACCATACGTTTGAAAATTCCAATGCGGTGAAAGAAGCTGTAGATGAAGTGGAAGATCCGAGTATCCACGAGCAAAACCGGACACCTCAAGAAATAAAAGAAGAAGCAAAACGCAAAGCGGCAGCTTATCAGCCGCAAAAAAAGCAGAACATTGTTGAAAGAGTCGGCCGCGGTGCCGGGAAAATAGTTGGTATTTTTTATCAGGCCGGCCGTGAAACCATTGATCAAGTTATTAAAAACATTCTGCCGTTCATGGCGTTTGTCAGTATGTTGATCGGGATTATCTTGTATACAGGCATTGGCGATGTAATTGCGAATTTTGTCACACCGCTTGCAGGCAATATTTTCGGGCTGTTGATCTTATCGGTCATCTGCGCTATCCCGATCCTCTCCCCATTGCTTGGGCCAGGAGCTGTAATTGCGCAAGTTGTCGGTGTTCTTGTCGGGGTGGAAATCGGCCGTGGAAATATTCCTCCTGAGCTTGCCTTGCCGGCACTATTTGCGATAAACCCTCAAGTTGGCGCTGACTTTGTGCCGGTAGGGTTGACGTTAGGTGAAGCAAAACCAGAAACAATTGAAGTCGGGGTGCCAGCTGTTCTGATATCCCGTTTGATAACTGGACCATTAGCAGTAGTAATCGCTTATTTATTCAGTTTTGGTATGTATAACTAATAAGGAGGCAGACAGGTGAGGGATGTTATGACGAAAAAATATGAATCAAAAATAGTGGAAATTGGTGAAGAAGTAGAACTTTTTGCTGAGGAAAGCATGCTGATCATTTTTAATGACACAGTACCTGAGGCATTGAGAATGATTGGTGTGATCCATGAAAAATCGGATCTTCTCGGAGAAGTGGAAGTTGGAGATGTATTAGAAATCAGTGGAGAAAGCTACGATATTCTTTTTGTCGGCAGCAAAGTGAACGACACACTCAAAGAAATCGGGCATTGCACGATTGTGTTTAACGGAGAAAAAACAGCAGAACTTCCCGGGACCATGTGTGTAGAAAAGAAACCGATGCCTACATTGACAATGAATTCCGAAATTCGCATCGTAAAATACTAACAACAAAGGGGATAATTTAATGCTAGGAATCAATAGAAAGCTAGAAGAACTGGAAAATCAAGGCGTAACCATTAAAGTCGGCTTAGTCGGCGCCGGACAAATGGGAAGAGGCATGATTTCCCAAATTGAAAATATGGCGGGTATGCGAGTGGTTGTAACTGCGGATATCCAAATTGACAACGTAAAAAACGCTTATATTAAATCCGGGGTTTCTGCATCAGATGTAGTCGAAACGAACAACAACGACGATGCAGTGGAAGCGATCCAATCAGGCAAAGTGGTAGCGACGACTGACGCGCAATTGGTGACTTCGTTATCAGAAGTTGACGTTATTGTCGATGCTACTGGAGTTCCGAATATTGGAGCCAAAATTGCATGGGATGCTATTTTGAACAAAAAACATATCGTTATGCTTAACGTTGAAGCTGACGTAACAGTGGGTCCTTTGCTTAAGAAAATGGCCGATGCAAGCGGCGTGGTTTATACAGGTACTGCAGGAGATGAGCCAGGGGCAATTATGGAGCTTTACGACTTTGCGGATGCACTCGGTTTTGAAGTGGTCGCGCTTGGTAAAGGGAAAAACAATCCGTTGAATCAAAATGCCAATCCGGATACAGCAGCAGAAGAAGCTGCAAGAAAAGGAGCCAGCCCGAAAATGCTCGCTTCGTTCCAAGATGGCACAAAGACCATGGTCGAAATGACTGCGGTGGCAAACGCAACTGGATTTTTGCCGGACAAGCCAGGAATGAACGGATTCGTAAGCGATGTAAAAGGCCTGCCGGAAATCTTCAAGCTGAAAGAAGACGGCGGACAAGTGAACAATAAAAAAATCGTCGAATACATCAACGGAGTTGCGCCGGGAGTCTTTGCTATCATTGCTTCTGAAAAAGAAGAGGTCAATCACGAAATGCAATACCTCAGCATGGGCGAAGGTCCGAACTATGTGCTCTACCGTCCATATCACCTGACAAGCTTGGAAACGCCAATTTCAATTGCACGTGCTTATTTTTACAATGAAGCAACAATTGCGCCGTGGAAAGGGCTCCAAGCAGAAACAGTAACTGTGGCGAAAATCGATTTGAATGAAGGCGATTCCCTCGACGGAATCGGAGGTTTCACGGTTTACGGTTCAATCCTTTCTGCTGAAGATGCCGTTCAGCAAAATGCGCTTCCATTAGGTTTGGTTGACCGCAACGTCCAATTGAAACGCTCGATTAAAAAAGGCGAAATCATCACTTATGACGACGTTATCCAAACAGTCGATTCCACTATCTGGCGTTTGCGCCGCATGCAAGACGAAACGTTCAAAACGAACGCCGGTAAAGAAGTCGCTGTGAAAGCATAATTTCCAATCCGACAGATAAATGGTACATTTTAAGAGCTAGAAGTGTATCAAACATCTAAACGGGGAGATGTTGTATCATGAAAGTAAAGAAAATGGAAGCTGGCTTGTATTGTCTTCATTGCCATGAAGAAGTGGACCACGAAATAACGTATATCAACGACCAGATAAAAAGCATCCGCTGCCTGGAATGCAACAAAACAAAAGAACTTAAAATCGATGTAAAAAAAGAATTGTATAGAGAAATATACGAGCGAATATCAACAAAACCCACGCGGATGACTGAAGAATACCAAAAAGATCTCAGTCATTTGTTGTTTTCGCTCCCGGTTAGAGTCATTAAAAAACCTTATCATGTTCTAAAAGATGTGAATAGCACTCGTAAAGTGATTCAGAATTACAAAAAAAAAGAATAGCATTTCTTGAGTATTCGTTGTCATAGGCCAAGCTTCTTTATCAGTTGTTGAAGAAGCGGGCCTTTTGGAGAAAATGACGAATGCCCTTTCGTATTGCCGGACGTTTACATATGTTAACGTCCGGAACAAATGTAAATAGGAGGAAGTACTATGACTCAAAAAGTTAATTTACCCTCTCGAGTAGATAAAAAAGATTTGGTGGATTTATACAAGCAAATGTGGCAAATCAGGTTTTTTGAAGAGAAAGTGGATGAATTTTTTGCCAAAGGCATGATTCACGGAACAACTCACTTAGCAGTTGGGCAAGAAGCGTCTGCGGTCGGAGCTATTGCGGTACTGGAAGACCGCGATAAGATTACGAGCACACACCGTGGCCATGGCCACTGCATCGCCAAGGGAGCAGAAGTTAACGGAATGATGGCTGAATTGTTCGGTCGGACAACCGGCTACTGCAAAGGCAAAGGCGGCTCGATGCACATCGCGGATGTTGAGAAAGGAAATCTCGGGGCAAATGGTATTGTCGGGGGCGGTTTTGCCATTGCAACGGGAGCGGCTTTGACTTCGCAAATGAAAAAAGACGGGTTTGTTGTCCTTTGCTTTTTTGGCGACGGGGCTTCAAACGAAGGAAGTTTTCATGAAGCGCTCAACTTGGCTTCTATATGGAAGCTTCCAGTGGTCTTTATCTGCGAAAACAACCAATACGGCATGTCGGGGCCGGCAAAAGAAATGATGAACATTGAGAACGTGGCACAGCGTGGGGAAAGCTACGGCATTCCTGGGAAAGTGGTTGACGGCAATGATATTTTTGATGTTATGAATGGTGTTGGCGAAGCGGTTGAACGGGCACGCAATGGTGAAGGGCCATCAATTGTTGAAGCAAAAACTTACCGCTGGAAAGGCCATTCAAAAAGTGACGCGAAAAAGTACCGTACCCGGGAAGAAGAAAAGGAATGGCGCCTAAAAGATCCGATTGAGCGGATGCGATTGGTTTTGGTTCAAGAAGGATTATTGACTGAAGAAGCGGCTGAAAAAATTAAAGCTGATGCAAAAGAAGAAGTTGAAGCATCGGTGGATTTCGCTGCCAATAGCCCCCACCCAAGCTTAGACGATTTAATGGAAGACATCTACGCCTAAAAGGAAGCGAAGGAGGCCAATAGTAATGAGGGAAATAACTTATTTAGAAGCGGTTAGAGAAGCGATGAGCCAGGAAATGCGGCAAAACGAAGACGTTTTCATTCTAGGGGAAGATATCGGCGTCTA
This sequence comes from Planomicrobium sp. CPCC 101079, assembly GCF_007859275.1. Taxonomy (GTDB): domain Bacteria; phylum Bacillota; class Bacilli; order Bacillales_A; family Planococcaceae; genus Planococcus. The sequence goes on along the minus strand of NZ_VOHC01000031.1, from coordinate 172,388 downwards.
CGGCGGAGCATTCGGCGTTACCCGGGGGATGATTGAAGAATTTGGTCCAGAGCGGATTCGCAATACCCCGATATCAGAAGCGGCTATTTCAGGGACTGCAGTCGGAGCTGCATTAACCGGCATGCGTCCGATATTGGAGCTTCAATTTTCCGATTTTATTACAATTGCAATGGACAATATGGTAAATCAGGCAGCCAAAATCCGTTATATGTATGGCGGCAAGGGGAAAGTGCCGATGGTGCTGCGGACGCCTGCAGGGTCAGGGACCGGCGCGGCTGCCCAGCATTCTCAAAGCCTGGAAGCTTGGATGACTCATATTCCGGGACTGAAAGTGGTACAGCCGTCGACAGCTTATGACGCAAAAGGGCTTTTAAAAGCGGCTATTGACGATGATAACCCAGTCATTTTTTATGAACACAAACTTTGCTATAAGACCAAATCCGACGTTCCCGAAGAACCTTATTCCATTCCATTAGGAAAAGCGGACATTAAACGGGAAGGCAAGGATGTCACAATTGTAGCGACCGCTATCATGGTCCATAAATCGCTGGAAGCTGCAGTGGAACTTGAAAAAGAGGGAATCAGCGTCGAAGTAATCGATCCTCGGACCCTTGTCCCTTTAGATACAGAAACAATTATCAATTCTGTGAAAAAGACGAGCCGGCTGGTTGTCGTTCACGAAGCGGTAAAACGCGGCGGGTTCGGTGGGGAAATCGCCAGTGTGATTGCAGAGAGCGAAGCTTTCGATTATTTGGACGCACCGATCAAACGGCTCGGAGGCAAGGCCGTTCCGATTCCTTACAATCCGGAACTTGAAAAAGCAGCTATCCCAGGAGTGGAAGATATTATTGGCGCAGTCAAAGAAACGGTAAACCGTTCGTAGGGAGGAGCAACGAAAAGATGGCCAAAGAAATCTTTATGCCCAAACTAAGCAGCACGATGCAAGTCGGAACACTCTTGCAATGGTTTAAGAATGAAGGGGATACGGTGGAAGTCGGGGATGCTTTGTTCGAAATCATGACAGATAAAATCAATATTGAAGTGGAAGCATACGAGGAAGGCATTCTCTTGAAAAAATATTACGAAGAAGATGATGAAGTCCCCATCAACCATGTTGTCGGCTATATCGGAAAAGCGGACGAAAAAGTGCCCGATTCTCCTCCTGGCGAGGCGGGAGGAGCGGGATCAGATTCCCAGGATACCCAGGATGAAGATGAAGAAGATGTATTTGACACTACTCCTGAAGAGCGAAGCGAACCTTCATCCCAATCATCCACAGAATCGGCAGCATCATCAGAAAAACCGCGTGCTACTCCGGCAGCCCGCCGAGTAGCTAAGGAAAAGGCTGTTTCACTTACGGAGATTGAAGGTTCTGGGCCAAAAGGGCGCATACAGCAGGGAGATGTGATGGCTTTTGCTACTTCAAATGCTGCTCCAAAAGCTACGCCGCTCGCTAAAAAAGTTGCTGAGGCTGAAGGCATCCGATTGCAAGATGTGAAAGGAAGCGGCTCCCAAGGCAAAATTTACCGTGCGGATGTCGAAGAGGCGGGACAGCCAGTTTCTTCACCAGCGGCTGCAGCCGGCAAGCGCGTGAAAATGGAAGGCATCCGAAAAGTTGTAGCTGAGCGGATGCTGAAAAGCAAAACGTCGGCCCCTCATGTTACCTTAACAAGCGAAATTGACATGACAGAAGTTGTCGGCATGCGAAAACAACTTCTGGGCAGTATTGAAAAGCAGACAGGGCTCCGCCTTTCTTATACAGAAATCATTGTTAAAGCTGCGGCGCATTCCTTAAAGCGCCATAAAAACATCAACGTTTCGCTGGAAGGCAATGAAATCGTCTTTAATGATGCTATCAATATTGGCTTGGCAGTGGCGGTGGAAAATGGCTTGTTGGTACCTGTAGTAAAAAATGCCGACCAAAAAGGGCTCGCGGCAATCACAGAAGAATGCAAAGCCCTAGGCAAAGCGGCACGGGAAAGCAAGTTAAAACCGGATGCAATGTCTGGAGGGACATTTACAATCAGTAATTTAGGCATGTATGCAATTGATGCCTTTACTCCAGTGATCAATCAGCCGGAATCTGCAATACTCGGAGTCGGACGAATAAACGAAAAGCCGGTTGGCGTTAACGGAGCGATTGTACTGCGCCCGATGATGACTGTCAGCTTGTCATTTGATCACCGGGTAATAGACGGTGCACCGGCCGCAGCATTCCTGACTGAACTAAAAAACATTCTCGAACAACCGTATGAATTATTAACTTAAGGAGTAGATGTCATTGAATAACTATGACGTGGCAGTTATTGGCGGAGGCCCAGGCGGTTACGTGGCGGCAATCAGAGCAGCGAAACTTGGAAAGAAAGTTGCACTTGTTGAAGCACGGGAACTGGGAGGGACATGTTTGAATCGTGGCTGTATTCCTTCAAAAACGTTATTACGCCACGCTGAAATTATTGAAGATATTGAAAGGGCAAAAAGCTGGGGGATTGAAACGGGATCATTAACTTTTTCTCTTTCAAAAATGCTCGCAAGAAAAGATGAAGTCATACAAACGCTGCGAAATGGAATCGCTTATTTAATGAAAAAAGGCAAAATTGATGTTTATAATGGCTTTGGAAAAGTCCAGCGGGATCAGACGGTTTCGATACAGTTGGAAAACAAGGAAGAAACCATTCGAGGCGAAAAAATCATATTGGCCACTGGATCCAAGCCCATCATCCCTCCTATCCCCGGTCTTGACCAAGCATCTTATTACACCAGTGACACAATTTTCGATATCACAGAAATTCCAGCGTCTATGGTAATTGTCGGTGGAGGAATAATTGGTGTAGAATTGGCATGCATTTTTTCAAGTTTGAATGTGCCGGTCACTGTTGTCGAAATGGGCGATCGTATTGTTCCGAATGAAGATATAGATGCTTCAAAACTTCTTGCAAAAGAATTGAAAAAGAAAAAAATCACCTTGTTGACCAGTACAAAAGTAATGAGCGTCGAAAAACAGGAAAACCATCAGGTAGTGAATGTGGAAACAAAAGACGGTAAAAAAGATGTGCTGGAAGCAGAAGCTATCCTGCTGTCAGTTGGAAGAGCACCAAATACTTCTGCCTTTGCAGACTTGGATCTTGATATGAATGGGCCATTTGTAAAAGTAGATGATCAAATGCAGACCAATCTCCCATCCATTTTGGCAATAGGCGATTTAGTGGGCGGATGGCAATTGGCGCATGTCGCCAGCGCAGAAGGTCTTGTAGCAGCTGCCAATGCGGCAGGTGAAAAGGAAAAGATAGACTATAACGTAATACCGCGCTGCGTTTATACCAGCCCGGAAATTGCCAGTGTCGGATTGACTGAAGAAGAAGCGAAAGAGAAAAACCTGTCCTATAAAGTGGTGAGAATTGACCATGCAGGAAACGGAAAAGCTTTGACCCGTGGTGAAAAAGAAGGATTTACTAAGCTGATTGCCGGCACACAATACGGAGAAATTCTTGGAGTTACAATGGTCGGTTCACACGTTACGGAAATGATAGCGGAGCCATCAGCTTTTATCCATCTAGAAGGAACAGTTGAAGAGCTTTCCACTATGGTACATGCCCATCCGACTGTTTCTGAAAGTGTTTACGAGGCGGCAGCATCATGGCTTGACAAGGGAGTTCATCATTAAAATTTGGATTAATGTTCTGCCAGTCCCCATAAAAGATGGTAGAATTTAGTCAGGTATAAAATTTATGTTTTAAATATGGGGAAATAATCGATAAGGGGTATTTCTCACTTTAAGAAATTTTGATGAGAAGGTGTCACAATGATCGATTGGGAAGAACGCAGGCAAATCGTAAAAGTATCAAAGCTCTATTATTTTGATGGACAAACACAGGCGGAAATCGCTAAGAAAATTGGCGTTTCCCGCCCAGTGATTTCCAAACTGCTCAATAAAGCCAGAGATATCGGCATAGTTGAAATCTACATTAAAGATGAAAGCGCTCACACTGTAGAATTAGAGCATCGACTGGAGAAAAAATACAATCTTAAAGAAGCGATTGTAATTCCGACTGCCGATATGACAAAAGAAATGGTCAAACAGGCATTAGGCAAAGCGGCTTCTGTTTATGTTTCAAAAAACTTGCAGGGCATAAAGTCTCTTGGCCTTTCATGGGGGAGCACGCTTTCAAAATTCGTCCAAGAGTATCCGTATGAACAGCACCGGGAATTAAAGATTATTCCGCTTGTAGGAGGAATGGGAAGAAAGCTAGTCGAAATTCATTCAAACTTGCTGGCGTATCAACTGGCACAGAAAATGAATTCAAATTGTTCATATCTTTATGCACCTGCTATGGTTGGATCGTATGAATTGAAACAGCGCTTGATCCAATCAGAAGATATCGCGATGGTGTTAGAAGAAGGACGCAATGTTGAAATGGCTGTAGTGGGAATTGGAAATCCATTCGAAGGCTCCACCATGACAACGATGGATTATCTCACTGAAAGAGATTTGGAATCTTTGCAGGACGCGGGAGCTGCAGGAGATATTGGCTCACGTTTCTTCGACGCGGCAGGAAAACAAATCCAACACCCGTTAAATGATTTAGTGATCGGCCTGGACTTGAACGAATTCAAGAACATTCCAGAAGTGATTGGCATTGTCGAAGGGACCCATAAAGCGGACAGTGTAAAAGCTGCACTCTCCGGAGGCTATCTTGATGTTTTAGTTATAGATGATGCAACGGCAGAATTGATGCTTCAGAAATAGAATCGTATAAAACATGTAAAGAAGGGCAGAAAGCTGACAGACGCTTTCTGCCTTTTTATGTTTAGACGGGGCAGTAATTTATTTTTAAAAAATAATAAATTAACTTGTATTTAAGTAAAAAAAAAGACATGATTAAAGAAAATAAAAAGTAATGAATTTAAGTAATTATTTGGTATTTAAACGATATAAAAGACTTTGTGTTTCATTTGAAAATATCAGGAGGCCCTCAATGACTCAAATAAAGGACTTGGAATACAAAGTCCAAGAGCTTTTAAATCTTTTAGAAGCTTTCAAACAATTAAATTCGAATATTGAGATAGACGAAGTCTTTCAAAATATTCTGTTGCAGATGGTTCAAGTAATCGGTGCAGAAGCCGGCACGCTTTGGGTAGTAAACAGTGACAAGCAAAATGTTGAAGCAGTGGCAGCCTACGGCCCTACTTCTTCAGCGATTCTTAACATCAAATTGGCTAAAAAGGAAGGCATTGTAGGCAAGGTTATAGAAACCGGGCAGGCAGAACTGATAGAAAATGTGGCAGAGCATGCCGATTGGGCAAATCGGGTAGATGTGTCAAGCGGTTTTGTGACAAAATCGATGATTACAGTCCCATTGAAGGTTAAAGGGACCGTGCTTGGTGCCTTGCAGCTGCTGAACAAGAAAACTGTTGCATTCTTCTCGGAGCAAGATATTACTCTTGCACTTGCACTTGCCAGCCAATCAGCCCTCGCTCTACATAATAGCCAAATGTATGACGAACTTTACCGGATGTTTTTAAGCATGATCCGGACATTAGCCAAAGTTTTGGATGCCCGTGATCCTTACACCGCAGGCCATTCAGAAAGAGTGGCGAAGTATTCTCTATGGATTGCGAAAAAGCTTGGCATGGCAGGAGGGGCAAGCGATGAATTATATAAAGCCGCTTTGCTCCATGATATTGGCAAAATCGGGATACCTGATGACATATTGCGAAAACCGAGCGGCCTAACAAAAATAGAATATGAAACGATTAAACAGCACACAATTATTGGAGCGGACATCTTATCAAATATGGAGCCAAAATCCGCACTCGTCCATGCGATTCAAACAGCCCGCTCCCATCACGAGCGGCTTGATGGTACAGGTTATCCAGATCAGTTAAAAGGTGAAGAAATACCTTGGTTCGCAAGAATTGTTGGAGTGGCAGATGCCTTTGATGCGATGACGACGGCGCGTTCCTATAGCAAAGGGATGTCATTTAAGGACGGGGCTGCGGAATTGCTTCGTTGCCGCAATATTCTATTCGATGCAAACATTGTGGATGCATTTGTAGCAATCTTGGAAGAGTGCAGTTACCAAGTAGATAAATATGAGGCGGGGAATGGAGAAAGCAACTTTTATGGATCAGTTTAGTTATTTGTTAATCGGCCACCTGATCGGTGATTTCCTTTTGCAAACAGGATGGATGGCTAAATATAAAGCAACGAAATGGGGGCCGCTCCTTGCACATGTAACTGTTTATACCGTTATTGTGGCACTGGCCGGGCTTTTATCAGGAGGGTTATCAGCAGCTGGGCTTGGAGTCATTTTCATCGGTCATGTTATTCTAGACCGAAAAAAATTCGTCGTATTTTGGGTGAGGAACATCCAAATGGCAAAAGGTCCAGAACAAGCGTGGTTGGCGATTATGGCCGATCAGATTTTTCATATCATCTTATTGGCAATAGCCATTGAAATTTCATAGAGGTGGAAAAATGACGTTAAAAGCAAAAAAATATGTATTTGAACAACAGTTTGCCTTGGCAAAAGAAACGATTTGGAAACTGATCAGTGATAATAACCGCATGAATCCGTATATCGGTATTTTCCCTGTCCAATTCAGCGGGGTTCAAAAAGAGGGTACTAATGTTTTTTATCGGTCGGCCCAGGCAAAAATTGCCGGCCTCATTCCCCTAAAGTGGCAGGAATTTCCCTTTCAATGGGAGGAAAATAAAAGTTATATAGTAGAACGGCGCTATGTCAGCGGTCCGTTGGTTTCGTATACGTGGGGCATAGAGCTGGTCGACAGCAGCGATGCTTTTGCTGAAAAAACGACAGTACGGGTAATTGCTGAATATCTGCCGCGGAATCCGCTTGGCATTGCAGTAGTTTTAGCGATAGGCATCCAATCGATGAAAAACACATTGGCGTATATAGATGATTACGCAAAAGCGGGGGCGGATCCGAGGGAGCTTCCACAAAAAGCGGTAAACGCAAAAGTGAATTTTGTTGAATTGGAAAGGCTTGAAGACCGGTTAAGGAAGTTCCCGGTGGATGCTTCATATATTGTCCTGCTGCACCGCTTTCTAGTCGAAAAAAGCGATTCGGATGTAGCGGTCATGGAACCGATTCAAATCGCAAAGCAGTGGAAAAAAGACTCGGAAGAAGTGCTGCGGATGTTGTTATATGCCACGAAATCTGGAATTCTTAACTTGAGCTGGAATTTAATCTGCCCGAATTGCCGGGTTTCGAAAGTCGACTATAGTTCCCTTTCGCAATTACAAAACCAATTCCATTGCGATTTATGCGGCATTAACTATGATGCAGACTTTGACAGGTATGTAGAACTTCAATTCTCGGTTCACCCTTCAATTCGAAAAGCTTACGCAGAAGTTTATTGTGTAGGGGCACCGCAAATTACGCCGCATATTAAAGTGCAAAAAATTATCGGTGCTGGGCAGACCATTGTACTGCCGATTACAAGTGCCGAAAAAGCGCTTCGCCTGCGCGTCTTGCAGGAAAACAACATGGTCGACATCTTGGACAAGCTGCCGGCGGAAGGCCATCCGGCGCTTCTTGAGTATACGGAAGAAGGCTGGAGCCATTCAAACATTGCAAGGCGCTCAGAAATAAGTCTAACCAACTCCAGCCAGAATGACATAATTGTCGCCTTGGAGCAATCGGATTGGAATGCGGAAACGGTAACTGCCGCAAAAGTTACAGCGATGCAGGAATTTCGGGATCTGTTTTCATCTGAAGTTTTGTCGCCAGGACAACAGATCAGCATCCGCAATGTTACGATCATGTTTACAGATTTGAAAGGTTCCACTTCTTTATATGAAACTGTTGGCGACGCTACCGCATATGGGCAAGTCAATCGCCACTTTGAATTCTTAACGCACTGGATTTCCAAAAACTCAGGAAGTGTGGTCAAAACGATAGGAGACGCGGTCATGGCTGTTTTTCATTTGCCGGAGGACGGCCTTCGGGCGGCGCTGCAAATCCAGCAGCATGTAGCCGAGTTCAACAATGCTGAAAAGGAAGATATTATGTTGAAAATCGGTTTGCATAGTGGACCTGCCATTGCAGTCAATTCAAATGACCGGCTGGATTATTTCGGCAGGACGGTTAATGTTGCGGCAAGACTGCAGGGTGAAGGAGTGGGAGGAGATTTGGTGATTGGCAGAGACTTTTTAGAACAAGTACAGGCAAACGATGTTTTTGCCGAAAGCTCTTTTATGATGGAGCTTTTCCATGCGAACCTGAAAGGAATCGAAGGGCAAATAGAACTGGTTCGCTTGTCTTTGGATAAGAAACCGGAGGAAATTGTGGATTATATTCCGTTATTATTGGTGTAATAAGAAATGATTTTATTGCAGGCGCTGGAGGAATGGATATGCTGATACAAGAGCAAGCCGTCGAAAAAATTTGTGCAAGCCTAAAACAAGATCCGCACGTCAAAGCGGTTTTTGTAAAAGGATCCATGGGCCGTGATGAACATGATGAGCATTCCGATATCGATTTGTACTGCTTGGTCGATGGGGAGCGAGAAAAACAGTTTTTAGCAGCGCGTGAAGCGCATTTAGAGGCGTATCGGCCAATCCTTTTCAGGGATGATATCTTCATTATCGCACCTCAGCTGATCGCTGTGTATGACAACCTACTGCATATCGATTTGTTTACTGTCACACTTGAATCGTTTCCGGAGAAAGATTATTTTCGGGTGCTTTATGATCCGGAAGGCTTGCTTGAATCTTTCCAAGAAACGCAAACCCTGGAGCTGAAATCAGAGGAATTCAGGGATGCCGTTATCGATGTGGCTTGGTTTTTGTTTCAATACCAAAAAGCGAGTACACGCGGAAATACCATTTGGGCGGCAAGGATGCTGACCAACGTGATCGACCACTTAGCGCGTGTGCTGCTGCACAAGTACGCTCCGCTTCGTGCACAGCTGGGAGTTAAAGCACTCGCCAGTTCCTTGCCAACGGAGCTTTTTGAAGAGGTTACAGCAATCATTAATCACATAACGCCGCGGGAACATGCAGTTGCAGCAGTCCGGATTAGTTTGCTAGTCGAACAGGAATTGGAATGGGTCTTAGCGGTATTGCCAAAAGAAACAGAGATTGAACCTTTGCTCCGCAGAATGATTGATGCCCATACCAAAAAAGTGGGTGACACTGACAGCTATAAAGTTGAGGAACGATAAAGAAAAGCAGGACTAAAGCTCATCAAAGGCTTAGTCCTGCTTTCTTCATATATACTTATTCAAGGTTGGCGTGTCTGCCATACATTGTTTGTGAAGTCAGCGATTTTTTCTCCATGATTTTTAAGATGACGGCATCGAAAAACAGCAACAGCGACTGTTCGAAAAGCGAACCCATGGGCTGGATCGATTTGCCGCTATCGCCTTCCGCTTTGGCTTGGGCAGGAATTTCAACAACAATATCGCCGAGTTTTCCAATCGTGGAATCAGGATTGATGGTCACGGCTGCGACAATAGCTCCGATTTTTCGGGCTTTCTCGGTCATGGCAACGAAGCTTTGTGTTTCGCCTGATCCGGAAGCGACAACAAAAATATCGTCAGCATCTAAATTGGGAGTGACAGTTTCCCCGACGATATACGGATCGAGTCCGATATGCATCAAGCGCATAACAAAGGATTTTGCCATAAAGCCCGAGCGGCCGCCGCCAGCAACAAAAATTTTCTTTGAAGCAAGCAGGGCTTCCACCATTTTATCTGCCTCAGAATCCTCAATGGATGACAACACTGTTTGCAGTTCTTTTAAAATCACTTCCGTGTATCCCGCTGTCTGCATCTTAAACAGTCGCGCCTTCTTGAATCAAATTGTAAATTTTTTCAGCTTCCGCTTTTTTGTCTTCTTTGCTTGTGATGCCGCCGCCCACGATAATTAAATCAGGCTGTTCTTGGATTACTTCCGGCAATGTTTCAAGTTTAATGCCGCCAGCAATAGCAACTTTTGAGTTTTTCACAACGCTTTTAATAGTGCGAAGATCAGCAAAAGAATCTTTGCCTTCTGCTTGCAAGTCATATCCAGTATGAACGCAAATATAATCTGCGCCCATGGCATCAAGCTCAATAGCGCGTGTTTTAACGTCTTTAACTGCAATCATATCCACCAAAATTTCTTTGCCTTGCTTTTTCGCTTCTTCTACAGCGCCTTTGATTGAAGCATCTTCTGCTTGTGCCAAGATAGTAACAATGTCTGCACCGGCAGCACTAGCGTTTGCCACTTCATATCCAGCAGCGTCCATAATTTTCACGTCAGCCAAGACGATCAAATTCGGAAAAGCGGCTTTCAGTTCGGAAACGGCTTTAAGCCCTTCTTTGTTAATGACGGGGGTTCCAATCTCGACGATGTCAATATGTTGTTCTACTTCTTTAACAAGCTCGATCGCTTGTGGAATGTCCACTAAGTCTAATGCTAATTGTAATTTCATCTTCTCATTCTCCTCAGTTTCGTTTTTTGTTACTCCTCTAGTGTATGCCTGTACTTCGATTTCCGAAAGTACGCACATTATTCTCATATAGTGACAAAAAGTATACCGTTAACATACGGAAAATAAAAAAAGCGGAAATCCGATCGGATCCCCGCCTTGAAAACCGTTATTTCGCTTTTGACTCTTCTGCTTCGGCAGCAGGCACCGCTACCTCTAAAAAGCTTTTATACGTTTTGCCCCACTCGTACATATTCTCTAAAACAGGCATCAGCGATTGCCCTTGAGCTGTCAATGAGTATTCGACTTTTGGGGGCACTTCCGGATAAATTTCGCGATGAATGATAAAATCCGATTCGAGTTCCCGAAGCTGGGTGACAAGCATTCTTTGGGTTATACCTGGAATCAGCCTTTTCAACTCGTTAAAGCGCTTAGTACCTTCTTTACCAAGGTGCCATAAAATCAACATTTTCCATTTGCCGCCGATCACGGCAAGAGTCAGTTCTTTTTCACAGCTGAATTCCTTTTCGCAAACATGTCCCATCTGTATCCATCTCCTTGTCATTCAAGAACAATCCATGGCAACTTGGCCGCAGCCCCTGTACTTCCGTTCTTCGTATAGAAGAGTATACGCGGTGCAAGTAGGGAAGTAAAACAACTGGTTCTTGCTAGTTGCGGTGCTCTTGGTAGAAGTCTTGTTTGGTTGCTTTTTTCGCTTCAGTTATTTGGTCTGCAGATACAGGCGTTTCATATGCGGCAATTGTGTCTTTGATTTGCTGCGGCGAACTTGCTCCGGCTACGACAGAAGCGACCGTACTGTTTTGCAGAACGCTATGGAGAGATAAGGCATGGAGATTTTCGTGTATGCCCATTAATTTTTGCAGTGTGCTTTTTAATTCACTTTCATTGTAAGTCAGATAGCCGCCCATTTTCTCAGCACGTCTAGGGCCATCATTTGTTAATAGCCCTTTTGCAAGTGTTCCGCGGGTCACAACAGAACGTCCAGCCGAACCAATGTCTGAAAGCCACTCTTCGGGCCGGCGGTCAAACAAGCTATACTGCATCATGATCGAAACGATATCACTTTTTGCTAAAAAGCGGCGGATGACATTGGGGCGAATGGAAGAAATGCCATATTCGCGGATCAATCCCTCTTTTTTCAATGTTTCAAAAGCATCGATCGTTTCTTCTGCGTTATCCGTGATCATGCCGCCGTGCAATTGGTATAAATCGATATAGTCGGTTTGCAGTCTTTTTAAGCTATTGTGGACTTGTTCGATAATATAAGGTTTTGTTGCATTCCATTCGACAACATCGGTATTTTGGCTCCATTGGTTGCCAACTTTCGTAGCTAATACTATGTCTTTCCGGCGGCCTTTCAAAGCTTCTCCGACAAGTTTTTCGTTTTCACCTTTGTTATAGAGATCAGCGGTGTCAAAATAATTGATGCCGTTTGCAACCGCTTCATCCACGATGGCTGTAGCCTGCTTGGGCTCTGTCGGCAAGGACATGCAGCCGAAACCGATTTCACTGACTTTTAAAGAACTGTTTCCAAGATTTACTGTTTTCATGTCATCCCTCCGTTGTAATTTAATGTTTCTCTTATGGTATACTTTGCGATAGAGAAATCACAAATGAAAAGAGGAATATCATGAAAAAGTTTGAAGAAAAAACCATTACTTCAAAACGCATCTACGAAGGGAAAGTCATCAACTTGAAAGTGGATGAAGTCAGCTTGCCGAACGGCAAAACTTCTAAACGTGAGCTGATTGAACATCCTGGGGCAGTTGCAATTGTGGCGTTTACTCCAGAAAACAAAATCATTATGGTAGAACAATACAGGAAAGCGCTGGAACGCTCGATCGTTGAAATCCCTGCCGGCAAATTAGAAAAAGGCGAGGCTCCTGAATATACAGCAATGCGTGAATTGGAAGAAGAAACGGGCTATACAGCCGATTCCCTTGAATTGATTCAATCGTTTTCGACATCTCCAGGGTTTGCGGACGAAGTGATTCATTTGTTTTTCGCAGATGGACTAAAAAAAGCCACAAACGGCGCTGTGCTTGATGAAGATGAATTTGTCGAATTACTTGAAGTTTCAGTTGAAGAAGCAGAACAAATGATGAAAGAAAACCGCATTTATGACGCTAAAACTGCTTTTGCGGTCATCTGGGCAAAACAGCGATTATCAATTAAAAATTAAAACTATTTTTAATTGATAATGATTCTAAAGTAAGAATGATAATATGTTGTAAATGAGAACGCTCCTTTGCTATAATAGAAGCAGTTTAAGGAGGGCGTCGCATGGAAACAAGGATTGATCGTATAAAAAAGCAATTACATGCTGCGAGTTATAAATTGACGCCACAGCGTGAAGCGACCGTCCGGGTTTTGCTGGATCATGAAGAAGACCATTTGAGTGCTGAAGATGTCTATCTTTTAGTAAAAGATATTGCACCGGAAATTGGATTGGCCACTGTTTACCGGACATTGGAATTATTGACTGAATTGAAAATTGTCGACAAAATAAATTTTGGTGATGGAGTCTCCCGCTATGATTTGCGCCAAGAAGGCGCCGCGCACTTCCATCATCATTTAGTATGTTTAGAGTGCGGAGCTGTAGATGAAATACAGGAAGACTTGTTGGAAGATGTTGAAGGCGTTGTCGAAAAACGCTGGAACTTTCAAATTAAAGACCACCGTCTTACGTTTCATGGCATCTGCTGGCGCTGCCATGACCGCAGCTCACAAGATCCATCTCAATGATTGGTGAGAAAAAGAAGGACGGCCCTTGAAGGTCGCCCTTCTTTTTCTTTTTTATACAAAGGAGGTTCCATAATGAAATATGCAAAAGATGCTTTGGATGATTATCTTCATTTTCTGCGCGTAGAGCGGCAGCTGGCTGCAAATACCCTCGTGTCATATGAGCGGGATTTAAAAAGCTATATCCAATATTTAAAAGAAGTTGAACAGCTCGATTCGCTGCGCAAAGTGGAACGCATACATATTTTAAATCATCTGCGCCATTTGAAAGAAACCACTAAAACATCCCGGACCGTTGCAAGGCACATTTCGTCCATTCGTTCGTTCCATCAATTTTTAATCCGTGAACGTGTAGTGGACAACGATCCGACAGTCCATCTGGAAATGCCGCAAATGGATAAAAAACTGCCAAATATCCTGTCCATTGAAGAAGTGGATGCACTAATGCAAGCGCCAGCTCTGGATAAAGCTAATGGAATGCGGGACCAAGCCATGCTTGAACTTTTGTATGCAAGCGGCATGCGTGTCAGCGAATGCATCAATTTGGATATCGAAGATGTCAATCTGACCATGGGCTTTGTCAGGTGCTTTGGCAAGGGAGGAAAAGAGCGCATTATCCCGCTTGGCAAATCCGCTTTGAAAGCATGTAAAAATTATTTGGAAAATGCACGTCCTAGTTTATTGAAAACTGGCGAAAGAACCGATGCGCTATTTATCAATCAACGAGGGAAGCGACTGACGCGGCAAGGATTTTGGAAACTTCTTAAGCAGCATGCTCAAAAAGCAGGTATCCAAAAAGAGCTGACGCCTCATACATTGCGGCATTCGTTTGCGACGCATTTAATTGAAAATGGTGCTGATTTGCGTGCTGTTCAAGAGATGCTTGGCCATGCTGATATTTCAACCACTCAAATATATACGCATGTCAGCAAAACCCGCTTGAAAGACGTGTATTCGCAGTTTCATCCAAGAGCATAAAATAGATGTCAGACTTCCGACAATCCCAAATTTTATGGTAGGATAGAATCGTAAATAAGGAGGAAAAAACATGACTAATAAACCTTTTGAACGCATTCATTTGATTGTCCTTGATTCGGTGGGAATCGGCGAAGCTCCAGATGCTGAAGCTTTCGGCGATACAGGTTCTGATACACTTGGCCATATTGCAGAAAGTGTCGGGGGATTGCATATGCCGAATATGGAAAACCTTGGCTTGAGCAACATTGAACCTGTTAAAGGAATTGCGGTGGCTGAAACACCAGCCGCTTATTATGGCAAGCTTCAGGAAGCATCGGTAGGAAAAGATACAATGACTGGACATTGGGAGATTATGGGCCTTAACATCGATACACCTTTCAAAGTCTATCCGGAAGGGTTTCCAGATTCCTTGATTCAAGCATTGGAAGAAAAGACAGGCCGCAAAGTAATCGGCAACAAACCGGCGAGCGGAACTGAAATTCTTGATGAACTTGGACAGGAGCACATGGAAACGGGTGCCATTATTGTCTATACATCAGCGGATCCAGTATTGCAGATTGCTGCGCACGAAGAGATTGTTCCCTTAGAAGAACTTTACAAGATCTGTGAAATCGCCCGTGAACTGACACTAGATCCTGAATATTTGGTCGGCCGCATTATTGCACGCCCATTCCTTGGCGAACCAGGTGCTTTCAAACGTACATCAAATCGCCATGATTATGCGTTAAAGCCTTTCGACCGGACAGTCATGAACGAGTTGAAAGATATCGGAAAAGATGTTATTGCCATCGGCAAAATCAACGACATTTATAATGGTGAAGGGGTAACTAAAACCATTCGGACAAAAGACAATATGGACGGCATGGATAAACTGGTAGAAGTCGTTGGAGAAGACTTCAGCGGCTTGAGTTTTTTGAACCTGGTTGATTTTGACGCCTTGTTCGGACATCGCAGAGACCCGGAAGGATATGGGGCGGCGCTAGAAGCGTTTGACGCGCGGCTGCCGGAAGTGCTTGAAAAATTGACTGAAAACGATTTGCTCCTCATTACAGCTGACCACGGCAACGATCCAACATTTCCTGGAACAGACCATACACGTGAATATGTTCCGCTGCTTGCCTTTTCACCACGCTTTGAGAGTGGGAAAGAGTTGGGGCTTGGCAAAACGTTTGCAGATATCGGTGCAACAATTGCCGAAAATTTCTCAGCTCCGATGCCAAAGTTCGGAACAAGCTTTTTAACGAAATTAAACTGAAAAGGCGGTATTATTCATGAGAATGGTTGATTTAATAGAAAAGAAACGCGATGGTTTAGAACTTTCCACAGAAGAGATTCAACATATAGTTACAGGCTATACGAACGGTGATATTGAGGATTATCAAATGAGCGCTTTTTTGATGGCGGTTTATTTTCAGAATATGAGCGACCGGGAGCGAGCGGATTTAACGCTGGCGATGGCTGGCTCAGGCGACCAAATCGATTTGTCTGCCATTGAAGGCATCAAAGTGGATAAGCATTCAACTGGCGGCGTCGGCGATACGACGACACTTGTGCTCGGTCCGCTTGTTGCGGCTTGTGGAGTGCCGGTAGCGAAGATGAGCGGCCGTGGGCTTGGGCATACTGGCGGCACAATTGACAAACTCGAAGCCATTGAAGGCTTTCATGTGGAATTGTCTACGGAAGATTTTATTAAACAAGTAAATGACATTAAAGTGGCTGTTATTGGCCAAAGCGGAAATTTGACGCCAGCAGACAAGAAATTGTACGCACTGCGTGATGTGACGGCAACTGTAAACAGCATTCCGTTGATTGCAAGCTCGATCATGAGCAAAAAAATTGCTGCTGGTGCGGATGCCATTGTTTTGGATGTTAAAACAGGCGAAGGCGCTTTTATGAAGACAGAAGAAGATGCGAAGGAACTTGCGCATGCAATGGTGGGGATCGGCAATGCAACTGGCCGCAAAACGATGGCGATTATTTCTGATATGAGCCAGCCGCTTGGCTTTGCAATCGGCAATGCACTTGAAGTGAAAGAAGCGATTGAAACGCTGCAAGGAAAAGGGCCGGAAGATTTGACAGAGCTTTGCTTGGTGCTTGGCAGCCAAATGGTTGTTGTGGGCGGGAAAGCGGATACGCTAGAAGAAGCGCGCGCGATGCTTGTCCAAGCAATCGAAAGCGGGGAAGCTCTGGCTATTTTCAAGCAATTTATCGAGAGCCAAGGCGGCAATCCAGCTGTTGTAGACGATGTGGAGCTGCTGCCGCAAGCCGCATTCAAAGTAGATGTGCCATCTGAAAGGGAAGGTTATATATCGTTTATGGAAGCTGATGAAATCGGCACTGCAGCCATGATTTTAGGCGCCGGAAGAGCGACAAAAGAGTCAGTAATCGATTTAGCGGTTGGTATTGTCCTGCACAAGAAAGTGGGCGACTTTGTCCATAAAGGCGAATCAATAGCGACTGTTTATTCCAATACGGAAGATGTCGCGGAATGTTTGCGCATGTTGTATAATAGTGTAGAATATTCAAGCGAACCGGTTGAAAAAACGCCGCTTATTTCTGCGGTGATCACCGATTAACCAATCTTGCTGAGTTTATTCTCAGCAAGATTTTTCATATCTGCCATTCGCGGCTAGGAGGGAACTCATGCATTTATACGGTACACAAGCTATTGATGAGCAAGGGCATTTGACAATTGGCGGCACAGACGCTGTCGAACTGGCGAAAGAATACGGTACACCACTTTTTGTATATGATATTCAATTATTCCGGGAGCGTGCTAAAGCTTTCCAGAAGACCTTTGAAGATGAAGGGCTTGGCTACCAAGTGGCCTATGCCAGTAAAGCTTTTTCAAGCATCGCGATTTACCAGGTGGCGGCTGAAGAGAACTTGTCACTTGATGTTGTATCCGGAGGGGAGCTATACACTGCCATACAAGCGGGTTTCCCGACAGAAAAGATCCATTTTCACGGCAATAATAAAAGCGAAGCAGAATTGCGCATGGCTTTTGAAGAAAAAATAGGCTGCATCGTCGTCGATAATTTTTACGAAATCGATCTTTTGAAAAAACTTTCAGAAGAACTTGAACAGCCGATGAATATCCTATTGCGGGTTACTCCGGGTGTTGAAGCGCATACGCATGACTATATTACAACAGGCCAGGAAGATTCGAAGTTCGGTTTCGATCTAAAGAATGGCCAGGCGGATAAAGCATTTAAACAGACATACGGGCATTCTTTCTTAAAATTGATGGGGCTTCATTGCCACATCGGCTCGCAAATTTTTGATACAACAGGCTTTCAGCTGGCTGCTGAAAAATTGGTAGGAAAAATGTCGAACTGGGAAAAAGATTACGGGTACCGCTGCCCGGTCCTGAACCTTGGCGGTGGTTTTGGCATTCGCTATACCGAAGAAGACCAGCCACTTGAACCGGCTATCTATGTTCGGGATATGATCCGGACAGTCAAGAAGGTGTCGGCAGCAGCAGATTTCCAGCTGCCCGAAATCTGGATTGAGCCGGGCCGCTCGTTGGTTGGAGATGCAGGTACGACGTTATATACAGTTGGATCGATGAAAGAAGTTCCAGGTCTACGCAAATACGCGGCGGTTGACGGCGGAATGTCCGATAATATCCGCCCTGCTTTATATGGAGCGAAATACACTTCGCTGCTCGCCAATAAAGCGAATGCAAAAGCAAGCGAACAGTACACCATTGCCGGAAAGCTTTGTGAGTCAGGAGACAAGCTGATCGAAGAGGCGCATTTGCCGACTTTGGAAGCTGGAGATATTTTAAGTGTGTTCTGCACAGGCGCTTACGGATATTCCATGGCCAGTAATTACAACCGTATCGGCCGCCCCGCTGTTGTATTCGTTGAAAACGGGGAACATCAGCTAGTAGTACGCCGGGAGACCAATGAAGATCTGATCACGCATGACATGTCATACCAGCAAAAAGTGAAGGGCAAATGAATAAAGCCAACGTTTTTTTATTGATTTTCTTGCTGGTCGTGGCCATCGGGTGGGGAATCCTCTATTGGGTCCTGTTCGCAGATAATGTTCTAGGCGGTTAAACTTTCTGGGAACTTGTGTTCTTTGCAAGTTTATAGTAGGATGTACAAAGCCGTGTAAGGACGAAAACGAGGGATTGGTTATGTTATTAAGATATAAAAAATCATTTGAAAAAATCGCGATGGGCTTAATGTCGTTCATGCCAAGAGAGCGAGATTTGAAAGTGCTGCAGCAAACAATGCAGAAATATGAAGATAATCCTGAATGGCAATTGTTTCTTTGGAAAAAGGGAGAAGATTTCGTAGGGTTATTGGGAGTGGAAGTAGAAGAAAATGCGTTCACAATCCATCACGTATCGGTCAACCCTTCTTATAGAAACGAAGGAATTGGACATGCCATGGTCGAGAAAATCCAACAAATGATGCAGGAACGGGAAATGCGTTCAACGGAAGAAACCCGTGCATTTCTCGAAAAATGCCCACAAAAAAAAGGCGGACTTTGATTAAAGGTTCCGCCTTTTTTTTTGTTCGCGCAAACTGATGATGGAAGAACGGTCCCTCAGCCGATGTTTATGCATAATATAATAGGGATCCTGCGGAGCGATGGGATGAGCCGCCTGATAGTCTCTGACGATTTTTTTCAAGTTCTTTGATTCGATAGGAATGTTGTAAGAGAAAAAAGGTTTTCTTTCGGTAACGGCTTCTATGGAGACAGTCAACAGCCGGATCAGTTCCGGGTGGTCGAAACCTTCTACCCAGATTCCGCCATCCGTCAGTTTCGCTTTTGCCCGGATGAACGAGCGCAGTGCGCCAGGATAATTACTTCGTCTCCAATGGTACATGCCGACAGCCATCTGAATCCAACCGGTAAGAGGATGGGTTTTGTCTTTCGGTGCAAGAGATTTCCAGTATTCTTCGCCAACTTCATGGCATTCGAAATAATCGCGTTCGCTATTGAAATTTATAATAAATTGAATAAAGAGCGGGTGGTGGAGTGGGTGCATTTTAATCCCCTTTCTACTATAATAATATAAGTATCTCTAACAGTCAGGTGGTCAAGCATGTCCTATGAAGTAAAGGTAGAGGCCTTTGAAGGCCCTCTTGATTTATTATTGCATTTAATACATCGTTTGGAAATTGATATTTACGATATCCCGGTTTCACAGATCACTTCACAGTATATGGAACATATTCGCGCGCTGCAAGTGCTAGAGTTGAATGAGGCGAGCGAATACTTGGTGATGGCTGCGACATTGCTCGCGATCAAGAGCAAAATGCTGCTTCCTGTCCATGAAGGTGAATTGGAGGATATCGAATACGAATTTGAAGAGCAAGATCCGCGGGAAGAGTTGGTTTCACGTCTAGTGGAGTACCGTAAATTCAAGGAAGCATCCTTGCAGATGAAAGAGATGGAGCAAAATCGCTCGATCCTGTTCACAAAATCGCCTAAAGATTTATCGGAATTTCAGCTTTCTGTTCCAGTCGAAAACGTTGATTTGGAAGTGAATGCATTTGATATGTTGGCTGCTTTTCAAAAAATGCTGCGGCGCAAACAGTTGAAGGCTCCGTTATCTGCCCGTATTGCTCGCCAGGAAATTTCGATCAAAGACCAGATGACTTCGATTGTCAGCCGGCTGAAAGCCGCAAAAGGCAAAACTTCTTTTGCAAACTTGTTTCCGTCAAGTGACAAGTCTGTTTTAGTGGTTTCATTTTTGTCGGTTCTAGAACTGATGAAACGGCAAGTGATCGCCGTAGAGCAGGAAAAGAATTTCACCGATTTGCTGGTGGAACTTAGAAAGGAAACGTGGGAATATGAAGACGAATCTTTCGAAGAAAATTGAGGCGCTGCTTTTTGTAGTCGGCGATGATGGCCTGACGATGGCTCAGCTTGAATTTTTGACTGAAGCAGTGGAAGCGGAGATTCGCGATTGTATTGACGAGATGGCAAAGCGCTATGAAGAGCCCATGAGCGGTTTGATGATCAAGGAATTTTCAGGGGTCTTTCAACTTGTTACGAAGCCGGATGTAGCGGAAACCATCCAAAAGCTTGTGGAAAACCCGACGCCGCAAGCACTGTCTCAGGCATCATTGGAAGTGCTCGCAATCATTGCATACAAACAGCCGCTAACGCGCTTAGAAATTGAAGATTTGCGGGGCGTAAAAAGCGAAAAGCCGCTCCAGACACTTGCTGCAAAAGGCTTGATTCAAGAAAGAGGCCGTGCTGAAGGAGCTGGCCGTGCTATTTTATATGGCACAACGAACGAATTCCTGAATTATTTTGGTTTAAAAAACTTGGATGAACTTCCTCCCTTGCCGGAAGAAGCGAGCGATGAACCAGAAGAAGAAACAGATTTGTTTATGACGAAGTTTCAAGAAACGTTCAAAGAAGAAGTGAAAGCTTAATCGGTTGGAGGAAGACTGCGGATTATGTACAGTCTTCCTTTGTTGTTGTAAAGGCTTGGTGCTTTCGCTTTTACGCTAAATGTGACATAATTCCGAGAGGAACGAACGGAAAAAATCAATGAGGTGAACTTATGGAGAGATTACAGAAAATGTTGGCACACGCCGGCATTGCATCAAGACGCAAGTCAGAGCAATTAATATTGGATGGAAAAGTTAGAGTCAATGGAAAAGTGGTAAAAGAACTCGGCACAAAAGTATCGCATTCCGACACAATTGAAGTGGAAGGCGTACAGCTTGAAAAAGAACAAAAAGTCTATTATTTATTATACAAGCCGCGCGGCGTGATTTCTGCGGTCAGCGATGATAAAAACAGAAAAGTGGTCACGGATTTCTTTGATACAGTCGATAAACGCATTTATCCGGTCGGTCGTCTCGACTATGATACTTCTGGTTTGTTGATCATGACAAATGACGGTGAATTTGCCAACTTGCTGACGCACCCGAAATTTGAAATCGACAAGACGTATGTCGCGCGATTGAAAGGCATTCCAAAACGAGAAGATTTGCAAAAATTGGAGCGCGGCATCAAGCTTGAAGACGGAATGACGGCCCCGGCCAAAGTGAAACTTTTATCGGCTGACAACAAAACAGGCAAAGCCATTGTTCAAATAACAATTCATGAAGGCAGAAACCGCCAAGTGCGGAGAATGTTCGATGCTATCGGATTTCCGGTCCAAAAACTTAGCCGGGAGCAATTCGCATTTTTAACGCTAAAAGGGTTAAATGCAGGGGAATCCAGAGAACTCAGCGCCCATGAAGTGAAGCTACTGCGGGTTATGGCGGAAACAGGCAAGCACCATTAACGTTCACAAACCATTCAAAACTGCGTCCAATCACTAGTAGAAACTTTGCTATAATTGGATTTGCATAAACCTCGAAGGAGGGAACATAAATGAACGAAAAGAAAAAGAACAAAAAGAAAAACAGAGTCATTATGCGTTCAGTCATTCTTTTTTTAATGATTGCTGCTATCGGATACACCCTTTACAATAACGCAACAGCTGAAGATGTCAGCGTGTTGAAAGTCGGGGATGAGGCGCCCGATTTTAAACTAGTTGATCTTGAAGGCGAAAGCCATCAGCTTTCTGATTATAAAGGACAGGGAGTTTTCTTGAATTTCTGGGGAACTTGGTGTAAGCCTTGTGCAAAAGAAATGCCTGCGATGGACCGCCAGTTTGACGTGTTCAAAGACCAAGGCGTCCAAGTGCTGGCAGTGAATATTGCACAATCTGAATTCGAAGTCCAGTCGTTTGCCGATCAATATGATTTGTCATTTCCCGTTGTTATCGACAAGACGAAAAGCGTAATGACCGCTTACAACATTATTCCATTGCCGACGACGGTATTGGTTAATCCGGAAGGCGAGATCGAGCGGATTATCACCGGTGAAATGACAGAACAGGATATTGAAGGGTTTATGGAAGAAATTAAACCTGAATAAGGAGTTTTTTCGGATGGACAAAATGCAATGCCAATGCGGTCATGTGAATCCGCCCGGGACAATTCTTTGTGAATCGTGCGGGCGTTCTTTGACTGAGAAAGAACAAAACAGCAAGCTTGTGGATATGCGCTATGAAGGCACGGCCAGAAGATCTCAGACATACAACAAGTCAATCATCGATAAAGTTTGGAATTTCTTTTCCAGTGTCAAAGTAGGCGTAGGCATTATTGTTGCAATTTTGGTTGCTGCTGCCATCGGTACGATATTGCCGCAAGAGGAATATGTTCAAGTAGCAGTCAGAAATGAAGATACTATCAAGGCCTATTATTCAGATGTCTATGGAGAAATAGGAAGGATTTACCATTTTTTAGGATTCCACGATTTATATAGTTCATTTTGGTTTATCATTCTTGTCGGTATGCTGGCCATATCGCTAATTATTGCCAGCCTTGACCGATTCGTGCCGTTATATCGTTCGTTGAAAAATCAGCGGGTTCTCCGCCATGAAAGTTTTATGAACAAACAGCGCATATACGGAAAAGGCTATGCACAGGAAGATGTGCTGGCAAAATCAGAAACAAAGCTTAAAGAACTGAAATACAATGTGACTCGAGACAAAAACGGTCTGCTTGCTGAAAAAGGCCGTTTTTCACGGTGGGGCCCATACGTCAACCATATTGGATTGATCATTTTCCTTTTCGGGGTTATGCTGCGCATGGTTCCAGGATTTTATGTGGATGAAACGTTATGGATTCGAGAAGGCGAGACAAGAGCCATTCCGGAAGTGCCTGAGTATGCACTCGAAAGCAAGAGTTTTGAATTAGAGACCTATAGCGGTGAAGAAAAAGATGGTGCCTTTAGTGAAGCGGTTGATCGTGTCGGAAGTGTTGCTAAAAACTATCAGACAGATGTTATTTTATACAAAAAGCCGGAAGACAGTTTGCCGGGGGCAACAGAAGACATGGAAATAGTAGAAGAATACCCAATCCGCGTCAACCAGCCGCTGAAATTTGACGGCTACGCCGTTTACCAAATGGATTTTAAATTAGATGAACTCAAAGCGATGACGTTCGCTTTAACTAACAAGGAAACAGAAGAATCGTTAGGCGAATTGACGATCGACTTGATTAATCCGGAAAAACTTTATGAACTCGAAAACGGTGCAACAGTCGAACTGAAAGGGTACTATCCTGATTTTTCAGGTTTTGAAAACGGGGAGCCCCAGACAGCGACGCCGCTTCCGAACAATCCAGGTTTCTTGGTTGAAATGACGACTCCTGAAACGCCAAAAGGGGAAACAAGTTTTATTCTCATCCAAAATACAATAGAACCTTTTGGGGAAAACCAATTTAAATTGGAGTTCCAGGGCGTTGAAACGCGTGACGTTTCCGGCTTGACGATCCGCAAAGACAACACATTGCCGATTCTCGGGCTGGGCGGACTGATTTTCATGATTGGTGTGGCACAAGGCATGTACTTTAACCATCGCCGATTCTGGATTCAGCAAAAAGCGAACGGGGAAATTATTTTGGCTGGCCACACGAACAAAAACTGGTTTGCCTTGAAAAAAGACCTCGACCAAGTTTCAGCGTATGCGTCGCTTCCTGCTTATTCCGACCAGCAGGAAGAAATCGAGAAACAATTGAAAAAGGAAGGTGAGGAAGCGTTATGACATTGGCCGAAATGAGCTCAAATTTCCTGTACGCTGCCTTCATTGCTTACCTAATCGCCACTTTTGTTTTTGGCGGAGCAGTAAAAGGCAACAAAGCAGGCACATATAATTCGGAAAGCCGTTGGGGAAAAACGGCTTTCATCATCACAATTATCGGTTTTCTAGCAAATCTAGCTTATTTCTTCACAAGATGGGGAGCGACAGGACATGCGCCGCTCAGCAATATGTTCGAATTTACCACGGCGTTCGGGATGACGCTTGTCGGCGGTTTTTTGGTCCTTTACTCTTTATACAAAACACCAGTCCTTGGAATGATCGTTTTGCCGGTGGCTTTGCTGATCATTGCATTCGCAAGCATGTTCCCGAGCGAAGTCAGTCCCTTGATTCCGGCGCTTCAATCCAACTGGCTGGCAATCCATGTCAGCACAGTCGTAATCGCTGAGGGGATTTTGGCGATCAGTGCAGCAGCTGGTCTGGTGTATCTATTAAAAGTGGTTGACCTAACCAAAAAATCAAAGCAGCGTTTTTGGCTGGAAGCCATTATGTATTCACTTGTGCTGGTATTAGGTTTTGTCATCGCCAGCACCTATTTCACTGCAACAGGTTATGAAGCGAACTTTTCGTATGTCGATAAAGAAGGCCTAGAGGCAGAGATTGAATACAAGATGCCGCCGGTATTCGGTATGAACGAATATACGGCATTATCCGAGGGCACTATGACCCCGATTGCGGAAATGCCAGCGGTGATCAATGCCAGCAAATTGACGACCGTCACATGGTCACTGATTGTCGGGACCATTCTTTACTGGGTGATCCGCCTTATTGCGCGGAGAAGAATTTCAGCTATTCTTAAGCCGTTCGTGAAAAATGTCAATTTAAACTTGATGGATGAAATTGGCTATCGTGCGGTTATCATCGGTTTTCCGGTATTCTCACTAGGAGCATTGGTCTTTGCGATGATTTGGGCACAGATTGCCTGGTCCCGTTTCTGGGGCTGGGATCCAAAAGAGGTATGGGCACTTATTACGTGGCTGTTCTATGCCGCTTACTTGCATTTGCGGTTAGGCAAAGGATGGCAAGGCGAAAAATCTGCCTGGCTTGGCGTGATTGGATTTACAATTATCCTGTTCAACCTTGTAGCTGTTAACTTAATAATTGCAGGGCTGCACTCCTACGCATAAAATAAAAAGTCTTTTCCATTGCTGGAAAAGGCTTTTTATTTATTTTTGGTTTTGTTGAAGGTACAATGAATCATAAGAGAGAAAAGTTGGAGGGGTTACAATGTCTGAAGAAATCACAGTATTGGTTGTAGACGACGAAGAAAGGATCCGCCGGTTGCTGAAAATGTACCTCGAGCGCGAAGGGTATGTAGTGGAAGAAGCAGAGAATGGCGTCCAAGCGTTAGAGATGGCAACCGAAAAAGACTACCACTGCATCTTGCTCGACCTCATGATGCCGGAAAAAGATGGCATTGAAGTGAGTACGGAGTTGCGTGAACAAAAAATGACACCCATTATTATGCTGACCGCAAAAGGCGAAGAAGCGAACCGGGTCCAAGGATTTGAATCGGGGGCGGATGATTATAT
The DNA here is from genome assembly GCF_007859275.1 of Planomicrobium sp. CPCC 101079. Lineage (GTDB taxonomy): Bacteria > Bacillota > Bacilli > Bacillales_A > Planococcaceae > Planococcus. Next base: position 147,042 of record NZ_VOHC01000031.1, on the reverse strand, counting down.
CGTGAAACCGTTCAGCCCGAGAGAAGTGGTATTGCGGGTCAAAGCGATTTTGCGCCGCTCATCTGCTTATTCGCCAGTGACCAATTCAACTGTATCCAAAGATTTGGTGGTGTTCCCTCATTTAACAATTGACCACGATGCACATCGGGTGACCGCGGACAATGTTGAAGTAAACTTGACACCGAAAGAGTACGAACTTTTGTATTTTCTTGCAAAATCTCCCGATAAAGTATTCGACCGGGAACATTTGCTGAAAGAAGTGTGGCACTATGACTTTTTCGGTGATTTGCGTACTGTCGATACACATGTAAAGCGATTGCGTGAAAAATTGAATCGGGTATCGGAATCAGCCGCTAAGATGATTGTCACTGTTTGGGGCGTAGGCTATAAATTCGAGGTTGGAAATGAATAGAATATGGAATAGTGTCGTCGGGAAGCTGTGGTTAACCATTTTGCTTCTCGTTTCCTTTGTCCTGTTTATTGTAACTGTCCTGCTGCTTGAGTTTCTAGGGAATTACCATAGCGAAGCGGTGGAGGACACTTTGAAACAGGAAGCGGCAACAATCGCCCGGGTCTTTAACGATTACGGGGAAGTTTCCAACTCCATGACGATCATCGAAGATATTCTCGGCCCGGAAACCAATGCTGTCATTGCAGAAGCTCCTCATGAAAGCACCTACTATATACACGAGGGAATCCACGGTGAAGAGGTGCGGGAAGCGATTTTAAATGAACCGGACTTCCAAAAAGTGTTCGAAACCGATCAAACAGTCATAAAGGAAATGCTTCTTCCATCGCTAACAGAAGAAGATATGATGGAATCATATATTGTGCTTGCAAGCCCGATCCATACAGGTGAAGAGTTGCATGGCACGGTATTTATCTATCAGTCATTGGAAGTTATGGACCGGACAGCTGGCAGAACGACTAATATCGTCTTTTTATCGGCATTTATCGCTTTTTTACTGACTACTTTTTTCGCCTTTTTCCTTTCAACACGCATTACATTGCCATTGCGGAACATGCGTGAAGGGGCATTTGAGCTGGCAAAAGGAAATTTTGATACCAAGGTCCGAGCAACGTCCAGTGACGAAATTGGCCAATTAGCCACGGCTTTTAACCAGATGGGACGCCAATTAAAACACCATGTCGAAGTCATCAATCAGGAAAAAGAGCAGTTGTCGAGCATCTTGATATCCATGGCCGATGCGGTTATTACATTCAATCAAGATCGGACCATTTTGTTGAGCAACCCGCTAGCTGAAAAACTTCTTCAGCAATGGCACGGCAAAATCAGCAGCGCAGAAAACGAGCCGCTGCCGCCGCAAATGGTGCATATGCTCGACCATGTCCTGACATTTGAAGAAGAAATAGAAGAAGAGCTGGAAATAGAAGGCGCATATTACGCCATCACCTTCAGTCCTCTATATAGCGGCGAATCGATTCGCGGGGCAGTGGCGGTGCTGCATAACATGACCGAACAGCATCGTCTGGAGAAGCTTCGTGAAGATTTTATCGCCAACGTATCCCACGAACTGCGGACGCCGATAGCCATGCTTCAAGGCTATAGTGAGGCGATTCTGGATGACGTCGGTGCAACAGAAGAAGAGCGCCGTGAAATGACGAAAATCATTTATGAAGAATCGCAGCGAATGGGCCGCCTGGTCACTGATTTGCTGAACTTGGCGCGTTTGGAATCGGGGCATATGAGGCTGTACAAAAACGTTGTGCAAATCAACGGCATGATTGAGCGCATGACGATGAAGTTTTCGCAAGCGGCAAAAGAAAAAGGCATTCATTTGTCCTTTAAAACCAGCCTTGATGATTGGGCCGCCACAGAACTCGATGAAGACCGGATTGAGCAAGTGATGACCAATCTGATAGACAATGCCATGCGCCACACGCCAGAAGAAGGGCATGTCATGGTCAATGTCGAACAAGAACAAGGATACGCAAAAATCTCCGTTAACGATACTGGAGTTGGAATAACGAAAGAAGATTTAGAATATGTCTTTGAACGTTTTTACAAAGCAGATAAAGCGCGTACGCTCGGAAAGGGCGGTACAGGACTGGGGCTTGCAATTGCCAGCAACATCATCAAAGCCCATGGCGGTGAGATTTATGCAGAAAGTGAAGTCGGCGTCGGTACTTCATTTATCTTTTTGCTGCCGCTGAAAAAGATGTAACTTTTTAATAACAGATGCGACTAATCCAAAGAACGGGGGGAGTTTATGAATGACTCCGTTTTCCATCGGCTATATGATCAATACCATCAAGATGTCTTCCAATTTCTTATCTATTTAGTGAAAAACCGAACTTTGGCAGAAGACTTGATGCATGAAGTATATATTCGCGTTTTTCGGGCATACGACCGCTTTGAAGGGAAGAGCTCAGAAAAAACGTGGCTTTTTTCTATCGCTAAAAATGTCGCAATCGACCATTTTCGCAAAGCGGCTGTCAGGAAAAAGCATTCGATGGATTTTTTCGACTGGGAAACTCAGCAGCTGGTTTCATCTGAACGCATCCCCGAAGAAGTTTCAATGTTGAATGAAGATAAAATAATGCTGTATAAAACATTGGATTTGTGTACGGGGGACCAAAAAATGGTCATCATCATGCGTTTTTTCCAAGATCTATCGATAGCTGAAACTGCTGAAGTTTTAGGTTGGACGGAAGGGAAAGTAAAAACGACACAGCACCGTGCAATCAATTCATTGCGCGACAAACTATCCTCTATGGAAGGGGGAGAAGCGAATGCCGAATAACAAGTGGGATGAGGGCTATATCGAAAGCATGTTAGGAGATTTTCCTGCAATTCAGGATCGGCGGCCAAAAGAAGAGGTTTACAGCAGGCTCGCCAAAAAGCCTCCAACCCAAAAACGGCAAAGAAACTGGCTGCCTTTACTGGTAGCAGTATTAGCTTTCATCACAGTAGGAATTCTCATAGCCTCCATACTGAGCCAGAATGGCATCGATTCGGCTAATGAAGAAAACGCGTCTGACCAATCTGCGGAAAATGCCATTACTTCCAGCGAACCGGACGGCAATGCCGATAGTAATTCCGCGGCAGTATCAATTCAGGGAGAAAGCCAGGAAACTGAAGAATCAGCCGATTTTTCATCCGCGCAAACGGCTGAGCTTAACCGTAGTGCAGTTTATGAGAACGATTTAAACGATGCCACTTTGTTTACAATCGGTTTGACTGAAAATGCTTATGTGATTCCAGTTTCTTTTCTGATTCCGAACGATCAGATTGAAAAGGATTTTGAGAGTGGAACACCAAATTCCGTTGATCTGTATAAACAATACGCTTCAAATCTGGATGAACAAGCGCTTGGATTCGACGATTACCATCCTTATGCCGGCACAATTACAAAAACTGATAATGGAGCCGCACATATGCTGCCAAGCGATCATAAATATGATGAAGCATCAGCAAGCATCGGCGTTTATATAGCTTCAATCCAAGAGACTTTCAAAGATATTGAGGAAGTGGCGGTATTGAATGAAGACGGCACTCCGGCGGAATTTGGCCAAGTAGGACCCATGGAACCGATCCAGACCGGTACTGAAAATGTAGCTTACCATGCTTATACAACGGCCGCTGGTGCGACATATCTTCTGCCGGGCTACGGTATGAGTTTTGGTTCCGCTGCGGAAGCTGTCGAATCGCTTTCAGCATCTCCAAGCGATTTTCAGCAAGCGACCGTTCCTGAAGGCACCTCTTTTGCGGTGACTGAAACAGAAGAACTTGTTGAAGTCCAATTCACAGATCCTTTCGATTTTGAATCTCTTGATCCATCAGCTGCTACACGTATGATCGAAAGCTTAGCTTTTACGGCACAATCGTTTGGCAAAAAAATCCAATTAAGCAACACGGCACAAGAGCAATGGAACGAATTTGATTTCACTCAACCGATTGCAGCTCCAGTAGCGCCAAACAAACTCGAATGGCCTTTGCAATAAAAAGTGAATCTCCTTATAGAAAAGAAAAAGGCGTAGTGTAAGCATTGTGGTTTACATTACGCTTTTTTTCTACTAATATTAGGGTATAACAAAATATCGATTCATCTTCGGGGCAGGGTGCAATTCCCTACCGGCGGTAATAGAACCCAGTTCTTAAGCCCGCGAGCCGTAAATGGCAGGATTTGGTGCGATTCCAAAGCCGACAGTATAGTCTGGATGGGAGAAGGTGAAGGTACGGACGTATGTCGTTTACACCAAAACGAAGCGCTCTTATTCAGTGTGCCTTTTTCTCCCTTAAGTGTTTAATAGCTTAAGGGATTTTTCGTGTAACGGCGTAGGGCCGAACCTTTCTTCTGGTGAATCATTTAAGGAGAGAGGAAAAATGAAGAACAAAAAGTTACAGTCTATGATTACAATCGGGATGTTGAGCAGCATTTCATTTATTTTAATGCTTTTCAATTTTCCATTGCCTGCACTTCCTGCATTTCTTAAAGTTGATTTTAGCGATGTTCCTGCTTTGATTGCCGCGGTGACAATGGGGCCGGCCGCAGGAATTCTGGTAGCCTTCTTCAAAAACGTTTTAGATTGGTTGTTCCAAGGGAGCCAGACAGGAGTCCCCGTGGGACACATGGCAAATTTTGCTACCAGCATTTTGTTTATTACACCGGTTTACTTGATTTACCGCAAAATGTCCAATAAAAAAGGAATTGTGTTTGGACTTGCAATGGGAACTTTATCAATGGCGATTGGCATGAGCATTTTGAATTATTTCGTCTTTTTGCCGATGTACACGTATTTCTTGAACTTCCCGGCAGAAACTGGGAGTGCTTTGTTTAACAGCATTATTCTCGGTATTTTGCCATTCAACCTTATAAAAGGCCTTATGCTTACGGCAGTGGTTCTGCTTATGTTCAGCAGCCTTCAATCTTGGATTGATAAACAACGCGCTTATTATCACTAAAGCAGCCAACGAAGCGAGATTTTCTCGGGGCCGATGTTAAAATAAAAACAGGCGTGGATGCAAGCTTCTGCTTGCATCCACGCCTGTTTTCTTTTGCTCAGTCTTCGTATTTAAGGGGATCTCCATCAAACGGAGCGTCCGCTACTTTAATCGAATCGGTTGGGCAGCCTTCAAATGCATCTTCCATGTCTTCTTCTAATTCGTCTGGAACTTGCTCTACTCCCGTGTTATTATCTAGAATAACAAATGCAATTCCTTCGTCGTCATAATCATAAATATCTGGTGCAGCAGCTCCGCAAGCCCCGCAAGCGATACAAGTATCCTTGTCGACAATGGTATACTTAGCCATAATATTCCTCTCCTTTATCTCCGAACAAGTTCAGTTATACTATCAGATTCATTCTATAGGTGTTTGTTTAGTTTTTCAACCAAAAACGTCGGGAGGACATGTCTTGCTATTTGATGAACTTCTAATTGCTATCATGAAAGCTGTGAATCGGGAGCGGACCATCTCTTCTCCTTTTCATTTAATAAAAGGGAAAAAATCCGGACAAACGATTCAGGATATCGGTTATTATGGACTGCATTCTTATTTCGCTATTATGCCGCGGCTTGAGAAGCGATTTTACGACCAGGCAGTAGATGGCCTTTTTGCCCGTGGTTTCTTGCAGGAAAACGATGATGTTATCGACTTGACGGACTTAGCTTTGTCATCGCAAAGCCCAGACACTCCTTTGAACGGCTGGAAATACCGGGGTAACGAGCAATTGTTTTTTAATCGCCTTTCATTAATCATCCAAACTTTTTCTCACATTAGCCAAAAAGTAAACGTTTTTGATCCAGTCATCAATTCAGAAGAAATACAGTCATGGGTAAAAAGTTATCTACGGAAGCATGAATTTCGAGATCCTGCTACTGCAAAGGAATTTAGAACGCAAATTGTGAGTAGTTTGGAAGAGGCAATGGTGACAGAAAAGCATAAGATGATTTTGATGCAGCGTTTATCAGGTTTAGGCTCTAGTGGATTGACATGGGAACAAATTGCCGCAAGCTACGGCATTGTCCTGTTGGATGTCCAGTTGATGACAGTCGAAACGCTTCATGCCTGGATGCATGTGATCGAACAAAACCGCTATCCGCTTTTGTCAGGGCTATTAGAAGGAGTTATCCAAAAATCTTCTTTGACAGAATCAGCGCAGCGAACTGAAAAGCTTTTTGCCAGAGGCTTTACACTGGAACAAATTGCAGAGCTGCGGAAATTAAAAGCCAGTACCATTGAAGATCATTTTGTCGAACTTGCTATGAACGATCCTTATTTTGATTATAGGCCATTTATCAATGAGGAAATGTATCAGGCAATTGTAGTTTTAAGCCAAAATCAGCAAACGAAAAGGCTTCGAGACATTAAAGAAAAATTGCCGGAAGCCACCTATTTTCAAATACGGCTGGCATTGGCGATCAAATAATGTGGAGCAGCTTGAAGTAAAATGGACAGCAAGCGGAAAAGAGGGAAGAAAAGTGGAATTGGAAAAATTATTGCACTCGACATACGGGTTCAATTCATTTCGCCCCGGCCAGCGGGAAGTAATTGAAGAAGTGCTGAGAGGCAATGATGTGATTGCGCTTCTGCCAACCGGGATGGGGAAATCGATGTGCTATCAATTGCCGGCCCATCTTCTGCCGGGAAGCGTTTTAATTGTTTCGCCGTTATTGTCATTGATGCAAGACCAGGTGGCGCAACTAAAAAAAATGGGCGAGAAGTCAGTGGTAGCAATCAACTCTTTTCTCAAGCCGGAAGATAAAGAAAAAATTTGGAGCTCTCTTGGAAACTACCGCTTCATCTTTATCTCTCCGGAAATGCTTGTGCAGCCTTTTGTCAAAAAGCAGTTGCAGCGCATTACTATTTCGCTGCTTGTAGCCGATGAAGCGCATTGCATTTCCCAATGGGGATTTGATTTTCGGCCGGATTATTTGCGGATTGCTGAAATCATGCCATTACTCAATCATCCACAAGTCCTGGCTTTAACTGCTACTGCTACATCGAAAGTAACGAGTGAAATAAAAAAATATCTAAACATACCGAACCCTTTCGTTTATACGCACTCGATGGATCGCAAAAATTTGGTTTATGATGTAAAGCGATTCGAAGACCAAAAGCAAAAAAATGAATGGCTGAAAAAATTCGTAAACGAATTGGAGGGCCCGGGAATCGTTTATGCTGGCACACGCAAAAAAGCCCAGCAATTAGCCGCGGAGTTAACGAGTGTCGGGTTATCTACGTCTTTTTATCATGGCGGCATGGAGCATCAAGACCGGATATTTGTTCAGCAGCAGTTTCAGAATGGGGAATTGGACTGGGTCTGTTCAACAAATGCTTTTGGAATGGGTGTACATATCCCGAATATTCGCCATGTTATTCATTTTCAATTGCCTACATCGGTGGAGGGCTATGTTCAGGAGGTTGGCAGAGCTGGCCGGGATGGCAAACCAGCCTTAGCCACACTTTTGTATGCGGAAGGGGATGAAGGGCTATTGGAGAGCCTTGTAATGGACGAATTGCCTACTACGAGAGAAATCCGCGAAGTCTATGCCAACAGTGCCGAACCCGAACGGTTAGTGGAACAAGGAGTTGTTCGCGAAACGGCTCTGCGAGTGATTGCGTATTGGCAAAGCCGGCTGCCGTTAGAGGGAACGCTTCGCCAGATTGAGGAATTGCAAAAGGAAAAGATCAAACAAGCAGAAAAAATACGGAAACTGGTAACTAATCAAGGTTGTATCCGTCAATATATCAGTGATTGCTTTGAACAACGCTTGACTGAGAAGCCGGAAAACTGCTGCAAGAACGACGGTATTGATTATTCCCCATTCAAAAAACGGGCAAAGAAGGAAAGCAAAAGCACTCCGAATAGTTGGAAAGACCGGTTGTACACTATTCTCCCATTGTAAGAATACCTAGTAGAGGCATTTACAATTGGCAAATTTTTAGGCATAATGTAATTATTAGACAGGAATAGGAGAAATCGATTATGGGAAAGCAAAATTACCGGGAATCAATTGAAAAAGATCGCCAAGCAATTTCTGTAGCAAACCCTGCGGCGCCTTCTAGAAGAGCCGCACGCCATTCGGTTAAAAATCAGCCGAAAAAGAAAAAAAGTATTTTGTTGCCGGCCTTATTTTTCCTTTTTATTTTAATCCCTGTGACGATTCTTATATACGTAGCCGTTTTCTATCAGCCAGATGACACGATCACAACTAAAGCGGCAAATAACGAAGTCAGTATCGAAACCAACACTTCACCGGAAACGCCTATTGTTCCAGTTGAAGTGGAAGATGAAGAAGAAAAAGAACAAGCTGCAGAAGAACAGGCAGCAAAAGAAAAAGCTGAAGCAGAAAAAGCAGCACAGGAAAAAGCAGCACAGGAAAAAGCTGAACAAGAAGCGGCTGAAGCAGAACAGGCAGCACAATTGGCTGCAGAAGAAAAAGCTGCCGAAGAAGCTGCAGCAAAAGCGGAGGCAGAAAAACAAGCTGCTGCCGAGCAGAAAGAAGAAGCGGAAAAACAACCGGAAACGCCCCAGTCAGCTGCTAAAACATACGTTGTGAAGCCGCAAGAAACCTTGTATCGTATTGCTGTAAACAATTACGGAGCGGCCGGAGCAGCAGCAGCAGTCGAAAAAATTAAACAGGCGAACGGCCTGGCTTCAAATTCGATCAGCGCTGGACAAACTTTAATTTTGCCTTAAATAAAGGAACTGGCACTACCAGAGTCGAATGAAAATAATATAGAATAAAATAGAGGTGAGCAAATGTTTGTAAAAAGCACAATGGTCAAGAGAGAGAATTGTTATACGGTTAAAATGGAAGATTCAATACAAGTAGGATTCGATTTGTTGGAAAAGCATTCTATAGATGCGTTGCCGGTTGTAAACGGCACTGAATACAAAGGCATTTTTACTTGGTATCATGCATACCGTGCATTTTTCCGTTCTGGAGAAAGCAAGGAAGAATTTTTGAAAAAAACTAAAATCAGTGATGTTGTTGTAAACCAAGATGTCTTTTTGAACATCAATGACGTTTATGAAAAAGCCCTTATTGAGCTCAATGATTTCCCGATTATTGCGGTTGTAGAAGGAACGGAGTTTTTAGGAGTCGTAACACGCTTTGATGTAGTAAATCAATTGCAAAGTGCATTTGGCATACATAAACCCGGCTTCCGGATCACCTTTACTTCAGTTGAAACACAAGGCCGTATCGGTCGATTAGGTGATATTATCGAAAAATACAAGGAATCCGTAATTTCATTAGTCACATTTGATGAGACCGACAAGCTGGTGCGCCGCATCGTCTTAAAAATCCAGAAAAAAGACAATATTGAACGTTTCGTAAAAGAACTCGAGAAATCCGGGTTCCGAGTATTGGATGTTTCAGAAGATTAATAATAAGGAATATGAAAAAAGGCATAAGAATAATATTCTTACTGCCTTTTTCTTATTTTAAGGAGGTTTTCAACGTGAAACAACTTGTTAAAGTCGGAGGAGCAGCACTTGCGCTGCTGCTTTTTATGTACAAAAATGCATTTGCCCACAAATTGCGGCGCCAGACCGTTCAGTTGGAAGCTGCGGTGCCGTTTCGGCCGTTCAATCTGCTTTTTATTGCAGATATCCATAGAAGAAAAATTTCGAAAGAAATGCTTGATTTTCCGGTTGATGTTATTGTAATTGGCGGTGATTTAGCGGAAAAAGGCGTCCCGTTAAAACAAGTAGCTGACAATCTAAAATTGCTGGTAAACAAAGCGCCCATCTATTTTATTTGGGGAAACAATGACCGGGAAGTGAGAGAACGAAATTTAAGAAAACTTTTTGAACACTATGGGATAAAGCCAATGGATAACGAAGCGGTTTCTCTTTTGGGAAATCCTCATTTGAAATTAGTGGGCGTGAATTACTTGGCTTTAGAAAATGATGGTTTGGAACGTGCATTTTCTCAAGTGGAAGAAGAGGATACCGTTATTTTTGTATCGCATTCGCCATTTCTTTTTAAACGAGTGAAAAAGGGGTATCATGTGGATTTCTTGATGGCTGGACACACGCATGGAGGCCAAATTCGATTGGGCAACTTTGGCTTCTACCGAAAAGGCGCGCTGAAAGTTAAAGGCGGTAAACCGGAACTTGTCACCAACGGATTCGGCACCACAAAACTGCCTCTTCGACTAGGAGCACCGGCAGAATATCATTTGCTGACCATAGAACCAAAGCGTCGGGGTTGGCACAATTCATAAGAATCTTCTATGCTGTATAGTGAGATTAGTTTAGGAGAGGTAATGTATGCAAAAAGCAGATGTACTTATCATTGGAGGCGGGCCATGCGGGCTCTCTGCCGCAATCGAAATAAAAAAAATCGGCCTGCATCCGATCGTTATTGAAAAAGGCAATATTGTCAATGCAATTTATCAGTATCCGACACACCAGACTTTTTTTAGTTCGAGCGAGCGGCTGTCGATTGGCGGAATTCCGTTTATTACGGAAGATCGAAAACCAAAACGTAATCAGGCACTCGTCTATTACCGTGAAGTTGTGAAACGGACAGGCATTGAAGTCCGCTCGTTTGAGGAGGTTTTGTCGGTTGAAAAAAAGAGCTGCTTTGAAATTCGAACAACAAAAAATACGTATCAAGCAAAATATGTAGTGGCGGCGACAGGATATTATGATCAACCGAACAAGTTGGAAGCAGAAGGCGCCGAGTTATCAAAAGTCATGCATTACTTCAAGGAAGGGCATCCGTACTTTGATCAGGACGTCTTGGTGATCGGCGGAAAAAATTCAGCCATTGATGCGGCGCTTGAACTGCACAAAGCAGGGAGCCGGGTGACGGTCTCATATCATGGCACCAGTTATTCGCAAAGCATTAAGCCTTGGATATTGCCGGAATTTGATGGGCTAGTCCGCAAAGGGGAAATTACGATGCTGTTTGATTCCTTAGTTGATCGCATAACAGAAGATGCGGTGGAACTAACAGTGAATGATGTGAAAGAGAGCATCCCAAATGATTTTGTTTTTGCCATGATCGGCTATCATCCGGACCATCAGTTTCTAACGTCGATGGGCATCACGATCGACCCTGCTTCTAAACGTCCCGAGTATAACGAGGAATCAATGGAAACGGCTGTGGAAGGATTGTTCATTGCTGGAGTAATTGCCGCAGGGAACAATGCAAACGAGATTTTTATAGAGAATGGCCGATTCCACGGCGAACAAATAGCGAAAGCTTTGGCAGAAAAAGAAAGCGTACATTGAGTGCGCTTTTTTTCTTGGAATTGACTCTCATTATTTTCTTCATAGTAGTGTAGAATGTAGTCTGAGAGGTGAATTTTCATGAAAAAAAAAGTTTCTTTAATAACGACTGGCGGGACTATTGCCAGCAAGGAAATTTCAAAAGGCTTATTGAAATCGGGGGCAATCTCTGGAAGAGAATTAGCTGCCTTGTGCCAACTGCCTGAAGAAATCGAAGTGAAAGTGATAGACATTTTTCGGCTTCCGAGCATGCACATCGGATTTCCTGAGATGCTGCAACTTCAAAATGCAATTAACGCCGAACTTGAAGATGAAACGGTTGACGGAGTGGTTGTCACCCACGGAACCGATACGCTTGAAGAAACGGCTTATTTTTTGGATTTAACGATTGCAGACAATCGGACTGTTGTAGTGACGGGATCACAGCGTTCTCCGGATGATGTTGGAACAGACGTATATTCGAATTTGCGAAATTCCATCTATGTTTCGGTCGATGAAACGTTAAAAGGTGTTGGAACAGTTGTGGTTTTCAATGAAAGGATTTATACGGCCAAATACGTTAAAAAAGTCCACTCGAGCAACCTGCAGGGATTTGATTCGTTCGGGCATGGATATTTAGGGATTATTGATAATGACAAAGTCAGCGTTTACCAAAAACCGATTGACAGGGATGTCCATAAAGTGATGGGGGATTTGCCGCGCGTCGATATTGTCAAATGTTATTCCGGCCAAGACGGGCAGATGATTGAATTATTGGCGGGCAGCGATACAAAAGGCATTGTGTTAGAAGCAGCGGGGCGTGGGCAAGTTTCTCCGCATATGGTCGGAGCGATTGCCGAAGCGGTCAAAAAGGGCATTGTTGTGGTTCTGACAACGAGCGCAGAAGAAGGCAACGCTTATCCGAGTTATGGGTACCCAGGAAGCGCGCACGATTTAATGCTGAATGGAGTATTGCTCGGAAGCGACTATGACAGCAAAAAAGCCCGCATTAAACTGGCTGTAGTTCTTTCTTCTGGTCAAGAAGTGGATAAAAATACATTTACCAAATAATTCAATTCGTTCGTTTTTTCTAAAAATGGAACCGATAACCGTGTTATAATAGGACTACTTCAAGCAAAGGAGCATGCATATGCTTATCCTGCTAACCGTTGCTATTGCTCCAAGTTTGGCTTTGTTCAGCTATTTTTATTTGCGGGATCAATTTTCGAACGAGCCTTCTAAATTATTGTTTCAATGTTTCATATATGGAGCGATTTTGACGTTTCCAATTTTGTTCGTCCAATACGTATTTGATGCTGAGAATGTATTTAGCCGCGCATTTTCCCAAAAAGTTTTGTTTTCAAGCATCATTGAAGAATTTTTTAAATGGCTTGTTCTGCTGATTGCCATCTACCGTCATATCGATTTTGAAGATCCATATGATGGAATTTTATACGGCGCCAGCGTTTCACTTGGTTTTGCGACAGTCGAAAATATTTTATACCTAGTGGAGTTCGGACTTGAGACGGCGTTTATCCGCGCGTTTCTGCCGGTATCTAGCCACGCGCTTTTCGGAGTAGTCATGGGCTATTATTTTGGACGGGCCAAGTTTACTAGCGGCACCCCTCAAAAATGGCTGGCTTGGGCTTTTTTTACGTCAATGGGTTTGCATATTACTTACAATGCAGTGCTGTATTCCCATACAAATTGGCTGTATGGAATTATTCCTTTCATGCTGTTCTTATGGTGGTTTGGTTTAAGAAAGGTAAAGCAAGCCCATCTTTTATCTCTATCCCATTATCACGATCAAAATTCCATCCGGCCTTAATCCAAAAGCCTTGCTTCAGCAAGGCTTTTTTTATGTCTTTTTTGCATTTTCTTTATAACCAAGCCCTCCAGCGCTGATCGGGACTGGATAGGCACTTGCGCTTTTCTGGTGTCCAGACTCCAGCGGTCAGATTCTCGGGGTCATAAGCCATCCCGACTGTGCGGCAAAGGACGCCGCTTCGCCGGTTTGTCTTATGCCCGTCGAATCTACATGACCGCTTCCGCTTTTCCGGGTGTCCAGACTCCAGTGCCTAGCCCCTCGAGTCGCTTCGGTCTCGGCTGCCATGGCATAGTGTGCCATGTCTGCCAAGCCCTCCAGCGCTGGTCGGGGCTGGATAGGCACTTGCGCTTTTCTATGATAAAATACATTGAATACATATGATGAGGTGACTGTTTTGACGAAACCGATACAAATAGCAATTGATGGGCCGGCAGCTGCTGGTAAAAGCACCATTGCAAAAATAGTGGCAGAACAATTAGGATATATTTACATTGATACAGGTGCGATGTACCGTGCAATCACATTAAAAGCGCTCATTGCTGGGATAAATATGGCAAGCAATGAAGAAGCTGGAGCTCTGTTGATGGATACCGAAATCGATCTTCAGCCGTCTGATAACGGACAGCTTGTTTTTTTGGATAAGAAAAATGTGTCAGAAGACATTCGGTCACAACATGTTACTAAAGCTGTTTCAGAAATGGCAGCCCACGAATTGGTGCGCCTTCGCATGGTAGAATTGCAGCAGCAATTGGCAGAGGGGCGGGGTGTTGTAATGGACGGCCGAGATATCGGCACACATGTGCTGCCCAATGCGGCATTGAAAGTTTTCATGTCAGCGTCAGTAGAAGAGCGGGCAAGAAGAAGGTTCGAAGAAAACAAAAAGCGGAATATCGAAACACCGCTTGAAGAGCTGCAGGAAGAGATCGCGAAGCGCGATAAAATGGATAGCGAACGGGAAGTTGCGCCGCTCCGAAAAGCGGATGACGCAATCTTTATCGATACAACCCCGCTAACAATCCAGCAAGCGGCCGATGAAATATTGAAATTGGCGAAAGAAAGGTTGAGTTAACGTGAATTTATATACTTTTGGCAAAGCACTTGTAAAAGCCGCATTAACACCTCTTTACCGCTTTGAGGTAATCGGGCTTGAGAAATTTCCAAAAGAAGGGGGAGTCCTTCTATGTTCCAATCATATCCATGCACTTGATCCGCCAGTAGTCGGCATGACGGCTCCAAGAACGGTTCACTTCATGGCCAAAGAGGAATTGTTCAAAAATCCGGTGCTCGGCCCTATTTTGCCTAGAGTCAATGCATTCCCGGTAAAGCGGGGAATGAGTGACCGGGAAGCACTCCGAAGCGCTTTGAAAATTTTAAAAAGCGGAGAAGTGATGGGCTTGTTTCCAGAAGGGACACGCTCGACGGACGGTGTTTTGAAAAAAGGGTTAAGCGGTGCCGGCTTTTTTGCGCTCCGCGGGGATGCGGATGTAGTTCCATGTGCAATCATCGGGCCCTATAAAACATTCCGCAAGGTTAAAGTGGTGTACGGGGATCCAATCGATATGGCGCCTTTCCGTGAGCGTAAAGCATCCGCAGATGAAGTGACAGAAGCCATTATGGAGCGCATTCAAACTATTCTAGATGAATACAAGGAAAATAAGTGATAATTTTTGTTTTTATTAGAGAATTCGCATAAAATAGAAAGTGGATAGTTTGTGAAGGAGGGCTACTTATGTCTGAGGAAATGAACATGATGGAAAACAGTGATTTCCAAGTTGGAGATCGCGTAAAGGGAATAGTTGATAAAATTGAAGAAAAAGCAGTAACTGTAACGATCAATGGAGCACCTTTTGATGGCATCATCCCAATCAGCGAGTTATCAAGCCTCCATATTGAAAAAGCTTCTGATTCAGTGCAAGTAGGAGATGAGCTGGATCTAGTCATTACTAAAGTGGAAGATGAAAACTATGTGTTATCAAAACGCAAAGTGGACGCAGAACAAGCTTGGGATGAACTCGAAGGAAAGTTCCAGTCCGGCGAAATCATCGAAGCCGAAGTGAAAGACGTTGTAAAAGGCGGACTAGTTGTAGATTTAGGAGTTCGCGGCTTTGTGCCAGCATCACTGGTGGAAGATTATTTCGTTGAATCATTTGATGATTACAAAGGAAAAGTCATGACTTTTAAAATTGTGGAAATGGAAAAAGAAAACAATCGTTTGATTCTTTCGCATCGCGCAGTCGTAGAAAAAGAAAAAGAATCACAAAAAGTCCATGTGATGGAAACCATCCATGCGGGCGACCAATTAAAAGGCAAAGTCCAGCGCATTGCATCATTCGGCGCTTTTGTGGATATCGGAGGCGTAGATGGACTAGTCCATATTTCGCAGTTATCCCATGAGCACGTCGATAAAGTTTCTGATGTAGTGACAGAAGGCCAAGAAGTGACCGTTAAAGTTCTATCGGTGGACCGGGATTCAGAACGTATTTCATTGTCCATCAAAGATACTTTGCCGGGGCCTTGGGATGCTATCGAAGAAAAAGCCCCTAAAGGTTCTGTTCATACGGGAACGGTCAAACGCCTTGTCAGCTATGGCGCCTTTGTCGAAGTGATGCCTGGAGTTGAAGGGTTAGTCCATATTTCACAAATCGCGCATAAACATATCGCTACACCGAACGAACTGCTAAAAGAAGGACAAGAAGTCCAAGTGAAGGTAATCGAAGTGAATAAAGCGGAAAAACGCCTGTCCCTCAGCATTAAAGAGCTTCAAGAAAAAGAAGCGGAGCCGGATTTCACTGAGTATGAAGCCCCGGAAGAATCTTCTGGCTTTTCAATCAGAGATGTTATCGGAGATAAACTAAAAGGGTTTAAATCCGAATAAATGTCGAGAGCAGAACGGAAGATGGACCATATTCAATTTGCTTTATCCACTTCACAAGAATCAAGAACGATGTTTGATGACATCCGTTTAGTCCATCAGGCGCTTCCTGGTTTAGGAGTGGAAGATATCCTCCTCCAACCAGAAACAGGTGATTTGCATTTAAAATCACCTGTTTTTATTAATGCCATGACAGGCGGCGGTGGAGCTGAGACTGAGAGGCTGAACGCATTATTGGCGCGCGCTGCAAAAGAAACTGGCATGGCCATGGCGGTCGGTTCTCAAATGTCGGCGCTGAAAGATCCGGCCGAACGGGATACCTACAAAATTGTCCGCAAGGAAAACCCTGATGGCATCTTGTTTGCCAATCTTGGGAGCGAAGCGAGTGTCCAGCAGGCTAAAGAAGCTGTCGAAATGATTGAGGCTAATGCGCTGCAAATCCATTTGAATGTTATCCAGGAATTGACAATGCCAGAAGGCGACCGCGATTTTAAAGGAGCACTGGAACGGATTCAGCAAATTGCGGATCAGGTGAATGTCCCGGTCATTGTAAAAGAAACCGGATTCGGCATTTCCCGTGAAGCAGCCGGACAATTAGCTGCTTCGGATATTGCGGCAATTGATGTCAGCGGCTTTGGCGGCACGAATTTTGCTTCGATTGAAAATGAACGGCGACTTAGAAAGCTTGTTTATTTTCAGGATTGGGGAATTCCGACCGCCGCGGCTATTGTTGAAGCGGACAGCGTTTTTGGCAAGACGATCTTTGCTTCCGGAGGCATCCGAAATGCGTTGGACATGCTGAAAGCCTTTATTCTAGGTGCAGATGCTGTTGGTTTAGCAGGTTCTTTTTTAAGGATTGCGATGGAAAAGGGAGAAAAAGAGCTGATTTCAGAAATCTACTCGCTATATGAAGATCTGGCGATGATGATGACGGCTCTCGGCGCCAAAAGCCTTTCCGAACTGGCTCATTGCCCGGCTGTTATCTCAGGAGAACTGTTTCATTATCTGACAGTTCGCGGCTTTGATCCATCCTCTTTTGCAAACCGGTCGAAAAACTGAATATTGCACCTATAAAGGCGATGGACATTTAGAAGATGCCATCGCCTTTTTCGTGTATAATAGCAATATATGAAGTTGGAAGGATGAAAAAAATTATGTCAAAACCGGTAGTAGCAATCGTCGGACGGCCAAACGTAGGCAAGTCAACGATTTTTAATCGTATAGTTGGGGAACGGGTTTCCATTGTGGAGGATATTCCAGGAGTTACTCGTGACCGTATCTATAGTTCAGCAGATTGGCTGACACACGAATTCAATATTATTGATACAGGCGGGATCGATCTTCGAGATGAACCGTTCCTGGAACAAATTCGCCAGCAGGCTGAAATCGCTATGGACGAAGCGGATGTAATCATTTTCCTCGTTAACGGGCGTGATGGCGTTACAGCGCAGGATGAACAAGTGGCAAAAATTTTATACCGCACGAAAAAGCCGGTTATCTTGGCAGTCAATAAAATCGATAACCCGGATATGCGCCATATGATTTATGATTTCTATACTTTAGGGATGGGTGAACCGTATCCGATTTCAGGCTCACACGGCCTTGGCCTTGGTGATTTGCTGGATGAAGTGGCGAAAAACTTCCCGCAAGACGATGAGGGCGAATATCCGGACGATGTTATCAAATTCTCTTTGATTGGCCGTCCGAATGTCGGCAAATCGTCGCTTGTCAACTCCTTTCTTGGTGAAGAGCGGGTAATCGTCAGTGAAGTGGCAGGCACGACCCGAGATGCTGTTGATACCCAATATGAATATGACGGACAGCCATACGTCATCATAGATACAGCCGGTATGCGCAAAAAAGGGAAAGTTTATGAATCAACTGAAAAATACAGTGTATTGCGTGCGCTTCGGGCGATAGAACGTTCTGATGTTGTTTTAGTTGTTTTAAATGCAGAAGAGGGCATTCAAGAACAAGACAAAAAAATAGCCGGTTATGCACACGAAGCAGGAAAAGCGGTTATCATTATCGTCAACAAATGGGATGCCATTGAAAAAGACGAAAAAACGATGAATGTCATGACGCGGAAAATCCGCGAGCATTTCCTATTCTTGGACTATGCGCCGATTATGTTTGTTTCTGCGCTAAGCGGGAAACGTGTCCATAATGTGCTTGAAGTCATCAACCGGGTGAATGAAAACCACTCAAGACGAATCCAGTCGAGTATCTTGAATGAAGTAATCGAAGATGCTGTCGCGATGAATCCGGCTCCAACGGATAAAGGCCGCCGATTGCGCCTATACTATGCGACCCAGGTGGCTATCCAGCCGCCGACGTTTGTTGTCTTTGTCAATGAACCGGAACTGATGCACTTTAGTTACGAACGATTTTTACAGAACCGGATCCGCGAAAGCTTTGATTTCGAAGGCACGCCGCTCCGTCTGATTACGAGAGCACGAACTTAATAGTTTAGAGGTGGTGTAGAAGCATGGAAAAAGTTTCGATTTTTGGTGCAGGCAGCTGGGGAACGGCGTTAGGATACGTTCTTGCCCAAAATAGCCAGGATTTACTAATATGGACACACCGCCAGGAACAAGCGGAAGAAATTAACCAGCATACAAACAGCAAATATTTGAAAAATATCCGGTTGCCGGAGAACTTGGTTGCGACTGCCGAGTTGTCTGAAGCAGTAAAGCATGCTGATGTTTTGGTACTGGCTGTTCCGACAAAAGCCATACGGGAAGTATGCGCAAGTATTCGGGAAACACTTGATAAGAAAGTGTTGTTCGTCCATGTCTCAAAAGGCATCGAGCCGGATTCACTTAAACGCATCAGTGAAATGATTGAAGAGGAAATACCGGAGCAGTGGATTGAAGATATTGTCGTACTGTCAGGGCCGAGTCATGCGGAAGAAGTGGTGCAGGAACAGCCGACAACTGTGACAGCAGCATGCCGGAACACGGCTTCTGCAGAGCGCGTCCAAGACATGTTCATGAATCAGTATTTCCGCGTCTACACGAATACGGACGTTATTGGCGTAGAACTGGGAGGAGCATTGAAAAACATCATTGCCCTCGCTGTAGGCATCACGACAGGCTTGGGCTTTGGAGATAACGCCAAAGCTGCTTTGATGACGCGTGGGCTTGCGGAGATCGCTCGCCTGGGTGTCAAGATGGGCGCAACGCCATTGACGTTCTCCGGTCTTACAGGTGTCGGAGACTTGATCGTTACATGCACAAGTGTCCACTCAAGAAATTGGCGTGCCGGCAATATGCTCGGCAAAGGCAAAACAATCGAAGAAGTGCTCGAGGAAATGGGCATGGTCGTAGAAGGAATCCGCACGACGAAAGCGGCACATCAACTGGCCCAGAAATACGACGTTCCGATGCCTATTACTGCAGCTTTGCATTCGGTATTGTTTGACGGTATAACAACTGATCAAGCGGTAAATGCTTTAATGGCCAGAAACAAGAAAAATGAAATGGAAGATCTGATTAACTTGCTTTAATTGTCACAAAAGGAGGGGAGGAGAGCCTGAGCCCCTTCTTTTTTTATGCTATACTATTGACTGAAACTGAAAGAAAGGCGGCCTATTATGAGTTCTTTAGATAAAATGTGGGTATCGTTTGCCGGGATCGGTTTTTTGCTTCTTTCCATGGGATTGATTTATGTAAGCAGATACAAAATATCGAACGGCATTCTTAAATTTCTTGTAGCATTAATCGCATATATTTTGCTGATTCTTGGATTCTTTATTACAGTGTTCACGGTATTCAGCGGCCCAACCGGCAGCGCGTGAGGTGGAAAAGATGAAAAAGATAGCTGATATATTTATTATGTTAACTTGTTTGCTGTTATTGTCAGGGTGCATGTATCCAGAAAGCGAACGGGCTGAAAACCAGATTCCATATGAAGAGCAACTGATCACTGTGCAAAATGCCGTAAACCAATATCGGGGAGCAAGCGGCAATCTTTTGCCGATCAAGACACGGGATATGGATGTCGATCAGTTTATCAAGTATCCGATCGATTTCTCCAAACTTGTACCGGCGCATATGGCCGAAGTACCGCCCAATGCATTTGAAACAGGCGGCATTTTCCAGTATGTGTTGATGGATGTTGAAGAAAATCCAACCGTTAAGTTGGTCGATTTGCGGATTGCGGAAGCGATTCGTTCAATTAATATCAGAAAAAGCGCAAATGCTGGACAAGTGCCGATTTCCGAGATTCTCGCCGACAACGTTTATAAGTTCAACCACGAAGCGATGGGCATGAAAGAAGAGCCGACAGTAGTAAGCCCATACAGCGGAAGAAATTTGCCGTTTGTCATAACTGGAAGCGGGGATATTTACGTCGACTATTCAATGGACCTTTATACAGCGATCCAGGAATATGACGGAGAGCTGAAAGAAGGCGAAGATATCCGCTTCTTGTTGTATGAAAAGAATCCGGTTGTGCCGGCATACTCTTTGCCATATACTATCGACAAAAACAAAGAACCGGTTTTTAATAATAAATAAACTGCGGTTTGACGTGATTTTGATGCGAAAGTTGAATAAAAGTTATTATTTGGAAATAATCAACCGATTTATCGCTATCCCGCGGTATTAGTTGTTGCTATGCATTTTTCGTTATGATACTCTTTTTACAGGATTAATGGATTGCATCCCCTTTGAGAGGAGGTGAATAGCATGAACAAGACAGAATTAGTGAACTCTGTTGCTGAAGCGGCTGAAATTTCTCGTAAGGATGCTGCTAAAGCAGTTGACGCTGCATTTGAAACGATTCAAAATGCTTTAACTCAAGGTGACAAAGTGCAATTAATTGGATTTGGTAACTTTGAAGTTCGTGAGCGTGCAGCTCGCAAAGGACGCAACCCGCAAACTGGTGCTGAAATCGAAATCGCTGCAAGCAAAATTCCTGCATTTAAGCCAGGTAAAGCGCTTAAAGACGCAGTGAAATAATCTTCAGTGATGTACATAGAATGGCTTTTGCGAGACAAGTTCCCGCAAAAGCCATTCTTTTTTTAAGCTTCCGATTTTGCCAATCCCAACGCCATATGCTACGATTCATGTGAGAAATGAGCAAGCGCTTGTATGATGTCGGTATGCGTTCATATATAACAGTATTGGTATAGAGTTAACTGCACTATTCCAGAAGTAAAATAGATATGTTTTCAACAGGAGGAAACAGAGTGATTGATATGGAGTTGCAAAACGTAGATTTAGATAAAATTGAAAAAGCTGTTGCCATGATTTTGGAAGCGGTCGGAGAAGATGTTGAACGTGAAGGCATACGGGATACACCAAAACGGGTTGCGAAAATGTATGCGGAAGTTTTTTCAGGATTGAACGAAGATCCGAAAGAATTTTTTAAAACCGTGTTCCATGAAGGCCATGAGGAATTAGTGCTCGTAAAAGATATACCGTTCTACTCGATGTGCGAACATCATTTGGTTCCGTTTTTCGGCAAAGCCCATGTTGCATATATTCCACGTGACGGTGTTGTGACCGGATTGAGCAAATTGGCAAGAGCTGTGGAAACGGTCGCCAAGCGGCCTCAGCTTCAAGAGCGAATCACTTCGACAATTGCCGATTCATTAGTGGACACATTAAATCCGCACGGCGTTTTTGTCATGGTTGAAGCCGAACATTTGTGCATGACAATGAGAGGCATAAAAAAACCAGGAGCTAAAACAGTTACCGCTGTGTCAAGAGGAGTCTTTGAAGAAGACGCTGTTAAACGTTCTGAAATCATTTCTTATATAAAGATGGACTAAATTATTAAAAGCAGGTGAAAGTGAATGGCACAGACAGAGTATATTATCATCCGGGCACAAGAAGATGGAGTCAATGTCATCGGATTGACGCGTGGCAATGACACGAAATTTCATCATACAGAGAAGCTGGATAAAGGTGAAGTGATGATCGCCCAATTCACAGAACATACTTCCGCTATGAAAATACGTGGAAAAGCAGAAGTGCATTCCGCTTTTGGCATCGTGGAAAGCGAATCGAAAAAATAGGCTATATTACATGAAGGTAATGTAGAGCCTGTGATATACTAAAGTGGTATGTCGAAATCATGAATGGAGCAAGCAGTATGAATCTACAGCAAATACAGTCTAAAATAACTTCCATGGAAATCGACGTTTTAAAAGCGGTACAACAGCGGACGCTCGAGAAATATACTGCAGGTCCCTCTGTTGAGCAGACGCGGTTGTTTTTTTTGCTATTGCCTTTTTTGGACGGTAAGCAATGGTCAGGCAAAATAGAAGCCTCTGCAAAAACAGTATCGATCGTTTATGCTGCCCTGCACGCCCATGATCAAGTCAAAGAGGATGCTCCAGTAACAAAAAAACAGCAGTTGACGGTTTTAGCGGGCGATTTTTATAGTGGAATCTATTATTATATGCTGACCAATTTGAAAAACATTCCGCTTATTCAAAGATTAGCGACCGCAATTGTGCATGTTAGTGAAAAAAAAGCTTCTTTTTACGAAGATACGATCCAGTCAATTGCAGATATAGATGAAACGGTAGAAGTGATCGAGACCGAGCTTTTGACCGCTTTCTATGATTTCTACGGTTATGACGAATACACACCACTAGCTAAACTGGCATTGAATTATCTTCGTTATGCGGAAGAGCTTGAATGTTTGCAACGGGACGGCCAGACACACGTATTGAGATTATTAAAGCAGTCATTGCAAAATGACTTACATACCGAGAACTGGCTGATTGATAAGTTGGATCATTTGCACAGTCAAATTGTGAAATGTGTCAATGGTTACGCATTTGACTATGAACTTAAACATTTTATGCTCCATCAAATAACCCCGCACCAGCATAGAGCTGAGCAGCTAACCCGAGAAGGATGACTAAAATGCAGAAAACAAAAGAACAACGAGTACATGAAGTTTTTGAAAAAATATCCGGCAATTATGATCAGATGAATTCTGTCATCAGTTTTCAGCAACATAATAAATGGCGCCGTGACACGATGCATAAAATGCAAGTTCCTCCTGGCGCTTCCGCTATCGATGTGTGTTGTGGAACGGCTGATTGGACGATAGCTTTGGCAAAAGCCACTGGTGAGTCTGGAAAAGTCGTTGGCCTGGATTTCAGCCAAAACATGCTCAATGTTGGAATTGAAAAAACACAAGATTTGCCTCAAGTTCAATTGATCCAAGGCAACGCGATGTCATTGCCTTTTCCAGATAACTCTTTTGACTTTGCGACAATAGGTTTCGGCCTTCGGAATGTGCCTGATTATCGTCAAGTGCTATCAGAAATGCACCGTGTTTTAAAACCGGGCGGGATGATTGCTTGTCTTGAAACGTCTCAGCCTGAAAGCTTGCTCTTCAAGCCTTTTTTCCGGCTGTATTTCCGTTTTATCATGCCGGTTTTCGGTAAACTGTTTGCTAAAAGCTATAAAGAATATTCTTGGCTCCAAGAGTCAGCGAAAAGTTTTCCGGGAATGAAACAACTGGCTAAACTTTTTGCCCAAGTCGGATTTGAACAGGTTAAATACAAGCCATATACTGGAGGAGCCGCTGCGCTTCACTTAGGCATTAAAAAAGTAAAATAGCGGGAGAAGGTTTTTTAGTGGAAAAGATGAAGTTGAAATTGCTCTATTCCGACCTTAAACCGGAGTTAGAAATGATTGAAAAAGAACTAGAACAGGCAGTGGATTCCAATTCTCACCTATTAAATGACGCTTCTCTTCATTTACTGCAGGCCGGAGGGAAACGAATCCGACCTGTTTTTGTTTTGCTTGCCGGAAAGTTTGGAGATTACAACATTGATGTCATGAAGCAAGTGGCAGTTCCGCTTGAGTTGATTCATATGGCTTCGTTAGTTCACGATGATGTCATTGATGACTCTGAGATGAGAAGGGGGCAGCTGACGGTCAAAGCGCAGTGGAATAATAGCGTAGCGATGTACACTGGAGACTTTATCCTGGCGCGCGCCTTGGAATATATAACAAAAGTCGACATACCGAATATTCATGAGATTTTATCAAAGACAATGATTGAAGTATGCCGGGGCGAAATCATCCAAATCGAAGACAAGTACAAGCTGGATCAGAACATGCGGGATTATTTGCGGCGCATTAAACGCAAAACGGCTTTGCTGATTTCTTCTAGCTGTGAACTTGGAGCGTTAGTATCAGGCACCGATGAAAAAACAGCGGCCCATTTACGGCGCTTTGGCTATTTTATCGGCATGTCTTTTCAAATTATTGATGATATTTTGGATTTCACGTCGACGGATGAAGAATTAGGCAAACCAGCAGGCAGTGATTTTATACAAGGGAATATTACTTTGCCTGTTTTGTTTGCGCGCAAAGACAAGGAGATTTACCAGCTTCTTAAAGAAAGCCTCTACAAGGAATTGACAGATGAAGAGCGGCTGTATATCGTTCAGCGGATCCGCAAGAGTCCGGCTATTAAAGAATCACGGGCAATTAGTGAACGTTACCTGAATAAGGCCTTAAAAGAATTGGCTTATTTGCCAAAAAGCACCGCTAATAAAACAATGCGCAACATCGCATTCTTTATCGGAAAAAGAAAGTTTTAACCGGGCAGTTGACAAATAGTATGACAATGTTAGTATTTTTTAGGGTGGGCAAATTGCCCGAGTTCTTAATAGAGGAGTGTTTGGAATGGAAAAAACTTTCTTAATGGTTAAACCGGACGGCGTGCAACGCAATGTAATCGGTGAAATTGTTGCTCGTTTCGAGAAAAAAGGCTATCACTTAGTTGGTGCTAAATTGATGCAAATTCCAACTGAATTGGCAGAAGAGCATTACGGTGAACACAAAGAACGTCCTTTCTTCGGTGAATTGGTTAGCTTTATCACATCAGGCCCTGTATTCGCTATGGTTTGGGAAGGCGAGAACGTTATTTTGACTGCACGTCAAATGATGGGCGCTACAAACCCTAAAGATGCAGCACCAGGAACAATCCGCGGCGACTTCGCAGTTACTGTCGGCAAAAACATGATCCACGGTTCGGATTCAGCTGAAAGCGCTGAACGCGAAATCGGCTTGTTCTTCAAAGAAGAAGAATTGGTATCATACGAAAAAACAATCAACAACTGGGTAAACTAATCCCGACCAAAAAGGCAGGCGAGATCTTCTCGTCTGCCTTTTTATATTGAAAAAATCCCAATTACCGGAAACTGTCCAGACGATTGTTTGGATAGTTTTGTTTTATCTGTTTTTTTCGTATAGAATTGGTCAAATAGGATATGTTATAGTGGTCTATAAATACTTTAGCACGTTGAAGGGAGAAAGTGTACATGCGTTATTTAACAGCAGGAGAGTCCCATGGACCGCAATTGACAGCTATCATAGAGGGGCTGCCGGCATTGATGCCGCTGACAGCAGAGACGATCAACAAAGAGTTGAAGAGGCGCCAAGGAGGCCATGGACGCGGCAGAAGAATGCAAATCGAGAAAGATACGGTGGAAATCGTCTCAGGCGTTAGACACGGTAAAACGCTCGGTTCGCCAGTTGCATTAGTCGTGAAAAACGACGATTGGAAACATTGGACTAATATTATGGGGATTGAAGAAATAGATGACGCAGATGAAGTGAAACGCCAGATCTCCCGTCCTCGGCCGGGGCATGCTGATTTGAACGGCGGCATTAAATATGGCCATAGGGACTTGCGCAACGTCTTGGAGCGCTCTTCAGCGCGCGAAACGACCGTACGCGTAGCAGTCGGGGCTGTTGCGAAGCAATTGCTCGCAGAATTGGGCATTAAGATTGTCTCGCACGTTACTGAAATTGGCGGCATTAAAGTCAATCCGGAGAGCTATCTTGGAAAATCGGCAGATGAAATTCGGGAAATTGTTGAAAACGATGCGGTCTATTGCGCAGATCCAACTGCAACGAAGAAAATGACCGATTTGATCGATGAAACGAAGAAAAATGGCGATTCGATCGGTGGAACTGTCGAAGTAATCGTCGAAGGCATGCCTCCTGGTATCGGCAGCTACGTTCACTATGACCGCAAGCTTGATGCGAAAATAGCGGGAGCAATCATGAGCATCAATGCATTTAAAGGCGTGGAATTCGGAATCGGCTTTGAAATGGCAAGAAGACCGGGCAGTGAGGTCCATGATGAAATTCTGTGGGATGAAAACAATGGCTATAGTCGAAAAACAAACAATTTGGGCGGTTTTGAAGGTGGCATGACAACGGGAATGCCGATAATTGTACGAGGGGTCATGAAGCCGATCCCGACACTTTACAAGCCGCTGCAAAGTATAGATATTGAAACGAAAGAGCCGTTCCAGGCAAGCATCGAACGTTCAGATAGCTGTGCAGTGCCGGCAGCTTCAATTGTTGCCGAACATGTTGTGGCTTGGGAAATCGCAAACGCCTTAATGGAGCAGTTCGATGCAGACCAATTGCCGCGCCTGAAAGAAAATTTGCAGAATTACTTACAGTATTCAAAGGAGTTTTAAAGATGAAGCTACTGCGCGTCGAAGCCGACCACCCTTATAATGTACATATCGGACACGAGGTTTTCAGCTTGTTTATAGAAGATTACCGGGAAATATTGGATGCCGCTGACCGGATCGTGGTAGTGGCAGACGCTCAAGTGGCCAAATTGCACTTGGACTTTTTGCTTGGCTATCTGCAAGAGTTTAATGTTAGTGTGCTGACGGTTCCGGCGGGTGAACAGGCAAAGTCGGTTGAAACGTTCATGGACTGCCACACGTTCTTGCTTACAGAGGGCTGCTCCCGCAAATCGCTGTTGCTTGCATTTGGCGGCGGAGCCATTGGAGATGTAGCGGGATTTGTTGCATCTACCTTTATGCGCGGCATTCCGTATTTCCAAATTCCGACGACTATCCTCGCCCATGATAGTGCGGTAGGCGGCAAAACCGCTATCAATCATGCGCTAGGAAAAAACATGATCGGCACATTTTATCAACCGAAAGCGGTTCTCTATGATATAAAGCTTCTGCGAACGCTGCCGCCTAATGAAGTTCGTTCCGGAATGGCCGAAGTGATCAAGCATGCGTTTATCTCGAACGAGGGCTGGCTTCTTGAGCTGCTCAAGATAACGGATTTTGGATTGCTGTCAGATGACGAAATTGCAGCACATCTTGAAAAAGGGATTGCTGTTAAGGCGGCGATTGTCGAGGAAGACGAATTTGAAAGCGGCGTGAGAAAATATTTGAATTTCGGGCATACACTTGCCCATGCGTTAGAAGGCCATTTGGGTTATGGGAAGATTACGCACGGCGAAGCAGTAGCGTTGGGCATGGCTTATGCCTTGCATTTGTCGAACCATCCCCAGTTGAATGAGTTTATCGTATGGTGCAGAGAAAATGACTATCCTCTTCAAAAACTGCAAGAAGTGGAATTCGAGAAAATCCTTCCTTTTATGAAAAAAGATAAAAAATCTTCTAAAGGGTCTTTAAGTTTTGTGCTGCTGGAAAAAACGGGGGCCCCGTTTCTTGAAACGATTGATGAAAATAGAGCCGAGACGGCGTATTTAGAACTTTGTACAATGATAGGAGGAGTTTGAATGATCCGTGGAGTTAGAGGCGCAATTACGGTAACCAAAGACCAGCCGGAAGAAATTCTGCAAGAAACAAAAAAGCTGGTAGTTGAAATGGTAAAGGCAAACAACATTGATCCCGAAAAAGTTGCATCGGTGATTATATCCACGACTCCCGATGTTTCTTCCGCTTTTCCGGCCAAAGCAGTTCGGACATTGGAGAATTGGACTTATGTTCCAGTCATGTGCACGCACGAGATGAATGTTCCCGGAAGCCTGCCTATGTGTATTCGTGTAATGATGCATGTCAATACAGAAGTAAAACAAAAAGATATCCAACATATTTTTATGAATGAAGCGGTCAAACTCCGGCCGGATTTGGTGAAGAATAACCAGGTGGGCCAAGCATGAATGAACATGTTTTGATTATCGGCCTTGGTTTAATCGGCGGGTCGCTTGCAAAATCGCTTCAACGGCATAAGGAAGTCCATATTGCCGGTTATGATGCCGATCCAATGACTCAGCGAAAAGCTTATAAAATGGGAATTATACATAGTGCACCTCCGACATTAGAAAGTGCAGCGCGGGATGCAGATGTAATTGTTTTTGCTACGCCTGTTGGAGCTACTCTTAAACTAATGGAGCAAAGCCGCTTCTGGGAACTGAAAGAAGAAGTGATTTTAACGGATACCGGGAGCACGAAGCTGAGAATAATGGAAGCGGCCAATCTTTTGGACAAACCATTCATCGGAGGCCACCCTATGGCGGGTTCTCATAAAAGCGGAGTGGAGGCGGCAAAAGATCTGTTGTTTGAAAATGCATTCTATATTCTGACGCCTTCTAAGAAAGCAAATGAAGAAGCTGTTGCAAAACTGAAATCGTTATTGTCTGTCACTAAGGCGAAAATTGAGGTTTTGCCGGCGGAACAACACGATTATTTGACTGCGATAGTCAGCCACTTTCCTCATTTGATTGCCGCTTCGCTAGTCCATCAATTGGAAAAAGAAGAAAAAGAAAATCCTTTTGTCCGCCAGCTGGCGGCCGGTGGTTTCCGGGACACAACACGAATCGCTTCTTCCAATCCTGAAATGTGGCGCGATATTACCACTCAAAACAATAACATGATCATTCACCAATTAGACAATTGGATGAATGAAATGAATCAATTGAAACACTTGCTAGAAGCGAACGAACCTGATTCTATTCAGCAGTATTTCAAGCAGGCAAAAGATGTGCGCGATGAGCTTCCAATCGCTGTAAGCGGTGCGCTCTATTCCGTTTTCGATTTGCATATCGATGTTCCTGACGTACCGGGAATCATTTCAGAACTGACGGGTTACTTGGCCGAGGAAAGCATCAGTATTGTCAATATTCGTATATTGGAAACGCGCGAAGACGTTTTCGGAATTTTGGTGATCAGTTTTCAAACAGCGGAAGACCGTGAACGCGCCAAACAATGCTTTGACCGAAGAACTTCTTACGATTCATATATCTCCTGAAAGGACGTTTGCGCGATGGCTTTAACTTTATCTTACTCAACCCCTTCTTTGATGGGGACTATTCAAGTACCGGGAGACAAATCCATTTCCCACCGCTCAATCATGTTTGGTGCAATGGCAGCTGGCATAACGACAGTAGAAGGCTTCCTTCTCGGGGACGATTGCTTAAGCACCATCAGCTGTTTCCGCAAGCTTGGAGTGGAAATCAATCTAGATGGCGACAAAGTGACCATTACGAGCGGCGGCGAAAGCTCGTGGGAAGAGCCTGCCGAAGTATTGGATACCGGAAATTCTGGCACCACAACCCGCCTAATGCTTGGCCTCCTTGCCGGCACTTCTTTTCACACTGTCATGGCAGGTGATGAATCGATTGCAAAACGCCCGATGAAAAGAATCATTGACCCGCTTCGCCTGATGGGAGCGGATATCCGCGGGCGCCGCGGCGGCCAGTTCACGCCGCTTGCTATTCAAGGGACCCGGCTGACAGCGATTGACTATACCTTGCCTGTTGCCAGCGCTCAAGTAAAGTCGGCAATTTTGCTCGCTGGATTGAAAGCAGAAGGCAGAACAAGAGTTACGGAACCTGTCGCTTCCCGGGACCATACTGAAATCATGCTTGAACATTTTGGTGCAGCGATTTCAAGAAATGATGGAACCATCGAAATCGAAGGTGGGCAAACCCTTACGGCCAGCCATGTTAAAGTGCCAGGAGATATTTCATCCGCTGCATTTATGATTGGCGCAGCGCTCATCACCCCAAATAGCAGCGTGCGATTGACAAATGTCGGCACCAATCCGACCCGCACCGGCATTTTAGATGTTATTAAAAAGATGGGGGCAGATTTTGATGTGGAAGAACGGCAAGTATCAGGAGAACCTGCAGCCGATTTGACGATTCGTTCTTCTGCTTTATCAGGGATTGAAATCGGCGGCGACTTGATTCCGCGGCTAATTGATGAAATACCGCTGATTGCATTAATTGCGACACAGGCCAATGGCACAACGGTCATTAAAGATGCAGAAGAGCTGCGCGTTAAGGAAACAGACCGGATAGCGGCAGTTGTTTCGGAACTGGCAAAACTGGGCGCTGATATTCAAGCGACCGAAGATGGCATGATTATCCAGGGGCCGACGCCATTGACAGGCGGTATCGTGAAATCTTACGGCGACCATCGGCTTGGCATGATGGAAGCGGTAGCTGCGCTTATTGCTTCAAGCGATGTTATTATCGATAATCCGGCGTGTATATCGGTTTCTTATCCCGGCTTTGTGGAACAATTGGATTCATTGCTAAACTAACTCTCCGAAAGGGGGGTTTTTATTATGCTTAGCCATAGCTTTCGTGTAGGATTAGAAGAGGAAATTGAAAAAGAATAGGTGATAGCATGGCAAACATAAAAGACATCCAAAAAGCGGTTGAACAAGGGGACATGGCATCGGTCAATTCTTTGTTGGACCAATATTTATTGAGCGGCGACCCTGATGAACAATACGGTTTGTCGGAGTGGTTTGCGGAGATTGGCTTTGTGGAAGAAGCGATCAAAGTGTTAGAGCACCTGCAATATATTTTTCCGGAAGAAGCGCAGCTGGCAATCGACAAAGCCAATATGCTGATTGAAGCGGACCGGGAAGATGAAGCGCTGAACGCCTTGATGGAAATATTAAAAGACGACGAATTATACCCGCAGGCGCTGGTGACGCTGGCGGATTTGTTCCAGTTGCAGGGACTTCTTGAGGCGGCGGAAAGCCGCTTGAACGAAGCTATAGAGCTATTGCCGGATGAGCCGTTATTAATGCAGGCCAAAGCGGAGCTGCTTTTGGATTCCGGGCGTTATTTGGAATCGGCGAAAATTTACCAGGATTTGAAAGAACAAAAAGTCGAACTAGAAGGTGTCAACTTGTCTGAGCGGCTGGCTGAAGTATACAGTGCAGGAGCGGCTTATGAAGAAGCTCTGCCATACTACAATGAGGCGCTGGACGATTTGAAACAACCAGACGTTTTGTTCGGAGCTGCTTTTGCTGCATTCCAGACCCGGCAATACGAGCTGGCTGTCCGCTGGCTAGAAGAGCTTATTGAAATAGACCCGGATTATTTCTCGGCTTATTTCCTGCGCGCCCAAAGTTTAAATATGGCGGAGGATTATAAAGGTGCTTACAAAGCAATCCAAGAGGGCATCGCCCGGAACGAATACGAAAAAGAGCTGTATTTGTTCGCTGGCAAGCTAGCGCTTAAGTTAGGCGAAAAAGAAACCGGCGTCGACTATTTGCGGCAGGCCATAGCGCTTGATCCAGAATATATGGAAGCTATTTTCACTCTAGTGTCCTATTTTCATGCGGAAGAGATGGACGATGATGTTCTTGAGTTGACGGAAGCGGTAGTCGCAAACGAAAACGACTGGGCCGGCCTGTATCCATTGATTGCAGATTCTTACGCGCGCACCGAGCAATTTGGCCAGGCCGCTGCTTATTTTGAAAAAGCGTATCCGGCATTTTCCGATGATCCGGATTTTCTTGAAAAGTACGCTCGCTTTTTGCTTGAAGAAGGAAAACGGGAACGTGCCCTCGAAATTATTAAAAAGCTACAGAGCCTGCAGCCAAACAATCCTGAATGGTTCGATTGGCAACAGTCTGTGGAATGAAAGGAGGAGTAAACATGACCGCATCGGTTTCAGTGGGAGAAAAAAAGCAGTTTGTCCGGTGGTTTTTGCAGTCCTATAAGATGAAAAGAAGGGAATGCATCTGGATTCTCAATTACATGCTGAGCAACGAGAATTTGCTCGAAAAAACTCATTTTGTGGAAGAAGCGCATTACTGCCCTCGCGCTATGGTCATGTCCTCGACAGAGTCGAAGGAAATTCCGTTCCGTTTCTATAAAGGAAATCTGATGACGGCTGACGCAGAAAAGTCTTTCCATGACCTCCGCCTCAATCCTGAGGAAGAGTTGTATGTGCAATTGAACTTCCCGAACCGCCCGCCTTCTCCGCTTTATTTGTCCGTTTTGGAGGAAAATCCGTATATGCCCCAAAATGCCTCCTATAACGATCAGGACCGTTTAGTCGCGGAGAAGGTGTTGGAAGAAAGCATGTCCGCTTTTCAAGAGGAATCAATATTAAAGCAAATCGACGAAGCACTCGATGCAAATGACCGGGAAAGATTCTTTAAGTTGTCCGAGTTGCTTCATTCGGTTAAATCTATGAAAAAAACGGAGAGTGAATAATACGTATGTATTTTATCGGCAAAGATATGGATCAGTTCATCCAACAGAAAGAGTATGTTGACACGGCGATTGTGCCATTGCTTGAAGTCGATCTGAGCACTGAAGGTGTTAAGAGAAGCGCAAGCGCATCGGAGTATTTGCAATCATTAACCGCTTTACTAGAAAAACAATTTAAAGGGCGGATACTTTTGCTTCCGCCTATTTCTTATGCCAAAAAAGCGGACCGGGAACGGATTGCAGAAGAAATGAACCAGGAGTTGCAGGAGGCAGAGTTCAAGCATGTTTTTTATCTGACGACAGATGCTGCTTGGCGCACGATTGACAGCCTGGAAAATGTCTTGTGGCTGCCTGCTATTCCTATTGAAAACATGGATCAAAGATTCCGGAATTCCGTCATGGAAGACCAGCTGCGGCAAGTGCTTCCGCTCTTTACAAAAGAGTGGACAAAG
This sequence comes from Planomicrobium sp. CPCC 101079, assembly GCF_007859275.1. Classification (GTDB taxonomy): domain Bacteria; phylum Bacillota; class Bacilli; order Bacillales_A; family Planococcaceae; genus Planococcus. The sequence goes on along the minus strand of NZ_VOHC01000031.1, from coordinate 114,461 downwards.
CCTTCATGAAATGTTCACAAAGTATCTCAATAGCTACACAATAGATTGAATGCAATATTGACCTGCACTTTTTATTGATATATCATTAGGTTGTCCTAGTAATTATATTTGAATGAGTATGTCCATTGGACTGACCTTGAATGTTAGAGGGGGGAAAAGGATGAGTAACAATCGTGTATCAAGACGTCAATTTTTAGGTTATACTTTAACAGGCGTTGGTGGTTTCATGGCAGCGGGAATGCTAATGCCGATGATTCGTTTTGCGGTAGACCCAATTCTCCAAGAGAATACAGCTGGGGATTTCGTATTGACTGACCAAGCAGTGGCTGATTTATCTGAAGAGCCAGTTCGTGTTGACTTTGCTTACGAGCAAGTTGATGCATGGTACACTTCGGAAGTGACAAGCTCTGCATGGGTGTACAAAGAAGGCGACAAAATTATCGCTCTCTCACCTGTCTGCAAGCATTTAGGCTGTACAGTGAACTGGGCAGCTGACCCAGAACACCCGAGCCAATTTTTCTGCCCATGCCACGCCGGACGTTATGAAAAAAATGGCCAAAACGTTCCAGGAACACCGCCGCTTGGACCGCTCGATGAATTCACTGTTGAAGAACGAGACGGCTTTCTTGCTATCGGTGCAGTAAAAGCAAACAGTTTAATTTAATAGTTTAAGGGGGTACGACACCAGTGCTAAACAAGTTATATGATTGGGTTGATGAGCGCTTGGACATCACGCCGATCTGGCGTGATATAGCTGACCATGAAGTACCGGAACACGTAAACCCCGCACACCACTTCTCGGCATTTGTTTACTGCTTCGGAGGATTAACATTCTTCATCACAGTAATCCAGATCTTATCCGGTATGTTTTTAACCATGTATTATGTGCCTGATATTGAAAATGCTTGGCAGTCGGTTTATTATCTTCAAAATGAAGTTGCTTTTGGAGAAATCGTGCGCGGGATGCATCACTGGGGATCTTCGCTTGTAGTTGTAATGATTTTCCTTCATACACTACGTGTATTCTTTACAGGAGCTTACAAAAAACCTCGTGAATTGAACTGGATCGTCGGCGTATTGCTATTCGGCGTTATCTTAGGACTCAGCTTCACAGGCTACTTGCTTCCATGGGATATGAAAGCATTATTTGCAACAAAAGTAGGAATTGAAATTGCCGCTTCTGTACCAGTTATCGGCGGTTTGATCAAAGTTCTGCTTGCCGGGGATGCAACCATTCTCGGTGCACAAACTTTAACTCGCTTCTTCGCGATTCATGTATTCTTCTTGCCTGCCGCATTACTTGGGTTGATGGGCGCGCATTTTATCATGATCAGAAGACAAGGTATTTCAGGCCCGCTTTAAAATTTAGCGGACCTGAGGATTTATAAAGGAGGGGACACTATGCATCGCGGAAAAGGGATGAAGTTCGTAGGGGATTCTCGTGTACCTGGTTTACAGCACCGTAAACCGAATATCCCTAAAGATTATTCCGAATACCCTGGTAAAACAGAAGCTTTCTGGCCCAACTTCCTTTTGAAAGAATGGATGATTGGTGCTGTTTTCTTGATTGGATATTTGCTTTTGACTGTCGCGCACCCTTCGCCTCTTGAAGGCCAGGCAGACCCGACAGACACAGGCTATATTCCATTGCCAGACTGGTATTTCTTATTCTTATACCAATTGTTAAAATATCAATTTGCTTCCGGCCCGTTCAATGTCGTCGGAGCAATCATTATGCCAGGGCTTGCATTTGGGGCTCTGATGCTTGCACCATTCTTGGACCCAGGCCCTGAACGCCGCCTATCAAAACGCCCGTTGCCAGTTGCATTCGGACTTTTGGCAGTAGCTGCTATCTGTTACTTGACTTGGGAATCTGTAGTAAACCATGACTGGGAAGCTGCTGAGGCACAAGGCCAAATCGTTGAGGAAGTGCAAATCGATACAAGCGACCCTGGATACGAAATCTACTCAGGTTCGGCATGTATCAGCTGCCATGGCGATAACTTGGAAGGCGCAGTTGGACCGGCACTTACCAATACTGAACATACAGCTGAAGAAATTGCACAAATTGCTGTAAACGGTATTGAAGAAGACGGCCAGCAAAAAATGCCGCCATCAT
>NZ_VOHC01000031.1:94517-112248 GCF_007859275.1 Planomicrobium sp. CPCC 101079 | reverse complement strand
AGCTACCATGGCGATAACTTGGAAGGCGCAGTTGGACCGGCACTTACCAATACTGAACATACAGCTGAAGAAATTGCACAAATTGCTGTAAACGGTATTGAAGAAGACGGCCAGCAAAAAATGCCGCCATCATGGGAAGGTTCAGAAGAAGACTTGCAAGTCTTGGCTGAATTCATCGATGGATTATCTGAATAATACAAGTGAAAAGAGCCGGGAAACCGGCTCTTTTTTACTACTCTGAAAGGAAGAAAACGATGATCTCCTCTTTGCAAAATCTATCGGCATGGCTGATGTATCGTCCATTTTTGCTTTTATTGTTTATCGTGAATCTCCTTGGCACAATCTACGGATACATATGGTATGGATGGCAACTCAAAATTACGGAACCAAAGTTCCTGATATTCGTGCCTGATAGCCCGACTGCAAGTTTGTTTTTTACGGTTGTGTTAGGCCTTTGGCTTTTCGGCAAGCGGAGTTCGCTGTTTGAAGCGCTGGCATTCATTACGCTGATCAAATACGGATTGTGGGCTGTCGTCATGAATTTGCTGACATTGTGGCAAGTGGGCGAAATCGGCTGGATGGGCTGGATGCTCGTCGGTTCCCATTTTGCCATGGCGCTGCAAGCGGTGCTTTACATAGACCATTACCGCTTTGGCTGGTGGTCTGTAGCACTTACTGCAGTTTGGACGCTGCATAATGATGTCATCGATTATGTCTTCGGCCAAATGCCGATTTACAGCAGTTTAAACGATTATAGTGCACAAATCGGTTATTTCACATTTTGGCTGTCAATTGGATGCATAGCGTTCGCTTGCTATGTTGCGCATCTGAACAAAGCATATCAATTGACCAATACTGACGTTTCTTAGTAAAATAAAGATATGAAATAGTAAGAAAGAGGTGTGGAAATAAGATATGGGATTTCTCGTTTACTTTATTTTATTGCTTGCATTGCCGCTTTGGGCTCAGTTCAAACTAAAAAGAACGTATAGCAAGTACTCGAAAGTCCGTTCTACTTCCGGCCATACAGGTGCACAAGTTGCCCGTATTATCTTGGACCAAAACGGTTTGCACGATGTAAAAGTCGTAGAAAGCCGTGGAATGTTGAGCGACCATTACAACCCGTTAACGAAAATAGTTGCTTTAAGCTCACATAACTTTCATGAAGCTTCGGTTGCGGGCACAGCTGTTGCCGCGCACGAAGTGGGGCATGCCATCCAAGACGCGGAAGCGTATTCGTTTCTTCGTCTGCGCCATCGCTTAGTACCGCTTGTCAACTTATCATCAAACGCTTCATGGATTTTCATCATGATCGGTTTGTTGTCTGCTTGGAGCGGTGCGTTATTGATCGGTATTGTTCTGCTGGCTGCGGGGGTTGTGTTCCAAATCATCACATTGCCGGTGGAATTTAACGCTTCTAGCCGTGCGATGGATCAGTTGCTAGCACATAACATCATCCGCAATGAAGAAGAAAGACACGCGAAAAAAGTATTGAGCGCTGCAGCAATGACGTACGTAGCTGCTACTGCAGTAGCTGTTCTTGAGTTGGCACGTTTGGTTTTGATCTACACAGGCATGAACCGTTCATAATGAAAACCGGTCCGAAGTTTTTCGGACCGGTTTTTTTATTTTCAACAGGATGCAGGCAGAACTTAATTTTTCACAAGTACCAAATCAATTTATTACCCGATCGGCTGTTTCTGCTCATCCAGTGTAAACCCTTCACCCATAACATCGTGGACTTCAATAAGTGATACAAAGGCATGCGGATCGACGCTGTTAATGATATTCTTCAGCCTGACAATTTCGTTTTTGGCGACAACGCAGTATAGCACTTCGCGTTCTTCTTTCGTAAAATGCCCGTAACCCCGAAGAATCGTAATGCCCCGGTCCATATCGATTGCAATGCGCCTGGCAATTTCTTCTTGGTAATTGGAAATGATCAAAGCACCGCGTCCAGAATAAGCGCCTTCCTGGACAAAATCGATGACTCGGGCGCCGACAAAAACGGCAACCAATGTATACATCATTGTACGGTTATCCAAAAATGTTAAGCGCGACAAGACGATCACGACTGCGTCGAACAAGAACATCGTCTTGCCCATGCTCCATCCGCTGTATTTCTGGACCAGGCGTGCAATAATATCAACACCGCCAGTAGTTCCTCCGTAGCGGAAAATGATGCCGAGGCCAATGCCGACAAAGACTCCTGCAAACAAAGTGGCCAGGAACAAATCTTCATGCAGATTGATCTGAATTTCATAAACGAGGAAAATTTTTAAAAACACAGACACAGCAACTGTTCCGATAATGGTGTAAAGAAATACTTTTTGGCCGAGCAGTTTCCAGCCGATGAAGAACAAAGGAATGTTTAGCAATAAGTTCATCAATGCAGGATCCCATTGAAACAGGAAAAATAAAATTAACGTGATGCCCGCAAATCCGCCTTCGCCCAATTCGTTTTGGATATTAAAGTGGACAAAGCCAAAACTATAAATTGCAGCACCGATCAAAATAAAGAAAATGTTTTTAATTTGCAGTCCTTTTAGCAAAAGATCAACCCCTATCCATTCTTCAACTCTTGTATTATCTGCTATAAGAAGGATTTTGACAACATCCACCATTTTCTTTACGATGAAAAGAGGAGTGTGATGAAATGGCTGGACATAAAACGATGAACGAACTTCAACAAGAAGTGGACCAATATATCGGACAGTTTAAAGAAGGCTATTTTGAGCCGATGGAAATGCTTGCCAGGCTTACCGAAGAACTGGGTGAACTGGCACGCGAAGTGATTCATGTACACGGCCCAAAGAAAAAGAAAGCAACTGAAGAAGAAAAAAGCATTGAGGATGAAATGGGCGATCTGCTTTTCGTCTTGATTTGTATGGCGAATTCAATGGAGATTGATTTGGAAAAGGCGCATGACCGGGTCATGCACAAGTTCAATACACGGGACAAAGACCGCTGGACGAGAAAGGATGAAGCAGAATGACGATACGCGTAGCGATTGCAGGAGCGAGAGGCAGAATGGGCCAAGAAGCTGTACATACAATTATGAAAAATCCGGATATGGAATTGGTTTCAGTGCTGGATTATAAAAATGTCGGCAAAACGCTTGAAGATACCAACCTTTTTCCGCCGTCTTATGGGGCGCCAATTTTTACTGATATAACAGAACTGCATAAAAAAACAAAACCGGATGTTCTTGTTGATTTAACGTCGCCTGAATCGGTTTATGAACATACGAAAAAAGCTTTGGAGCTCAATATCCGGCCGGTTGTCGGGACAACCGGCTTCACGGATGAAGAACTGGAAGAATTGAAAACTCTTGCGAAAAAAGCGGAACTGGGCTGCATTATCGCACCAAACTTCGCTATTGGCGCTGTATTAATGATGAAGTTTGCCGAGCAGGCAGCTAAGTATTTGCCGGACGTTGAAATCATAGAGATGCATCATGATCAAAAGTTGGATGCCCCGTCAGGAACGGCGTTGAAGACAGCCAATCTGATTTCCTCAGTGCGTGAGTCGCATGGTCAAGGTCACGCGAAAGAAAAAGAAACGATCCAAGGTGCAAGAGGCGCTGATTATGATGGCATGCGCATCCACAGTGTCCGGCTGCCTGGCCTCGTTGCCCACCAGCAGGTACTCCTTGGAGGTGAAGGCCAGCTTTTGACAATCCGCCACGATTCGTTTAACCGCGGTTCTTTTATGTCTGGCGTAGTACTTTCTGTAAAAACCGTTATGGATTTGAAAGAACTCGTGTATGGCCTTGAACATATTATCGACTAAAGGGGAAGATGGAATGAAAATCGCGTTAATTGCCCATGACCGTAAAAAAGATGACTTGGTTCAATTTGTCATAGCTTACCAGCCGATTTTAAAAGAGCATTCGCTTTATGCGACAGGGACGACAGGAAAGCGCGTCATTGATGAAGCTGACCTTCCTGTGACTCTTTTCCGTTCTGGTCCGCTTGGTGGGGATCAGCAAATCGGTGCAATGATTGCGCAAGATGAAATGGACATGGTCATCTTTTTCCGTGATCCCTTGACCGCGCAGCCACATGAGCCCGATGTCACGGCATTAATCCGCTTATGCGACGTCTACGGCGTGCCGCTTGCAACAAATATGGGGACAGCGGAAGTGTTGTTGAAAGGCCTATCAGAAGGATTTGTTGACTGGCGATTGATTCGCGGGCGGAGAGGATAGGAGGAACAGCTTTGCGAAAAATGAAAATCGGCATCACGTGTTATCCGACAGTGGGAGGATCCGGGGTCGTAGCGACAGAATTAGGAAAAATGCTTGCAGAAAAAGGGCATGAAGTCCACTTTATCACTTCAAGCACGCCATTCCGATTGAACCGGAATTATCCCAATATCTATAGCCATCAAGTTGATGTCAACAGCTATTCGGTGTTCCAATATGCGCCTTATGATATCGCCCTTGCCACTAAAATAGCGGAAGTGATCCAAAACGAAAAACTGGACTTGATGCATGTCCACTATGCCATTCCTCACGCCGTCTGTGCAATTCTTGGCAGGGATATGGCCGGTGCTGACATCGGCATCGTCACCACACTCCATGGAACCGACATTACGGTTCTTGGGACAGACTCCTCTTTAAAAGAAGCCATTCGCTACGGTATCGAAAAATCAGATGTCGTCACAGCTGTTTCGGATTCATTAAAAGAGCAAACATATGAAATGATTGACCCGGATATGGCCATTCAAACGGTTTATAATTTTGTGGACGAACGGGAATACCGTTTAAAAGACGTAGGAAGCTTGAAAGAAGAATTCGGCATTCAGGAAGATGAGAAAGTCGTTGTCCATGTTTCCAATTTCCGGAAAGTAAAACGGGTTGTGGATGTAGTAGAGACTTTCTATCGCGTACAAAAACAAGTAGCAGCTAAATTGCTGTTAATTGGCGATGGTCCTGAGATGGGCAGAGTGGTCCAACAAGTCCGTGAACTTGGCATAGAAGAACATGTGCTGTTCCTTGGAAAACGAGATAATTTGTCCGAGCTTTATAATATATGTGACTTAAAGCTGCTTCTTTCGGAAAAAGAAGCATTCGGGCTTGTTTTGCTGGAAGCGATGGCTTGTGGCGTTCCTGGCATCGGAGCGCGCATCGGCGGCATGCCTGAAATTGTTTCACCAGGCATCAATGGCTATTTAGTTGAACTGGGAGATGTTGAACAAGCTGCTAAATATGCATTAGAAGCATTAACGAACACCGAATTGCATCAGCAGTTGAAACAAGGCGCATTAGATACTGTCAAAAACCGTTTTCACTCAACGGCTATTTTAGAGCAATATGAGGCCATTTATGAGACCTTGCTTGACAGGGGAGAGCAGTCATGAAAACTGCGGTGCAAGTTATCCGGACTTTAGAAGAAGCTGGGTATGAAGCCTATATGGTCGGAGGAGCTGTTCGTGATTTTTTGCTCGGCAAACAGCCGGATGATTGGGATGTAGCCACAAACGCAACCCCTTCAAAAGTTAAAGAATTATTCAAGCGCACTGTCGATACCGGAATTCAACATGGAACGGTACTGGTGCTGCTTGACGGCGATGGCATTGAAGTTACGACCTATCGGACGGATGGCTTGTATTCAGACAAGCGCCGGCCGGATTCTGTGGAATTTGTCCAATCGCTGGAAGAAGATTTGAAACGGCGTGATTTCACCATCAATGCCATGGCCATGGCGGAAGACTTGCACATTATTGATCCGTTTGGCGGAAAAAAAGACTTGGAAAAAAGAATCATAAAAGCTGTAGGGAATCCCGAAAGCCGCTTTCAGGAAGATGCCTTGCGCATGTTGCGGGCAGTCCGTTTTTCGGGTCAGCTTGATTTTGAAATTGATGGGGCAACGTTGGCATCGATTCGCAAACAATCCCATTTGATTCAGTCCATTGCAGTTGAGCGCATCAAATCAGAAATTGATAAAATCTTTGTCAACAACAATACAGCCCGCAGCATGGAGTATTTAATCGATTCAGGTTTGACCGCCTTTTTGCCGTCAGGTGATTTATTTCATCTGGACTGGTCACGTTACAAAGCGACTGGAGATCATTTACTGGGCTGGAGCTTCATGCTCTATTTTCATGAAAAAGAAGTGGAGCAATTACGGGGTTATAAATTTTCCAACGAAGAAAAGCGGCTGATGGCGAAATCCTTAGAAGCGGCGCGAACGGATGCATGGGACGCTTGGACATATTATGCCTTTTCAACCAGGGAACTTGATATTGCTTCCTGTTTGACTCAAAAGAATATAGACATCCTCTTGGAGAAAAAACAACTGCCTATCCAATCGAAAAAAGAGCTGTCGGCAACCGGTGATGATTTGATGCAATGGAGCGGAGAAAAGCAAGGGCCATGGCTAAAAAAATGGATTTTGGACATGGAGCGGCAAATTGTTACAGGTTTTTTGCAGAACGACAAAGAACAAATAAAGGAATGGTTTTTACATGAATATCACCGTCACGCATAAATTAGCGAAGCGACTGATGGAAGCGGAAGGGGAAGCACTTTCCGGCCAGCGTTTGGCGGATGAATTCAACATCTCCAGAACAGCTGTATGGAAGCATATAAAGGAATTGGAAGAAGAAGGGTATTCCATCGAATCCATAAAAAAACGTGGCTATATTTTAAAAAACGTGCCAGATACATTAGAACCGACCATTATCCAGCCGCTGTTGAAAACCTCGAAAATCGGGAAAGTCATGGAGTATGTTGAATCTTGTCCATCCACTCAAATTCTGGCGCACAAACTTGCGCAAGAGGGAACGGCGGACGGAACGGTCGTTTTGACTGAAAAGCAAACGGAGGGCCGCGGAAGGCTTGCGCGAAAATGGGATTCAGCTCCACGGAAAGGCATCTGGATGAGCGTGATTCTGCGCCCGGATGTAGTTCCTCAAAAAGCGCCGCAGTTTACGCTGGTGGCAGCTGTTGCAGTTGTGCGAGCCATTGAAGAAGTAACTGCATTGAAGCCCGAAATCAAGTGGCCGAATGATATATTACTGAATGGCAAAAAGTGCACAGGCATTTTGACAGAATTGCAGTCGGATGCGGATGGCATTCAAGCGCTGATCATCGGCATCGGCATGAATGTCAATCAAGTACTAGAAGATTTCAGTCCTGAAGTCCAAGATATTGCAGCTTCCTTGAAAATGGCAAGCGGGCAAGAGGTGAATCGACAAGAACTGGTCCGTTCACTTCTTTTTCACTTAGAACAATATACAAATTTGTATATTGAACAAGGATTTGGCTTGCTGAAGGTGATGTGGGAAGGTTATTCCTCCACAATCGGCCGTTCGGTCCGCGCCAGGATGGCAAAAGAGACGCTCGAAGGAATTGCGGAAGGCATTACCGATGACGGCGTTCTGCAATTGCGCACACCAGACGGCAAGCTTCATGGCATATACTCGGCCGATATTGAAATGAAAAATTGATATTTGGTTTTTTTTCAACGGTTCTGGTATAGTGTGATTAGTGGGCAGTATCGCATGCGAACTGCACCCAAACCAAATGATTGAGAAATTTAATCTTATAATTCTGCCTTGATCTTTTAGACAGGGACGGAGGAAACCTACAATGACTTTTCTGTCCTTCTGTCCTTTTTTAGCGACAGAAGGGCTTTTTATATGGTTTGCTCCAAAAAGGAGAGAGAACGTATGCAAACGGTTCAAACAGTTGAAGAACTGAAAAGCTGGGTCCGGGAAGTGAAAAATTCCGGACAAACGATTGGGCTTGTCCCGACGATGGGCTTTCTTCACGAAGGACATCTGTCTTTAGTGGAAAAAGCAAAACTAGAAAACGACAAGGTGCTTATGAGCATTTTCGTAAACCCTGCACAATTTGGACCAAATGAAGATTTCGACCGGTATCCCCGTGATATGGAACGCGATCAACAGTTAGCGGCTTCCGCTGGGACCGACGTTATTTTCGCTCCTTCCGTTGCGGAAATGTATCCACGTGAGTCGCAAATTTCGATTTCCGTCGGTGCACAAGCGAATGTACTCTGTGGCGCGAAGCGCCCTGGCCACTTTGACGGGGTTTTGAAAGTCGTGACAAAACTATTCCATTTATCAGAAGCTGACCGGGCGTATTTTGGCAAAAAAGACGCGCAGCAGTTGGCGATTATCGAATCGCTTGTAGAAGATTATAATTTTCCGCTGGTGATTCGCCGAGGGGAAACTGTCCGGGAAGCGGATGGTCTTGCAAAAAGTTCACGTAATGTCTATTTGAGCGAGGCAGAGCGCAGGGAAGCCCCGCATTTGCACCGAGCACTGCAATTAGGCAAAAATCTCGTGCTTGAAGGGAAAAATCCGCTTCCGGAAATGGATGCATACTTAAACAAGCATGTGTCGGGGAAAATTGATTATATTGAATTGCATGATTATCCTACGCTGACAAAAGAAATTGAAGAAGAGGCCATTTTGGCGCTTGCTGTACAATTTGAAAAAGCACGTTTAATTGATAACGTCATCATAAACTTAAAGGGGAACTGAAAATGTTGCGAATGATGCTAAATGCCAAACTCCATCGTGCGACTGTAACACAAGCCGACCTTAACTATGTCGGAAGCATAACGATTGATGAAGATTTGCTGGACGCCGCAGGAATGCTGCCGAACGAAAAAGTCCATGTGGTCAATAACAATAATGGCGCACGATTTGAAACATATATCATTGCTGGAGAAAGAGGCAGCGGTGTTATTTGTGTCAATGGCGCAGCTGCCCGCCTCGTTCAAAAAGGGGATATCGTCATCGTTCTGACTTACGGCTACGTGATGGATGAGAATGCACGCAATCACAAACCGACTGTCGCGATCATGAACGAAGACAATACGATTCGTGAAATTATCCATTATGAACCCGAAGCGACTATTATGTGAAAAACGGCCTCCTTTTTTGGAGGCTTTTTTAATGGTTCTGTCTATGGGCACAGCGTGTCTATTTTATGGCTAACGCCAAGTCGAAGCCGAATTTGTCTTGTCGCCAAAAGACGGATGGCTGAACGGTATGGTACAATTTTTAAGAGAGAATCACCTTAGAAAGAGGGATTTTGATGAATACGCAAAAATATGTTGTTGTCGATATTGAAACAACGGGCCATTCCCCTGCAAAAGGTGACCGGATTATTCAGATAGCGCTCGTGACGATTGAAGATGGTGTTATTGTTGATACATATACGAAATTTGTTAATCCCGGAAAAAAAATTCCGATGTTTATTCAAGATTTAACGAATATTTCGGATAAGGATGTGGCAACGGCTCCTCCATTTGAAGCTTTTGCTGAAACCATCTTCGAAAAATTGCAGGACGCCATTTTTGTGGCGCACAATACAAATTTTGATTTGAATTTTTTACAAGCTGAACTGAAACGGAGCGGGCTCCCGAAATGGCATGGTTTGGCAATGGACACAGTGGAGTTGACGCGCTTGATGTACCCGACAGCGTTCAGCTATAAATTGCAGGACATTACAGCAGAACTTGGCATTCCACTGACAAGCGCACACCGGGCAGATGATGACGCAATTGCCACTGCGCATCTGTTTCTCCGTGCCCAAGAAGACATGGAAAAGCTTCCGTATGATACCTTGGCGCATTTGCACAAACGCTCATTCCAGTTAAAGTCGGATTTGTCCCGTCTTGTATTCGAATTGATGCAGAAAAAAAGGAATGCACAACCTGATTTGTTTGACCGCTTCAACGGCATTCCGTTGAAAAACAAGAAAAGAACTTCTGAGCTTGGCCCGATAGAAACGGTATCGGGCAACTGGGAAGAGCGCCTGGAACAGGCATTTCCTAATTTTGAACGGCGGCAAAGCCAAATCGATATGATGAACTCTATTCAAAACGCTCTTCAGGAAAATGGTGAAATGGTCATCGAAGCTTCCACCGGCATGGGAAAGACGATTGCCTATCTGCTGCCGGCGGCAGAGTTTGCTTTTGCTCAAAGCAAGCAAGTCGTCATTAGTACCTATACCACCCATTTGCAAGATCAATTGCTGCAAAATGAAGGGAAAATTGTTGAAAGAGTCATTGGGGCGCCTCTTCGCATCGCGTTGATCAAAGGCTTGGGGCATTATATTGATTTGACGCGGTTTGCGGAATTGTTGCAAGGTGACGATGAATCCTATGATGAAACGTTTACCATTATGCAAGTATTGATTTGGTTAACCTCTACTGAAACTGGTGATTTGAATGAATTGAACGTTTCAAGCGGCGGCCAGTTTTTGCTCGATAAAATTCGCCGATCGCATTTAAGAAGGTTGTCACCACAGGAAAAGCGTTATGATTATTACGAAAATGCCCTGATGCAAGCCAAAGAAGCGCACATAATTGTAACGAATCATTCTTTTTTATTAAATCAACGGATGCCCAATCCGGCAATTTTGGATAATGTAGGAGCATTTATTTGGGATGAAGCTCATCAAGTTGTTCAAGCCGCCGTGGCTCAACACGAAAAAACCTTTGTTTATACACAATGGAAGTATATTTTTGGCCAGTTGGGACTTTACGATGAACAGCAATTGTTTTCAAAACTCTATGAAGTAGCGGACCGGACCGGATTCTCAACTGTTCCTGAATTATTGAAGTTAGAATCGCTGTTTACCAAGTTCGTGGCAATGTTTGATGAAGTAAGCGCCATTCTATCAGCCAGTTTTTCTGAAAAATTTAGAAACAGCCGCCATCAAAAATGCTCTTCCTTATTAAGTGAATTGGATATTAACAAAGACCGCTTTTTTGACATGCTGCGTTATTTGAACGAATGGATCGATTTGTCTCAGCTCATTTTGCAGAAAGCGGAACGCGTAATAGAAAAAACGGTTAACGACCGAATCATCATTACCGATTGGCGCTATTGGACTGAAGAACTTATGCTGAAATCAGTGGAATTCAGCGAAATCTTTGTGTTTCCGCTGGCGGATGAAGTCAGTTGGATCGAAGGCGATCTCAGAAGTTTGCCAAACAGCTTATCGTTTTACAAACGGCCGTTCGAAGTGACTTCGCTTGTGGAAAACGTCATAGGACCTGTCCGTGGAACAAAAGCGGTTGTTTGGTTATCGGGCACTATGAGTGTCCCATCGAATGAACGTTTTATCGTCAACCAGCTTGGAATTCCGCAAACTGTTCCTATTTCAAAGTTCGATCCGCCAAAAGATTTTTACCAAGGCGCCCAGGTTTTTGTGGTCGACGATATGCCGGATATCCAACAAGTTTCCCAAAGCGAATACATCGAATCGGTTGCCGATGCTGTCGTCCAAACTGTGCTTGTGACAGAAGGTCGTTGTTTCGTGCTGTTCACGTCTCAGGACATGCTGCGCAAAACGGTTGAACTGATCCAAGATACCGGTTTACTGGATGATTATATGCTGTTTGCCCAAGGAATTTCTTCTGGAAGCAGACTTAGGCTATTGAAGTCATTCCAGCGTTTTCAGAAATCTGTTTTATTTGGCACGAATAGTTTTTGGGAAGGCGTGGATGTGCCGGGGGACGCTTTGCGCGCGGTTGTAGTCGTGCGGCTGCCGTTTACGTCACCCGATGAACCAATCTTTAAAGCAAGATCCGAAGCGATTGCAAAAGAAGGCGTCAATCCGTTTCTTCAGTATGCGCTGCCGGAGGCTGTGTTGAGGCTGCGCCAAGGATTCGGCCGGCTGATCCGGTCGAAAAATGACAAAGGCTTGTTCATTGTGTTAGACCGCCGGATCGAGACGAAGTCGTATGGCAAGGAATTTTTAAGCGCTTTGCCGAAAGTGAAAGTCTCAAAAGTGTCCCTAGAAAAGATGGTAACGGATATTGAAGATTGGTATAATAAGCAATGATAGTTTGACAGAGAAAAAAGAAGGCAAGCAGATGCTGCCGAATTATTTCTTTAGGTGAAAAAGTGAAGGGAAGGTCACATATGGAATCCAAAATTGAAGTGCTTACCACTGTAAACGTAACGTACCAAGAGGATTTGTATAAAGTGGTGGACGCCTTGAACCGGACATTGAAACACAATAACTTGATGTTTGGCTTGGCGCTTGATAAAGAAGACCAGACAAAAGCGGTTTTCACAATTTATAAGACTTAGGTGATCAAATGAAGCAATGGGTTATATTTATATCTGGCTTTCTTTCTTTTTTGGCGGTCGTGTTGATGTTAGTAATTATTTTCACCGGCAACAAGCCGTTTTCTGCAGCTGAAAAACAGGCAATGGAACGAGTGGAAAGCGAAAATCTGCTTGCGGATATCGACCGGACGTATGTTTATTCGAACAAGCAACTTTCTGTCACCGTTATAGGAACAGATGCAGAAGGCAAAGCCAAAGCGGCTTTTGTTCCAACAGGTGAGGGCAAAATAGAGTCGGTTAGCCTTGAAGACAAAGTCACAGCACAAGAAGCTCGGGAAATTGCCTTGAAAGAAATGAATGTCAAAGATATCCTGCATACAAAATTGGGAATGGAAAGCGAAGGCCCAGTATGGGAAATCGCTTTTATAAATAAAGAAGACCAGTTGAATTATGTATACATTCTTGCAAAAGATGGAACTTGGTGGAAACGTATCTTGAATTTGTGAAAGGGCTGATAATATTTGATTAACTTAGCAGGGCGCGTTCAAACTTTAACTCCTTCAACAACGTTGGCAATTACAGCAAAAGCGAATGAATTGAAAGCTGCTGGAGTTGACGTCATTGGCTTGGGAGCAGGGGAGCCTGATTATAACACTCCGGAAAATATTTTAACTGCCGCTTATCAGTCCATGAAAGAAGGCAAAACGAAATACACGCCTTCAGGCGGCCTGCCGGCTTTGAAAGAAGCGATTATCAACAAACTGCAGCGTGATCAGCAGCTATCTTATGAGCCCAAAGAAATCATGGTCGGAATCGGTGCAAAGCACGTATTGTACACGCTGTTTCAAGTGTTGCTGAACGAAGGCGACGAAGTGATCATTCCGATTCCTTATTGGGTCAGCTATCCGGAACAAGTGAAATTGGCACAGGGAGTTCCGGTATACATAGAAGCGACATCCAGCCAAGCATACAAAGTGACAGCCGATCAATTAAGAAATGCGATAACTGAACGGACAAAAGCTGTGATCATTAATTCGCCAAGCAATCCGACAGGCATGCTCTATACAAAAGAAGAATTGGCGGAGCTTGCTGAAGTTTGCCGCGAGTCGGATATCCTGATAATCTCCGACGAAATTTACGAAAAACTGATTTACGGAAAAGCAACCCATACTTCGGTAGCGGAACTATCAGAAGATGCTAAAAAACGTACAATCATCATCAACGGCGTGTCGAAATCCCATTCCATGACAGGATGGCGTATCGGGTATGCCGCAGGCGATGCGCAAATCATCAAAGCGATGACTGATTTGGCCAGCCATTCAACCTCGAATCCGACGACGACTTCGCAGTATGCAGCAATTGAAGCGTATAATGGACCACAAGATGCGGTAGAAGAAATGCGGGAAGCATTTGAAAAACGCTTAGATGCCATATTCCCGAAAGTTGCGGCCATTCCAGGCTTTACTGTCATTCGTCCTGAAGGGGCATTTTATTTATTGCCGGAAGTGGCAGAGGTAGCTGAAAAAACCGGTTATTCGTCTGTTGATGACTTTGCAACGGCGCTTTTGACAGAAGCGAATGTGGCCGTCATTCCAGGTTCAGGATTCGGGGCCCCAACGACAATTCGATTGTCATATGCAACTTCTCTTGAAGCGTTGACAGAAGCAGTTGCCCGCATAGAAAAATTCGTAACATCAAAATGGCAAGACTGAGAAGATTATATTTTTGGAGGCTAGTATGAAAAAGATTACAATTGCTGAAATGGCAAAATATAACGGACAAACAATCAAATTAGGAGCTTGGGTAGCGAACAAGCGCTCAAGCGGGAAAATCGCTTTTCTGCAATTGCGCGACGGCACTGGTTTTGTACAAGGTGTAGTAGTTAAAGCGGAAGTGGGAGAAGAACTGTTTGCAACCGCAAAAGGATTGACCCAAGAAACATCGCTTTATGTAACTGGAGAAGTGAAAGAAGACGAGCGTTCCTCGTTCGGCTATGAACTGCAAGTCACAGGAATTGAAGTGCTTCATGTGGCAACGGATTTCCCGATTACCCCTAAAGAGCACGGAACGGAATTTTTAATGGACAACCGCCACTTGTGGCTGCGTTCAAGAAAACAGCACGCCATCATGAAAATCCGCAACGAGATCATTCGTGCGACCTATGAGTTTTTCAATGATAACGGATTTGTCAAAGTAGACCCGCCAATTTTGACTGGCTCAGCACCTGAAGGAACTTCAGAGCTTTTTGCTACAAAGTATTTCGATGAAGACGCGTTTTTATCGCAATCTGGCCAGCTTTATATGGAAGCTGCTGCAATGGCACTTGGAAAAGTGTTTTCATTCGGCCCGACATTCCGCGCTGAAAAATCAAAAACGCGCCGCCACTTGATCGAATTCTGGATGATCGAACCGGAAATGGCGTTTGTTGAACACGAGGAAAGCTTGGAAGTCCAAGAGCAATTCGTTTCTCATATCGTCCAATCGGTTTTGAAAAACTGCAAATTAGAATTAGAGCGTTTAGAAAGAGATACATCGAAACTTGAAAAAATAAAAGCACCTTTTCCGCGCATTTCATATGATGATGCCATCCAATGGTTGAATGACAATGGGTTTGACGACATCAAATGGGGCGATGATTTTGGCGCGCCGCATGAAACGGCGATTGCTGAAAACCATGATATGCCGGTCTTTATCGTCAATTACCCAATCGGCATCAAACCGTTCTACATGCAACCGCACCCCGAGCGGGATGATGTAGTCCTTTGTGCAGATTTGATTGCGCCAGAAGGATACGGAGAAATCATCGGCGGATCTGAACGGATTCATGACTTCGAATTGATGAAACAGCGCATAAACGAACACAATCTAGACGAACAAGCGTATGCATGGTATTTGGAATTGAGCAAGTATGGAGCTGTTCCGCATTCCGGTTTTGGACTTGGACTTGAACGCACTGTAGCATGGATAAGCGGAGCCGAGCACGTACGCGAATCCATCCCATTCCCGCGTTTATTGAACCGTCTTTATCCATAATTTAATTTATTCAAGTTAAAGTTAAATTTAATGTTTTAGTACTGATATTCCGCAAAACAGCTGCGAAGCTACTGGCCGCAGCCTGCAAGGCCAGTAGCTTTGCGACGAGCTTGCGCAGGAGCACATGTTTTAAACTGGGCGCAGCCTGCAAGGCCAGTAGCTTTGCGACGAGCTTGCGCAGGAGCACATGTTTTAAAAGCCGCGGGCTCGCGCCAAAATCCCGCAGGAGTCTCCGCTGTTTTGCTCCATATCTTTCAATCAACTAGCAGTAAAACAGCAATTGTATAGGCAGTCACTCAGGATTTTAAGAAATCTCTTAGCTTCGGCGCGTTCACGGGCTAGGTGAAGTGATAAGACGAGTGTTCTTCTCGGCTTATTGCGAGAGCTCTGCCCAAAGCGTCCGAAGCGATGTATAAAAGTTAATTTTTATATATAGAAGAAAAGTTTACCGGGTACCTCCCGAAGCAATACAGAACAGAAAGGTGGTTGGGATATGCAACAGCCGAATCGACTGCAGACCTGGATCGAGCAGGGAAATGTTCACATTTCCCAGCTTTTTTTTCAATTCTATAAGGAATTGAAAATCACGGACGAAGAAGCGATGTTGCTTATGCACATACACGCGTTTCAGCAGCAAGGAAATCAATTTCCCACACCTGATGAAATAGGCGCTCGCATGATGACTTCGCAACTAAATGTCACAACAATGCTGCAAAAATTAATGCAGCAAGGCTATTTAGCCATTGACCAAGAAACAATAGAAGAAGTGCTTACCGAACGAATTTCACTTCAACCCCTGTGGGATAGATTACTGGATTGTGTATATAAAGAACAGGATCAAGCAAAAGAAAATTCCCAGAAAGAAATGGAAGGCGAAATTTTTCAGTTGTTTGAGCAAGAATTTGGCCGCTTCCTTTCACCAATGGAAATTGAAACGATTTCCATGTGGATGGACCAGGATGGCCATACCCCTGCAATCATACGGATGGCATTAAAAGAAGCGGTCATCTCGCAAAAAATCAGCCTTCGTTACGTAGACCGCATTTTATTTGAATGGAAAAAGAAAAACATCAAAACGAAAACAGAAGTATCCAAACATGCAACATCTTTCAGAGAAAAAAATATCCGGATCCAGCCTGCAGGAAATTCAGCAAAAAAAGTGCAATTTTACAATTGGCTGGAGGACCGCAATTAGAAGGTGATCGGTTTGATGACAAAAAAAGAATGGCACCAATGCCTCGAAGAAATGGATCATATGTTTCCAGACGCCCACTGTGAACTGGTTCACAGAAATCCATTTGATTTGTTGATTGCCACATTATTGTCTGCACAGTGTACAGACAAATTGGTGAACCGGGTGACTGCGACACTTTTTCAAAAGTACGCAGTGCCGGAGGATTATATTTCAGTTCCTTTAGAAGAACTGGAGCAAGACATTCGTTCGATTGGCCTTTATCGTAACAAAGCGAAAAATATACAGGCCTTGAGCCGCATTCTGATCGATCAATACGACAGTCAAGTGCCGGCGGATCGGGATTTGCTGACAACACTTCCTGGAGTGGGCCGCAAGACGGCAAACGTCGTCGTGTCGGTGGCATTTGGCATACCGGCACTCGCAGTAGATACCCATGTTGAGCGGGTAGCCAAGCGGCTTGGCGTTAATCGATGGAAAGATACACCGCTGCAGGTGGAAGAGACCATCATGAAAAAAACACCAAAAGAAAATTGGTCTAAAACCCATCACCAGATCATTTTTTTTGGACGTTACCATTGCAAAGCGCAAAACCCAGGATGCCATATTTGTCCGCTTTTTAACCGCTGCAGAGAAGGGCAAAAACGCGACAAAAAAGGACTTGTTAAACGTGAAGTTGTCACAAAAGTTAACTAAGGAACAAACGGATCCATTTTTCAGCAAGTGGCAAGAGATGTCGCTCGTAATTTCGGAATTGCACGAGCGACGGGAAAAGCGAGTAAAGAAAGAGATGGAAAGTGGCATTCTTCTTTATAAAAAGTTGCTGGCCCATTGCTTGGATGCAGAAAAAGACGCCGGCGAAAAAGCAGTGGCGCCATTGAACGGGGAAGAACGCTTGGCCTTTGTAGCATCTAATCCGGGAACTTATGCCGCGTTTCGCCAACTGGATGAACTTTTTGCAGAAATGAAGAAGTTGATCGCAGCCAAACGTATACAATTGAAAAGGCTGGAAAAGGAAATATAGAAAACCCCCATGTCAGAAAAATTTCTGACATGGGGGTTTTCTATTTAAGGTGCTATATGTTTCTGCATAAACTTTTGAAATTTGAAAGAACGGAGGTGAGAAATTTAGTTGCCATTGCCATTGCCGTTGCCATTGCCGTTGCCATTGCCATTGCCGTTGCCATTGCCGTTGCCATTGCCGTTGCCATTGCCATTGCCATTGTCGTTGCCGTTGTCACTGTTGTTGCCATTGCCGTTGCCTTGGTTTCCTTCACCAGGGTTGTCGGATTGGCCTCGGCGGGTGGCAGTGCCATCTTCTTCAGCCGGTTCTTCTTCGGCTGGTTCTTCTTCGGCTGGTTCTTCTTCGGCCGGCTCTTCTTCAGCTGGTTCTTCTTCGGCTGGTTCTTCTTCGGCCGGTTCTTCTTCAGCTGGTTCTTCTTC
>NZ_VOHC01000031.1:0-94426 GCF_007859275.1 Planomicrobium sp. CPCC 101079 | reverse complement strand
CAGTGCCATCTTCTTCAGCCGGTTCTTCTTCGGCTGGTTCTTCTTCGGCTGGTTCTTCTTCGGCCGGCTCTTCTTCAGCTGGTTCTTCTTCGGCTGGTTCTTCTTCGGCCGGTTCTTCTTCAGCTGGTTCTTCTTCAGCTGGTTCTTCTTCGGCTGGCTCTTCAACTGGTTCTTCTTCAATCGGCTCTTCAGCCGGTTCCTCGGAAGTTGCAATTTCTACTGTGATTGAAGCTGGATCGCTTCGCTGGTCGTCGGTTACAGCCGTTACGCTAAACGTATAAGCTGTTCCTTCTTCAAGGCCGTTATAGGTGTAGCCGGTATCGCCAGTCGTCGTTAAGACAGAGCCGTTTACCGCAACTTCAAATGCAACATCTGCATCGCCGCCATATGACCAAGTTAAATCAGCAGACTGGTCATTAACATTAGCACGCAAACCGGAAGGAGTTTCCAAATCTTCCTGAACAAACTGCTCAGACACTTGAGTTGGTTCATCGCCGCGCACAAATAATTCAGTTCTTCTCAGACTATATGGGGTATAGTCACTCGCTAATTTAAGAGGTGAGGTGCCTCTTTCAATTGTTTTTTCGACTACCGAATCAGGTTTCTGGAACCCTTCCGTATCAGAGCTTGATATTTCGGACATAACTTGCTGGAAGAGGCGCTGAGCCAACAAGCGTTCATCAGAGCCGGTATCAATTGAATATTTTCGGGATGGATAGCCGCTCCAAACCGAAATGGAATAATCAGTTGTATAACCGGCAAACCATACATCTGGTGCAGAAGATGCATCCAGATTGTAATCTCTGATTTCATCTGCTGTATAATTGGAAGTCCCTGTTTTGCCTGCTAAGTCCAGTCCGCTAACAGCCGCTTCTTTTCCTGTGGCGCCTGCTATGCTTGGATCAACAACATCGCGAAGCATGTCGGTTACCATATAGGCGGTGCTGTCCTTCATCGCTTCAACCGGTTCCGGTTGGACCACTTGTTCAGTTGTGCCGTCGCGGAAAACGATTTTAGTAATAGTATGAGGCTCAGTAAATTCTCCTCCGTTGCCGAACGCCGCAAACGCGCCAGCCATTTCAACTGTCGAAATGTTTTTCTCCGGTGAGCCAAGGGCAGCAGACTCATATATATTTCCGAAATCCAATCCAAGTCTTTTCGTGAATTCTGAGGCTTCGTCAAAGCCAACTTCTTGTAAGGTTTTGACTGCTGGAATATTGCGCGAGCGGTATAAAGCTTCGCGAACAGTCATTGCACCAAGAAAATCTCCATCTACATTCCGTATTTCCTGGCCACTTTCATATTCATATGGTTCGTCAACAAGCGTTTGGCCGGTAGACCAACTTAAGTATTCAATAGCAGGACCGTAGTCAAGCAAAGGTTTAATCGTTGATCCGATCACGCGGTCTTTGGAAACCGCATAGTTTCTCCGGACATCGCCGCTGTAATCGCGTCCTGCGCCAATGGCACGAATGCCGCCGGTCTCTGTGTCAACAATCGTCATTGCGGATTCCACATCTTCATCAAAAAACAAATCAGACGACATCGCATCGTTTACTGCTTTTTGTACTGCTGGGTCCAGGGTTGTGTAAACGGTCAGTCCCTCGTCCAAAGAAATGTCTCCATCGAGTGATTCAAGTTCGTCTTCGACCATTTCCATGAAAGCTGTATACTCTCCGGTCGCTGTAGTTTGTTGGCGGTCTTCTTCTTTTAGCAGCGAATCTTCAATAGGAACTGCTTGCGCTTCTTCTTTCTCGGCTGTGGTAATTTTGCCATGCTGCTCCATTAAGCTCAAAACAACATTGCGTCTTGTTTCTGCCCGTTCAGGATTTTTAAAAGGATTGTAGCCGTTCGGGCTTTGAGGCATGCCAGCCAGCATGGCCATTTCGTGCAATTCCAATTCATTCAGCGGTTTTCCGTAGAAATATTCAGCTGCTGTTCCGAAACCGTAAATGTTGCCGGACATCAGGATTTTGTTGAAATACATCTCGAAAATTTCTTCTTTTTCATACTTTTGTTCCAATTTATAAGCTAAATAGGCTTCTTGCGCTTTTCGTTTTAGCGTTTTGTCGTTAGAAAGAAACGAGTTTTTTATCACTTGCTGTGTAATTGTACTTGCTCCTTGTGAACCGAACCCGCCCGTTATGTTGGCGACAACTGCGCCTCCTAAACGGATGACATCGATACCGGAATGCTTGTAGAAACGGTTGTCCTCAGTTGCCAAAATAGCGTCTTCCATCTCTTTCGGAATGTCCTCATAATTGATATAAGTCCTGTTTTCGGCGGTAATATAAGGAATTTCCGTTTTGCCGTCAGCAGCTAAAAAGGTGGGGGTGATAGGGTCTCTCAGCAATTCTTCATCAATTTCCGGAGCGCTGCTTGCATAATATGCAAACAACCCGGCTCCGCATATAAATCCAATTAATCCGATCAAAACAAGAGTTGTGAAGATGCGTTTGATCCAAGAAGCTCCGGGCTTTTGCTTTTTCTTGCTGGTCTTTTTCTTTTGTTGTTCGATTGCTTTTCTGCGCTGTTCGCGCGAAATTGGTTTTTCGCTCACAATCGGTTCCTCACTTTCATAAAT
Source organism: Planomicrobium sp. CPCC 101079 (assembly GCF_007859275.1). Taxonomy (GTDB): domain Bacteria; phylum Bacillota; class Bacilli; order Bacillales_A; family Planococcaceae; genus Planococcus. The sequence goes on along the minus strand of NZ_VOHC01000031.1, from coordinate 91,842 downwards.
ATGACTCGGTTAAAGCTTTTGTAGAATGGGCAGGTAATCAATTGGGGGAAAAGCTCCGGGTGCAATTTCGAAAGAGGTTTCTTCGACTTCCTGCAACGTAATTGACTTTCTTCCTCCGGCAAGCATCCGGTCCCAAAAGATTTCCAATGATTCAAAGCGCATAACAAAATAGCGCTGCAGGGATGAAAAACGGAGAATCAGAAACGCCATGCCATTTTGTTTGACGACTTTTGACATGTGGTGGATTTGGTGCTCATGAATATTCTTTAAAGGGAAAGAAGTTTTGTTTTCCGTCTCTTTTGCCTCAAAATCGATGTATTTTCCGTTCCAAACCCCATTGTAATCCGTCGTGGAAGGAGTTCTAAAATAAGCTTCCCGGATTACCGCCGCGCTTCTGGACGGGTATTCGACTTTGACAATCTGCACCGGAACCGGCTTTTTGTGGATTACGGCAAGACCCAGCTGCATATAGTATTCATTTGTTTCGTTCAACTCATCCTCTAATGTCTTACCCCTATTGCTAAAAGAAAAATCCTTTTTCTTTTTGATTGCCGGGACTTTATTTGATGGAACGAATTTTTTTCCATTGGGATAGTTGATGGCCATTGTGATACACCTCGCTTACTTTATCATATCACACGCATTTAGACGAAGCCCGTGTGGAAAGGTTTCAAAATCACTAGACCTATGATACTGGATTCATTCCTACTTTCCAACTGAAAAGAATGTCTGTTCGATAAAGTTCGTCTCCTTTTTATGAATATGATAAACTTAGAGCAATGGAGGGGATGAAAAAATGACAGTCCGAGAACTCTCTTCCGTATTATATGATGAATGCGGAAAATGTCTGGACCGCTTTTACGAAATGCGCGAACGCGACGCGGTCCCGGATTTTTACAACGATGTAAAACCGTACGCCGATTATTGGCACGATAAAATAAATGAATGGCAAAAGGAATCTCTTTCCTATATCCAAAAAGAACGGCCGAAATATGTCCATAAGCCGCAAATTGATACGGCAGCAGAAGGCATGGCACAGTTCTTTGTTCAAAGCTTCTATAAAGAAACGAGTAAAAAGCGTTTTGTCCAAAGTATTCAATCAGCCCAATACACACTTCAAACATTTATAAATGCAATTGACGAAAGAGCGGGTAGCCATGATTAAACGCAAAACATTACCTCAATTGATGGCCGAATGGAAAACAGAGCCGGATATGATGGAGCGCATTGTCCATTGGCATACGATGGAAGAAAAACCGGCGAATTATGCAGAGTTTCCACCGGAAATGCACGCCAGTTTGAAAGCGGCGCTCCAAAAAAAAGGCGTTGATAAATTGTATACACACCAACGCGAGGCATTTGACCTTGCCGCTAAGGGAAAATCGTTTACGGCAGTGACCCCAACCGCATCCGGCAAATCGTATTGCTACCATTTGCCGGTGCTCCATAAGATTTTGAATGACCCGGGCGCCCGTGCTTTGTACTTGTTTCCGACAAAAGCGCTGGCACAAGACCAGAAAAGCGATCTGCACGATCTGATCGAGAAAACAGAACAGGCAATTTTGTCCTACACCTATGATGGCGATACTTCTCCTGCGATTCGGACGAAAGTGCGAAAAGCGGGCCAGATTGTCATGACCAATCCGGACATGCTGCACTCTGCGATTTTGCCGCACCATACGAAATGGGTTTCTCTTTTTGAGAATCTTCATTATATAGTGATCGACGAGCTTCATACGTATAAAGGCGTTTTTGGCACGCACGTAGGGCACGTTATCCGCCGGTTAAAGCGCATATGCGAATTCTACGGCAGCAACCCGGTGTTTATCTGCACCTCTGCGACGATTGCCAATCCGAAAGAACTTGCCGAAAAGCTGACAAATTCGGATCATGTGCTGATTGACCAAAACGGCGCGCCGAGCGGCAAAAAGCATATTGTCTTCTATAATCCGCCGATTGTCCACCCGACATTCGGCGTCCGGCGAAGCGTTATTCTTGAAGTGCGTGATTTGGCGACCCATTTGATCAAGCAAGGCATCCAGACCATCGTCTTCGCCAAAAGCCGTGTCCGGGTCGAGATGCTCGTCACGTATTTGCAGGCGGTTACGAAGATGAAGCTGCAGGACGAATCAATCAAAGGTTACCGCGGCGGTTATTTGCCGTCGGAACGCAGGGCCATCGAAAAAGGGCTGCGGGATGGCACAATTCAATGTGTCGTATCGACGAATGCCTTGGAACTAGGTGTCGATATTGGGCAGCTGCAGGCATGCATCATGACCGGATATCCCGGAAATATTGCAAGTGCGTGGCAACAGGCCGGAAGAGCAGGAAGAAGACAAGATGAATCGCTCGTCGTGTACGTGGCCCAATCAACAGCGCTCGATCAATATATTATCAATCATCCAGAATATTTACTAGACCAGTCGCCGGAAGAAGCGCGAATCCATCCGGAAAATATCATTATTCTCATGGATCACTTGAAATGCGCGTCATTTGAGCTTCCTTTTACAACAGACGACCAATACGGCGAATTTGAAGTCCAGGAGCTATTGCAATACCTGCAGGAGCAAGGTGTCTTAGTGCGGACATCGGACCGCTGGCATTGGATGAGCGACCGTTTTCCTGCTCATGACATTTCGCTGCGTTCGGCAACACAGGAAAATGTCGTAATTATCGATCAATCCGTTCCAGCAGATACTCGGGTGATAGGGGAAATGGACCGGTTCAGCGCCATGACCCTCTTGCACGAAGAAGCGATCTATCTTCATCAAGGCACGCAATTTCAAGTGGAGATTCTCGACTGGGAAGAGAAAAAAGCATACGTCACAGAAGTGGATGTGGATTATTTTACCGATGCCAACTTGGCAGTCGAGCTGAAAGTGATGAGCGAAGACAAGACGCGTGAATTTCACGATGCTTATGTACACTTTGGCGACATCGCTGTCTTAGCGATGCCGACAATTTTTAAAAAGATTCGTTTTGACACACATGACAATATCGGTTCGGGTCCGATATCCTTGCCGGCTGAAGAACTTCACACTAGTTCAACTTGGCTCAGTTTCGCCCGGCCGGAGAACTTCAGCGAAGCCGAGTTGTCTGACACGATGACCGGAGCCGCATACGCCATCGAATCGTTCATCCCGATCTTTGTTCAATGCGACCGCAGGGATGTCCATGTCGTACCGCAAGTGAAATCGCCGCACAACGACTTGCCTTCGTTTTTCATCCATGACTCTTATCCAGGAGGAATCGGCATAAGCGAACGGATCTACGATCTATGGCAGCCGCTGATCGACAAAGCACAGCAGCATGTTTCCGAATGCCCGTGCTTGGACGGCTGTCCGTCCTGCATCGGCGCCCAAGATGCCGCTATCAGCATGAAAGGCCATGTCATTCAATTATTGAATGACCTTCGCAACGAGGGGTGAGTGCATATGTCATTTGAAAGCAAACTGCTCCAGATGAAAGGCTTGCTGAAAAAAGAGCCGGCCAAAAAGCAAAAAGCGAAAACTGCTGAGCGTCCGGTTCATAAAGACAAATGGACTGGAATCGGACTGGAATTGAAGGAAAACAAATTCGGCTTTGTTTTTCAGAAAAAAATCCATTATCCGCTAGACACTGTTCATGGAAATGTGGAACTAAAAGAATTGGACCGAGTGCTTGGTGCATGGGGAAATGCTTTGTTCGACCATCCATTCAAGTTAGCCCCGGAGGATCCGATTGTCTTTTTTGATACCGAGACCACAGGGTTGAGCGGAACGGGCGCCTATATTTTCTTGATCGGGTTGCTCGTAAAAAAAGAAGAGGGTTTTGAAATGACACAATACATCATGCCGGATCCGTCGCACGAAGCCGCTTTTTTGTATGAGACAGGGCTGTGGAAAGATGAAAATCCCATTATTTTTTCCTATAACGGCAAAAGCTTTGATTGGCCACAGTTGATGTCTAGGTGGACGATGCACCGCAATGTGCTGCCCAAACTGCCTGCTCCTCGCCAAATCGATTTGTTCCATGGAACAAAACGCATTTGGAAAAACGAACTTGAGCGAATGAAATTGAGCGCCATCGAAGAAGAAAAGTTGGGATTCAAGCGTGAAGGCGATGTGCCCGGCTATTTAATACCGGCGATCTACTTGGATGCGGTGAAAAGTGGATTTCCAGAAGCACTGGAGAAAGTATTGTTTCATAATGAGCTGGATATTTTGTCGCTTGTCTCGCTTTATGTTTTGTCTTCCGACTTATTAATGGAAGACTTTGCATCAGAAACGAGCGGCGCTTATACGAATATCGGAAAATGGTATGCGGACTTGAAGCAGTTTGACCAAAGTGCGATTTACTTGGAACATGTAACTGAACAGCGCGGTGCGCAAGCGGCACTAGCCAGGTATCTGCTGGCTATCCAGAAAAAGCGGAACGGCCAGTCCATGGAGGCTGTCCAGCTTTTTAAAGAAGCGGCACCACATCTGCGCGGAACCATTGAAGTCGAAGCATGGATTCATGCGGCAAAACTGTATGAACACCAGCTTGGTGATTTGGACCAGGCGATCACCATGACAGGATTTGCCAAAGAGGCGAGCGAACATACAAAAGTCCGCAATTCGCTAATATTGGATATCCAGAAAAGACAGCGGCGCTTGGAAGAGAAGAAGGCAAAAAAACGCCCGCAAGTTAACAAGATATAGACATGAAAAACCGGCCATATGCTATACTTAGCGTAAGGCAGGTCTTTTTTGATTTAATGATATTTGATTTGATAAATAACGGTTGATTCAACTAACAATTTGTGAATGCTTTTCGCGAATTGAAGTTTCACCTTACGGAAGGACGATAATAATGGAAACTAAATTCACCGCAAAAGACATATTGGAAAAAGATTTTAAAACAGGCATGCGCGGATATAACCAAGATGAAGTGGACCATTTTTTAGATGAAATCATTCAGGACTATGAAATTTTTTCTAAAAAAATAGAGCAGCTTCAAAACGAAAACAAGCGGCTTCGGGCTGAGATGGAAGATATGCCAAGAAAGCAAGCATCCCCTGTGCCAGGTACGACCAACTTTGATATATTACGCCGGCTGTCCCACTTGGAAAACCATGTCTTCGGCAACAAGCTGCATAACGACTAATTTTGTTGTTTTCTTTTCTGAAATAACGTATACTAGTAAAGCCATTTGAAATTCTGGCAATCGCTCTGGCATCTCGCCGGAGAGGAAAGTCCATGCTCACACGGACCTGAGACGGCCGTAGTGATCGCGCCCAGCGAAACAATAAGCTGGGGCAGTTGCTTTTGCAGCTGACGGCGGGTAGAACACCTAAGTCTTCGGATATGGTCGAAATACCCTGAAGGTGCCACAGTGACGGAGCTGCATAAGAAATTATGCAGGTGGAACGAGGTAAACCCCGCGAGTGAGAAACCCAAATTATGGTAGGGGCACTTTTCTGAAGGAATTTAACTGAGGAAGAGGCGGGAGAGAAACCCGCAGATAGATGGTTGCCGTCCACTAGTACGAGGTGCAAACTGCTTGAGTACGTGGAAACAAAACATGGCTTATAGAATTTCTTCTGGTTTTAAACTGATAAAAAGGCTCTCCTTTAGGAGAGCTTTTCTTCATATTATAAATATAATTGCAAATTGCCAGCTGCTATATTAGTTGAACTAAAAAAATTGATCTCTCCACATCGCTTCGGCCGCTTTGGGCATGGCTCCCGCCATGAGCCGGGAAAAGCACCCGTCTCTTGGCTTCGCCTAGCCCGTGGACGCGCCGGCGCTAAGAAAATGGCTAACTAAAAAGCAACTCTAGGTTTTTACGCTAATTGATTAAGATATGGAGCAAAACAGCGGAGACGCCTGCGGAATATCGAAAGGTGGAAATCATTAGTTCAACATATTTAATTAAAAAGAAAAATTCAAAGGCATGCACCAAGAAAGGGCGTTATTATGGCTACATTTAAATTACTTGCTACTGCGGCTATGGGCCTTGAGTCAATCGTTGCTGATGAAGTGAAAGCATTGAGTTTTGAAACCCAAACCGAAAACGGAAAAGTCTTTTTTGAAGGAGACGAGAAGGCGATTGTTAAAGCGAATCTTTGGCTTCGCACAGCGGACCGGGTAAAAATCATCGCTGGCGAATTCAATGCCTATACGTTCGATGAACTGTTTGAAAAGACCAAAGCGATTGAATGGGAAAAATTCCTGCCAGTCGATGCAGAATTCCCTGTATCCGGAAAATCCGTAAAGTCAACACTCCACAGTGTGCCAAACTGCCAGTCAATCGTCAAAAAAGCGATTGTCGAACGATTGAAAAAAGCTTATTTCCGCAATTCGTTCCTTGATGAATCGGGCCCGCGCTTCAAAATTGAAGTTTCTATCTTGAAAGATAAAGTCCAGCTATCAATCGATACAAGCGGCGCCGGTTTGCATAAACGCGGCTACCGCCTTGACCAAGGAGAAGCACCGTTAAAAGAAACGCTGGCTGCGGCTCTTGTCAAACTGTCCCGCTGGACGCCGGACCGCCCATTTGTAGACCCATTTTGCGGTTCAGGCACAATTGCGATCGAAGCGGCCATGATCGGCCAAAACATCGCACCAGGGTTTAACCGCGAATTTGACAGCGAAGCATGGCCGTGGATCAAGCCGCAAGTATGGGAAGATGCCCGCAACGAAGCAGAAGAGTTGGCAAACTACGATCAACCGCTTAATATTCTCGGTACGGATATCGATCACCGCATGGTGAAAATTGCTGAAGAAAATGCTTTAGAAGCAGGTTTTGCAGATTTGATAACTTTCAAGCAGCGCCAAGTGAAAGATTTTACTACGCATGAAGAAAACGGCGTCGTTATCGGCAATCCGCCATATGGCGAACGACTCGGAGAAGTAGAGGTCATCCAGGAAATGATTCAGGACATGGGCCGCGTGTTTTCGAAACATCCGACATGGTCTGTCTATATGCTTTCTTCCATGGAGAAATTTGAAACACTATATGGCCAGCCAGCCACAAAAAAGCGAAAACTATTTAACGGTTTTATCCGGACAGACTTGTTTCAATTCTGGGGAGAAAGCCCAAAAAATAAATGACTAGAGAACGGGAGGGCTGACAGCTCTTCCGTTTCTCTGTGAGGAGCGTCTATGAGACAACCAATACCATTTCCGTTAACGAAAGACAAAACTTTTTTTGAATCGCTCAGCGAGTGGATCGGCGATATTTTTTATGATGTGTTGCCGGAAAAAGGCTATGATGAGCGCGATGAACAAATTTTCATGGCGTTTCAAATAGAACAAGCATTAAAAGAAAAAGCGGTATTGTTCGCAGAAGCAGGCGTCGGGACAGGCAAGACACTTGCGTATTTGCTTCCAGCAATCGCTTATGCCCGCTATAAAGGCCGGCCGGCGCTTATTTCCTGCGCAGATGAAACCTTGATTGAGCAATTGGTCAAAAAAGGCGGCGACATTGACCGCCTGAATGAACTGTTCGACTTGAAACTGGATGTTCGATTAGCAAAATCCCGCGACCAGTATTTATGCCTGCAGCGCCTAGAAGGCGCGCAAAAACGCAGCGAAGCTGAATTCTTGGGCGATATTGAAGATATCTTGCCGGAATTCGTCAATAAAACCTTTTCAATGCAAAATACATTCCCTTACGGCGAGCGTTCAAGTTTTCCGGATGTTACGGATGAAGAATGGCAGCAAGTCAACTACCACCCAATCCAGAACTGTGCGGCTTGTGAACTGCGCAATAAATGCGGACAGACCATTCATCGAAACCATTACCGGGAAGCGACCGACTTGGTCATTTGTTCGCATGATTTCTTAATGGAGCATATTTGGACAAAAGAGACGCGTACCCGGGAAGGGCAGACGCCTTTGCTTCCAGAATTCTCATTGATTGTGTTGGACGAAGGCCATTTACTGGAATTTGCTGCCCAGCGCGCGCTGACTTATGAAGTGCAGGAAAGAACGCTGCTTGAAGTGACTGAAAGCATCATGGTTGACGGCGTACGCGAAAAAACTTTAGGGATGATTGAAACAAGCATCGATTTACACAATGAATTTTTCAGAACGCTCCGCACTTGTTTGGTTCCAAACCATGAAGACCGGAAAGGCATCAATAAGAAGCCTGAGTTAATTGCGCTTGGCAAGCAACTAGTGCGCCATATCGATGGAATGATGGAAGAATTCGTCTTTGAAGGAGAACTTTACACCATTCCCGAATACGAATTAAAAATGGCAGAAGAATATTTTGAGCAATATACGTTCTCGATGCGCTTGTTTGTTGAAGAAGGCGACGCCATCAACTGGCTTGAAGTGAAGGACGATGTGGAGACACTTGTCATCATGCCTCGTCTTGTGACTGACATTTTAGATGAAAAGTTGTTCGATGGAAAAGTGCCGATCATCTTTTCTTCTGCAACATTATCCATTCAAAAAGATTTCAGCTATTTGTCGGACAGCTTAGGGATCTTCAATTATCAATCATTTTCCGTGCCGTCGCCGTTTGATTATGAAGACGTCATGAAAGTTATCAAACATCCGCTGCATCAGAACGACAAGCACCAGCGCGTCTTCGAGCTGTTTGATACAAATGACCAAACTTTGGTGTTGTTCAAGTCTAAAGAAGACATGGCAAAATTTAAAGAAACGTTGCCGGCGGGACACGGAGTGAAAATTGAATTTGAAGGCGACCGTGAGCTGTCGACTGTGGTCAAAGAGTTTCAGGAAGGGCAATTCCAAGTGCTTTGTTCTTATCATTTATGGGAAGGCCTTGATCTGCCAGGAGAAGCGCTGACGAAAGTAATCATTGTGGATTTGCCGTTCCCGCCTAAAGACCCGGTGTTCGACGCCAAACGAAAATTCAGCGAGAATCCGCTGGAAGAAATCGATTTGCCTTTTATGCAGCTGCGAGTCCAGCAGGGGATTGGGCGCTTGATCCGGACTTCCAACGATCACGGGGAAATTCATCTGCTATTGAACGAAGATGAATTGGCCATTGAGCATTTATGGGAAACGATTCTGCCTGTCCATGCAGAAAACGCCTAAATAATTCCTCTCCTTGTGATACAATATGCACAGTATGTATAGGAGGGATTGCCTTGTCAATGGAAAATCAATTTACCGAACACTTGAAAAAAATCAACGGTTATAATGAAGCCCTTTCGCTGTTGTATTGGGATTTACGCACAGGAGCGCCGAAAAAAGGCGCCGATCTGCGTTCAGAAACAATCGGCATCTTATCTTCTGAAGTGTTCCAGTTATCAACGTCTGACGAATATGGCGAAATGATTGCCGGCTTGGAAGCCAAAAAAGACGAACTGGATTCGGTCATGCGCCGATCAGTGGAAGAAGCGAGAAAAGATTACGATTTAAGCAAAAAAGTGCCGCCGGAGGAATACAGAAATTATGTTGTCTTGCAGGCGAAAGCAGAATCGGTTTGGGAAGATGCTAAAGCGGCAGCTGATTTTACAATGTTCCAGCCTTACTTAAAGAATTTGGTAGCCAGCACGAAAAAAATGATCGGCTATTGGGGCGAGAAAAACGGCAGTCCATACAATACTTTACTGGACCAGTACGAGCCGGGAATGACTACGGAAGTACTGGATGACGTATTCGGCAAGTTACGTGACCGCATTGTGCCGTTGGTTAAAAAAATTCAGGACTCACCGAACAAACCTGAAACAGACTTTTTGTTCCGGAAATTCCCGAAAGATGCCCAGCGTGAATTCAGTTTCAAAATCTTAGAACAGCTTGGCTACGATTTCGAAGCTGGCCGCTTGGATGAAACGGTCCACCCGTTCATGATCGGCATTAACCGCCATGATGTCCGGATTACTACAAAGTACGACGAAACCGATTTTCGGACAGCGGTTTTCGGCACTATCCACGAATGTGGACATGCATTGTACGAACAGAATTTCGATGAGGAATTATCCGGAATGCCCGTCGAGGATGGTGCTTCCATGGGAATCCACGAATCTCAATCGCTTTTCTTGGAAAACTTTGTCGGCCGCAACGAAAAGTTCTGGAAAAATAATTTCGAGCTACTGCAAAGTTATGCACCAGACCAATTTGGCGGTGTGGAACTCGAAAGGTATTACCGGGCCATCAACGAATCAAAGCCGTCGCTCATCCGCATCGAAGCGGATGAACTGACGTATGCGCTTCATATCATGATTCGCTACGAACTTGAAAAAGGGTTGTTCAATGGCGATGTGCAGGTTGAGGATTTGCCGAAGCTTTGGAATGAAAAATACGAAGAGTATTTAGGGGTTCGCCCCCAAAATGATGCTGAAGGTGTGTTGCAGGACGTCCACTGGGCTGGTGCGAGTTTTGGTTACTTCCCATCCTATGCCCTTGGGTATATTTATGCCGCCCAGCTGAAAAATGCCATGTTGAAGGATGTGCCGAATTTCGATGAACTGTTGGAACAAGGCAATGTGGCACCGATACGTGAATGGTTGACAGAGCACGTCCACCGGCATGGAGCAATGAAAAAGCCGCTCGAAATTCTGCAGGATGCAACAGGTGAAGGCTTGAATGCAGAGCATTTGGCTTCCTATTTGGAAGACAAGTATACAAAGATCTATCACCTGTAAAAAATGGTGGGCCTTGAAAGCATTATGCTTTCAAGGCCTTTTTGTATGTTTCTTGTCACCCTATCCGCTGAGCAATATGCAATCTGAAGTAGGATCCGATTTTCTCGACTTCTGACATGGTCCGGCAAATGCCCTCGGGAGTGGAAAACCAATTTTCCTTAGTAATTCCGGTTCCATCCACCACAGGAGCAACAAGAAATTCGGTCTCTTTTGGAAAGACGGTTTGATAGGTCAAGAGCGCCCGGCGGGAATGCCATGCTTTACAGACGAGAATAACTTTCCGGAAAGGCAGCCCTCTGTTTTGCAGTATTGTTAAAGAATTTTGTGCATTTTCAAAAGTATTCTGCGCTTGGTCTTCTTTTAGGATAGCAGAAGCCGGTGCGCCAAGATTTAAGCCGATTTGTTGAAGAAAAGCCCATTCTGTCGTGCTGACTCGCGGGTTGGCGCCGCCCGATGGAAGGATATAAGGCGCCATCCCCTCGGAGTATAAAAAGACGGCCTTTTCCATGAGTTGAGGCTGGCTTCCGCCAGGGACCAAGATGACATCGGCTGGAGAGATATGCGTCTCGGCAAAGATAAATTGGGAAATGCAATCATATGGATGTGGCAAGAACTGATCCTCCTAATTATTTAGTCTTCTTTATAGAAGATACGTCTTGAAACATTAGAAGTTTCACTAACTTCTAGCCGCCAACTTTTCCTAAACGGGAACTTTTTGATTATAATGAAAATAGGAGGGGATATGATGTTAAAATCATTTAGTTTGGAAGGCAAAACTGCTATCGTAACCGGAGCAGGGAAAGGGATCGGCAAAGCGATTGCGATTGCGGTTGCAGAAGCGGGAGCAAACCTTATGCTCGTTGCCCGGACAGAAGCAGATCTCAAGCAAGTGCAGCAGGAAATCAGCAACAACCGGACAAGCTATTGCGTGGCCGATATCACCGACCGCAAACAAATTCAGAACGCTGTAGCGAAAACGGTTCAGGAGTTTGGCGGTGTTGATGTATTGGTCAATAACGCAGGCATGAATATCCGCTCGTCTCTTGCCAACGCTACTGATGCTGAGTGGCATAAGATTATGGATACCAATGCACAAAGCGTTTTTATGTTCTCTCAGGAAGCAGCAAAAGAGATGAACGGCGGCGGTTCAATCATCAACATCAGTTCGGTCGGCGGCGAACGTGCGCTGAAGACCGGCATCATTTATGCGGCTTCAAAAGCGGCGATTATCCAAATGACAAAAGTGATGGCGATGGAGTGGGGAGCTTCGAATATCCGCGTTAACGCAATCGGCCCTTGGTATTTCAAAACGCCGTTGACTGAAAAACTGCTCAATGACGAAGAATACCTTAATTCGATATTGGCTGTCACACCGATGAAGCGGGTTGGAGAACTTCCTGAAGTGGCATCACCTGTCGTATTCTTGGCGTCCGACGCAGCAAGTTACATAACAGGGCAGACTCTTTTTGTCGATGGTGGAATGACCATCCATGGTTTTTCCTGATTTTCAATAAATCCTTTCCTTCTGGGAAAGGATTTTTTTCGTTCCTAAGAAAAAAATGATATGATGGTAGCAGTATTTGAAGAAGGAGATTCGTATATGACAGCTTTAGATTATGAAAAAGAATTGATTGACACAGCACGGCTTTATCAAATCTTCGAAGAAAACGAAGATACAGAACGTGCGGCGAAGGCAGAGCTGTTTGCAAAAAAGGTGTTGAAAAACAATTACATCATCGGATTTGCCGGCCATTTTTCTTCCGGCAAATCATCCATGATCAACGCACTGACCGGCGAGACCTTATTGCCGTCCAGCCCGATTCCGACTAGCGCCAATATAGTAAACGTCCAAAAAGCCGATGCGGATTTCGCCATCGTCAACATGAAAAACGAGACGCCGGTGTATTTTCCGGAAAACTACGATTTTGAAGCTGTCAAAGCATTTTGCAAAAGCGGGGATGTTACCCAAATCGAGATTGGCCATAAAGATTCTGTCTTGCCGGAAGGCATTACCGTCATGGACACGCCAGGGGTCGATTCCACCGATGATGCCCACCGCATGTCGACCGAATCTGCGCTTCATGTCGCCGATATGGTTTTTTACGTTATGGACTATAACCATGTACAATCGGAATTGAATTTTAATTTCACGAAAGAGCTTCAGAAATACACGGATTTATACTTGATCGTCAATCAAATCGATAAGCACCAAGATCGGGAACTCAGCTTTGCTGATTTCAAGCAGTCGGTCCATGATTCATTTTCGGCATGGGGCGTAGAGCCTAAAGGCATCTTTTTCACTTCGCTGAAGGATTACGAGTTTCCGGGAAATGATTTTGCGAAAGTGAAGAACTTGGTCGCTTCTTCGATGGAAGGCTGGAAAGGGCATGTCGGCACAGCAGCGCATCTAGCGCTTCAGCAGCTGAAAGACGAACATCTGCGTTTTCTGGAAGAAGAAAAAATCGAGCGGCTCCACGCTTTTTCTTCTGTTCTGTCTCCGGAAGAATGGGCGAAGCGGGAAGATGTAAAAATAGAAATGGCCAAAGTGTCCCGGCGCATGTCAGTGCTGGAATTTGACGATTGGCAAAAAAACTTTGAGAAAGCAAGAAAAGAACTGGTTGAAAACGCCAATATCATGCCCTATGAATTGCGGAACGCATTGACGGCTTATTTGGAATCGGTCCAGCCGAATTTCAAAGTGGGGTTGTTGTTCAGCGGCAAGAAGACGCAAGAAGAGCGGGATACACGCAAAAACGACGTGGAAGAGCGTTTGGTGACCGTTATCGCATCCCAAATCTCAAACCATGTCAAAAAGTTGATGAAGACCAGTCTAAAAGATGCTGGTTTGTTGACCGATGAGGAAGCGCTCGCGATTGATGGCCGGACATTTGAAGTGCCATTTTCTGTTGTGGAAGACCAGATTCCGCGCGGCGCTGTCTTGTCGGGGGACGCCGTCTTGAATTTTGCCAACAGCATCACTTCCGCTGTCCAAAAATGGTTCATCAAAGAAACCGATGGCTGGAAAAAAGCGCAAAAAGAAAAATTTGAAGCGCTCTCCGACGAGGCCAGCACGGAAATGGACATGAAAGCGAACCAGTTAAATCAAAAGCTGCTGGCAATCCAAACACTAGAAGAAATGGACGCGCGCATAGACAAAGCGAAGCGTGATTTTTCGGCAGTCCTGCCGACGCAAAAAAGGGCGGCCGAGGAAAAAATGAGGCAGTGGCAAAAGGATTTCCACGTCTCGATAGAAGATATGAAAAAATTTGATCCGTCCATGCTTCAAGCGGAATCTGCTGAAGTGCAGGAAACCGGGCGGAAGGCTGAAGAAACCGCGGTGGCGTCGTTCGATGAACAGGATGTCATGCGCAGGGCGCTGCGCACTTCAGAAGCGATTGCGCCGATCAAAGGCTTTGCCGAAACAGCAGAATATTTGAAGAGAAAAGCGGCAAGGCTGAATGGCCAGGAATTTACAATCGCTTTGTTCGGGGCGTTCAGTGCTGGAAAATCTTCGTTCTCCAACGCATTGCTTGGGGAAAAGGTGCTCCCGGTTTCTCCTAATCCGACCACTGCCACAATCAACCGGATCCGTCCGGTATCTCAAAACCAACCGCATGAAACAGCGGACGTTCGTTTGAAAACGGCAGCTCAGTTGACGGAAGATGTCCGAAATTCGTTTCAGGCGCTGGGCATTTCCATAGCAACATTGGACGAAGCTTACAAAAAAGCTGCTAGCATGCCTGCTATTGAAGCGGCCGAACAACAAGTGCATAAATCATTCATCGCGGCATTTGAAAAAGGCTATCCAACATTCCAAAACAAGTTGGGGGAAACGATACGCGCTAACCGGGAAGAATTCGGCGATTATGTGGCCAAGGAAGAAAAAAGCTGTTTTGTCGATGAAATCGATTTTTACTATGATTGTGAACTCACGCGAAGCGGAGTGACGCTAGTCGACACACCGGGGGCGGATTCCATCAATGCCCGGCATACGAATGTGGCATTCGAATACATCCGGAACGCAGATGCCATACTCTTCATAACCTACTATAACCATGCTTTTGCGCGGGCTGACCGCGAATTTCTTATCCAGCTTGGCCGGGTCAAAGACGCTTTTGAAATGGATAAAATGTTCTTTATTGTCAATGCAATCGATTTGGCAAACAGCCAAGAAGAAAAAGAAGCAGTGGAAAATTACGTGCGGAATGAATTGCAGCGTTTCGGCATCCGATTCCCTCGCCTTTACGGCGTTTCCAGTCTGCTGGCGTTAAAGGACAAGGAAACAGCCGGCATGCAGCAGTTTGAAGAAGCATTCCATCATTTCCTGAAAGAGGAATTGAAAGGGATGGCAGTCCAATCATTGGCAGAAGAAGAGCAGAAAGCGCTTGGCCGTTTCCAGAGTTTGATCGAACATACCGAAAAAAACCTGTTAAGAAAAGACGAACGGCTTGATGAGTTGAAGCGGCTTGAGCAGCAGCTGCGAATTCTTTTCAGTGCATCTGTTGCAAAGCTGCTTGAAAAAGAAGCGTTGCAGGAGTTAGGTGAACTTCTTTACTATGTAAATCAGCGCGTGTTCTACCGTTTCAATGATTTCTTCAAGGAAGCCTTCAATCCTTCGGTGTTTACGGGGAAAGCGCCTCAGCAAGCGTTGGATGCAGCACTTGCGGAAATTACCGAGATGGCGGCGTTCGACTTTCAACAAGAGCTGCGCGTCACTAATTTCCGGCTGGCCCAATTCATTGAAAAGCGATTAGCCGGCCGTTTCAAGGAAGATACACAAAAGCTGATCGACATGAATCCGGACTTTTCTTTCACGCCGTATGAACCGGAAGAACCGGCAATGCTGACGGTGGATAAACCGTTTGCCAATGCCAACTACGGCGCGGTCAAAACACATTACAAAAACAACAAGAGCTTTTTTGAGAAAAATGAAAAAGAAAAACTCCGGGATGCTTTGCAAACATTAATGGAACCTGATGCTCTCCGTTATTTGGACCAGGAAAAAGTGAAACTGGCTGAGTGGGCGGAATTCTGGATTGAACAAGAAGCGGAAGGACTGCGCCAGCATGTTCTGCGGCAAGCAATCGATCAAATCGATTCGGAACGGACACTTCTCCATGAACAGGAAAAGCTCACGGAGTGGAAAGAACGACTCTCAAATTTACTCGGCGAAAGGGTGTAAGCGATGAATGTTTTTATTGAAACGACAGATACTGAAAATTACCGATGGATCGATGCGAGGTTTGAATTAAGCAATCCAGGAGCCGGACGTGAGCTTTATGATCAGGAGCATGTAGCTGGGGCCATTTTTTGGGATTTGGAAAAAGACCTGTCAGATATGGAAACAGAAGGCGGCCGGCATCCAATGCCATCTAAAGACCAATTGGCCCGTTTGATCCGGTCAAGCGGTTTGACACCGGACGACCAGGTGGTCATTTACGATCAAGGAGGGTCGCCTTTTGCTGCACGTGCGTGGTGGCTTTTGAAGTATGCAGGCTTTGAACACGTCTATATCAGCAAAAATGGCTATTCTGCATTGAAAAACAAAGGGATTGAAATTACATCCGAAGTTCCGGAATACGAACCGACATTCGCAGAACTCCAATTTGTCGACTCCTTGTACGCAGATCGCACATATGTGAAAAATATCATTTCAGGCAAAGAGCTTGGTGTCTTGGTCGATGCTCGCTCGGCTGAACGGTATGCCGGCATTCATGAACCGCTCGACAAAGTGGCTGGACGGATTCCGGGAGCCCGTAATTTTGACTGGGCGCAGCTTGTCCATGGCCAAGAATTTTATGAAGACGTCGATTTTAGTGACATTCTACAAAAAAACGAGCCAGCTGTCGTTTATTGCGGCAGTGGAGTTTCTGCAGCGGCCTTATATGCAATGCTGGCGGAAAAAGGGCATCGCCAGCTAAGGTTGTATACGGGCAGCTTTTCAGATTGGATTTTGGATAACGAAAACGTGGTCGAAATTAACCGTTCGGAACATCCTGAAGCGGCAGACGAAGAAACAAAAGCAATTTTAGCCAAGCTGATCCAAGAAGGCTACACGGGCGAAATGCTTATGAAAAAATTCGAGTTTGAAAAATCTCAGATTGAGAAAAAGTAAAGTAAAGCTAAAAACCTCCTTCAGCATCGCTGAAGGAGGTTTTTGATTAGACATTCAAATCAGGTATTTCTTTTTCAGTTTCGACCGTTTCCGGAACTTTGCTCAATAATACTGAAATAATCTGGTGGTTTTCCATTTCTTTGACGGTTACGGTGTGGTCCGCTAGAGAAATTGAACCGCCTTCTTGGATATCGGTATTTTTCAACTGAATCCAACCGCCGATTGTGTCGACATCTTCGCTTTCGTCAAAGCTTAAAGCAAATCGGCCTTCAAGATCAGCGAGCAACACCCGGCCGTTCAAGAGATAATTATCAGTATCCAGCGCTTTAATATCTTCTTGTTCATCTTCGTCGAATTCGTCCCGTATTTCACCGACAATCTCTTCCAAAATATCTTCCATCGTTATGACGCCGGCGGTACCGCCATATTCGTCAATAACTATCGCCATATGAACCCGATCTTTCTGCATTTTGAGCAGGACGTCCTGGAGCGGAGCAAGTTCGTGGACAAATGGAATGTCATGGACAATAATGCTGGCTTTTAAATCTTGCTTATACGTATAGTTGGTCAACAATTCTTTCACGTTGATAAACCCGATAATATCGTCTTTATCGCCGTTTTCCGTAACCGGATAACGCGTGTATTGATTGTCCCGTACTATTTCCATCAAGTCGTTATGTTCCATTTCCAATGAAATGGTCTCCATTTGAGTACGGGGCAGCATAATATCTTTTGCCGTCCGCTCATCAAATGAGAAGATATTTTGCATATAGGAAAGTTCGGTTTGGTTGATTTCGCCGCTTTGATAGCTCTGGGTCATGATGATTTTCAATTCTTCTTCAGAGTGGGCTTGTTCATGTCCAGCCGGTTCGATTCCAAACATCCGCAGAAAAACGCGTGCCGAACCATTCATCAGCCAGATGAACGGGCCCATGATCAAGCCGAAGATGAACAATGGGCGTGAGAAGAACAACGCCATGTTCTCAGCATATTGGATTGCCAAGGTTTTAGGGGCCAACTCTCCAATGACGACGTGAATATAAGTGATAAACGTAAAAGCGATTGCAATTGAAAGTATGGATGATGTGGTTTCCCCGACGCTTAAATGGTCGAATAGCGGATGCAAAATCCGTTCGACGGTTGGTTCACCGAGCCATCCAAGTCCAAGTGCGGTAATGGTGATGCCTAGTTGACAAGCGGATAGATAATAATCCAGATTGTCAATGATTTTCTTGGTACGTGCTGCGCCTTTATGGCCTTCTGAAATTAGCTGATCAATCCGAGACATTCTCACTTTGATTATGGAAAATTCAGAGCCGACAAACAATGCCGACAAGCCAATCAGGAAAACGACCAAAAACAAATTCAAGAAAAGTATACTGTCCAATTAATCCCTCCGGCTTGGAGGGTTCACCTCTGCTTTCATAATATGAGAACAATTATATCATAATTCATGACTAATTTCTTTTTATACGCCTGAATCAAAACTTTTGTCTTTCTAATTCAATCTTATTGTCTACAATAGAATTTGGATTTATGATGAATAAAGAGAAAAGGAGTGGTCAAATGGAAGTGTTATGGCATGGCGGCGTCATCTATACGATGGCTGCAGAAGGAGAAACAGCGGAAGCGGCTTTAGTCGCGGGCGGTAAAATAGCAAAGCTTGGCACATATGAAGAGTTAAAGAAAAACGCCGATACAGAAATAAACCTGAACGGCAAAGTGGTTTATCCGGGATTTGTGGACAGCCATATGCACATGATTGGTCACGGAGAAAAAATACTGCGTGTAGATCTATCGAAAATCGAATCCGCAGAAGAGATGAAAGAACGGTTGGCGAGCGCGACAGCTAACCTTGTCGGCAACGAATGGTTCATTGGAGAAGGATGGAATGAAAACAATTTTCCGGACCGGAAAATCTTCCACCGCCAGGAACTCGACGAAATCACGGAGTCGCCAATGCTTTTGAAGCGAATTTGCAGACATGCCATTCTGGCGAATTCCAGCGCCTTGGCCTTGGCAGGCATTACAAAAGAGACGCCCGATCCAGAAGGCGGCGTCATTGTCCGGGATAACGACGGGGAGCCGACAGGCTACTTGCTTGATGCCGCGCAAGATCTGGTTTCTGCGAAAGTGCCGGAAGTGAGCATCGGCTATTTGACGCGGGCACTTGAAAAATCAGTTGATGATTTGCTGTCGCTCGGATTGACCGGGGCCCATACGGAAGATATGGGTTATTACGGCGATTATTCCCGGCCGCTGCAAGCATTCAAAAACGTCATTACCGAAAAACGAAAATTCCGTGCACATTTATTGCGCGCTCACAGCGAATTCGAAAAAATGATGGCAAGCGCCGAATACTTTGAACCGTTCATCGAACCCGGCCCGATGAAAATCTTCGCAGACGGTGCAATGGGTGGAAGAACAGCGCTGCTCAGCAGACCATATAACGATGACCCATCCACTAGTGGAGTGGCCATACACGGCGATGATGAGTTGAAAGAGCTTGTGGCATTAGCTAGAAACTACGGCGAAGCGGTAGCAATACATGTTATCGGTGATCTTGGTTTGGAAAAAGCGCTCGATGCAATTGAAGCGCATCCGGTCCCCCAAGGAAAGCGGGACCGGCTGATTCATACCGTGGTGGTCCGCAAAGATTTGGTGGAACGTATGCAAAAACTTGACGTTATCCTGGATTTGCAGCCAAGTTTTGTCACGTCCGACTTTCCATGGGTTATGGAACGGCTTGGCGAAGAACGAATGGAATGGGCATATGCGTGGAAGAAACTTTTGAAAAGCGGATTAATTATAGCCGGAGGATCGGATGCCCCAATCGAAGAAGTGGATCCTCGCCTTGGCATCTATGCGGCAGTAACAAGAAGAAATCCTTATGATACGCACGAAGGTTATTTGCCTGAAGAAAAGCTTTCCCGATTTGAAGCTATCCAGCTTTACACGAGCGGATCAGCGGCAGCTATTTGCAAAGAACATGAGCGAGGCATTATAAAAGAAGGCTATGATGCGGATTTTACCGTATTCGACCGAGATTTGTTCGAAGGTGCTGCAGAACAGATTCTCGAAGCGCAAGTGGAAATGACGGTTGTTGCAGGGGACATCATGTTCCAAAAAGTCGGCAAGGTGCATAGCTGATGGATGCTTACATCGTTACTGGTGCCTCCAAGGGGATTGGCCAAGCGCTTTGCCGCCAATTAAGCAGATCAGGCCATTTTGTTATCGGCATTGCCCGTTCCCAAAGCAAAGAATGGAGCGGCAAAAGATTTTTCGTTTTCGATCTGGCC
Organism: Planomicrobium sp. CPCC 101079; assembly: GCF_007859275.1. Taxonomy (GTDB): domain Bacteria; phylum Bacillota; class Bacilli; order Bacillales_A; family Planococcaceae; genus Planococcus. Next base: position 71,840 of record NZ_VOHC01000031.1, on the reverse strand, counting down.
CGTTTGCTTGAAATCCCGCGATTGATGGCAGATATTGCCGAAGGGCTCCCAGAGGATGTTCAACGCATAACACTGATAAATAACGCCGGTACTGTCGAGCCGATCGGTTTCTCGGATAACAATGATCCAGAAGCTATTCAAGCGAATATCAACTTAAATTTAACAGCGCCGATGATTTTATGCTCGGCGTTTATTGCACAATTTAAAAGTAAGGAATGCGAAAAAGCAATCGTCAATATCTCGTCGGGCGCAGCCCGTAAAATATATCAAGGCTGGAGTGCCTATTGCGCGTCAAAAGCGGGGCTAGATCATTACAGCCGCGTGCTTGATGCGGAAGGAGCTGATGTCAAAGTGGTTTCTATCGCTCCAGGCATCATCGATACCGATATGCAGGCGCAGATTCGGGAGAGCAATGCGGAAGATTTTCCGCTTCTTGGCCGTTTTCGAGACTATAAAGATACTGGCATACTGAGCACTCCGGAAGAAACGGCAGCAGAGCTAATTGGATTGATGGGCCGGAGCGATTTTCGGTTATTGGATCCGGTATTGGATTTAAGGACGCTGCCGCCCTATGAAAAAGAAGGGACGTCTGATCAATGAATGCAACGCCAAAAGAGATTCTGCAAAAACTAGCCAACGCTGAACAGAAAGGCATTGATATGGGCAGCCCCAAAGCAGTCGTTGACTACCTGTTGGCGCAGGGGGAAAAGCAAGCGATTTTGTATTTCTATAAACCGAACAGCCTGGAATTCGATTTTGATAAATTCAATAACGCTGTCGCCGAAATGCGAGGACGGTGATTATAAAAAAAGAACTTGAGGGACCGGTCCCCCAAGTTCTTTTTTTATTTTCCGCCCAGCATATTGAACAATCCGCCTGCAACGCTTCCTTCGCCTTGCGAGCGGCCTGCTGGATTTTGAGGGGCGGCCGCAAACACACGGCTTGCTAAACGGCTGAATGGCAGTGATTGGATCCAGACACTTCCGGGTCCTCTAAGCGTTGCAAAAAATAGCCCTTCGCCGCCGAACAAAGCAGTCTTAACGCCGGATACCGGCTCGATGCTGTAATCCACATCTGCTGTCATAGCCACCAGGCAGCCGGTATCGACACGGAGCACTTCACCTTTTTGCAGGTTTTTGCGATGAAGTGTGCCGCCTGCATGGACAAAAGCCAAACCGTCGCCTTCAAGTTTCTGCATGATAAACCCTTCGCCGCCAAAAAAGCCGGCACCGAGTTTGCGCTGCAATTCAATGCCAATTGACACGCCTTTTGCAGCTGCCAAAAACGAATCTTTTTGGCAAATGATTTTTCCGCCAAGCGTACTCAAATCCATTGGAATTATTTTTCCAGGATACGGTGAAGCGAACGACACGTGCCGCTTGCCTGTTCCGTTATTTGTAAATGCGGTCATAAACAAACTTTCGCCTGTAATCAGCCGTTTGCCGGCACCCATCAACTTGCCCATCAATCCGCCGCCTTCCGCATTTTGAGAGCCATCGCCAAAAATCGTCTCCATAACAATGCCGTCTTCCATCATCATCAAAGAACCGGCTTCTGCAATGACGGTTTCACCCGGATCCAGTTCAACTTCGACAAACTGCAAATCATCGCCATATAACTTAAAATCAATTTCATGGTTGTTCATCTTTTTTTCCTCCTCAGGTTTCATAGACTGATATAATAAATACGAAAAAGGTTTTTAAAAAGTTTCATTATTTAAATGTGTTTACGTAAACATGTAAAAGAGGTGATGGCGTTTTGACCGTTGCACGTCCCGCAGCTATGAAGGCGGCAATAGAATTTATTGAAAAAGGTTTTCCTTGCTGCCAGTGCGCTTTACTTGCAGGGAGCACTGTTAGAGGAGAAGCGACGCCCCGGTCTGATCTTGACATTGTTGTTTTTGACGAACAGCTGGAAGCATCTTACCGCGAGTCGTTTGTTGAGAATGGCTGGCCGATTGAAGTGTTTGTCCATAATTTCGTTTCCTATAAAGATTTTTTCCAAAGTGATTGCAGGCGAGGCAGGCCATCTTTGCCGATGATGGTTGCAGAAGGAATCGCTATTAGAGAAGACGACCGGCTTAAAGCGCTTAAGAGAGAAGCTGTGCAACTACTGGAAAACGGCCCCGAACCATGGACCTTCGATACAATCCAGGCGAAGCGTTATTTTTTAACGGATTTGCTTGATGACTTTATTGGCAGTTCCGACCGGATGGAAGACTTGTTTATCGCCAATGCTTTAGCAGAAGCGGCAAGTGAATTCGTCTTGAGGACAAACCGCAGATGGACTGGCCAATCCAAATGGATTTTGCGTGCGCTGCGAAATTTCAATCCGGATTTTGCAAAGCAATTTTCTGATGGGTTTGAAGAATTTTACCGTACAGGCGACAAGGAGAAAATCATCGCATTGGTTGATTTGCTTTTGAGGCCATATGGCGGGCGGCTCTTTGCAGGGTTTTCGCTAGGAAAGCCCAAAACGTCTAGTCCCAAAAATGATTAAAGGCGGGAAAGTTAAATGAGTGCAGATTTTTGGATTGAACAGCTTCAAATGGAAAAACATCCGGAAGGTGGCTATTTCAAGCAATCATTCAAGTCAAAAGAAATAATTTCACCTGAAAGCCACCCAGGAATCCGGAATTTGTATACGAGCATTTATTTTTTGCTGCGTTCTGAAAACATTTCCCATTTTCATCAATTAAAATCAGATGAACTATGGTATTTTCATGCAGGAAGTTCTTTGACTGTCCACATCATCGGCCAAAACGGAACATATCGGCAGGAAAAATTGGGATTGGCTATCGAAAAAGGAGAAAAACCTCAAGTGCTGGTTGAAAAGGGTTCAATTTTTGGTTCTTCGGTGGATACCGAAGGGACTTTTTCTTTAGTCGGCTGCATGGTGTCCCCTGGTTTTGATTTTGCTGACTTTAAGCTCTTCAGCCAGGCGCAATTGATCGAAAAGTTTCCGCAGCATGAAAAAGTCATCCGGCGTCTCGCGTATGAGCAGCTTCCATAAAGCTGTATCGGAATTTTTGGGAACATGCTAAACTTTAAAAAACTGTTTAAAGAAAGAGGAACCATTATGGAAATGTTTTTTCTGCTGTCTATTATTGCTGTTGCAATTTTTGTAGGAGTCGCTTCAAAAAAGTTTTACGATAAACCGTATGTGGTTAATTTTGCGATAGCCTTATTGATGCTGCTTTTGGTGATCCAGACCATTATGATGCAGCCGATTACAACTTTTGGTTATGTTGCAATTGTTTTTTGCTCGATAGCATTTTTGTTCCAATTGGTATTGGGCGTAAGAAATGTCAGAGTATAAATAGAAAGGGGGCTTCAGTTTACTGAAGCCCCCTTTCTATTTACAGCCGGTTCAACGCATCTGCGATTTCATCTTTTCCTGTGATGATTTCGAATGTCTTTCCATGAAGTTGCTCACTGGCCAGCGCATGGTGGAGGACTTTCGCAACATCTTCCCGTGGGATGGGGCCGCGTTCCAGATTTTCGCCTGCTTGAATTTTTCCAGTGCCCGGATCATTTGTCAATGCGCCTGGACGAATGATGGTGTATGCCAATCCGCTCGCCCTGAGAATATTGTCTGCATGGTGTTTGGCTACGTAATATGGCGCGATTTCGTCTCCCCATTGTTCACGGCGATCCGCATGGATGGCGCTGACCATCAAAAAGCGGTCAGTCCCGGTTTGCTGGGCCGCCTCTATCGTTTTTGCGGCGCCATCTAAATCGATCAACAAAGTTTTATCCGCCCCTGTTGAACCGCCGCTGCCAGCCGTAAAGACAACCGCATCGCAACCGGCCATTGCAGCAGCGATTTCTTGCACGCTTTCCTCGAGACTGACAATAACCGATTCGACATTTAAACTATTGAAGAAACTGATTTGTTCTTCGCTTCGGATCATGGCGATTGCCGTATGACGCGGGTCTTCGCTGAGAAGTTTCACGAAATGGCGTCCAATTTGCCCATTTGCCCCGACTACCAATACTTTCATGAAATCACGCTCCTTTTTAATTACTTCCTTTTCTATACCCTTGCTTTTTTGCTTTAACCAGAAGAACACTAAAAACAATGGTTTTATCAAAATAGTTTGAAATAGGACTTTCTTAACAAGTTATCTTTGTTGTAAGATTGACTTACAGATAATTATATTAAAATAGGAGGAGTTCGATGGAACCGAGAAAAAAACGCAAAAACGGCAGTTATACTCCCAATCCTGACCAAACAGGCTTGTCTTATGGAGTATTGAATGTACAAACCCGCAATTTAGAACGAAAACCGAGCAAGTTTTTTGAGTTTTTGACACAGACATTTCTTTTTCTGCTCGGCGGTGTAATTCTTTGCGGTATACTTTATGCGCTAGTTTCCTATACATAATTGAAAAAACAAGTAGAAATCATATAAGATTGAAAGGGGACTTTTGAATGATAGTTTACCCAAAGCGGCCTCTTCAGACAATTGGCGTTACAGCACCATCTTCCGGATTACAAGAAGTGCTGCATCCGCTGCTCCACTTAACGAAAGAACGGCAAGAGAGCCGGGGATTTGATGTCATTATAGGTGAAACACCTTGGACCCAGCATGAAGCAAAATCGGCGCCGGCTAAAAAACGGGCGAGTGAACTGATGGAAATGTTGATGGATGATTCGATCGACCTGATTTTCCCGCCTTGGGGAGGCGAAATGCTGATTGAAATACTGGAGCACCTCGATTTTAACCGCATCGAGCCGAAATGGATATTAGGCTACTCGGACATCAGCGTCTTGCTGCTGGCCGTTACGTTGACGACCGGTATTGCTACTGCTCACGGCACAAACATTATCGATCTTCGCGGAAAAGAAGTGGACGAGACAACGGCCCGCTGGCTGGATGTTTTAAAAACAAGAGAAGGGGAGAAAGTAACCCAAGTATCTTCGGCTCTTTACCAAAAAAAATGGCAGCATGAAAATCCGTCGCCTATCGTATTTCATTTAACTGAACCGACAACATGGAAAACCGTTTCAAGCAACCCGGAGAAATTTGCTGGCCGTATGCTCGGAGGCTGTGTTGATGTGATCCGCCATATAGCGGGAACGCCATATGGGGATGTCCGCAAATTTCGCTCCGAGCATGTTCCAAGTGAACCGGTGGTTTGGTTTTTTGAAAACTGCGAGCTAAGTGCCACTGACTTGAAGCGATCATTAACTCAAATGAAATACGCTGGATGGTTTGAACAGTGCAGCGGTATTTTATTTGGAAGAAGTCCTGCGAATACAACGGTTAACGGCTATACGGCTGAAAAGGTATATGAAGACCTGGCGCGCGAATTGAATGTTCCAATCGCATACGATATCGATTGCGGGCATGTTCCGCCTCAACTTACATTCGTTAACGGCGCCTATGCCGAAATAGAAGTGGAAAACGGCAAAGGAATCGTCATGCAAGAATTCAAATAGACAGAAAGGGCAATGATGATGAATATACGGATACTGTCGATAGAAGATGCGCAAGCATATCATGCACTTCGGCTTGAAGCGCTGAAAAACGCTCCGGAAGCCTTTGCTACGCGGCTTGAAGATGCTTTGGAAAGGCCGGTCGAAGCGACGGAAAAGAACCTGGCTTTGGCATCTGCCGTCACGTTCGGCGCATTTGTTGAGGGGAAGTTGGTGGGAAATGCCACAATCTCACGCAACACTTCCGCTAAAATGAGCCACAGGGCATCGGCTGTTGCCGTATACGTGACACCCGAAGCGCGTGGCCAGGGAACAGCACGTCTGCTGATGAAGGAGTTGCTCCGCTATGCAGAAAACTGGAATGGCTTGGAAAGGGTAGATTTGGCGGTAGCTTCCCGCAATGAACCAGCGAAGCGTTTATACACATCACTAGGTTTTGAGACATATGGAGTGGATCGCCAGGCAATGAAAACTCCCGAAAACTACATCGACGAAGATTTGATGGTGAAATTTTTATAAAAAACGCCAATCCGCTAAGGGATTGGCGTTTTAAGATATGAATAGCTGTTTGGACTTCAACTCATGAACCCGGCAAGAGGATCAGTTTATCATCGTCATTGTCCGGCTGTCCGCGTCCGTCCGTGTTGTTCGTGATAAAGTAAACTTCTTCGCCATCAATCAGGACATCGCGAACGCGACCATGGCCTTCAATGGAATCAGCCGCTTTTCCGGTTTCCAGGTTGATGAGTTTAATGGCCGTCCCGCGGAGTGAAGCGACATACAAATGGCCGTCTTTGCTGTCGATTCCGCTCGGAGCCCATGTTTCATTTGATCCGGTCGTTAGAAAAGGAGACTCGAGCCCGTCTCGTGTTTCATTTCCTTCTATCAGCGGCCATCCGTAATTGCTGCCTTCTTGGATGATATTGATTTCATCATTCGCAGACTGGCCATGCTCAGACGCATACATTTTGCCATCTGCCATGTGATCCCTTGTGGATTCCGGTAGCCCATTGAATAAATTTTAAATTTATTGTTGTTAAGCTTTAAAATTTTGCCGTTGAAGGAATCTGTATCTTGGGCGAGTTGAGGCTGAGAGGCATCTCCAATCGTTGCAAAAAGAACACCATCATCATCCAATTCCAGCCGTCCGCCGTGATGGCCTGTGCCCGTCGGAATATTGTCTAGCAGTACCGTTTCTTCCCGACATGTGTTATCTTGTAGTTTGAAAATGGCAATTTTGTTTAACGGCTGCCCGTTATCTTCGTAAACGTAATAGCCATAAGCTTGTTGAGTCTCGGCAAAATCAGCAGTCAACACAAACCAAAGAAAACCGGCTTCAGGAACGGAAGCGAGCGGATCGGCGAATTCGACTTCTTGGCGTGCCATTTCGCCATTTGCAATAATATAGGCGACAGTTCCGGGACGTTCGGAAATGTAAAATTCATTTCCTGTTTTATTGAGCGCCCAAGGAGTATCAAGCCCTGTAGCAATCTCTTTTGGTTCTGCCGAGGCGTTTTGTCCAGCTGAAGGAGTTGTTGTTTCTTGGTTCGAATTTCCGCCAACCGGGCTTTGTTCTGTCATGCCAGGAGCGCTGCAGGCTGTAAGCAAGCATAAGGAAAAAGGCAAAGCCAACAGTTTTTTCATCTTAAAGGAAGGGCAGAGAATAGGAAACATTAAAGGAGGGAAAGCATGTCTTTTTACAAAGAAGAGAAAGAGCGGGAAGCAATCCGCAAAAAGAAAAATCGCATCCGTATTGCCACTTGGATTATCATAGCAATCGCACTCGTATTGGCCTGGTATTTCACAAAGTAAAAAGAGCCTTACAAAGAAGGCTCTTTTTTTGTCTGGCGCAAATCAGCGATCGTCAAGCAAACTGTGATTCCAATTAATAGATTGATCACCAGTGGATTGAGAAACTGATCCCTCAAGGCGAAAGCCACGGTTGTTGCATAGAAGGCTCCATTATTCAGTTTGGTGATTGGAGGCAAAACTGCACCTCTGGAAAAGCGCAGGCGCGCCATTTGAAACAGAAGAAACGACAAAAGCACCAATAAAAAATATGGCCAACTTAAATGGGCGACTAAATTATTAATAAGAATGTAGATGATTAAAGGAATGCTGCAAAAAAATGCGTATTTCAAATCTATTCACCTTTTCACTGATTTTTAGTTCGCGAAGAATAAAGCATATACAAATTATAGACCGATAAAGCAACGGCTAAGCTCACTACGATGAGTGAGATGACCGGATAAACGGAAATGCCGTTATTGAAAATTTCGACTACACGCGTGTACAGGATCCATGGGCCGATAATCAAGATAAAAATATCAAGTGCTGTTCCAAATTTTGTTCTCATAAAGAAATCCCCCAATTTACTTAGCTCTTTTAATAGTAACAGAATTCACCTTCGCCGTCTTTGCCTAAACGAAAACACCCGCTTCCCAATAAAGGGGCGGGTGTCAAGTTGCTTATTTATTCGCCCGGAGCTCGCTTCTTGCCAGATCGTCGGCTGCACGGTTTTGCGAGTCAGGAATCCATTTGATAAAGCAAAAATCGAATTCTTCAGAAAGTCTCAAGGCTTCTTCCAACAAAGGTTTAAACTTTTGGTTTTTTGTAAAACCCCGGTCAAAGGCATCAACTGCTACCTGCGAATCTGACTTGATGGAAATCATGCCGGTCGATAATTCCCTCGCCAGCTGCAAGCCTTTGACGAGAGCGGTGAACTCTGCCATGTGATTGTCCATCTCGCCTATGTATTCGCTCCATTTGACTAAATGGCCTTCTCCTCTAATAAACACACCGACTGCACTGACTTTCGGAGTTCCGGCAGTCGCCGCGTCGATAAACACTTCAAGCATGGTATCACCTACTTTTCGTCTGCTGGTTTGATGATTTTCGCCAAATAGCCAAATGGCGTATCAAGAACGGAAACGATAAATTTGAGAATATATGTGGAGAGGAAAATCTGGATCCAGACGTCAAACGAATAAACGCCGAAAAAAGCGATGCTAGTGAAAATCAATGTATCCAGCAATTGGCTAATCAATGTAGAACCGTTGTTGCGGATCCAGAACTGGCCATCTGACGAAAATATCTTACGCAAGGCAGTGAAAATCCAGACATCCAGATGCTGGCTTGCCAAATAGGCAAACATGCTCGCGATGGCGATTTGAGGGATTAAGCCGAAGATGGTATGCAGCGATTCATCGGCGAAATCACTTGCCGCTGGAATGAATTTCATGCCGAATTGCATGGCAACTATCATGATTAACAGGGAGAAAAACCCAAGCCAAACCGCTTTTTGCGCATCTTTTTTGCCGTATTTCTCGTTCAAAATATCGGTTGCCAAAAAAGTTGAGGCATACAAGCTATTGCCTAGCGTCGCAGTCAAGCCGATTATCTCGATTGTTTTGGTCACTTGGATATTGGCCAAGATTGTGGAGATGGCAACCCAAGCGAACAAACCGGCTTTTCCAAAGAATTTATACATGATCAACAACATTATAAAATTGACTAAGACAAAGCTCAGTCCAAAAATTTCATTGAACAAAAAAGTTCCTCCTTAGTTTTGATAAAGCGGGAGTTCACGAACCGCTAAAATCTTATGAAAATGTCCTAGAACAGTATATCTATTGTTGGAATAAAACACAAATGCATAGTAAAATAACAGAATGCTATTTTTCTGAGGAGTGAAGCAGTGAATAAACTTTCAATTATGAACGAAATAGATGAAATGCTCGATACGTATTGCGAAGGCTGCTTCGTAAAGCGGCAAATACGGAAAGACCATGGGAAAACGGCGGCGCACCGTTTTTGCATCAGCGAATGCACGGTTGGTTCGCAGCTGCGGTTTTTAGGGGAAGAATTGAACAAAATCGGGACTGGTGAAAAATAAAAGCAAAAACTCCCGTGTGTGGATATTCCACACACGGGAGTTTTTTTATTCCGCTTTGCTCTGTTGTTTTGATGGCCGCATTTGAAGAACCTCATCTGCGGTTTGAGGAGAAGCACCGTATAATTCTTTACCATTAAAAGCATGGACTTCTTCATACGCTTCTTTCATTTTTTCCATGACCCATTCATCGGATTCGTTGTTAGGCGACCAATAAAAAATATCCATTTCGCTCCGTTCGCCGGTAATTGGGTGTTTGCGGACATATTCTATTGCCGGGACTTTTTTGAAATTCTGTTTTTGGTAGAAGCGTACACGTTTTGCTGTTTCGGGGTCTTCTTGGGAGATGGGGTCTACTTCTAGAATGATCATTTTATTTTTCTTTTTTATCCGTTCGATGATTTTGCTGCCAAGGCCGCTGCCGCGGGAAGCGCTGCTTACTAAAATATAATCGATGAACAGAAAATCGGGCTTCTCGAAGTAAACAAGGGTATATTGAGGTCCTTCATCAAGTTTATAGCCTTCTGGTTTTTCCTTGAACAACTGCTTCATATGGTTTTCCGATTTCATTTCCTTTGCCGGGAAATAATCGCGGAGACTTGAAAACCAAGATTCCATCGCATTCAGTTCCTTTCTTGTTGGAAAGATTTTGGTTATTCATTTCCCCTGAAAAAAGGAGAATAAACCTTTGTTACACAAAGGTTTATATTTTTTCGCAATAGGCAATACTTTAATGTATATTGCAAACTAACATGGGTGAGAGGGAGTAATGCTATGACCGAAACAAACGCGAACCAAAAAAAGACCGCCATTTTAGGCTGGAGCATTCCGGCAATTGAAGCGATGGACAAATTGAACCGGCCGTTCGTAGTTGTTGGCCCTCCAGATTTTATCGGATTCGCCAAGGAACACGATATACCTTTTGTGCCTTGGGATTTTGACCGCTTGAACGAAGGATCTGAAGAGCTATATGATCAATTGGCCGAGTTGAATGTAAAACTGGCTGTTCCCATTTACGAAGAGACCGTCGAATGGGCAGGCGTGTTAAACGCTAAGTTTTTCGACGATCCCCGCGTTTTCAACCGTTCACTGCTTTTGCGCGACAAAGGCCTCATGAAACGGAAAGCCCAGATGTCAGGCATTAAAGTGGGTGTGTTTGAAGAAGCTTATTCAAAAGATGATATTTACCGCTTTCTAAAGCGGGTGAATGATGCGTTGATTAAAATTGATGGGGATGTTAATGACCCAATCCACATCAAGCCATTGAATAAAGCCGGCACAGTCGGGCATATGGTTATCCGCGATGCAAGCGATATCGACAAAAGTGAAGTGCAGGAGTTCCCGTATTTGATGGAAAGCCATTTGGATGGCCAGGAATTTTCATGCGAAGCTTTTATCCATAACGGGGAGATCAAGTTCCTCAACATCACCGAATACGTTAAGCTCGGCCACTCCAACTTCGTTCCAGCTTCTCCAGCATTGGAGGAATGGCGCCCACAGATTCGAGAACAAATCCAAAAACTGGTCGACTCGTTTGAAATTAAATATGGAGTGATTCATCCGGAATATTTCATATCCCATGACGGGACGCTGAATTTTGGGGAAGTCGCTGCGCGCGTGCCAGGCGGACATATTTTTGACCTGATTGAACGCGCTTATGGATTTAATGCTTTCCAAGCACAGATTCTGTGCAGCGATCCGGATACGACTGCCGAAGAGTTGGAAGCGTTTTTCCCGGAAGAAGTAAGCTCTGCACGTGGCTACGCTGGAAGTTTAATGGTCTACCCGCGGGTCCGCCTGATTGAAAAGTTGGATATTCCAGCTGAGCTGAAAAACGATCCTTATTTTGAAAAGCATGATTTGTTCATACCGGTCACTTCCAAAGTGGCGGAACGCGTCGGCTTCGGAAACCATTACGGTACTTTGTTCTTCTTCGGAGAAGACAGCGGCCGCATGACCGAACTGCTTAAAAAATACGAGAAATATGATTTTTATCATTAAATAATCTGGAGGTATACGTATGGCTACTGAAGCATCTACTGTAAAAGAAAAATTTGGGCAAGCCCTCCGGACACTTGAAGAGGCAAAACCGTATGCCAAGAGCATGTACCAAACGGAAGTATTCCAGTTGGCTACCGAATTGGCAGCAACTGATGAAGGGTTAGAAATGCTTTATGAATTTGCGGCTGATTTTGATAGAGCCGGAGTTTTCAATGGAGGCCCATGGGCCGATGCAGACAACTTAGAACCGGCGTTTGTCGGCGGTTCACTTCGCATAAAAGGCCTTAATTCCGTGGTTGAACTGTTAAGCGAACTGCGCATGTTGTCAATTTCAGAAGGCAACTATGTCCATGAAAAAGTTCCGCCTGAAGAAGCTTCGGCTTTTCTAAACGAAGTTTTGGCCTTGAACTTGGACTTGTTATTTCCTGCTGAAACAGAGGAAGCGCGGGTCGAAGGCGGAGGGGTGCATCTCGAACGCGGTGAACGCCTTTTCCGGTTCCTCGGAAGCAAGCTTTCTTACCGGGCGGTAGCGCACAAACTTGTCGAAGAAATTCAACGTCTGACAGTCCAACGGCCGATCATGGTCGACCGGATCATCAACATGATTGAAACTGCAACCCAAATGATTGACGAGAATATCGATGAAAGCACGAAAGAAACACTGCAGCACTTCCAAAAAGCCATTACAACTCCTACTACAATGAGCGAGCAAGAACCGAACTTCAAAGAATATCGCAGAAAATTGGTTGAAGCGGACGACGAAGCGCTGAAAAAAGAAGCTCACGAGTATGCGGAATCAATGAATAGAACGGGATTGGTTGCACCGATTGCAGCGATTTTCATGCGTTACCTAAATAGAAGCAAGCCGGAACTGATTCCGGAGTTTCTCGATTTGTCTGAAATGGGGACAGCGAGTTTTAATGCGAACCAACAGCTTGTGCGGGATATGATTCATTTCTCCATATATCCGCAAACAAGCAAAGTGATTTATGGCTTGTTCCGCATGTTAGACCGCGGTGTGTTGACGCAGGAGCCTTTGATACCGGCAATGAGAAGATTATTTGATATCGATATACGCCCTGAAGTGAAAAAACGGTTGCTGCGCCCTGAATTCCGGAAAGCAGGACTTTCCGCAAATGGAGTGTTGATCGGGGGCGTCATTTCCGTTCTTGGCCAACCGCTTGGAATCGGCCAAGGATTGAATCCCACATGCCAATCGGCTCGGGCTATTAGTTTGTGGGCACAGCACGGCATAGGCCAATTATTGGAATATGTAGCGCGGGCTGTACGGGAAAACGATATCGACGTGACGTTTGAAGGAGAAGAAATCCATTCTAATTCAATTGAAGACGGAGTAGCTGGGGAAATCCACCACGAATTGGACCCGGTTTCGAGCGTCCTGGTCCCGCATCTCGATAAAATTTATAATGAAATGATGAAGAAGACGTTATTGCGCGGGGAAGACGGCCATAAATGGGTGAATCCTGAATTTTATGGCGAATGGATTCCGCGGGGTTTTGCCAATATCATTGATCCATTTACCGGATTTGTAACGGATTACGACTCATTTGTCAGATTGTTCTATGCAACACATCATCCGCTTTACAATGAAGGATACGAGTTGATCTATCCGAACCCGGTTGGCATTTACATTACCAACGTCCATGGCAAGCTGCTTGGTTTGCATGCAGTTTCAATCCAGCGCATTGCCCAGGACCCTGATGAAGAATACCGCATCTATTTCTATAACCCGAACAACGACAGCGGGCAGAACTGGGGCCAAGGAATCGAGACAAGTGTTTATGGCAACGGCGAGCTTGAAGGCGAATCTTCATTGCCATTCCATCAATTTGTCGCGCGGATGTATGCATTCCATTACAACCCGTACGAACAAGGCGATACTTATATGGTGGAAGATTCGGACGTGGAAGCGATTGAAAAACTGGCGCGTGAAAGTTGGGGCCAGACGTATACATGGGCATAAATAATGTGAAATAAATAAAAATAAGACCCGGGAAAACTTCCGGGTCTTTTTGTTGTTTATGGCTATTTTTATGGTTGAATCAGCACTACGTTAGCTGCTTGGGGACCGCGATTGCCGTCAATAACTTCAAAAGCTACGTTCTTGCCTTCCTGGAGCGTACGGAATCCTTCGCCTTGAATCCCGGTAAAATGGACGAAAACATCATCACCATTGGCAGACTCGATAAAGCCATAGCCTCTTTCTGCATTAAACCATTTCACTGTTCCTTGGTGCATGCACGTTCCCCCTAATATTGAGTCTTGACGCGGATCCATTAAAAAGTCTTTTAATGGTGGCTATACTATACATGAAGCCATTCTAATCGTCAATGGGATGAAACAAGATTGAGGGATAAAGAGTATAATAAAGACATCAGATGAAAAGGAGAACACTATGACAAAAGATATTATTGGCCAATGCGAAAAAGCAGTGAAAGAAATTTACAATACGTTTGATGCGAGCCACGACTGGCAGCATATCGAACGGGTGATGCAAAATGCGAAGAAAATTTTAAAGCAGGAGAAAGCAAATGCCTTTTTGGTGGAAATGGCGGTATTGCTCCATGACGTATCCGATCCAAAATACCGTAAAGAAGGCGAAGACTTGGAAACGGATATCATGAATAGCCTGAATCTGGCGGAAACTGAAAAAGCAGAAATCCGCAGCATCATCCAATCGGTATCATTCAAAGGCGGCAGCGGAATTCCAGCTGAAACGATCGAAGCAAAAATCGTCCAAGACGCTGACCGGCTGGATGCAATCGGGGCAGTCGGCATTGCGCGAACGTTCGCTTTTGGCGGGGCAAAAGGCCGTAAGCTTTACGATTGGCAAGAACAACCGCGGAAAAGCATGAGCGAAGAAGAATACCGGTCGAAGCCGACAAGCAGCGTTACCCATTTTTATGAAAAATTATTATTGCTGAAAGACCGGATGACGACAGCGGCCGGAAAGCAAATCGCTGAAGAACGGCATCAATTTATGTTATCCTTTTTAGAGCAACTTCAAAAGGAAACGGATGGGAAAGCATGAGCCATATTAATATAACAAATTTAACAAAAACAGTTGGAGCAAAAACTTTATTTAAAGATGTGGAATTTTCGTTGTATCCGGGAGAGCGTGCGGGATTGATCGGCGTCAACGGAACAGGGAAATCAACATTGATGTCAATTTTAGCCGGGGAAGTGGAAGCGGATTCTGTAACGGTGGACCACCCGAAGAAATACCGAATCACGTATTTGAAACAAGAACCGGAATTTGATGAATCATTGACCGTTCTGGAAACCGTCTTCTCAGGCGATTCCCCAGTACTGGCACTGAACCGTTCATACGAACAAGCACTCCAAAATATGATGGTCGACTCAAGCTCTACGCAGCTGCAGGATGAGCTGATGAAAATCCAAGAAGGCATGGAGCGGGAAAATGCATGGGATGTTAATGCGCTCGCCAAAACAGCGTTGACTAAACTGGGCATTGACATGTTTGAACAAAAGATCGGGGAATTGTCAGGCGGACAGCGCAAACGCGTAGCGCTCGCAAAGGCATTGATCGAACCGGCAGACCTGATATTGCTGGATGAACCGACCAACCATCTGGATGCCATATCGACAGAATGGCTTCAAGAAACGTTATTGCGCATGAACAGCGCAATGTTGTTTGTGACGCATGACCGCTATTTCCTGGATGCAGTGTCCACCCATATCTTTGAACTGGCCGACCAGACAATGTATACACATAAAGGGAACTACGGCGATTATTTGGAGAACAAAGCGATTCGCGATGAAATGGCAGCTTCTTCGCAGCAAAAATTGGAAAACCGCTTCCGTTCAGAATTGAAGTGGATCCGGCGCGGCGCGAAAGCGCGCTCGACAAAACAAAAAGCACGCATTCAGCGCTTTGAAGAAATAAAAGAAAATGTACAAAAAGAAAATGACAACACGTCTCTGGAATTGTCCATGCAAAGTCAACGCCTTGGCAAAAAAATTATCGAAGGCGAGAATTTGGGAATGGCTTTTGGCGATAACGTTATTTTCCGTAACTTCAGTTTCCTTCTGCAAGGAGGCGATCGCATCGGCATTGTCGGCCCGAATGGTGCCGGTAAATCAACACTTATGAAAGTGCTTGCTGGCGAGTATGAGCCGACTGAAGGCAAAATTGAATACGGCAGCACCGTTAAAATTGCACATTTCACACAGCATTTGCCTGAAATGAATGAATCCCAGCGTATGATCGAGTATATTCAGGAAATTTCCAGCGACTATGAAGCCGCAAAAGGCGTCCGGTTATCGGCGACACAAATGCTGGAGCGGTTTTTGTTTCCTTCCAATGCCCATGGTACATTGATTGGCAAATTGTCCGGTGGCGAACGAAAGCGCCTTTACCTGTTAAAATTATTAATGGAACAGCCAAATATTTTATTCTTGGATGAACCGACAAATGACTTGGATATACAAACATTGTCTGTCTTAGAAGACTTTTTAGAAAATTTCCCGGGCGTCGTTATCACCATTTCGCATGACCGCTTTTTCCTGGACCGCATCGCCCATAAGCTATGGACAACCGGTACGGGGCAGATTCTGGAATATCAAGGGTTGTATACCGAATTTATCAAAGAAAAACCAGAGCCTGTAGTGGAGCAAATGACTGAGCCTGAACTTGTAACAGAAGCGCCAAAACCCGAAAAGCCGAAAAAGAAAATGACGTATAGTGAACAAAAAGAATACAGCACGATTCTCGATGATATAGCGGAAGTGGAAGCGCAAATCGAACAGCGGCAAGAAGCAATGGCATCTTGTGGTTCAGATTTTGAAAAATTGAACAAAATAACGGAAGATATTGATAAACTGACCGAGCAATATGACCAGATGATTGAACGGTGGACTTATCTCCAGGAAATTGCAGAGTCATAAAACGAACAGGAGGGACCTTGTGTGAAAATCAAAACAATTGAACCGACTCCAAGCCCGAATACGATGAAAGTCATCATCGACCAGGAACTGCCGTTTGGCAAAAGCCATAATTACAACGAGAACAATCTGGAAGGCGCTCCGGCGGAAGTGCGGAAAATCCTGGCAGTGGAAGGCGTTAAGTGCGTATACCACGTTGCTGATTTTCTTGCGGTCGAACGAATCGCGAAATTTGACTGGGAAGCGATTTTGGCGGAAGTCCGACGCATATTTGGAGAAGACAGCAAAGGCGCGAACGATGAGATTCAAATTGATGAACACTTCGGGGAAGTCTACGTACACGTTCAGCAGTTTAAAGGCATTCCGCTGCAAGTGAAAGTCTTTGATAACTTGTCTGAAAAGCGTTTTGCAATGCCGGAGCGCTTTACTCGAGCCATGAGCGCAGTCATGGACCCGACAGAAGAAAATTATTTGCTGCAGCGCAAATGGGCAGATTACGGTGTCCGGTACGGGGAAAAGGAAGAAATCGGCCAAAGCGTGGTTGAAGAACTGGAAGCGGCTTATCCCCAAAGCCGCCTTGATGGCTTGATTTCAGAGAACCAGGCTGAAGACACGGAAACATTCGTCCGCGGCAGGAAAGTCACAGCAGAAGAATTCGATGTTCCTGATTGGGAAACACGTTTCCAGCTGCTTGAGCAGATGAACGAAGGCGAACTGGATGATTTGCCGCTTCTGGCAAATGCGCTGGAAGATGAAAAAATGTCCATTCGCCGGCAAGCTGCCATTTATTTGGGGGACATCAAGGATCAAGCAGTGGTGCCTTATATGGAACGGGCGATGAGAGACAAAAGCTGGGCTGTCCGGAGAACTGCCGGGGATGCCATCAGTGATCTCGGCTTTCCGGAATTTGAGCCGATCATGATTGAGACGTTAAAAGACAAAAACAAACTGGTCCGCTGGAGAGCGGCAATGTTCCTGTACGAAACAGGAACCGAAGCGTCGTTGCCCGCTTTAAAGGAAGCGGAAAACGATCCGGAATTTGAAGTCAAGCTGCAAATCAAAATGGCGATTGCCCGGATTGAACAGGGCGAAGAAGCAAAAGGGTCGGTTTGGAAGCAAATGACCGAAGCTCGCCAGGCGATGAAAGAAGATTGATATCAACAGGAAAGCTGGTCTAAGCCATGTTAACAGCGCGCTTGGGCCAGCTTTTTTTATGCATTTTTCCGTTTGCGGCAAAACAAAATGTTTCTCTGCTCTGAGAAAGAGGTAAACTCCATTAAACACATAGTATTTCACCGAACGTAAGCAGTGGTGAAATAGGAGGGAGATAGCTATGGAAACAGATATTTTCAGTATTGAACTTCTTTGCCAAGGAAAGTACGAATCGTGGGAATTCAGCGATGAAGGCGAGCGTGACGCATTGTTCAATAAAGTGAAAAAAAGATATGTCGGCAAGGAAATTAAAGACAAGAACAATGCTGATGATCGGCACATTGTGCAATTGAGTGCAACAAGCTTGCATATTAAAGCAGGGAACGATGTCTCTCAAACGGTTCCGTTCGAATGGTATGACTACGATGTGTTCGGTGAGATGTTGTCCTATATGAACAGTGAATACACGAAACAAAATAAAAGCATTTCTTGACTTGAATACGAAAAAAGCCGAATTGTGCAGGGATTCTTCCTTCTTTGCCGAATATAGAAAAAGAAAGGAGGGGTACGATGCCCAAAAAATTCAACTTGATCTATCATTTCGTGGACGGCGATACATGGGGTGGCGAAGAAGTGGATGTGCATGTCGCGGCAGACGAAATCTCCGATCATTTCACTCAAAATTTATGCCAGCCTGATGTTGAATTGGTTTCTCATTCAACAAATGAAAAAAAATTGGTGAAAGACTTAAAGTCGGTTGAACTTGTATTTAGGTGGTGAGTGTCCTATTGGACGCTCTTTTTTTTGAGCTTTTTTGCTAAACGGGGAAGAAAAAAACAGCTGGAATTAGAACTTTCTGCAACAAAAAAGAAGCTGCAATAAAACTGCAGCTCCTAGTGCACCGCGGATACTTGACAAACTTAATAATTTTTCAAAACATCGTCAATGGCCGAGTTAGCCACCAGTTGGACCGAGATGATTTGGTTGATATTGAGCACCGCATGCTTAATGTGGTTGACCGTTTTGCCGGTTTTGAATTTGACATCTTCAAGCAGAATCGTTTCACTAAAATCCAAATCCTCCAAAAAATGGTTGTCCTGGCTTTTCAGCTCGGATCTCGTATAGAAGTTGGCTTTGGAATAATTGATCGGCACAAGCTCATCCGCATTAGCAGGTTCTCTTGTTTCTTCTTTGATCGCCAAAAGTTTTCCGAAATAGATGCCTGCCGGCGTAATGAACGATAAGGAGTTGTCACGGCCAAATTCCCCCTCCATTGCAATCCGAAGAACATTGATGGTTTCTTGCATATTCCCCATAGTGAGCACCTCCTTTCCCTTTATCAATTCGACACAAAATGATATTCACCTACTGCTTTCCAAAAACTCGTATTTATTATTTGTTAAGAAAATAGATGAAAACTCCTTCATTGGAAGGGGAAAGAAGATAAAAGGACTAGTTTATGAATCAATAGAATCATATATTTCTTATATTTTAAATATATTTCTATAGTTTTTAGTTCAGAATAAGCGTTACTTCCTTAAAAAAGTATGATAATCTTATAATTATGTTAAGGGGGATGCCTTGTGAATATTACAGTAAATGGAAGAACATTGAATGAATCGCGGAGCTATTTAATAGCCAGGGAAATAATAAGAGAAACAGAAATTGAACATCCAATGGATGTTGAATCGTTTTTACAGGAATATACGATAGAAGAATGCGAGAAATTCATTATCCTTCGCCCGCCAACTGTCGAAGGTATACATATATCTTTATTGAAGCCATCCAAATAGGATGGCTTTTGTAGTTGCATGCTTAAAATTAAAGAGTTTTCCCGAGGAAAATTGTTATTGAAGGAAATAGATGATTTTTTTTTAGAAAAATCAAATAATTATTTAAGTATATTTATTTACCGGAAAAGAATAAAACGTAATCTTAAACAGCTATGGAAGCAGTAAAATCATAGTGCTTTTTAACTACTGAAGGCGTATAATAACCCTATGAGAATTTTTTAAGGGGGTTATACAATGGAAAATACTTTGTATCGTTTAATCACAAGTACGGAAGATTCTTCTATTATAGAAAAGGAGACATATTGTGACTACTTGGATTATGAAGAAGCATTGTTGAATTATAATAAAACAATCGAGTTTAAAATATCCGGCGATGGTACAGCTGGACCCTTTATGGAGAAATACTTCCTCATTAATAACGATTATGAAAGCAACCCAAGTGGGCAGTGGCATCGGTGCGAATTAAAAAATGAGGAAGGCAGCATAGTTACGATGAGAATCGAGCCGATTCAATTTTATGAAGCGGAATATTTTGCCTCCAAAGATATCGAAGCCAGATATAAAGCGATATACGGAGAGAACGACAAAAACTCCTTCAGCTTTTTTACGAAGCTCTTCAAACGCAAAAGATAATCTTCGACTTTAAAGTGTCCGATAGCTTTCTCTTTTATTCCATCAAGCAGACTTGAAACTAACGGAATAAGCGTGTCTCGAGCTGGAAATAATGAAATAACGCAATAAGTGAGTTAGAATGAGAAGAGAAAACACATTCCACCAAGCGTGAATGAATTTAAAGAAAGAAGGCGATAATATGAACGCATATGACGAATATATGAAAGGCATCGTTGCTCCGATGCGCCAGCAATTGACCGATGAAGGTTTCAAGGAACTGGCTACCGCTGAAGAAGTGAACGAGCATATGAGTGAAGCAAAAGGAGTTAGCTTAGTCGTCATCAACTCCGTGTGCGGTTGTGCCGCGGGCCTTGCTCGTCCGGCGGTCATTGAAGCGGTAAGGCAAGCGGATGCAAAACCCGAACATTTGGTTACCGTATTTGCTGGTCAGGACAAAGAGGCGACTGCGCAAATGCGCAATTATTTTGAAGAAATTCCGCCTTCATCTCCGTCGGTTGCTTTGCTGAAAGACGGGCAACTGGCGTATTTTATCCCGCGTGAGCAGATTGAAGGCCATCCAGTTGAACATATACGCGACCATCTTCTGCAGGCATTGGAGCAGGTAGCTGCTGAGTGAAGGCAATTGTAACGACGGCGTACCGGCCGACGGAAGCGCTAAAAAAGAAAGCCGAAAAGGTTGCACGGAATCTGGCTATTCCGTTTTTTGAGCGCAATAAGCGCTCCATCGACAAACTTCATGAAGAGTTGGGCTGTGATGTGCTGGTCGCCGCAAAAGAACGCCTCGAGTTTTATCCGTTGGGTAAAACAGAGCCGTTCTTTTTTCATCCCAATTCTTCTGCATTTCGGACAAAGCGGCCGATTGCAGATGATCCGTTGATCGAAGTATCCGGCCTGCAAAGCGGCGACTCGTTTGTCGACTGTACACTTGGAATGGCATCAGATGCCATTGTAGCTTCACAATGGGTGGGAGAGAAAGGCACGATTGTCGGGTGCGAATCGCATTCGATAATCGCCTACGTTATTGAACAAGGATTGGCTGGATATGAAAAAATGCCTCATTTGAATGAAGCGATGAGAAGAATCCAGGTTATTCATATGGAAGCACTCGCTTACTTGTCTACGCTTCCAGACAACTCTGTTGATGTTGTCTATATGGATCCGATGTTCACTGAAGAAATCCGGGAGTCATCTAATTTTTTGCCGCTGCGTAAGACTGCAAACACCGGCCAATTGACACAGGCATGGATAGATCAAGCAGTGCGGGCAGCCCGAAAGAGTGTTGTGCTAAAAGCGCATTTTAGATCCGGTGACTTTGAAACGTTCGGATTCCAAAGGCGTGTGCGGCCCAATACAAAATTCCATTACGGCGTCATCGATTGCCAAGCAGAAAAACTCCGAAATGATTGATTTCGGAGTTTTTTCTATGCAAAATGAAACTCTGTCTCGCGGCTGCCGTATATAAGTATCATATAGCCACAGAGGAGATGAGTGGATGACAAACCGGTCCGGATATGGCATGGCGATTGCATTGCCTTTTTTTGTTCTTTGGTTGACGCAGGATAATATCGCTTATTTATGTATCGCAATCGCTTTAGGCTTTTCATTAGGCCGATCCGATTGTAAAAAAGAACAGAAAAAATGAACAAAGCGCAGTTTTCTGCTTTTTATGAAAAATAGCAGGCGAACCCGATTGATTCGGATTCGCCTGCTATTAAAACTTCTTATGGATAGTAAGTTTTCAATCATTTTTTTAAGAGATTAGTCTGTATAATGCAATGAGATCAAATACGCAAGCATGCCTAAAAGGCCAAGCCCGGCTAATAATGAAGTATCCAAGAAATTTCCTCCTTTTTCGAAAAAACAGAGCTAAATGAATAACTTTATTGTACAATGAAATACAAGAAGATGAAACCTTTACCCATAAAAATTCGTCTAAAATAGCAATGCAAAGTAAGAAATTGTTCAAAAATGAGGGTGATGTTGATGAAAAGCTGGTGGCAAAAATCGCTGATGATTGCAGTAGCCGTCCTGACATTAGGAGCGATTTCCCCGAACCATACACTATGGGAAACCATTCTTGACGAAAAGGGATCACAGAAATCACATGCAGCGGCAAATGAAAACAAAGATTATACGTACGATTGGGTTGACTTAAGCGAGTACTATGACAATGGGCGGACAGTGATTGATTCGTTCTATCAGACATCAGAAGAACAAGCTTATATGAAGTTCGGTTCCCGAATTGGGCCTGTTATCCAAGACGAGTTCCAAACTGCAATTTTGCCGAATATCCAGCAAGCAATCGATATGCATCTTGGAAGCCTCGGCGCTGAAAAGTTAAACCAGCTGGCGATAAGCGAAAAACCCGCTGGGGATTATGCTGAAAAAATATTTCACATTTACGACACGAATACTAAAAAAGATGAAATCCGTTTCCATGTAAGAACAGAGAAAAAGCCGCAAGAAGGTTATTTCTTTAATTTCCATTATCATTTAGCGGAGGATAATTACCAAAAACATTACGCTCTTGGCGACATTTACTGGTCAAAAGATACACCGCCTAAATGGCTGTCGTAAAAAACCGTTACAGTTGTAACGGTTTTTTTTCATGTTTTTTTGTTATTATAGAAAGGATAACGGAGGGGAACAAATTATGAAACAATATTTAGACTTATGCGAACACATCTTACATAATGGAACAAGAAAAGAGGACCGTACGGGAACCGGAACGCTGAGCGTTTTCGGCTATCAGATGCGGTATAACTTGAGCGAAGGTTTTCCATTGATGACAACAAAAAAAACGGCGTTCCGGTTGATCGTTTCAGAACTGCTGTGGTTTATCAAAGGCGATACAAATGTCCAATCACTGATTGCAGAAAACAACCACATTTGGGACGAATGGGCATTTGCTCAATGGGTCGAAAGCGAAGAATACAAAGGGCCGGATATGTCGGACTTTGGCAGACGGGCGCAAAAAGATCAGGAATTTGCAGCTGTTTATAAAGAACAGATGGCCATTTTCCAGGAAAAAATTTTAGCGGACGACTCATTTGCAGAGAAATACGGTGATTTGGGGCCGGTGTACGGGAAACAGTGGCGCTCATGGGCGACCACAACAGGCGGCACAATCGACCAGCTTCGCAACGTGATCGAAGCGATCAAAAACAATCCTGACTCTAGACGCCATCTGGTAACAGCGTGGAACCCGGAATTTGTGGATGATATGGCGCTCCCGCCTTGCCATACAATGTTCCAATTTTACGTGGCGGACGGCAAATTATCATGCCAGCTTTACCAAAGAAGCGCCGATGTTTTTTTAGGTGTTCCTTTTAATATTGCTTCTTACGCGTTGCTGACACATTTAGTGGCGAGAGAATGCGGACTAGAAGTAGGCGATTTTGTCCATACAACAGGAGACACACATTTATATACAAATCACCTGGAACAAGTAAATGAACAATTGGCCAGAGAACCGAAAAAATTGCCGACACTTAAAATAAACGAAAACGTTGATTCGATTTTTGATTTGACCCTATCAGATATCTCGGTTGAAGGCTACGATCCGCATCCTAGAATTTCAGCGCCAGTTGCAGTATAAGGAGGAACAGATATGATTTCGTTAATGGTGGCACATGATCCAGACAGGGTCATTGGCAAAGACAACCAATTGCCATGGCATATTCCAGAAGATTTGGCTTATTTTAAAAAACACACGGTTGGCAAAGGAATCGTCATGGGGCGGAACACTTATGAATCCATAGGGCGCCCGCTGCCTAAGCGCCGGAATATCATTGTTACCCGCAATGCCGAATATCAAGTTGAAGGCGCCGATGTAGTCCATTCGCTTGACCAAGCTATCCAGTTGGCTGAAGAAGTTCACGAGGAGGTTATGGTCATCGGCGGAGAAGAAGTGTTCCGGTCAATTTTGCCGCGCGCTGACAGGCTATACATTACGTTGATCAAGAAACCTTTTGAAGGCGATACTTTCTTTCCGGAATATGGAGAAGGCTGGAGGGTGGTATCGGAATCTGAAGAATTACTTTCAAACGGTACTCCTTTTTCGTATTTGATTTTTGAACGGAATAATAAATAAACCCGCATTTAAAAGAAAAACAGATCTGAAAAGGTCTGTTTTTTATGCAAAATGTAGAAATATACGTATCGTTTGCCGCAAGGCTGAAAAATTTTTACAATAGGATTATAGAAAAAAGGAAGTGACTTCATGTCAAAGATTCATATAGTGACAGATTCCACAGCAGATTTAAAGGAGGATATCATCAGTAAATACAATTTGCATGTTGTGCCGCTGACAATACAAATAGAAGGAAAAACTTATTTGGACCGTGTGGACTTGGAGCCGGAATCCTTTTTAGAATTGATGGAGAAATCCAAGGAATTGCCGAAAAGTTCTCAGCCAGCACCAGGGGTTTTCAAAGAACTCTATGATAGTCTCGGAGGAAATGGCGATAAAATCATTTCCATTCATATGACTGGCGGCATGAGCGGCACTGTTGAATCGGCGCGGACTGCTGCTGAACTGTCCAATTCGGATGTCACCGTAATCGATTCGCGCTATATCGCACATGCACTCGGTTTTCAAGTGATAGAAGCTGCAGAAATGGCAATGGCCGGCGAATCGGTGGAAAAAATCGTCGCACGGGTTGAAGAAATCCGCAAAAACACCAAATTATTTGTAGTAGTGGATACACTCGATAATCTGGTGAAAGGCGGCCGCATTGGCAAGGGGCGTGCCATGGTTGGTTCTTTTTTGAAGATAAAGCCGATTGCCTCGCTTGATGGCGGTGAGTATACCCCTGTTGCTAAAGCGAGAAGCCATAAACAAGCTGTTCAGTATTTGCTTAATGATATTAAGGCAAACACAGCAGGCAAAGTCGTCAAAGGCATCGGCATTGCTCATGCTGGAGGATTGGCGATGGCAGAACCGCTTCGCCGTCAGCTTGAAGAAGCGGGATATTCCAATATCAAATTTGATTACACGACGCCAGTTATTTCTACCCATACCGGAATTGGCGCGATTGGGTTCATGTATTACACGGATTAATGATCTAAAAGGAGCGAATGATGTGAAACGCATCCTGTTTATCTCACTTGCAGTCATGGTTTTCTTAGCGGGATGCAATTCACCTTTCATTTTTGGAAATGAAGAAGCAGAACCGAGAATTCCATCTGCTTTTTCAGCTTATACAGTTCCGCCCAATTTTGTGCCTCAGGCGCTGCTTGTAACGGCTCTTGGTGATTCGTTGTCACAAGGGGTAGGAGATGAAGAAAATATCGGCGGCTATGTTGGCAGGCTCACACAAGAAATGAGAGAATGGCCTGGCGTCCGTGGCGCAGTAGTGGAAAACACGGCCAAGCGGGGGCGGCGGAGCGATCAATTGCTCGCAATGTTTCAGAAAGGCGAATTGACTGGACCTGTGGCACAGGCAGATTATATTGTCATGACGATTGGCGGAAATGATGTCATGCGCATTGTTAAACGCGATTTGTTTTCACTGACTGTGGAAGCTTTTGAAGATGAATTGATTTTATACGAAAATCGGTATCGGACAATTTTTTCTTCCATCCGATCCATTAACCCGACGGTTCCGATTATCGTGTTAGGCATTTACAACCCGTTTTCTTTGATCACCCAGGACGTCAAGGAGTTTGATCAAATCATTTCAGAGTATAATAGCAGTATGGAAGCGGTAGCCGAAGCCGATCCACAAGCTTGTTTTGTGCCTGTTAATGACTTGTTTATCGGCAACGACAATTTGGTTTACCACACGGATTTTTTTCATCCGAACAGCAAAGGCTATGATTTAATGACAGAGCGCATCATCGAACGCATGGAAGAATGCGGGTTCAGTTTCCAAGAGTAGGAGGGGGGTGGCAGCAGGTGAAGAAATGGCGGATGGCTTTTATAACATTGCTTGCGATAAATTTGCTGGCAATACTAGGGATTTTTATGTACGTGACGACTCCAGCTGCCGATTACAGTGCCTTCGGGGCAGTTAAAAGGGATCAAATAGAAGGGAACTCTCTTATGGTCCGTACGACAAAAGCGGATTTTGAAGGAATTGCCAACACGTATATCCAAAAAGAAATGGCTGATTCTCCAGTGCCGCTGACATTGTCGCTGAATGGGGCAGTGAATCTGTCCACAGAGTTGACGGTTTTTACCCAAACATTGCCGATATTGCTGAAATTTAATCCTTACGTACAAGAAGATGGGAATTTATTGCTCAAGCAACAATCAGTGGAAATCGGAATGCTGGATATTCCACCCGAATCTGCGTTAAAGTTGTTAAGAGATTCAGTGGAGCTTCCCGATTTCATGGAAGTGAACCCTAAGCAAAATGAAGTGTTGCTAAAGCTGACGGAAATACCGTTGGAGGATGGAATTTCCGTGCGGGCGTCTTCTTTTGATTTGGAAGAAGATGATATTCGCCTGGAAGTGACCGTCCGACCATAAAGATGGGAGTGGGAACATGAAAACTGAAAAAGCTACATTTGCCGGAGGGTGTTTTTGGTGTATGGTCAAACCGTTCGATACGCTTCCGGGAATTGAAGAAGTAGTCAGCGGCTATACGGGAGGCGATTTGCCGAACCCGACCTATGAACAAGTCTGTTCGAATGCAACGGGCCATGTGGAGGCGGTTCAAATTACGTTCCAGCCGGAAATATTCCCATATGAAAAACTGTTGGATGTGTTTTGGACACAGATTGACCCAACAGATGCTGGCGGCCAGTTTTTTGACCGCGGTTCTTCTTATCAAACGGCGATTTTTTACCATTCGGAGGAGCAGCGGCTAGCGGCAGAGAAATCCAAGCAGGAATTAAACAATTCCGGCAAGTTTTCAAAACCGGTGGCAACGCCCATCTTGGAAGCTAAGCCGTTTTATTTGGCAGAAGAATACCATCAGGATTACTATAAGAAAAATCCTGCTCACTATAACCGGTATTCTGTCGGTTCCGGTCGGGCTGGATTCATCGAAAAGAATTGGGGTGCAGGGCAATGAAAGACGATTTAAAAGAAAAATTGACGCCAATGCAATATCACGTTACACAAGAAAATGGTACGGAACCTCCTTTCCGCAACGAATTTGACCAGCATTTTGAAGAAGGCATTTACGTGGACATCGTATCCGGCAAGCCGCTTTTCAGCTCTAAAGACAAATTCGACTCGCATTGCGGCTGGCCAAGCTTCGCGAAACCATTGGAAACCGAAGAAATCAAAGAAAACTTTGATACAAGCCATGGCATGAGACGGACAGAAGTCCGGTCGGCAACTGCTGATTCCCATTTGGGGCATTTGTTCCCGGATGGCCCGTCGTCGCTTGGCGGCTTGCGTTATTGCATCAACTCTGCAGCTCTACGGTTTGTGCCGAAAGACCAATTGGATGCAGAAGGTTTGTCCGAATACAAACAATTGTTTGAATGATAAAAACCCGGACTGGAGTCCGGGTTTTTGTTCGCCGATAAGAAAGGAGGTTGCTATGGACCGTTCATTTTACCATTTCGCCTTGAATTACCGAGGCAAAATAAACCCTGATGAATTTTCGCGTTTTGCAGATGCCATGTTTTTGGACCCGAGCTTCCCAAAAACTTCAAACGATTTTGAAAAGCTTTCGCGGTACATCGAAGAAAAAGCGCACCCGATCATGAAAGCCTCAACGTTCGACCAAATGTGGGATGACTATTCAAGCCAATAGGGCTCGTCATTGCACTAAAGATGAAAAACCAGTATGATTATACCGACTATAGTAAAGTGAGGTTTTTTTAATGAGTGTTCATATTAATGCAAAAAAAGGCGATATTGCAGATACGATTTTATTGCCAGGAGATCCGCTTCGCGCGAAGTATATCGCAGAAACTTTTTTGGAAGATGTAACATGCTATAACGAAGTGCGCAATATGTTCGGTTATACAGGTACATATAAAGGCAAACGCATTTCAGTTCAAGGAACAGGCATGGGTGTACCTTCAATCTCCATCTACGTAACAGAATTGATGCAGGAATACGATGTGCAGAAGTTAATTCGCGTCGGAACTTGCGGCTCTATCCACAAAGATGTGAAATTGCGTGATGTCATTATCGCTCAAAGCGCTTCTACCAACTCGAAAATGAACGAACTTATTTTCAATGGCATCTCTTATGCCCCAACAGCGAATTTCGATTTGTTGCTTAAAGCATACAATGCAGGGGTTGAAAAAGGCTTGAACTTGCGTGTCGGAAATGTTTTCACTGAAGACGTTTTCTATAACGAATTTGCAGAACACGAGAAATGGGCGCAGTACGGTGTTCTTGGACTTGAAATGGAATCAGCAGCCCTTTATACATTAGCTGCAAAATTTGGCCGCCAAGCATTGGCTATTTTGACTGTCAGCGATCATTTATTGACTGGCGAAGTAACAACTGCCGAAGAACGCCAAACCACATTCAACGACATGATAGTGGTCGCTTTGGACGCTGCAATACAAGAATAAGATTGAAGACTGCTTAGCCAGTCTTTTTCTTTTAATGCCCGCGGCTTTGAAATGTATGAATTTTAGATAGGCAATTATGAAAGTGGTGAAGAAAAATGGACGAAAAGCGTCCTGGTGATCATCAGGAACAAATCCCTCCAGTTGAAGAAACTCCTTCGCATTTTATCCGGATGAAAACTTTTTCATTTATCATGCTAGTGTTCACCGTGATATTACTGACAGCAGGGGTGACAATTTTTGCATTGACTTTCGGCGACGATAAAGCAGTGCAGGTGAATTCGCCGGAACGGCAAGAGTTTCAAAAGCTTTATGCCGCATACGACCAGATCGAAAGCGAATACTATGAAGATGTCGAGAGTGACCAGTTGGTTAATGGCGCGATCAACGGAATGATCGAAGCGCTCGGCGACCCTTACTCTGATTATATGAACGAAGAAGAAGCGGCCCAGTTTACGGAAGGCATTTCTTCTAGCTTTGAAGGAATTGGGGCGGAAATCCAGGAACGCAGCGGCTATGTAGCCGTCGTGTCTCCAATCAAAAATTCTCCAGCTGAAAAAGCGGGCATTTTGCCGAATGACTTGATCACTGAAGTGGATGGGAAAAGCATCCAGGGCTTTAGTTCTTCAGAAGCGGTTATGCTTATCCGTGGGGAAAAAGGAACAAAAGTAACTTTGACCATTCGCCGCGGCGAAAACTCTGAGCCGATTAAAATTGAAATTGTCCGTGATGAAATTCCAATTGAAACGGTCTATGCTGAAATGAATGACGATAAAGTTGCGCATATTCAAATCACCAGCTTTGCTGAAAAAACTTATGAAGAGCTGCTTGCTGCCATTGAAGAGTTGGAAAGCCAAGGAATGAAAGCAATGGTCCTTGATGTTCGCCAAAACCCGGGCGGCTTATTGACAGCAGCCCTCGATATTTCCGATTTGTTTGTAGAAGAAGGAAAAACATTGTTTGAAGTTCAGGCAAAAGGTGCAGAACCTGAAGTCTATACGGCTACTGGCGGTACGAAAGTGAAAGTTCCTGTAACACTTTTGATTGATGGCGGAAGCGCGTCGGCATCCGAGATTTTGGCTGGTGCAGTAAGCGAATCCGGAAATGTTCAATTAATCGGCGAGAAATCATTCGGCAAAGGAACTGTGCAAACAGCAAACAATATGTCGGATGGATCTAATCTGAAATTCACAACAGCTAAATGGCTGACTCCTGATGGCAACTGGATTCATGAAAAAGGCATCGAACCTGATATTAAAGTCGAATACCCTGAGTATGCTTCATTGCCTGTTTTAGATCCGAGCGTCGAATTGAAAGACGGTACAATTTCAGAGCAAGTGCAAACAGCTGAAAAAATGCTGAAAGCGCTTGGGTATGAAGTAGGAAAAGTCGATGGCGTGTTCGAAGAAGAGATGGAAAGTGCTGTGAAAGAATTCCAGGAAGACGAAAAAATAGAAGCGGACGGCGTTTTGACAGGTGACAGTACTTACGCGGTCATGACAGCCCTTCGAGAAAAAATTGAAAAAGATGATCCGATGCTGCAAGAAGCGCAAAAGGTCATCTTGAAAGAAGCGGAATAAAACAAGCTTCATTCAGGAATAATGAAGAAAGCGAAAAAGCCCGCATTTGCGGGCTTTTTCTTATCACAAAAAGCAAAGGATGATTGGATGATCGATGTATATTTGTTCAGCGGCTTTTTAGGGAGCGGCAAAACAACTTTATTGAAACACATAATTCAACAAGTGAAAGACCAAGGATTAAAACCGGCTGTTTTCATGAATGAGTTAGGGCAGACCAATTTCGACTCGGAAGCAGTGGAAGAGGGCGTGCCGCTTAAAGAACTGCTTGATGGCTGCATTTGCTGTTCAGGGTCTGAAAAATCGGAAGCGCAAATCCAGACTTTGCTTGCAGAAGAGACGTTTGATGTTTTATTGATTGAAACGACAGGCGCAGCCCATCCTGTTGAAGCATTGGATGCTGTTTTTTCGCCGCTGTTTGCGGACCGCTTGAATTTCAAAGGCATTATCACGGTCGCCGACAGCAAACGCTGGCTTAGCCGGAATGAACTGTCGCCGCAAATCCGTTCGTTGTTTTTGGAACAAATCCGCCATGCCGATCTTATTCTTGCTAACAAATCGGATTTGCTGACAGAAGGCGAACAAGCGAACACTGTTTATGAACTGCAATCGTTAAACCCGACGGCCCAAATTATCCAAACGGTCCATTCGAAAGTGCCTTTCAAGCAACTGGAAAAAACGACAGCCAAAAAATTCGGCAGCGTTGTAAAAGCGCCGGTAGCAAAATTGAATTTGGATACAAAAGTATTGCGTTTTGAAACTGGTGTTAAAAGAGAAAAGTTCGAGGAATGGCTGCGCGCGCTTCCGGAAACCGTTTACCGCATAAAAGGGTATGTGCCGCTCGAAGGGGATAAATACCCCCATGCTTTCCAATACGCATATGGCATGGCGCAGTGGCTGCCTGAATACGTGAAAATGCAGCCGCAAATTGTGGTCATCGGAGAAGGGCTCG
Source organism: Planomicrobium sp. CPCC 101079 (assembly GCF_007859275.1). Taxonomy (GTDB): domain Bacteria; phylum Bacillota; class Bacilli; order Bacillales_A; family Planococcaceae; genus Planococcus. The sequence goes on along the minus strand of NZ_VOHC01000031.1, from coordinate 40,986 downwards.
AAGGAGTGGAGCTGCCATGATCGAGGCATTTAAAAAACTGTGGCCTAACCGTACTGCTGTGGACAAAATCAGCAGCATGGAAGAACTCGAAAAGTACGTGAGAATCGAATTGAATGATGAATTAACGCATCCGCGCGTAAGAAAAACCAAGGCAGAAAAACTTCAGCTGGCGATGGAACGGATTGAGCAGTCAGACTTGGCAGATGACGAGAAAACCGATCTGGCCGAACTATATAAAAAGATTGCGGCTCATTGAGCCGCAATCTTTTTTTGTATTGTAATAAGGCGGATGGATAAAGTGATTGCGCCGGCTGTCAGTCCGGCAATGAGGCCGATCCAGAAGCCGAACGCTTCGAAGCCGGTAAATCCGGCGAGGAGGTAGCCAACAGGCAATCCAATGACCCAGTAAGAGATCAGTGCCATTATAAAGGTGATGTTCACATCCTTGTATCCGCGAAGAGCCCCTTGAACCGGAGCTTGGATGGCGTCCGATAATTGAAAGAGTGCCGCAAAAACTAAAAATTGCACCGCCAGCTCGATAACCGCGGGATCTGATGAGTACAGCGCGGCAATTTGTTCACGCATGAAAAACAACACGCAAGCTGAGACAAAGCTGAAGCTTACTGCCGTCCCGACACTCATCCAACTGTATTGTTTCGCATCCCCGTAGCGTTTGGCGCCGATTTCAAAACCGACTAAAATGGTTGCGCCCATTGAAATGCTGAGCGGCAGCATATATAAAAGCGATGTGAAATTGATGGCAATTTGATGGGCTGCAATGGTGATTGTCCCATATGTGCTCATCATTAGCGTAACAGCGGAGAAGATGCTCGTTTCAGCGAATATCGAAATCCCGATCGGAATGCCAAGCCGGCTGATTTCACTGATTTTCGATATGACCGGCTTTGACCAGCCTGTGAAAATGGCGAACGACGAAAACGGCTTTTTCGTATGGATAATCCAGATCGCAATAAATAAGATGAGCCAATATGTAATAGCGGAAGCATAGCCTGCACCGGCGCCTCCAAGTTCAGGGAAGCCGAAATTTCCGAAGATCAATAAATAGTTGAAGAAGACGTTGATCGGAGCGGAAATGAGCGATATAAACATCGTAATGCGTGTCGACCCCAGCGCATCGATATAAGAACGCAAAGCGTTATAGACAAATAACGGAACAAGGCCCAAGCTCATTGCGAAAATATAGGTGGCTGCAACATCAGAAACTGCAGGCTCCAACTTCATAAAACCGAGCAAGAAGCTGCTGCCGAACAGGAAAAAGAAAAATACGGCAATGGCTAATAAGACTGCCAGGTAAATCCCTTGCTGGACCGTATCTTTTACTTGTTCTTTTTTCTTAGCGCCCATTAATTGTGCTACAATTGGAGTGATGGACATTAGAATGCCGGCAAGGCCGATGTAAACGGGAACCCAGAAAGACGATCCGATGGAAACACCGGCTAAATCATCTGTCCCGTAGCGTGCAGTCATGTAAATATCGAAAAAGGTTACTAAATACATTGCGACTTGTGTGACTAAAATGGGAAATACAATTTTCAATAAAAGTTTCATTTTCCTTTTTTTTGTTTCGGTTTCGTACATGCTTCATCCTCCAATATGCCAGTAAACAACAAATCTAAGTATAGCATAGAAAATATCGCTTTAAAGCGGCTAGTAAAAGTGAATATATACATGAGAGAGTAGGACAGTACAATGAACAAAAGAACCATTCTATTAACCGGAGGCGGTACTGCTGGCCACGTTTCGTTGAACCAGGCACTGATCCCCGAATTGAAAAACATGAATTACAATGTCGAATATATCGGCTCAAAAGACGGGATTGAAAAGGAGCTTATTTCCGGAGCATTCCCCGATTTGAAATACCACCCCATCTCAAGCGGCAAGTTGCGCCGGTATTTTTCGATGAAAAACTTTACAGACCCTTTCCGTGTAGGAGCGGGGCTGATGCAAGCGCTGAATGTTATCCGGAAAGCAAAACCTGCAGCTATTTTTTCTAAAGGCGGTTTCGTATCGGTCCCTGTAGCAATGGCAGGCAAATTAATGTCAATTCCGGTCATCATCCATGAATCGGATGTCACTCCGGGCTTGGCCAATAAAATTGCCATGCCGTTCGCGGACCATATCTTCACCGTTTTCAAAGAAACGCTGAAATATGTGCCGGCTGAAAAATCCACGTGCACGGGATCAGTGATCCGCAGTGAGTTGATGGATGGCTCTGCTGCAAGAGGCAAAGAAATTTGCAGTTTCGACAACGACATGCCGGTATTGATGATTATGGGCGGAAGCCAAGGCTCGGCCGTCATCAATGACGCCATCCGCATCAACCTTCCCGAATTGCTTAAGCAATACAATATCATTCACTTGTGTGGTAAAGGAAACGTTGATGAAGCGCTGCACGACAAAGCGAATTATTGCCAGTTTGAATATGTTACTGACGAGCTTTCGCATTTGCTTCATATGACGGATTTTGTTGTTTCCCGGGCGGGATCAAATTCAATTTTCGAATTTCTTGCCTTGAAGAAACCGATGCTGCTAATTCCGCTTTCAAAACTTAAAAGCCGCGGGGACCAGCTGTTAAACGCAGAACTGTTCCAGCGCCAGGGCTTTGCCCATGTTATCGAAGAGGAAGATTTAACGCCTGAAAGTTTCATGAAGGCGATGAACCAGCTGCGTGCCAATGAAGAGCTGCTAGTGGAAAACATGATTTCAGCTGAGCCTCCGAAAACGGCCTATGAAATGGCTAAATTGGTAGCAGCCCATACAAAAAAACGGTAAATCCGATATTTAGAGGTGACAACAATGGAATTGACTTTGCAAAAAGTACACGGCTCCATGAATACGTTCTATATGGTTGAGGGAGCAGAACGCAACGATTATGACAAGCTTGCGCTGCAATTGGCAGCAATCGATCCGGACATTGATGGATTGCTTGTCGTTTTGCCTTCGGCTGTTGCAGATGCCAAAATGCGCGTCTTTAACCGCGATGGTTCCGAAGCGTCCATGTGCGGAAACGGGCTTCGCTGTGTGGCGAGGTTTGTCTGTGAGCGGGATGGAATTGAAGAAGCAGTCATTGAGACGATGAAAGCTTCGCTTCAAGTGAAAAAGGAAAAAACATTAATGGACGGCATTGCCAGATACTCAGTTGAAATTTCGCCGGTTTCCTTTAAACTGGCAGATTTGCCGATGGAGTATGAAGGCAGCAAGGAGTGGATCCTCAAGCCGCTGCCGTTCATCTCTGAAGACATCGCCTTTTCGGCAGTAGCTGTACCGAACCCTCATCTGATCGGTATTGTTGCAGCCGAATACCAAGCCGACCAAAGCCATCAGCAAAAGTGGGCGGAACAGTTTAACGGCCCAAATGACTATTTCGCGGACGGCGTCAATGTCAGTTATGTCACCAAGGTTGAAGAAGGGATTTTTGTGCGGACTTTCGAGCGCGGTGTCGGATTTACCAATGCTTGCGGAACGGCAATGACGGCTTCGGCGCTGATCAGCTGCATGGCGGGCCTTGTTCCATTTGGCAATGTTTACGTCTACAACCCGGGCGGCATGGTCCAATGCCAAGTCGAGAAAAATGGCCAAGAAATCCAGCTCTTATTGACGGGCAATGCAACCATTTTATCCGTCCATCAATTCCTTTGGGAAGAAGACGTGGAAAATAGCAGTTTTAAATCAACGGAGGAGCTCGAGGAACAAGCTTTGTACGAGAAGTTTATCGAACAAACTTCCTCTGTGTCTGATCAATTTGTGCAATAGAAAGCAGGATGGAAATGACAGGGCCATTTACTGAACAACAGCTCGATCTGTTGTATGGAAAATCCGAAAACTTGGTTTTTCTCATGAAGCAGACGCAAGACTCGTATACTTACGAATATATTAATCCCATGTGCAAAACGGTCTTTAAAAAAGATTTGACCGGCTTGACGGTTGATGACAGCATGCCGGCCACATTAGCCGCTGAAATAAAAAAACAATACGGCCTTTCGCTTCAAACCGATCATCCATATACGTACCGGGATTACAATTTATTCAGTGAAGATAGATTGGCGACCGAAACGGAAGTCACTTCCTTTATTCATAATGGGGAAACGTACATTTTAGCGGTGTCGAAAAATGTTTCACCTCAAAAGAAAATGGAAGAAGATTATTCGTTTTATCAGTCCCTGGTAAGCAATTCGGTCGATCCCATGATCATGGTCACTGCCAATCTGGGAGTTTTCGACATGAATCCTGCCTACGAATCCACATTTGGTGTGCGTAAAGAAGAATGGATCGGCAAAACCTACGCCGAACTGCCAGTATCGCAAAAACGGATGTTTGAAGAAATAAAATTCAGGCTCGAAAAAATTATAGCCGGCCATTCCGCTTCTTCAATCATTATTGAACGAAGAAAGAAAGACGGCCAGCTGGCGAGATTCTCTGCCAACTATTCACCAATCACCGAAAACGGCCAGGTTCGGGCATTGCATATCGTGTTGCGTGAGCTGACTAGTGAAACGATATTGAAAAAGGAATTGAAAAAAACCGAAAATATTCTTGAAAGCTATAAGGATGCACTTAATTATGCAGCACTTGTAGCGATATGGGATAGGGATGGCACCATACATTTTGTAAACAATAATTTCAAAGGGACAACCGGCTATGATAATGAAGAGCTGTTGGCCATGAATATTGCAGAAATTGGACAAGCGGTCATTACAAGGGAACAGTATGAGACAATCCGCGGCATTGTTTTAAACGGAGCCATTTGGCGTGGAGAAATCAAAAGCCTAAAGAAAACCGGAGAAACATTCTGGGTCGATGCCACCGTTATTCCGTTATCCGATGCTGATGGCAGCATTTCTCAGGTTTTGTCGATCATGTTTAATATTACCGACAGAAAACAACTTGAAGAAAAATTGCGGTTCATGGCCTATCATGACCGGTTGACTCGTTTGCCGAACCGCCAGCTTTTCATCCAGGAATTTTCCCGCATGAAAGCGCTGGCTGATGCCAACAAGGAACAGGTGGGGCTGCTTTATCTGGATGGAGACGATTTTAAGCAGATCAATGATGTTTACGGTCATGATGTAGGTGACGAGTTTATTTATCATTTTGGCCAATCCATACAAAAAAGCATCCGCCATCAAGATCTGGCGGCGAGAATCGGGGGCGACGAATTTCTCGTAGCCATAAGCGGTTTGGCGCCTTTGCATGCTAAAGAGCAGATTGAAGGAGTCATTGAGCGGCTCAAGAACAACTTGGCGGAAGGCTGGGCTATTGGCCAGGAAAAGTTTTCACCGACTGTTTCATTAGGTGTTGCGATATACCCCCTCGATGCGGACAATTTGGACGGGCTTGTAAAAAAAGCCGATTCGGCATTGTACCTGGCTAAAAAGCAAGGAAAAAACCAAGTGCATTTTATCAACCAAGAATAAATTTAAAGCACCGAGTCCTTTATAAATGAAAAAAATCAGAGAAAACAGACTGTGTGAATATTTTCACGAAAAAGGTTTGTTTTTTTTCAGGGAAGTAGTAAGATTGATAGGGAAATTCGTTCTTCATTGACGAAAGCGCCTTCTGCTTTATGTCTAGCGGGATGCGTGATAAAATATAGAAGAATCAATATAGTACAAGTAAATGCCAATAGGCAAATAGTTGGAGGTTTTTTTATGTCTAGCAAGTTTACAGATGCAAACTCCCCTTGGAGTTCCATTACTGGCCCCAACCTTGGATACGTAATGGAAATGTATGACATTTATCAGCAATCTCCGGAAGCAATCGACCCGGAATTTGCTGAGCTTTTCAAACAGTATGGATCACCCCTTGAAATAGTTGAGCAGCCAGCTGCTGCAGCTCCTTCAGCGACTGCTAACGTGGCTGCAGACAAATTCGGAAAAGTTTTGGCGGCGGTTCAATTGGCGGATGCCATTCGTGCACACGGGCATCTTGCATCGAATATTTACCCATTAAACGATCGCCCGAAAGACGCTTCACGCTTAGAGCCATCTGCATACGGGCTGACAGAACAGGACTTGAAAGAAGTTCCTGTTTCGCTTTTGCTTCCAGATGCGCCAAGTTCGATACAAAACGGCTTAGAAGCCATTACGTATTTGCGTTCGCTTTATACCGACAAAGTGGCCTATGAATTTTCACACATCGTACAGCCGCAGGAACGCAGCTGGATTCAATCGAAAATTGAATCAGGTGAAGTAAAACCATCCCTTAATGCTGAAAAGAAGAAAGAACTATTGAATCTCTTGACACATGTAGAAGGATTTGAAAAATTCATTCACCGAACATTTGTCGGCCAAAAACGCTTTTCCATCGAAGGGCTCGATACATTGGTTGTTTTGATGGATGAACTTGTCCGTTTGTCCGAAACAAAAGAAAACATCATGATCGGGATGGCGCATCGCGGTCGTTTAAATGTGCTTACACATGTATTGAACAAACCGTATGAGATGATGTTTGCTGGATTTGCCCATGTTGGCGATGAAACATTTTTGCCGGAGGATGGCTCGCTAAAAATCACAAAAGGCTGGTTTGGCGATGTGAAGTACCATATGGGTGCGGCTTACACTTCACCTGCCGGAACTACGATCAAACTTGCATACAACCCATCTCACCTGGAAGTTGTCAGCCCAGTAGTCGCAGGGCAAACGAGAGCGGCGCAAGAACTGACTAACCAAAAAGGCAAGCCAGTCATCGATTCTAAAAAAGCTTATGCAATCCTGGTGCACGGCGACGCTGCATTCCCGGGGCAAGGCGTTGTAACGGAAACATTGAACTTCAGCCGTATTCCGGGCTATCAGACGGGCGGATCTATCCACGTGATCGCCAACAACCTGATTGGATTTACGACTGAGCAATATGATTCAAGATCTACCCATTATTCTTCAGATCCGGCTAAAGGCTACGAAATTCCGGTTATCCATGTGAATGCGGATGATCCGGAAGCAGTTGTGGCAGTTGCGCGTTTGGCGTTTGAATACCGGGAAAAATTCGGCAAGGACATTTTGATCGACTTGATTGGCTACCGCCGTTATGGCCACAACGAAATGGATGAGCCATTGGTTACAAACCCGTTAATGTACCACGGCATCCACAAGCATCCGACCGTTCGTGAACTGTATGGCCGCCAATTGGCTGGCGAAAGCATCATGACGGAAGATGACGTTAAAAAGCTTGATGCAGATACACAAAAAGAAATGCAAGAAGCTTATGACCGAGTAAAAGAAAATAGCTCGCACGACGCCAATAACCAAATACCGGAAGCAGTATTAAATGGCTTCCCTGAAGTTCCAACAGGCGTGGATAAAGCGGTTTTGACTAAATTGAACGAAGAACTGCTTTCTTGGCCGGCGGATTTCAGCGTTTTCTCGAAATTGGCCCGTATTTTAAAACGCCGCGAAGAACCATTCGCTGGCAAAGGCAAAATCGATTGGGCACACGCTGAAGTGTTGGCGTTCGGCTCAATTCTGCAAGAAGGCAACCCAATCCGCCTTACTGGGCAGGATGCGCAGCGCGGCACGTTCGCCCATCGCCATCTTGTTCTGCATGATGATAAAACAGGGAACGAGCTCGTTCCGCTTCACCATATTTCGGACGCAAAAGCTTCGTTTGTTGTCTACAACAGCCCACTTAGCGAAGCCGCAATTCTTGGCTATGAATACGGCTATAATGTAGAAAATGAAAAAGCATTAGTCATCTGGGAAGCCCAATACGGCGACTTCGCGAATATGGCGCAAATGATGTTTGACCAATTTATTTCTGCGAGCCATGCAAAATGGGGCCAGAAATCCGGACTGGTCATGCTGTTGCCGCATGCTTACGAAGGGCAAGGACCGGAGCATTCGAGCGCCCGGTTGGAAAGATACCTGCAAATGGGCGGCGAAAACAACTGGACAGTAGCCAACCTTTCAAGCGCAGCAAACTATTTCCATATCATGCGCAGACAAGCGAAAATGCTTGGAGAAGATTCGATCCGTCCGCTGATTATCGTGACGCCTAAATCATTGCTTCGCCACCCGCTTGTAGGGGCAGATGTAGAAGATTTGACAGAAGGCCATTTCCAGACGGTTATTGAACAGCCTGGAATGGGCAAAGAAACAGATAAAGTGGAACGTATCCTATTTGCAAGCGGAAAAATGGCGATTGACTTGGCTGAGCGTGTAAAAGATGGAACAGGTTTCGAATGGGCGCATATCGTCCGTGTCGAACAACTGTATCCATTCCCAGCTGAAAAAATTCAAGCAATCGTGGATCGTTATCCGAACGCCAAAGAACTTGCATGGGTGCAAGAAGAACCGCAAAACATGGGATCTTGGACATTCGCTGAACCGTATTTGCGTGAAATCGCAAACGGCAAACCGGTGAATTACCATGGCCGCATCAAGCGTTCAAGCCCTGCCGAAGGCGATGGAGAAGCGCACAAAGCTGAACAAGCAAGAATTCTGGATGGAGCTTTAGCTCAATCTTAAGAATCTAGACTTTGCAATTGCCGGGAAAAAGCCCGGCAGACTAAAGAATCACCTGTTAGTTGAACCAATCGGGCTTTTAAGGATAACCGGTTTTCCCGCCAAAGAGCGGGAAGCGGTTATGTCTTGAAGCGGGATAATCTAAGGAGGAATTTTTTGTGGCAGAAATCAAAGTACCTGAATTAGCGGAATCGATTACTGAAGGAACGATCGCCCAGTGGCTTAAACAACCCGGCGAAACAGTGGAGAAAGGCGAATTCATCGTTGAACTGGAAACAGATAAAGTAAACGTTGAAGTCATTTCTGAAGAAGCAGGAGTTGTTCAAGAACACTTGGCCCAAGAAGGCGAAACAGTTGAAGTTGGACAAGTGATTGCAATTGTCGGTGCAGCTTCTGGTGCAGGCGCAAGCTCTGCACCAGCACCAAAAGCTGAAGAAGCGCCAGCAGAACCAACTGCTAAATCGGAAGCTCCTGCTACAATGGAGCCGGTCGTTAAAGACGTCGCTGCAGAAGAACAAACTTCTTCTGACCGAACAATTGCAAGCCCGGCAGCACGCAAATTAGCGCGCGAAAAAGGCATTGATCTTGCAGCAATTTCACCTGTAGACCCAATGGGCCGCGTTCGTGTTCAAGATGTGGAAGCACATGGTTCAAAACCTGCAGCAGCTTCTGCTCCTGCAGCTAAGACCGAAGCTCCTAAAGCCGCTGCCGCTCCATCTTCTGATGAAGAAAACGGCCGCATTGTACGTGAGAAAATGTCAAGACGCCGTCAGACAATTGCAAAACGATTGCTTGAAGTAAAACAATCCACTGCAATGTTGACAACGTTCAACGAAATCGACATGACGAATGTGATGGCGCTTCGCAGCCGCAAAAAAGACAAATTCCAACAAGATCACAATGGCACACGATTAGGCTTTATGTCATTCTTCACAAAAGCAGTAACTGCTGCTCTTAAAAAATACCCATACGTCAATGCTGAACTTGACGGCAATGATGTTTTGCTTAAGCAATTCTACGATGTTGGCGTTGCTGTATCGACTGAAGAAGGCTTAGTTGTTCCAATCGTACGCGATACAGACAAGAAAAACTTTGCTGAAATCGAAGCGAGTATTGCAGATCTTGCTAAAAAAGCACGTGATAAAAAATTGTCAATCGCTGATATGACAGGCGGTTCGTTCACTATCACAAACGGTGGAGTATTCGGTTCTTTAATGTCCACTCCAATCTTAAACGGAACACAAGTCGGAATTCTTGGCATGCATACCATCCAAAAACGTCCGGTTGCTATAGGCGATTCGATTGAAATCCGCCCGATGATGTATGTGGCGCTTTCTTATGACCACCGTGTGATTGATGGCAGCGATTCTGTTGGATTCTTGAAAATGGTAAAAGATTTGATCGAGAACCCGGAAGATTTGCTTCTTGAATCTTAAGATGAATCAAAGAAAGTCTTGCATTTGCAGGACTTTCTTTTTTTTGCCATTATATATATAAGAATGATTAGAATGGTTTTTAAAGGCGGTCGGAGCGATGGATATCAATTTCTTTGCTGAACTGGTAGATGAATATGGGTATTTTGCGATGTTTATATTCAATTGGATTTTGCTTTTCGGTGTGCCCATTCCTAATGAGATAGCCGCCGCTTTTTCCGGGGTATTAACGGAATTGAGTTATTTCAATCCAGTCTACGCCTTTCTTTCAGCTTATTTGGGATTGATTTCGAGCAATACGTTCGCTTATTTTATCGGCCGCGTGTTTGGAAGCCGCTTGATTCGCCGGTTGAATAAAACACAGATGAAAAACGCACTAGCACGATTCGATGTGTTTTTAGAGAAACGAGGGCATTGGGCGATCTCATTCAGCTTTTTCTTGCCCGGCATCCGCTGGGCAATGCCATATGTAATCGGTGCCGAGCGTTTCCCTTTCTCCCGTTACGTGATGTATGCTTATCCAGCTGGCAGCATATGGATGTTGATTTACTTTAATCTAGGCAGGACTTTTCCATATGCATACGAAAGTATATTGAAAAATCTCGAAGGCTTTTTTGTGGCGCTTTCGATTCTTATCCTCCTAATTTTCGTAATCCGCTATTTCTACCAGACAAAAACTGCACGCAAATAGCTTGTTTGATATTCGGCGCCTTTTTCCTTATACTAGAGGAATAGACAGACAGCAAAGGATGAGGACTGTGATTCACAACGAATGGCAAGGAAAAGAAACCATCAGAACGGTAACCTGCAAGCATACCAACGCTTCAAAATTTCTAGTTTCCAATGTTCTTACAGTTGGAAACGAATATGAAGTGAAAAATGAAACAGACGAATTCATCTTCGTTGTAGATAACACCGGAAAAGTCGGCGGATACTACAAAACCTATTTTGAATAAGAAAAGTGCTATGCACTGGAGTTAAACAATGAAAACAAAAAACCGATGACTGCTCATCGGTTTTTTCTATGGAAAAGAGGTAGCAGAAATGTCGTTAATCGAAAAAGATATTGAAAAAAGAAGCGGTCGCACTCACGGGGAATACAGCATATTGATTGGCGAAGGCGGTTATATCGCACCGGATGAATTTTTGTGGCAGGACATACTATCGGCAGTTGCTTTGCGGAAACCTGTTTTGTTGAAAGGCCCGACTGGCGCTGGCAAGACGAAGCTTGCGGAAAGCATTTCCGCAACTTTTTCCCAGCCGATGCAAAGCATCAATTGTTCCGTCGACCTGGATGCGGAAGCGTTGATCGGATTTAAGACGCTTGTTCAACGCGATGGCCAAAGCGCCATCGAATTTGTCGAAGGGCCGGTCGTTACAGCAATGAAAAATGGCCATTTTCTCTATATCGATGAAATCAATATGGCAAAAGCCGAAACGTTGCCAATTTTGCACAGTGCTTTGGATCATCGCCGCATGATGACCAATCCATTCACCGGTGAAGTTATCCAAGCGCATCCGGATTTTGGCGTAATTGCCGCCATCAACGAAGGCTATATTGGAACAACTCCGATGAACGAAGCGTTGAAAAACCGCTTTATCGCTTATCCGATTCCTTATTTGAGTGGGGGACAGTTGGCTGAATTGTGGGACCGTGAATTCCCGGAAGCCCCTGGCCAATTGAAAGCCTTTATGTTAGAACTTGCAGCAGATTTAATGAAGCAAGTTGAAAATGGTTTGCTTTCCGAAGAAGCTGCTTCAATCCGGAGCTTACTCGATGCTACGGCTTTGTCCATGCACATGGATCCGCTGCGGGCAGTTCAATACGCGATTGCCGAAAAACTGGAAGATGAAAGCGAACGCGAACTGTTCATGGATTTGGCTCATACTTGGAAAAAGTAGGTGAAGAGAATGGCGTCAGTTAACCGCTTCATACAATTCAATAATGAAACGCTGGATACAAAGATGCTTCACCAAATGGAAATGCTCGCTGGAGCACTGGCAGATGCTCCTTACCTAAAAGTAACCACCCGCAAATTAATGGAAGTACGCCCTTCCGAATCGGCTATTTCCATTAGCGTTTTCTGGAAACACCGGCCAAAGCATATCGAACGAAATGGTTACAAATCTGATGTGTACTTGTTAGGGGCGGGCTATTGGCGCCATTTTAACCTGAAAGCATGGCGTCATTTTAGCCGTACAAAGTCCAAATTGCCCGAGCTGAAGGAACAGTTGCTGTTATGTGCGGAAGAGTTCCGGCTAACGGAAAAAGTTGCTGGAGAGCGGCCTGGTACTGCTGGAGCATTTGCGGTAAGGGAAAATGTCTATATGGAATACCATAAGGGCCAGTTTCAGCAAAATCGGCAAAAAGGCTTTTTGGCGGATGCTTTTTTAAATGCGGCATATTTACGTTTGCGCGGAGAAGAAGTAAATGTCAGCGATGCGTTGGAACCCATATTTTATACTTGGACACATCTGTTTGATAGCCGGTCGACCGCAGATTCCATCCGGGTCGTCGAACAATTGATGATGCGTCTCGAATATCAACTAGAAGCGGATATGATTCATGCTTATTACACTTTCGGGGATTCCGCTGACAAGGTTCCGCCTTTCCATTACCATGAAGGCATTGAAGCTGAACAGGCTGAAAACGAAGAGGAGATCGAAACGATTGAGGAATGGTTCCAGTCTTGGCATCGGGAGACGGAAATTTCAGAAGCGCCGGCGATGGAATTTGAACTTGAACGTGGAGACTCCCAATTTGCAGAAGGCGGCAGGGAAGAGCAAGGGGATGGGGAAGTTCAGCAAACGGCCCGGGGCGATTCAAAAGGCGATCATCTAGAGGAAAACGAGGAAGAAGACCGCCAGATGGACAAGGCGCCGAAAAAGGCAAGCGGCAAATTTGGCTCGGCCAATGATCAAGTCGTCTACAGCGAAAGCCGAATCCAAATCAAACCGGACAATCAACCGCTTATTGATAGTTGGCGAAAAAAGCAGGCGCCGTTTGTGCGGGCTTTACTCAAGGAGTTAAAGAAACGCATGAATCAGCGTCAGGAAAGTGTCCGGCAAAATTTGAATGCAGGTCGTCTGTCGAAGAACTTAATGCCCCTCATCATTGACGAGCGCCCGAAGCCGTTTTACAGAAAAACTGCGCCGTCAAAAGAATTGGATGCGGTATTTTGCTTGTTGATTGATGGGTCTGCATCAATGATCGACAAGCTGGATGAGACAAAGCAAGCGGTCTTGATGTTCCACGATGTGCTGCGGGGCTTGAATGTACCGCATGAAATCGTGCTGTTTTACGAAGATGCTTTTGAAGCGAGCGATGCCAGCCAGCCGAACTATTTTGAGTGGCTGCATAAACTGGAAGACGGCAGCCGCGACCATGCTCAGGCAATCTTTTCCATGGAAGCGCACGAAGACAACCGGGATGGCTTTGCAATCCGCTGGATGTCCAACCGGATCAAACGAAGAAACGAAAAGCACCGCTTCTTGCTGGTATTTTCTGACGGGGAGCCATCTGCCTATAATTACGCAGAAAATGGGATCGTCGATACAGCGAATGCGGTGGCAGAAGCAAAAAAACAAGGGATCGAAGTGCTTCATCTGTTTTTGAGCAGCGAGCCAATTTCTGATGAGCAAGCCGCTTTTTACCGCATGATGTACGGCAACAAGTCAGTCAGCGCCGATTCGTTGGAACACTTTGTCGAACAAACGTTAAGGCTGCTGAAGCGGACGCTGCATTTAGTAATCCAATCAAGGTGAGGGGGCTGGGCTGTTATGGGCCGAGCCCAGCCAGAATTTCTGAACAAGGAAGAAGCCCCGGAAAGCATATGCTTTCCGGGGCTTCTCTTTTAATATGGAGTTTTTTCTTCCTTGCCATCATGAATGGCAAGAAGACGCTGTTTAAGGTCTTCTTCCATTTTGCCGATTTCCACTTCTGCCGCTTTGCGGTTCCTGCGGCCTTCTGCCTGGATGCGAAGTGTTTCTTCAATCGTTGTCAATAAGTTTTCCTGTGTTTGTTTTAATGTCTCAATTTCAACAATGCCCCGCTCGTTTTCTTTGGCGGTTTCAATCGAATTCATTTTCAGCATTTCGGAGTTCTTCAACAATAATTCATTTGTGGTAGCGGTGACTTGCTTTTGGGCTTCCACGGCCTTCATTTGGCGGTTAAGCGTCAAAGCGATGGCAATCTGATTTTTCCATAACGGAATGGACGTCATGATCGACGATTGGATTTTCTCGGCAAGCGTCTGGTTTGTTTGTTGGATCATGCGGATTTGCGGCGCGCTTTGGATGGTAATTTGGCGCGACAGCTGCAAGTCGTACAAGCGTTTTTCCAAACGGTCCAAAAATTGGGCCATGTCGTTGACTTCCTGATAAGCCATTTGATCGTTTGAAGCTTCCGCCTTTTTGCGGAGTGCGGGAATTGTTTCCGTCATAATTTCATCGCGCTTTAATTCTGCAGCAGCAATATAAACGTTAAGTGCTTGGAAATAAGTCTTGTTTTGGTCATACAGCTGTTCGAGCATCTGGACATCTTCCAGCAAGCCGCGCTTGGAATGGTCGAGCTGGATAGAGATCCGGTCCACTTGTGTGCTGAGCTTCTGGTATTTCGTCATCATTTCCTGGACAGAGTATTTTGCTTTCGCAAACATCTTCCGAAGACCCGATTTCTTTTTCTGAGACAACTCCTCGGGGTTTAACTCCTGCAGTTTTCTCATTAAATCATGGAGCACATCGCCGACGGGCCCAATGTCTTTTGATTGGACATGATCCAGCATTTTATGGGAAAACTGGCTTAATTGATTTTGGGCATTAGCGCCATAAGTTAAAATCGCTTCATAATTTCCGGCCGGAATTTGTTTAGCTAAATTCCGTGCTTTTTCCTGTTCTTCTTTTGTTAAGCGTTCCATCAAAGCGACTGGACGTCCATTGGTCGATTCGGCAACGCTTGTTTCAACTTTCTCTGGCTGCATGCCAAACGGGTTTCCGAGTAAATCATCCAATTCACTTTGTGTTGATCGGTTTTCTGTCATGATCCATGTCTCCTTCACTGTCTGTTTGAGCTGGCAATTCGAGTGTCTGGCTTTCTTGCTTGTCGAGTGTCATTTGTGCGTATTCCAATTCCATCCGCAGCTGTTCAACATCCGTGGATAGGACCTTCTTCAAATCCTTTTCCATAACACCGATCATCGAGCCAAGTGTTTCCCGGGTGTCCTGCAAAGCAATTTTCAATTCTTTGTCTTTAACCGGCTGCCCGACCAATAACGTATATTTCTCCGTCAATTCAAGCGCCGTATCCAAGTGGGAATAAAAAAACGGCTCCGCAAGATAAAACTTACGCGGATTTTGCTGTACATGGGCGATGATTTTTTGGCCCAGGCGGACCATTTCCCGAATCTGTTTATAGTAGGCTATTGAACGGACCCGGTAGTAATTGCCTTGCAGCTGTTTTACTTTCGCTTTTGCTTCTTTGATTTGTGTTCTTATATGTTTATATTCGCTCCGCGTCATATGAAACCTTTTTGAGTCGGAAGAAAATTGAAATTGTTTAATAGTCGAAGTGCTTGCGATATAGGATCCAGCTGCCACAGCTCCGGATGCGATAACGCCAATTTCCGCTCCCAAGTATAAAACCGGAAAAACGGCTGTCATGATTGGCAGGCTTATTCCGTGCCGCATGACGAATTTTTCAAATGGCTTCATGAAAAGGCCCTCCTTTTCTGCTCTCTCTTTATACGTTTCAATGGATGAAAGGTTTCGTCTGTAGTTCTATACCTTCTTATTTTACGGGAAAGGAAGTGGCAATACAAACTTGCAGACTATCAGAAAATTTGAAAAAAAGGTGGACATTCTATTCACATTTTGGGACAATTTATAGTAGAAAGAGATGATACTTAAGTGATAAAAATTATATTTTTCATTTAAGATATGCCGAAAAGACTAAAGTATTTTTAAAAATACACCCAAAACTAAAATTTTTAATAAGTTTTTAGATTAATTTGACTTTTTATGAAAAATTGTTATAATTAATTATGAATTAAAAACCTGCACCACAAAGAGCTATTCACCTATTCAAAAAAGTGATCAGCACGTGTTGGTACTTTTTTGAATATGTGAATTTTTTTATGGGAATTCCATATTGCAAATTTTTTATTCTCAGGAGGTTGTTCACATGCAACAAGGTACAGTTAAATGGTTTAACTCAGAAAAAGGTTTCGGTTTTATCGAAGTTGAAGGCGGAGATGACGTATTCGTTCACTTCTCAGCGATACAAGGCGAAGGCTTTAAAACGCTTGACGAAGGACAAAAAGTAGAATTTGAAGTAGAGGAAGGCAACCGCGGACCTCAAGCTACAAATGTAACTAAAATCTAATCTCCAAGACCCGCTCATTTCTGAGCGGGTCTTTTTTTATTGAAATAAACCATCCTCTCTTTGAAGGGGCAACAGCATAACTGGAAAAGGAATCGTTTTTCTTGGCGCTTTTTTTTGTTGCAGGTATTTAGGCATGGAGAAAGGTAGAAAAAAAGGCTGAAGAAACCTATATATTCTGAATGTTCAAGGCATTATGATGGACATAATTAAACCTTGTATCGGATAAAGTGAAGGAGTGGAATAATGTGGAAAAGAAACAGTGGGTGAACTTAGGTATCGCTTTTGCATTGACGTTGTTCAATTTTACATCTGCAACTGCTGCAACTACCAGCAGTAGCGAAAAAATAAGCCTTAATTCTGAAACGGGCGCGCCGGTTTTCATTGCTGGAACATTAACAGTTCCTTCACAAGCTGACCCATACGAAATTGTTCTTTCCTATCTAAGAGAAAAAGAAAACCTTTATTCCATTAAATTAGAAGGAGCACAAACTTTAGACATTATCAGTGAAACGACGGATGAATTGGGCTTCACCAATATTAAGCTGCAACATATGTATAATGGCGTCCCTGTTTTTGGCTCGGTCTTGTCAGCACATATCAATCAATCTGGAGTTTTGACCGCCATTTCTGGAGAGCTTACTCAAATTTCAAAATTGGATCAAGATCCAGCTGAAGAAAACGCTTTTTTGCAGCCTTCATCAGCAGCAGCGGCAGTTACCAATGACTTAACGGCTAAGCTTAAAAAAGCTCCCGATATCATTCAACAGGAAAGCCCTTCGCTTGTAGTGTTTGTCGGCGATGGCGAAGCGAGGCTGGCTTATAGCAGTGAAGTTGAATACTTAGAACCAGAGCCTGGCAATGTCCGTTATTTTATCGACGCCGCCAACGGAGCGATTTTGGCTTCCTTTAACCAAATCCATCAAGCTGATCCCGTAGGGAAAGACGCCGTTTCTGCCGGCACAGGGCTACTCGGAGATAAAAAATCCATCTATACCGTGCAAAACGCCGAAGGTTCATTTTTACTGGACCGTACACGCGGCAAAGGCATATTGACGTATGACGCTGCTAATATGCTGGAGCTGCCAGGTAAGCTTTGGCAAGATGCTGATGGCCTTTTCAACGAAGCTTATGACGCTGCGGCAGTCGACGCCCATGTTTATGCGGGACAAACATTTGATTACTTCAAAAAAATTCATGGACGCACAAGCTACGACGGCAAGGGGGCACGGGTGATTTCAACAGTCCATTACGGTGAAAAATATAACAATGCTTTTTGGAGCGGTTCACAAATGGTTTATGGAGATGGGGACGGCACCACATTTAGTCCGCTTTCCGGATCGCTTGATGTAGTCGCCCATGAATTGACCCATGCGGTGACTGCAACAACGGCAAAGCTGATTTACCAAGGGCAATCAGGTGCAATCAACGAGTCAATTTCGGACGTTTATGGCGCTTTAGTGGAAGGATATTTCGATGATCACCCTGACTGGCTGATCGGCGAGGATATTTATACGCCGAAACAGAAAGGAGATGCTCTTCGTTCATTGGCCGATCCAACCACGAAAGGGCAGCCTGACCATTATTCGAAACTCTATTTAGGGACAGAGGATTACGGAGGCGTCCATATCAATTCGGGTATTGGCAATAAAGCGGCCTATTTGCTGGCCAATGGCGGAACACATTACAGCGTTGCCGTTAAAGGAATCGGCCTGGACAAAACAGGGAAAATTCTTTACCGTACTTTAACCCAATATTTGACCCCAAATACATCTTACAGACAATACCAAGCTGCGGCTGTTCAAGCTGCAACTGATCTATATGGCGCATCAAGCGAAGAAGTGAACAGTGTGAAAGCGGCATTTTCTGCCGTAGGACTGCAATGACTTGAGACAGTGGAGCTTTTTAAAGAACCGTTCATTGAGCGGTTCTTTTTATATGCGACAAGAATAGCCAGTTGTCCAAGGAACGCCAGAAAAGGAACGGATTGCTGCAAACGTCAATCTGGACTTTTAATCAGCGGCGGCCTCATCAAAAAGAGGCTGCTGTTGTTCAATTCAGCAGAAACTGTTTTGTATAGCGATAGGAAGTTTTGTTTTTTAGGAATAAAGGTATAGGAACTTATAGAAGAATTGAGAGGGGAGATAAGATGACGAACGAATATTTAAGCAAGCCGTTGCCAAGTGAAGAAGAACAACAGGACTTCTACCAAAAACTGCGCGCGAAAGTGCAGACTTGGCTTGATAATAAATCAGGTTTGGTAGGAAAGCTGGGCAAGTATGTGCTGTTTGCGCCTGACTTGTTTCATTTATTGACGAAAATGATGTTCGATAACCGGATTGACGCAAAAAGCAAAGGCATGATCGGAGCCGGTATTTTGTACTTTTTCGCCCCGTTGGATTTTCTTCCGGAAATTCTGGTTGGACCTGGAGGATTTGCGGATGACGTAGTGGTTGCGGTCTATATCGTCAATACGCTCCTAAACAAATTCCCGAATGAAGTTATTGAAGAGCATTGGGCAGGGGACGAAGAATTGTTAAGCGTGATTCGCGGCATTTCTGACTCAGGCAGCAAATTCGTTTCTAAATTGCCTGCAGGACGACTGGTCAAACGCTTCTTGAAATAATAGAAAATCCGCGGCTCTTATGCCGCGGGTGTTGGGAGTTATGTTGAGTTACAACTTTAGCTTTGCCGAGATAAACTAAAAGCCTTCACTCCCAAATTGGAAGTGAAGGCTTTTTAAATTTTTAGTTGGTGATGCCTTGAGTTTCTTTCCATTCCAAAAACTCGTCATAAGTTAATTGCTTGTCAAGGATTGTGCCGTCTTCACGGATTTCAATCACACGGTTGGCAATTGTCTGGATAAACTGATGGTCATGGGAAGTGAAGACCATGGCGCCTTTGAAAGCGATTAGGCCATTGTTCAGGGCCTGGATCGATTCCAAGTCCAAGTGGTTGGTTGGCTCATCCAGCAGCAGGACATTGGCGTGCGACAGCATCATTTTTGATAGCATGCAGCGCACTTTTTCGCCACCTGACAAAACAGACGGTTTCTTTTTCACTTCTTCACCAGAAAATAACATTCTTCCCAGGAATCCACGAAGGAAGGTTTCGCTTTCGTCTTCCGGAGAATACTGGCGCAGCCAGTCTACTAGCGATAATTCACTGCCTTCAAAATAAGCGGTATTGTCGATTGGCAAGTAAGCGCGTGAAGTCGTGACACCCCAACGGATAGATCCTGCAGCCGGTTCGTCTTCTTCAGCAAGTATGCGGAGAAGCGCCGATTTTGCCAAGGGCTCGCCAATCAAGACGATTTTGTCGTCTTTGCTCATATTGAAGCTGATGTTGTTCAACAGCTGATTGCCGTCAACTTGTTGGCTAAGGTCTTTCACGGTCAATACGTCGTTGCCGATTTCGCGTCCAATCGTGAAGTTGACGAACGGGTATTTGCGGGAAGAAGGGTGGATGTCATCCAATTGGATCTTATCAAGCATTTTTTTCCGTGATGTGGCTTGCTTCGATTTTGAAGCGTTCGCGGAGAACCGGGCGATAAACGCTTGGAGCTCTTTGATCTTTTCTTCTTTTTTCGAGTTTTGGTCACTCGCTAAGCGTGTTGCCAACTGGCTCGATTCGTACCAGAAGTCGTAGTTTCCGACATATAGCTGGATTTTTCCGAAGTCGAGGTCCGCAATGTGTGTGCACACTTTGTTCAAGAAGTGGCGGTCATGGGATACCACAATAACGGTGTTTTCAAAGTTGATCAAAAATTCTTCGAGCCATTTGATTGCATTCAAGTCCAAGTGGTTGGTAGGCTCATCCAGGAGAAGAACGTCCGGTTTGCCGAACAAGGCTTGGGCAAGCAAAACTTTTACTTTATCCGAACCGGATAATTCAGCCATCTTTTTGTCATGAAGGTCTTCAGAAATGCCAAGACCTTGCAATAGAATGGCCGCTTCCGATTCAGCTTCCCAACCGTTCAGTTCAGCAAATTCCCCTTCCAGTTCAGCGGCGCGCATGCCATCTTCATCAGAGAAGTCTTCTTTCATATAGATGGCATTTTTTTCAGACATGATGTCGTAAAGCTTCTTATGTCCCATGATCACTGTTTCCAGGACAGCATGTTCTTCGTACTCAAAGTGGTCTTGCTTCAATACGGCCAAACGCTCGCCAGAACCCATCGAAACATTCCCGGATTGGGCGTCAAGTTCACCGGACAAAATTTTGATGAAAGTAGACTTGCCGGCGCCGTTTGCACCGATTAATCCGTAACAATTTCCGGGGTTGAATTGAATGTTCACGTCTTCAAACAATTTGCGGTCGCCAAAGCGAAGACTTACATCATTTACTGCTATCATTTTTTACGTACCTCCTAAATTTCACAATAAGAAGAGTATACCATGAATCAGCCGGAAATCGATAGCAATCAGCCACCGTCTGGGATAAACTTAACCAGAATGTTCTATAGCTTATTTATATTTTCTTTCTTTGTAGGCGTTGAGCAAGCCAAGGTCTTTGTTTAACAGATATTCCATGCGGACGTAATCCTTGCGAGTCGGAATATGTTCCTTTGTCAGACCTTTCATGGAAAAGATGAAATAATAGCCGCCGATTTGGCGGAACAGCACCACGACGTGAGGAAATTCATCAAAAACAGCTTTTATATTGTAGCGTTTCGCATAGCTCCAATTTATCAGTTTCATCGGATTACCTGCCTTTCACACCTTTATCTTAATCAAAAGCGGCAGGGAACACAAGTTTGTATATATACACATGCTAGGAGGAAATATTACGTGGCAGCTCATCCGAAAAAATCAGCTTTAGGCTTGATGGTCGTGGCTATATTTTTTATCTCCCTGAACCTGCGGCCGGCTATTTCTTCTATCGGTCCACTTCTGGAAACAATACGCAGCGACCTTGATTTGAGCAACAGCGAAGTGAGTTTGCTGACTTCGGTTCCGGTATTTTGCATGGGGCTTTTCGCTCCATTTGCAGTTTGGGTAAATCGTAAATTCGGCATCAAAAGCGGCATCACGCTTTTATTGTTGGCAATCGGTTTTTTCACTTTGCTTCGCGGGCTTGTTCCGTCATACGCAGTTTTGTTTATCAGCTCTTTTTTCATTGGGCTGGCTATTGCGATTATCGGCCCGTTGCTTTCGGCAATGATAAAACGTAATTTCCCGACGCGGACAGCTGCACTTATCGGAGTGTACTCGTTCGGCCTTGGATTTGGAGCAACGTTATCCGCAGGGCTTACGGGCGTTTTTTATGCAGCGGCAGACTGGCCGATCGCTTTAGCAAGCTGGGGGTTATTGGCGGTTGCAGCCATAGGCTTATGGCTTCGGGTCAAACAACCAGAGCAGCAAATGATAATAAGAGATGGGGAAGAAATGCAGTCTGTTCAGTCGCCATGGCAAAACAGGCGTGCATGGCTTATGCTGATTTTTTTCGCCCTCCAATCTTCGCTGTTTTTTTCAGCTATTACGTGGGTTGCCCCTATTGCAATGGACAAAGGCATGTCGGTGTTAACGGCGGGTGCAGTGTTGACGCTCATGTCTGCTGTCCAGCTTTTGGGCAATTTGTGCATTCCGCTTTTGCTGCAAAAATTTCCAAACCGTTTTTTATGGATAGTGATCAGCCTTTCTTTCGGTGCCGCCGGTGTTTTTTTACTATTAGTCGGAGGAACGGTACTTATCTGGGCAGCAGCGGTTCTTTTTGGGCTGATGCTTGGAGGTTTGTTTCCAATCGCCCTGCTCATGCCGCTTGACGAAAACACCACAGCGGAAGGAGTCAACAGCTGGACGTCCATGATCCAAACAGGCGGCTATATCATTTCAAGCACTATCCCGTTCGCCATCGGCCTTCTTTACGATCGCTACGCGACTCACGTTATTACACTTGTTATGTTTTTAGTGTTTATCGCCTTTCTGGCGATTTTTGCCTTCCTGCTTTATCACAACAGCAATAAAAAAAGCGCTGCGTAGCGCAGCGCCTGTTTATTTTGAATAGAAACTTTTTTCTTTTGTGATTAAGATCAAATACTCTTTAAAGGTTCCCGCAAAAGAAACAAAAAACCAAGAAAGGACCAGTGAAAAAAAGGGGAACATGATGCACCATGAAAAAATCATGGGAATCGGGATAGGGGCTTCAGGAAAAGTATGCGAGAAATACCAATTGTTATAGATTAAGGTTGCTGCAAGAGTTGCAATCGGTCCTATGTATACTTTTTTTGTAACAGCCGCAGCGGCAACTCCTACACAAATAACCACAAAAGGGACAATCACCAATAGCATGATGAACGGATCGATCGAATCAATTAGGTCCACAAAGACTCCTCCCCGGACGTTTCGGATAAAAAGTGTGATTGGTGAAGTTGATTTCTCCTAATTTGATTTTAAATAAACAGAACTGTCTGTCAATAGTTATATTTTCAAAATTGATAAATTGCTCTTATTTTATGTATTTTTCAGCTAAAATAGAAAGGAAAACGATAATGGGAGAGAAATTAGATGGGGAAATACAGGTCGATTTGGTTTGATGTGGATGACACGTTGTTTGATTTCAAGCAATCAGAGATTAACGCTTTACATAATACTTTTATTGAATATAAATTACCTGAAGGAATGGCTGCTTATCATGCCAGTTACCGAAAAATCAGCAATAAGCTCTGGAGTGATCTGGAAAAAGGGGAGATCGGATTGCGGGAGCTTGGGACTGAACGCTTCAAGCGCCTGTTCCTTGAACACGAGCTGGAAACTGATGCCATGCTTTTCAGCCGTTCATATCTGGGGAATTTGGGCAACGAAGCCCACTTAATGCCGGGAGCGGCCGAACTTTGTGCAAAGCTCTCTGGGTATCAGCTGGCGATCATCACCAACGGCTTCGGAGAAGTGCAACGTGCCAGGATCCAGAATTCACCGCTTAGCGGCCGGTTTGAACAGCTCATTGTATCGGAAGAAACCGGCTTTCAAAAACCGCATCCGGGTATTTTCGATTTCGCATTTAAAACACTGAAGCTGAAGGATAAAAGCAAAGTGCTGATGGTGGGCGACTCGCTTCAATCGGACATACAGGGAGGCGTAAACTACGGGATAGATACTTGCTGGTTCAATCCAATGCACAAGAAGAATTTGACAAATTTTGTACCGACTTATGAAATTCATGATTTGCTGGAGCTCTTGGACATTGTTGAAGGAGCAAAAGAAAAAAGCTGACCTATTAAACGTCAACTTTTTCCCAATTCTCTTCGATAAATTGTACTCTGCCGGATTTTTCCAGGTCTTCCTTGTATTCGTCGGGACTCTTTTTGTAAAAGTCCTGATGGTAATCTTCCGCATCGTAAAATGGCGCCGCATCTAAAATTTCTGTAACTACCGGCTTTTTGAACCGGCCGCTTGTATCGAGCGCTTGTTTCGAGTTCTCAGCCAGTTCACGCTGTTTTTCGCTGTGGACAAAAATAGCCGGGCGGTATTGCGGTCCGCGGTCCTGGAATTGCCCTTCGTTGTCGGTCGGGTCGATTTGCTGCCAGAAAATTTCAAGCAATTGTTCATATGGAAAAACATCTGGCTGGAATGTGATTTCCACTGCTTCCAAATGGCCAGTCGTGCCAGTTTTTACCTGTTCGTACGTCGGGTTTTCGATATGGCCGCCTGTGTAGCCTGAAACCACTTTTTCAATGCCGTCAAACTGGTCAAACGGTTTGACCATGCACCAAAAACAGCCGCCTGCAAATGTCGCTTTTTCTGTCATGAATGGTTGTCTCCTCTCGCCTATATAAAGTGAATTTTATCACTAGCGTGGTATTGCGACAAACAAAATGTTTTTAAAGAGAATGGAGAAACTTCTTTAGGCACGTAGACGTCTTATGGCTATAAGGAAGTATAGAAAGGAATGTCATTTAATGGAACAAGAACAACAAATAAGAAAAAATCGGCGCAAGAAAAAAAGATTCCGCCTGCGCGGAATCCTGTTCTTGCTGCTGATTGCCGTGTTGGCAATAGGAGCTTATGTCTTTATGCAATTCCAAAGCGGCCACAAACTTGCTGAGGAAAACTCGGAGTTGCCGACCATCGCATTTGATGGAGATCCTGAAAATCAAGACTATGAAAACATCCTGCTACTGGGTGTAGACGCCCGCGGCGAAGAAATTTCACGGACTGATACCATGATGTTGGTATCCCACAACAAACAGACGGATGAAGTGAAAGTTACTTCATTCATGCGTGACATTTATGCGGCCATTCCTGGCTATCAATCGTACAAATTGAACACCGCTTATTATTTAGGGGTCAAGGAGACAGGCCAAGTTGAAGATGGTGTCGCCTTGTTGGCTGACACGCTGCGGACGATGATGGGTGTTGAAATCCATCATTTTGCAATGATCGACTTCGAGAGTTTTGAAAAATTGGTCGATATAGCTGCCCCAAACGGCGTAGAAATCGATGTTGAGAAAAAAATGTCCAAAAATATCGGCGTCACGCTGAATCCAGGCGTCCAAAACTTGAACGGCAAAGAACTTCTCGGTTATGCGCGTTTCCGGGCTGATAAAGATGGTGACTTTGGACGGGTGCGGCGGCAGCAGCAAGTTGTGTCCGCCATGAAAGATGAATTGATTTCGGTGTCCGCTATTCCGAAATACCCGAAATTGGCCGGTGCTGCTCAAGGTTATATCCAAACAGATCTAACAGTTGCCGACCAAATAAAAATGGCGACGAGCATCGCCATGAACGGCGGAACAGGTGTGGAGCGGTTGACGCTTCCAGTTGAAAACAGCTACTCATTTACATCTTACTCACACGCGGGTTCAGTTATCGAAATGGATATCGAGCAAAACAAGCAAGCTTTAAGTGAATTTTTGTCGCAACCGCTTGATTAAAGTGTCAGATAATATGTTAAAATTAAATAGGGGTTACAACAGATATAGAAAGTAGGAGTGGAATGGAGCCGGAAAAACAGTCTTTTTTCTCAACTAACTTTATCCGTTTTCTCGGTGGAACAAATACGCTGTTTACCTTGATTGCGCTTGTTTTAATCGGCTTGGTCATTTTCATTTTCCGTGAAGTGTCGTTTATTTTCAACCCACTGCTTGTGTTTATGAAAACGATCGTCCTGCCAGTCATTTTAGCGCTCGTTTTGTTTTATTTGCTGCGTCCAGTGATGCGTGTGCTCGAAGGCATGAGAATCCCGCGCCTTTGGGGAATTGTTATCATATTTGTTGGGGTAACAGGCATGTTGACATTGCTGATTGTGCTGGTTGTACCATTTCTGAGAGAACAAACTCAAAGGTTGATTTTGGAGTTCCCAACTTATTTTATGCAATTGTTGACAGATACCGATGCATTTTTGCGTAATAATCGGTATATCGGCGAGTATTATGTCAATTCAAATTTCAATATCGAAGAGCTGCTGACGACTTTGCCGGACACCATCAACGAAACGTTCGAGACTACGGCAACAACGGTATTGACAGGAATCACCGGGTTTATTTCCACGGTAACCGGAGTGGTGTTGTCGATTATTATCGTCCCGTTCATTTTGTTCTATTTGCTGAAAGACGGCGAAAAGCTGCCTGAAGCATTCATTAAAACCTTGCCGCCGCGTTTCCGCCAAGACACAAGAGTGGTATTAAGTGAAGCGGACAAGCAAATCGGAGCTTATATCCAAGGAAAGCTAATTGTCGGTGCTTTTATCGGCGTGATGGTGTATATCGGTTTCTTGATTATAGGACTGGATTACTCGCTGCTGTTTGGCTTTATCGCAGGAGTAACGAGCATTGTGCCTTATATCGGCCCGGCAATCGCCTTTGCTCCAGCAGCTATAGTGGCAATTGTCATTTCGCCATTCATGCTCGTTAAAGTCGGTATAGTCTGGACGATCGTCCAAATATTGGAAAGCAACATCATATCACCGCAAGTTATGGGGAAAACGATGATCATTCATCCCATCACCATCATATTTGTGCTCTTGACAGCGGGGTCCTTGTTCGGTGTTGTCGGTGTTATTTTCGGTATCCCGGCTTATGCATTGGTCAAAGTGCTAGTGAGCCATCTGTACAAGCTATTCAAGCGACGCTACAACAAACACGAAGCCAATTTGGAAAATCATTACGATTACACGGAACTTCTTTAACGGTTTAAAGAAGTGCGCGTTGTGGTAAATATTGATTACTTATACTTGGAGGTTGTCATTATATGAAGTTCCGCGAGTTTTTAACAAGCATCGGTTTTGGATCCATGAAAGTCGAAACAGTGATTGAAAGACCGCATCTCGATGAAGGTGAAACCTTGAATGGCACGATTTACTTTCATGGCGGCGACGGTGAGCAAGATGTGGAATTTGTTGAGTTGAAAGTTGTCAAATTGGTAGAGGACTACCGGGAAGACAGCGATTTTGACTATATTGAAACCGTTGTCGGCAAACAATCGGTAGAATTTGCCGGGTCGGTCAAGTCAAAAGAAACCATCATGAGGCAATTTGAAATTGTTCCGGATGAACGCTGGCTGTTCGATAACGATAAAGCGAAACTTATCCTTCGGACCATTGTCCATATCGATAATGGCATCGATGTGGAAGACGAAGATGAAATTACATATGGCAAAAAAGAAGGCTGAATATCAGCCTTCTTTTTTTTTGGATAAGAAGAGGTGCATTTTGTTCTGGCCAGATTCCTACTTGAAGCTGCTTGCACAAGAAAAATTGGCCCTGGTTTTGGCAGCTTTACAGAAGAAGGAAGGCAGAAGAAGTTTGGAGGTTTTACAAAAACGGCGTCATTTCTAGTTTTACAATTCTTCTGGAACAAGCTGATTTTTCCATTTTGATAGTTAAATCTTGTATTCATATAATAAATGTAATAAATTACATAAGGAAATAAAAAGAAAACCAAAACAAGCAAACAAGAAAAACCGCCTCAAAAACAGGCGGCTCAAATTCATCTGCTCAAAAGAATGCCTCCGGCACAGCTGCCGACGAGAACCATAAAAAATAGAACAGCCATAAGAATATCTGTCCGAGTCACCGTGACTGGATGAAAAAATTCTGTGCGGGGTGCACCGGTAAAGCCGCGCGCTTCCATGGCGAACGCCGCGCGTTCCGCTTTGCGGACAGCTCCGGCAAGCATGGGCAAGAGGAGTCGGCGCATGTTGGACAGCCGCTGCCACCAATGCTTTTCAACAATGACACCACGAAGGCGCTGGGCTTGCTGGATTTGAATGAATTCGTCTATCAAGACGGGCAAAAACCGATAACTGACCATTACGCTGTATGCGAGTTTAGGTGAAAGCTTTAATTGTTGCATCAAACTCATAACAAATTTCACCGGGTCGGTTGTCATGGCGAACATTAGTGACAACGTCGATAAGGCCATTACACGGAAAGACAACGACAAAGCATGTTGCCACTGCTCTTCAGTTACAGAGATTCCGGCGACTGTCCAAATAACTTCACTGTTGTCATGTGCGCCAAATACCAATGTTGTCCATAAATAACCGAAAGAACCCAGTGTGAAAGGCAGCATCATCAAGCACCAAAGTTTCCAGTCCATGCGGCTTAGGAATATCTGCATAAACACAATGGCGAGCCAGAAGATGGCGGGCGTCCAAGGATTGAAGAAAAACGCCAGCGTCAACATGGATCCTGTCACAAGGACGAACTTCACTGAAGGGTTCATATCATGCAAAAGATGCTGCATGGCAATTGGCTCCTTTTGGCGGCAGAAGTTGGTGGGCAGCGAGGAGCGATGCATCTCCCCAAACGTCGCTTGCCAAAAACTTGCCGGTCATTTTGCCGTCTTTGATGAGCAAAACAGAATCCGCGACTGCTGCCGCAAATTCCATGTCATGTGTGACAATTAAAAAGGTTAGACCTTCTTGAACGCGCTCATGGATCAATGTAAACAGCTCCTGCAATGCTGCGAAATCCTGGCCAGATGTCGGTTCATCCATCAAGAGCACCGGATGGCCGTCAGCAAGCATCGCCCCGATGGCGACACGCCGTTTTTGGCCGTGGCTGACTGAAAAAGGGTGCGCATCTTTCAGTCGCCCAAGCGCCAAGCGCTCCAGCAAGTCTGCAACTTCTAGCGGAGAACTGGTGCCGGAAAAAGCCAATTCTTTTTCAATCGTTTGAGATAAAAATAAAAACTCGGGTGACTGGGGGACATAACCAATTCCAGGTGATTGGATGATGCCGGATGAACGCTTGTATATCCCGCACAGTGCTTTTAACAGCGTCGATTTGCCGCTGCCGTTCGGGCCTGCGATGACCACCACCTCGCCGCGTTTCACTTCAAACGATATGCAGGAAAGGAGATTTTTCTTTTTTATTTCCACTGCAACTCGATCGACCGTTAATGCGGTTGAAGGTTCGATGGCTGAAACACGTGCAGGAAACAGGACCGGATTTTTCGGTTGGAACGGTTTATCTTCCGTTATGCGGCCGAAGCCATCCATTGAAAGTTCCCGGTCGAAAAAAGCACCCCATAAGTCCAAGCGGTGTTCTACCGCTATCACCGTTAAACCGGATTTTTTTTGCAGCCCGTCAAGCCAGACGACAAATTTCTGGGCCGTAAATGGGTCAAGGTGGGACAACGGTTCATCCAGCAGCAGCACTTCCGGTTTCATGGCAAGTGCGCAGGCTGTCGCAACACGTTGTTTCATACCGCCCGACAGTGAATGGATAATGGAATGCCGAAAGGCCGACAAGCCAGTCAACTCCAGTATTTCTGAAATCCGTTCTTCCATCGCCGCACGCGGAATGTGGAGGTTCTCCAATGTAAAAGCCAGTTCTTCTTCGACCGTCGGCATGCAAAACTGCGAATCCGGATCTTGGAATACGGTTGCCACTCGGTGGTTGATTTCACCGGGCAAGTATTCGTCGGCCTGTTTGCCGAAGAGCCGGATTTCCCCTGCAACAATGCCATCGCAGTTTGCCGGATATAAGCGGTTCAGCAAATACAGCAAGGTGCTTTTGCCGCTGCCGCTTGGACCGGAAATCACAAGTTTTTCTCCTTGGCGAACACTAAAGGAAACATCAGTTAACGTGTTATTTTCATCTTCCGGGAAACGGAAGGATGCATTGTGCAGCAAAAAGACTTCTTCATGCACCCACATCACCGTTTTTCGCGCGTGCAATAGCATAGCCGCGGAGAGAACCGGTCGCAAGCAAGCTATCGGCTAAATATTTGCCGCCAATACCAGCAATGATCATGCCGCTGAGTACCCGGAGCGTAAACATCAGCGCCACAAAAGAAGGATCGAGCGCTGCATAGCCGGACATGAAGTAGCCATAGACAAAACTGAACACAGCAGAACCTGCACCGGCCAGCATGAAGATAGCCAAGTTGAAGCGCTTATAGCCAGTCAAAGCGAACGCCGCCTCCGCCCCCAAGCCTTGAATGACCCCGGATAAAATGAGCCTAGGGCCCGCTGCATTGCCAAGCATCACTTCAATAATGGCAGCAAGTGTTTCTGGAAGCACCGCGGCGCCGGGTTTACGGATAATATGCATCGAGATGATGGAGACGATGAACCAAATGCCGAACATCCATTCATAGGCGATCGGGCCGATCGCGGCTGCCCAGATATTGCCTAAATGAATGGCAAGCAAATAAACAATGCCGAAGACAACGCCGAACAATGACATTAAAACAATTTCTTTTAATTTCCATGACTTCAGCATATTAAGCACCTCCATGCGATGGGCTGTTAATGCTCATCGATACGGTCATCACCAGATGGCGGTGTTCGTCTGAGCGGGCGTTTGTGAATGACTCTTCGTAAAATGCGAATACGTCATGAATATCCCCATGGATGCCGCTTGCGTAATGCATTGACTCATTGAAGACTCCGCGTTGCTTCGCCCGTTCGACTTCACGGTAAATGACCGCCATATAATCAGGGTTGTTCATTGGATAAAGCGCAAACTGGGAAGACACATATTGTTTGGTGGAATCTGTATTCAAGAGCACATCGTCTTTGTCCAAATACACATCGCCTGCTGAATCCCCCGGGCAGCCGATTGAGAAAGTGCCTGATAGCGCCACGTGTTCTCCGGTTTTTGCTGCATGAAGGGTTAAGGCTTTTGCCACATTGAAAACATGATTCTGTTTTCCCCGGATAACGGTAGACACATCGTCTGTGTGCATCCAGACGTTTGACGTGTCCGTCTCCTGAAGTGCTCCTTTAATAACTTTGATAAAATCCCCAGTCATCGGATGCAGGGAAAAGCGAAATCCGACAATCGGGCTCATGCCGCATTGCAATGGGTCCATATCTATCTTCCTCCTTAAAAATTTGCACAAAAAAAGGCTGCATCCGCGAAGAAGCAGCCACTATCTCTATGCCAATAAATTCAAAAAGGATTTATCAAAGAAATGCGCCGCACTTCCTCACGCCAGTATTACCTGGATCGAGTCGTAAGGGATCGAAGCTTGCGCTTGCATCTCAGCCAAAATGGGCACCCCTAGTGCAGAAAACGGTATGCAGTTTTTTGTGTTCGGGTGTTCCCGATAGCTTCAGTGTAGCGGAAGGAAAGTGGGAAGTAAAGGGGCGATTGCCAATCGGCAGTCGAACAGCCCCGTTCAGACAGCGAATGCCGGTTGAAAAGCAGGGAATTTTTTTGATGCTAGTTGAAAAAAAGCGGAAAAATAAAATTTTTGCAAAAAAAGATTGACGGCTCTCAGGTTTTCATATAAAGTTTGGTACATGCTTTAAACAATTACATATGGAAACTTATCAAGAGAGACCGAGGGACAGGCCCGAAGACGTCCAGCAACCTCCAGAGCGATCTGGAAAGGTGCTAATTCCTGCAGAATGATTTCATTCTGGGAGATAAACCAAATCCATTTTCGGTGCCTCTTTCAGAATGAAAGGGGCATTTTTTTATTGGAAAGAGGAGAGCGCATTATGATCAGCATTAAAAGTCTATCGAAAGACTACAAGACAAAAACCGGCACAGTCAAGGGCGTCGATGATGTGACGCTGACGGTCGGTGAAGGCGAAATCTTCGGCATTGTCGGCTATTCAGGGGCAGGAAAAAGCTCGCTGCTACGCTGCATCAATCTGCTGGAGCGGCCGACAAGCGGCGAAATTCAAGTGGATGGGCTGGATTTGACCGGCTTGAAAGGCGAGAAGTTGCGGCAAGCCCGTTTGAAGATTGGCATGATATTCCAGCATTTCTACTTGATCAGCCAAAAGACCGTTGCGGAAAATGTGGCCTTTGCCTTGAAAGCGGCCAAATTGCCGAAAGCGCAAACCGAAAAGCGGGTCGATGAGCTTCTCGAAATGGTCGGGCTATCAGACAAGAAAAACGTCTATCCGGCACAGCTGAGCGGCGGACAAAAGCAGCGCGTCGGCATTGCGCGGGCGCTTGCCAATAACCCGTCCGTCCTGCTGTGCGACGAAGCCACGTCCGCACTCGACCCAAATACGACATTGTCCATACTGCGCCTGTTGAAGAAAATCAACCGGGAGCTGAATATCACGATCGTCCTCATCACCCACGAGATGAATGTCGTAAAAGAAATATGCGACCGCATGGCGATCATGCAGAGGGGCCGTGTCATAGAAGAAGGAGATGTTTATGATATCTTCTCGGAACCAAAAGCTGATTTGACGAAAGAATTCATTTCGTCTGTTGTGTCGTTTGAAGTACCCCAACCGATCCTGGCCGCTTGCACAGGCAGCATCATCAAAGTGCAGTTCAAAGGAGCTGTGGCGGGAGAAGGGGTCATCACCGATATGGTCCAGCATTTCGATGTGAAAGGCAACTTCCTCCATGGCTCTATCGAATACATACAAGAAAAGCCGCTTGGGCTGTTTTTGATGGAAATCCAAGGGGATCCGGCAAATATCAACAGAGCCCTCACCTATATGGAAGGCCGGGGAGCAAATGTGGAGGTGCTGCAAAATGGGCTTTGATTTTCAACATATGATGGAACTTTGGCCGGATATATCAAAGGCGTTCGGCGAGACTTTGTATATGATCGGAATCTCTTTGGCGATTGCGATAGTCATCGGCTTGCCGCTGGGCATTGTGCTGTTTGTAACGGACAAGGGATTGTTTCTGGAAAACCGTTTTGTCAAATCTGTTCTTGGGTTTGTTGTGAATATGGTGCGGTCGATTCCATTCATCATTTTATTGGTCGCGCTGATTCCGCTGACCAAACTGTTGGTGGACTCGACCATCGGTCCCGCGGCGGCAAGCGTGTCGCTGTCTGTGGCAGCCATTCCGTTCTTTGCCCGCATCGTCGAGACATCGCTCCGGGAAATCGACAAAGGGGTCATTGAAGCCGCAGTGGCGGTAGGCGCCACGCCGTGGATGATCATCAAGGACGTCTTGCTTCCGGAAGCAAAAACAGGGATTGTCCAGGGCATCACCATCACCATCATTTCACTTGTCGCCTACTCGGCGATGGCAGGAGTCGTCGGAGGCGGAGGCATCGGCGATTTGGCGATCCGTTTCGGCTATTACCGCTACGACAACACCATCATGATTGTCACAGTCATCATCTTGATTGTTCTCGTCCAGATTCTTCAGCAGCTTGGGGACTGGACGTCAAAAGCAATAGATAAACGATAAAAAAGGAGAGAAACACACATGAAAAAATTCTTTTTTCCAGCCATCTTACTCGTCATACTCGCACTGCTTGCCGCATGCGGCGGAGAGGAATCCAGCGCCGACAGCAAAACCGTCAAACTCGGCGGCACAGCCGGCCCTTACAGCGATATGCTAAACCAAGCGTTCAAACCGGCTTTGGAAGAAAAAGGCTACACGGTGGAAATCACAGAATTCAGCGATTATATCCAGCCGAACAATGCGCTCAATAACGGCGACCTTGACGCGAACCTGTTCCAACATTCTATATACTTGGAGAACTTTTCGAAAGAAAACAACATGGACCTGACTGGCCTCATCACCGTGCCGACAGCGCCGATGGGCATCTATTCAAATGTATTTAATTCGATTGAAGAAGTGAAAGACGGCGCAACCATCGCCATCCCGAACGACCCGGTCAATGCAGCCCGCACATTCCTCGTTCTTCAGGACCACGGACTGATCACATTGGATCCGGCTGCCGAAGAATTGACCGTTTCCGAAAAAGACATCCAGGAAAATCCGAAAAACTTGGTGTTCCAGCCGATTGAAGCAGGCGGTTTGCCGCGCGCTGTTGAAAGCTCTGATTTAGCAGCCGTTCCAGGAAACTTCGCTTTGGCCGCGGAAATGGATCTTCTTGATGCCTTAGTTCTGGAAGATATGCCGGACCAGTACCGCAATCTGGTTGCGGTGAAGACAGAAAACAAAGATACACAGCTGGCAAAGGACTTGGTGGAAATTGTCGAGTCGCCAGAATTTGAAGAATTGATCGATGCGGAATTTAAAGGATTCGGGAAACCGGAATGGATGAAATCACGTTAAGAAAGAAGGGGCTTTATGGAAGCGATCGTTGTAAAAGGTGCGCCGGCTGAATACAGCTGCAATGTGGGCGTCCTTAAAGAACTTGAAGAAAAATTGTCAGCAAGAGGGATTCGTAAAGCGCTGCTTCTGACTGGCGAAAAATCGTGGCAAGCGCTGCAGCCTTATTTCCCCGTCCTGGAGTCGGTGGAACTGACAATTGTTAAATACCGCGGTGAAAGTTCATTGGCTGAAATTGCCCGGATTGCCCAAATTGCCAAAGCCATAGGCGCCGATGCCATTATCGGTGCCGGCGGCGGCAAAGTGCTCGATATTGCCAAAGGAGTCGCCCATGACAACAGCATCCGATCGGTGCTGGTTCCGACACTTGCGTCCAATTGCGCCCCTTGGACGCCGCTCAGTGTCATCTATTCGGAAGAAGGGACGATGACCCATTTCACGGTCTATACCGAAAGCGTCGATCTGTTGTTGGTGGAGCCACGAGTTTTACTTGATGCGCCGGTTTCGCTGCTTGTTGCGGGCATCGGGGATACAATTGCCAAGTGGTATGAAGCAGACGTGCAAATCAGCCGCTTTGAAAATCCCCCAATAGCCTTGAAGGTTTCCCATTACACTGCGAAACTATGCGCCGATGAATTGTTCCAAAACGCGGAAGCTGCAATCGCGGACTCCAAAGAAGGTAAGCTGTCCCAGTCATTTATCAAGGTTGTGGAAACAATTATCATGCTTGGCGGCATGGTCGGCGGATTCGGCGATAAATACGGGAGGGTGGCAGGCGCACACGCCATCCACAACGGCATGACCATTTCACCGGAGTCGCACCAGGCGCTTCACGGCGACAAAGTGGCATACGGAGTTCTGGTTCAACTAGTGCTAGAAGGAAAAATCGATGAAATAGAAAAATTGGCTGCATTCTACAGGAAAATCGGCTTGCCGGTCTCTTTGGAAGACCTGAACATTCCGCGCAAGTGGATCGAGGCGATTGCGGTTCAGTCGACGCGAGAGAACGAGACCATTCATGTACTGCTAGAAGAGCCTGTCTCAGCAGAAAAAGCGGCAGCAGCCATGAGGCAGCTGGAGGACTCTTTGCTGGTCAAATAATGCCATGGTTTTCATGAAGCACTAGAAGAAGCCGACAAAGCTAACTGCTGTTTTGAAGTGCATCATTTTTTATTGGAAAAACCCGCTCTTTGTTAACAAAGAGCGGGTTTTTCCGCTGAAACTTAAAATAATTTGTTAAAAAACCTATTTAGAAACGCCAATGTTTCAGGTCGCTTCTGATAACGGCGGCATTTTTTCGAATAACAGGTTTGAAAACAGGAAATAAAGGGAAACGAAAGGCTAATTTATAAAAGAAAGTGGGGTATATTTTGAAGCCATCCTCGTTTGTCCTCGTGAAGAAAATTTGGATAACGCCCGCGTTATACAGCCTCGTAGCCATTGCATTATCCATCGCCTCTTTCAATTTCGATCTTTTG
Source organism: Planomicrobium sp. CPCC 101079 (assembly GCF_007859275.1). Taxonomy (GTDB): domain Bacteria; phylum Bacillota; class Bacilli; order Bacillales_A; family Planococcaceae; genus Planococcus. The sequence continues at coordinate 5,819 of NZ_VOHC01000031.1, read as the reverse complement.
GTAGTGGAAAGGTTTTCAGATTCCATCCCTCGGATCCTCCTGACGAATGTTGAACTCGGGAAGGACATTATGGGGGTTTTGGCAGCAGCCATTCTTACGATGACCACATTTACATTTTCTACAGTGCTAGTTGTCTTGACCACATACACATCCCAATTCTCTCCACGTTCCTCAGAAAATTTCATCAATAACAAGGTGACAAGACGTGTCCTTGGAATTTTTGTTGGCGGTTTTGTCTATGCCTCTTTATCCCTCTTGTATATGCAGGACAAAACGTTCGGCCACGAAGTTCTTACCCCAAGCTTCGGAGTCTTCATCTCCTTTTTATGTGTCGCCACCTTCGCTTACTATATCCATTTTATTTCTTCCAATGTACGTGTGACTGCATTGATCAATAAGCTAGTCGGGGATATCGACCATGTTGTATCGAATTATAAAAAAATGCAGGAAAAAAATCACATATCCTTGGAAAATTGGGAACCGAGCGGCCGGGAACAGGAAATAGAGATGGGGGAAGAAGGGTATGTCCAATTTATTGATTTGGTGAATCTGGTAAAATTCGCTGAGGAAAGGGATATTGAAATTGAAGTCCTGGTTACCACTGGCGATTATGTCTATAAGGATATGCCGATTTTCCGCATCTATCAAGACGAAGAAGAAGAACTAGCACTTGCCAAATTTTTTCAGACAGGACCAGAACGGACAGTAGAACAAGATATCGGCTACTCGATCCAAAAGCTGATGGAAGTCGCAATACGCGCAATTTCCCCTTCGCTGAATGATCCGAATACGGCAAATGAAATTTTGATCCGGATTGGGCGCCTTCTTGGGGAAATAGGCCAGCTGAAGACAAAAGGCTGGGTATTGACAGATTCTGCTGACCACAATCGGCTAGTCTACCACTTTCCTTCATACGATACGCTTCTTTACCATACATTTTTCCAAATATCCAAATATGGAAGCAGCGATATTTCAGTCATGTCTGCGATGACCGAATCATTGAAAGCGGCTTTAAGAAGTGCGCCAGTTGAAAGGCACGATGAAATTTGGGAGATTCAGGAATATATTCTAGACGGTTTGGATTGCACTGAAATGAAGAAAAAAGACGTTGAATACCTGCAAAAGAAAGTTGATGAACTAGCGGAACTGACTAACCAGCAGACAATAGTACTTCAAGCGGATGAAAAAAAGCAGGCTCTTGTTTGATCTGACGCAGTCCATAAAAAAAGGGCTAAATTAGTTAGGAGTACGAACAGAATTTGGAAGAATGTATTTTTTTAAACAGTTCGTAAATGTGGACAGAAAAAGCTGAACGTTCGTAAAGTGTGCTTACACGTTTACGAACGTTCTTTTTATTGTTCTTTACTGTTTTGAAGCGTTCGGAAACGTGTACTTTTACGAACGCTTTCTTCCTGAAAAAAATCATCCAAATTATGTTAAAATTAATGCAAGAGTATTTGAACTACTTAAGAATAATTTGTATATAGTCAAAAAGATAATTTAAAAAGAAGGAGTTTAGTAAATGAAGCATATTTATACCTTTGAAGACATAGAGGAATATGAAAAGCACCAGGATATTATTCAGCGTTTTAGCGAACGTTTAAATGAGTACCAATTACTCTTAGAAGAAGAGTATGCCTTAGTAAACAAACCAAAAGGCGTTGTTTGGACTTCAGCAGAAGTAGCAACATCTATTTTTTCTGAACTGCCGATTCCTGCATTTACGAATAAAGACACAATTTACATAACGCCGGATGTAAAAGCTTGGAGAAAGCTATTTATCCAGCAATTGGATGGTAATGATCTTCCTCATATTGAGCGTTTTTACGAACAGCTTTCTGAGAATCACATACTTACAATATTAGGCCACGAATTAACGCATCACTCAAATTTATTTTTAGATGATTTTGGAGATGAACGAGAAGACGGCATTTGGTTCGAAGAGGGCATGTGTGAGTACTTGTCGAGGAAGTTCCTTTTAACTGCGGATGAATTCGAGACAATAGCAGCAATCGAAAAAGAATTAGTAAACGTATTTACTGAAGCATATGGGGATCGGTCCCTTGATGAATTTGGAAGCAACTCATATGCAGCCAGTTTATCCAGTATCATGTTTGATTACTGGCGAAGTTTCCTTGCCATAAAGTATCTCGTGGAAGATCGCTACGACAATAACATTCAGGCAGTTTTTGAAGAATACCATAAGTGGGATATAGAGGGACGTATACTCTCTTTAACGGAACATTTTGGATTAGACAAGGTATCGATATAGAACATGGTAGTAAGCAATATGGGGAACTGAATGTAACTTATGTGCAGTTAAGTTACATTCAAAAGTGTTAAGTATTAATAAATGGACTTATCACTGGAGAGAGAAGAGGAAAGACCGATGGAGAGAGAAACAGAGATTGTCTTAGTAGGTACATATCACTTTGCTTACCAAGAGGACGTCCTGAGGAATAAGAAGGCTGAAATTTTAGAACTGGTTGATTTTCTCGCAGATTTTAATCCGAGCAAAATTGCTGTGGAGTGGGAAAGAAGTGAGCAAGAAGAGTTGAACAAAGGGTATACCAAGAGCGAAGAAAAATATGAAATGAATGAAATTGAACAAGTAGGATTCAGATTAGCAACTAAACTGGAACATAAAAAAGTTTTTGCGGCCAATTGGGCTGGGCCGTTAACTCAAGAGGAAATGACGGTACTTAATCAATCGATTCAAAAAAATTATCCTGGTGTTTTACAAGGTGTAGAAGCATTTAGCGAAAAAAGTGCTGCGCTTAGTCCTGAACAAACGTTACTTGAATCTTATCGCAACCTCAATAACCAAGAATTGACCAAGGAATTGGAACAGATGTATCTTTCATTTTTGGCCGTTGAAAATAATGGACAAAAAATCGGTGTTTCTTTCTTAAGCAAGTGGATTGAAAGGGAATTGGTCATTGTAAAAAATATTAGTGAGATTTTAGAAAAACCAAAAGAACGGATTTTATTGATAGTGGGTGGAGATCATCTTTGGATGCTAAACAAACTATTCGTAGGAAAAGGTTGGACGGTAATCAATCCGTTTGAGAAATGAACTTTTGTTCAAAGCGAATGTAACTTTTTGTGAATTAAGTTACATTCAGATTAACTGTTAGATTGAATTGAAGGGGTGGAAGAGAAGAATGTACTTCAAGGTGTTAGAAAGTGCACTTGAAAATAATGATGTGGAAAGAGCAGACCGATTATTGAGTGAAATGTCCATTGATCAACATCACGAAGCAATCCAAATATTGATAAAACACCTCTCCCAAACCTCAGATAAGAATTTAAGAAACTTACTCGCTATTACCTTGCGAGATATTGGGAATGAAGAAGCGATTTCTCCTCTAATTAACTTAATTAACGACCCCAGAACTCTCGGAAGTAGAGGGACTCTGTTATACGCTTTAGAACCTTTTGACTGTACGGAGCACTTAGAAACAATTGTTCACCTTTTTTTGACTGGAAATTTTGAAGTCCAAGCAGGCGCTTATCAACTCATAGAATCCATGGATGGAAAAGTACCTGCTGATGTCTTACTAAAATCCCTTCAAAAGGTAAAAGAGCAGCTGAACGAAATTGAAAGACAGCAAGAGTTACACACCGATGTATTAGATTTTCTTTTTGATTTGAATGTAACTTATTAGTAAGTAAGTTACATTCACCTTCCTAATTCCAAAGGCTTTTTATGAAAACTTAGAAAAACTGATTTTGATAGAAAAAATGATACATTCAAAAGATTATTCTTAACGGCTTCAAAGTAAGAGTTTTGAAACGAAATAGGTTTACATATCATGATATTATTAGAAGTTAAAAGAAGAGCAGAAAAGACTTACAATAAGAATCAGAGATTCGGGAGTTACCCTTCTGATTCTTCTTTTATTTGGAATACGAATAATTGGCTATATTTCTAAAAATCAGTAGGGGGCTTTTCCAAATTCCTGCACTTATTCATCATCATAGATTACTGTGCCAATTGAATTTCAAGAAACGGATTTATTGGTCAATAACTTGTAAGGCTGCGGCAAGACGTTCGGCAACATGCTTCTGAGGTTCCATTGACTCCATGCAGACATTGACAACAGTAGGATCCGGTACAGCCCATTGCCAGTACTCAGTCGGAAACGGATTCGGATGTCTACTCAAGGCAAACGTAAAAGCCGGAAACTCTTCAGGCAACAGAAAAAGCTCCGCTTTGTTGAAAGCAGAGCAATTAGCTTGTATCCTTTCGAACGAAATAAAGCGTACAAGTAAAAGAGACCTCGGTTGAATGAACATTCACTTTTTTTCTTGATAGGGTATTTTTCTCCGATTCCTTTGTTGCGGTGGTAAGGATTCACCGTGGCATGAAGGAAGAAAAATGAATCTTCATTAAACTCAGTACCGATTTGCCCGACAATGTCCTCCTGCTTTTTCAGCAGAGACAGCTGCCAGTCGGGATGGTTCTCATATACCCTTGCAAAATGCCGGTTGAAGAAGCCATGCTGCGAATCGACGGATTTGACGGAGACGGAGTTGCTGATAAACTGAACCATGGTAAACCCGACCGGGCGTCTAGTGTGTATTTTGCAGAGCGCTACAAACAGTGGAACGAGGAATTCGAGACCCTTTTGCCGCAGACTAGTTTTGGCGAAAACTTGCTTGTTGAAAACATGGAGGAAGAGAAAATATTTATCGGTGATATTTTTCGGTTGGGCGGCGCAGTTATTCAAGTGACGAAAGGCCGCGTTCCATACAACACGATTTATAAGTGTACCGGCATTAATAACCTCATGAAGCATATTATTCAAACGGGCTACACAGTCTACTTGTGCCGGGTTGCTTATAGAGGGACCGGTAAGAAGAGATTCCAAAATACAAAAACTTGAAGAAGATCCATATGGTATTTCAGGTCTTTACGCCAATTCAATCTACTTGCAGCAGCCTAAATGTATTGAAGGAATGGAAAGAGTTCTTGCTGTACTGGTACGCAGATGAGGATCCCTATACAATGTGGATGTACGTGAAAGCCATTGAGCCGCCCGGACATTTTGCTGCAAGGCTTGCAGAAATTCTTCTTAAAGATTGAGAGCTGCAGGGCACGAAGCAGGCGGGCAGAAAAGGAAGTGGCTGACCATGATGGTCAAGAGTGTTCGTTGGGGGACGAAAAATAAAAGATTGATGGAGTTTTGCCATTACGTACTGTGTTCCTTCCATTTTTTATTCACTAATCGGCTTTTTGATTAATGATTGATTGAAAGATTCATGGTAGGCAAGGTACTTGAATAATCAGAGGCAAGGTGATATAATAAATATCCCTGTTAGATAATGTCTTTTTGACAGTCAAACAGAGTAAGCAACTTCTTTGATTTTTCTTTAGAGTTTTGCTATATTTATATAGTATTTGAACGACAGCAAAATATTATCACGATTAAATGTTTTGATATTTTTATTTTTTATCTTATTTAAATTTACTTGTTCTACCTTAAATAAAAAACAATATTTATTTGATTTTTTGTTTGAATGTTACTTGTTTTTATGTTATACTTATATAGTAGCAAAAACAAAACAATCTATACAGACTGAACCTTGAAAACTGAACAGCAAAACGTCAACAACAGTTTATTGGCGCGTTCCGAACGCGGCAATAAAATTTCTGCGATGGTTGCCCGTGGGCAATCGGAGCACAACTTACTGATCAAGCTTCGCTAGATCAAGCGATTCGCGCGTCTTTTTAAGACGGCGAGCGCCAGCATGAGCAATCAAGCTTCTATAATGGAGAGTTTGATCCTGGCTCAGGACGAACGCTGGCGGCGTGC
>NZ_VOHC01000030.1 GCF_007859275.1 Planomicrobium sp. CPCC 101079 | reverse complement strand
TCATCCTCCACTCGGATCAGGGATGGCATTACCAGATGGCAAAATACCAGAAAGCATTAGCAGATCGAAACATCACTCAAAGCATGTCCCGTAAGGGGAACTGCCTCGACAACGCCGTTATTGAGAATTTCTTTGGCATTCTCAAGACGGAGCTCCTTTATCTGCAGGAATTTGAAAGTGTGGAGCACTTCCTCCAGGAACTGGATACCTATATGGCGTACTACAACCAGAAACGAATGAAGTCCAAATTAAAAAACATGAGTCCGGTTGACTACCGGACTCATGCACAACAAGCTGCTTAAATTTTTGTCTAACTTTTTTGGGTCAGTTCACAAAACGGCTGTTTTTTCATGCTGTTGAGAAAGTAGGCTAGCGGTTTATTGCACTCCAGCCGGATGCTTTTGGCAAGCGCAGCTGTTTCGCGCAACAGCAAGAACGACACCAGTTTCAATGCAGCAAAGAACACTCCATCGTTTCTTGGCTGCCCTAATATCATTTTTCAGAATTGGAAAAAAAGATGGGTATATTTTCTAAGAAATCTCCAAATCCTGTAACTTTTGCCGTTCTCATACGTTATGTATAGTATGAATATACTGGAAACGAGGGGTTGGCGTGGAACGGAAAGTGATAATCGCTGGAGGGACAGGGTTTATTGGCCGTTACTTTGAAAAAAGGTTTTTGGAAGAGGGCTACGAAGTATACATAATTTCAAGGCAGGAGAAGCACTTGTCTTGGCTTGACCATACAGGAATCGTAGCGGCACTTGATGGAGCGGACATGTTGATTAATTTGGCGGGCAAGTCGGTGAATTGCCGCTATAACAAGCGGAACAAAGAAGAAATTCTGGAATCGCGGATCGAGACGACACAAATTTTAGGGAATGCGATGTATGCCTGTGAAAACGCGCCGCCGCTTTGGATCAACTCCAGTTCGGCGACAATTTACCGTCATGCAAAAGACCGGCCGATGACCGAATCGACCGGTGAAATCGGCACGGGCTTTTCCGTAGAAGTGGCGAAGGCCTGGGAGCAGTCGCTGTTTGCTTTCAAACTGCCGCGAACGCGTCAAATCGCGCTTCGTACGGCCATTGTTTTAGGAGAAGACGGCGGTGTTATGAACCCGTATTTGAATTTGGTGCGGTTTGGGCTCGGGGGTGTGCAAGGGCCAGGAGACCAAATGTTCAGCTGGATCCATATTGAGGATTTATACCGCATCGTCCTGTTTCTTCAAGATCAGCCGCATTTAAAAGGGATTTTCAACTGCTCGTCGCCGCATCCGGTGTCGAACCGGGTATTGATGACAGAGCTGCGCAAGCAGGCAAACCGGGCACTGGGCTTCCGGGCTCCTGCCTGGATGCTTGAGATGGGGGCTGCCATGATCCGCACTGAGACGGAATTGGTGCTGAAAAGCCGATGGGTTCTGCCGGAACGGCTGCAAAAAGAAGGCTTTGAATTTCGGTACGAGACACTTGATAAAGCATTAGAGCATATCATGCATTGACTTGGCATTCGGCCAACTGCGGATAGGTTATTCGCTTCATAAAATTATATAATAACCTCAATTTCAATAGAAATTCGAGGGAATCAACAAATAAAGCAAAAAAGCCTAGTTTCGAGGTTTTTGTGCTTTCTGCCCGGGTGATTTGAGGATGGGGTGTGGCAAGTTTACTGCAGATGAGCTTTTACTAAAAAGGATTCTTAACCGTGAGCAACAAGCGTTAAGTGAATTATACGATCGGTATTTTCAATTACTATGGAAGATTTCTTATCGTGCTGTTGCGGATCCGGCTATCTGTGAGGAGATTGTCAGCTGTGTGTTTGAAAATGTTTGGGCATGCCCTGAAAAGTTTCGAAACAAAAAATTGCCGTTGTCTATTATTGAATATTGCTCCACCTGCATCGATTCTATCGCTTTAAAAATGCCTTCTTAAACACCTTGCCGAGCAAGGTGTTTTTTGCGTTGACGGCAACCATATAGCCGCCTACACTGAACTTACAGAAAATCAATAGAGGACAGGAGGCTGTAAATGGACAAGAACAGTGGGCGTTATAAAGAATTGCGCAATAAGAAAGTCGGGCTCACGCCATTTACCGTAGAGAAAATCATTGCGGCGCCGAACCGGACAGGGCAGCCAGTTAGCCCGCAAATCGCTAATATTCTCAGGGGTTTTGGGCTTGCTTCAGTTGTTTTTTGCGAAGAGGTGCAAGGCGGACGGGACAGCCAAGTGTATAAAATAGGGGCGGAGGATCGTATATATGCACTGCGCCTTTTGCCAGCCCGAAAGTACGAGCAGTTTGTCCAGGAAAAGAAGATGATTGAAATTGCCGCTGGAAACGGCGTGCCGGTACCAGAAGTCCACGCTATCCAAGTGGTTGATGGCTATGCGGTGATGCTGATGGAATGGCGAGAAGGGAAAACGGTGCTGGCTGCGCTCAAGGAATGGCCGGAACGTGCAGAGGAATTGGGTGTGGAATTCGGCAAAATCCAAGCCCGGATCCATCAAATTGTGGTTTCTGCACAAGACGTGGAATCTCGGTCTTGGCTGACGCCGTCCCGGGAAGAAGCGGAAATCTTGTCGGCTATTCCATTGTCTGATTCGCCTGCTGTTTTGCTTCATCTCGATTTTCACCCATTGAATGTACTGACGGATGGCCGGAACATTACAGCAGTGCTTGACTGGGCAAATGCCGCCATCGGTGATTGCCGATTAGATATTGCCCGCACTTTCTCGATTTTGGAACTAGCCGGCAAAAAAGCGTTTGAAAAAGATCCGGAAGTGCTTGCCGGTTTTGTGGCAGGATGGAAGGCGGGGTATGGTGGTGGTTTGTTCACATCCATGCCTTTGTTCTATGCGTGGAGCGGTGTCCGGTTAAAACGGGATTCTATAGAACGGCTTGAAAAAAGCGAGCAGGCGGAAATTGATGCATGGGTGGCAGGCTGGTTGGCCGCCCACAAAAGAGAAACGAACCAATAAATAATCCGCACGAAGGCGTCTATCCATCGCCTTCGTACGGATTTTTTTCTGTTTTAATTTTGTAATTGCTTTAACAGCGGCAAGCCGGAACGCCAGATCGAAAAGGCGGTCGCCCATAAGATCAATGCGGCCCCAAATCCGACAACAGCCGCCCAAGCGGTGATTTGATAAGAACCGATTGTTGCGCTTTGGGGAAGAAACAGCACCGTGGCTGCAGCAAGAAGGCATAGAAGTGTGCCTGTAATGTAATGCACTTTCTCGCGGAACAGAAAAGCGAGCGGGAAAAAATGCGCCCCGACGATAAAACACATGACCGGAAAAAACCATTCCATATAGCCGGCATTTCCTAAAACGAACGCCGCCAATGCAATCAAGGCGATTTCTGCTGCAAATGTAAGATTGAAGCCAAGCCGGATTTTCTTATCACGTGATTTGCTCTCAGGGCTTTTCCGGACAGCGGCGTGTTTTGAAGAAGCGAATACCCGCATGCCAAGAATAAAAAGAAAAACTCCGATAGAAACGGCAATGCCGAGAAGCCAGAGAGTGCCCAGTTCCCGCAAGCCTATGATGCCGACACTTGCCCACACTGTACCGAAAAAAGCCATGAAAATAATGCCGTTTGCAATGCCCAAAACATCCGTTTTATACACAGTTTGGTTAGACAAAGAAGCCCCACTCCTTTTCCTTTTCCTTTTGTATAAATACGGGCTCCCTAAGCAAAAGTTGCATAAAGTTTCGACTTTTTGATCTGTTCAAGAAGAACGCCAAAATTGACTGGAAAAACCAATAGGAGTACATTTAAGGAACTAACGTGAACAGTTCCATTTCGAACTGTTCCAAAAGGAAGGGAAGGGAACAATGCCAACTCAAAACCAAAGCATTATGCGCTCGGTCGAACTGCTGCAGTCGTTTGCGAGTGTCCAGAAAAACTTGTACCGCTTTGTTCAAAAGTCGGCAGCTGAAAACGGCTTGTCGGTTCCGCAATACACCATTTTAATCACGCTCATTTCAGAATCGGCAATGACGCAAAAAACGATTGGCGAGAAAACGTTTCTGCCGAAAAGCACGCTGAGCCAAGCGGTTGACGGCTTGGTGAAAGAAGGGTTGCTCGAGCGGCAGCAAGTGGAAGGCAACCGCCGGGAAGTGATGCTGTCGGTGAGTGAAAAAGGAATCGAATTTATCCAGGAACTTCATATGAAAGAATGCAGCGTGCTCCGCATATTCGAAGGGGTGCTGGATTCAATGGAACAGCAGGAAGAGGATGGTCTGCTTGAAACTCATGCACACATCAATACGTTGCTCGAAGCGATTGAAACAGAGGAGCAATTGAAATGATTAAAATCCTGAAAAACTTAAACGTCTACAAATGGTTGGTTGCGGCTGTCGTCGGTCTGGTCTTCATTCAATCAATCGCGGACCTTTACCTGCCGAGGTTGATGGCGGACATCATCGACAACGGGGTCGTCACCGGGAACACGGGATATATCTGGGAAATCGGCGGCGTGATGCTTTTGGTGTCAGCGGCCGGTGTCGTCGCTTCAATCATTGCCAGTTACTTTTCAGCCAAGACGGCGATGGGGCTCGGCCGCGATTTGCGCCGCCGGGTGTTCAACCATGTCGGAAAATTCACCTTGCAGGAATTCGACAAAGTCGGAACAGCATCGCTCATCACGCGGACAACGAACGACATCACCCAAGTGCAGCAAGTGGTCATCATGATGCTGAGGATGGTCATCAGCGCGCCGATCATGCTGGTCGGCGGCTTGATCCTCGCAATTTCGCAAGACGCCAAGCTGTCGCTTGTTATTTTAGCGGCGATGCCGGTGCTTGCCGGTTCAATCATCACGATCTTTAAAAAAGGGATGCCTTTGTTCCAGGAAGTGCAAAAACGTTTGGACCGGCTGAATCTGGTGCTCCGGGAAAATTTGACGGGCATCCGCGTCATCCGCGCCTTTAACCGTGAAACGGAAGAGCAAGTGCGCATGACCAAAGCCAACCGTGATTTGACGGACGTATCAATACAGGTCAATAAGATAATGGCCTTCATCATGCCGGTGATGATGCTGGTGATGAACTTGACGGTCGTCGGCATCATTTGGTTTGGCGGCATTCGCATCGATAATGGCTCGCTGCAAATCGGCGAATTGATGGCGTTCATCCAGTACGTCATGCTGATCATGTTCGCACTCGTCATGGCATCAGTCATGTTCATCATGGTTCCGCGTGCAGCGGTATCGGCCAACCGCATCAATGAAGTGCTTGAAATGGAACCGTCATTTGTTGACAACGGAACGCAAAAAGCGGACCGTGAACGCGGCACGCTCCAGTTCGACGATGTGACATTCAGCTATCCAGGCGCTGAAAAACCGGCGCTCTCAAACATCTCGTTCTCGGCAGAACCGGGAGAAGTCACGGCCATTATCGGAGGAACGGGATCCGGGAAAACGACGCTCGTTAATCTGATTCCGCGCTTTTACGAAATCGCAAGCGGCTCAATCCGTGTTAACGGCGTTGATATCCGCGAAGCGTCGCAAGATGAAGTGCGCTCGAAAATCGGCTTTGTGCCGCAAAAAGCCATTTTGTTTACCGGCACGATCGCGGACAATATAAGATTTGGCAAGCAAGATGCCACCCAGGAAGAAATCGAACACGCAGCGCGCATTGCGCAAGCGGCAGATTTTATCGAACGGATACCAGAAGGCTACGAATCGGAAATCGAACAAGGCGGATCAAACTTATCCGGCGGCCAAAAGCAGCGTTTATCGATTGCCCGCGCGCTCCTCCGGAAACCTGATTTGTATGTGTTCGATGACAGTTTCTCTGCACTCGACTACAAGACAGATGCACGGCTTCGCGCGGCATTAAAAAGCGAAACAAAAGATGCAACCGTACTGCTCGTTGCACAGCGTGTCAGCACAGTAGTGGACGCGGACCGCATTATCGTCTTGGAGCAAGGCCGGATCGCCGGTATCGGCACGCATGAAGAGCTGCTCCAGACCAATGAAGTCTACCGCGAAATTGTCTTATCCCAGCTGACAGAGGAGGAAATCGCATGAGCAAAGTGAAGCAGCCTCAACGCGGCGGTGGACCTGGCCACGGACCTGGCGGCATGATGATGGTGCCGGGCGAAAAGCCGAAAAACTTCAAGAAAACCTTGCGGCGCCTGCTCGTCTACTTGAAGCCGCGCCGCAACAAACTCATCGCAGTATTCATGGCCGCCATACTTAGTACAATTTTTATGATTGTCGGACCGAAAATCATGGGGCTGGCCATTACGGAATTGTTTGAAGGGGCTTACGGCAAGTTCACGAACACGCCAGGCGCCACAATCGATTTTGAACGCATTGGGCAGATTTTATTGCTGCTCGCGGGGCTTTACATCATCAGCAGTGTGTTCAGCTACATCCAGCAATTTATCATGTCAACCGTCGCACAGGACACGGTCTATGATTTGCGCGAGGATGTCAACACGAAACTCGAAAAACTGCCGCTCAAATATTTTGATGGCCGGCCAAACGGTGAGACTTTGAGCCGCATGACGAACGACATCGATACGATCGGCAGTACGCTGCAGCAAAGCTTGACGCAGTTTATCACATCGATTGTCACGCTTGTCGGAATCATCATCATGATGCTGTCGATTAGCCCGTTGCTGACGGCGATTGCGCTGATTTCATTGCCCCTGTCGATTTTTGTTATCGGCCCGGTATTGAAGCGGTCTCAAAAGCATTTCGCCAAGCAGCAAAAATCGCTGGGCGAACTGAACGGACACATCGAGGAAATGTATACAGGCCACCAAGTCGTCAAAGTGTTCGGCCACGAGAAAAAATCGGGCGAGCAGTTTGATGCTGTTAACGAAGAACTGTACCAAGCGGGCAGCAAAGCGCAATTCATCTCTGGAATCATCATGCCGATGATGATGTTCATCGGCAACATCAGCTATGTGTTGATCTCAGTCGTTGGGGGGATCTTGGTGACGCAGCGCACCATTTCAATCGGGGATGTCCAGGCGTTCATCACCTATTCCAAACAGTTCACGCAGCCGATCACGCAAACCGCGAACATCGCGAACATCGTCCAGTCAACGGTGGCTGCGGCGGAGCGCGTGTTCGAACTGCTCGACGAAGAGGAAGAAGTGAAAGAACAGACAACTGTTACACTGACCCGTGCAGAAGGTTCTGTGGAATTTGAGGACGTCGATTTCGGCTATGGCGAAGAGCTGCTGATCGAGAACATGAACATCCATGTCGCACCTGGCCAAACCGTCGCCATCGTCGGACCGACCGGCGCCGGCAAAACGACGCTGATCAATTTACTGATGCGCTTCTACGAATTAAAAGGCGGCAGCATCAAAATAGATGGCCTTGACACACGCGACATGTCACGTGATGATTTGCGCAAAAGCTTCGGTATGGTTTTGCAGGACACTTGGCTCTTTAACGGCACGATAAAAGACAATATCGCCTATGGCAAAAGCGGCGCCAGCGATGACGAAATCTTCGCCGCTGCTAAAACCGCACACGCCGACCATTTTATCCGCACTTTGCCGGACGGCTATGACACCATCTTGAATGAAGAAGCGTCGAACATCTCGCAAGGCCAGAAGCAACTTTTGACCATCGCGCGCGCTGTTCTTGCCGACCCGCCAATCATGATTTTGGATGAAGCGACATCAAGCGTCGACACCCGCACCGAAGTTTTCATCCAACAAGCCATGAACCGCTTAATGGAAGGCCGCACAAGCTTTGTCATCGCGCACCGCTTGTCGACCATCAAAGACGCCGACTTGATCTTGGTCATGGACCAAGGCAAAGTCATCGAACAAGGCACACACGCCGAACTGCTTGAACAGCGGGGCTTCTACGAAGAATTGTACAACAGCCAGTTCGCTGAAAAAGTGGCTGGGTGAAGAAGAGAGCTGACCCGTTTTGGGTCGGCTTTTTTTGTTTGGGAGGGGGAAGTTCCTGTAGAAAGCTCGGTTTGTCATGTAAGAATTGCGAAAGTTCATGTAGAGATTTCAATACTTCATGTAAGAACCAAAAAACTTCATGAAGCAAATTTTGGCAACCCATTCTCTTCTATAGAAAGCGATGCCGATTTATAAAGAGCTGTTCGCCGGGCGAACAGCTTCCTTATTGTTTTTTGGTTTTGGAGAGAAGATTTTCGAGAAAGTGATGTAGAAGTGGGAAAATCTCATGTAGAAAGCTTGTTTCGTCATGTAAGAATCGCAAGAGTTCATGTATAAAACTGCATACTTCATGTTAGAACCCGAAAACTTCATGAAGAAAATTTTTCCAATTGATTCACCCCCAATACCAAGCGACGCCAGCTAGTAAAAGGCTGTTCGCTGGGCGAACAGCTTCCTCGTCCCACTATTATTCAACATCTTCAGAAACCGTCTTCCGCCGAAACCCGGGAAATCTTGCCGCCCGGCTTTCTGCATTCTGCGCCAGCCCGCTTTTTACCCGTTTCAGCTGTGCCACAATGATGATGCTGATAATCACCAACAAAAACCAAGAGGAAATCTTCCCGATGTGGACGAGCGACCAAGCCGCTTGCTGGTCCGGGTATTGCCATGCGCCAAAAAAGGTGACGATGTTCTCGGCGATCCAGATAAAAAAGCCGACAAGCAAGAACGCCAAAATCGCTGGCATTTTATAGACAGTGCCCCTGACGCGAAAGGTGACGACTGTTTTGAAGAAAATCACGAACAGCAAAGCTTTCAGCACCCAGCGGATGTCATATGAAAAATGGTGCGTGAAAAAATTTGCGTAGATCAGCGCGCTGATGCTGACGGCGAACAGCGGTTTTGGCCAACCGTATATCTGCAGATCGAGCCGCCTCCAAGCCTGGCAAATATAGCTTGCGACACTTGCGTACATAAAGCCGCTGTACAACGGCACGCCGCCCACCTTGCTGTAGGCGTCTTCCGGGTACGCCCATGAGCCCATATGCACTTTAAACAGTTCCAATCCGAGGCCGATAACGTGGAACAGGCAAATCACTTTCAATTCATCAAGTGTCTCAAGCCGCGATGCCAGCATGAACACTTGAGCAGCCAGACAGACGAGCAAGATAAAATCGTACCGCGGCAAACCGGGAATTTCAACCAATTTCGATGCGGCGAGAGCCCCAAAAATGATTACTGGAAAAATGCAGGACAGGGCTTGCAAATACCCGAACATAAAGAAATTTTTCATTGGCGGCACCCTCCACTGTTTTATTGCAAATTAACGGGAAGCGAGGCTTCCGCTTTAACCAACAGACTGAATTGTTTTAAGTTGGGACGAAACAGCTTTCCATAAGTTTCTTTGATTGAGCTTAAAACCGTCCAAAGTTCCCAAACTATTTCCAAACAAACGGGGTATACAACTAGAGAAAGAAATCGCTTGATCAACTTTGACGAAGGAGGAAAAAAGATGCCGAAGTTCGATTCAAATGGAGTGGAATTGTATTACGAAGAAGCAGGGGAAGGAACGCCGCTGGTCTTGATTCATGGCCTGACCGCGAATTTGAAGACATTCCAGGAGGAAGTGGATTATTTCCAGGAGAATTTCCGGGTTATCACCTATGATTGCCGGGGACACGGGCGTTCCGGCAAACCGCTGAGCTTTACGCTGAATGACCATATTGAGGATGTGGTGGCGCTGCTCGACCATCTTAACCTCGACAAAGCGCATGTGCTTGGGGTATCGATGGGCAGCTATATCGCACAAGGCGTGGTGCTGGCACATCCGGAACGCGTCAGCAAACTGGTGCTGGTCGTTTCTAAGACAAATGGCAAAACATCTTCAACAATGGAGCTCTTTAACCGCTACGCCGATGAAATCGAAGGGATGGACGAGCAGCAGCAGCAGAAGCATTTATTCAAATACATGTTCCACAACATTGCCGCCGTGGAAGAATGGCAGGAAGAGTCGGGCCTTAACGAATCCGATTTGACGATTGTCCAGCAAGCTGCTGCCAACAAGGCGCTTGAAGGTTTTGATTTTCGGGCAGCATTGCCGACCGTGGAAGCCCCGACGCTGGTCATCAGCGGTACGCACGACGG
The DNA here is from genome assembly GCF_007859275.1 of Planomicrobium sp. CPCC 101079. GTDB lineage: Bacteria > Bacillota > Bacilli > Bacillales_A > Planococcaceae > Planococcus. The sequence goes on along the minus strand of NZ_VOHC01000030.1, from coordinate 234,338 downwards.
CTTGAACCCGCCGGAGCGCGGCCAAGAACTCGCCCGCCTGATTCCGGACGCGGTTTTTGTGGAATTCGAGAACTCGGGACATGCACCGAACGTCGAAGAGCGCGAACGCTTTTTGGAAGTAGTGACGGATTTTTTGATGGCATAATAAAAACGGGCTTAGAGATCGCCTCTAAGCTCGTTTTTTTCTGTTTCATGATACGATTCCAGCAGCTTGGTGAACTGTTCATCGCTCAGCTTTTTCTCCAAGCCGCGCGACAGTCCCCAAATGGCGAGAAGGATGAAAAAGGCGCTGCAGATCAGCATCGCGGCATATGCCGTGGCTTTGGCGTACACTTCTGTACTGTCGAGGATATAAAGCCAGTCTGGCCGTGCACCGGGCACAAACATCAAATAGGATGCCACAGAATTGTTGACCGCATGAAATAAAATCGGCACGAGCAGATTGCCGGTTCGCAAATACAGCAGGGAAGCCAGCACGCCGAACAAAAACGCGCCGACGATATCTGCGTGCAGCATGCCAAAGATAAGGCTCGAGATGATTACCCCGCTCCACATGGTCGTCTTGACAAGAATTCGCTTCATCAGCACACCCCGGAAAATAAACTCCTCAGCAATTGGCCCGATCACCGTAATGATAGCCAAAGTGAACACGGCATACAATGTACCGCCCGGCAGCGGAATCGGCTCGGTGAAAAAGTCGACGAGCCAAGGCGCGACCGGCAAAAGGATGTACATTTGAAACCACAGCATCCCTGCCGAAAACAGGAACGACAAACAAACGAGGCCGGAAATAAGCGGCAGCCAGCGGAAGAGGCCACGGAGGAACAGCACATCGGATACGGAAATTCCTTGCTTATGAAAATAATAGCTGAAATACAGGACAGGCACGAAGACATATAAGACCAATTGGAAAACCACTTCGATCATTCGGTCGCTTGCGGATAGTTCGAACATGATAATGACGGAAATGCCGATAGCCAACGCAAGAAATCCAAATAAGTGCCGAGCAGGCATCTCTTCAAACATTTGCCGCACCGCCTCTCTTTTCTGTTGGGGAACCACAAGTTGTAGAGCGAGAAAACGGAAATATGCATTCTGGATGGAGCTGGACTTGAAAGGATGCTGATAAGGGATCGAATAAGAGTGGAGAACGTCCAGAACGATTTCTGCACCTTGAAATACCAGAATCCAACAACGCTTTTTATATATTTTATACCACGAAACACACAAAATCACGTTATATATTTCTAAAAATTCTGTCAAATGATACACTGGAAGAAAAGCGGAGGGGCTGCCATGAATAAAAGGTGGATCGGTCTGTTTTTTGCTACAGTATTTCTCTTAGCAAGCTGCCAACCGGAAGAGCAAGTAGCGCCGAAAGAGCAGGAAAAAGCGGTCGCGCAATCTTCGCCAACCGGCCGGGTCGAGGAATTCATTAAGTTATGGCAAGCGGGCAACTTCCAGGAAATGTACGATTCGTACTTGAACGAAGGGACGAAAGGCGCGTTTAGGGAAGATGTGTTCATCGGCTGGCAGGAACAATTGAAGGAAGAGCTGGAGGTCACCGGCATTTCGATCGACTACACGAAACCGGAAGAAGGAACCGGGTGGAGCCCGGAAGAACCCGCAGACTTTCCGATTGCAGTGGATATTGCAACCATAGCGGGGCCGGTACAGTTTGAAAAGACGCTGACGCTGCTGTATGAAAACAATGATTGGTTTGTGGAATGGGATCCGTCATTCATCTTTCCGCAACTCGAAGAAGGCGATCAAGTCAAAACCGAAATCACCAAACCGGATCGCGGAGAGATTGTGGACCGCAACGGAAAAGGCATTGCGATCAATGGCACAGGCTATGAAATCGGCATCATTCCAGGAAATTTCGACGAAGACAAAAAAGAGGAGCTCGCCAAGCTCCTGAAGACAACGCCAGCAGCGATAGATGAACAGCTGAACCAAAGCTGGGTGCGGCCGGATCATTATGTACCAGTCGCCAAAGTGGCAAAAAACAACAAACAAACGCTTGAGAAGATTTTCGCCATTACAGGTACCGAACGCCGGGAAATCCCGCTTCGTGAATACCCGTATGGCAAAGCCTTGGCCCACGTATCAGGCTTTATCGGCCCGATCACCGCTGAGCAGCTGAATGAGTTGAAAGACAAAGGCTACACAGAAGAAGACTTGATCGGGCGCCAAGGTTTGGAGCGCTCGCTTGAAGAGCGGCTGCGCGGCGAGGAAGGCGTACGGATTGTCATCGAAAAAGCGCGGAGCGGTGCGGAAACGATCAACGTCGCTGAGAAAAGCCCGGAACATGGCGACACCGTCAAGCTGACAATCGACGCCAAACTGCAAAAAGCGGCATATGACGCGATGGACGGCGAGGCCGGAACGAGTGCGGCCGTCAACCCCAATACGGGCGAAACGCTTGTCCTGCTTAGTTCACCGAGCTACAACCCGAACGACTTTATCCTGGGCATGAGCAGCAGCCGCTACAACAAGCTGCAAAACGACCCGCTCAATCCGCTGTTCACCCGCTTTGCCGCATCGTATGCGCCGGGTTCTGCCATCAAACCGGTATTTGCTGCGATTGCTATGGAAGCGGGCACGCTTGACCCGGACAAAGGCATGAAAATCACCGGCAAGACGTGGCAAAAGCCGACCTGGGGCCGTTTTCGCATAGCGCGCCTGCACGATGACGCACCGAATCCCGTTGATTTGAATACCGCGCTCGTCTATTCGGACAACATCTATTTTGCGCGGCAAGCACTCGAATTAGGACGCGACCGCTTAACGGAGGGACTGGAAAGTTTCGGTTTCGGCGAGGCGATGCCGTTTGAAGGTTTGAACTTGGCTGCCTCGCAAATCTCGAACGACGGCCTTATCACTTCAGAAGGGCAGCTTGCCGATACGTCGTTTGGCCAAGGCCAAATGCTGGTGAACATTTTGCATCTTGCATCGATGTACGGACCGTTCTTGAACGGCGGCATGGTGTACAAGCCGGTTTTATTCGAGGAAGAGGAAAAAGCGCAAGTATGGAAAGAAGGGCTTGTCCGCGCAGAAAAAGCCGAAATTCTGCGGACCAGCATGCGCAACGCAGTGACTGACGGCTTTGCGAAATCGGCTGACCTTAAAAACATCCCGCTTGCCGGCAAAACCGGAACCGCGGAAATAAAAGCAACAACTCGGGACAAGGGGAAAAACAACGGCTATTTTGTGGCGTACAACGAAGACGACCCGCAATTCATCCTTGCTATGATGATTGAAGATATCGGAAATGACAGCAGCGACAAAGTGGCAAAAATGGTTGCGGAGACCTTTGAAAAAACAGCCGATTAAAAAGGCAAAACCTCTGAGCTGCCCCGAAAACTTGGAGCAGGCCAGGGGTTTTTAATGGGGAAGAATAAAAATCTTTAATATTTTCAATTCCTAAAATGTTCAGTCATATGATAGAATGGCGAAAGTTCGAGGAAAAGAGGGGATGGCATGGAAGAATGGTGGAAAAAAGCTACGGTGTACCAGATCTACCCACGCAGTTTCATGGATTCAAATGGCGATGGAATTGGGGATTTGAGAGGAATTATCCAAAAGCTGGATTACTTGAAGGAACTCGGCGTTGACATTTTGTGGCTGTCGCCAGTCTACGATTCGCCCAATGACGATAATGGCTACGACATCCGCAATTACCATGAAATCATGGCTGAATTCGGGACAATGGAAGATTTTGACGAGATGCTCGAAGAAATCCATAATCGGGGGATGAAACTGTTGATGGACCTCGTCGTCAACCATACATCGGATGAGCACGAGTGGTTCCAGACCAAACCGGACTTTTATATTTGGCGGGATGAACCGAATAATTGGCGGTCGATCTTCAGCGGCTCGGCTTGGCAATACGACGAGAAGCGGGCCCGTTACTATCTGCATTTGTTCACTAAAAAGCAGCCTGATTTGAACTGGGAAAACCCCGAAGTCCGGGAAGCGGTCTATGGCATGATGCGCTGGTGGCTCGATAAAGGAATCGATGGTTTCCGTATGGACGTCATCAACTTGATATCGAAAGATCCCCTGTTCCCGGATGCCGATGAAGGCAACGGCAGCATGCATTACATGAACGGCCCGAAAGTGCATGAGCACCTGAAGGAAATGAACGAAAAGGTGCTGTCGCACTATGACATCGTCACGGTCGGCGAAACGCCGGGGGCATCGGTGGAAGATGCGAGGATCTATACGGACCCGGCAAACAAAGAGCTCAATATGATTTTCACGTTTGAACATATGGAGCTGGACCAGGAAGGCGAAAAATGGGACTTGAAGCCGCTGCGCCTCATCGATTTGAAAGAGAACAAGGAAAAATGGCAGCACGCCCTTCACACGGTGGGCTGGAATAGCTTGTACTGGAACAACCACGATCAGCCGCGCATCGTTTCGCGCTTTGGCAACGACAAAGAATACCGCGTGGAGTCAGCGAAGATGCTGGCGACGTGCCTGCATTTCATGCAAGGAACACCGTACATTTACCAAGGCGAAGAACTTGGCATGACCAATGTCCGGTTTGATTCGATTGAAGAATACCAGGATGTTGAAACGCATAATATGTACAAGGAACGGACCGAACTGGGCTTTTCGCATGAAGATATCATGGAGTCGATCTACGCCAAAGGACGCGACAATGCACGGACGCCGATGCAATGGTCGGCGGAACCGAATGGCGGGTTTACGACAGGCACACCGTGGCTGGGCGTCAATCCGAATTATCCGGAGATCAACGCGGAGCAGCGGCATGACGTGAATTCGATTTACACGTATTACCGGGCTTTGATTGCGTTCCGCAAAACCTTGGACATTGTGACGACTGGCGACTTTACACTCCTGCACAGGGAAGATGAGGAGATTTTCGCTTATGAGAGAAAGAGCGGAGATGACAAGCTGACCGTCTACTGCAACTTCTCCACCAACTACAGATCCATGCCGCGGCCGCCCGGTGATCTTTTGATCGGCAATTACGAACAGGAAGTTGGCGAAGGTGAACTGGAACTGCGGCCTTATGAAGCAGTAGCTTTTTATGATAAAGTGAAATAATTTGAAAAAATGAAATTGATTTTTGCATACAGCTTCGGCGCTTTGGTCCTGGCTTTCGCAAGACCGCCTGTCTTCTTGCTGCGCCTAGCCCTTGGACGCGCCGAAGCTGAGGAATATCTTAATTTCACAGTAATCTATTTTGTTTTGAATTTTTTATTGCAAATTCACTAGAAGTTATAGAGTAAAACAGCGGAGAAAACAAAGTGCTCCTGTCTCTGCATCACTTGGCTAGCTTTGAAATATGAAAAACCGTTGCAGTGCTGCGCACTTCGTCGCAAAGATATGGCCCAATATCCTTTGGTCCATATCTTTGCAGCTGTTTTGCGCAATAGCAGTGAATTCCGTAAAAGAAATAAAAATTACATATTGTGCAAACGTTTACACTGTGATACGATTTATCTAATCTTAAGTTGGAAACGTTTTCTTTTATAGTTTCCGATTTTTTATTTGCCACATTGTGCAATCGTTTGCACAAACACTCAAAGGGGGATTTCGAGATGAAAGAGTTCAAGGTTCGCAAAGGTCTTTTGGCGTCATTGTTTGTAACGGCGGGGATATTAGCCGGCTGCGGCGGCGGGGGAGAAGAAGCTTCACAGGCAGAAGGCGATAAAGTTACCGTCGACATTTTCCAATTTAAAGTGGAGTTCAAAGACCAGTTTGAAGATGTGGTCGAGCTATACGAAAAAGAGAATCCGGATGTCAACATCGACATAACGACTGTCGGCGGCGGCGAAGATTACGGCGCAGCGCTCCGTTCACGCTTTGCATCCGGCAACGAACCGGCAATCTTCAATATCGGCGGACCGCAGGACGTGGAAGACTGGAAAGACAAATTGGCGGACTTGAGCGATACGACAGCTGCAGGCGCGGCATTAGACGGCACGCTTGAAGGCGTAACGGTGGAAGAACAGGTGCTTGGATTGCCGTACAACCAAGAAGGCTATGGCTTTGTCTATAACACACGCTTGTTTGAAGAAGCTGGAATCGATCCAGCGTCCATCACCGATTTTGCCAGCTTGGAACAAGCTGTAAAAACCCTGGATTCGAAAAAAGACGAACTTGGCTTGGATGCGGTCTTCGCGCTTCCAGGGAAAGAAGCTTGGGTAACGGGGCTTCACTTGTCAAACACGTTTTTAGCGCCTGAATTCAACCACAATGTCTTGGACGCATTCGCGGCTGATAAAGTGGAATTCAAATACGGCGACGCATTCAAGAAAATCCTTGATCTTCAAAACGACTATTCCGTCCAGCCGACAGTTTCATTGGACTACTCGCAGCAAGTGGAAGAATTGTTCTCGCTTGAGCGCGTGGCAATTATCCAGCAAGGGAACTGGGTGTACGGTTCAATCGCAGGAATCGATCCTGAACTTGCGGACAACGGCGTGGGCATGATGCCGATTCCGGTTGAAGGCTATGAAGAAGGCGGCCTGCCAGTCGGCGTCCCAATGTACTGGGGTGTGAACTCGACAAAAGACGAAGCAGTGGTTCAAGCTTCTAAAGAATTCTTGGACTGGCTGTACACTTCTGATGCCGGGAAAAAAGCGGTTGTCGAAGACTTTAAATTCATCCCTGCATACGAAGGGTATGACACATCGAAAATCACAGATCCAATGTCGAAAGCGATCTATGATGCATCTGAAGCCGGCAATACAATCGGCTGGGTCTTCATGGGCTATCCGACTGGCTGGGGCGAAAGCGAAGTCGGCGCTTCAATCCAAAAATACTTGAGCGATGAAGCGAGCTGGGAAGAAGTCATCGACTCGGCTAAAAAAGCTTGGGAAACGAACCGGAGTAAATAAACCGGGCCACTCGACAAAGCAGCCTGCGGGCTGCTTTGTTTTAAATTTATCCCGCTTTACCGGTTGTCTTCTATTAGAAAGGAAGGGCTGCACATGCGTACAAAAAGTTATTCTTACTGGTTGTTTCTGGCCCCGGTCTTAATCGCGTTAGCCTTAGTGGTTGTCGTCCCGATGCTGCTAGGCGTCTATTATTCATTCACCTCATGGAACGGCATTGTCACGGGTGACTTTGTCGGGTTTGAAAATTACATAAACGTCTTCAAAGACGAACGCTTCATGGATGCATTATGGTTCACCGTCAAGTTCTCAGTTGTCTCGGTCATAATGATCAATGTGATCGGCTTGTCTTTAGCGCTGCTCGTCACCTCTCACGTGAAATCCAGCAAATTGCTGCGCACAGTCTTTTTCATGCCGAACTTGATCGGCGGTTTGATACTCGGCTTTATCTGGCAGTTCATCTTCATCAAAGTGTTTGCGGCGATTGGTGAAATCATCGGCATGGAAAGCCTGCAAGGCTGGCTGTCGACGACAAACACGGGTTTCTGGGGCTTGACGATTTTGATGAGCTGGCAGATGGCGGGCTATATCATGGTCATCTACATTGCTTATTTGGAAGGCATGCCGAAAGAATTGCTGGAAGCATCGGCGATTGACGGCGCGACTTCCGTCCAGCGCTTCCGCTTTGTCGTGTTCCCGCTGGTGGCGCCAGCATTCACTGTCAGTATGTTCCTGACATTGTCGAACACCTTCAAACTGTACGACCAGAACTTGTCGCTGACAGGCGGCGGTCCGTACAATTCGACCGAAATGGTGGCGATGGAAATTTTCCAGACGGCGTTCACCCAGAACGTCTTTGCCTACGCACAGGCAAAAGCGGTCATTTTCTTTGTCATTGTTGCGCTCGTGGCTCTCATCCAAGTGTATATCAACAAACGCCGGGAGGTTGAGATGTAATGAAGAGAAAATGGAATGTTAAAATGGAGATTATCGGCCTGGTTTTAGCGGTTCTCTGGCTTGTCCCTTTTTATCTCATGTTCGTCAACTCATTCAAGACAAAACGTGAAATTTTCACCAGCACCATCGCTTTGCCCGGTTTATGGAATTTGGAGAATTACATCGAAGCATATGAAGAATTGGACTTTTTGCGGACGTTGTTCAACTCGCTGTTTATCACAATTACAAGCGTCCTCTTGATTGTCTTGTTCTCGGCAATGGGCGCGTACGCGCTGTCCCGCGCGAAAAGCAAGTTCAGTTCCGTGTTTTTCTACTTGTTTGTAGCGGCAATGCTGATTCCGTTCCAATCGGTGATGATTCCGCTCGTTACGGTATTCGGCCGCTTTGAAATGCTTAACCAAGCCGGGCTGATTTTCATGTACATCGGCTTTGGAGCAAGCCTATCGATCTTTTTATACCACGGCGCCTTGAACAATATTTCGCGGTCGCTCGATGAAGCGGCGACCATCGACGGCGCCAACCGCTGGCAAGTGTTCTGGCATATCATTTTCCCGATGCTGAAGCCGATCACCGTCACGGTGGCGATCTTGAATATCATCTGGATTTGGAATGATTACCTGTTGCCATCGCTCGTCATCAACCAGCCGGGCAAGGAAACGATTCCGCTGAAAATGTTCTTTTTCTTCGGGGAATACACGAAGCAATGGCATTTGGCGATGGCAGGTTTGACTTTGGCGATCGTGCCGGTCATCATCTTTTACTTTTTCGCGCAACGTGCCATTATTAAAGGAGTATCAGACGGGGCGATTAAATAACTGGGAGGAGAAAATATGGCAATTACGATTAAAGATGTTGCAAAACAGGCGGAAGTTTCGCCTGCAACTGTATCGAGGGTGATTGCCGACAATCCACGGATCAGCGAGAAAACAAAACAAAAAGTCCGGGAGACGATGGAAAGGTTAGGTTATTACCCGAACTTCCAGGCGCGCAACTTAGTGGCACAGAAAACGCGGACAATCGGCATCATCATGGCGAACTCCACGACCTTGGCGTTCCAGAATCCCTTTTTCCCGGAAGTGCTGCGCGGCATTTCCGTCAGCGCCCATCACAGCCAGTATGGCCTTTACTTGTCGACTGGGGCTACAGAAGAAGAAATCTACGACGAAGTGGTGGCAATGCATCAGGGAAAACAAGTCGACGGCATTATCCTCTTGTACTCGCGGGTAGGCGACCGGATTATGGATTACTTGATGGAAAGCGGCTTGCCGTTCTCGGTTGTCGGCCGTCCGCATACGAACGCGGATGCTGTATCTTATGTCGATAACGACAATGTCGGCATTACGAAGCACGTCATGTCGTATTTGGTTGGCCTGGGCCATAAGCGCATTGCGTTCATCGCCGGGGGCATGGACTTTGTGGTATCACTGGACCGTTTGAAAGGCTATGAGGAATCGCTCGACGAAAGCGGGATTACATTCGATGCGCAATACATTGTCAATCAGGACGATATGCAAAAAGACGGAAAACAGGCAATCGGCCGCTTGTTCGAACTTGCAGAGCCGCCGACCGCCATCGTCACACATGACGATTTGGTGGCCTATGAAGTGATCGGCTATTTGGAGGACCTGCAGATCCGCGTGCCGGAAGATGTCTCGATCATCGGCTTCAACAACCACGCTTTATCGAAACACTTGAAACCGCCGCTTTGTTCGGTGGACATCTGCATCTACGAACTGGGTTTCGAAGCGGCAAACTTATTACTGGAAAAAATAACAGACGAAAAGGCAGCTCCAAGGCAAATCACGGTTTCTTCCCGCTTGATTGAACGGGGTTCTTGCCAAGGTCGTTGAGGGGAATCTGGCTATGAAGAAATTATGGTGGAAAGAAGCAGTCGCCTACCAAGTCTACCCGAGAAGTTTCAAAGATTCGAACGGGGACGGCATCGGCGACATCAACGGTGTTACCAGCAAACTGGACTATTTAAAAGATCTTGGCATCGACGTTATTTGGCTGAGCCCGGTGTACGAGTCGCCAAATGATGACAACGGCTACGATATCAGCGATTACCAAGGAATTCTGGCGGAGTTTGGAACGATGGAAGATTTCGACCGGCTGCTTTCGGAAGTGCATGCACGCGGGATGAAGCTCATCATCGATCTGGTCATCAACCACACGAGCGACGAGCACCCATGGTTCATCGAATCACGCTCCTCACGCGACAATCCGAAACGGGACTGGTACATTTGGTGCGATGAGCCGACAAACTGGGAAAGCATTTTCGGCGGGCCGGCATGGGAGTGGGACGAAAAAACGGAGCAATACTACTTGCACTTGTTTTCGAAAAAGCAGCCGGATTTGAACTGGGAGAATCCCGAAGTCCGCGCCGCACTTTACGATATGGTCAATTGGTGGCTCGATAAGGGCATCGACGGGTTCCGCGTCGATGCCATCAGCCACATCAAGAAAGACTTGACCGATATGGAAAATCCGGAAGGCAAACCTTACGTGGAAGCATGGGACAAAATGATGAACGTCGACGGCATCCAGCCGCTGCTCGCGGAACTGCGCGATGCGACATATGGAAAACGCGACGTCATGACGGTGGGGGAAGCGAATGGTGTATTTGTCGAACACATCGAAGACTGGGTCAGCGAGGAAACCGGCAAATTCAATATGGTCTTCCAGTTCGAAGATTTGGGCTTATGGGACCTCGACGCAACAACAGGCGTCAATGTGCCTGAGCTGAAAGACGTTTTGTCGCGCTGGCAAAAAGGCGTGGATGGCCTTGGGTGGAACGCGCTCTTCATTGAGAATCACGACAAGCCGCGCGTTGTCTCGACATGGGGGAACGACAAGGCATACTGGCGCGAGAGCGCGACCGCGCTTGCTTGCATGTACTTTTTCATGCAAGGGACACCGTTCATCTACCAAGGCCAGGAAATCGGCATGACGAATGCGCCATTTGAAGAACTGGACCATTACAACGATGTCCACGCACACAACCTGTATTATTACAATCTGTCGGAAGGCATGGAGCATGACGCCATCATGACGATGCTCCGCGCGACGAGCCGCGACCATTCGCGGACGCCGATGCAATGGGACGCTTCCGCGCGCGCCGGCTTTTCAACCGGTGAGCCATGGCTAAGAGTCAACCCGAACTATGAAACGATCAATGTCGAAGCCCAGCAAAGGGATCCGCATTCGATCTTGTCGTTCTACAAACAGATGATTTGGCTCCGCAAGCAACTGGACGTGCTCGTCTACGGCACATATGAGCTGCAGGAGGTTGGCCATGAATCGGTCTACGCTTATACGCGGCAAGATGAAAACGATAAGATTTTAGTCATCGCCAATCTTGGACAGCATGCCTGCCTCTGGGATGCGCCGGAAGACGGGGAACTGTTGCTTGCCAACTATCAGTCTATTGACCCGAATCAATTATTGCCATACGAGGCACGCGTTTATAAATTGGCTTTGTAAAACAGGGGCAATATCTTGGAAACAGGCGTTCAAGCCTTTGCCACAAATGGCTTTGCATAGTGAAGATAAAAGAGATTATTTGAGATCAAATGAGAACGTACGATCGCTTTTAGGTGTATAATGAAGATAAGCAAGACGCAGCCGCTGGTGGAAATTGAAGCTAGTGAAAAAGCAGAATTTAATGCCTTCAAAAACTGGAAAAGAATACACTTTTTTCAATGGAAAAACCCGAAATATCCTAAAATAAAACCCAGAAATACCGAAAACCCCGAGCCATGGAAACTTTTTTGAAAAAGTGTCCGTTTCGGGGTTTTCATGTACCCAACATCGGTTATACAAAAGGAAACCTTTTTAGGAAAAAGGGGGGACACGGGAGAGAAACTTACGATTTGACTCAGAAATATAATAAAATCTGTAGGCTATTCCGGCGTATTCTGCTACACTAACATCTTGCAAATTGTTTTTCCGAAACTATGGGGCAGCGTTGAAGCCGGCGCCCATAGCAGGAACAAACCTTTTCGTACTATAGAAAATAACAGACGTCTTGGCTTCTCTGGCACAATTTACGGTTTTCGGCCGCTTGATTGAAGGGGAAATGCGCCACGGGTCTTTGAGAGGGATCAGTATGAAGAAAATATGGTGGAAAGAAGCAGTCGCCTATCAGGTATATCCGCGCAGTTTTAAAGACTCCAATGGGGATGGCATCGGGGATATCAACGGTGTGACAAGCAAATTGGATTATATAAAGGATTTAGGAATCGACGTTATCTGGCTAAGCCCGGTATTCAAGTCGCCGAACGACGACAACGGCTATGATATCAGCGATTACCAGGACATCATGGCGGAATTTGGAACGATGGAAGATTTTGACCGCTTGCTTGCGGAAGTGCATGCACGTGACATGAAGCTGATCATCGATTTGGTCATCAACCACACGAGTGATGAGCATCCATGGTTTATCGAATCGAAATCGTCGAAAGACAACCCGAAACGGGACTGGTACATCTGGAGCGACGACCCGACCAACTGGGAAAGCATTTTCGGCGGTTCCGCTTGGGAATACGATAAAGAAACAAAGCAGTACTACTTGCATTTGTTTTCGAAAAAACAGCCGGACTTGAACTGGGAAAACCCGGAAGTGCGGGAAGCGCTATTCGATATGGTCAATTGGTGGCTGGATAAAGGAATCGATGGATTCCGCGTCGATGCCATCAGCCACATCAAAAAAGATTTGACCGACATCTTTGATCCGGAGCAAAGGCTGTATGTTCCGGCATGGGACAAAATGATGAATGTCGACGGCATCCAGCCGCTGCTTGCGGAACTGCGCGACAAAACGCTCGCGAAGCGCGACATCATGACTGTCGGCGAAGCGAACGGGGTCCACGTGGAGGATATCGAAGATTGGATCGGAGAAGACCATGGCAAATTCAATATGGTGTTCCAGTTTGAAAGCTTGGGCTTATGGGATACCGACGAAAAGACAGGCATCAATGTGCCGAAACTGAAAGAAGTGCTGACGCGCTGGCAAAAAGGCGTCGAAGGCAAAGGATGGAACGCTTTGTTTGTCGAAAACCACGACAAACCGCGTGTCGTGTCAACATGGGGAAATGATAAGGAATACTGGCGGGAAAGCGCCACGGCAATCGCCTGCATGTACTTTTTCATGCAAGGGACGCCGTTCATTTACCAAGGCCAGGAAATCGGCATGACAAACGCGCCGTTTGCAGAGCTCGACCATTACAATGACATCCAGACGCATAATTTGTATCATAACAACCGGGCTGACGGCATGGAGCATGAAGCCATCATGACGCTACTAGGGGCGAAAAGCCGCGATCACTCACGGACGCCGATGCAGTGGGACGCAAGCTTTAACGCCGGCTTTTCGGAAGCATGGCCATGGCTGATGATTAACCCGAACCACGACAAGATCAACGTTGCCGCCCAGCAGCAAGATCCACGATCAGTGCTCTCATTCTATAAGCAAATGATTTGGCTGCGCAAACAAATGGACGTCCTTGTTTACGGCAGCTATGAACTTCATGACATTGGCCATGAGGCTGTCTACGCCTATACGCGTGAAGATGAAAATGAGAAAGTGCTCGTCGTCTCCAACCTGGCGCAATTCGCCTGCGAATGGGACGCACCGGAAGACGCCACTTTACTGTTGGCCAATTACGAATACGTGAACCCGACACAACTATTCCCGTACGAAGCACGGGTTTATAAAATAGCTAAATGAATGGAAGATAGATGAACCAGCGCCGCCCTTTGGGCGGCGCTGGTTTTTTGTTTAAGATTTAAATTGAGGAACGAAACCGCAGGAAAAGGCAATACGTCCTTGCCTCGCTCATTTCTGGCAGGAGACTAGGAAGTGATTTGATAGAATCTGGCTGCAAGCGGATTGCAAATTGAAGTGATTGAATGTTTTCCTGAAACGATAAAGAAGGACATTATGTAGACGGAGGAGCAGAGAAGATAAGCGTTCATGAGGAGCGAGAACTCCTGGTTAAAAACGTTCATCTTTTTCCGCTTTGCCGGAAATGGGAATTGATCTGGCCTTGAATCAGTTCTTTGTTTGAAATGGAGCTCTTTTCCGTTCTATTGAGGTCTTCCAGTATCTCGCTTGTGCGGACGCCTTCTTCAACCTTTTCTGCAATCTCGATAAGCTTTTCGATATCGGAAAACGAGTATTTCCGATTGCCGGTTGCTGTCCTGAAAGGGGAAATCAGTTTTTTCTGTTCATAATAACGGATCTGCCTTTCTGATAATCCAGTTATCTCAGCCACAGTGCCAATCATCATAACTTTTTTCTCTCTTAATGATTCAATCAAATGACTCACCTGCCTCTTCTTATTTTTCTTATGTCATGTATTCTAACATCTATAGTTCAAAAATTCGATATTTGTTTTACTTTTTATTAATTATGTCATTTTTTCTTCCATCCAATTATTAATTCTACTTTTCAAACGGTTAACTAATTTATCAAACCATAAATAAAATAATTTTAATAGAACAGATAAAAAAGGATTTAATATGCCTGAAAGCTGCTATAAAGCTGTTATTTACATATTTTTGTTATCGCTTTCATTGTTGATAAACTCAAATTCTATTTTACTATAATTCAAATATAAAAAATATGTATGTTAGATTATCTTACGCAACGGTTGATTTCTATTGAACAAGTCATCATAGTTAAAAATAGTTTTGAAGTTGTCTTAATATTTTGAATAAAAAGGGGTTTGATTATAAAAGCAATTTCAAATCTAATACACAATCAGGAGGAGTTCATTATGAAAACAAGCACACTGTTTACTATCAAGGTGGAAGATGCTTATCGGAAAATTTCATATGATCCATTAACAAAAGAAGGCATGGTTTTTCTCGAAAAAGATCACCAACAAACAATCAGCGAGCAGATTGTCATAACTGAAATACCGGCTCCTCCTTTCAAAGAACAAAAAAGAGCGGAGTATGTGCTAGGCCGTTTAAAAGAACTTGGTTTAGAGGATTGCCGAATGGACAGTGAAGGAAACGTTTTTGGTATCCGGCGGGGAACTGGAAATGGCCCGAAAATTTTTGTGACGGCCCACTTGGACACTGTATTTCCAGAAGGGACGGATACGACCGTAAAAGAAAAAGATGGGATTCTTTATGCCCCGGGAATTGTTGATGACACAAGCGGGCTGGCAGAGTTGCTTTCTGTGATCCGCGCTTTTAAAGAAACCGGTATTAAAACGGTTGGAGATATTATTTTTGGCGGAACGGTGGGTGAAGAAGGGTTAGGCGATTTGCGCGGGGTCCGAGCCTTCTTCAATGCTCATGATGATATTGACGGATTCATTTCTCTTGATGGGCCGGAAATTTCTCAGATCTGTTATAAGGGGACGGGCAGTTTCCGATATAAAGTGGCTTATCAAGGGCCGGGCGGGCACAGTTTCGGAGCATTCGGGCAGCCTAGCGCCAACCATGCACTTTCAAGAGCAGCAGCAGGCATTGCGGATATTGAAACGCCTGACAATCCGAAGACCACTTTTACCGTTGGCGAAATCCATGGCGGCACTTCAGTAAATGCCATAGCTGAGGAAGCGTTTATGTATGTGGATTTGCGTTCGAATGAACCTGAGGAATTACTGAAGCTGGAAAAGCGTTTTTTGGAAATCGTGCAAAAATCCGTAGAAGATGAAAATGCCAGATGGAACAGCGATCAAATGACAGTAAAGCTTGAGAAGATAGGCGACCGGCCAGCGGGTTCACAGCCTGACGATGCAGTGATTGTCCAGGTTACATGTGCTGCTACTGAAGCGATGGGAATTACACCGAAATTATCGGGACCGGGAAGCACCGATTCAAATGTTCCGATAAGCCTGGGGATTCCGTCCATCACATTAGGCAAAGGAGGAAAAACCGGCGGCACTCATACATTAGGGGAATGGTTTGATCCGGCCGGTTCCTACGTGGGACCGCAAAGAGCCTTTTTGGTAATACTTGGCCTTGTTGGAGCTGAGGCTGTAAATGAACCCTTATTAGCAAAAAGAAGCCAATCTGTATAGGACATGCAATATAGGCTCATCGGCACCATTCAATTCGTAGTACAAAAATGAAAAGTGGATTTATAAAACTAGGGGGAAAACTATGAAGACGATAAAACTATCTTGGATTGCATTTATGTTAACACTGGCCTTGGCTCTTGCCGGCTGCAGTTCGGCAAGCGAAGGTGAACCGAAAGCAAGCGGTGAGGAACAAGCAGTTGCTGGCGGTGAACTTCATGTGGCCAGCGGGCAGCAGCCGGAAACGCTCGATCCGCAGATGAGTACGGGCTCCACGGTCAAAACAGTAGCGAGACATATGTATGAAGGATTGTTGGCATTGGATTCGGAATTTCAGCCTCAACCAATGTTAGCGGAGTCTTGGGAACTTAGTGAAGATAGGAAAACATATACGTTTCACTTGAGGCAAGGGGTCCAATTCCACAACGGCGAGGAAATGCTTGCAGAAGATGTAGTGGCTTCAATGAACAGTTGGCTGGAAAAGTCTTCGGTTGCCAGTCAAGTTGTAGGCGAAGAAGCATCTTTTGTGGAGAAAGATGAATACACAGTTTCGTTAACCTTAAAAGAACCGAAATTATCCACTTTGGATACGATTGCTTCACCGAAACAGTTTGCGGCCATCATGCCAAAAGAAGTGTTTGAGACAGCTGGTGCAAACGGAGTAACGGAATATATTGGAACAGGCCCGTTCAAATTTGTGGAATGGAAGCAAGATCAATATGTCCACTTTGAAAAATTTGAGGAGTATCAAGCTTTGGATACGCCAGCTGATGGGTTATCAGGGAAGAAAGAAGCGCTTGTGGACGACCTGTACTTCGATTATGTAGCGGATAACACAACCCAATTATCCGGAATACAAACAGGGGAATATGATTTCGCCGACTCGCTGCCTTATGACAATTATGAACAATTAACACAAGATCCGAATGTGACGACCTATACCGATTTATACGGAAACGCTTCGTTCCACTTTAACAAAAAACAAGGTTTGTTTACCGATTTGAAAATGAGACAAGCTGTTAATGCCGCTTTAAGCAGCGAAGAAATCATGCTTGCGGCGTGGCCGCATGAGGATTTGTATGAAGTGGATTCAAGCTATATGGCGGATAGCCAAGCCTGGTTCAGCGAAGCAGGAGCGGACGAGTTCAACAAAGCGGACCCTGCAAAAGTGAAACAATTATTAGATGAAGCCGGATACGCTGGAGAAGAAATTGTGCTTCTGGCAGGCAATGACAGCCAACTCTACTATGCGGCCATTGTTGCCCAGGAACAATTAAAACAAGCAGGAATGAATGTGAAATTGGATGTTGTTGACCGGGCGACATATTCGGAATTGCGCACCGATCCAGCAAACTGGGATCTGTTGTCAGTCGGATTATCTACAGTCACGACTCCTTCCCAGCATTTGTCTATAAGTGCTGATTGGTTTGGCTGGGCAGAAGACGAAAA
Source organism: Planomicrobium sp. CPCC 101079 (assembly GCF_007859275.1). Taxonomy (GTDB): domain Bacteria; phylum Bacillota; class Bacilli; order Bacillales_A; family Planococcaceae; genus Planococcus. The sequence continues at coordinate 217,021 of NZ_VOHC01000030.1, read as the reverse complement.
ACTCCATGAAATGCTGGCGGAAATTGATGCGAGCGAGACGGTAGAAGAAGGGACGGCAGTTTGGAACGACCTGCAAGATTACTTATGGACAGATTATCTGCCAGGAGTAAAAGTTGGGGATTACTTCAGCTATTACGCCTCAACAACTAAGGTGGATGGGATAACCATTTTTGAAGGGCCGATTTTCTGGAATACGACCGTAACTCAATAAATCAGGAATAAGGATTTGTTTCGTTGTATTAAGAAGGAAATTCAAAGCTGAAGCCGCATCAAGTAATTATAAGTGTTAAAACGGAATTCTATCGAAATATAGCTGTAGCTCAATGGAGGTTGCTCGTGCTGGATGAACTCTATTGAGCTGCTGTTTATATCGAAGGATCAGCTTATGAAATGCCTCTTTCGACCTTGCGATTTTCCGGTAGAGGTTGAAAGAACACTAGGGGTAAAGGAGTTGCTTTTATGAAGGATTACTTGATGTATCTTATAAAGCGGATTTTATCGTTGATACCTGTCTTGTTTGTTGTTTCTATTATTGTATTTTTAATCATTCATATAACGCCTGGGGACCCTGCTACCATCATGTTGGGCGAAGATGCAACAACCGAGCAAATCGAAGAATTGCGCGAGGACTTGGGATTGAATCTCCCTTTGCCCCAGCAATACTTGAATTGGGTGATCGGCGCGCTCCAAGTAGATTTGGGATCTTCATATTTTATGGATGAATCCGTTACATCTTCAATCATGGGGCATCTTAGCCCCACCATTTCACTTACCATCATTTCGCAGCTGGTTGCTTTAGTCATTGCCATTCCAGCCGGTATTTTTGCGGCGCGCCGCAGAGGGACGATTGCCGATCAATCAGTGATGGGTGTCTCCCTGCTCGGCATGTCTGTTCCCAATTTTATCTTGGGTTTATTGACCATGCTGGTGTTCGGAGTGATCCTGCGGTGGCTGCCGGTAGCGGGATATGCCCCTTTGAACACAGGATTGTGGAATCATTTGCAATACCTGATCTTGCCGGCGGTTTCACTGGGGACATTGCAGGCTGCCCTTATTACTCGGATTACGCGTTCTTCGATGCTGGAAGTGCTGAATAACAATTACATCAAAAGCGCCAGAGCCAAAGGGGTGAAAGAACGCCAAATCATTTATTTCCATGTATTCAGAAATGCGTTTCTCCCGATTTTAACGGTTATTGGCCAGACGTTCGGTGGGCTGATTGCCGGAGCTGTTATAACAGAAACCATTTTTAATATCCCGGGCATCGGCCAGCTGACGATCAATTCCATTGAGCGGCGCGACTATCCAATGATTCAAGGGATCATCTTCTTTGTGGCAATCGCTTATGTGTTGATCAATTTAATCGTGGATTTGTTATACGGCGTGGTCAATCCAAGAGTAAGATTGGACCGGAAATAGGAAGGGGGGAGATAGGTGTGGAGATGGAAGCTGCTCGCAGAAATATTGAACTTCTTAACGTCCAGCGGAGCTTGAAAAAAAATCAACGAAGCTTGTTCATCAAACGTTTTTTAGCGAACAAGCAAATTGTGTTCGGAAGCATCACGTTGTTTTTGCTTGTTTTGTTTGCTTTACTGGGTCCCATGCTCACCTCTTACGACCCTTATGCAATGGTGGTAACTGAAAGGCTGCAAGCACCCAGTTCAACCCATTGGTTTGGAACAGACAACTTTGGCCGGGACCTCTTTTCGCGCGTCGTGATCGGAGCACAAGTCTCACTTGGAGTAGGATTGACGGTTGCCGTCCTGTCTTCAGTCATCGGATTGGTCATCGGCTTGTATGCAAGTTATTACCGTGTTTTGGATCATGTTTTTATGCGCATATGCGATGGGCTCATGTCGATTCCCGCTATTTTGCTGGCAATAGCTTTTATGGCTGCACTTGGACCGAACACGACCAATATTATCGTAGCTTTGACTGTCGTATTCAGTCCTTATGTTGCACGCATTGTCCGGTCATCGGCTTTGGTGGTCCGTGAACAAACTTATATTGAAGCAATGAAAGCCCAAGGCGCCAAGTCATGGCGAATCATCTTCCGCCATATAGCGCCAAATACGATATCCCCGCTTTTTGTTCAAGCTTCCTTTATCTTTGCGGACGCCATCATCACCGAAGCGGGACTAAGCTTTTTAGGAGCCGGGATTCCAACGCCCGACCCAAGTTGGGGGAACATTTTGTCGGATGGCAAATCAGTCATCTATACCGCATGGTGGATGGTCGTATTCCCGGGAGCTGCACTGATTTTGGCGGTGCTGAGTACGAACCTGCTGGGCGATGGCTTAAGGGATTTGTTGGATCCCCACGTCACAAGCAATAAAAAAATCAAGTATAGAAAAAACAAGCTATTGAAAATGGGGAAAGCAAAAGTGTGAATTTGCTGGCATTCTAAATTGAGGGAGGGTTACTTATGGAGAAACAGCCGCTTTTAGAGGTAAAAGACCTCAAGACGAACTTCTACACCGAAAACGGAGTAGTAACTGCCGTAGACGGCATCTCCTTTACGGTTGAAGAAGGAGAGATAGTAGGAGTGGTCGGAGAATCCGGATGTGGAAAAAGCGTCACCTCCCAGTCGATTCTGCGTTTGTTCGATGAAGAGTATACGGCGCAATACGAAGGGGCCATTTCTTTCAAAGGGGAAAATCTGCTGAAAAAGCCGCTTTCCACCATGCACGATCTTCGCGGAAATGAAATTTCGATGATTTTTCAAGATCCATCAAGTGCCCTGAATCCCGTATACACCATCGGCAAGCAAGTGGCTGAATCGATGCGGCTCCACCGAAACGTCTCAAAAAAAGAAGCGCATGAAAAAGCGATAAAACTTCTGGAAATGATGGGCATTCCATCGCCGGAAAAACGGGCGAACGAATACCCGCACCAATTGTCCGGCGGAATGCTGCAGCGGGCAATGATCGCCATGGCCTTGGCCTGTGAACCGGACTTGCTGATCGCGGATGAACCGACAACGGCATTGGATGTTACAATCCAAGCCCAAATCTTAGATTTGATGGTCCGGTTGAACAAGGAAATGGGAATGGCGATGATGTTCATCACACATGATTTAGGGGTAGTCGCCCAAATTTGCGACCGGGTTGTTGTTATGTATCTTGGGCAGATTGTCGAAGAAGCGGACGTGAAGACGCTGTTTTCCAATCCGGTCCATCCGTATACAAAAGGGCTGATCCAGTCGATTCCGCAAGTAGACGGGCTGCGGCCTGAAAAACTTCATGTGATTAAAGGGACAGTGCCGACATTGAATAATGTGCCAACCGGATGCCGTTTCGCAGAGAGGTGCGCTTTTTCAGACAGCCGATGCTTCCAACAGGCGCCGGAACTGGAAGCCCATACAGAAGGCCATAAAGTGAGATGCTGGAATGCACACGAAATTGCAAAAAAAGAGGTGAATGCATATGAAGCAATCAACTTATGAGTCCGAAAGTATAGTGCTTGAAGTCCAGGGCTTGCAAAAACACTTTTTGGTGCCGGGTTCACTTGGACGGTTCGGAGGAGCAAAAGGTACGGTCAAAGCGGTAAACAATGTATCGCTGCAACTGAAAGAAAACGAGACTTACGGTTTGGTTGGTGAGTCCGGCTGCGGAAAAAGCACTTTAAGCCGTACGATATTAAAGCTCATCGATTCCACTGAAGGAAAGGTCATCTACGGTGACCGGGACATTCTGCAGTTATCGGGCAAAGATTTGCGCGAAGCGAGAAGAGACCTGCAAATGGTGTTTCAAGACCCTTATACTTCCTTGAATCCCCGCCAGCGCATTGGTGAAATCTTGGAAGAGCCATTGATCATCCACGGCCTTGGGGGCAAGAAGGAAAGAACAGAAAAAGTGATGGCCATACTGCAAAAAGTTGGCATGCAAGTTGATCATTACTACCGATTTCCTCATGAACTTTCCGGAGGGCAAAGACAGCGGATCGGCCTGGCGCGGGCACTGGTGGTCAACCCGAAAATCCTGATTTTGGATGAACCTGTTTCTGCGCTGGACGTATCCATCCAGTCGCAAATCATCAACCTCCTGGAGGAGCTGCAAGAAGAGTTCAACCTTTCATATCTTTTTATCGCCCATGATATGAGCGTAGTCCGCCATATTTCTGACCGCATCGGTGTGATGTATTTGGGCAATCTTGTAGAAGAAGGGCCGGCAGAAAGTTTGTTTGAAGAACCGCTTCATCCGTATACCCAAGCGCTGCTGTCAGCTGTCCCTTCTCCAAATCCAGGCCAGAAAAAAGAACGGATTATTTTGACAGGGGAAATTCCTTCGCCGTTCAATCCGCCTACGGGATGCGTCTTCCATACAAGATGCCCGTTTGCTACAGACATATGCAAGGAACAAATCCCTCAAAAAACAGAACATTCGTCGGGGCATTTTGTTGCTTGTCACTTATACCAATAAGGATTTCGCATAAAGGAGAGTGGATAGGGATGATTTCATTTACCGCAACAGGGGACAGTTTTATAACGAGGAAGTTGCCGGCGAAAGATGCTGCCTTTAACGAACTTTCTTCTATTATTCAAAGCTCGGATGTTCGATTCACGAATCTTGAAATCACCACCCATCACTTCGAGGGATTTCCAAGTGCGGTGAGCGGAGGGACGTGGGCGGTAGCCCCTCCCCATGTGCTGAATGAAATAAAGGAATATGGCTTTAATTTGGTTGGCTGGGCGAACAACCATACACTAGACTATTCGCATGGCGGCTTGCAGGCGACAGAAAAATACCTCAATGAATATGGCTTTGTCCACGCAGGTGCCGGCGATAATTTGGCAAAGGCAAGCGAACCGAAGTATTTGGACACCCCTTCCGGAAGGGTGGCGATCATCGCTGCAACTTCCAGTTTTCATGAATCGGCCGCAGCCGGGGAACAGCGTCCGGACATGGTCGGCAGGCCAGGGGTGAACCCTTTGCGCTTCAAAACAGTCCACAATATCTCGCCGGAGAAAAGCAGCTATTTGAAAATGATCGCAGAGACGGTGGAAATCAACGCGGAGAAAAAATTGCAGATAAAAAATGGCTATGAAGTGGGCTCTAGCGACGATTCCTTTTCATTCGGCACTTACCTCTTCCGGGAAAGTGAGGAAGAGGGGAAAACCACCATGCCGCTGCAAAAAGACGTCGACCGCATCGTAAAGGCGATTTCAGAAGCGAAAAGGCAAGCGGATTACGTCCTAGTGAGCATCCATGCCCACGAAATGAAAGGGGCGTCCAAGGAGCTGCCTGCTGAATTCCTGGAAACGTTCTCCCGGATCTGCATTGATGAGGGAGCACATTCCGTGATTGGCCATGGGCCGCACGTCATAAGGGGCATCGAAATCTATAAAAACCGCCCGATCTTCTATAGTTTGGGCAATTTCATCTTTCAGAATGAAACCGTGACCCATCTTCCTGACGACTTCTATAAAAAATACGAGCTGGACCATTCCCATACCGTAGCAGATGCCTTTGATGCGAGATCAAAAAACAACACAATCGGCTACGGCACCAACAAAGACATATGGACCGCCATCTTGCCTTACTGGACAATGGAAGACGGGGAACTGAAGGAATTGGTTTTATACCCCATCGAATTAGGATTCGGAGAACCGCGCTATAAAAAGGGCTGGCCAAGCGTAGATAAAAACGTGGACATATTAAAGAAACTCCAAAAACTTTCTGCGCCGTATGGAACAAAAATCGAAATTGAAGGATCGGTGGGCCGTGTAATCTTGAAAGCCGATGCTTTGGTTGAGCTTAGTCCTATTTTATAGGAGAAACAGAAATGGGCCGGAGATAAACCGGTATTAATGTTGAGGCTGTCGAGAAGTATTCGATAGCCTGTTTTGTTGGCGCTGTTTCATTCGCAGGGCAGCATCACCAGAGCGGTTTCTCATCATTCGACAATTCATACAAAAAGGGGGAGGCCAGAATGATGGCAATGGTCAATGGGAGACCTATCGCGATGAGCTCTTTGGCAGACAAGTGCAAAAAATAAGAAGACAAAATTAGAAGCGGGGCAATGATGGAGCACAAAGAGCCTACCCGCATTCTGGATTTTGCAGTGGCAAATTGCCTGGCCCCGCAAAAAGGACAGATCATTCCATTGTTTATCTTAAGGGTCTTTTTAAATGTCGTTTTCCAGCTCCACTGGTGGCCGCAATTTTGGCAGGTTGGCATAGAAACACCTCCAATGTAATAAAATGCCATTGCTTATACTATAGATACGGATAAACCGGAGAAAAGTTACAAAATGGCTTTGGGTTTTGGGGATTTGAGAAGTGATTTTTGAGGAAGTCATGTAGAAGTAGGGAAAGTTCGTGTAGAAAGCTCGCTTCGTCATGTGGAACTTGCAAGAGTTCATGTTGAAAACGCGATACTTCATGTTAAAACCCAAAAACTTCATGAAGCAAATTTTTCCAGCCCACTTTCTTCTATAAAAAGCGATCTCAAAGAATAAAGAGCTGTTCGCCAGGCGAACAGCTTCCATATTGCTTTTAATCTTGGAGAGACGCTTTTGGAGAAAATCATGTAGAAGTATGAAAAGTTCATGAAGAAAGCTCGCTTCGCCATGTAGAATTTGCAAGAGTTCATGTTAAAACCGCAACACTTCATGTTAAACTTCGAAAACTTCATGAAGCAAATTTTTCCAGCCACCTCTTCTTCTTCTCCAAAGAGCAGCAACCCCGGATAATCAAAAAAGCTCCAGCCAATTAAGGCTGGAGCGTTTCTACATCCTTCAATGAAAAGCAGCCATCACTTCAGCGACCAAGTAAGCGGCGAGCTTCGCCGTCTTGCCGTCGTCGTCCAACACGGGATCCACTTCGGATACATCAAAGCTGCGCGCTTTTTCATTGGAGACGATATGCCACAATAACCGGCGCACCACCGCCGGATCGAGTCCGAACGGGGAAGGGGCGAGAACCCCCGGCGCGTAAAGCGATGTGATGGAATCCATACAAAGCGTGACCAGAATGTGATCGTAGTTCTCGCAAAACGCGTCAATCCGGTTTTGTACGTTCTGCAGCTCCAACATGGTCAAAGCTTCCGCAAGAACGTACTCTGTGCCAAGTTCTTCCGCATGATTGAAAAGCGTTTTCGTGTTGCCAAGCGGCTGGATGCCAAGAACGAGATAGCCTGCGTTCTTATCCTCTTCTAAAATCTGCCTGAACATTGTCCCGGAATTCGGGCGCTCCGCTTTGCGCAGATCAAAATGTGCGTCGATGTTGATGATGCCGATTCTTGCATCGGGCCCTGCATCGCGGCGCAGCCCTAAATAATGGCCGTACGCGGTTTCGTGTCCGCCGCCTAAAATAATAGGGATTGAGCCGCTGGTAAGCAGGCGGCTGACGTGGTCGCCAAGTTCGCGCTGGGCTTTTTCCAAGTCGTTGTTTTTGCACATGACCGAGCCGACGTCGAATGTCTGCCGGTCGCCAAGATGATAGGGGAGGTCTGCCAGATGCCGGCGGATTTCATTTGCCGCGTCAGCAGAGCCCGCTTGCCCGCCGTTGCGCTGCACCCCTTCATCGCATTCAAAGCCGATAATGGAAAATGCGCCCTCCGGCACGTCAAACGTGTCCATAAATTCGATTGTCTGATGAAAACGGAAACTGTTGCGGTCGGTTTCGCTGTCCACGCGCCCGTGCCAAAAATGCTTTTTCGGTAATTTATACAAACCCAACACCCCGAATCAATGAAATTTATGCTTTTGTTAACTTTATTGTAATGAATTTGGGCTCTCTTTACTAATCCCTAAAAAAATCCTCCCGAAACCTAAAGGTTCGGAAGGATTTTACTGAACACCAAAACCGAACTTCTTAAGCAGAAAAGAGTCCTTATACATAAAAGGAATTCCTAAACCACAAAAAGGAGTGGTATGTGTGCCGTACACCTGGTTCTATATCATCATCGGGTTGATTCTGCTTATCATTCTCTCAAACAGTTTTTTGCCGCTGTGGCTCAGAACGCTGATCGGCGCCTACTATCTCGTGATCGCTGCGGTGTTTGTCACCGAGACGAACCGGATCAACGCCAAATACGAAGGAATCACACCCGTACCGGATGCGTATTGGGATGAAAATTCGGCGTGGGTAGAAACGGCCTCCAACTTCATCTTCCTGCCGTTCATCGGTCTGCTGATTTTTATTTACATCAAGTGGTTCATGAAGGTTCAGACAAAGATCGCCAAAACGCTGGTTCTAGTGAGTTTGCTGCCGGCGGCTTGCGTGATTTTCTTCTTTCTTTTCATGTTCAATTTTGGCTATGGCTACCGGCCTTGAGGTTGAGGAGGGGAAAATAAAAGCAAGCTCAACGATGAAGAGCTTGCTGCGCACGGTATTCATCTTCTTTTGCTACATAGAAATCATACTGCGATGGACTCGCCTTGAAATTATTAAAGCTGGGCGAAGCCCCGTTTAGAGCTGACTGGACATTGGCGTTGCCGCGGATCACGGTGTCATAAGGTATTCCGTGTTCAGTGAATTTGTTCGCCGCTTCCAAATACATCTTATTCCCGAATGCTGTGTAGACCAGGCATTTTCGTTTGAAAAATAAAAACCGCAACAAGCCCATAATAATCACCCCTGCTATAAAGTACGTGAAGTATCTCCGTCGATCAACTTAATGTGGACCTTGGAAAAGGTTCCGTTTTCAACATGTCTTGGGACATCCGATACATCGAGTAATTCTTTCAAATGGATAGATGTACTATCATTAGCCTTTATCGAAATGCTGAACGGACCTGCTAAATTCATAAGCGATTCCATTTGCGTGCCGTCTTCCAATGGATATGAATCTATAAATTCCAATTTAAATGACACCGCCTCGTTGCTGCGATTTTTCAATTCAAGTGTGCATTCTCCATCCGATGTGCTGCCAGCGACAGTCTCAAAACTGCACTTGCCATCGCCACCGTATGAAACTGCTGCAATGCCGCTTGCAAATGTTTCTTGGTACATCGAAACAAGAAGATTTGGTAGAAGGGCATATACGATTGCCACTATCAGGACTGTTCGAAAATGATATTTTTTTATACCCATGACAAGTAAAACCATGGCGATTACAAACAAAACAGAGCCGATTATTCCAAGTAAACTATAACCATCCTGATCGTAAACGGGAAAGGACATGAACGTAGTACGTGCCCCGATCATGACATTATTCGGGAAGGGGAAAAATAAATACATGCAGACACCTAGAATAATAACGGAACCCGAAAGTGCCAATTTACTTTTTATCATTTACTGCCTCCTTTCTTTGCCATAGTTAACCTCCTTATAAATTCACCTTCTCCGCAGTTCTTCCGCAATTTCCCTCAAAAGCGCATTGCGCTCTTTGCCTTGTTTCAGAAAAGCGACAACCACAAAAATTCCCACCGCAAGCGGAATTAACGAAAACAAAATTGAAATGATGGGCAATAACATAAACAAATCTCCAGACATGGAAAAACCTCCCTTGATAGTAATACGGAACAGCGAGAAAAATGTTTCATTTCTAAACTGTCATGAGAATATCATTTCCCTGTGGTAGATTAAACATAAATGAAGAAATGGAATGCTTATGAAAAAATACATTGCTTTAGAGGAGGCAGAACATGGATGATGTTTTCCCGGAAGAAGCGGCGCTAAAGATGAAACGATGGCCGAAAGAACCGATCGCGGCGGGTTACCGCCATACCGTGGCGCTCCAAGCGGACGGGAAAGTGCTGGCCGTGGGAGATAATAAATACGGCCAATGCGACGCGAGCGAGTGGTGCGAAATAGCGGCAGTGGCGGCAGGCAGCGCGCATACTGGGAATTCGCATAGCGTCGGACTCCAAACCGATGGCACTGTGGCAGCAATTGGTTGGAACAAGTACGGCCAATGCGAGACAAGCTCGTGGCACGATATCAAAGCAATCGCCGCAGGTTGGCGGCGAACCATCGGGATAAACCGGGATGGGACGGTGGTGGCCGCGGGCCGAAACAATGAAGGGCAATGCGATGTAAGCGAGTGGTGTGATATTGTAGCGGTGGCAGCCGGTGACTGGCACACCGTCGGCCTCCAATCGAACGGAAGAGTGACGAGTGCCGGGAACAACCGGTACGAGCAGTGCAACGTAAGCGGCTGGCGGGACATCGTTTCGGTAGCAGCAGGTTACCTTCATACCGTAGGCTTGAAAACGAATGGCAGAGTCGAGGCCGTAGGATTGAACAAAGACGGCCAATGCGATGTAAGTGATTGGCACAATATCGTGGCGATTGCGGCAGGGAGCCATCATACAATCGGGCTGAAAAAGGATGGCACCGTGCTGGCTGCTGGGCGAAATAATGACGGCCAATGCGATGTAAGTGATTGGCGCGATATCGTTGCGGTCTCGGCGGGATCTGCTCATACGGTCGGACTTCGAAGGGACGGTACGATGATAGCTGCAGGACAAAACGAAGAAGGGCAGTGCAACATCAACGAGTGGCGCGGCATTGCACTGCCCCGCAATGGGTTTTGAACTGCAGGAACGCCATCACGATTGGATAGAACCAAAAAGATTGGACGGATTGATTCTGTTCAATCTTTTTTATTGAATGATTCCAAGTTCAAGCAGGAAAAATATTCTCATGTATAGAATTTGTCGCTATATAAAAGAAAGGAAAGGGAGAGAGGATGAAGAGGATCGCTCGAATCTTTTATTTCCATGCTGTTTTGGTGCTGCTGGCGGGTTGCACCGGCAATACGGACGAAGAATCCGCAAAGGGGTCTTCAGAAGGCAGTTCGGCAAGTGAACCGGTGGAAAAAGAAACGGAAGAAACTACATCAACAAGCGAGGGAGAGGAAGCGGAGATGAATAAGGAAAATGAAGTCCCTTCAGAAGAAACCGTGGCAACTGATGCGGAAAGCACCACTTCGAGCGATTCCAAAGGCGAAGAGAGCTCGTCCCAGTATTCAAGCGAAGAAATCGAATACGCCAGAGTCTGGCTGCAGCTCGGGGCGAATCAGGAAATCGATGGCTTATACGTCCAGCACATTCCGGCCGGCGAACCGCTCAATCCGGATGACGAAACCAGCGGCACCTATCCGGAAGACGTCATCCAGCTGGCGGGCTCCCGCTTGGTGGACGGATCCGTCACCTATAGCGGCAACGGCGACGGCACCATCAATGTCTACAACGTGCCGCTGCGCTGGGACGGCGAGTATCCGGCTGGCAAAGAGTTTTACGAAGAAATTATTGATAATACAGAACTGGTCTCTGTTGACACAGGTGACGATCAAGAAGTCATCCGGTTGATCAAGTTGCTGAATATCGAATCGTAAGCTGCTTCAATAAAAAACTCCCCTTCAAGCAGAAATTGTCTGAAGGGGAGTTTTTACGCGATTGATTCTTCTTCCGGCGGACCGAGCCGGTTGGTAAGGATGTTGTAGATCGCCTTGAAATGCCGGCCTTCGTACATCATCTCATTATAGGAAGCAGAGCGGATAATGGCTTCTTTATCCACTTTGACAACTTCGATCTGGACCATATTGCTCCTGCCGGTCTCATCAATCTCGCGCTGATTTTCCTTTATGAACGCTTTCGAGTTCTTTGGTTCATAATGCTTAAAGGTCTCAATCACTTCATTGAAAATCGTCACCGTATCCTCCTGGCTATTGAACAGCCAGTAATAATCCTTCTTTTCGCTTGCTAGGTGAAGAGTGAGTTGATAATGCATCGTATTCCTCCTTGGGAAATAGAATCTGTCGAATGGGTATGATGTTCTATACCCGGTTTTGGTTGTTTTAAAGAGGAAGGAGAAATAATTCTATTTGTCTTAGAACTATGCCGTTTTATAGTAGAGAGATGACGATAAATTCTATCACTAATCTTTTTTACGGTATTGATTACAGAATTGTTTGATTTTACCACTATACAAGAGTAACCTTGAATTAGAATTGAGAGGAGTGAAACCAATGGAAAAAGCAATACCAGAAGTGACGCTGAACGATGGAACAAAACTGCCAGTTACTGGACTGGGTACATATGGGCTGTGGGGCAATGCAGGAGCGGACGCTGTCAGCAGCGGAATCAATGCCGGCTACCGGCTGATCGACACGGCATACAATTACGAGAACGAAGGAGCGGTCGGAGAAGGCATCAAGCGCAGCGGCATCTCCCGCGATGAATTGTGGATCACGTCCAAGCTGCCAGGCCGCTATCATACATACGAGAAAGCGTTGGTGGCGATTCAGGAATCGCTGTACCGTTCGAAGCTGGATTACCTTGATTTATATATCATTCACTGGCCGCTTCCGAGGCAGGACCACTACGTGGAAGCGTGGCAGGCGCTGATCGATGCAAGGAAATGGGGACTTGTCCGCTCGATCGGCGTGAGCAACTTCCTGCCGGAGCACCTGCAGCGCATTATACAGGAGACCGGAGTGACGCCGAGTCTGAACCAAGTTGAACTGCATCCGTTCTTCAACCAGGAAGAGCAGCGGAAAGTGCATGAGGAACTTGGTATCCAAACACAGTCGTGGAGCCCGCTTGCCAAGTCAGCAGACATTCTATCGAATGAAACGATCGGCAAGATTGCAGAGAACCACAACAAGACCATTGCCCAAGTTGTGCTGCGCTGGCATCACCAGATCGGCTCTGTTTCGATTCCGCGGTCCACATCACCTCAGCGGCAGCGGGAAAACCTGAATATTTTTGATTTTACTTTAAGCGAAACCGAAATGAGTGCGATAGCAGGCCTAACGAGACCGGATGGCAGACTGAACAAACAGGACCCGGCCACCTATGAAGAGTTTTAAAATTAAGCTTTAGTAGGGGTCTTAATGCAAGTGAAACTATCGAAAAGGGGAAATTAATCAAATGACTCATTACGCAGTTCTGTTGCCTTTAGTGGATAAGGAAAAATCGGATCAGGAAAGACCAGCACACTTGGCGTTTCTGGATGAAATGAAGCAAGCCGGCCATGTATCGGCATTCGGCCGATTTGTTGACGGCTCAGGCGGTTTGGTGATTTTCAACGCTGAAACTTATGAAGAGTGCGAAGCTCTAGTTAAACAAGATCCTTTTGTTCAGAGCGGTGCACGGAACTATGAAATTCATGAATGGGGTTTGCTTTTTGCGGAATTGAAGTTGGAGAGTTGAGGGAGAATCGGATAGGAAGAAATCTGGTGAATATATAGAAAAAGCGAATCCAAACGGGTTCGCTTTTCTGCATAGGATTAATTGATGAATTATTAGAAAAAGTATTATTAAATATTTTATTTGCAAATATGTACGTCCGTTAAAAGAAAAGTGATCAATAATGAGGAGGAATTGGAATGAGTAAGAAAGAAATCAGCAACGCTGAATTCGAAGAAGCGGTAAAAGGAAAGAGCAAGTATTATTCAGATGGAAAATTCTTAGAGAAAGTGAAGAAGTATGGCGCCATTATTGGCTTTAAAGCACTTCATGCAGCTGTCGTATTGTACTATTCATTAAAAGATCCAAATCTGCCAAATAAAGATCGAATGATTATTATAGGAGCATTAGGCTATCTAATTTTACCGGTTGACGTAATACCTGACTTTATTCCGGTGGTCGGTTTTACAGATGATATTGCAGTTATTATTGCTGCGTTGGGCAGAGTAATAAATTCGGTGAGTGAAGAAAGCAAAATTAAGGCTCATCAACAATTGAAAGTTTGGTTTAAAGATTCCTACCCATATAATGAAGATGATGGTTTCGTAGTAGAAGTAGATTAGTCCCGTCATAGAACACATTTACGAATCCAAACTTGAATAGTCAAAAGCGAATCCATCGGGGTTCGCTTTTTCTTATGGAGGAGAATTTATAATCTCCATATTTCCCCCTTATTAATTATAAGCAACAACTTTAAAGAAGGAATAAGGACATTAGAGTAATACAAGCAAATTATACTTGGAATCCGTAGAAATAAAGCATCTTAATAGTTTATAAGCCTATACGAAAAATAACACTATACTAATTACAAGAAATTTTCCAAAAGTAGTAAAAAGATAGTTAAATAATGCTAATATTAAGGTAATAAAAACTGGATTGTAGTTATAGTTATGTTTTTTTTATAAATAGGTATTTCTTTCCGCATCTATAAAGTCTTTTATACTCTAATAAATACTTAGAAGGGCACGATAAATATGGGATTAGTTGAACTGAAAACATGGGATTTTGATAGAAGTGCCTTAGATCAAATCAAAAGTGAGCGTTACTTTGATTATCCAGTTGTCTATTTTCTTAACAATAATACGACTGTATATATTGGGGAAACGGTAGCGTTTAAAAATAGAATGAAATCGCATTTAAATAATAAGGAACGGAAAAACTTAGAGAAAATGACCCTTATTATTCACGAGGAGTTTCATCGCTCAGCTACTTATAACCTGGAAACTAAGCTGATTAATTACTTCTTAGGTGATGACCGTTATAGACTACAGAACAAGAGTCAGACTGCGCAAAGCGTTACGCATAACTACCATAACAAGGAATTCTACGACAAAGAGATATTCAATGATATATGGAAGGAACTATTGAAAAGGAAGATGGTAAATAACCCAGCTCATGTGATTGAAAACAGGGATATTTTTAAGCTTTCTCCTTTCAAAGAGCTGACAATGACGCAACTCGAGCTTAAAACCAAGATCCTGGAAGTATGCGAAGAGCATATCAAGGATAATGAAACCTTTGTCTTCATGGTAAAGGGCGAAGCCGGTGTAGGGAAGAGTGTGGTCCTGAGTTCTGTATTCAACAGCATCCAAGAGCTAGCGGCTGATAAAAATTCCAATCTTCATCAAACAAAGAATTATTTGCTCGTCAATCATTCAGAGATGCTAAAAACGTATAAAAACATCGCTGCTAACGTGAAGTTCCTTAAAAAGAATAATTTCGACAAGCCCACAAGTTTCATTAACAAGCAGAAGAAAACTACAGAAAAAGCGGATGTTGTCCTGGTTGACGAAGCGCATTTATTGCTGAGCAGAGCCGATGCTTTCAATGGATTCAATGAAGACAATCAATTGGAAGAAATCATTAAGCATAGCAAAGTCGTTATCGTTGTCTACGATGAAAAACAGGTCTTAAAACTGAAAAGCTATTGGGACAAGGAGCGGCTCAAGAAAATAGTGTCAGGCTATCAAAGAGAAGAGCCCTACGTTTTAAAAGAACAATTCCGTATGAATGCTGGAGACGATGTAATCGACTGGATCGATAATTTTGTAGAGAAGCGAATTCTGGAGTTACCAAAAGATGAGCTGTATGACTTTAAAATATTCGACTCTGCTAAGGAAATGCATGATGCCATAGTGGAAAAGAATAAAGAACACGGTCTCTCCAGAGTGGTTTCGACATTCGATTATGAGCATAAGAAAGACGGCGAGCAGTACTACATTAGAGAAGACAATCTCGAAATCCCCTGGAATTTAACCGATACCAAAAACACCTGGGCAGAAAAGCCGGAGACAATCAAAGAGGCGGGATCCATCTACACGATTCAAGGCTTCGATCTGAATTACGTAGGGGTTATTTTGGGGCCATCCGTTACTTATGATGACCAAAATGATTGCTTGAAGATTCTTACTGAAAAATACAGCGATACCGAAGCATTCAGAGGAAAAGATGGCATTGAGGATGTTGAAAGAGCGAAAGAACAGATCATATTGAATTCAATAAATGTGTTGATGAAGAGGGGGATGAAGGGGCTCTATATTTATGCTAGTGATGAAGAGTTGAGGAAGCGACTTTTAGAACTTTGAGAGAAGAGCCTGCAACTGTAATTTTTCTAAACGATTTTGATAATAAACTACAATCAATATTATATTGTTACTAGGGAAGCGAAATGAAACTCATAAACTGATTAAGTTAAAGAGGTGAAGGAATTGGACACTAGGGATATTACTTTTCATCAAACTACTTTTAGTAAAATATATAATGAAATTTATAAAGAAACGCCACAAAATTTTATTGATGTTTTCTTGTGTGGGGGAGCGAGTAGTAAGAAGACTAAGTCTGTTCGTGATAAATTAAGAATATTACTAGAAGAAGACAATAATATTAGAGTGCTTTATCCCGAAGATTTATTTATTGAAATGCTAAATCACGATAAAAATTATGATTTATTAAGTCTAGAAAGATTCCTAGCAGATAATAGCGATATCATTTGTATTGTATGTGAAAGTCCAGGTTCCTTAGTTGAGTTAGGAGCATTTACAAATAACGACAACACTGTTGATAAAGTAATTGCTTTAATAGAAAAAAAACGTAAAAAGCAAAAAAGTTTTATAATGCTGGGTCCGGTAAAAATCTTAAGAAAAATTAATGAAGAAAGAGTAATCTTTTATGAAGATGATTTAAAGGTAGTAAGTA
Source organism: Planomicrobium sp. CPCC 101079 (assembly GCF_007859275.1). GTDB lineage: Bacteria > Bacillota > Bacilli > Bacillales_A > Planococcaceae > Planococcus. The sequence continues at coordinate 200,686 of NZ_VOHC01000030.1, read as the reverse complement.
GCCAACTTTTAAAAGCTTTTAGAAACACAAAGAGACATCAGTTAAATTCCGCGGCAACCAGCAGTTATAAACCAATTAATACATTAATTGGTTTACACCACTTTATACCATTAATCTTGTATTTTTTTACAAAAATAGAAAGCAAAAAATTGTCTGCTTCATTAAAGCGTCTTTTCGAAGAAAATGATTTTAGTGTAAAAGACTTCGAAACAATGTTTAGACCTACTTTAAAACTTCTATATAAAGATAAAATTATATATAAAAATAAAGTGGGGAATAATTCTGAGTATTTGTTAACAGAAATAGGTTACCAAAAAGTTATTGAAGTTTTAGAAGAAACTAACATAAAAGATAGAAACAAGTTGTACGATAGTATAAGGTTTAGTATCATTAACGATAAGTATTACCGTTCCTCTTAGATGTCACTGATTAGATGCCCAAACATGTACATGGTTTTGGAGTTTAGTTATGTGGGAGATGGTTCGTCTCCTGTTGTGTAAAGCAAGGAATTGATTCATCAGAAGAAGGAGTAAAACTCCACGACAGTGAAGTTCTCCACCTTCTTCAGATAAAATTGTTTTTGGTAAGAGGAGCGGTAGTATGAAATCTGATTTTACTAATAGTTTTATTTTGAATGCATTAAATTTACCTGTGATGAAAGATCTAAATGATATCTCGTATCTAACTGGTCTTAGTAATCAACTTCTTTTTTTATTATCACAAAATAGTGAATCTTATTATAAAAAATTCTACTTGGATAAGAAAAATGGAGAAGTAAGAGAAATAAATTCTCCCAGTTATTCAATGAAGTTAGTTCAAAGGTGGATTTTATCCGAAATTCTTGAAAAAGTGAAAGTTTCTAATGAATCAATGGCTTTTAAAAAAGATTTTGGAAATGGAAGTATAAAAAATGCTCGCTATCATCAGTATAGTTTATACATTTTGCAATTAGATTTAGAAAGTTTCTTCGATAGTATCGATAAAGAACGAATTTTTCTTGTTTTTAAAAGTTTAGGCTATAATACATATATTTCTCATGTTCTAACTAATATCTGTACGTTAAATGGCACATTACCCCAAGGAGGAGTATGTTCGCCTTACTTATCTAATTTAATTTGTTATAAGTTGGATAGGCGCCTAACAGGTCTGTGTTCTAAAAGAGATGTGCTATACACAAGATATGCAGATGATTTAACTTTTTCATGTGACAATAAACTAACGCTAAAAAAAATTAAAAATATTATTGAAGATATAATTATAGATGAAAATTTAAAAATTAATCATTTTAAAACAAGATTACTTTCGCCAGGATCACATAAAAAAGTTAATGGCATTACAGTAAACAATGGGAATTTGAAGGCCTCAAAAGAATTAAAGAAAAAAGTGAGAGCCATGATTCATCATAGTATAGTTTCTGAAGATTATTCAAAAAATAATATAATAAGGGGCTATGTCTCTTACATTAATTCAATTGAAAAGGGATATTTAGAAAAGATAAAAGAATACATTATTAACATTTTCAAGAAAGATTATAACCACTTTTCAAGTACAGTTAATGCTTTCAATGAAAATAAGCTGTATCGAGATATAGAAAGCGCTGAGTATGTGGAATTTGTTGGTGCTGGATATAGCGATGACTATGAATGGCTTTATTATGAAGAAAGAAGATTTGAGTTTTTAGTTGAGAAAGGATATTTGAAAGGTTTAAGAGATTATTTTAAAAAAGCGGAAAACTTATTAGTTGAAAATAAGGATGATGAAGATCCTACATCTATTTTTTAAGACATTTCATAAGCCTTACTTTAAATGTTTAAAGACAATCATCGATGTCAAATATTGTTCATTGACATAATTGACTGCGAGTCCATAGTTAGTAAGGCTAACTATGGACTCGCAGTTTTTTATTAAAGTAATCTACTATTACTTTATATAAAATGTTTTAAATAAACTCAGATAATGGAGGATAAAAAGTTGAAAGTAAAAGTTAGCTTTTTTGACAAAACGCTATTAAAAAACTACTTATTTATATTGTCAAGTTTAAGTGTGGTTTTGTCATTTGTTTTAATTGCGGTTGATATACCAAATAAACATAGATTTGCAATAGGTATAGTACTATTCATTTTATTGTTTATAACATATTTTATAATGTGGATAAGAGCTAACCTTGCAGATAACGTGAACTTAAGTATTAATAACTCAGTTGTAAATATTAAAATAGGAAATATTTTTGAAGAAAATGAATTAAAAGTAATTCCTTTTAATGAATATTTCGATACTTGTGTAGATAATGTGATTATTTCTGATAAAACTTTAAATGGTATGTATATTAAGAATGTAGTTGCGGATTTAAATAATCTTGATAGTTTAATTGATAATGATTATAAATTAAATGAAAAAATAATAAATATTAATGAACATAGAATGATGGGGAAGAATAAGCAATATAATTTGGGAAGCATTTATCAACATGAAGATTATTTACTTACTGCCTTTGCAAAGTTTGATGAAAATAACAGGGCCTATCTACACATGAATGACTATATTAACTTCTTGATAAATTTTTGGAATGAGATAGATATTGTTTATGGTGGCCGTACTGTAGCAATACCATTATTAGGTTCTGGAATAACAAGATTTAAAGGATACAGTATGGTAACAGAGCAAGAATTATTAGAATTGTTAATATGGACATTTAAAGTAAGTAGGATTAAGTTTACTCACCCTTCTTGCGTCTCAATTATAATTCACGAATCTAAAAAAGATAAAATTAATTTTTATAGATTAAGGAGTGTAGAGAATGGCTTATAGAAACGGTGTTTATGCAGCTTTTGACGGTCAAGGTACAACAAATCCAACAGAATCTGACATTAAGTATTTTAGATTATTAAAGATATGGGCTCAAGAAAAAGGAGAAGATTTCAGATATATTGATAGTCACGAAAAAACAAGTGCAGTGAGAGATTCAAGTAAAAAAGAAACTTTGCAAAGAGTTCTAAGAGAACGACTTAGCCATTCCAAAGTCATGTTTTTAATATTATCACATGATACTAATTATGATCGAGGTTTTTTAAATTATGAGATTGAAGAAGCTTTAGATACCTATAAATTACCTTTAATAATTGCTTATCCTAATATAAAAGATACAAAAATTTCTAATTTATGGCCTGTTTTGGAGGAAAGATGGCCAAGGGCTCTAAAACAGAGATTAAATAATAACAATAGAAATGACATATCCTGCTTACATATACATTTCACTAAAGAATTAGCAAAGCGTGCATTAGGAGATATGACGGTTCACGAAAAAAAATTCATGAATGCTCGCTTAATTTATAAGTGAGAAATTACATTCGAGGGTAAGAAACAATTTTAATCAATTGTGACAATACAATATTATTTTATATACTACCACATCCGCTGGATCAGCAACTTGGGTGTGGCTTTTTCTTTTTATTCATCTCTAAAATTGTATGAGAATTGTGTCGTTCCTTGAGAAGCAAAAGCGTAATTTTAGAAAAGTAAGGAAATGAACATGGAGCTATTAAGAGAACGTGATAGAATATCAGTTAGTGAAATTTAAATCTTCTTATAGTAAGCAGTAGCATCTTGCCTAGAAGGAATTGCAGCCTTTATGGATGATAGATGAATTGAAAAGGACGGGATAACAAAGTGGACAAAACCGTAGAACAAAAAATGAACGAGATGCTCGAAGTGTTTAACAGTCTTCCGAATTGCAGGATTGAACCGAAAGAGGACGGTCGGCATCTAATCGCCAGCAATAAACCGGTTCCTTGGAGTGAGGCTCTTGAAAATAAGGATGCAGAATCGTCGTATAAAATTGGGTCTATTACGCCTCATAAAGCGGCACTCGGTCTCTATATTGATTTTCCGCCTGATTATTTAGATATTGACCGGGTGGAGGACATCATCGATCCCGAAATCACGTTGACTTATTACGAGCCAGGCACCAAACCTTCAAACGCCAAAAGCTGGTGGAGATTCCGTTCAGATGAAAAGTTCGACAGCATCCACCTGGTCCTGAGAAAAACGGAGCTGGCGTTGTATGATTTCAAGCGAGAAGAATGGATTCAATTGATGAAAGAGATAACGGATGTTCATAAATGATTGATAATATAGTTGAATAAAAATCGTCTTCTATGTCAAACTCAATTCAGCTTATTATAACTACAATCACATCTAGAAAAAGTCGTATCCACTGACCTTAAAGGTTAACGGATACGGCTTTCCTGTGTTTAGCTGCGAAATTACTAGTTATAGAATCTAAAAATCATTAATTAAAGTAATTACTGTGCCAGTAAACGATAGATCAAATTTCCGCTTCCCTCGCAGCCTTCACACTATCCGGATCAAAAAACTTATCCACCAAATCATAAATCGTGATGAGCTCATAAAGGATCGTGAACTCTGGCGGAAACAGGGTAGGATGCATGGCATCGCTTGCCGTTACACTTTTGCTGTTCTCCCAGAATAGGTCTGTAATCTTTTTTAATTGGTGCTGATGCTTTTCGTGGTCGTAACTGGTGGAATGCCGCAAGTCGTCCGCAAGCGCCGTGACGGCATGCATGATAAGATCCCGCTCAGCTTTTGTCCACTCGATATCGTGCAGAGGGACGCGAAGCAAAGCATCCAAATGGAACTCGAGATTATGTAAAAACAGCAATTGCCTTTCCGCCATCTGAAGCTCGGCTTCGCGATTGCGGACCCAAGGGTATAGACTCGCTTCATCGCGCTGGAAATGGATCAATTTCTCCGTCTTCCTGATTTCCGTAGTCAGCCGCTTAACGATCTCCCTATCTTCTTGAAGGTTCGCATCACCGTCAAACAGGATCGTTCGGAATGTGTGTTCCAGCATGCTCCCGGCACGTTCACTAATGCTTTGGATGCTTTTTAGAATATCTGTCCGATAGTTTGGCGGGAAAACGAGCATGTTTACAGCGGTAGACACGAGCAAACCAATAGTGGTCGTCCCTAATCGAATGAAGAAAGAGATCAGGAAATTGTCGTGGATGACTTCCACCATCGCGACAGATGTCAATGTGGCAACGAGCAAGCCGGCATGCAGATTGAGTCTGGAACAGGCTAAAATCGTGGCAACAGCAGCGAGCGTATAGGTGATCGGGGCGTTCCCGAAGAGTGTAATAAAGAAAACGGCGAATGCAGAACCGATAGCAGATGCTGGAAACCGGACAAGCCCCTTTTTGATCGAATCGCTGACAGTCGGTTCAATCGTAACAATTGCCGTGATGACCGCAAAGACAGGCGGCCAGCCAAACCAAAGACATATCGTGGCTGTTAAAAATATGGCTATGCCCGTTTTCACAATTCGGCTGCCATTGAAACGGAAGGATCGCATCATATTGGACCACCCTCTCCTTTACGTAGTATTCCGCTAGAGTTCAGTATATCATCCATTTCTATATAGAATCCAAGGCAATTCCGTGAGCTGAAGCTTGCTTCATCCAGTCTCGCACTAAACTTTTGAACCTTTTTTAGAATGTGTTTCGTATAATTAAAGCGATATAGAAAAAAGCGTTCATCTTACGAAGGCACACCTTTAAAAGGTTCACCTTATAGAGAGCATCTGGAGCCGCGCTTCCTTTGAAACCGATTACCGGGTTCATTCATACGAATCTTTGTTCAGGTATCGGAATGCCGATTAAGAAACCCTTTCCTTGTGTCAAACAGCATTCCGCATATACAAAAAATCCGCCCTCTTCAACTAGAGGGCGGATTTCTTTTTCGGAAAATCTACTCCCGTGGAAGTAAATCTTCAGTGCAAATCAGTACATACTCTTAGGGCTTACTCGCCGACCATACCATCACCATCTCGATCATCCATATACTGATATAACCAATGATTGCTGGTAATCGGCATAGGGAAGCCTGCTGCTTTTGCTTCGCTAATCGTCACTTGTCCATTGCCGTTTAGATCCACACTGGAAACATCTCCGCCTGTGTTTGCAGGGGCTGACTCCGCAGGGGCACTCTCTGGAGCTGCAGGGCTTGACTCAGCAGGTTCACTGTCGGTTAAACCGAGTGACGCGTTTACTTCATCAGGGTTCACGTTGTCAAATGTATCAACGACTTCGTTGCCCATTACCGTATACGAATACTGATAACTTGAAGGAATCTGCGTTTCCGTATCCGGGTAGGTGATGATGGCTTCAAAATCGGTCGCACCGCCTGCATCGCGGATGGCATCTTCCATATAAGCTTGATCACCATGCCGGTTAAGCGTGCTTTCCTGTGGGGTGATATTATAGGCATTCGATACCCCTCCGAGAGAATCCGCAATGACATGCCCTTCGTCTAAAATATCACTTTCGACGCCAGGAACCTTCGCCTCATCTGAGTAATATCTGCCAGTCGATAATACAGGTTCGCTATTGTCATCCTGTACAATGATTTCGGCTGCAACGACACGCACCAGTTGCCCGTGTTCATTCGTAAATGCCCAATATTCACGGTCCCCATACCCAATGTCTACAACAACTTTAGGTTCGCGATATCCAGACAATTCACCGCCATCAACTTCGATAAGTTCGTATCCTGCGAACAATTCATTATTTTTTTGGGCTTCTGCTTCTGCAGCTGCTTTTTCTTTTGCAGCCAGTTCCTGCGCTTCTTTCTCTTTCGCAAGCTCTTCAGCCTTCGCTTTTTCTTCGGCTTCTTTCTCTTTCGCAAGCTCTTCAGCCTTCGCTTTTTCTTCGGCTTCTTTCTCTTTCGCAAGCTTCTCAGCCGCCGCTTTTTCCTTTTCTTCCGCAGCCTGTTTCTCAATTTCTTCTTGGGCAATACGTTGTTCTTCAGCTTTTTCCTCGTCCGCTTTTTGTTTCTGCGCTTCCATTTGTTCACTTTCGACGTCGGCTGCAGTTTCAACTTCTTCTGCTGTAAATCCGACGCCAATAGCAGAACCAATTATCACTGCAAATGAAACACCCGCCGCAAGGCCAGCTTGCTTAACAGTCAGCCCTTTTTTGAACAAAGCACTGAGAAGTAACATCACGATGCTCGCAGCAAAAGCCAGTAAGGCAACCAGCAACAATAATATAAATACAACACTCATTTATTATTTCCTCCTCTATATTGCTGTTTCCAAAGATGACTATAACATGATTAGAAAGGTAAATAATAGGAAATAATAAATTAATGTTTGGAATTATTTGTATTAAATGATTGATCGGCTCATATCCTCGTTATAATAAAACTGGCTCTGGATAGAAAGAAAATCCATAACTACAAATAGTGGGGTGGAAGGTGCAATCGGGACTCTGCATTCGAGCGCACAGTCAGCCAGTTTACAAAATCCAAACCCATTGGTATATTGGGCGTAATACGAGACTCCACAAATACGGATAAGGAAAAGAGGTTGGAAAAATGGATGTGAAATTTCCCATTGGAAAATTAGAGGTTCCTGAAAACGTGAAAGCTGAAGATGTGCAAGGCTGGCTGGGGAAAATCGAAAGTTATACCACGCGGCTGCGGCAAGCGGTCGATGGACTGGATGACGAGCAATTGAGCAAGACGTACCGGGAAGGCAGCTGGACTGTCCGCCAGTTGGTGCATCATATCGCGGATTCGCAGCTCAATATGTATCAGCGCCTGAAGCTGGCGTTGACGGATGCGAATCCGACGGTTCCCGCTTTTGATCAGGAAAAATGGGCGGCGCTTCCGGACAATGACCTGCCGGTGGAAAGTTCAATCCGGATGCTGGAAGGCTTGAACGAACGAATCGTCGCACTTGGGCAGCATGTGACGGAAGGGCAATTGGACCGCGTCTTTACCCACGAAACGAACGGTGAAATCAGCGTCGCAACGAAACTCGCGAAACTGTGCTGGCACGAAGAGCATCATTTGGAACATATCAAGATTGCTTTGGCGAACTGAATTGCTCTAATGTGTCAAACATAGTATAAGCTATAAATAAATTGCCTCCTTTATCAGAATCAGTTTCATCGTTTAAAATCAATGTATAAAAAATTCACAAAGTCAAGAAAGAAAAGGATCTTCATTGCATTTAAAAAATATAACTTAAGTAGTCATAGTTGCACTAGATATAGGGACACTCTGGAATCTGCTAGAAGCTCTGAGTAATTCAATTTTATAAACTATTTCGGAACTGTTCTGCTTTACTGGGCCAATACTATCTAAAGCATAAAAAAGATACGAGAAATAACTCGTATCTTTTTTATGCTTTATTTTAGATTATCAATAGCATATTGCGCTTCTTCAGGAGTGAACTGCTCACCATATTCAGAAACTAATTGATCATAAACCGCTGATGTAGACATCGCCATATCTTCGGCATAGGATTCTGCTTTTTTTAATGCATTTGCCTTCCAATCATACTCAAGATTGTCCATGGCGTATTGTGCCGCTTCTTCTGGGAATTGTTCACCATATTCAGATACTAGCTGATCATAGATAGCTTTTTTGGACATATGCATAGTTTGAGCATAGGATTCTGCTTTTTGTAAAGCAGCTTTATGTTCTCTCGGTATCTCTTCTACTTCTACTTCCTCTTCCTCAACTACTTCAGCTTCTTCTGATTCTTCTTCAGTCTTAGCTTCGGTTGAAGTTGTTTCTTCAGTTGCATTTGTTGTTTCAGCTGCTTCAGTTTCAGCAGGTGCAACACTTTCAGATGCTTTTTCTGTTTCTTCTTTTGGAGAACCGATAGCGAAAATTATAATAATTGCTATTAGCCACACCCACCATTTTTTATAGAATGGTTTTTTCACTTTTTCTTTTGAACCCAATACAAACACCCTTTCAATTCTATTCTTAACATTTATAACATATTATTACATTTTTCTCTACCCTGTTAAGAAAAAATAAAATAAAATATATGTCTATAGACTAATTATTTTATTTGCTATTAGGCCAAAAGTAAAAAAACAATCATATTAGAATTGTCAATTCAGTGTTATAAAAAATTGGCCTTGTACCAAAGAAAATTTCATCAGTTTAAATTAGAAGTAGTTGCCCAGGGAAAATAACAATCATATCTGGTGCATGAGCATTATAGGTTTGGTTTTTCATTTTATTCTCCTTTATAAAGTGTTTGGGGCACTATGTTGCTCCGTAGGAAGCGAAATGAAGTAAAGTAGCTTACCATTCAAAGTCTCCCGAGTACTTCTCGTTAAATCTTGCTTCAGATACAAGAACCCCCATTTTCCGGGCAGCCTCATAGATGGCTTTTCCATTCGCAAAGTAAAAGCGGCAGCGTCCACTCGGAGCTGCTCATGAAAAAGGATTGGCCGCTCCCGCTGTAGAATAAGATAAGCTGACAGCATTTAAACAAAAGGAGCCCACTAATGACCCAACAAACAATCGACGAAATCACCGCCTGCATGGCCATTGCAGGCGGCGACAGCAGCATACAAAAAATCCAGACAGCCCACCGGTTGAAATTGGCCGAATTCTGGGAGATCAAAGCGGGGGACAAGATACTTGAAATCGGCTGCGGCCAAGGGGATACGACGGCGGTATTAGCACATCTTGCCGGGGAGGCGGGAAGGGTGCACGGCATTGATATCGCCCCGGCGGATTACGGCATGCCGATTACGCTGGGCGATGCAATCGGCAAGTTGAAGCAATCCCGCTTGGGCGAACGCATCCGTGTGGATTTCGAAACGGATATTTTATCTGAGAAAATTGAATTCCGGGAAAAAGAATTTGATGCCATCGTCTTGTCCCATAGTTCCTGGTATATGCAGTCGGCCGACGAACTGGAGGCCGTTCTGAAAAAACTGAGGGGCTGGGGCAAAAAGTTGTGCTTTGCCGAGTGGGACATGCGGGTCAGCCGGATTGACCAGTATCCGCATTTCTTGTCGGTGCTGATCCAGGCCCAGTACGAGGCGTTCAAAGAAACCAGCGAATCGAATGTCCGCACCTTGTTCACGCCGGATAGCCTTCGCCCCATCGCCAAGCAGGCAGGCTGGACCATCACGGCTGAAGAGTCAATCGATTCGCCTGATTTGCAGGACGGCGAGTGGGAAGTGCAGCAGCTTCTCGCCGATTTCGAAGCGAAAACCGAAGCCTTCGGACGGATGCCGGTAAAGCTGAAGGGCTTGATCGAGTCGGAAATGGGGTTATTGAAACATGCCTTAACTTCAGGTCCGATAAAACCGCTGGCTGCTTTTGCATTTATCGGAGAATAAAATCTTCAATGCAAAGAATATAATCTTCAATGCAAAGAATATAATTGGCTATAGGAACAGGGGAGGTTCGAGCGGAAAGTTCAATCCGGATAGAGCGTCAATCGGAGCATATCGGGAGTGCCTTAACGAACTAAATGCCCTCATGTGGCAAACATAATTTGAAGTATAGAGTGATCTCACATAAAAAATCCGCTTCATTTAACAATGAAGCGGATTTCTATATATCAGCGTGATTGAAGCGCTTTTTTATTACTCTCTGCTCTGTAATTCTTCCTGAAGATAATCTACAAAATCCAGCCAAGCCGCTTCATCTGTAATCTTGCCTGAATTTCTAAATTCATATATTTCACGGATATATTCTCTCAGATCAACTGCTTCTATGCTCTTAATATTTTCTTTGAGTGTATCAATCACAAGTACAGATTCATCTGAACTGCTGCCTAATGCATATTTAAAAGCGAAAAACAGTACATCATTGGTTACTGCTAGTTTCTGTTCCAATTTTCATCCTCCTTAAGCATGCTTTCAGTTTCTTGAATGATTCGATTTCCTTCTGCTGTCGATTTGGGTAAACAGCTGTTTGACGCTTGCTTATATACGGGGCAACACGTTGCTTTCCTGGAACTCAGTGAAGAGTTTCAAAAACATTTCTTCGGTGTCGACGAACTCTAAAAAACCGAATTTCCGAAGTTTCGTCGTATCCGACATGACATCGTAATCGCAATTAAAGATGAAATCCCCGAATCCCCAAAGAGCGAGTTTCTGATAGGGAATGTCCTGCAAATCATACTTTTCCACCATCTGCTGCCACAATTTTTCTTTATCCGCCATCATGCGTGTCAACGAGATCGGCGGTTTCGGCGGGGCGGATTCCATACCGAAAAAATCGGCAATCTGTTTCCACATATCTTCCCACCGGAAAAAATCGCCATTTGTTACATTGAACGTTTCAAATGCGCATCTTTCTTCTAATGCTGCCCAAAGTGTGCAGCGTGCGAGCAACGTGGCATCGGTCATCTGTGCAAGGAACGGATAGGCTTTTCCAGGGAAGCGCAGCGGCAGGCCAAGCTCTTTTGAAATGGCTGCATAGGCGCCGATGACCATCGCAAGGTTCATCGGTTTTCCAATTGAAAATCCACATACGACATCCGGCCGCAAAATGGTCCAAGTCCATTCCTTGCCTAGCTGGGCTTCCCGCATATAGTCCTCCTGGTCGTAATAGAAGTTTGGCGGCATGTGGCGTGCATCGGTTTCTTTGGCAGGTGTCTTGATCGGCCCAAGGTGAACGCCGTATGCTTTGGCTCCTTGCATCAAAATGACCCGCTCCAGAGCAGGCGCATTTTCCTCTATCGCATCCAATGTGTTTTTGAACATGGCCAAGTTCACGTCAACTTGCTGCTGAGGATCCGCTTCATAGTCTTGATAGGCCGCGTAGATAAAATGAGTTGCATCCCCAAGTGAGGATAATTTTAGGTTCATCTCATCCGGCTCCAGCATATTCACGGAGATATAGCGGACGTTCGGCTCATCTTCCGGGATATTCCGGGCAAGGCCGATCACTGTCCAATCTTCCTGATCTTTGAAATAATCGATGATATATTTGCCGATAACTCCTGTAGCTCCAGCAACCACTGCTGTTTTTTTCATAGCGCTGCGCCTCCTAAATAGAATTCTAAACTTCTGTTTACCCAAAAGAGCATGGGTTTAAATCAAATTCGGGTGTGTAGATCAACCATGCGCCGAACACAATTGAAGCTAGACAGTATGATTTACCATAATGAATCCATTCTATGCAGCGATGGAACCACTTGAATCCATTCGAATAAAGAACTTATAAAACCGCTGACAATGATTACAAGGAAATCACACCTGACCTCAAAAAGCGAGTAGAGCGGTATACGGATGTCGCTAAGAATCACGCGTGAACTTGAAGGATGCCGCGCTTGTTTCTCCGAAAGCAGTTTTGCTAGGGAAGCGAGAATTTAGTTGAATTAACAACATCAGCGAAGGATGCGCAGCCCGATAAGGAATAAAAAAGAGGATGACCCATTATGTGCTGGGTTATCCTCTTTACGATGAGAAATTTGAGAACGGAAAGTAAACAGGCTGTTTTGGAAAGTATTTTATTCGAAATGGAAAGTATTCACCCCAGAACAGAAAGTATTTTGAAGTTTTCGGATAGTCCATTCAACTGCTTGAAAATTACCAAACCCAATCAGTTCATTTCTTCTGTTTAAAATCCTTGAATACCAGATATTTGATCATAAAAAAGCTGGCTGTAAAAGATGAGAACATCGCAATGCCTTTGGCAAGGTTATAACGGAGCCAGTCAGGGATCCCGAAAAGCTTAAGAATTTCATTAGCTGCCAAAAAGATGCCGGTATTGATCAAAAGGCTAAAGCCGCCTTGCAGGACAAAGCCGATTCGCTGCTTGGCGCTGCCTTCCGCCGCGTGGCGAAAAGTGATGAGGGAATTCCATATATAGCTGTTTGCCACTGCTAATGAATAGGCGATCGTGTTTAAAATCGACAGCATCCATCGTTCGTCAGTAGGAAAGAAGAACAGCAGCAAATTCAGGGAACCGATATCCACAACAGCGTTTGCAATTCCAATGATGCTGAATTGCAGGGTCTGAATAGGCGTGCGCCTTTTTTGCTTTTGCTCCATGCGATCCCTCTGTTCTCAAAATCCGGAATTTAATCGTTTACGAAGTTTCCACTGGCTTGGAAGAAACGCTGTTTTTGGCTTCAGCCACTTGCAGGTAGATGTCGCGTATTTGTTCTGCAGCGGCTGCCCAGCCCAGTTCCGATACGTCGATCACAGCTTGTTCCGCAAGTGTTCGGCGCAAGTTTTCATCTTCCAGCTGTAAAATGGTTTCTTGGAAGCTAGCGGGATCTTCCTTGTCGTACAGTAAGCCATTCCTTCCTGAAACCACTTGTTCTTTCGTCGGTCCGCTTTCCGCCGCAATGATTGGCAGGCCGGAAGCCATCGCTTCCATAATCACAAGTCCCAATGTCTCGGTAGTGGAAGGGAAGACGAAAACATCGGAAGAAGCAAAAGCGGAAGCCAGTTCGTCCCCGTGCAGGAAGCCGGTAAAGACGGTGTCTGTTCCATTGAAATGCTTTTCCAGCGAACTGCGGTGAGGGCCGTCTCCAACAATCGCCAGGCAAAATCGGTCAGATCCCAATAATATACTGCGGATTTTCTCGATTTCTTTCTCAGCCGCCAAGCGGCCTACATAGAGCAGAAGAATTTTTTCTTTTTTGCCGCCGGATAATAGATTTCTCATCGCCTCGCTGGAATGGCGGGGATTGAATTTTTCCAAATCCACTCCGCGTTTCCAGAGCTGCATCCGTTCGAAGCCTCTTTCGGTCAGTTCCTGTTGGACGGTATTGGACGTGCAAAGATTGACCGCTGCTTTGTTGTGCATTTTCCGCAAATGCCACCACATTAGTCCGTTGAACATCCCCAGCTTGTAATACGTCATATACTGGGGGATGTTCGTATGATAGGAAGCGACCAACGGGATATCCAATTTTTTGGCGTAGTTGACCCCGGAATAGCCGACAACCGCCGGGTTGACGACATGGATTACATCAGGGTCGAAGTCTTTGATGTATTTTTTGACGATTTTATTCGGGAAGGCAAATTTTTTGGAACGGTAAAAAAAGAATGCGTAGGCGGGGACGCCTTTCACTTCCGCACCGTCAAATTCATAGACCCCGAGGTCCGGCGCCACAATCTGCACTTCATGGCCGTCTTTGTGCAGCCAGCGGATACAGGCGGTCAGCCTGGTCACAACCCCATCCGTCGAGGGCAGGAACGTTTCGGTGATGATCATAATTTTCATGAAAGCGACCTCCCGTTATTTCCACTTCACATTCGGAAGAACATTTTCTTTGATGACCCGGTCTTTGTGTAGAAGGACTGTTTTTAAAATGTTGCGGATTACATCATCTGTCAGCAGTTGCGGCTGCAGCCCCAAATCCAATAAATTCGTATTGACTGCTTCAAAGAAATGTTCTTCTTTTTCAATGCGGGGGTTTTCCAGATTGGAGATTTTTGTATCCAATCCTTCTTCTTGAGCGACTTTCAAAACCATCTTTGCCAAATCCAAAACCGAAAAGAGCTCTGTGAACTGGTTGAAGACACGGAACTCGCCAGGATCTGCTGGATTTTCAGCGGCGATTTCAATGCAGCGCACAGTATCCTGGATATGCAGGAAACCCCGGGTCTGGCCGCCTTTTCCGTAAACGGTCAAATCATGGCCAATGGCGGATTGGATGATAAAGCGGTTCAAGGCCGTGCCGAATACGCCATCGTAGTCGAGGCGGTTCGCAAGAACAGGATCCATATCGGTTTCATCGGTAGACAAACCATAAACCACACCTTGATTTAAATCGGTTGCGCGTATACCCCACATCCGGCAGGCAAACATGATGTTATGGCTGTCATGGACTTTCGATAAATGGTAATAGGATCCGGGCTGTTTAGGGAAGGGGAGGCGGTCTTTGCGGCCTTTGTGCTCAACTTCCAGGTATCCTTCCTCAATCGGGATATTCGGCGTTCCGTATTCGCCCATCGTGCCGAGTTTGATAAGGTGGCAGTCGGGCACGATTTCTTTGATGGCGTAAAGCACATTCAATGTGCCGACCACATTGTTGACTTGGGTATAGACAGCATGTTCCCGGTCGATCATGGAATAAGGGGCTGAGCGCTGTTCTGCAAAATGGACGAATGCTTCCGGCATTTCCTGTTCCATGACCAGCTTCAGGAAATCGAAATGCTGCAAGTCTCCCATATAGATACGAATCTCTTTTCCTGTCAGCTCTTTCCACTTGGCTGTACGCTCGGCTAGGCTTGCAATCGGCGTGATGGAATTGGATCGGAGTTCTTCGTCTATCTTCCTTCTCACCATACTATCGATGATGGCTACATCATGCCCTTGTTTCGATAGGTACAAGGCGGTAGGCCATCCGCAAAATCCATCTCCTCCAGCAACAATAATTCTCAAAATGATCTCCTCCTATTGGTTGATAACATATACATGGCTATCTCCTTATTCCTAGACCAAATAAACAGGGCGCATTTTACATTACAAACAAAAACGACTAACAATTTAAGGAACAATTTGCTAGTCGTTGTTGTTGTTTGCATTCTTGGATTTTAGCGATAGAAATCGGAACCCGCTGCTTGGAAAAAATTTTAAATTACAAAGCCGAAATAACAGATCAGGGAGTCCGGTTATTGTTTCTGTTCGTTAGTTTATTGTTTTCATCTGGGGTGTGCGCCTGGTCTTGCAACGATTGGTTTCTTTGTGCTTGCGGATCGGAATGTTGTTTTTCCGACGTTTCCTTGTTTTTTTCTTCAACGAGTTCGTTCATTTTTTCAATGTTTGTTTCTTGTGTAGATGATTCGTGCTGGCTCATAAAATACCCCTCTCTTAGCAGTTTTTCTTTATATTCCCGGAAGGAATAGAGATAAACGCTAGAAGGGCAAGGTGATAACAGCAAAAAGCCGTCTAGTGCAGTTTAACAAATACCCATAGAGGGGATTTAAAAGCGGCGTGCTGTTAAGCAGCTGTGTTATTGCTTATAATCATATCAACTAGGCATAAGTAATACTTACTTGCAGGTATATGAATCAAGCTGTAATTACAATGGTAGAAAAATTACAATATTGCTTAGATCCATTTCAAAGCAAATTAAAAGAGATGAGGGTTAGCGTGTGGAGAATATCCTTCTAATAGCAGTGGTTTTGGTGATTTTGATAGGCGCTCTTTTTATTTACCTTAGAGGAAGAAACGCAGCATCTTCCGATGGCGAAAAGGCATCGATTCAAGAAAATGAAGCAGAAACTGAAGAACCTGATCCAGATATAGAAGAAACTCCTATAGAAGAAGATCCTTATGAACAATTCGTGCCCCGCGTTTCAGAAGTTCCAAATGAAGACACAGTAAAAGAACAATATAGAAAAATTGAAATTCCGGCAATTTTAAAGATGGATCTTCTGCGTACTCTTGAAGCGGGGGCAAGGGTCATCCAAGACCGTAAAACATACAAGGTGGAGTTTAGTCCTGAAGTTGTAAAAGGGTTAAAGGATAAGAGCATGAATCTTATCGGAAAAGCAGACGGCAAAGGGTATCTCCCGGCGGTTAAAAAAGAAGGCGTAAAAGGGATTTACGCACAAGCGACATTGGTGAAGAAAATCGATCCGAAACTGGTGGCGCACGCGAGTTTCAATCTGCTGACAGCTGTGGTCGGGCAGCAGCAATTGATTGAAATCCAGAGTTCGTTGAAAAAGATCGAAGGAAAATTAGATGTGTTATTGCAAAACCGGGACAATGACTTTGCTGGAAAAATCGAAGCAAGGTTCAGTTATTTCCGGGAAGTCATTGGGCGCTTCAGAAGCAACGGCATCATGCTTGGCGGCGTGGAAGATCAAAAAGTGGAAGATCTCTACACGGCCACTCTTGAGGATTTGAAGGTTCTGAATAAGGATCTTAATGGAATAGGCGAAAGCATTGACCGATTGAAGGAACATGAAGTTGTCCGCAAATGGGGCGAAGCTGCAATCATAAAGGATTATAAGAGACTGATTGAGACATTCAACAATAAACAAGAACTGGTGTTGTTGAACATAAAATTCATTGAAGAATGTTATGAGCCTTATCTGACCGCAGTAAGGAATTACCAGGAAGAAAATTCGAGATCCCAAGCTTTAGATGAAGTGATTGCTGAAAACAATAAAATTATTGGTGTGATTGAAAGCAAAGTGAATAATATCGAAGAAAACTATAAAGTGAAATTGCACTTTGGCGTAAAAGCGTTGAAATACAGAAATCTTGAGGCGTTGAAAGAAGTCGCTCCCTTGAAAATAAGCCAACAAAAAATATCATCCCAAGAAGTTCCTTCTGAGCTGTTGTTTGAAATTACGGATGAAGAAAAAGTCTATGCGTATGTGCCCAAATAGATGTAAGTTGGAAATACCATAAAGGCAGAGACCGCTCATCCGGTCTCTGCCTTTTAAAACTGTCATTTTTTCAATTCAACCTTCACATCGCCATTGATGTAATTCGGGTAGGCGAACAATTCAACTTTCACCGGATTTGCGTAGCCGTTGTCCTCAAAGCCGATATCAATGGTTTGTACGCCATCATATCCATCTGATATTCCCGAATGCTGCAGATCCATGAGGGCGCCATTGGCATCCGTGATTTTCTTGTCGATTCCATATATGTGTTCCGGTTTTTGTTCCACTTCCATGGTCATTTCAAATCCAGTCCGGCTTGCCTTGGTCAGCTTCAACCGGCCGTCTTTCGGGCTATGAAGCAATTTCTCCTTATCGGTATCCACTAAAAAATAAGCGTCTTCCAGATCGACCGCCTGCATTTTATTGATGCGCAGGTACAGCTCTTCGGGTTTCTCGAAGTAATTGCTTTGAAGGAAATAAGTCAGCTCGCCGTCGTCGATATCGCCATGGGCCGAAATTCCGTTTGAGATAGAGCTCCAGATTTCGCCGTTTTCATCCTCCAGGCGCATATCCTCGAACTGAAGGATTTTTTTTGTGTTAGCCGGATCGAATGCAATCTTCACTCCGACACGCAGCGGGTGGATTGTCACGTTTTCAATGGTGAACTTCTGTCCTTCCACTTCCACTTCTTCGTTCATCTCATAAGTGACGCTGGATTTCACATTCTCGGGCACTGCGAATGGCACGGAAAAGTCGACTTCTTTGCCGTCTAATTTCGTTTTCAGATCAAGTGTGAATGCTAAATCTTCAAACCTCACCGGTTCTTCAAACGTAAAGCCCAGGATATCTCGATAGATTTTCGGTGAATCTTCCTGGGAAATCGGATGATTGAATGAAATGCTGGAAGGCGGAACTTCTTGCTGATTCTCCAGAACAGGCGCGAGGATGGTGATGTCGTCCATGTCCACCGTCGATTCAATGGTATAGAAAATATTCATTCCCGACTCGTCCAGAATGACGCCGTCCACTGTTAATGTCGCATTCCCGATGGTTTGCGATTCGCCGATTGGCTGGTAATAGTCGTTTTCAAATACCGCGCTCAAGCCCTTGTCGTTTTGGATCAGCTCGACGAATTTCTCCAGTCCGGGAATCGACGCGACTGCGTTAGCAAAAGCGGGGGACACACGGATTGTCGTCACTAACGTAAGAATGAGGAGTGCAGCTGCAGCCAGGCTCCAAAGCATCCGTTTGCGATTGGCACGGATTTGCTTTTTTTCGCGCTTTGCCCGCTCGAGTCCCTGCATGATGGCGTCGTCTGCAGCATCTAAAGACAGAGGGATCTGTTCCAAGTGGCCTTTGAAATTATTCAATTTCTGTTCCTCTTTCTCATACATGGTCAATCTCTCCTTTGCCTTCAAAATGGCTGCGAAGCCGCCGCAAGGTTTTGTGCAGCCGGGATTTCACGGTGCCTTCCGGAATCTTCTCGATGGCCGCGATGTCTTTGATCTTGACGTCCTGAAAATATTTCATGTAAATCAATTGCTGCTCGGTAGGGGACAGCGTGCTCAAAGCTTCCTGCAATTCAAGCTGCGCCAAATCGTCTGAGACGGAAGAATCGGCAGCTTGTCCATTTCTGATATGCCGTTTATCTTTTTTTATCTGGTCCTGGCAATAATTGATCATGATGCGGATCAGCCAGGTTTTTGCGTAGGAAGGCTCTTTCAAAGTATGTATTTTCTTGAACGCCCGGTAAGTCGTTTCCTGCAGGGCTTCGAGCGCCTCGTGTTCGTTTTTCAGGAAAGCCAAAGCCGTCCGCAGCAACGCTTCTTTATGTAGTTGCATCAAAGCGACAAATGCTTCTTCGTCGCCTTGTACCGCTTTTCGGGCGACTTCGATTTCGTCCACAGCCAACACCTCATTTCTCTCTTGTTATACATTAGACACAGCAGCGCCGAAAAAGTTCATGGGACATGAAAATATTTATTGCAATAAAAACACCACCTTGAAATCAACAAATTTCGAAGGTGGCGTCCGCATTTAATAACATAGGAAATGTAATCAGCCGCAAGTAGGCCCAACAAAAATGGATTTCTGGTTGCGGCTTGCAACTTGTTTTAATGCCTTGATTCAAAATGCTCCAGATCCGCCGCCCCCGCCGCCGACTCCTGCACCGGAACCGGCCGTGCCGCCGCTTGCGCTGGCTGTAGTGGTCGAACCGGCAGACACAAAGATGGCTGTCAGGAATATCGGGTTCATGACAAAGCTTGAGTCGTCAGCTGCCGCTTGAACGGAAGTGAAGGCTGCTGCTTTCCGCTCGGCGGTTTTAGGGTCGCTGCCGAGCAGGTAGGCATAGGCGCGCTGCTTTTCATCCAGCGTCAGCCGGTCCCATTGCTCCGCGGGCAAATTTTGCATGGCCGCTTTCAGGTTGCGCCAGTTAAAGCGGATTTCATGTCCTTCAAGCGTAAGGGGCGAATAGCTGATGGCGACACCAAACGCGAGCATTGCCAGCGCGATGGCAGCAGCCATCCATGGAAACAGTTCGTAGATGCCGGTATAGATCGCGAGTCCGATGAACACGGCACTCAGGATGCCGGCAACCCCGCGCAGATCCGTGTGCTTCTCGTAGTAGTCTTTTTCTTTCACTTCAAGGCTGACGCCTTTGTTCCATTCGGCGATGGCGTCGTTATACTCCGCGTGATTAAGTTCGTTTTTCGTGAATTCTTCCACTTGCTGGAGCGTGAATTCCTGGCCGTCGCCGATGCGGTCGAATAACAGCTGGATCAAAGTGGCTTCATGAGCATGATCGGTTTTTCGGTGGATCAGCTCAAAATGATCTCCCGTGAGCTGCCGGATATTGCCTTTTCGCATAAGCTCCATGATGGCTGCCGATATGGCGTTCGGAGACAGGAACACCGAGTTCGTGAAATAAAGCAGCGCCGGAATGCTCATCGACTCTTTCGGTACAAAAAATTCATACGGGGTCTTGCGGACTTGCCGTTTCCGCTGGGAAGCGCGCAGCCATAATGCTAGAGCCCCGGCCAGCAGCAAAACGCCGCCAATCGCAATGGCTGGAATCCCGACGTTCTTTGCGGTTTGCTGATTCTTGGCGAAAGCCGCCGCTTCGTTTTCCAGGTTCACGCGGTCTTTGGCAAGATCGTCACGGACCGTGCCGGCGAGCTGTGCGGCATCCGGGAACAGATCAGGTTCAAAAATCGCCCGCACATTGGCGTTTTCACCGTCCGGCACGTAGCCCAAACTGAATACCGCAGCACCGTCGTCTGTGACGTGCTCTGTGCCGAAGGCTTCCTCGTAGCCGAGGGTTTCCGTATTTTCAGCCGGAGCGGGCGGCGTGACGGTAATCGTCATGTCGCCATATTCGCTTTCGTTGCTTTCGTCAAAGAACGCCCAATAAAACTGTGCGCCGTCTTCAAATTTTTCGACTGCGTCGGTAATAGCGTAGCTCAGCTCGATTTCAATCGTGTCGCCGTCGTCGCCCGCGCGATAAATCTGGTAAACGCCATCTTCGATTTCCACTTTTAACGGCTTGCCGTTTTCCGCAGCCGAGAAATTGTCAATCGCTGTTCCTTTTTTTGCAATCAGACTTCGGGTAATGCCGTTAAAATCATCATCAAATTCGTACGTAAATTGTTCCGTGACCTCCGCTGTGCCGTCCGTGTTCAACTGCACATCAATCCGGACTTCCGAAATGTCAAAGTCGATCGCATATACTTGAGCGGGAATCAGTCCTACCAAAATAAACGCCAGTACATATGGAATGATTTTTCTTTTCATGATCCATCACCTCTTATACTGCAATACGGCTGGATATCAAAAAAGTTTCATTGTGGGAAAGTGAAGGCGACTTCGTGCGGACTATTGAGAACTGGAAAGACCAAGAACAGCGATCAGCAATTGAGTAGCTAAACCAGCAGCCGATTTGCGGTTTTAGCAAATGCTTTCTAAATTTAATTTAAATCTGAACGAACTCCCAAATTAAACCAATTAAATGTTAGAATAAATACACAATTAGGTTTAGGGGTGTTTAGATGGAGGCGGAAAACGACAAGGTTTTATCAATTAAAAATTTAAAGATGAGATATGGCAGAAAAGATGTATTGAACGGAATCGACCTCGAAGTCACTAAAGGGCAGATCATCGGTTATATAGGGCCGAATGGAGCGGGGAAGAGTACGACCGTAAAAATCATGCTGGGGCTGGTTGATGATTACCAGGGAGAAGTGGTGGTTTTCGGACAGGATATTTCTTCCGGCGATCCGTCTTATAAAAAGAAAATCGGTTATGTGCCGGAAAATGCGGAAGCTTACGACAACCTGACGGCGATGGAATATTTGGTGTTTACCGGAGAACTTTACGGCATGGATCGCGATGCTGCGCAGACAAAAGCGGAACTGCTGCTGCAGCAATTCGATTTGCTGGAAGTCCGCCATTCCCGGCTTTCTTCCTTTTCTAAAGGCATGAAGCAAAAAGTGATGATCATCGCCAGCTTGCTTCATGATCCGGATTTGTTGTTTTGGGACGAGCCGCTCAGCGGATTGGACGCCAACAGCATGATGGTCATCCAGGAAATACTGGCGCAACTGGCAGCGCAGGGGAAAACGATTTTTTATTCGTCGCATATCATGGACCTGGTGGAAAAAATCAGCAACCGCATTGTTCTTTTGGTGAAAGGGGAAGTGGTGGCGGACGGAACATTTGAAGAACTGAAGGAAATGAGCAAGGAAGGTTCGCTGTCCGGGATTTTCAACCAATTGACCGGCTTTACGGAACACCGCAGCAAGGCCCGGGATTTCGTGTCGATCGTACAGGGAGACAAAGCGGATGCGTGAATTTCAATCATTGAAGTTTCTATCCATATTTAAAGGATTGTTCACCATACTCGGTGTGGACTATGCGGCAATGGAAAAAATCCTGCAAATCAAATTGACGATGGACGAACGGCGTGTGCCGACGATTTTCCAAGATGCCGGCAAAAAGAAAGAAGGCAACCAGTTCCTGAAATCTCTTTGGATATACGGACTGTACAGTTTGATATTAGTCCCGTTTTTGCTGATTGGCGAAAACTATATTTTTCAACTGAGCCTTGTTTTTGGAATCGTTCTTTTTATCCTGATGACTTCCATGATTTCCGATTTTTCAGCTGTCCTGCTGGATGTCCGGGACAAGAACATTCTCCAGACAAAGCCGATCAGCAGAAAAACCATTGCCGCGGCAAAAATTGTCCATATCATGATTTATATGGCTTTTGTGGCTGGGTCTTTCACGGCGATTCCTTTCTTTGTGGGATTGTATAAACACGGCTTCCTTTTTTCCTTGATTTTTCTGATTGAACTTCTGCTGACGGTTTTGTTGGTTGTCGTCCTTACGTCCTTATTGTATTTGGTTATCTTGCGGTTCTTTGACGGGGAAAAGCTGAAAGACATCATCAATTACGTGCAAATCCTGCTGTCTGTCGGAGTGGTGGTGGGGTATCAGGTATTGATCCGGTCTTTTGAATTCGCCAACGTGGAGACGGTGTACGTTTTCAGCTGGTGGCATCTCCTGATTCCGCCCCTCTGGTACGGAGCACCTTTTGAAGTCTTCCTGAACGGCGATTTTTCCAGCCACTTTATGGCTTTTACCGCACTGGCCGCATTGGTGCCGATCCTTGCCATTTATTGCTATGCAAAATTGATGCCGTCATTTGAGCGGAATCTTGAAAAGCTATTGAGCGATACCAAAACCCGCAGGCAAAAAAGAAGTTGGCTGGATGAAATCGGGGCACTGCTCTTTTGCCGCTCCAAGGAAGAACGGACATTCTTCCGATTTGCTGCAACTATGATGAAAAAAGAACGGGAATTCAAGCTGAAGGTTTTTCCGGCTCTCGGGATAGCTATTTTCTTCCCGTTGCTCTTTGTCTTTAGCTATCCGGCGGAAGGAGGGCTGGAAGAGATTTCTAAGAGCAGTATGTTTTTATTTATCTACTTCTGCAATTTCATGATTCCGAGCCTTGTTTACATGCTGAAGTTTTCAGAAGGCTATAAGGGCAGCTGGCTTTTCAAAGCGGCATCGATCGAGCGGGCCTCACATGCCCACAGCGGTGCGTTAAAAGCCTTTTTCGCAAAATTGTACTTCCCGGTTTTCATTGCAGTGTCCTTTGTTTTCGTCTGGATTTTCACAGCGAGAATTGTTCCGGATCTGGCTGCTGTATTTCTTGGCGCTCTTTTGCAAACCTTGATTGCGCACAAAGTGGTCAATGAAGGCGATTTTCCATTTTCTGCGTCGTTTGAGTTTGCCCAGGATACAGGAACCGCGAAGATGCTGCTTCTTTCGCTCCTGACGGGTGTCTTTATCGGGGTTCATTTCATCGCGGCTTCCTATACTTACGGCATTTACATATATATCGCTCTTTTGTTGGCAGCTTTATGGATTGGCTGGCAAAAAGTTTTTCCGGAAAATAAAAAACTAGGGAAGGAAAATTCGAATCTCGCATTGAATCGGACGGATTAAAAAAGTGTGTATCAGAGAATGAAGCAATCCATAGCGTTACTAGGTTGAGCAACCAGGTCCCGGAAGAGTGGAAGAAACCAACATTCTGCAAAGGCGGGTTACTCGGGGGATTGGAAGCTATGCCGTATAACGAGGAGTAAATGGAGGCGGGTATTCGAAGGGCCAATGGAGAGGACGAGTTCAGAAAAGGTGTCCGGGTAAGCAATGCTCCATTTGGTTTATCGCATCGCTGCACAAAAAAGGGGGACAGAAAATGAAAGCTATGGTTTGCACCAAGTATGGACCGCCGGAAGTTCTGGAGCTTCAACAGCTCGACAAGCCCGTGCCGAAAGCCGCTGAAATTCTGATAAAAGTTCACGCATCCACTGTAACAGCGGGGGACTGTGAGATACGGAGCTTTAAATTTCCGGTGTTGCTGCGGCTTCCGCTGCGTCTGTTTTTCGGTGTACGGAAACCGAGAGCGAACGTACTGGGGCAGGAATTTTCCGGAGAAGTTGAGGCTGTGGGAACTGGGCAGACGCTATTCAAGAAAGGGGACCGTGTATATGGTGCAACTGGCTTGAAGCTTGGTGCTTATGCAGACTATCTCTGTCTTCCTGGCAGCTATGCCATCGCCCGCATGCCGGAAGGGCTCAGTTTCGAGGAAGCCGCCACCATTCCGACAGGCGGAATGAACGCCTTGTTTTTTCTGCGGAAAGCCAGAATCCAAGCCGGCCAAAAAGTGCTGGTCATCGGTGCCGGGGGAAGCATCGGCACGGTGGCTGTTCAGCTTGCGAAAAATTCAGGCGCTGAAGTGACGGCCATCGACAGCGAAGAAAAGCTGGACATGCTCGTATCCATTGGTGCGGACAACGTAATTGATTACCGGAAAGAAGATTTTACGGCAAATGGCGAAACTTATGATGTGATTTTCGATGTTGCGGGAAAAAGCCCTTTTGCGAAAACCGTCAACTGCTTGAAGCCTAAAGGCATCTACCTGATGGGCAATCCGAGCCTTGCCCAAATGTTCCGGCGGCTTTTGCCGACGAAGAAAGGCGACCGAAAAATCATAGCGGGAGCGGCCGGTTATAAAGCCGAAGATTTGCGCTATCTGAACAAACTGTTGGCAGACGGCAAGATCAAGCCGGTCGTTGATCAAATATTCCCGCTGGAACAGCTGCGCCAAGCGCATCATTATGTAGAAAGCGGAGCGAAAAAGGGGAATGTTGTCATTTCCAACAAATGATACATGATAAAAAATTAGCCGCCATTTCAAAAAGAAATGGTGGCTAATTGGCTCAGTTAATTTCGGAAGCAATTCGATGACGTGAAACATTCTTGAATATTCCTTTAAAAAATCAATCCAGTATAATCGCTTTTCCCTGTTCACGCAAAGCCTGTATAGAAGCAAGCATACGACCAATCTCTTCATCAGAATGCCGCTGCCAGGAACCCAATTCAGCGACGATTTTCAGCGGGGATTTGGAGCGGTACGAGCGCGTCGGATTTCCGGGAAACCGTTTGTCGGTCAAGTTCGGGTCGTTCTCGAACTCGCCGAGCGGTTCGACAAGATAAATCCGTTCTTTGGCATCAGAGACTGCCAATTCAGCGCCCCATTTCGCAGCTTCCAATGTAGCCGTGAAGTAGATGTGACTTAATCTTTTCTCTTGGTAATTGGATGGGTTTTGCGGTTCCAATAAGTCGCCAAGCTTTAACTGGGCTTTCGTTCCGTGAAGGAAAGGGCCGGGATCCAAGACATCTTTAGGGTCATTCATATGAATCAGCCTCCTGTGTGATTAATATGGTATAAAACAGTATAGGGCAGGAATTTGGGAAAAAGTAGTCTATAAATAATTTTTTATTAGCGGTATAATGGAAGTAGAGAAGGATAACGGACAACTTATCTACTATATACATTTATTTTTTCATAACCAAAGCCTGATTCCTCGATATTCATCACGGGGAATCAGGCTTTTTGATTTCTCCCAGTCTGCCTTCTACCGTTTACCCAAATCCACAGCGGGTAGATAGTTGTTATGTGTTTGGATTAAAAACAACTTTCTAAAAGAGGTGTCTACAAATGAAAAACGATGTAACGGTAAAGAACAAGCTCGGCCTCGGAACTGCGCCGCTCGGCAATATGTTCCGGGATGTGCCGGAAGAAGAAGCGATGGAGACGATTCAGTCCGCATGGAACGAAGGCATCCGGTATTTTGATACGGCGCCGTTTTATGGGGCGGGACTCGCTGAACTGCGGCTTGGTGAAATCTTGTCTTCCTATAAGCGCGACGAATTTTTGCTGAGTTCGAAGGTCGGCCGGATCATCCTGGACGAAGAGGAAGAGAAAGAGGGGCTGTTTGAATACGGCCGCAAAAATAAGATTGCGACGGATTATACGGAGGATGGTACGCTCAAATCGATTGAAGACAGCCTGAAGCGCTTGAAGACGGATCGCCTCGATATGGTTTTTGTGCATGACCTCTCGCCGGACTTTCTGGGAGATGAGTGGATTACGAAGTTTGATGAAGCGCGGAAAGGCGCGTTCAAAGTGTTGGACCGCCTTCGGGATGAAGGGGTAATTAAAGCGTGGGGGCTTGGCGTCAATACGACAACGCCGATCGAAGTGGCGCTTGAGCTGGAAGAAGCCCATCCGGATCTGAGCTTGTCGGCGACGCAATATACGCTTCTTCAGCACGAGCGCGCCCTTGAGCGCATGATGCCGCTGGCGCTGGAAAAAGACGGCGGGCTCGTCATCGGCGGGGCATTCAACTCGGGTGCGTTGTTTGGCGGTGGCTATTTCGATTACAAGGAAATCACGCCTGACCTCAAAAAAAGAGTCGAGCGGTTTACGGATGTTGCAAAAAATCACGGCGTGAACTTGAAGGATGCAGCGCTCCAGTTTACAACCGCCCACCCAGCTGTAAAAGCAGTGGTGACGGGTTCCACAAGACCGGACCGCATCAAGGAAGACCTTCAGGCCATGCAGGCCACGATTCCAGCTGCTTTTTGGGAAGAGCTGGTCGAGGCGGGGCTTGTTTCTCCAAAAGCGGTTTTGCCGGGAAAGTAAGAGGTTATTGAAATAACAATAGGAAGAAAAAGGTTCCGGTTTAATTGCCGGAACCTTTTTACACACTATCAAGAAAGTTGGCTGACTCTTCTTTTTCATGCAGCTTCTGCTATGGAGCAAAACGGCGAATGCGCCTGCGGGATAGCAGAGCTGTTTTTCGGAATAGCAGTTTCAATTCACCAATACCGAACAAACTGAAACCGTTTTAATAAGCCTTGCAGCTGTGCATCCTCCTGCAAAAAATAAAGGGGTTTTCCATCTTGGAGGGAAATAGTAAATGTATAGCCCAAAATAGAAGGGAGTACGGACGAATGGAAAATGTTAAAGAAGGGTTTATTCCTGTTACAGGCGGCAATGTCTGGTACCGGATCAGCGGCAATGGTCCGGGCATGCCGCTATTGGTGCTGCATAGGGGGCCCGGATCGAAAAGCAGTGACAGCGATCCGGTTCGGCAATTGGGGACGGACCGCCCGGTAATCCAATATGACCAGTTGGGATGCGGGAAGTCGGACCGGCCGACGGACACGGATTTATGGACAATGGAGCGTTATGTGGAAGAGCTGGAGCAAATCGTTGAGACACTGGAACTGGAAGAATTCCATCTTCTCGCCCATTCGTGGGGGACGATGCTCGCCGCTTCCTATTTGTTCAAAAAGCCGGCCGGCGTCCGCAGCGTCATTTTCTCGGGACCGGCGCTGGACGCGCAGCGATGGGAACAGGACCAGCGGAATTACTTGAAACAGTTTCCGCAGGAGATCCAGGAGACGATCGAGAGGAGCGAGCGGGAACAGACTACTGATTCTCCGGAATATCAAGAGGCGATGATGGCCTATTACAAACGCCATTTATGCCGTGTCGACCCATGGCCGAAAGAGATGGAGGAAGACCTGCAGGACATGAACCAGCAAGTTTACAATTTCATGTGGGGAGCTTCCGAATTTACCGTCACCGGGACCTTGAAGCATTTTGACGCAACGGACCGGCTGCCTGAAATTGAAATTCCGGCCCTTTTCACATGCGGCCGTTTTGATGAAGCCACGCCGGAAACGACAGAGTATTACGCGGGACTCGTTCCGGATGCGGAGTTCCATGTGTTTGAAAACAGTTCCCATACACCGGAAATTGAAGAACCGGAAGCGTTTGTGGAGACAGTCCGCGAGTGGGTGAACGGCCAGGAATTGCGGCCGGGTGCGTAAAGGGCAGGTTTGTTCAAGCTTATCGAATTTTGTCGCTCCGGGACAAGTGAACTCCTGTTGGCTTCTGCGATAAAATGCCTATTGCTGAAAGTTTATGGGACGGTTTTATAAGGAGTGTCCTCTGTGAACTGTATGAATATTCCGTCTATGTTAAACTGGGAAGATGCAATGCGGATTAAAACAGATAACAGAAAAGGGCCGATAGGAATGGAAAAAATCACATTGGCAACAGCGAAGAAACTGATCGATGCAGCAGAACAGGAAGCAGCGAATCTGGGGGTCGCCATGGTGATCTCCGTGGTCGATGATGGCGGCAATATGGTAGCGGTTCACCGGATGGATGATGCGTGGCTGGCGAGTGTTGACATTGCGCAAAACAAAGCATGGACGTCCGTTGCCTTGAAAATGCCGACGGCCGGACTTGCGGAAGCGACGGTGCCAAATGCGGAGCTGTATGGCCTGAATACGACCAATAACGGCCGTATTGTAGTGTTCGGCGGAGGTATTCCGCTCATGAAAGATGGCAAAGTCGTCGGTGCAGTCGGCGTAAGCGGCAGCAGCGTCGAGCACGATATCCAAGTTTCGGAAGCGGCTGTCCGAGCATTTGATGAACTGTAAGGAAGTCAAAAAACTATCTTGAACGATTTCTAAAATACTCCATGCATTGCCACACTCCCGGAAGAATCCCCTCGAGTGTGGTTTTTATTCATTCAGATAACTGTATCTGTGTACAGGAGGAGTTTAAGGGGATAGCTTCAATCCAATTAGAAACCACTATTTAAGCTGATTTTTTATAAGGAGGACAGCCATGAACATCGGAATCATCGGAACAGGCAATATTGCATCTTATTTATTGGAACAGATAAATCAAAATCACATGGCCAACGGGAGGATAACCGCTATTTTCGGGCGCAATCAGGAAGCCGGACAACGGTTGAGTGAACAATTTGAAGCTGACTTCTATACGAATCTTCAAGTGTTTTTGGAGGCGCCGCTCGATATTGTCGTGGAGGCAGCCACAGTGGAAGCGGCGGGCCTCTATTTGAAAGACGTCGCCGCCCATCAGAAAGACCTCGTCGTCAGCAGCATCGGCGTGTTTAAGGATACCGGGTTCTTGGAGGAACTTAAGACGATGGCGGAGTCTGCAGGCACGCAAATTTTCTTGCCGTCCGGTGCAATAGGCGGACTCGATTTGCTGCAATCAGCCAAAGCGGCTGGCGAGCTGGAACGAGTCGGGATCACGACGAGGAAATCACCAGCATCACTCGGGCTTGAAACGGATGAAGAAGCTGTGCTATTCGAAGGCTCTGCGTATGAAGCCGTGGAAAAATTCCCGAAGAATGTCAATGTGGCGTTGGTGCTTGCTCTTGCCGGAATCGGGGCCGAGAAAACGACAGTGCGCGTCATCGTCGATCCAGCCATCGAGCGGAATACCCACACCATTGAAGCGGAAGGAGATTTCGGCCGGATGAAGCTGCAAGTCGAAAACAATCCGATGCCGAATAATCCGAAGACGAGCCTGCTTGCCGCATTGAGCATTCTGGCGGTGCTGCAGAACAAAGACCGGGCTTTGCGGATCGGGAATTGAAGCATCAGTTCCCCTCTGCTTTCTTGTTAGTAAACTTGGGTTATTAATAACATGACTATACAGAAACCGCTTTCTGCAGCCTGGCTCAAGGCCAGAAGAAACGGGGCATTTTCACTGCTTGATGGACTGAATAATTTGGCAATTCAGGACATCTTAAACCATTTCAGATGAAATTTTGATGGAAATCCTGTATAATTGATTGCTGGCTCGGTAATTAAGTGGGATAGATTAGGAAGAGGGCGGTTTCGGCTGGAAATATGACGCTCGCTTCCGCTTTAAAACAGCAGGGGAAGAGGTTGATATGACAGGTTTTTAAGGACAATTGGTTAAGTGGAAAACTGTTGAGGTTAGTTTGCTGGCCGAAACAGTTTTATGGGTTAAATACCATTGCTTCATTAAAAAAAAGATTAAGTTATGTTGGTTTTGCATGGTTATATGTGTTATCCAATTGAAGTAAACCCGCCGCTAATAATTTCAGACGGGAGCTATACTTTAATATGAAAAAAGTTTCAGGTGTTTTTTTTAGTTCACTTGCTATTATGATTGTGCTTGTATTGTTTGGCATCACAATGCCGAATACGCTGGAGCAAGTGACCGGCAATATGCAGGCTTTTATCACAGCCAAATTCGGCTGGTACTATTTATTGGTTGTTGTGTTTTTTGTAGCAGTTTGTTTCTATCTCTTATTAAGCCCAGTTGGTCGAATTAAACTCGGGAAACAGGATGAAGAACCTGAGTTTTCACGCCCAACTTGGATTGCGATGATTTTCAGTGCCGGTGTCGGCATTGGATTGATTTTTTATGGAACGGCTGAACCGATCAGCCACTATGCGATCAGTTCGCCAACCGGCGAAACGGGAACCGACCAGGCAGTCAAGGACGCCATGCGGTATACGTTTTTCCATTGGGGCATCCACGCGTGGGCCATTTATGGAATTGTCGGGCTGGCAGTCGCTTACTTTACGTTCAGAAAAGGTGAGCTCGGGTTAATCAGCAAAACATTGCGCCCGCTTCTTGGCAATCGCGTTGACGGTTTCCTCGGAAAAGCGATTGATGTAGTGGCTGTTGTGTCAACGGTCATTGGGGTGGCAACCACTCTTGGGTTTGGCACCGCGCAAATCAATAGCGGCTTATCCTATTTGTTTGGTGTTCCATCCAGTTTTTGGATTCAAGTCGTGATCGTCCTCGTGCTGACGGTTTTGTTTTTACTTTCAGCATCGACCGGCCTAAAAAAAGGAATCAAGATTTTAAGCAACACCAATATGGCGTTGACGGCTCTCTTGTTCGTTTGTGTGCTGATTTTCGGGCCGATCATGTTTACCGTGAATTTGTTTACAGATAGCCTTGGCAGCTATGTTCAGACATTCGTCAATATGAGTTTGCGCTTAGCGCCGCTTAATGGCGAAGGCCGCGAGTGGATCAATGGCTGGACGATTTTTTACTGGTCGTGGTGGATCGCATGGTCGCCATTTGTAGGCATTTTCATTGCCCGTGTATCAAGAGGCAGAACAATCCGGGAGTTTGTCGTTTACGTATTGCTGGTCCCATCGGTCATCGGGTTTATTTGGTTCTCGACATTTGGCAGTGCGGCGATTGTAGCAGAAAGAACCGGTGCTGCGGCGATTTCTGAATTGCCGCTCGAAGCATCACTCTTTGGCTTGTTGGAGCAGTATCCGTTCGGTTTAGCTTTGTCGATTTTAACCATTCTGATCATTGTTACATTCTTTGTCACGTCTGCTGACTCAGGCACATTTGTTCTTGGCATGATGACGTCAAACGGTTCACTCATCCCGAGCAATACAGTGAAAATGATCTGGGGCGTCTTCCTTTCAGCTACAGCGCTGGTCCTTCTTTACTCAGGCGGCCTGCAGGCGCTGCAGAATACAATGATTATCGTGGCGTTCCCATTTTCGGTTATCATTGCTTTGATGACATTCAGCCTGCTCAAAGCGATCAATGCGGAAGCAAAAGAATTGGGAATTGGACAGTTAAAAAAGAAAGAGCCTCAAAAAGAAGTAAGAGTTCGATAACAGAAGGCGTCTTGGATTACACTATCTCTCAACAGACAAGTTTTCGAGCTGAACGTCTTGTCTGTATCCCTTTTCCTGCTTATAACTCCTTCTCAGTAAATTTTGAATAAAAAAAGGCGGTACCAATGACTCGAAGAGTTGTTGGTACCGCCTTTTTATTTAATATCCGCAGTCTGGGACTGTGAATTATGCTGCATGGATCATTCGAAGCGATTAAATTTTACTTGCGTTGACTGCATTAAATTCATCGATAACTTCTTGCGAAACGTTGTTTCTGAATAGGGATACAGCCACAATGCTGATCCAAGAGAAAACAAAGCCAGGAACGATTTCATAGAGATAGAAGGGAATGACCGCAGCTTCTTGCCCCATGCCTGCTGGCGGAGTTGAAAGCAAGCTCCATGCGATGACGGTAATGCCGCCGACGAGCATGCCGGCAAGAATTCCGTTTTTCGTTGCTTTTTTCCAAAACAGCGAAAGGATGATTGCTGGCCCGAATACTGCGCCAAACCCTGCCCACGCATAAGCAACAAGCGATAATACGGAGCTGTCCGGATTTAAGGCCAATACGATCGCAAAGAGTGAAATGAGCAAGACCGCTAGCCGCACTACCAGCATCAATTCTTTTTGGGAAGCGTTTTTGCGGATAAATCCTTTGTATAGATCTTCCGATAACGCCGATGCGGCAATCAGCAGCTGCGAACTGATCGTACTCATGATTGCAGATAAGACAGCGACAAGCAGGAAGCCGGTTACCCACGGATTAAAGAGCACTTGGGCAAATTCGATAAATACTGTTTCCGGATTTGCCAGTGGTGCATCCGCAAAGTAAGCGATGCCGAAAAAGCCGGTGAATATAGCGCCAAATAGAGCCGCAACGTTCCAAATCGTATAGATGGAGCGTCCTACTGTAATGTCTTTTGTCGACTTCATCGACATAAAACGGATGATGACGTGGGGTTGCCCAAAGTAACCCAGTCCCCAAGCCAAAAGAGAAACTACGCCTAAAGTGGTCGTGCCGGCAAAAACGTCCAGATGCTCTGCCGATATTGAACCGATCTGATTGACGGAGTTGCCCCAATCGCCAATTGTCGTTAACGCAGCAACCGGGATGATGATCAAAGCTAAAAACATGATCGATCCTTGTAAAAAATCCGTCCAGGCTACTGCGAAGAAACCGCCGACCATTGTGTAGCCTATGATAATAACGGATCCGACGATCAATGCAGTTATATAGGAGATGCCGAATGTGGCTTCGAACAATATGGCACCGCCGACTAAACCGGAAGAAATATAGAAAGCAAAGAAAATCAAGATGAACGAAGAAGCGATGATCCGTAAAGATTTTGACTTATCGCGGAACCGGTTTTCAAAGAAGTCGGGGAGCGTCAAGGAATTATTGGCTACTTGCGTATAGACGCGGATGCGTTTGCCTACAAACTGCCAGTTCAAGTATGCTCCGATCGCTAATCCGATCGCAATCCAGATTTCCGATAACCCGCTCAAGTAAATCGCACCAGGCAATCCGAGCAAAAGCCAGCCGCTCATGTCGGAGGCGCCTGTGCTGATGCCTCCGACGACTGGGCCTAATTGTCTGCCGCCCAGTATATAGTCTTCCACATTGGTGGTTCGCCGGTAAGCCAAATACCCGATGAAAAAGAGGACGGCAAAGTATGAAACAAAAACCGTAAGGGTAATGTAATTCATGATATGTTCCTCTTTTCTGCTATAGGGTGCGCGGAGGGAGGAGAAGCGACGGCTTCTTCCTTGTCCTCCGTTTCTTTGGATTGTCTAAACAACGACACGATTGAAAATACGACAAGCAAGGGCATCGGCACTAGCAAAGCGATTATTGAAGATAAAGGCAATGTATATTCCATCGGTTTACCGCCTTTCACTGGTTTTTCTTGCGGAAGCTATGCAGATTTAAAGTCTTTTCGTGACCGTTTTAGCTTGGCTGAACAATTTGATGTAGTCGTAGCTTCCTGCTTTAGAGTCTGTACCGGACATGTTAAATCCGCCAAATGGATGAACGCCTACTAAAGCGCCAGTGCAGCGGCGGTTCAGGTATAAATTACCGCAGTGCATTTCTTCCGCAGCAAAATCGAGCCGCGCTTCCACATTCGAGAAGAAAGAGCCCGTAAGTCCATATTCCGTATCGTTGTAGATATCAATGGCATCTTTCCAGTCTTTCGCTTTCGCGATGGCAAGGACAGGGCCGAAAATCTCCTCTTGCATGATACTGTCTTTGCGGGTTACGCCGCTGATAACGGTCGGTTCAATAAAATACCCTTCGCCCTCAAGTGCTTTTCCGCCCAATTCGAGCTTTCCTTCCTGCTTGCCGATTTCAATATAGTTCAGAATGGATTTGTAAGCCTTTTTATCAATGACCGGACCCACTTGGTTATTTTCTTCCCCGGTGCCGATCGAGAGCTTTTTGGTGACGGCAACGACTTTTTCGACGAGTTCATCGTAAACTTCTTCGACGACAATCAATCTGGAGCCTGCCGAACATTTTTGGCCTTGGAAACTGAACGCGGCTTCTACTACTTCTTGGGCTACAAAGTCCAAATCTGCTGTTTCATCGACCACTACGCCGTCTTTTCCGCCCATTTCGGCATTGACTCGCTTGATCCATTTTTGACCCGGTGCTGTTTGTGCAGCCAATGCGTTGATGTGCAGGCCGACAGCTTTAGAGCCGGTAAAGCTGATGAAACGGGTCTGGGGATGTCCTGTAATGTAATCGCCGATATCCGAAGAATCTCCAGGGACAAAGTTAATGACGCCTTTTGGCAGCCCCACTTCCTCCATGACTTCCATAAACTTATAAGCGATTACAGGAGTCAACGAAGATGGTTTCAACAAAACCGTATTGCCGGTGACTACTGCAGATACCGTCAATCCGATGCAAATTGCAAAAGGGAAGTTCCAAGGCGGAACAATGAACCCGACACCTAAAGGAATGTATTCCATCTTGTTGTCTTCGCCAGGGATCCGGATAAGCTTGTGGTCGTCTTTTGCCAATTTCAATGCAGAAGTTGCATAGAAGTTCAAGAAATCGATTGCTTCAGACACTTCTGCATCCGCTTCCGCATAATTTTTCCCGGCTTCAAGAATCATCACACTTGCCAGTTCAAGCCGTTTTTTCTCTAATGCTTCAGCCGCTTTGAACAAATAGTCCGCGCGTTCAGCAACCGGTGTGCGCGACCAAGATTCGAAAGCCTGCAAGGCACTTTGGATTGCACGTTCTGCTTCTTCTTGGGATGCTTTGCTGACAGTACCGACAACTTCATTCGGATTTGCCGGGTTTAATGAAACCAGTTCGTTTTCCGAAAACTTTTTCTCGCCGTTGATGATGTAGGGATATTTCTTGCCTAAGCTGTTTCGCGTTTCTTTGATTTTCGATTTCAGTGCCACCACATTTTCCTCTTTGCTGAAATCTGTATCTTGTGCATTCTTGTATTCTACTGCTATTGTTGTCATTTTTCTTCCTCCTTATTTCATTAAGTTTCGTAAGACAAAAGTTACGTTTTCGGGCCGTTCCGCCAAGCGGCGCATAAAGTACCCGAACCAATCCACTCCGTAAGGGACATATACACGGACCTTATAGCCTTTTTGCGCTAAGTCGGTTTGCATGTCTTCGCGGATGCCATGGAGCATCTGGAATTCAAACTGGTCTTTGCTGATGCCGCGGTCTTGGACAAAGTGGAGAATTTCCGCCACCATGGAGTCGTCGTGAGTCGCAATTCCGGCATAATTTCCATTTGCCAGGTGTTTCTTGATCATCTCCAAGTAGTTCTGGTCAACTTTTGCTTTGTCTTGATAAGCGACAGCTGACGTTTCTTTGTAAGCGCCTTTCACCAAACGCAAGTTGGCATTGTATTGGTTTAAATCGTCGATATCGTCTAATGTGCGGTAAAGGTAGGCTTGAAGGACGGTGCCGACATTGTCGTATTCCTTGCGCAGTTCTTTGTAAATATCCAATGTCACTTGGCAATGCGAGAAGTCTTCCATTTCGATTCGCAGGAAAATGCCATATTTTTTCGCCTGATCCAAAATCCGTCTTAAATTCGCCAGGCAAACTTCTTTGCTGATGTCCACGCCGAGCGAAGAAATTTTGACTGAAAGGTTGCTCTGCAAATTGTGCCGGTGAATCATTTCCAGTGTGCGCAAGCAATGCACGGTTGCGTTTTCTGCTGCTTCGGTGGTGAAAACATATTCGCCTAAGTAATTCAGCATCGCGTGCAAGCCTTTGCTATTGAGCTTTTTTACACATTCAATTGCTTCTTCTTCTTTTTCGCCTGCCACAAAGCGGCTCGCTCCGAACCGCATGCCATAGCGGAGCGCCATTTTATTGGCGGTTTTATTTTTTGCCAGTGTTTGAAAAGTGCTGCTCAATGCGCTCATAACAGTTCCATCCCTTCATAATTGGATCAGGACCAGTGAGGGTGCTTCCACAAAGGAAGGCTGTTCCCGATTCCGAGTTTTTTCGCATTTTGGTAAACACGGTATGCTTCGGAGACATCGTGGATCGACATGCCGATCGGATTGAAAATGATTTTTTCTTTCTCGTTTGTTCGGCCAGGCGCGTTGCCCAACATGATATCACTCAAATTGGAAACCTCTTCGCGTTTCACCAATCCGGCTGCAACGGCGCGGTAGCTGACGTCTACGCCGTGATGTTCAACGTGGTCGTAATCATCGACGATGATCCGGTCATAATACTGAACTTCTTCTGGAGCTGTATCCCAAAAAGAGATCTCGGAATGGAAAGCACCTTCTTTGAGCCATTCATATTTCACATAAGGGAACGTCGACATTGTAGCCGTCACGACAATATCTGATTCGCGGATCGCTTCTTCGGCACTTGCGGCAGGTACGACTTTCACTTGCAATTCGGCCGTCATTTCTTCAGCGAATGCTTGAGTTTTCTCAGCGTTCAAGTCAAAAACTTTAATGTGTTGGACATTCGGCATGGCATTAACAATGGCCATCAATTGGGTACGGCTTTGAACGCCTGCGCCGATGATTCCGACCGTTTCCGAGTTCGGATTGGCCAGGTATTTAGCGGCTATGCCAGTAGCTGCGCCGGTTCTCATGGCGCTTACAATTGTGCCGTCCATGATGGCGAGAGGGAAGCCGTTGTCGGGATCTGTAAGGATGATAATGGCAGATGCCCGAGGCTGTCCAAGGTTTTTCGGGTTTTGCGGCATGCTTGGGATCCATTTCATACCGGCTACATGCAAATCGCCGCCTAAGTAAGAAGGCATTGTCATAATGCGTCCGCGTGTTTCCTCTGTTTCGGGGCCGCCCCAGCGAATAACAGGTTTTGAAGGTTGGACAACATCTTTTTGTCCATGCAATTCATAGGATTTTTGGATAGCTTGCAATGTTCCTTTCATATCCAATCCGCCAGCTTCGATGCATTCTTCTTGAGATAGGTAGATGAATTCCACAGTTTTGCTTTTGAGTGCATTTACTTCTGCTTGAACCATTTAGAACCTCTCCTTTTAGAAATATTCTGATAACTTGTTTATAATTTATCATCCTTTTGGTTGGGTGTAAACGTTTTCTTTTGAAAAAAGATTATTTATTCCTTTTTGGGTAATAAAAAAAGGAGTTTTCACTCCTAAATAACAACATCGGCGGATTTTAAGGTGGAGACCAATTCTTTAATAGTGCGGATGGAATCAGGGGAAGTTCTTTTTCCTATTTCCAATACCAAGGCTTCGACCAATGCGAAAACCGGCAATATAGAATAATGGCTCTGGGACACGGCAACATGCAATACTACGGCAGCCTGAGGGACTATCGGGCATGAAAGCTGATCGGTAAACAAAATAATCGGCACGTTTTTTTCCGCAGCAATTTCTGCGAGTTGGATGGTGCGTTTCGTATATGGTTCAAACCCGAAAAGAATCAGCACTTCATCTTTTTGAAATTGGATAGCCCGGTCGAATAACGAGTCGCTGTCGTTGCTCAATTGATAGACTTTGGCATTGAACTCACTTAACATCAAGTCCAAATAAGTGGCCGGTGCTTTGTAAGGGCGGATGCCAAAAACATTAATTTTGCGCGATTCCATCATCAAATCGACCGCTTTTTCGAAGTTTTCAACCAAATGGTGATTCAGCGTGTCGGAAAGGTTTTTTACTCCTTCATCCCAAACTTCGTTCAATGTTTTGTAGCTGGTGAAAGAATGATCGGGATTTTGTTCTTGAAAGGAGACCTGGACATTGTCCCATTTGCTCACAGCATCCACCTGCAAATTGTAAAATTCTTTTCGCAAGTCATAGAAATTCTCATAGCCCAATTCTTTTGTTAAGCGCAATACTGTGGTGGTCCCGACGCCCGCAAGGACAGCCAAATCTTTAACTGTGAGAATGCCAATGTCTTGATAGTTTTCCAAAAGATAATTGCACAATTGTTTTTGCTTTCTGGGAAGTTTCTCTTTCACATCCAATATCTTTTCAATTACATTTTTAGTTCCCATGAAAAGTTCCCCCTTAATAAAAGAAATCGATTTTAAAAGTGATAATGCATTTAGCAGGATTAATAATCCTTACGTTAAGCTTATAATAACATTATTATCAAGCAGCTCCACTTAAGTGCCGATTTTAGGGGGAGACAGCATTGAAAGAGAAGAAGGAGAGGATTTCGCTGCAGGCTGAACGGACGAAACGCCAGTTCAAACTCTGTGTGGCCCGTGGGATGGCAGGATTGATGAAATAAAAAAGCATCGTTTCGCAACGATGCTTTGCATTAACCTCTTATACTTCCTGGAATTCTTTAACGGGCGCTGTCCGTTCATCCGTTCTCTCGCAAACCAGGATTTCCCGCAGGAACAATCCTTTTTTCGCGATGCAGCGGTCGGTGATGGTAAAGCCGGCTTGATCGATCATGTGGTCGATCGTTTGGATTGTCACGACAAGCAGCTTTTCCGTGAAAGGCCGTGCGTGGTTCAGGATGTCCTGCTGTTCTTCAGGCGTTGCATGCGTATACAGATTATAGGGCATATCAATAATGGCCACATCGTATTGCTGGGTGATGTCGGCTATCGGCCCTAAATGGACTTTGCCCGTCAATCCGAAATGTGCGATGTTTTCCCGTGAACCTTCAACGACTAACGGATTGATGTCGCGCCCGACAATGTCGATTCCCATTGACAAGGCCTCGACCAATACCGTTCCGATGCCGCAGCACGGATCAATGGCTTTGATTCCGGCAGGGTTTGGGACCGCGATATTGGCGACAGCGCGCGCCACTTTCGTACTAAGTGCGGTGGAATATTCCCGCGGTTTCTGTTGGTGCTTGAACCAAATGGATTCACTTTGCCGGGACTTGCCAAAATACCAGCGGCCGCCGAATGGGATCAGCCCGAAAGTGACATCGGGGGAGTGGACATCCGCCCGCCCTGTGATGACGGCGCCGATTTGCCGTTCGATATTGCGTTTTTCCAAGTAATCCACTTTATCCTCCAAAGCCAGACCGTTGATTTTCGGAAAAATCACCTTAAATGTGGCAGTCTCCATGTCGACCCCGGCCGCTTGCTTTAAAATCCCCGATAGCTCCGCAGCTTCAAACAGCACTTCAAGCTGTTCTTTGATGAATGGGCTTCTGTTTGGTGCAATGTCACGTGCACTTTTTATGATTTTCTCTTCTGTATCTCTGCCGAAAAATGCGCGCATCTCCATATGGCATAATTCTTTTTCATCATCGTGATATGCATATGTATATATGAATTCGCCTGTTGGCGTTAATCGTCTCAATTCATCCCGTCCTTTTTTGCCCGCTTTATTTAAGCGTCATCTAGTAAGTATACCAATATCGAGCTCCAGAGTTTGTGAAATTATTTCTTGAGAGGCGCCGGGCTGAGCAAAAGGGAGGCGAAACTTGGTTTCAAGGGCTGCAAAACCAGCTTCTTTGCCGATGATTTACCGGAGATGGTATGTGTTGGGAATACGCAAGTGTCCGGAATACAGGGGACGTTAAA
Source organism: Planomicrobium sp. CPCC 101079 (assembly GCF_007859275.1). Classification (GTDB taxonomy): domain Bacteria; phylum Bacillota; class Bacilli; order Bacillales_A; family Planococcaceae; genus Planococcus. Next base: position 161,179 of record NZ_VOHC01000030.1, on the reverse strand, counting down.
GCGGACCGGCGTGTCGACTAATGGAGTGGAAAGCTGCATTCTAAGAAAAAAATCCTGAAAGGTTCATTCAATTGGAAGAAGAGGCTGTGACATTCGAAGGCTCCAGCCGTCGGAAAATTCCCGAAGACAAGCCTTCTTGCGCATTGAGCATTCCCGCTGTACTGCAGAACAAAGATGGGATGGTGAAGCTGCGGGTTTCATCATTAAATAACAAATCGGCAAAACACCGCCAGGACCAGTGAGGTCCTGGCGGTCAGCCTGTCGAGAAACTCTTGTTGCTCTTTTCACATGGCGCTCCAGGCGGACGCTTTCCGCGGGGTGCGGCCTAAGCCTCCTCGCTCGCTGGCGCTCCCTGCGGGGTCTCAGGACTCGCACCATTCCCGCAGGAGTCGCCGCCTTCCGCTGCATGTCACTTCTTTTCATTCGCTTTAGAGATGCTCTATACTCCTGATTGTTTGGGTTAATTTGTTGGTGGTGTTTTCTGCTCTCCCGGTAGGGAGCCAAGCGGCGGAGAAAACCCTACTGCTCCTGCAGCTGCGCTTCGTCGCAAAGACTTGACCTCGCTTGCTTCGGTCAACGTCTTGCCTGCGGGGCAGCGCAAGCGACGAGACAGCCGAGACCCCGCAGGAAATGAGTTGGGCAAATTGCTTTTGCCCAACTCATTTGCGACGAAGCTAGCGTAGCGATGCAGGAGCACAAGGTTTGCGAAGCGGCTGAGGTGGCTTGGCGCTCGCCCGCGGCATTTAAAACATATGCTCCTGCGCAAGCTCGTCGCAAAGCTATTGGCCAAAATAACTTCGGCCAATAGCTTCGCAGCTGGTCGGCGAACTATCGGTTAAGGAATGCTCGCTCATACAACGTTAACTTTTCAACAAGCTGACCGCCAGGACCAGTGAGGTCCTGGCGGTTTTTTTATTGCTGCTGCTCTTTTTTATATTGCTTGGGCGTTACCTGCATGAACTTTTTGAAATCCTTGATGAAATGGGCTTGATCATAATAGCCGGTTTCGTGGACGATATCCAGCATGTCAGGCTGCTCGGCGGCTAGAAAGCAATCAAGGGCGTTTTGGAATTTGACGACTTGCGAAAATTGCTTTGGGGAGAACCCGATATAAGCTTCAAAGCGCCTGCGGATATATTGCTCGGAACAACCGACTTCGAATGCGACTTCCTGGATGTTAATTGTGCCTTTTGAACGGTAGATCTCTGTGATGGCGTGTTTGACAAGGCGGATTTCTTTGCCCAGGTCGGCTTTGGACTGGTCCAGAAAAGCCATGAAAGCGAGGATGCGTTCCTGAAATGTACCTGCGCCAATAAGCTCTTCAATGATCTTTTGCTCGCTGGGAAACACATCGAATAATTGGATTTGCTGGTCCAGCAATTCAGCCATAGGAAACTTGAATTTCAACAAGCTTTGTTCCGGAAAAAAACGTACGCCGAAATACGTGCAATTGGGCATGAACGCCGGCTGTTTCCGCCGGCTGTACGGACTTGTCCAAAGAAAAGCCGCGGGCTGTGATTCGTCGCAGCAAAAAAGAAGGTCAAAACAGCCGTCCGGAATCAATGAAAGGGAGATCGGTGAAATGGGATCCGTAGTGAACTGATAAAACAGGGCGACGTCCCGGGCATAACTCAAATGGAGGGGTTTCAGTTCCTGATACTGATTCGTGCGCTGCTGAATTTCCGGTTGGGAAGGAAAATACATTTTCGGTCTTTCCATTTTATCTCCACCTTCAACTAATAGATTCTAAAAACCATTTATGTATGGGAATTGAATGCCAGTAAAAGCTGCTGCTAATAGTTATCCTTTTTGTTTTATTTACAGCGTGATTTAAAGGGAAGAATAACGAACGAGATACCGTGTTAGTAAATATAACATGAAAATTCAGAAAATATAATATTTGGTTTCGTTTTTTACAATTTTTAAGCTGGAAATGGGATTATGATAAGTTTTATCCTAACCGAAACAAATGAATGTTAGTTTTCATAACATAAAATGGAGGTAGATTGATTTATGACAACACAACCTACACAAGTCGAAAAACTGATTCATCCACTCGAGCCATTGACTGCAGAAGAGATTTCAAGAGCGGTCGCCATCCTTTCCGAAAAACAAGGGCTTGCTCCTTCTGCACGATTTGCTCAAGTGGTCCTGCATGAACCGGCAAAGGAAGTTGTATTGAATTTTAGCGGAAACGAAGCGCCCGACCGGCTGGCTTCGCTTATCATCTTGAAACCCGAAACGAACGAAACCTATGAAGCGCTCGTGTCGCTGAAGACGGAAGAAGTGGCGAAATGGGAATTTGTTCCGGACGCCAAGCCTGGATTTATTCTTGATGAGTTTGACATGGTAGAAGAGCTGGTGAAACAGGATCCCGATTACCGGGCGGCTTTGCTTAAAAGAGGCGTAACCGACCCGAGTCTGGTCATGGTCGACCCATGGTCTGCCGGCTACTACAATATCGAGGAAGATGAAGGCAAACGGCTTGTCCGAGCTCTTGCGTGGGTGCGGCCGGCTGCGAACGAAAACGGCTATGCCTATCCGATCACCGGGCTGATTGCTGTGGTCGACGTCAACAAAATGAAAATTGTGCGCATTGAAGACTACGGCGTAAAACCGCTGCCGCCGACCGACGGAGCGTACGTGCCGGAAGAAGCTAAAAGCTACCCGGTCGAAGTCAGAGCAGATCTCAAACCGCTCGACATCATCCAGCCGGAAGGCCCGAGTTTTACATTCGACGGACACTCAATCGACTGGCAGAAGTGGAAAATCCGTTTCGGGTTTACGCCGCGTGAAGGCCTCGTCCTCCATACGGTCGGCTATGAGGACAAAGGGGCAGTGCGGCCGATTTTGTACCGCGCAGCCTTATCGGAAATGGTCGTCCCATACAGTGACGTGAATCCGGCGCATAACTGGCAGAATGCCTTCGATGCAGGTGAATATGGCATCGGGCAGCTGGCGAATTCACTGGAGCTCGGCTGCGACTGTGTCGGCCATATCCAATATTTCGATGCGGTTATGGCCAACAGCAAAGGAGAACCGTTCACGATCAAAAACGCCGTCTGCCTGCACGAGGAAGACTATGGAATCGCCTGGAAACATACGGACTGGCGGACCAATCAAGTGGATGTCCGCCGCTCCCGCCGACTTGTGCTGTCGTTCTTCGCGACTGTCGCTAACTATGATTACGGCTTTTTCTGGTCCTTTTATCCGGACGGCACGATTGAATGCGAAGTGAAGCTGACCGGTATTTTGAATGTCGGTGCGCTTGATGAAGGGGAAAAGCCGAAATATGGGACTGAAGTTGCTCCGCAAGTGAATGCGCCGTACCATCAGCACTTTTTCAATTTCCGGATCGATCCGATGATTGACGGCGTTAATAACTCGCTCGTGGAAAGCCATACGGTCGCTGAAAAAACCGGTCCGGAAAACCCGAACGGCAACGCCTTCTACACGGTCGCAAAAACCTTCAAGACTGAATCGGAATCTGTCAGCAACATCGATCTCGTCACCCAGAAAACTTGGCGGATCGTGAATCCTGAATCGAAAAACTATGTCGGCCAGCCGGTCAGCTACAAAATCGTCACCGGTGAAAACTGCTATCCGTTTGCGGCAGACAGCGCCACGGTCATCCAGCGTGCGGGTTTTATCAAAAACCACCTGCATGTCACGAAGTTCGATCCGGACCAGATGTATGCGTCCGGGAAATACCCGAACCAGTCCAAAGGAGGCGACAGCTTGGAGCATTACGTCAAAGCGGACCGTCCAATCGAAAACGAAGACATTGTCGTCTGGTACACAATGGGGCATCACCACATTACCCGGACAGAGGATTGGCCGGTCATGCCGACCGCTTACCAAAGCTTCCAGCTGAAACCCGTTGGCTTCTTTGACCGAAACCCGGCTTTGGATCTGCCCCGGCCGGCACCGAAAGCGAAATCGTGCGGAATGAAACAGCTTGACAGCTGCCATTGAAACAAATGAAGGGTCCTGGGGAGCCGGTAACCGGTTCCTCCGGCTTTTAAAAAGGAGGTTATGTGTATGCTGATGCTGATCAGCGCCTTGCTTTTGGTTGTCTGTGCATTGTTCTTTTACTGGAATGGCCAAAAGATGAAAGCTCATATCAACGCGGCGATGGGGAAATGTGTGGCTATGTCCTACGGAATGGTTTCCAGTACAGCGATCGGTTTGATCGTTACGTTTCTACTGCCTGGCGACTTGGCGGTTTCGACCGTCTTGTCAGTGTTCATCAGTTTCCTGTCCGCTTTTGGGATTGGCCGGTTATTCGGTTTAGTTGGCATCATTGAAGCATCAGCTGCCAGTTTCATGGGGGCGATGATGGGGGCCATGCTCGCAGCGATGGTACCGCCAGCGCGTGAACTATTCATCGTTATATCAATGGACCTCTTTTATGTTTTTGTTGTTTTCGGCCTCCTCTATATAATGGGGCAGGAAGCGGCGAAAACGGCGAATGTGAAACGGAACCTCAGGCTTTTGCCGTTTGCCATGGTTTTGCTCTCTGCTGTCTCTGCAGCGGGAATCCTGAGTGCCGCTGGGGTGGATGCAACCGGAAACGAAGAAAGCGGAAATCATTCGCATGTCCATCCGTAACACACGGTTCAAATTATCACCAAAGTCCAATAAAAATTTCCATGTGGTAAAAAGGAGGAGTTAACATGATCGGTAAAAAAAGCTGCCAGTTTTTCATTGCTTTCCTTGCCGCTGTTCTGCTATCGGTCTTTTTTGGAGCGGCAAGTGCCTTTGCTGCGGCACCGGCTGTGCAAGTCGACAGTGGTGACACGACTTGGTTGCTTGTTGCAACAGCGATTGTCATCTTCATGCACGTTCCGGGCCTTGCGCTTTTCTACGGTGGCCTGGTAAGCGACCGGAATGTCGTCTCCACGATGATGCATAGTTTCGTCAGCTTGCTCGTTGTTACGATTGTTTGGGTGCTGTGGGGATATACGCTGGCATTCGGAACGGACATCGGCGGCTTTATCGGCGGCTTCGATTATCTCGGATTCCAAGGTGTAGGGCCTGAAGCGGCATTTGGAACGTACACCATTCCGCATTATATATTTGCGATGTTCCAATGTGCGTTTGCGGCGATTACTGTCGCCATTATTTCAGGCGGCATTGCCGGGCGCATCTCATTCCCTGCCTGGATTTTGTTCAGTGCCGTCTGGGTAACCGTCATTTATGCCCCGATGGCCCACTGGGTATGGGGAGGCGGCTGGCTGGCGCAGCTTGGCGAACTCGACTTTGCCGGGGGAACCGTTGTCCACATTTTGTCAGGTGTCAGTGCGCTGACTGCGGCAATCGTCATCGGACCGCGTTTCGAGCATTTGAAAAAGTCACATTCTCCGCATAACATCGTCCTGTTCCTGATTGGGGCTGCGACGCTTTGGTTTGGCTGGTTCGGATTTAACGCCGGCAGCGCACTGGGTGCCAATGGCTTGACGGCGTTGGTTTTTGCCAATACACAAATCGCTGCGGCGGCCGGCGGGCTTGGATGGCTGTTCGTCGAATGGAGCATCCGCCGCAGACCGACTCTTGTCGGCACTGCCACCGGCGCCATTGCCGGCCTCGTCGGCATCACGCCAGCGGCTGGATTTGTCACAGTGCCGGCCGCTTTGATCATCGGCCTGATTGCTGCCCCTGTCAGCTATTTCGGCATTCATTTCGTGAAATCGCGCTTCAAGTACGATGATACGCTTGACGCATTTGGCGTCCACGGGATTGCGGGGATTTGGGGAGCGCTTGCGACCGGGTTGTTTGCGACGACCGCTGTTAACGAAGCAGGAAAGAACGGCTTGTTTTACGGCAATCCGGAACTGCTGATGCATCAGGCAATCGGAGTCGGGACCGCACTGGTCCTTGGCTGTGCAGGCACATTCCTCATTTTGAAAGGCATTGGGCTGTTCATGCCGCTGCGCGTGTCAAGAGAGGAAGAAGAAATGGGCTTGGATATCAGTTTCCATGAAGAACCGGCCTACAGTCCATCAAACGCGGAGCCTCTGTCCATGACAGACTCCATCCAAAAGGAAGCGCCTCTGAATGCATCTTTGAAAACAGACCCGCCTGGACCTATCGTGTAAAAAATCCGGATTTCAGAAGTGAAGCTTAATGCAAAAAATCGCTGAAGACAAGCTTCTCGCCGCTTGAAGCGAGAAGTGAACCTAATTACTAACTAAAAAGCCTGTGAAGAAAAGCATTGCTTTCTTCACAGGCTTTTTAGGTTAATTTCGCTCTTTATCAACAAAATCGATATCAATCGCCATCTTCATCAAAAATCTCCCCCAACGAATAAGCAATCCGTATTCTGTGCGGCTTCCAAAAAACCGCTTGGTCGAAAACACCATGGCCGCCTATAAAGAATTCTGTGGATTGGTTCTTTTCTGCAATGGTCTCCAACTGGTCGAACAACCGGGGATTCCGTTCGAACGGCATGGTCGTCGTTGCTGACAATAATAATTTCTGTGGCTGCAGCCGTTCTACCAGGTACTCAATGGATGACAGCTTTGGGGAAGGGCCGGCGGCAATCGTTTGCCAGCCGTGCAACATCGCTTGCAGCAAAATGATGTGCAAGGGAATTTCGTGCGTTTCGTACGGCAAACAACAGCCAAGCATGAGTGGTGAACCTTCTGCGAGCTCAAAGTTTCTCCGGATCTGCACTAAGAAATCGCGGACGACCAGGCTCGTGATAGTCTCTTGGCTTTCGTCCCATTCTCCGCTTGCCCACAGTTTCCCGATTTCCAGCATCAATGGCTGGATGGTGCTGCTTAAAAACTTTTCCAATCCATGGCGGTGATGTGCTTGTTTCAATAAGAGAAACAAACCGGCCTCATCGTACATAGCCCCTTTTTTTAAAAGGGCAAGGACCTCTTCGCTTAATGGCATGTGGGGAGCAGGGGCTGGAGTCTGCTGCGACTGGAGCAAGTGCAGCGCTTCTTTCATCGAATGGCCCTGGTTCCGCAATCTGCAGATTTCCATCAAAACTCCGACGTCTTGGGATGTGTACAACCTATAGCCATTCTCGTGCCGTTTCGGGCAGATCACTCCATAGCGCTCTTCCCATTTGCGGATGACTTGCCGGGACAAACCGGTCAGTTCGGCTACTTCTTTTACAAGGAGACCATGTTCTTGGTATGTTTTCATTAGGCCTGGCCTCTTTCCTTAATGAGATCCTAGTGTTTTTACTTCTATTACCTTATACTGATGATATATAAACATTATACAAAAATTACGCACAATAAGGTTTCATATCTTCTGTTAGGGGAATTAAAAGCATTATCAAAGTGTCTTCTAGGATCAGTTGTAAAATGTTTCGGCGAAACTTTGTACAAACAAGGCATTCAACTAAAAGTGAGAATTGAGGAGATCCATGTGAAAAAGAAAGTTAGTGTTATCGGGGCGGGCGTTGCTGGACTTGCGAGTGCTTGCCGGCTGCAATGTGCTGGATATGAAGTCACGCTATATGAAAAAGAAGCGCTGCCTGGCGGAAAAATGCATAGAATCCAACAGGATGGCTACCAGTTTGACTTAGGGCCGACCATTGTGATGATGCCTGAACTTTATCGTGAAGTGTTTGAAGTATGCGGCGTCGACCCGGATGACTATATTCCGATGGAACGTCTGGACCCTATGTACAGCGTATTTTTTGAAGGCGAGAGGGACGAGCATTACGAAATCAGCTCAGATCTCATTAAGTTAACAAAAACACTCGAATCATTTGGTGAAGAGGATGCGCAAGGCTTTTTTAAATATATACAAGAGATTTACAGCCGTTTCGTCGTCGCAAAAGAGCATTTCCTTCAAAAACCTTTCCGTAAGCCATCAGATTTCTATAATCCGACGGTGCTGCGCCAAGGATTAAAATTGAAGACGTTCGACAACGCGGATACATTCATCAGCAAATACATTAAAAACGAACGTCTGAAGCAAATGATCAGCTTCCAAACCTTATACATTGGCGTTTCTCCTTATAGCGGTCCATCTCTCTACACAATGATTCCGATGATCGAATTCCTTTATGGTGTCTGGTTCATCAAAGGCGGAATGTATACGCTGGCACAATCACTTGAACGATTGTTCTTAGAAAAGGGTGGCACGGTCCATTACAATTCCCCGGTGGACGAGATTGTCATCGACAATGGCCAAGCGATAGGCATTCAGGTGAACGGTGAATTCCATCCTTCAGATTTTGTGATGTGCAATGCCGACTTCCCTTATGCCATGAAAAATCTGGTCACGGAACCGAAGGCCAAAGGGAAATACACCGATAAGAAAATCGACAGCATGAAATATTCGTGTTCTTGCTTCCTGATGTACCTTGGAATGGACAAAAAGTACGAGGAAGTGCCGAATGCCCACAACTTTATCTTCAATGAAGAACTTGAACGGAATTTAAATGATATCTTTTCAGGAAAGCGTCTCGACACAGCGTCATTTTATGTCTATATTGGTTCTAAGCTAGATCCGAGCCTGGCGCCTGAAGGGAAAGACGGATTATACATTCTTGTTCCTGTATCTGATAAATCGTGTTCCCAATATGAATGGAATGATGAAACGATCCAACATTACCGCGGCAATATATTGGATGCCTTGGAAAAAATCAAAGGCTTCGAAAATGTTAAACAGGAGATCGTCTCGGAATCGTATATGACGCCGCCTGATTTTGAACGGCGCTTTAATGCCTATAACGGAGCTACTTTCGGTCTTCAGCCAACACTTGCACAGAGCAATCATTTGCGTCCTCAAAGTAAAGCCACTCATTGCGAAAACCTTTACTTTACAGGAAGCAGCACACACCCAGGAGCTGGTGTTCCGATTGTCTTATTATCCGCACGAATCGCTACGGAAGAACTTTTGCATGACGACAAAGGAATCCTATTCCACACCCGCTGAAAGGGGAGCTTTCTATGACTGCTCAAATGTCTGTCCTAGACGACTTCGCATTTTGTGAAGAAATCATCAAACGGCACTCGAAAAGTTTTTACTATGCCTTTTCAAGGCTTCCCGAGGAAAAAGCCCGGGCTGTCTATGCCATTTACGCATTTTGCCGGACAGCTGATGATAGTGTTGATGAAAACCTTGGAAGTGCAGCTCAGTTAACGGCCTTGGACAAATTAACAGATGAACTGGATCGCTTTGGCCAAAAACAGGAAATCAACCATCCGCTGTGGCGGGCTTTGCGCGTGGTATTCAACACATACGAAATGGACCTCGAGCCTTTTTATGACCAAATCAAAGGGCAGCGGATGGACATCTCTTTTTCTGCGCCTAAAACGCTGGAGGATGTTGAAACGTACAGCTATTACGTGGCCGGTTCAGTCGGCCGCATGCTTTTGCCGATCATCGCTTCCGGTTCCAAAGTGGATTGCACGGACGCAGCGGTCAGTCTCGGTGTTGCGATGCAATTGACGAATATTTTACGGGATGTAGGAGAAGACTACCGTGAGAAAGGAAGAATCTATCTACCTGCCGAGGAACTTCAACGAGCCGGCTATCGCGTTGGCCAGTTGGCCAATGCGGAAATCACCGATAGTTTTATCCAAGTGTGGGAAGGGCTGGCCAATCGTGCTGAAGGCCTGTATGACGAGTTTCTTGAATGCGTTTCAAATTTTGACAAAGACAGCCGGATGCCCGTTCAAGTCTCCGCGCAAGTCTATCGAGGAATCCTGGCGAGTGTCCGCCAAAACAATTACGACTGTTTTGCCCAGAAAAACTTTGTGACTAAACGTGAAATGATCCGCATATTGACGGAGTCGGCCAGATAAGTAAAACGACCGTTCACTTTTATACACCGTTTCGGCCGCTTTGGGAAAAGCAAAGACAATTGCTCCTGCGCCAAGGCGGCGCCAAAATTAATGGCACGTCCTTGGCTCCCGCGACGAAGCCAGCGAAGCGATGCAGGAGCATAACTCCTTAGCGCAGCTGTTTCGCGGAATATCTGCAAAAATGAATTTCCTTAATTCAACTTATATAGAAGAAAACGATACTGAACAGAAGGCCGGTGCATGTATGGCGAATCCTAATAAATCCGTACTCGTTATTGGTGGAGGGCTCGGTGGCCTATCTGCCGCTATTTCTCTTGCTCAAAACGGGTACGCTGTTTCTTTGTATGAAAAGAACGAGCATTTGGGCGGGAAACTGAACCGGCTTGAACAGGATGGCTTCGGTTTCGACCTCGGCCCGTCCATTTTGACGATGCCGCATATTTTCGATAAGCTTTTCCGCGGCAGCGGGAAGCGGATGGCCGATTACGTACCCATGAAGCGGCTGAACCGCGAGTGGCGCTCTTTCTTTCCGGATGGCACGGTGTTGGATTTATACGGAGACCTTCGTTTGATGGAACGGGAGAATCCTTGGCTAAGCCGGCAGGATATGAAAGAGTATTATGCCTTCTTGAAATACGCGAAGCGGCTTTATGACACGACGGAAGCGGGCTACTTTGAAAAGGGCCTGGATACGACAAAAGAGGTCATTGCCAAGCAAGGAATCCTGCCGTCGTTAAAAGGATTTGACCTGACTTCAACGATGCATGGGGCGATTTCGAAAAGGATCAGCAACCCCCATCTGCGGGATATGCTTTCTTATTTCATCAAATATGTCGGCTCTTCTCCCTATAGCGCTCCTGCGGTACTGAATATGATGATTTACATGCAGCATGCCCAAGGCTGCTGGTATGTGCCGGGCGGGATGCATAAACTGGCGGAAGGCTTGACGAAGCTTGCCAAAGAAGAAGGCGTCCAGCTCCATACGGGCCTCGGTGTGATGCAAGTGTTCACAAACACCAACAAGGAAATCACAGGTGTTGAACTTGAAGACGGATCTGTGAAGACGGCCGATTACTACGTGTCGAATATGGAAGTGATCCCGTTTTATAAAAAAATGGTGGCTGCTGATAAAAAATTTGTGCAGAAGCTGGAAAAGAAATTTGAACCGGCCAGCTCCGGCCTTGTCTTGCATCTTGGGGTGAAGAAGGAATATCCTTTCTTAAACCACCACAACTTCTTCTTTTCAGAAAACCTGCATGAACAGATGGAGAAAGTGTTCAAAAAGCATGAGCTGCCGGATGATCCAACTATTTATGTTGTCAATACCAACAAAACCGATTCATCACAAGCACCTCCCGGACACGAGAACTTAAAAATCTTGCCGCATATTCCGTATATCCAAAAGAATCCATTCACACCGGAGGAGTATATAAAGTTTGAAGAACGTGTTCTTGAAAAGTTGGAGCGCATGGGCCTGCATGGGCTGCGGGAGAATATCGTGACACGCGATGTCTGGACACCCCATGATATTGAACGCACCTATGGATCCGACCGCGGCGCTATTTACGGGACCGTATCTGATAAAAAGGCAAACAAAGGCTTCAAGCACCAAAAACAGAGCGAACTTTACGACAATTTGTATTTTGTCGGAGGAACGGTAAACCCTGGCGGAGGCATGCCGATGGTCACACTCAGCGGCCAGCAAGTGAGCGATAAGATTATGGAGCGTGAAGTGGCAAGGAACCAATAAGGAATTGGTGTGGACGCAATATCCAAATCTAATCAGCGTGCCGAGGTGATTGGGAAATGCCTTTAATCGAATTATCCCTTGGATGGCTTGTGTTGGCAGATGCCGTTGCATGGACAATTTTCCAGCTCGGCATTTCTTATTGTGCTTTTAAAATTCCTTCTCACTGGTTTGTCCGCCAGAACCGGCTGTTTCGCTCCTTCCATTTTGAATTGAATGGTGATTTGTGGCAGCGGCTTTTTCGGATAAAAGGGTGGAAAGGGCGTCTCCCGGAGGGAACCATATTTTTCAAGAGTGCCTATAACAAGCAGGCACTTCACGGATTCGATACCGCATCTTTGACCCAATTCGTCATCGAATCCAGAAGAGCTGAATTGACACATTGGCTGGCGATGCTGCCGGCGCCGCTATTCTTGCTTTGGAATCCGATTGGGGCATTTTGGAAAAATGCGGTGTATGCGGTTCTGTTCAATCTCCCATTCATATTAGCTCAACGGTATAACCGGCCGCGCTTGGAGCAGTTAATCATTCAAAAACAAAACAGGTCCCGGGCGATATTGTTTCGCTGAGGGATTTTTTGTTTTGCCTCATTGTGTACGATACATGGTTTTGGGAAGGCTCCCTACTAAAGTGGAATTCAAAAAAGCCGGAGTCTCCTCTGTTTAAGAGACTCCGGCTTTTAGGATTTTATGCTTTTCTAATCGATTGTTTCTTATTGTACAAACGATTTTTTCAGTTCTTCGGCACCATCGGCTACTGCTTGGCGCGCTTCAGGGACAAAGCCCGAGAAGTTCGCAAATCCATGGATCAAATCCGCGTAGTTCTTGTGGAACACCTTCACGCCCTGGGCTTGCAGTTTTTCGGCATAAGCGATTCCGACGTCGCGCAAAGGATCGTACTGTGCTGTAAGGATGGTCGCCGGGGGCAATCCTTCCAAATTCTCGGAAAGAATCGGGGACAAGTAAGGGTGGGCCCGGTCCTCGTCGCCCTGCAAGTAATGCGTTTGGAACCAGCCCATCATTTCCCCTGTCAGCAAATAGCCTTTGGCATTCTCAGCCATGGAAGGGTAATCGGCAGCCGGACCAGCGGATGGATACAGCAGGAGCTGATGGACGATATTCGGGCCTTTTCGCTCTTTTGCAATCAGGCAAGCGACCGTCGCCAGGTTTCCTCCGGCACTATCGCCGCCGACGGCAATCCGGCCAGGGTCGATCTCGAAGTCTGCCGCATGGGACGCGATCCACTCCAGCGATTCGTACGCATCATCCACAGCCGCAGGAAATTTATGTTCCGGCGCCAAGCGGTATTCAACAGAAATCACTACACACGATGCCAAGTTCGCAAGCTCGCGGCAAATGGCGTCATGGCTTTCAATGCTGCCGAGCACCCATCCTCCTCCATGATAAAAAACAAGAGCGGGATAAGGGGCTTCTCCTTTTGGAGTATAGACACGAATCGGAAGGCTGCGCCCGGCCAGTGGAATGGTGCGGTCTTCCACTTTTTCCACCGGCTCTTTCGGCTGTGCAGCCAATTGCGAAGCTTCTGAGCGGCGCATGGCTTCAGGCGTTATTTGGTCCATTGGTATAGCGGGCATGGTGTTCAGCTGGTCTAGAAAATATTGGATTTTCGAATTTACTGGCATATTAGTTTGACCCTCCAATTTTCATTAGTTGATTCATTCTAAACTGTTTCTGGGCTTATCCAGATTATTCCTGCTAGTAGACGGAATAAAACATTTCAAGAAAAGAGTTAAAGAAAGAAAGCAGAGGCATTTCTCATATTACTTAAAAGATGTTTAATAAAATTGGCTTTGGAAGAGCAGCGGCAGTACAAAAGAGTAAAATTCAGAAAATTTCATTGACTCGGGCTTTGTGGTGCCTTAAAATAAAAAAACAAGACATCTAGATGTATAGATGAATTGAAATTGAGTCAATCGATATAACCCTGAGGAGGGTGCGCATGGGCAATTACAATACTCAGATTCCAAAGTATGTTCAAATTGCAGATAGCTTAAGAGAAAAAGCAGATGAAATGCACAAAGGAGGAAAAGAAAGATTTTTAAGCGACGATGAACTGATAAAAATGTTCGGCGTTTCCAGAATGACCATTCGCCAGGCAGTTCAAGTGCTTGTGGAAGAAGGTCTTTTAAAACGAATCCAAGGAAAAGGCACCTTTATCGTTCGAAAAGACAAGTTAAAAACAGATATCGCTAAATTGGATACTTTTTTTCAAGGGTGGTACTTTGAAAAAAACTTCAAAGTGGAGTTGCTATACAGGGGATCTGTGCCATGCCCAGAAGGAATAGACGTAAAATTAGGGGTAAAACCTGGAGATGAAGTCTATCGAGTAAAACGATTACGCCTTTCAAAGGATATCCCAGTTGTTCTTGACGACCGTTATCTTTTGAAAAAGTATGGTGAACAAATTACTGATGAAGAATATATCAATTATTCTTTCTCGCATCTATTCTTCAACAAGTTCAATATGTCCCTTTCCGAAGGGGAAATCGAAATAGAAGCGGTTCTTGCGGATCAAAAAATTTCGGAAGTTCTTGAAGTTTCTGTAGGCTCTCCTATTTTATATAGAAGTGTTGACTTGAAGGTCAAGGAAGGCTGTGTTCTGACCGGTGCTTCTTCTTACCGTGGAGACATGTACAAATATAAATCGGTGCTGAGCTTATAATGAAAAATGCATAGGTAAAAGCAACCATTATTAAGCTGGTTCAAAGTTTCATTTTTTTGTAAGGGCTTCCATTTTAGGGCAAGACAAAAATGCTGATGCAAAATTGCGTGCAGGTTCTTAAGAGTATAGCGGAGATTTAAAGCATTTCCACCTTGATTTTGAAATACTCTCACTCAATAAAAAATAGAAATATATGAAGGAGGAAAATATGTTTTATTCTATATTAATTCTACTGGCTATTGTTTTAGCGATTTATCTAGGTGAAAAACTCGATATAAATACGGGTTTAGTTGCTCTAGCATTCGCTTATTTAATCGGTTGCTTTGTTTTGGGAATGTCCATTGATGAGTTATTGGCAACCTTTCCGACCAAATTGTTCTTAGTCATTTTCACCTTGGCACTTTTCTTTAATTTTGCCGTAGTAAACGGCACTTTAGAAAAAATTGCTCATTTACTGCTTTATAAATTCCGAAAGCAAACGAAATGGCTGCCTTTGATTTTGTATTTTGTTACAGCATTAGTTTCAGGGATGGGGGCCGGTTTCTTCACCTCGGTGGCAGTCATGGGTGCTATTGCAATGGCATTGTGTAAAACATCAGGAGTGAACAAGTTGCATGCTTCATTCGCAGTTTCGTTGGGGGCGCTGTCCGGCGCGAATTTTATGTATAGTGCACATGGGGTGCTCTTCAACTCTTTGCTCAGTGAAACCGAAGTCGCTGATCAAGCAAACCTTCTGACAACGGATATCTTTATTGTTTCATTTATCTATCCGATATTTATCATGTTGGTATTGATGTTTTTTGATCGAAAAAACAATCAGGTCGCTAAATTAAATATTGAAAAAGCGGAAAGGTTTACAAAAATACAAAAAACAAACATTTTACTGATCTTTCTTCTGATGGTAACGGTTTTAGGAATACCGATGCTCGCTAATTTCATGCCAGAGAATGAAATTATCCAGTTTATTAATTCACGTACAGATATTACTTTACTGGCGGTTGTATTCGCGATAGCAGCTTACTTATTGAAACTGGCAGGAGACAAGCCGAAAGAAATAATGACAAGAATACCGTGGGGAACGTTATGGCTTGTTTCAGGGGTAGGCATGTTGATTGATGTTGCCGTTGAAGCAGGTACAATCGATTTATTGGCTTCTATGATCAATAATATGCCGGCCTTTATTGTGCCGATTGCTGTGACCATCATTGCAGGTATCATGTCAATCTTCAGCAGTACGCTGGGTGTGGTTGCGCCGCTTATGTTCCCGATGATTGCTGGTATAGCAGCTCCAACAGGCTTTAGTCCTTCGTTGATTGCGGTTGCTATCATCATTGGTGCCCAATCGACAGCTTTAGCGCCATTTTCTACAGGAGGCAGTTTAATACTCGGCAACAGTGGCTTAAGCGAAGAAAGTTCGAAGAAATTCTATAGTGATCTGCTTTATAAAGCCACGCCTATAGGTTTGGGATTTGCTATTATTGCAACAGTGATCTTGACATTTATTCTTTAGGAGGTAGTTATGCAGAAAATATTTGACTCTCATTTTCATATTATTGATCCCGAATTTCCTCTTAAAGAAAATCAAGGATTTATTCCAGATTATTTTACAGTGGATGATTATTTAAAAGAATTAAAAGAAATGTCAGTTGAAGTAACGGGTGGAGCCGTTGTGTCAGGCTCATATCAAGGGTATTATCAAGAATATTTTAAAGAGGCGATTTCGGAATTAGGCAATAATTTTGTAGGGATCACTCAACTTCCAATCGATACAACAGATGAAGACATTTTAAAATTAAATAACGTCGGAATAAAAGGAATAAGATTTAATCTATACAGAGGCTTGTCTTCTTCGCCGCAGGAAATCAAAGAGCTATCAGAGAGAGTATATAAATTGTGCGGTTGGAAGACAGAGCTTTATCTTAATTTGCAGGCAATTGATGAGGATCTGGAAAAATTAATTTTTGCACTGCCTAAGGTATCGATCGATCATCTGGGAATGCACGAGTGTCCAACCGATAAGCTGAAAAAAATTGTCAATGCAGATATCCCTATTCGTTTAACAGGCTTTGGCCGGATTGGATATGAACGTGATGAAATAAAGGAATTAATTCCCATACTGTATAGTGAAAACCCAAGCAGCCTTATATTCGGCAGTGATTTGCCTTCAACCCGAGCGAAATATCGATTCTCATATGATGACATAAAACTTGTTAAAGAAACAATTGGTAAAGAAGCGCAGGATCGAATTTTCTTCCAGAACGGAGAAAGTTGGTATCTCGATTAGAAAAGTGTAAGGAAAGATGGAAGGCGGAAACAGAACCGGATTAGGGTTCTGTTTCCGCCTCTTTTGGGATTTCAAGGCATCCAAAGCGGATTGTGCAGCAAAATAATTCCTCTCTATTGTCCCATGAAGTTAGCGAGATTCTCCAACGTGGAATTCATACCTTCGTCATGATCTTCTTTTCGGATTCCGGTCGGCACGTTTTCGCAAATGATGGTCACTTTTGTTCCTTCTTCAACTGCTTCCAAATACCAGGTCTGAACCATCTCGCCTGAAAACGCCTCGTCCTCGGAATCGAACTGACCTGCTAGCACAATTTTTGTGTCCGGGACCAGCTCCAGGAACCTGCCTTGGGTCACGTCCGTATTCTCAGAAGTCTTCCCAAGATGTACCTCATCGGTTTCATACGTAAGGGTGATCTTATAAGTTCCGCCTTCGTGAGGTTCAAATACATCCACATGGGCCGACATCCCTTCTGGCGGCAGCCATACAGCCAAATCTTCGGGATTCATGAACGCCTGATAAATGGCTTTTGGCGTTGCCTCAATCACTCTTGAAGTGGAATCTATTCTGTTGCTGGATGGATTGGTCATGATAGACAGCCTCCTGTTCTGTGTGTAGTGTAGTATACCCGCTCAGCGTTAGAAATTATTCTAAAGACAATTTATACTTTGGATAAGTACAGCTTATTTTATAGGAGGGCATGTCTTGAGAGTATCACGCAAAATGGTTGATAAGCAGTTACGGTTCAGAGGAATGCTATTAAGCCGGTTGGTGCAGAAATCGACCGAAGAAAAATTCATTCAATCGATGCAGAATTCCAAAAAGCAGATGGATAAAACGTTTAAAGGGAAAGATGTCGAAGGGCTGGAGTGCAGCGAAGTGTGGATCAGCCGGAAAGATGCTTCCAAAATTCGCGTACGCATCTACAAGCCGCTTCATCTGGAAAAAGAGGTCCCCGGCATATTGTGGATTCATGGTGGAGGCTACGCGCAAGGGGTTCCCGAGATGAGCGGGAAAATGTATAAGAAACTGATTGAAACGAGCGAATGCGTCATAGTCGCGCCTGATTACCGGCTGTCGATTGACGCGCCTTATCCGGCAGCATTCGAGGATTGCTATGAGGTGTTGTTGTGGATGAAAACCCATGCGAAAGAGCTGGGCATTCGGGACAGCCAGCTCATGGCCGGCGGGGAAAGTGCCGGCGGCGGCTTGACTGCTGCGCTTACGCTGTATGCACGAGACAAAGGCGAAGTGAACATTGCGTTTCAAATGCCGTTGTATCCCATGATCGATGACCGGATGCTGACGGAATCGGCAAGGGAAAATAACGCCTATGTCTGGAACTCGGACACCAACCGCTGGGCTTGGAAGCTTTATCTTGGAGCGTTATCTGGAAAAGAAGTGCCGGCCTACGCCGCCGCTGCACGGGAAACCGACTATCGCAATTTGCCGCCAACGGTCACGTTCGTGGGCGACATCGAACCTTTTAGAGATGAAACAATTCGATATGTGGAAAACTTGCGGAATGCTAGAGTTTCGGTCGATTTTAAAATGTTCAAAGGTGCTTACCACGGCTTTGATATTATCCATCCACAAGCGAAGATAAGCCAAGAGGCGACGGAATTTCTGATGAGCTCATTTAAACATGCGGCTGAGAATCTTTTTGCGGAGCAGAAAGAAGGAAGCGTTGAATAAAAAAGGAAATCTAAATTGTATACATAGGAAAAGCAGAGCCGAAGAGGCCTGCTTTTTTTGTGGGTTCGTGTTAAGTGGGAATAGGTGTTTAATGTGGCTTGAAGAAATTGCACGATATAAAATTCACAAGTTCGAAAGATAAATCCCTCAAAAAAATGGTATGATGATGAGATGGAAAACGTATCAGATGGAATGATTCGATAAGAAATTTCTTCAGTTTTTAGAACAGGTGATAGAATGCTTAACGCAAATAGTAGCGCATATAAAACTTCCATAAGAATGACAAAGACCGCTTCGGAAAAAATGAGAGGGTTCGGCATCGACGAACGCTCGTTTTTTGTTGGGGGCAACCCTTTTAAGGTTTTCATCGAACGCTATCCTTCAAGTGCGGATGGCGGGCTTTCGGTTGCGTTGATTTTCGGCCAGGCCGAGAACAGCCGGCTGGCAGCAAAAGAACTGAATCAGCTAATTGTCCTTCACTGCATCTTCTCGAACCATCAAATGCTTGTGACGAATGTGACGCTCCGGAAAGCGTACGGAGCGCTCGGGACGAACTGGCAGCGGGAAGAACACCTCTTTTTTGACAACTCCCGCGACCCGGCTCCAGTAGCACTCATCAATTTGATCAACCGGATGACGCCGGCAAAAGAACGTTCCGATTATGTGAAAAAGCGGATCGGCAGCTGGGAAGGGTATTTGAAAATCCAAGAACAAGGCATGGACATTCCGGACATCAAGACAACGTATTCGAAACTGGCGTTCAGCCATGATTTCAGCCGCATTACATTGACCGGCTGCCAAATGAAAGACAATGAGTGGAAAACGCTGAAAAACTTAAGCGTGCGGCTTACGGGAATTGACGGGGATGTCGGAACCGTGATAAAAGCTGCCAATCGCATGGTGGAGATCGAACTTCAAAATGGCATCGTCAAACAGCTTCGCGAGAAAGGGCATGCGCTCCATAAAAAAGAAGTCGTTTTCAGTAATTTCGCGGCGTTAAGCCAAATCAGAAGGCTGCGGCAAGGCTTCACGAACCTGGAAAAAGGCCTCGCGGTGAATCCAAATCTCGATCGGCTGCTGTTTGAAGAAAAACCGCCCGTCAAACCGCTCAAGCAAATGGAGAAGCTGGCCTTTCATAACCGGCTGAATGAGTTCCAGCAGCAGGCGGTTTCAGGCGCTGTATCGGCTGAAGATTTGTATGTGATTCAAGGGCCTCCTGGAACGGGGAAGACAACGGTTATTGCGGAGATTTGTCTCCAAAATGCGAAAAAGGGACTGAAGACGCTTGTTGCTTCGCAGTCGAATTTAGCGGTTGATAATGCCCTCGGCCGCTTGTTGGCCAATAAAGACATCCGTATTCTTCGCGTCGGACGGACCGAAAGCATCGAAGAAGAAGGCAAGAAGTTTATTGAAGAAAATGTCGGCCAATATTGGAAAGAAAATACGCTGAAAGAGATATCGTCCCAATACGAAACGCGTAAAAACCGCGAAGCTGAGCTGGAAAGGGAACTGGAAGCTGCTGAACAAGCTTATCAGGACCTGCAGCCGGTCTACGAAAGTTTAGCGCAAGCAATTAAAGCGAAAAAGGCCGCACAGGAACGAAGCCGGGAACTTCAGCTGCTCTTGGAAAAAGAACAAAACAAGCTAATGTCATTCGGGCTCCTGAAAGAAAAGGCGGTACACGAGAAACAAGAACTTGCCCAAAAGCTGCAGACAATTGATGCGTTGATCAACGAGGCTCTAACAATGCTCGGAAGCAAGACCATCGAGTGGTTCCAGGAAGAGCAAATGCGAATCTCGGATAAAATCCAGCAGCTTGAACGTGCACGCCTGCTGCAACAGCTCGAAGAAGAACTGGCAAGCAAAAATCGCGAGATGGCTATGATTTCGGATAAGCGAAACCAAGCGGCGGCTGTTATCGAAGAAAAGAAAGCTGTGCTTTTTGAAGCCGAAAGCCTCAAAAAAGTCGACGGCTTGTTGCGGGTGATGGCTGAGCAAAAGATTGAGGAAATCCCTGCTATCACTTATTTGATCAATAAATTAGAAGTGACCCGTGAAAAAATCGACGCGTGGGGGAAATTGAAGAAATACAATGAACTGATTTCTGCTGCGATTTCGTACGTTGAACCGTTGACAGCGCCTTTTAGCATTTCTGTTGATGAGTTGAAACTACAGGCAAGTACAACAACAGAAGCCTTCAATTCTTCTGACCTCGATCGTTTCTTGGAAAAGTTAAGGGCGGTATTGAAAAGCCGGCAGCGGAACGATCCGGCCGTTTTGGCAAAAGCGCTCACCGGCTTGTACAAGCGTCAAAATGATTTATGGAGAAGAGGCGCGAAGCTAAAAACCGCTGACGAATATATAGAAGAATCAAAGCGGACGTTTCAGGAATTGAAAAAAGTTCTATGCGGGGAGCTTCTGAAACAGCAACAGCATTACTTCGCTTTGGACCAGAAATGGCTGGAGGAATTGGAAACAAGGCGGCTTGAAAGGATTCCGCTTGAACGCCAAGTTCGGCAGCTCTCTGATGCAGCGCATGTTTCCGTCAATATCGAAGCTGCCATTCATGAACAGCAAGCCGAACTCAGCGAACTCGAAAAAGAGAAAGCCTCCTTTGAACAGGCAGAGCAGCGGTTGAAGGACTATCAAGCTGAACAAGCCAAAGAACGGATGGCATCAGAGAAAAATCAAACAAGGATCACTGAACTCGATATGGACATGGCTCGGCTGCAAGAAAGTGTTTCGAACAAAGAACAAGAATCAGGCCGTTTAAAGGAAATCCTTTCTTCACATCCGGAACCCGAATACGAAGAAGCGGCCAAACAGATGGCCAGTCTGTCATTTTCAAAGGAATCCTTTAAACAGGAACAGAAACATTTGCCTTTGCTTCAGACGATCCAGAAAAAATGGCTCGATTTACTGGAAGAAGCGAACGACCATGATTTGGACGAGATCCGCAAACTGTACATCAAACATGCCAATGTGATCGGGACAACATGCGTTGCTTCGGCACGCAAGGATTTTATCGACAACTACCCGGTATTCGATGTGGTCATTATCGACGAAGTGTCAAAAGCGACACCGCCGGAACTGCTGCTGCCGATGTTGAAAGGCAAGAAGGTCATTTTGGTCGGGGATCACCACCAATTGCCGCCGCTTCTTGGCAATGACACATTGGAGGAAACGCTTGAGGAAATGATCAAAGACAACAGCGGATTTGAAGAAAAGCGGGAGTTGGAGAAACTCTTGGAAGAGTCGTTATTCGAGCGGCTGTATAAGAACTTGCCCGAGGCAAACAAAACGATGCTTGCAATTCAATACCGGATGCATGCGGATATCATGGAAACGATCTCGCCGTTCTACAAATTTGAGAACAAGCAATTGCAATGCGGACTTCCCGATTCCGACCGGGATCGGGATCACTTGTTGGAATCGGATTCAGTAAAACGCAGCAATCATCTTATGTGGCTTGATCTGCCGAATGAACCGGCGTATTTTGAAGAACGCATGAGCGGCGGAAAAAGCCTCTATAATCCATCGGAACTCAAAGAAATCAGTGCGCTATTGGTGGAAATGAATGATGCGGTGGCGGAAGCGAAGCAAGAAGGAAGGATAGCGGCGGACCATCTGAAAAGTGTCGGCGTCATCTCTTTCTACGGGGAACAAGTCAAACGGCTGCAGCGGATGATCGACCAGGAACTGCGTTTGCCGCATTTGACGATCCGGACAGGGACGGTCGACCGGTTCCAAGGCAGCGAAATGGAAATCATCTTGCTCAGTATGGTGCGCAACAATCAAAACAAGCACGGCGATATCGGGTTTGCGAAAGACTACCGCCGGTTGAACGTGGCTTTATCGCGTGCAAAGGAATTGTTGGTATTGATCGGCAGTTCCAAGATGTTTACAGTGCGCGCGAAAAAAGAAGAAACCAAACAAATGTATCGGCATGTATTGAAAGTTGTTAAACAGAAAAACGGCTTGAAGGCATTGGCGGGCACGAGGGGGTGAATGCATGGATAAACTCATGAAGGAACTGCGGTCGAATTTGCTGGTGAACCCGGATGTATCGATCCTCAAGAATGAGCGGTGGCAATTGCCGGTTGTTTCATACGAGGTGTCTTACAGCCAAGTGAAACGGTTTAAGATGGACATTTTGATGAAAATGCTGCTCCTGGCTTTTCAGGAAACGGATATCAGGAGGGCTGCCACTTTAGCGGAAATGCTGATGGTGGAAGAGCTGTTTATCCGCGACTTGATCGAGAAAATGGAGCGCACGGACTTGATCGGGGTTGAAAAAACAGGCTATAAGCTTACGGCAAAAGGCCATGAATACTTGGAGAAAGGCATTTTCGAAGAAGATATGGAAGAGGGGAGAACGCTAATCTCATACAGTGCCGTGCATGACGCTTACCGATCAGCGGCTGGCAACGAGAGTGAAGAGAGCAAAGAAATGCTTTCGCCTTACCGCTATGCAGCGGAAGGAGCCGTGGACTGGGACCGGCTGCATGAACTTCTTTTAGAAGAAAGTTTAGGTGCTGAAGAGAGTTTTCAGATCGTCGTGACGGACATTATAAATTGCGAAGAGAGCGGCACGGAATTTGTTCCGTGTATCGAATTCCAATTATACGACCGGAAGCAGGATGTTTTTTATGCCCGCGTCTGGAATGGAATGACGGGCAGCTGGGATGAAACGCTGGAGAAGCAAATTGAAGAAAAGGAAATTGTGGGTTGGCGTGAAGCGTACATCCCGCAAAATAAATAATTTGAGGGAACCTTAAACTGTCATTTTGCGTCGTATTCTAGTAAAATGGAAATTGTTATTATTTATATAAACTGTGCTTGGAGTTATCTGGCTTCAAGTTTTTTTAAATTCAATGTCCCAAAGTGTCTTGTGAAGTTCAATAATGAGAAGGTGTAATATGAAAAAAATCAAACTGATGAATAAAGAGAATTTTAACCAGTACATGCCTCTTTTTCTATTAGCTGTTGTGATGCTCTGGATGAAGACATATGTATCCCAGAAAACGCAATTTAAATTGGATGTCGACGGGGTGCTTCAGGAGTTCCTGCTGTTCATTAATCCGCTTGGCTCTGCCCTATTGTTTTTAAGCTTGTCGCTCTTTTTTAAAGGAACGCGAAAGTACATATCGCTTCTCGGAATTTACACGTTAATGTCTATTCTTCTTTATTCAAATGTGGTTTACTATCGATTTTTCAGTGATTTTATTACGTTGCCGACATTGTTCCAGACACAGAATTTCGGCGATTTAGGAGGCAGTGTTTTAACGTTAATCCAGCCATCCGATATCCTGTTTTTCGTGGACGTGATGTTCCTTGCGCTTTTAGTGTTCTCGAAGAGAATCAAGAAAGAAAGCCGGAACTTCGGCAACAAAGCCGTCCTTTCGATCGTTACGGCGGCTTTGGCAATTTCGTTCTTCAACTTGGCCATGGCTGAAGGGGACCGTCCGCAATTATTAACACGCGGTTTTGACAGAAATTATATTGTGAAGTATTTAGGGATGTATAATTACGCTATTTACGACACAGTGGAAAGCTTGAAGTCTTCTTCGCAACGAGTAATGGCGGATAGCGATGATACTACCGAAGTGCTGAATTACACCAAATCCAACTACGCGGACGCAAATGAAGCGTATTTTGGTGCGGCAGAAGGAATGAATGTCGTCTACTTGCACTTGGAATCGTTCCAGACGTTTTTGATGAATTACGAATTGAATGGGGAAGAAGTGACGCCGTTTTTGAACTCGATGATTGAAGATGAAAATACAATGTATTTTGATAATTTCTTCCATCAGACGGCGCAAGGCAAAACCGCAGATGCGGAATTCATGCTTGAAAATTCGCTTTTTGGCCTGCCAAAAGGCTCGGCTTATATTACTAAAGGCAAAAATACGTACCAGGCGGCTCCGGCCATCTTAAAAGACAAAGGCTATGAATCAGCTGTTTTCCACGGAAACAATGCAACGTTTTGGAACCGGTCTGAGATCTATAAATCGTTCGGCTTTGATCATTTCTTTGATATCGAGTCTTATACCGACCTCGAAGAAGGGGATATGGCAGAGTACGGAGTGCTTGATAAGCCATTCTTTGAACAATCGATGGATCTTCTGGAATCGCTGCCGGAACCTTTTTATTCGAAGTTCATCACGGTGGCTCACCATTTCCCTTATCATATCGATCAAGAGTTGACGACCATCGGAAAAGGCACGACGGGCGATCCGAGTGTCGATGACTATTTCCAGACTGCCCGCTATGCAGACGAGGCAATCGAGCAGTTCTTTGAGAGTTTGGAAGAATCCGGTTTGGCTGACAACACGATGGTCGTGATGTATGGTGATCATTACGGAATTTCAAGCAACCACAATCAGGCGATGGAACAAGTGCTTTCGAAAGAAATCACCCCGGTTGAAAACGCCAAGCTGCAGCGCGTGCCGCTGTTCATCCATGTTCCAGGCATCGAAGGCGGCATCAATCATACGTATGGCGGCCAAATCGACCTTCTGCCGACTGTGATGCACTTGCTTGGAGTTAAAACGCAAGACTATGTCCATTTCGGCACGGACCTATTGTCCGACGAACATGAGGAACTGGTCGCATTCAGAAATGGCGATTACGTCAGTCCGGAAATTTACGCGATCAATGATACTTTCTATAATCCCGAAACCGGCTTGCCGATTGAAGAGGACCAGCTGGAAGAAGCTGAAAAGTTAAAGCAGCGTGTAAATTACGAACTGTATCTGTCGGATCAGGTAGTCAATGGAGACTTGCTAAGGTTCTATACACCTGAAGGATTTACGCCAATCAATCCAGCCGATTATAATTACCAGGCAACTCCGATTGATGAAACTGAATAATTGATGTAAAAACGAGGTGTCTTGAAAGCCATATATTCCGGCTTTCAGGCACCTTTTTTTAATAGAAACAATCCGAATAAGAAGAAAGGCAAGAATGCCGCCTAATCCTTTTATATTAAATTATCAGAATATTGTTTACTTTAGATAAAACTCAATCATATAATGAAATCATTGGACCATTATGCACAACAAGAAAGGAGGATAAGGCGACAGAGCAGGCACGAGAAAGAGTACATACAGTGTAGAGAAACCGGGCTTTGAACTTTCTTCAATTTGCTGATTTGTGCAGTGTCTGTATTGGCATGGGCCAAGGATAAGCGGGAAGTAAAGGTGGAATTTCGGACACCGGAAATCCCATCAGAAGAAAATCAGTCACTGAAAGGGGAGAAAGGAATGGAACTAACGTTCAATCCAAATCTGCTTTGGTATGTTATTGGATACGGGGTATTCATGATCATTCTGGGGATTTTCTATTCACGAAAAGTTTCAAGCAGCGATGATTTTATATTGGCTGGCAAATCGCTAGGGCCGGTGGTGCTTATGGGAACACTCCTTGCGACATGGGTAGGGAGCGGAACCGTTACAGGCGGGCCGAATTCGATTGCCTATTCTTTTGGTATATGGCCGGCTGTCGGTTATGTGGTCCCGAGCATAATCGGGATTGCCATTATTATGCTGATTTCAGCAAAGATTCGGCGTTATGGCAAATACACCGTCTCGGAAATCCTTGGCATGAAATACGGTCCGGCTGCCCGGATGCTGGCTGCCGTCATCATCATTCTTGCGTATGTTGGGATTGTGTCTTACCAATATAAAGGAATCGGCTTTGTGCTTCATATGGCGACAGGCGTATCGGTTGAAACCGGAACGATTATCGGTGCTGTCATCATTATCTTCTTGGCAACTATTGGCGGCTTGATGTCTGTTGCACCTACTGACGCTTTTAGCGCTTTCCTGATTCTTATAGGTCTCTTGGTGGCGTTGCCGATTGTGATAAGTGCCGGCGGCGGCTGGAATCAGATTGCCGCAAACGTGCCGACTGAAAACAACGGAGTGATTGGGAGCCTGACGTTTCTCCAGTTTCTGGGCTATTATGTGCCGGTGCTGTTTCTGCTGCTCGGGGACCAGAACATGTATCAGCGAATTTCGGCCTCTAAAAGCGACAAAACGACCAAAATCGGCACTGCCGGCTGGGTTATTGGCATGCTTATTGCTACACCGGCAGTGGCGATTCTGGCATATGCGTCAAGATCAATGTTTCCGGACATCGATCCGGGCATGGCGCTAATCGCCACGACTTCCGTAGTCCCGACTGTTGTTGGAGGGTTATTGATTGCGGCTGTAACGGCATTTATTGTTACAACCGGAAACTCCTACCTCCTATCTGCCGCAACGAATGTCACTTACGATATTTACGGAAACTTCGTCAATAAGAATGCCACGGACAGGCAAAAGCTTATCTTCACGAAGTTGCTGATTCCTGTGCTTGGGATTATCGCTTTTGTTTTGACGATGTTCTTCCCGACTGTGTTGGCCATGCAGATGTACTCGTATACGGTTTACGGAGCGGGCATCACGCCTGCCTTGCTTGCGGTTTTCTTATGGCCGCGCGTCACAAAAGCAGGCGGACTTTGCTCTATGGCCGCAGGGGTCATTACGACGCTTGCATGGGAGTTCAGCGGCGTGCCGTTCGGAATCAATAGCGCACTCATTTCAATTCCGGTTGCAATTGGTGTCTTGATTATTGTGACATTGGTTACATCAACTCAAGAAAAAGGAAAGGCGGTTTTAAATTGAACACTGCAAAACGCATTCAAAAATTACGGAGTATTTTGGAAGAAAAAGAACTGGACGCGGCCATTGTGATGAATTTCGAAAACCAGTATTACTTCAGCGGGTTGAAAGCTATTACCTATTCTCGTCCGATTGTCTTGATAGTGGAGCCGAAAGAAACGGCTTTGATCATCCCATCACTTGAAGAAGAACACGCAAAGGATAAGTCTACAGCAGATAAACTATACGTTTATCACGAAACGAAGCACCACTCAGGTGAAGGGAAATCGCACTTGGAGCATTTGGCCACTGCCATGTCAGGGTATGCAGAAGGAGCGAAGATCGGAGTAGAATTTTCATCATTGCCAGTGAAGTTAGAACGCATTCTGGTTGAAAAAGGGCTTGAGGCAGTCAGTCTCGATAAAGAGATTGCCGATATGCGCTCGATTAAGGATGAAGAAGAACTTGAGCTGATCAAAGAATCCGGGCGTCTTGTGAGTCTCGCGCTTAAAGCATCCATTGAAAATGCACGAGTAGGCATGTCTGAAATGGAATTTGACCAAGTCGGCACACATGCATTATTCACGGAAGTAGCAGAGCATCATCCAGATGCAACGCTCGATTATTTTGCGATGTCGCCTTCCGGTCTTGCCCGCACGAATATGCCGCATGTGTTCTCGAACACAAGGGAATTCGAAGAGAAAGAAATTGTCATCCATAGCCGGCAAGTCGGGCTGAAGGGATACCGGGCTGAATGCGAACGGACCTTCTTTATCGGTGAACCGACAGAAGAACAGGCCCATGCATTTGAAGTCATGCGAAAAGCTCAGGCTGCAGCTCTCGATTTCATAAAAGTCGGCGTGACAGCCAAAGAAGTCAATGAAGCAGCACGTACGATTATTGCTGAAGCAGGGCTGGAAGAATACATCAATCACCGGACTGGCCACGGCATCGGCATTGGCCTTCACGAAGAACCGTCGCTCCGTTATGATAATGATCTTGTTCTTCAGGAGGGTATGGTTTTCTGCGTAGAGCCAGGCATCTATATTCCAGGCGTCGGCGGCTTCCGCCACTCCGACACTGTCTGCCTGACGAAAGAAGGCACCCAGCTCATTACGGAATATCCGAGTGACTTGAAGAGCCTAACTTTGAAAGAGGAAAGTGTCAACAGTTGAAGTGAAGATGGGAACTGAAAACGCACAATGCTGTCAGGGCTAAGCCAAACAGCATTGTGCATTTTTTATTGCTTGGATTTTAGCGTGTGGAAAGTATTTTGGTCAAAACGTTAAGTATTTCGCAAAGAACGGAAAGTATTCTAGCCATTTCGGAAAGTAAATCCACAAAACCAGAAAACTTCAATCAGGACTTATTCGCACACTCTAATCAAAGCAGGGAAAGAATTTCACCTAGGAAGATAAAAGGACTTTAGAAAGCCAATAGCGAATATGCACTAATAGAAATGACAAAAAAATATCAATAAACCGCTTGAAGAAAAGAAAGGGGAATGGCGATGAAGTTATTGATTCTTGGAGGCACCCGGTTTTTGGGGCGCTTTTTGACGGAG
The DNA here is from genome assembly GCF_007859275.1 of Planomicrobium sp. CPCC 101079. Lineage (GTDB taxonomy): Bacteria > Bacillota > Bacilli > Bacillales_A > Planococcaceae > Planococcus. Next base: position 132,783 of record NZ_VOHC01000030.1, on the reverse strand, counting down.
ACGGCGCTGAAAAAAGGGCACGATGTGACTTTGTTTAACCGGGGAAAAGAAAATCCAGAGTTGTTTCCGGAAGCGGAAAAGCTGATAGGGGACCGGAACGGGGATTTGAAAGCACTGGAGGGGCGGACATGGGATGCGGTAATTGATACGTGCGGCTTTGCCCCGTGGACTGTCAGGGAATCGGCAAAACTGCTTGCCGGCGCAGCCGGGCATTATACCTTCATCTCAAGCGGCTCTGTCTATAAGGGATTAGAGAACCCGGGGATTGATGAAAATCATACAGTCAGCCAGCTGCCGCCGGGAAAACTGGAAGAACTGGAGAAGGAAGCAGCTGTCCCCGCTTCCTACGAATACTACGGTGAGTTGAAGTTTTTATGCGAGAAAGAAGTGGAGCATGCTTTTCCTGAACGCAACTTAATCGTCCGGGCCGGGCTCATTGTCGGGCCGTATGATTATTCAGATCGCTTTAACTATTGGGTAAGCCGGATAGCGAAAGGCGGGGAGGTGCTGGCACCCGGGAGAAAGGACAAGGAAGTCCAGTTTATCGATGTCCGGGATTTGGCTGAGTGGATCATCAATATGGTTGAAGATGACAGCACTGGAACGTTTAACGCGACTGGTCCGGAATCGCCTTTGACGATGGCGCAGTTTTTAGAAGAGTGTAAAGCAGCCTCCGGAAGCGATGCCGAATTGGTGTGGGTGGATGAAGAGTTCCTTCTTTCGAACGCTGTCCAGTATTGGTCGGAAATGCCGCTGTGGATCCCAGACCGGGAAAATATGGCGGGTTTTCTGACGGTAGATATTAGAAAAGCGCTTCGAGCAGGCCTGGCATTCCGGCCGCTGCATGAAACCATTCGGGACACGCTCGAGTGGGAATCCGCGCGCCTTGAAACCGAACGAAAAGCGGGCTTGGACCAAGAGAAAGAAAAAGCGGTACTGGAAAAGTGGAAGCAGCAGGCGCTTTAAATGGGAAAATGGCAGAACTGAAAACAAAATGTAACCAGCCGATTAACCGGCCATGCGAGATTTCCTTGCATGGCCGGTTTTTAGTGAAGCTACTTTTATATGGGCGGGATGATCCGACTATACATAAAACAGTCCATAGATATCTTGAAAAAGCATTTAACACGATGGTTAAAGAAAACTTCTTTAATTTATTGTCAGCCCTTTTTGCAAAGTGACCTAATTATATGAAAGTCTCATCACTTTTCTATATTCCGGAACTGCAACAACTGGTTTATTGGAAGTAACAAGCTTTACGGAAAGAGCCTTATTTACTAAATGAACCAAGCCGCGAGTTACAATTGGCTTAAAACTTGAAGGGAAGCGTTTATAAAAAGTTATTTGGGGAAAATAAAAATGCTGACTTATCAAGACTCCTGGGCCCTTGTTAAGAATACGTTGCAATTATTAAGTCAGTCTGACAAAACATTGGGTAGAGCGTGCCGGTGCTAAGAAAGGGAGGATCCAGTTGGAAGAATACTCGTGTTTCCCGGAAACTGCCAGGCCCGGAGCTTTTAGCGATGCGTGCTTCACTACATAAGAAATTTAGTTTTTAGAACTGCAGTCAGAAGCTGATGAATGAAAGTGATGAGGCTTAGCAGTTGGAGCAATACATAGAAGTTATCCAAACGTACCAATAGTTTTTCAAGAAGGTGGATTTTGACCTTATCGACAAAGAGGGCTGAAAAGTGCCTGCAGCAAGCGGTATAGAGTGGAACGCTGACTAGGGCGTTCATAGATGGAGTTAATGCACTAAATTTTTAGAGTGCATCACCGAAGATCCGGTGCGTAAAGGAGGATACATGGAGAATTTTGTAGATTGGTTAAATGGAATCGTTTGGAGTTCAGCATTGGTTTATCTGTTTTTAGGAGTAGGGTTGTTTTACTCCATTGCAACACGTTTTCTGCAAGTAAGGCTTTTGAAGGATATGTTGAAACTAACGTTCAACCGTGATAGATCGAAAGCGGGCGTCTCTTCTTTCCAAGCCTTTTCAATGTCGCTTGGAAGCAGGGTCGGAACCGGGAATATCGCTGGGGTTGCTACCGCGATTGCGTTTGGTGGACCGGGAGCGGTCTTTTGGATGTGGGTCATGGCTCTTTTGGGCGGAGCTACATCGTTTATCGAAATTACGATGACGCAAGTATACAAAAGAAAATTAGATGGACAATACCGCGGAGGTGTGCCGTATTACATTGAAAAAGGTTTGAAGATCAAGTGGTACGCAGTTGTTTTTGCCCTTATTACATTGATCGTAATGGGTGTGTTATGGCCGGGGCTTCAAGCAAACACGATCGCCATTTCAATGGAGAATGCATTTGGCATAGAACCACTTATAACTGGAGGTATGCTAGTCGTTATTCTTGGCATCATTATTTTCGGTGGAGTCAAGCGAATCGCGAAAGCCGCTGAAATTGTCGTGCCGGTTATGGCCATCATCTATATTGTGATGTGCCTCATTATTCTGCTGATAAACATCACCGAGTTGCCGAGCGTCGTCTCACTCATATTCTCTAGTGCTTTCGGCACCAATGCCGCTTTCGGCGGACTTGTGGGTTCAGCTATCGCTTTAGGTGTCCAAAGAGGCGCTTTCTCAAACGCTGCAGGAATCGGCAGTGAAACTTATGATGCAGGTGCCGCGGAGGTGTCACATCCAGCAAAACAAGGTTTGGTGCAAGCTTTTTCGGTTTACATCGATACGTTGCTAATTTGTTCGGCAACTGCCTTTATGATTTTGTTTACAGGCATGTACAATGTAATGCCGGCGGGCGGGGAGGCGATTGTCAATAATGTTCCCGGTTCTTCTCCTTCGGCGTATACACAAATGGCAATAGGATCAGTGATGCCTGGCTTTGGTGCAGCATTTCTAGCGATTGCATTGTTCTTCTTCTGCTTTACTACGGTTATGTCGTATTACTATAAAGCGGAAACTTGCCTAGTCTTTCTCAACCGGAATCGAGCAGTCAAGCTAAAGTGGCCAACTCATGTATTGAAAATTGTATTGTTGGGAATGATTTTCTATGGCAGTGTCGTCAGCGCTGAGTTTGCGTGGGCTCTAGGGGATCTTGGCATGGGAAGTATGGCTTGGTTAAACTTTGTCGCCATTTTGTTCCTCACGAAGCCTGCCTTAAAAGTTTTGCGGGACTACGAAAAACAGAAGAATGAGGGCAAAGACCCTGTTTTCGATGCTGAAAAATTGGGCTTTGAAGATGCTGAATTCTGGATAGGGCAGTATGAAGAACCGATGGGTGATGAACTGGATATAAAGAAAGCAGAAGTATTTTAAGGTCAACCAAGGTTGAAATTTGTAAACCTATAAAAACAGCCGCGAAGACAGAAGGGCCACCTGAAAATTCGTGCAGGAAAAGGCGTTTCCGCTAAGCTTATGATTAGCAGAAACGCCTTTTATACGCCTTTTAAGAAATTTGTTAAACCTTGAAGACAAAGCTTGCAATTAGGTTATTTTGTATTCTATAATTTGAAACATTGCGCTAAGGCCAAAAGAGGCCGAGGCAAACAGGAACGGCTTTGATTTTTCCGTTTTTGCTTGCTGTGAATTTATTGAAGAATGGAGAATGATGGGTGAACAAAGTATATGGCATATTAGTCATTTTCGCGGCATCAGTGCTGCTTGGTTTTGCGTTCAATTTGTTTTTATTGCCGCATGAAATTTTATCAGGCGGGGTCACAGGGCTGGCCATGATTTTTGGTTTGATTTCGCCAATTAATGCCGGCGTTTGGCTGATTATCCTCAACATCCCGATTTTTGTGGTGGGCTGGATGAAACTTGGCAAGGTATTTATCTTCAACAGCATCTTCTCGGTTGCCGTGACATCGGTTTCAATGCTCTATATCCCGGTCATGAAAGTGACGGAGGATGTCCTGTTGTCATCAGTGTTCGGAGGAGTGCTGGTCGGTGCTGGCGCTGGCATTATCATCCGCTTCTACGGTTCAGGGGGCGGATTTGATGTTATCGGCCTGCTGCTGACGATGAAGCGCGACATTCCGCTCGGCTTTTTGGTGTTCAGCTTGAACAGCCTTGTTATTTTTGCATCGGGATTCATCTTTTCATGGGAGCTTGCGATGTATACGATGGCTTCGATTTACATCACAGGTCTTGTCGTTGACCGCATCCACACGCGCCACCATAAGCTCAGCCTCATGGTGGTTACGAGCAAGGGGGAAGCTGTCAAAAAAGAATTGCTTGAAAACCTATACCGGGGCATTACGGTAACGGATGGCGAAGGCGCTTATTCAGGGAACAAAGTTAAAGTGCTGTACAGTGTCATTTCACGCTATGAACTTGCATTTGTTCGCCCGCTCATCAAATCGATCGATCCGAACGCTTTTGTCAGCATCAGTGAAACCATGGAAGTAATGGGCAATTTCCGCAAGGACAATAGCTTCAAAAAACCGCCTCGGGCGAAGGGCGCTGTATACAATACTACGGCGAACTCTACTGAACAAAATTAAAGCTAATTTGCAGAATCCCTCGAGACTTCACCGTTTGGAGGGATTTATCATGTGGAAAACAAAAGACTGAATAGTCAGATTTTATGTCCTCTTTTCCTGAAAATAGGTATATGATGGAGGCAAAAGGAGGAGGAGTTAAGATGGAGGCCACCTTTGGGCTCGTGCCCATTCTTATCATCCTGATGTATTTCTTCTTGCACCACTGGGCAAAATAAGGAGTTCGACTAAAAAAGCCGCATGATGGCCATGCGGATTTTTTACATGATTAGCCGGAAACGGGAAAGGGTAATCTTTCATTATATAAGGAACTGCTAGGCAGTTTCGCAAAACTGACAAAAAGGAGAATGATTGATGGAAATCTTAAAACGGTTCAGAGACATAATGGCGAGCAATATCAATGCGATGCTGGATAAAGCAGAGGATCCGGAAAAAATGATCGACCAGTATTTGCGGGATTTAAATAGCGACCTTGGAAAAGTGAAAGCCGAGACGGCTGCAATCATGGCAGCTGAAAAGCGCGAGCGCCGGGAGCTTGACGAGCTGCAGTCAGAAATTGGCGATATGCAGCGCTATGCGGTAAAGGCGCTAGAAGCAGGAAATGAGGACGACGCACGGAAATTCCTGCAGCGCAAAGCTGAATTGGCGGAGAAGGAAAAGGACCGGAAGACAGCTGTTGAGCTGGCATCCACGAATACGTCACAGATGCGCCAGATGCACGATAAGCTGGAGTCGGATATAGGGGAACTTGAATCGCGCCGTGCGGAACTGAAAGGGAAAGCAGCTATCGCGAAGACGCAGAAGAAGATGAACGACCTCCACTCGTCGGTGAATGGTGCAGGCGAACGCATCTCTGCCTTTGACAAGATGGAAGAGAAGATCAATCAGGAGCTTGACGAGGCAATGGCGATGCAAGAGCTCAACAAAAGTACAGGAACGGATATTAAGGACCTGGCTGCAAAGTACGAAACGGATTCGGGAGTGGAAGATGAACTGAACTCGCTCAAAGCAGGCATCAACGTGGATGATGAGCTGGAGGCGCTAAAAAGCCAGATAGGCAAAGGCGAACAATGATAAGCGAATGGACAATTTCTCATTGCAGCTTGAGGGGAGGGAGTTGGAATGGTCATTCAATATAAATGCCCGAACTGCGGATCGGATATGGCATTTGACAGCGATTCGGGCAAGCTGTCCTGTCCGAACTGCGGCAGGCAGGACAATATTGAGACATTTCCGGAAGAGAACATCCAGCGGAAACTCGATCCAGAGGAAGTGAAAGAATACAATTGCCCGAACTGCGGCGCCGTAATCCTGACAGAAGCCAATACGGCTGCGACCCATTGCAGCTTCTGCGGGGCACCGGTTGTATTGGCGGAACGGCTGACGGGCGACCTCGCCCCTGCAAAAGTGATCCCGTTCACCGTCAGCAAAGAAGAAGCTGTCGCCGCTTTCCGGAAATGGACAAGAAATGGGCGCTTGACCCCGAGCGGCTTTATGCATGGCGACCGGATCAAAAAGATGACCGGCATGTATGTGCCGTTCTGGCTGTATGATATCGGAGGAAGCGCAGAAGTGGCGGCGGTCGCGACAAGAGTGCACCAGTATCAACGGGGTGACACGATCTACACGGAGACCGATTTTTACGATGTCCGCCGGGAAATTGACCTCAGCTACCTCAAAGTGCCAGCGGACGCGTCTGAAAAAATGGACGACGAGCTGATGGACAAGCTTGAGCCTTACGATTATGGAGAGCTCAAAGACTTCCGGATGCCCTACCTCGCCGGTTTTCTTGCGGAGAAATACGATTACGACGACGAGGCACTGTTTTCACGGGTGGAATCGAAAATTGTGCCGTTCATTGATGCCTTTATCAATACGACGATTTCGGGCTACTCAACTGTCAGCTATACGAATAAAAGAATTGAGGCAAATAAAAGCAAGGTGTACTATACCTTATTTCCGGTGTGGATGGTCTATTATGATTTCGAAAACAAAGAACACACTTTTGCGATGAACGGCCAGACCGGGAAAGTGGTCGGCAAACCGCCGATCAGCAGGGCCAAAGTTTTTGCCTGGTTCACCGGCATTGCCGCTTCCGCATTTGCGGTGATGAAAGCCATCTCGTATGCGGTAGGAGGTGTTCTATGGTGAGAAGAGTGAACGTTAAAACAGCGGTTGCATTATTTTTGATGCTGTTTTTTATTGCCATCGGCGGTGTTGAGACGTCTGCCGCGACCGATCAGCACATATATGATAATGCTGGACTTCTGACCGAATCGGAAATAACGGAACTGGAAGCTTTTGCCGCAGAACATAGCCGCGAAGAGGGAGCCGACTTTCTGTTTTTGACGACGACCAGTACGGAAGGCAAGGCGATTGAGCCATATATGGCTGATTATTTTGATCAGTGGGCGGCTGAGAACAACCAGGAAAATGCCGTTCTTTTGACGATCGACATGGGAAGCCGGGAAGTGTATTTGGCGGGTTTCGGAACTGCGGAAGCACGGCTTGACGATAGCCGGGTCGACATGGTTCTTGACCGGATTGTGCCATATTTGCAGGCCGGCGACTACGGCGGCGCTTTCCGGGAGACGGTAGCGACTTCAAGCCGCTATATGGAGTACCGGCCCGGCGTCAATCCGGAAAGCATTTTCCTGAGGACTTGGTTCCAGCTTGCAGTGTCGCTGCTTTTGGGCGGTTTGGTAGTTGGTTCGATGCTCTTTAATGCTGGAGGACGTGTGACCACCACGCCGTCTACATATGTTGACCACGATCGTACCCGGGTAAGAAGCGAGATGGACCGCTTCCGGAACAAAACCGTGTCACGGCGCAGAATTCCTCAGAAACAAGGAGGGGGCGGCGGTTTCGGCGGAGGTGGAACTTCTGCCGGCGGACGTTCCTATAGCGGAGGCGGCCGCAGCTTTTAACGGCCATTCGAATGACAGAAAGGAATGAATGATATGGCGTTTTTCGGAAATCAATTTTCAGATGTAGTGGAGTGGGATGAGTTCAGGGAAGACATGATATTTTGGAAGTGGACCAATCAGGAAATCAAAAAAGGCAGCCGGCTCATCATTCGTCCCGGACAAGATGCCATCTTCCTGAACAACGGCAGAATTGAAGGGATTTTTGAAGACGATGGCGATTACGATATCGAATCGGAAATCGTGCCTTTCTTATCGACATTAAAAGGGTTCCGTTTCGGTTTCAACAGCGGCATGCGAGTGGAAGTGCTCTTTGTTAACACGAAAGAGTTTGTCGTCCGATGGGGTACGAAAAATCCGATCAACATCCCGGCGCCTGGAATGCCAGGCGGTATGCCGATCCGGGCAAACGGCACTTTCCAGTTCAAGGTTACCGATTATACCACCTTTATCGATAAAATCGCGGGTATCCGCGACAGCTATCTCGTGGACGAAGTGAAAATCCGGCTCACGGCGGTACTCGATCAGCTTTTGATGAAATGGATTTCCAAAGAAGGACAGAACATGTTCAACCTGCAGGCGAATGCCCACGAAATCGGCAAAGGGATACTGGATGACCTCAACATGGAAATGATGGACGACGGCATGAAAGTCACCGGTTTCCAGATAATGAGCTTCAACTACCCGCAGGAAATCCAAGACATGATCAACAAAAACGCGTCTATCGGCATGGTGGGCGACGTCTCGAAATACCAGCAGATTTCGGTTGCTGATGCCATGGGCAAATCCTCGGGTTCCAACACTGCCTCCGATATGGCAGGAATGATGATGGGCATGAACATCGCGAAGGAAATGATGGAAGGGCAAAAAAGCTCAGGCGATGCGCAAAATGCCGGCGGGAACGGACAAGACGCACAAACTGGCAGTGGCAAAGCGCCAAATTTCTGCCCAAACTGCGGCGAGAAGGTGAGCGGTGCGAAGTTCTGTCCAAATTGCGGGCAGAAGCTGGCGTAACAAGAATAGTGAAAAGCAAAAAACCGCTGCCGGGAGCCTATCCCGGTGGCGTTTTATTTGAGGGTTGAACTTGTTGCTATTGGTTTACTGGCTTTGTGCCGGGTTCTTAATGTCTTGACAGTAAAATACGGAATCCACACCAGCGCAGGCTAAGCGAAAGATGAAAGGCAAATCCCTATGGCCAAGGCGGCTTCAGTGCCTGGCAATCCGCCCGAACATGATTTTTTGGCTAAACCCATTCTGCCTGATGCTTTGCCTAATGATATAGGAAGAAGCAATGACCGTCGATACAGCTTTGAACGGAACCACCCGTTGAATCGGTGATTTGCTGTACGCTTCAACCCATTCCGATACCGAAGCGCACTGCGGGCGATCCAGTCACCGAACGGAATGAAGATGAAGAAAATCAACAGCCAGGCAATTCGAAACTTCATGTAAAAGTAAATTGGAGCTGCCACGAGAGCAACCCCAATAAGGGCACCGGCAAGTAAGAGGATGACAAACGCGGTTCGCCAAAATCCATCATATTTTGGTCCTTGATAGGTAGGTATCATTCTGTTTTCTTCCATGAAAGCCTCCGATTCTTGACTGATATACAGATTTCACAAGGTTTGCAGAAAAAAGTTTCAAGAAATCGGAATGATTTTGTATAGATAAGCACTAGGCATTTGTTGCATGATTCCGGGGGCTTCATAAAGGGTTTGAGTAGGTATATAATAAACTAACAATAACTGGAAGAATAGTGGTGTGCAAAGCAGTATACGCTTTAATAGTCCAGTAAAAATCTATAACTATCTATGGAGGCATTATGTATTTTGAAAAATTACTAAGCAGTGAAGAAAAAACGGAAGGCGTTGGAAAAACAGTCCATAGAACAGCAGCCAGGGCAGTGATCACCCGCAATGGAAAAATCCTGCTTGTCCGTTCGGCTCGAGGCACGTATGGTTTGCCGGGAGGAGGCGTGGAAGAAGGCGAAAGCTATGCGGAGGCACTCCTCCGGGAAGTGGCGGAAGAAACGGGATACATAAACTGTGAGGTTAAAAACAAAATTGGGGTTGTTACCGAAAGGCGGAAAGACCGCTTCGAAGAGAACACATATTTTCAAATGGTTTCTCATTATTACCTGTGTGATCTGCTGGATGATTCAAAGGCCAGCCAGCAGCCTGAAGATTATGAGTGGGAACCGGGAACTGCGGCCGTATGGGTTGAACCTGATCAAGCGATCCGTGAAAACAGAGTTGCTTTAGAACAAGATGAAGGGCAGGTATTTATTCGCCGGGAAAATTTTGTGTTGGCTGAAGTGTTGTGCAATTTCGATAACCTGAGAAAGATGAAGGCGGAAATTTAGGAAAAAAGGTCCCCCTTTTCGCATGTTACAATAAAAGTGACAACTCAGAAAACAAGGGAGGGATTGGGTGGTTAGCAAAAATCAGACTGCCGAACCGAAAGAAAAAAGAAAAAATTTCAAAGTGCCTCATATTTTCGTTATTTTATTCTTGATGATTGCGTTGGCGTCACTGGTCAGTTACATCATTCCGGCGGGCCAATTCGAGAGGGTGGCGAACGAAAGCGGTGCGGAGGTGATTCAACCGGGGACGTTCCAGTACATAGAAGCATCTCCGGTAACGTTCTTCGAATTCATGTTTGCGATTCCGGACGGCTTTATCCAGACAGCAGAAATTATTTTCGGGATCATCATGATTGGCGGGATGTTCTCGGTTATTGAGCGGACTGGCGTCATCAGCCTTGCCGTAAACAAGTTGGCGAGCAAATTCGCGAACCGTGGAATGTGGATTATCCCGACATTGATGATTCCATTTGCCTTGTTTACGACGTTCACCGGGCAAGTGGAAATGTCACTGATTTATCTGCCGGCGATTTTGCCGCTCGTGCTGAAATTGGGTTTCGATAGAATTACGGCGACAGCAATCGTTCTCGTTTCAACCATTGCCGGATTTTCCTTGGCGCTGACAGTCCCGGCCAACTTAGGTGTGGCGCAGGATATTGCCGAACTGCCGCTGTACTCAGGGATGTGGTACCGCATCATCCTCTTAGCGGTTGTGCTATCAGTCGGGATGGCGTACGTATGGCGCTATGCAAAAAAGGTCAAAGAGAACCCGGCGCTAAGCATTGTTTTCGATGAAGAGGACGACCATGCCGAAATGGGCGATTTACCGGTTGTAAAAGCGACAAAGCGCCAACTGTGGACAGCTTTGACGTTGCTCGTGGCTTTCGGTATCCTGTTGTTCGGGCTGTTGAATTACGGCTGGTATTTCCGGGAACTGACGGGGCTTTATGCGCTGATTGGAATTGTGGCTGGCCTTGTTGCCGGGTTAAAATCTTCGGAAATCGCCGATGCGTTCAATGAGGGTTTTAAGAAAATCCTGCTTGGTGCCATTGTCGTCGGGATTGCGCGCGGGATTGCGGTGGTTCTTGATGCAGGGGATATCATGGATACGATCATCTATGCGCTGGGCGAATTCGTCGGCATCATGCCGGATTCGGTCACGGCGGTATTCATGCTTGTTGTCCAAGCAGCCTTGAACTTCCTCATTCCATCCGGAAGCGGACAAGCCATGGTGACGATGCCGATTATGAGCGGGCTTTCCGACATCAGCGGAGTTACACGCCAGACAGCTGTCTTGGCATTTCTAATGGGAGATGGATTCACCAATATCTTCTACCCGACATCCGGTTATTTCATGGCTACGCTTGCAGTCGGCGGGGTACGGTGGGAGAAATGGCTAAAGTTTATCTTCCCTCTGCTGATTGTTTGGTATTCAGTGGCGATCATTTCACTGATTATCGCTCAAATTATTGACTACGGACCGTTGTAAAAAATATTGCATGAAAAGCGCCTCTTTTTTTTCAGGAGGCGTTTCGCTTTTTAGTAAAGATTTCAACTTATTGTTTTTGCCCTTCAGCTAGTGGTATAGAGGAATATATTGGGGTTTAGTATATCGGCTCTGCTGGGGGGATAAAATGGCTCGCTATGAGATCAAATCAAAAAACTTTATTACAGAACCAATTATTTCACCGAAGGCAGACCGTTTTCTTGTTTTTGTTTTTTCATTTCTGGGTGCCAGTTCGGGGATGATCCTTAAGAGTATAACCGATTGGCCGTATTGGGCAATCATGCTAATAATTGTAGTTTCGGCCATTGTTTTGATCATCATTATAAAACTGGCGTTCAAGCTTCGGTGCCAAAAGAAACACAAGAACGATGAGATATAGTTGATTTGGAGAAATTAATGAACAGAACAAAATAAAAACCGCCGGCGAAAACTTCTTCCGCCGGCGGTTTTTTGCTGTTTATTTTTTGCTTTCCTGATAGCTGCTCAAGTATTCCTTAACTTTTGCAGGGGCTGCTACAAGTTCGTTGCCTGTATCAACAAGCGGGCTTACAGTAGAAACGGCTTTGATTTTATTGCCTTGGTAATAGTTGATGAATTCGTCCTGGTTGATGGAGTAAAGCACTGCTTTTCTCAAGTCTTCGCTTTCAGCTACTTCGCGGCCTTTCGTATTGAAGAGCATATAGCGCACGCCGTTGCTTTCCATTTTTTGAAGAGCTAAGTTCGGATCATCTTCAACAACACTGTATTTCGTTTCAGGAATCACGTAATTCAAATGGATTTCGCCGTTTCGCAGTGCTGAAAGGGCGCTGTCCGGATCTGCAATAAAGCGGACAGTCACGTTCGAGATTTTCGCTTCGTTTTCTGTGCCCGGCATATAAGCCGGATTTTTGCGGAATACAGCTTCGTAGTCATTTTTGTGTGAAAGGATGTACGGGCCGCTCGCATAGAGGTGGTTATCGTACTGGTCGCCTTCCGTCACAGTGTTTTGGTCGCCGTAAGGGATATCCTTGTTGATGTCGAACGATTCAACATCGTATGTGTTGATGTTTTCCACTTGTTTTTTAGATACAATCCCTGCGGATTGGTGGGCCAAGTAATTTAACACTTGCGGGAATGGTTCAGTAGTCGTCAATTTGACCACTTGGTATTTTCCTTCAGCATTGTTGGCCTCTTCTTTAGCTTCAACCAGTTCCGAAATGCCAGTTTCCAGATTTGCTTCCAAAGCTTCTCTTACAGTTCCGCCGTCAATGGTTGGTGTGTCAAGCTCTGCAAGATCTGTAACCGTTTCGGTTGAGGCGATATGTTCATGCAAGCTGTATGTGCGGTGATCCGGAACGGAATCCGGGTTTGATGCACGGTCAAGCGAGAAGATCACATCATCGCCGCCGACGCGTTCGCCTGTGTCAACTGCTTGCTGATCTTCGATTTTAGCAAAGTTGATATCGTCACGTAGCAAGAAGTAGTATTCGGAATTTCCTTCCGCCATTGCAAAGTTGTGGGACAAAGAACCTTCAGCTGTAATTTGATCGTCATCAGTTAAGTTGACGAGTCGGACATACATATTTGTGTTCAATTGGTTGATGGAACCGTCATTTCCTTTGATCGGGTCAAGAGATGTCAAAGTTGAAATTTCCTGTGACACGATAAACGGATCAGTTTCACGTTTTGATTGGTCGACAAAGTCAATCGGTTCCCATGCAAGGGCACGTGATTTTGACAAGCGGACAGAATCCTCATTTAAAATTTCAGTGTTGATGCCTTGGGTTTTATAAGAGATATAAAGAGGGGCGATGTACGCGCGGTCCAGCACTAAAAGCTGCTCAAGCTCTTTATAGGTTTCCTGGTATTCGTCAGCCGTCTGTGTGCTGGCCTTGTCGATCAAGTTATCGATTTCTTCGTCAGCCATGATGCTGTTGGCGCCGTCCGATTTGAAAAGTGCACGGACCGCGTAGTCCGGGTTCCCGGTAACTGTTGTCCAGCTTGAGACAGCCAAATCATAGTTTCCGGCTTCTTTTTGTGCCGTGAAGCTGCCGTAATCCGGCTGGATGTTCAATTTAACGTCGAAGCCGTTTTTGACCAATTGGTCACGGACAATGTTCACATCGTCTTCATTGGCGCTTTGGCTCAAGATTTCGATGACCGGCTTTTCGCCTTCAGTTACTCCGTCGCTTGCCTTTTCTTCGGCAACATCGGATTTTGTGTTCACGCAGCCTGCCAAGATTAACACAAGGGCAAGCAAGAGTGATAATAAACTTTTCTTCACAATAAGTTCCTCCTAAATTTCTTCTTTTATTTGAATAAACTCAATCCATTTTAGGATCGAGGGCATCACGTAATCCGTCCCCTAAAAAGTTAAACGATAAAACCAGCAGGATGATCGCAAGGCCGGGGAAGATGGCCAGGTAAGAATGCGACTCCAGGTAAGTGCTGCCGATTTTCAAGATATTGCCCCATTCGGGAATATGAGGTTCCACGCCAAGACCAAGATAGCTCAAACTGCTCGTCGCGATAACAGCGCCGCCGATTGTCAATGTGGCTTTAACGATCATCGGCGCCAGGGAATTAGGGACGATATGCTTGAAAATAATTTCCGCGTCACCAGCGCCAAGTGCGCGGGCAGAGTCGACATATTCCAGATTGGATACCATCAAGACGTTAGCACGCATCGTTCTGGCATATGTAGGAATGGAACCCACACTAAGCGCGATGATCAAGTTGGTTGTGCTCGCGCCGAACGCGGCGATGATGGCGATGGCAAGAAGTATTCCGGGAATGGCATACAGCACATCGAGCAGCCGCATGATGACGTTATCGGTACGCCGCCCGTAATAGCCAGCGAAAGCACCTAAGATTCCGCCGATGACGACCGGGATAAGTGTGGAGATGATTCCGACGGTGAGTGAAATTCGTGCGCCAAATACAATTCGCGAAAACAAGTCGCGGCCAAAGTCATCGGTCCCGAGCGGATACGCCAGGCTCGGCGATTCGAGCAAAGCTTCATAATTGTTTTCAACCGCCAACGCATAATCGAACGTCAAGTAGCTGCAGATGGAAATAGAGAAGATGAAAACAATGAAAAACATGCCGAGCATGGCCGTCATATTGCGGGTGATTTTATCCCAGACAAGATGCCATTGCCCGACGCCCGGGCGATTCTGATTCCGGATTTTGAAAATCAGGCTTAATCCGAGCACGAGAGCGAATAAATTTCCTGTTAATGCGGTAACGATTAGCGGAATAGCTAGGAACATCAATCGCGAATGCGCGCTATCGGCGGTTACATATTTTGCGACAAGGAGCAGCGCTGCGATGTAGAGCGCCACGACAATCAGCAAGGCGAGCATTCCGATTGGGAACAAGTCCGCGACATATGGTTTAAACAAATTCAATGCTGAAACAGCGATGATGAAAAGTTGGGCCATCACCATATAGACTGCAAATGTGTATTCAGGTGTTTTTTGTTTTTTAAGAAGATTAAACGCAAAAATAGCAGTGAAAACATTTGCAGTCAGGATGCTGAGCAATTGGATATAGCCTAAGCGCCGCGTCTTTTCTTGGACAGATCCGAGCTTTATGAGGTCCCGTTTGATCAGCAGCGTGACGCCAAATTGGATCGCTGTAAAAATTGCGTAAGCGATTGTTATTGCAAAGAAGGCCGGTTTGATGCCGCCGGTGCTGTAGTCAAAGCTATTGGCCAGCAGAACGAGCGTCAATGCAAGCGAAACAACCGACGTGAAACTCGACTGTGTGTATTCGGACGACATTTTCAGCACGCGTTTAACGGTATTTGTTTTTTCTATTTCCTGGATGACCGACATCATGACACCTGCTTTAATATTTTTTCATCTTGGACCGGATGCGTGGATCGAAAAATGCATACAATAGGTCGATGATAACGTTGACTAATGAAATGGTTATGGCGATATAAACAACACCGCCTAAAATACTTGGAATATCGGGAACGAATTGCTTATCAACGATATAACTGCCAATTCCGCTGATATTGAATACTTTTTCAGTGACAGCAGCGCCGCCAAGCATGCCGCCGAACAACAAACCGATGACGGTAATGATGGGGATCATGGCATTGCCGAATGCGTGCTTCCACAATACATAGCGTTCGCTTAGGCCTTTCGCTTTCGCGGTGATGATATAGTCTTCATTGATCACTTCAAGCATGGAAGACCGCGTCATCCGCGCGACAGAAGCGGTCAATGCCGTGCCTAAAACAACGACCGGCATGACCATCGACAGCCAGTTCGACGGATTGTAAGTTGCCGGCAGCCATTCCAAATTGATGGAGAAGCCTAGGATAAAAATCAGCCCTTGCCAAAAGTTTGGAATCGATAAACCAATCAGAGCGATAAACATCAATGTATAGTCCAGAAACGAATTCGGGCGCGTTGCCGAAATGATTCCGACGGGAATGGCAATTAGGATCGCCATTAACAGCGCAAAAATAGTCAACGTGAACGTCACAGGAAACTTGCCGGCGATAGTCGCCGCGACATCTTCATTTCCTTCATAAGATGAACCAAGATCAAATGTCACAATGCCTTTGACAGCATCCCACAACTGAGCGAAATAAGATTGATCAAGTCCGTAAATCCGGTTGAAATTATCGATTTGCTGCTGGGTGGCCGATTCGCCGAGTAAGTTTGCCGCCGGATCGAATGGCGACAGATACAGAATGGTGAACACCAGGACGACGACGCCAAAGATGACGAAGATGCTCATGATGAGGCGTTCGAATATGTACTTCAGGTAGAAGTTGCTGTACAGCAGGATGAGCCCGTACATTAAAATTCCGGGAACAAAAGAAAAGAGTAAAAACTCGGGTCTCTTCAGAAAATCCTGAAATGTTCCTTGGAAAGTAACGCGCTTTTTCCCTTGGTCGGCGTATGCAGCTTGTGCAGTTTCCAAAACTTTCTTGTCGAGTTCTTCGTCTGCCCATTTGTCTGCCTGTTGATCAAGGCCCTGTTCATCGATCGGCTTGTTGAAGAAAAGATGCTTTTGCACGAGCTGCTCCCGAAAGTCCTGCTTCAGCCGCTCGCGATAACCCGTATCAAGAAGAAATTCCTTCTTCTCTTTTAACAAGAGATAGAAAGCATCGTTATTTTTTCGATACAAGTAGAAGAAAAAAACAACTATCGTTACGGGCAGCCCCAGTAAGAGCAGCAATAAATTATAGGAAGAGCGCAGGCTCATTTTTTCATATGTAAGGCGAATTAAATCAGTACTATCGTTGTTGCGAGTTAGTGCTTTTTCAGCTTTTATCAACAAAATAACGCCCTTTCCAGCTAAATTGCATAATTCCGAGTGGTATAGTATAGTTTAAGTTACATATAAATGGAAGTCAACGGTTCATTACAAGGAAATGCAATTATTTACTACATACTGGCAGGTGCGAAAAATGGAAGCTATTTTAGAAGTTAAAAATCTCCGTGTCTCCTTTCAAACAGGAGAAAAAGAGTTCGAAGCAGTGCGGGGTGTAAGTTTCGATGTTAAAAAAGGGGAGACCTTGGGAATTGTAGGCGAGTCGGGGAGCGGCAAAAGTGTCACTGCCCGCACAATCATGCGTTTATTGCCATCGCCTCCTTCCTTTATAAAAGAAGGGGAAGTTACTTTTCTGGGAGAAAACCTTGCCCATAAAACAGAAAAGGAAATGGAAGAAATCCGCGGGCGCGATATCGGCATGATTTTCCAGGATCCCATGACTTCACTAAATCCGACCATCCGAATCGGGGATCAAATCGCAGAAAGCCTGATGAAGCACCAAAGGATAGGGAAAGCTGAAGCGAAAGCCCAGGCGATTGACATTTTGAAGCTAGTGGGAATCCGGGACAGTGCGGTGCGCTATAACCAATACCCGCACGAATTTTCGGGCGGCATGCGGCAACGGGTCATGATTGCCATCGCCCTTGCTTGCCGCCCGACCTTACTGATCGCCGACGAGCCAACTACGGCACTGGATGTGACGATTCAAGCGCAAATTTTAAATGTTATGAAAGACATCCAGCAGAAAATGGGTACATCCATTATTTTGATCACGCACGACCTTGGTGTTGTCGCAGGAATGTGCGACCGGGTAGCGGTCATGAAAGACGGGGAAATTGTTGAGACCGGAACAACCGAAGAGATTTTTGAAAGTCCAAAGCACCCGTATACCCAAAAGCTATTGAACGCTTTGCCGCGCCTTGATGAAAAGAAAAAAGCAAAGCGGACTCCGCTCGCGGCAATCGGCGATGATTCGGTAAAGCCGCTGCTCCACGTGGAATCACTCAAGCAGCATTTCGATATGGGCAAAGGCAATACCGTTAAAGCCGTTGATGATATTTCGTTTTTCATCCGGCGCGGTGAAACGCTTGGCCTGGTAGGGGAATCAGGTTCCGGCAAGTCGACGACGGGTCGTGCCATTCTGCGCCTCCATGAGCCGACAGACGGCAATGTCTTATACGAAGGCATGTCGGTCAACCGGCTGTCGAAAAAAGAAATGAAGATGATGCGGCGCCATATGCAGATGATTTTCCAAGATCCGTATTCTTCGCTTAATCCAAGGTTGAAAGTGCTGGATATTATCGGACAAGCGCTGGACCTCCATAAGCTTAGCGCGTCCAAAGAAGAGCGGAAAAGACGGGTGGAAGAGCTGCTCGAAATGGTTGGCCTCGACGCTTCACATGCTCTCCGGTATCCGCATGAATTTTCAGGAGGGCAGCGCCAGCGCATTGGCATCGCCCGGGCGCTGGCGGTTGAGCCGAATTTTATCGTCTGTGATGAACCCTTGTCCGCACTTGATGTATCGATTCAATCGCAAATTGTCGAGCTGTTGGAAGATCTGCAGCACAGGCTGGGATTGACGTATTTGTTTATCGCGCATGACTTGTCGATGGTCAAACACATCAGCGACCGAGTAGCTGTTATGTATGCCGGGAAAATTGTCGAGCTTGCGGAAAGCGAAGAGCTGTATGCTAACCCGCAGCACGAATATACAAAATCGCTGTTGTCCGCGATTCCGATTCCTGATCCGAAAATTGAGTCGAAGAAAAAGCGGACTTTAATGGCTGAACAAACGACAGCGGATCGATACAATTTGTTGAATTCGCATCTTGTCGAAGTGTCTGAAGGGCATTGGGTAGCGCAAGTGAAGAACTAGAGCAGGGAGGCGGGTGCAGGTCTTGCAGTTCTAAATCCGCCGGACTAATCATATAGCATAACAAACAAAACAACCCCCGTTCCGGCACTAAACCGGAACGGGGGTTGTTGCTTAGGCGATTCCTATTAAGAGAGAAATGCCAAGCAGTACAATACTGAATGTCCACATGATCGCAAGCGAGTAGCGGATGTGGCGGCCCATTTCAAGGCCGGCCAAACCTAGTGCAAGCCAAAGGGCTGGCGAGAATGGGCTGATGAATGTACCGATGATATTCCCGATGATCATCGTGTAGGCGACGGATAAAGACGAAACGCCAAATCCGGTCACGACTTGTTCGACGATTGGGAACAGGGCGAAATAATAGGCATCTGTACTGAGCAGTAAATCAAACGGCACACCGAAGAATCCGATAATGATGTGAAGATAAGGAACAACAAAAGCTGGTAAGATTTTGACCAAATCGTTGGCGATTGAATCGAGCATCAAGGTGCCGTTTAGGATTCCAAGGAACGAACCTGCTGCCAAGATGATAGCCGCCATAAGCAAGGCGTTCGGCGCGTGATCTTTGATCCGGTCCATTTGATCTTTCATATTCGGGTAATTCAATGGCAAGGCAAGGCTGACTCCGATCATGAAGGCAAATCCTGCAGGAATGATGCCCCAGACAAGCACGCCGATTACGGCTAGCGCCAAAATCGTGTTAGCCCACAGCAATTTTGGACGGCGCAGAGCTGCGGCTTTTAATGATGCCTCGTCTTGAGCATCTTTTGCCCGTGGAGCGGCTTCTTCGAAAAGTTCTTCATTGAAATCACCGCGTTTGGCGATTATGCGCTTTTCGCGGATTGCCAGCAAGATTGCAAGCCCAACCAGCAGCACGAGTCCGATCACCTGGATTTTGATAAGCGGACGCCACAGCTCTGTGACATCGACGCCAAGAACGGCCGCAGTCCGTCCAAGCGGCCCGCCCCATGGCAGCATGTTCATGATGCTTGCAGAAGTTCCGACCAGTAACAACAGCAAATAAGGATTCATTTTCAACCGTTTGTAAAGCGGCAGCAAAGCGGGAATCGTGATCAGGAATGTAGAGGCGCCGGAGCCGTCAAGTTGCGCGACAGCAGCGATCAATACGGTTCCGATAGCCACCGCGATGACATTGCCGCGTGAAACCGCAATCATTTTATTGATCAAAGGATCAAACAAGCCGACATCCTGCATGATGCCGAAAAACAAGATGGCAAAGATGAACATGATAACAACACTCATAACGGACTCGATGCCGCTGTTGAAAAAGCCGCCGATTTCGGAAAAGTTAAAACCTGCTGCAAAGGCTGCAGCGATCGGCACAAGAACAAGTGCAATAATCGGTGTGATCTTGTTGCTGATAAGCAAAGCGACGATGACTACAATGGTCATTAAACCAATGATGCTTAACATAGAAGTTCCTCCCTTTAAATAAAAATTAAGTCAAGGGAAAAATGAAAACGCATACAAAAGAGTTTTCATTTTAAAATCCCTTTGTTTCAAAGTTATAGAATTTAACTTATCACAGAGGGATTTGAAAAATAAGATTATTCAACTAAGAAAACTAATGATCGTTCTGGGTGTTTTGTTCATTTTGTCCACGGAATGTAACGTCTTTCAGGACGGCCGATTTCTCCGTAATTCAATTGGGGTTTTGCCTCGCCGATGGAAACCAAGTGTTCGAGGTAGCGGCGGGCAGTGGAGCGGCTAACGCCGACCGCTTTGCCGGTTTCCATAGCATTGACGCCATCTGGCTCTGACTCTTTTAAAATGTTCAACACACCGAGCAAGGTCAATTGGTCGATGCCTTTAGGCAACGAGCCATCCGGATGGGGAGGCGCTGAAAGTGGGAAAGCGGGCTGCATGCCGATCAAGCGGTCGATATCCGCCTGTTCCAGTTCCTGGCTTGAAGCAAGCATGAATTTTTGCTCACGGTAACGAATCAAGGCCTTTTCGAAACGCTCAAAATCGACCGGTTTCACAAGGTAATCGTAAATGCCGCCGTGCAGCACTTCCTCGACAGTGGACGTTTCTTTTGCGGCCGACAGCATGATGATGCCAATCTGGTGAAATGAATTACGGATTTCCCAAAACAGTTCAAGTCCTCTGCGGTCCGGAATAAAAACATCCAGCAAAATCAAATCCGGCAACCGGCCGCCGCTATTCAAAAATTCCATGGCTTCATCTCCTGTTTTTGCAACAGCAGCCACTTGATAGCCCTCAACTTGTTCAACCAATTGGCGGTTAATCTCCGCGACACGGAAATCATCTTCTATGATCAAAACGTGCAATTTCTCGTTCATCTTCTCTACTCCTTTTCGGTAATGACACAATAAAGCAGGCACCGCCAAGATCGCTTTCTTCTGCATGCAGTTCACCGCCGGCAAGCTCGGCCAAGCGCTTCGTGGTGCTCAAGCCATAGCCCCGGTCTCTTCCGGTTTTTGATGAGAAGCCTTCATCAAACATTCTGCTTTCGGATTCACTTGGAATACCAGGTCCTGAATCGTCAATTTCCAACAAAATATCGGTGCCGACATCAGTGAAATACAACGAAATGCACCGGTTCTCGGCCGGTTTTTCTTTCACGGCGTCGAGTGCATTGTCAATCAAGTTGCCGATT
This sequence comes from Planomicrobium sp. CPCC 101079, assembly GCF_007859275.1. Classification (GTDB taxonomy): domain Bacteria; phylum Bacillota; class Bacilli; order Bacillales_A; family Planococcaceae; genus Planococcus. The sequence goes on along the minus strand of NZ_VOHC01000030.1, from coordinate 111,725 downwards.
GCCGCAAGGAGGGCATCTTTCTGCAAATCACTCAACGGCGTTTTAAGGCGGCTGTCTGGATCGATGGCCAGTTGGACTTGTTGTTCGCTTGCCTGATTGAGTTTGCCCAGCAAAATGCCGCTGATCAATGGATCTGAAACTTTGCCGATCAATTGCCGGATCCATTCCTGCTGAATGTCATTTTCCATGCGGATAAACTCAAGCACTTCTTGTTTTTTGTTCAGATGAACAAGCCCGGAGATGGTATATAGCTTATTTGAAAATTCATGTGTCTGTGCCCGCAGCGCGTTAGCATATTGTTTTACTTGGGATAATTCCTTGGTCAGCTGATCAATTTCGGTTTTGTTCCGGAAAGTTGAAACTGCGCCAACCAATGTGTTTTCGTAGAAGATCGGGCCCGAATTGACATAAACAGCATGGCTGCCATATCGGCGTTCCTTATCGTAATGGCTTTTTTGAGTGGCAAGAATTTCAGGCAGATCGGAAGTGGGCAAGACTTGGCTGATGGGTTCTCCAATCAATTTGTCAGCCGAGACATCCCTGCCGAACAGCAATTGCTGCGCCATGTGATTAAGGAGGGTGATTTGTCCTTTGGAATTGACCGCGATGATACCTTCGTGGGTCGATTGCAAAATCGTTTCTTTTTGAAGCAACAGCCGCGAGATTTCTTCAGGCTCCAGACCGTGCAGCTTGTGCTTGAGGTAGGATGCAATGCCGATGGCTGCTATGGCCGCGACCAATCCAATCGCCAGCAGCATCAGCCACAATTCTTTGTTGTAGTTGCTGATCAGCGTTTGGATGTCATCCGCCAGAAAACCGACAGAGACAACGCCGATGATTTTGTTTTCCGAGTAGATCGGCACTTTGGCTCGCAGAGAGCTGCCGAGCGAACCGGTCGCTTTGGAAAGGTAGGTTTCGCCTTTTAGAAGCGCCCGTTCGTTGTCTTCACCGACCATCTTTCGGCCAATCTGTTCCAGATTCGGATGCGAATAGCGGATTTCGTCCATATTGCCGACTACGATAAATTCAGCGTCAATTGACTGCTGAATTGGCGAAATGAGCGGCTGGATAATGGCCGCCGGATCATCTTCCGAAAATGCCTGGGCAATGGCTGGATTGAGCGCTATGCTCTCCGCTACACTCAAAGCCCGCTCACCTAATTGGGTTTCCAAAGTATCTGTCATAAAGTAATCGAGAAAAACCCCCATCACAAGGACGATAGCCAAAATCAACGATCCGATCAATAAAATCATGGTCGCTTTTAAGTTCAACGCATTGCTTGGCTGATTGAGCTGTTTCTGGATATCGGTTCTATCGAATTGAATCATAATAAGAAGCTCCTTAATGAATATCTGCTTTGGTAATAATACCATATGTGGAAGGGGAGAATCGGCGACAAGAAAATGAGCGAGTACACCAAAAAAGCAAACCGCCGAAAGAAGGGGTTTGCTTGTAACGCTCTTTTAATTTACTTGTTGTTTGTAAATCCGCCATCAATCCCAATCACTTCGCCATTGATGTATTGGGCTTTAGGCGTCAATAAGAATGCGATGATTTCAGCAACTTCTTCGGGAATGCCAAGGCGCTTCTGTGGAATACCGATTGCTGCATTGGCTTCAAAGACTGTTTTGACCATGTATTTGAGTGTTAGCTGCGGGAGTTGTTTTTTTCTCTTGTGCTTCGTGCAGTTTTACCATTGCAAAACGGGCGAGCGGCTGAATGACAATACTTTCGGCAATCAAGGCAATTACGAAATTCCGCGGCCAATTGCGCAGCCAGTTGCCAAAGATTTCAGCATGGAAGCCGTTGCTGATGACATCGCCGATAAATGTCATAACAATCGACATTCCTAGAACCGTAAAGAGGATGCGGAACAGGACTTTGGAGTTGAAGCTGTCTGTCGGCTCAGTGAATTTTGCGGTCAATGCTTCTGCAATGCGGCCGATTACAACCGGTTCAAGGACCATAACAATCACCCAAGCAAGCGGTATGATTTTCAAAATGGCAAACGCTATTTCTTTGTTGAATGTGCCGGCAAAGTAAATGGCATTGAATGATACCATCAGTATAACGGTCAATGTACAGATGATGGCGCCATACAGGAAGCCCTCTTTGCCGTTTTGCGGCAGTCTTTTTTCTTGGTGCATGTTTTTCTTCCTTTCAAAATACGTATACTCGACCTTGTTTATACACGAAATCAACCTACAGGTAAGTGCTATGAAATACACTGTTGCGAACCGATAGAAGAGGTGTAAACTCAAACTAAAGGCGGTAGTCAGTTGGGTCTAGAGGCTACTATAGCAAAGTGGATGCTTTGCTCGTAAGTGTCTATTTTGTGTCTGGTTGAGATATGAAAACCAGCTGTTGAAAAAGGAGGGGATTTTGTGGTTTATGTTGCATTGCTGCGGGGCATCAACGTCGGCGGAAACAACAAAATAGACATGAAAACGCTGAAGCGAGTGTTTGAAGAAGCGGGCATGTCTGCGGTCAAAACGTACATCAATTCCGGCAACATCATCTTCACCGATGCCAGCCGCACGAAAAATGACATAACAACCATTTTGGAGTCGGCGATTTTCGCGCATTTCGCTTTACAGATCAAAGTGCTGGTCTACAACTTTGATGAGTTCTCAAAGATTGCGGAATCAATACCTGTGAAGTGGACCAACGATACCGCGATGAAAAGTGATGTCCTGTTTCTGTGGGAAGAAGTTGACTCGGAATCCGTGATGGAAAAGTTGTTCATCAAACCGGAAATCGATGCCGTTCACTATGTTCCGGGTGCCATTCTCTGGTCAGTGGACCGGGAAAAAGTCACGAGGAGCGGAATGTCAAAGATCATCGGCACCCCTCTTTATAAACTTGTTACTATCCGGAACGTCAATACTGTACGCAAGCTCTATGGGATGATGAAAACCGAATAGAAGGCAATGCCGCACGCTTGGAGCAATCCAGGTAGTGCGGTTTTTTAATTGGTTAAAGGCAGCTTTTTCATCTTCAGACGATGCACAGCAGTTTTGCGGAATAGCAAAAATGTATTATTCTTTGCACAATCCTCACACTTCTTAATGTTTCCTTAACAATACCTACACAATCGAAGTTTACACTGGAATTACAGTAAACCAGGAATATAAGAGGAGGAAATTACATGAACAAGATTTTTTCAGGCGTTGGAATTCTTACGATGACCGCGCTTTTAGCAGCGTGTGGAAGCGGGCAAGAAGAAGTGGGCAATAGCGCAGAGGCAGTAAGCGGTTCGGCGGTTGCCGGTTCTCTTGATTTTTATACTTCTCAGCCGGACGCAGATGCGCAGGCGCTTGTTAACGCGTTTGTTGAAAAAAATCCGGATGTGAAAGTGAATACGTTCCGTTCCGGCACTGAAGAAGTCGTTTCGAAAATCCAGGCGGAAAACCAGGCGGGCGATATCCAGGCGGATGTCTTGTTGGTGGCGGATTCAGTAACGTTTGAGAACTTTAAAGAAGAAGACTTGTTGATGGGATACAAGTCGCCGGAAGCTGAAGCGATCGATGAAGCTTTCGTGGATCCGGACGGTGCTTATACAGGAACAAAAGTTATGGCAACGGGCCTTGTGGTTAACACGAAAAACGTTAAAGAGCTTCCAGACAGCTGGGCAGTGTTGACTGACGATGCAACAAAAGGCCAGTCGGCCATGCCGAGCCCGCTTTACTCTGGCGCTGCGGCATACAACCTTGGCGTCATGACAAAACAAGAGGGAATGGGATGGGAATTGTATGAAAGCCTGCGTTCGAACGACATCACCATTACACAAGGCAATGGCGCAGTACTTGAAGGTGTTGCGATGGGCGAACAGAACTACGGCATGATTGTTGATTACCTGGCTGCACGGGCGGAAAGCGATGGTAGCCCCGTTGAACTGGTGTATCCGAAAGAAGGCGTGCCGGTCATCACAGAACCGGTAGGCATCATGGAGAATACCGATAATGAAGAAGCGGCGAAAGCGTTTGTCGATTTCATCTTGTCTGAAGAGGGCCAGGAGTTGGCGTCGGAGCTGGGGTATACACCGATCCGTGAAGGCATCGAAGCGCCAGAAGGCTTGAAAACCTTAGATGAAATGACAGTTTTAGAAGCGGACACAGGCGAACTTTTGAAAACGCGTGAAGACGACAAAGTAAAATTCGGGGAAATTTTCGGCCAATGACCGCGCCTCCGGATTTGGCTACAAGGAGCTAACGCCATGATCATTAAACAGCAAATGGATGAAGAGAGAAGAAAGGGTTTGCCCCCTTTCTCTCTTTTTTTTCAAAACAAAAACATCTATAAAGGGCTCGGCTTGCTGGCAGTGTTTCTGCTATTTTTGCTGCCGGTTCTCCGGCTCGTCTGGCTCAGTTTTGTAGATGAAGGTTCATTGACTTTCGATTATTACACGGAAATCCTTAAAGAACAGGCGACATGGTCGACTGTCCAGAACACAATGGTTATTGTGCTGGGCTCGACGGTTTTAGCGCTCGTCTTAGGTGTGGCATTTTCCTATATCGTAGCGTATGTGCATATAAGAGGAAAACGGGCGATGCAACTGTTCATCTTCCTGCCGTTCATCATTCCTTCCTATATTACAACATTGGCATGGACCCAATTTTTCGGCGGATCCGGACCAGTCTCCGCGCTTCTGGCTTTATTGCCAGGAAATCTGCAGGCACCGAACCTTTACAGCACCGGCGGCATCATCTTGCTGCTCGGTCTGTCGCATTATCCGCTCGTCTATTTGTTCACGGTTAATGTGTTCCGGAAAATTCCGCGTGATTTGGAAGAAGCGGCGGCGACGTCCGGCTTGTCGAAAAAGCAGGCATTTCGAAAAGTCGTGCTGCCGCTGGCGCTTCCTGGAATAGCAAGCGGCGGGCTGATTGCCTTTTTATCAAATCTGGATAATTTCGGGATTCCAGCCTTCTTAGGGACACCGTCAAATATCCGGGTTCTTAGCACATATATTTACGAACAAGTTGTGGGCTTTGGGCCGCAAGCTTTTTCACGGGCAGCGGTTTTATCCGTCATGCTCGGTGTCATTGCACTGTTTGGCACTTTGCTTCAATGGTTCTTGCTGCGGCGCAGCCGGGTTACTGAAACGGTGCGCGGCGATATGAACCCGCGCATTTTCTTAAAACCTGTTCGGCAAGCATTTTTAGAAAGCGTGCTATGGATATTCTTGCTTGTAACTAGTTTAATGCCGCTTGTCGCAATGGGGGCCTTGTCGCTAATTTCCGCTTACGGCGTGCCGTTTACGTTAGAAAATCTATCTCTGAAAAATTACGAATATGTTTTTTTCACCGATATGAAGCCGCTGGCCGCTTTGTCGAATAGCCTACAGTTAGCGATAGTGACAATGGTTATTTGTTTGGTCCTAGGAACAATTCTCGCGTATCTCCGCTTTAAATTTCCGGAATGGAGCACAAAGACAGCGGAGCTCTTTATCACAATTCCGTATGCACTGCCGGGAACAGTGTTCGCGCTTTGCATGATTTTCATGTGGATGGAGCCGGTTCCAGGATGGAATCCGGGCATTTACGGCACTGCGCTGATTTTATTCATCGCATATGCCACAAGGTTTATGGTGCTGCAAATCAGGGGCAGCTATACCGCTTTTTTGCAAATTGATCCCTCGATGGACGAAGCCGCTAGAACTTCTGGTGCAAGAGCTTTGGCCAGGTGGCGAAAAGTATTATTGCCGCTGTTGTTCCCGGGGATTTTAAGCGGCGCGCTTCTCGTGTTTTTGATGGCGCTGACCGAATTGACGGTATCGAGCCTTTTGTGGTCAAGCGGCACAGAGACGGTCGGGGTTGTCATCTTCGGCTATGAGCAGGCGGGCTATTCCACCTATTCGACCGCCTTTTCGACGGTTCTGGTGCTTGGGATATTGCTTGGGGGACTGCTGTTTATGGTGCTTGGTAAACTATGGGATAGAAAGGTGCTGAAGACAAAATGATCGAATTAGTGGGTGTTTCCAAAAGATACGGTTCGTTTACGGCGTTGCATGAAGTGGACTTGGAAATTGAACGCGGTGAATTCATCGCAATTCTCGGACCGTCAGGCTGCGGGAAAACGACATTATTGAAATTGCTTGCCGGATTTATGGGGCCGACGGATGGATTCATCGTCATGGATGACTCCACTGTAGCATCAGCAAAACGAGTCACGCCGCCTGAGAAGCGCAACATCGGCATGGTTTTTCAATCGTTTGCACTGTGGCCGCATATGACGATTGCGGAGCATGTTGAATTTCCGCTGAATCATCACCAGAACAGGAAAAAGGAAAGCAAGCAGGAAGTACAGGCGCGAATTGGCGAAGTGCTGAAACTTGTCGGCTTGGACAGTTTTTCGGAGCGCTATCCTTCCGAGCTGTCAGGCGGACAAAAACAGCGGGTGGCGCTTGCAAGGGCGATTGCACCGAGGCCAAACTTGATGTTGATGGATGAACCGTTCAGTGCGCTTGATGTGGAGCTCCGGATGGAAATGCGCAAAGAGATCCAAAAGCTTCATCGGGAAACCGGTGCTTCTATTGTGTTTGTCACTCACGACCAAAGCGAGGCGCTGGCCATTGCTGACCGGATTGTAGTCATGAACAAAGGGCGGATTGAACAAATCGCTTCTCCGGAAATGATTTATACGCGGCCGGAAACAGAATTTGTCGCGACGTTTGTCGGAAAATGCAACTTGGTTAAGGGGCAATGGCAAGACGGCAACTTTATCCCGAAAATCAATCCACGGTGCCTGTGGTCAGATATGGGTGTCGCCAAAGCTTTTAAAAAGAATGGCATTTACCCAGTACGCCCTGAACAGTTGCAGCTGTCAATGGTAGCTTTGAACGGAGTGCATGGCCGTGTAACGTTCGTGCAGTATCAGGGCCATGAAATTCACTATACCGTAGAAATTTTAGGCGAAACATGGACAGTCCATGAATCGGTGTATTCGCCTCGGTTCTATGTCGGCGATGAAGTGACAGTCGGCTTGAAAAAAGCGGTGAGACCGGAAAAAGTGCTAGTTTCGAACTAAGATAGATTTTCAGTCAGCAAAATAAAAAACAAAAAATCCGCTTTCGAGAAACCTTAGTTTCTCGAAAGCGGATTTTTGATTGTTCACAGGAACAGATGGGCGAACACAACAAGGATCGGCAAGGTGATCACTGTGCGCAAGATAAAAATGGCAGCAAGTTCCCAAAACTTAACAGGTATATTTGAACGAAGGATCAAGATGCCGATTTCGGACATGTAAATGATTTGCGTCAGTGAGACACCCGCGAGGACAAAACGGGTCAATTCACTTTCAATGCCGCTGCCAAGAACAGCCGGCAGAAACATGTCGGCAAAACCGACGAGGAAAGTTGGTGCGGCTTCAGCAGCTTCCGGCAATCCAAGCAATGTCAGCACCGGAATCAATGGATAGGAAATGATATTGAACAAGGGTGTATATTCTGCGACCACCAAAGCCACTGTGCCAAGCGCCATGACTAACGGAATCAGCGCCAGCCAGATGTCGAGTACAGTTTCAACGCCTGACTGCATTAATTTTTTCGGGCTTGCAGTACGGCTTGCTTTGAGGCGGGCCTCATCAAAACCCCATTTGACCAATGACACACCTTCTGGAATGGTGTCGTCGATCTGTTTGCCGACCGGCGCATAATAATCATCCTTTTTACGGGATAACGGGGGAATGCGTGGCATGATGATGGCAGCTATAAAACAAGCGACCGATACGGCAAGATAAAACGGCAGGAACAAATGCCCGATGCCCACAACATTCGCCACAACCAAACTGAAAGCGACAGATGCAATCGAGAAAGTTGTCGCAATAACTGAAGCTTCACGCTGCGTGTAATAGCCTTCATCGTATTGCTTCATTGTCACCAAAACACCGACCGGCGCCGCGCCCATCCACGAGGCCATGGCGTCGATCGAGGAACGGCCCGGCAAGGTGAAGACAGGACGCATGAACTTATTGACGAGAGCACCGACAAATTCCATCAACCCGAATTCCACCAGCAATGGCAATAAGAAACCGGCGAACAAGAACCAAGTCAACAGGACTGGGGCTAAATCATACAGGACGACCCCGCCTGTTGCGCGGGAAGCGATTGCTTCAGGCCCGATTTCATAGAAAGCCATGATGCCGAAGAGAAAACCGAGCACCCGTACAGCGAGCCCGAACGGCCCGATTATGAAAGTGGCTCGCAGAAAAGGCGAGTTTTTCACAAAGGCAGGTTTCAGAATGGTGGCCATTAGACTGGCGATCGCTGAAAATCCGAGTAGGAATAAGATGAATGCGGGAATCGTTTCGCCGAAAACGGATAATAGAAAAGATGCTAAAATCCCGACGCCAATGTTCACTTCTCCGTTATAAGGGAGCGGACATAAGAACAGCAACGCTCCGATAATGGAAGGAATTAAAAACTTCCATGTATCGGAAGGGGAAATCTTTTTGTTGTCATGCTGAAGCATGGCCATATATTCTCCTCCTTAATCATTAATGTATAAAATATACATTAATATGCAATGTGAATACAAGGAGAATTTATAGGGATCTAAAATATGAACGGTTATTTGTTCGATAATAAAGGATTTTATTACTTTTTAAGAAGTAAAAATTCAAGACAGTAAAATGGTATTTGTGAAATCTGTATAAAAATACATAATCTTTATTGCTGGCTTATGGAGTTTCTAATTAACGTTTCTCTCTTTTTAAAACGCCTGCTGCTGAAATCACATCATCGTTCCAAACCATAGGCCGAGCGTTGTGCCGATATAATTGCCGATAATGTAGCCGATGGTCCCGACCACAAGGATAGGCCCGATCAACTCTTTCCAGCCTTTGGCTATTGCCATGGCTGCAGCGGTCGTAGGTCCGCCAATATTGGCGTTGGTGACAAGCAAAATTTCTTCCAAATCATATTTGAAAAGCTTTCCGGCCGTTAAAGACAACAGCAAGTTGAACGTTACAATAATAGCGACAAATATCAATAGTAACGGCGCATTCTGGATAATGAGCGGGATGGAAGCGGGTATCCCGATGACAACGAAAAAGAGGTAGATCAAGAACGTGCCGATTTCCTGGCTCCCGTTGATGCTGTCAAAATAGCGCGGGAAAAATGCCAAAGCCAAAAACGTCAAAGTGGTCAAAATCAGGTAGTTGTCCCCGAACAAGCCGTTAAGCAGGTTCCAGCCAAATGATACGCCGTCTCCGGAAGGGATGAGTTCTGCAAAAAAACCGGCGATTTTAAATGAAATGATTACGAGGAAAAAGGCCGTTCCAATAGATAATGCGATATCTTTTAGAGAAATATCTTGGCGTTTCCAAAAGCTTTCTGCATTTGTTTTCCCGCCGGCTGTTTCCGATTCTTTTTCGACTTGCTGCACATGCGGATGCGGAAAGCGACTTCTGAAGAAACCGAGTGTCGGAATGGCCATTAAGATAACAAAGAATGTCGCCATCATCAAGTTATCAGCGACGATGGCGGCCGACACCATATCTTCTGGAGCTTCGAACTTAGCGGTCATTGCGGCAAAGTTGACGCCGCCCCCGACATAGGATGCACTCATCATCGCACCGATTCTATCAAGAAACGGGATATAGTCTTTCAATAAGAAGAAACTAATAATTGTTCCGGCGATTGTCCCGATAGAACTAATGAGAAAAATAAGCAGCATCCGTCCGCTTTCTTGCCAAATTTTCTTGAAGTTCACATGAAATAGCAGCAACGGAATCGCGAGTGGGATAATAAACGACCAGACTGCGTCGTAAACCGGCGAAGCGGTCGGAATAATTCCTGTATTGGATAAAATAATGGCTGAAACGAGTGCAATGATGGCGCCGGAAATTTTCCCGGCCCAGCTGTATTTCTGCTCCAGCACAATGCTCATGGCCGCAACTATGACAATGATTCCCCAAAGTGTAATAAGGTCGTCCGGTTTGATTAGTGAGTTTTCCACATTAACTTCCTCCTTTTTTTGAACATTCCTATTTGGCAGCATTTTTACATATTTTTATTGTATTACAATTATTTTGATAATTGAAGGGAGAGCAGGAGTGGGCGGACGAGAAAGGCTGCAGGATTTTTCTTTCGGTTCAGCGCAGAGGCGTTTAGTAATCTGGTGAATAGGGAAATCTTTTGAAATATAGTTGTCCGGCAATTGAGGAAAATAGCAATTTTTCTAAAGGAGGAAAACCCGGATGGATGGAAACGCTTCATCATCTCAAGAGGCAATGGAAAAGGTCAACAAACTGATAAAAGGCATCGAAGTGGCCATGTTGACGACGATCTCAGATAACAAGGCGGTATCCCGTCCGATGCAGACCCAAGAAGCGGAATTTGACGGGGACCTTTGGTTTGTAACGATGAAAGACACAGCCAAGTATCAGGAGATTTTGGCAAACCCGTCAGTCAATGTGGCGTACTCAGGTAAATCCTATGTTTCGGTCAGCGGTACGGCTGAATTCAGTGAAGATTTGGAACGGAAAAAGCAATACTGGAATCCGGTTTTCGACAAGCTGTTAGAAACCTCTTACGATGATCCGAACGTCGTCTTGATCAAAGTGGCAGCGGATTCAGCCGAATACTGGGAGTCGGGCAATCCATTAAAGACGATAACGAAATTCGCAAAAAAACTCACGACCAATGAAAGATTGGATAAAGATGACAACGAATTGAACGATACAGTGGATTTTGACAATCAGTAAAGGGACGAAGGAAATTAATGAAGCAGCACCCTGATTCGCAAGGTTCTACAGCCTTGGATTGCGGATTGAGGTGCTGTTTCAGTAGTTTATTTTTCTGAGGGCAACTATATACATATCCTTTGGAAATACAAGATCTTGGGAGCGGAAGAAAGAGGTTCGTTTTTATACTATTAATAAGTATGTTAAAATTATTGAAGTTATTGTTTAATTTATTTTATTTGAGAGGTGAAATATGAAAAAAGCGACACAAGTATTTTGGTATTCGATCATAATATCGCTCATTGTTGTTCTTTGGGGAGCAATTGCTCCTGAAAACTTGGAATCGTTTACGACTAACGTGACAAGCCAATTGACGGCGAAATTCGGCTGGTTCTACCTATTGCTAGTTATCGCCATTCTTCTTTTCTGTGTTTATATGATGTTTTCCCGCTTCGGTAATGTGAAACTGGGAAAGAAGGATGACGAGCCCGAATTCAGCCGGTTGTCATGGTTTGCAATGCTCTTTAGCGCCGGTATGGGAATGGGGCTGGTTTTCTGGACAACCGCTGAACCAATTTCCCACGCTTTCACCAATAGCCCGGTGGCAGAAGAAGGAAGCAATCAAGCAATACAAGACGCATTGAAGTATTCTTTTTTCCATTGGGGGATACACGCTTGGGCGGTTTATGGAATCGTCGGCTTGATTCTTGCTTATTTTAAGTTCAACCGTGGACGGCCCGGGCTCATCAGTGCGACACTGATTCCATTGTTTGGGGAAAAGCTCATGCATGGAGGACTTGGAAGAGCGGTTGATGTGCTTGCGGTCTTTGCAACAGTAGTCGGCGTAGCAGCCACACTGGGCTTTGGTTCCGCACAAATCACCGGCGGTCTGTCTTTTCTGTTCGGTACGCCAAATAACTTCACTGTCCAACTGATTGTGCTTGCTATTGCGACAGTGCTGTTCATCTGGTCGGCGTGGTCGGGAATCGGCCGAGGCATCAAGTATTTGAGTAATATCAATATGGTGCTGGCCGCAGTATTGATGATTCTTTTGTTCATCGTGGGTCCGACGATGTATATTGTCAACATGTTCACACATACACTCGGCAGTTATATTACCGACTTTTTTAGAATGAGTTTGCGGCTGGCTCCGCTCGATGAAGAAAGCCGAAGCTGGATCAACGGCTGGACAATTTTCTACTGGGCTTGGTGGGTTTCGTGGGCACCGTTTGTCGGAATTTTCATCGCCCGGATTTCCAAAGGGCGCACAGTAAAAGAGTTTATGTTCAGTGTCTTGCTGCTGCCTGCACTCGTCTGTTTCATCTTCTTCTCGGTATTTGGGGTTTCTGCCCTGCAGCTCGAACAGCTTGGAATTGCGACCATCTCAAGTTTTACCCTAGAGACATCGACGTTTGGTGTGCTTGCGGAATACCCGCTTGGAACGTTCATGTCCATGCTGACCATTATCGTCATCGCCATTTTCTTTATCACGTCGGCAGATTCGGCAACATTCGTGCTTGGCATGTTGAGCACAAATGGACTTTTGAATCCAAGTAATTCTGTAAAAATCACATGGGGGCTGATTCAGTCATCCGTTGCTGCAGTCGTTGTTTACTTTGGCGGAACGCAAGGTTTACAGAATATGCTGATCATTGCCGCTCTGCCTTTTGCGCTTGTTATTATTATGATGGGCATCTCCTTTTTAAAGGATATTCAGACAGAAGTCCGACCGCGACGCAAATAAATTAGAAGCACCGTTTCCTTTAAGGGAGCGGTGCTTTTTTAGAAGGAAAAGATAATAAAAGACTGCGGAATCCGAAAATTTTTGCTGCTAATAATGAAAAAATTTTCGCCTAATTGTAAATATATAGGCGATCTGCTACGCTAGTACCAAGTAGAACAATTACGAGTTTAAGGAGACTTGTCCATGTCGAATCTTTCGCTTGCAGAAGCCGTGAAATTGAAAAGTGTATTAGCAAAACGCATTCATGAATTAGAGGAGGAAATGGATCGCGTAGCGTTCGTTGAAGTTGAAAAAGGCAGTAAAGTGCCGAAACAGGTCCGTTCACTTGCTAAGGTGGAACAGGAAATGGACGAGATTCGAAAAGACTTTCGGTTATTGGATAAACTAATGTACCGGTCCAATATTGATAATGAAATTGATTTCAACGGCGAGGCAATGGCGATTGTCGAAGCACTTGAACTAGCGACTCAGCTGCGTGCTAAAGCGAGAAAGTACAAAGAGTTTGGAGCTGCTGCCGAGGAGGAGCTTCAATACGGCTACGGAGAAGGAATTCCAGTCATACGGCGGGCAATGTTTGATCCCGAAGAGTATCGCTTGAAGGCGGTCGACTTGGAACGGCAGGCGAACCGGCTATCGAACGCTATTAATAGTAAAAATTATTCCATCGAACTTGATTTCGACAGCGAGAAATATTTCTGATCCTTGGAGCGGTGAGACTCCTCTCCAAGGCATGGAAGGAAAACCTCTTTGTACTTCGGTGCAATTGTTCTGATGGCTAATGGCAAACCAATAATCCATTCCCCATTACAACTTTACCTTTTACCGATAACCAACCAAGAGCGAACGGCGGTCGACGACCATCCTCCAGTTTATGTTCCTTCCATGAATCCCTCTGCCTTTGGGCAGAGGGATTTTTAATTGGTTTACAAAAAGACTATATTTGACGATTAGCATTTTAATGGTTTATTAATCGGCCGGGGTAATTTAGAGTGAAGAGATAGAAGAAAACAAAAAGGATTGAGGAATTTGAAAGCTTTTGCTTCCCACGACGAACAACTTACCATACTCCAAAATCGGGGCTTGACAGTGCCAGACAAAGCGGCGGCGAAACGGATCTTATCGCGCGAGAATTATTATGCATTAATTGATGGCTATAAAGAGCCCTTCCTTGAGCGAGACGAGCGTGTTAATCCCTACGGCCTGGAACAGTACCGGGCGGGAACCGAGTTTGGCCATATTTATGCACTGTACCGCTTCGACCGTGAGCTGCGGATGCTGCTGTTGAATGAATTATTGAAGTTTGAAAAGAACATCAAATCGAAGATTGCGTACCGATTTTCGGAGAAATTTAGAGAGACAGACAGTTTTCTCGAACCCCAAAATTACAGTCTGGATACTCGGCACCATCATGAGCGCGACCGCATCATTTCAACGCTTTACAATCTCATCAAAAGCCATAAGAAACGCGACCGTGTCAGATATCCAGCCATTCGGGAGTTTTTTGACAAGCATCGGAACGTACCGCTTTGGGTGCTCGTCAACTTTCTGTCGCTCGGGCAAACTATTAATTTCTATCAAGTCATCGACGAAGAACTGAGAGAGCAGATTGCCCAAGACTTTGCCGAAGAATTCAGCGAAGAGCATTGGCCGGTCCGTTTGAAAGCAAGTGAACTCGACGCGATTCTTGGTGTCGTGTTTCCATACCGAAACAAATCCGCACACGAGGAAGTGCTGTACCATTTTCGCCTCGACCATCCAGTAGAGCTTCGTGAAGTGGAAATTATGCTGGAAATGCCGAAAGGAAGTTTAAGCAGGGGAACGGTATTTTCGGTTGTGAGCCTGCTCGAGTTGCTTTTAGCCAAGGAAGAATACGAAGTATTTAAAGGCGAACTTGAACGGTTATTGGATGATTTGAAAAAAAACGTGGCAGGACGCGCCTATGGGATGATTATGAGGGAGACTGGATTTCAGGAGGACTGGCAATGAGCGGCAATCGGATTTTCAACTATTCGTTAATTAGCCAAGATGATTTTGAAGAACTGGGAATACGATGAAGCGTCTTGGCTCGTTGGTTTACGGAAAAAGCAGTTTTAATAAGTTTGCTATACTGGCATCAAAAACACAGCCTCAATTTATATGAGGCTGTGTTTTTTTATGTATTTTTTAACCCTCTGTAAATAGCGATATTTTCAACAACTCCTGGGATGATCGGTTCTTTCAGGACACTCCGTTGGCTAGAGAGCTTTTTGCTTGTATTTCCCTCCATAGACAGAGTGAGAAAAGGAGTCGATCTGCCATTGTAAATGAGGTTGTTGCTGAATAAAAAATAAAAGCGTTAAAGTGGAGGATATATGTGAATCCATAGAAAAGAAAAAATTAGAACCATGAAAAAGCCGGCTTACGAGGAGTGAAATCTCGTAAGCCGGCTTTTTTTGTTATCTTTCGTCTTTAGAATTAGGTTCTCTTATTATTAATAGGTAAAAATAATTATGTAATTTTTATAATTTTAAATTAATTTAACCTGAATTTAACTTTGTACCTACAAAATGAAAAAGTTCTTATAATTATTTAATTTTAGTAGTTATAAATATCTACTTTCAGGGGTTGTACAAAGAATGACATAAAAATTTTATGCGGAGTTGACCAGTTGAATGAATGCGACAGGAAAAATGGTTTGTACAGCAGCAATGTTGGTCTGCATGAATGGAGGGGAAGCGAATTTGAGAGATGGGTTCTTAGAATCTCACTTCAACAATGGAAAGGCTGAAGAAGTTGAAGAAAATGAATTTGAACAGCCGTGGAAAATCGTTTGGAGCGAAGAATTCGAAGGTGACGCTTTAGATCCTCAGCGCTGGAACGTGCTGGACGATGCTTTTGGATATGGTGCAAGAAGCCAGCATTACAAACCAGAAAATGTGGAAGTAAGCGAAGGACAGTTGAAAATCCATATTAAAGAAGAAATGTCGCAAGGAATGCCTTACACATCCGGTGCAATTACGACAAGAGGAAAAGTGTTGTTTAAGTACGGAAAAGTGGAAGTGAGAGCGAAGTTGCCATCTGGGACAGGTTTGCTGCCAGCCATTTGGTTTTGGAACAATCAAATCCACACTTACCCAGAAATTGACATGGTCGAGATTCTCGGACAAGAGCCCGGACAAGTCTGGAACACGCTCCATTATGATGTGAACGGCATTTATGGAAAAGATTACGCTATGACACAGTTTCCCGATTTGACCACGGATTTCCATACGTATGGCATTGAGTGGACACCTGAAAAGATTGTGTATTTTGTCGATGGTGTTCCCACTCATACAAGTACGGTTTATGTGCCGCAAGAAGATATGTATCTGTTCATCAATACGGGAGTAGGAGGGAACTGGGTTGGAGAACCTGACCATACGACGGTCTTTCCTGCCCAAATGAATGTGGACTGGATTCGATATTACCAAATTAAAGAGGAATAAGGAGATGGCTGAGTGGAAGTTATATATGTGTTGGCGTTTATATTATGGGCGGTTTTCTTTTCAATTCAAGTTATGTACCTGGTTATCGGTTTAAGGGAAACGAAAAAAGATACAACAGTTCGGAAAGATCTTTCAGAGAAATATATGTCGATACTGGTCCCTGCGTATAATGAGGAAAGGGTATTAGCAGGCTGTTTTACTGGATTTCAAAACTTGGATTACAAGAACTTCGAACTTATTATTATTAATGACGGTTCAAATGATAATTCGATGAAGTTGATGCATGATTTATTGGGATTGAAAGAAGTGAATCTGCAGCCGAAAAATAAATTGGCGTATAACTCAATCACTCGTACCTTTGTATCAACCATTTATCCGAATGTAAAAGTTTTGGATAAGCTAAACGGCGGTAAAGCAGATGCGTTGAATGCTGGAGCAGACTATGCGCTTGGAGAAATCATCATTACTTTGGATGCGGATAGTATTTTGCAGAAAAATGCGTTGACTCATGTAAATGAAGCGATGGAAGATCCGAATGTTCTCGCCGGAGGCGGGGTAGTCCATGTTGGACAGATGTACCAAGACTCAAAACCTTCCTTTAAAGGAAAAGGGCTTTTAAGATATCAATTATCTGATTATATGTTGTCGTTTTATGTGAAAAGATTTGTTCAATCAAAATTTGGGGTTGTATCCGTAGTATCAGGAGCGTTTGGCGCATTTCGAGCTTTTGCATTATACGAAATTGGAGGATATAAGAAAACCATTGGGGAAGATATGGAAATCACGCTCAATGTACAGAAGCTGATTAAAAATGTCTATACCAAAGGGAAATTGGTGTTTATTCCAAAAGCAGAATGTTATACAGAAGTCCCTGATAACTTTAGGAATTTGCAGAAACAAAGAATCCGCTGGCAAAAAGGATTTTTAGACTCATTAATGATTTATCGGAAAAGAAGAAAGAGAGATCTCGGATTCAAGCTCGTCTTTTTTGTCTTCATCGATTCATTGCTGCCAGGGTATATTGGCATACTAACAACGTTTCTTTTTGCGTGGTCGATTATTACTTGGAACCTGATGACTTTGACGGTAATGTTGCTAGCAGCTACAGCGATATTACAAATTACGCAGAGAGTATGTGCTTACGCTGTCTCAAAAAAATATGGGCACGCATACAGCAAACCGGACTACATAAGAATACTCTTCTTCTCAGCTCTAGAACTTGTTACATACCGTGTATTGGATATGTATTTCTTCATGTACGGGTCTATCATGTTTATCTTCCAGAGAAATCATCAATGGAACAAGATGGAAAGAAGTGGCCTGGTATCAATCTATACCAATGAAATGGGCATTAAAAAGCCTGCATTGCTGACTACTGCCTTGCCATTGCAGGAAGCAACTATGGAATTTGCCGCTGAAAAAAATCCAGCTTTGTCTTTTAAAGAAAAGCCTGAAATTCTGCCAGAGTTGGTTTTGGAATTGGTGTCAGAATCACAAAGTCCTTTACAAAAAACAATGACGGGAAGTTAATCAGTCCTACCTATATTTCTAACTGCAAATAACTGAATTTTTCGAATTATTTACGATGAATCAAACCGTTAAAAGTTTGATCCATCGTTTTTTACTGTTATTTTCGTTACATGATTTTATGCTTCTTTAGCGCAATCTCATAGATAATTTTTCAGCCCTTTATAAATATCAACGATTTCGCCTTGCTTCATTCGCACCAAACCGCTAGACGAAGGAGCGACATATTCGATGACGCCCGGTACGACCGGTTCTTCCTGGACACCCCACTTGATGGTGCGTTTTTTGCTGAATTGCTGATAGACGCCTTTGCCAACAAAACAAACGGCTTTCGGACGGTATTGTTTTATTTTCTGCTCGAGAAGGGCGGCTCCTTCCGCGTATTCCGCTTTGGAAATTTCCGCTGCTTCTTTCGTAGGGCGGGAAACGATGTTCGTCAGCCCGTATCCGAGTGAAAGCAGTTCGAGATTTTCTTCCGGGAGATATTTCCGCGGTGTCAGTCCCGCTTCAAACAGGATTTTCCAGAACCGGTTATTTGGGTTGGCGTAATGATAGCCCGTTTCGGAAGAACGGATGCTTGGATTGAAGCCGACAAATAGGATTGCTAAACCTTCTTGAAGATGATCGGATATTGGTTGTAAATACAAAAAGGTTCCTCCTTATCATTTTTTCAATGAATGAGATATTAACAGTGCTTTAGGAAAGTCGTTTAGTAATACAATAAAGTACTAGATATTGAATTATTCTTATTATTAATTATTAAAACATGATTGGAAAAAATATTGTAATTTTAGGGCGCCTATGTTATGTAAAACATTATATTATTAGCAGGATATGTTTGAAGGAATTATTAAAAAGAGCTTCTAATAACTTAGAAGCTCTTTTTTAGTGTAACTACTTAACTGTAATTTTTCTTTTTACAACTGCTTTGTTATTGGATTTATCAGTAACAGTATAAGTCAAGGTATATGAACCTTTCGCCTTTGTATTAACAGTTCCGGTTACTTTAATCTTACTTGTCAAATTACCATCTAAATTATCTTTTGCTGTAACGCCTGTTTTCGAACTAAACGAAGATCGCAACTTAATAGTTTTACTCTTAGCACCAGAAATGACTGGTTTAGTGCTATCGACCGTAATCTTTCTTGTAACGGTGGTTACGTTTTTTGAACTATCAGTGACTGTGTACTTCAAAGTATAAGTACCTTTTTTCTTTGTATTAACAGTGCCAGTCACCTTAATTTTACTAGTCAAACTGCCGTCAATATTATCTTTAGCAGTAACACTTGTTTTTGGGTTAAATGAAGAATTTAAACGAATTGTTTTATTCGCAGCCCCTGAGATTACAGGTTTAACATTATCGACTACTGTAATTTTTCTGGTGATTTTTGTTTGATTTCCTGATTTGTCAGTGACTGTATAAATTAAATTGTAAGTGCCTTTTTTCTTTGTATTGACTGTACCACTTACTTTTATAGCACTTGTAAGAGTGCCGTTGACATTATCTTTTGCACTCACATTTGTTTTAGCGTTAAATGTTGAGTTAATAGGAATGGATTTATTTGCAGCACCCGAAATCACTGGTGCTGTTTTATCTTTGACAGTTTTTGAAGGGAGAGTGAGTGACTTTCCGCCTTCCTTCAATACTACTTGAACAATAGAATTTGCTTTCTGTTTTCCAATATTTAATTTAAATGTTGAGTTATTAGAAAGGGTAAATGTTCCGATACTTTTCTTTGAGTTTGTAGCTAAAGCAGTGGAACCCGCAATAGCTTTGGTCGCATTGCTTGAAAGAGAAGCCGGTTCTAAAAGAAAGACTTCAGCGGTTGTACCAAAGGAGCTCTGACCAGTAATATAAGCATTGTTATCAGAAAGCTCTTCGATGTAAACTTCTTCAACAGAAGTATAAATGTAATCGGATTTGTCTGTATTTGGCATCGTTGTTTCTATTTTAATTACTGTATCAGGAGTTAAATTACTAACAGGTACAGCAAATTTGCCATTTTCATCAGCAGTACTTTCTCCTAATTTGTTCTTTTGTTCATCAAAGACAGTGATTATACTACTAGCAGTTGCAAATCCAGTTATTTCTTTTGTAATTTGTGAAACTGGATCAATTTCTGGTTTTGTTGAAGTTTTTAATGTGAAAAAATAGTTATAAACTACGTTTTCAAATTCGTCTTCGTATAAAGTAAGAGGCTTTAAATCTTTTAAAGTTGTGTTTTCATTGAAAAATTGTTTGACAATTCCCGTTTCTCCTGTTGTAAAAAGAGTTGGAGGTTCAGCTGGATAATCGCTATTGGTTTTGTTAAATAAACCACTATATTTTAAATTTGGCGGAAGATAGATGCTGATTGAATCGGACCATGTCGTAACTCTCGAAGTGAAAATAGGATATGGAAGAAAAAGATAATCCCATGTATTGAGAGGGGTGGCCATTGATTCATAAGTTTTTACTATATCCCCTTTTGAGACCCTCATTTTCACGAAGTCTCCTAGCTCAACTTCAGTCGGCCTAAGAATCCCTGCTCTTTCAACTATAAAACTCTTAATGACCTTGTTATCGATTATTATTTCGATTTTTGAACCTGGACTTGCATTGTATCTAAGAACTGGCAATATTCTCTTTGTTGGGCCTTGTACATATGTAGGCTCATCATCCACATAATATATTGAAAAAGCAGCATTAAGAGAAGCTCTTAATACAAAGACTTCATCAGATTCAATATATTTTCCAGTAGAATCGTAAGTATGGATCTTAAAAGTGGTGTCTGGTCGATGGCTTTCTACAAAAAGTTTAAAAACTCCCTCTTTATTTGCTAATGCACTAAAAACTTCCTGTTTTTCTCCACGTTTGTTTGGTCCTTCGTATGTTACGCGCGCATTTGGTATTGTTGTACCGGAGACAACTTCATCAGCAGAGTAAAAGCGATTAACTTTTGTTACATCTTCTTCAGCAGAAACCGTCCATGTTGCAAAATTAGATGTGCTGAAAAACAGAAGTAATGACAGGGATATCAAAATAAAATTTTTTATTTTTTCCATAAATCCTCCAATTAATATTTTCTCGTCTTCTTTTTTTAGTATAGCTTGTTTTATTTAAAACAGGCTATACTTCTTAAGTAAATTATATTTTTTTCCAAAATATTGATTTGTAAGATGTTCGTGGAACATATATTATTAATTCTTGTATTTTATTTTTTGTTATAAACTTTATGAAAAATAAATAAAAAAACACTATAGAGCCTTCCTGAAATTAAGTGATTTCAGGAAGGCTCTATAGTGTGAAAATCCTTGTAAAAGAAATAAATATAAATTTTTAGTTAAATTAGTACACTCTTATAACAGATAACAATATGGATCAATCTTTCGGCGGTTCGTCGAGGCCTTCCGCGCCACCAGGGCGTGGAGAATCTGCCGCACCGTACATATCGCCGGTAAGTGGATCAATCAAAATAGCCTGAACGTCGCCAATCCGATTATCAGACGATTCGCTATTAAAGCCGTAATCTGGGTTGTAGCCCATGCGTGCCAGGATTTCCAGCGTCTCTTTCTTGATGCCGTCTTCCCATTCTGTGGTAAGTTTCGGCGAGTTGTAAATCCGGGGTGCGGCGATGGCCTCCTCTAAATCCATTTCGTATTCCAAGACATTAATCAAGACTTGAAGGACGGATGCGATAATAGTAGGGCCACCCGGCGAGCCGAGCGTAAAGAAAGGTTTGCCTTCATGAAAAACGATGGTCGGCGTTTTAGAGCTGACCGGGTACTTGTTGGCATTCGGCTCATTGACTGAGCCGGGTTCCGGATTAAAATCCGTAAGGTCGTTATTGAGTATGAAACCGTATCCCGGTAACATAATGCCTGATCCGAAAATACGTTCAATCGACGATGTGCAGGAAGCGATATTGCCCCAACGGTCGACCGCTGTAAAGTGTGTGGTTTCAAAGCCGGCTTCAAGCGCTGATGCTTTTTGGGGTGCTGCAGCTTCCCGGTCTTCATATTGCCAAGGGTCTCCGCATTTCACATCATCAAGGCGGCGCTCAAAAGAGAAGAGCTCGCGGCGTTCTTCCAAATAATCTGGATGCAAAAGGCCAGTCATCGGTATTTTCGTAACATCCGGATCTTCGATATAGTTTAGCCGGTCTTCCATTGCTAGGCGCATGAATTCCGCGATCAAGTGGTATTTCTGCCATGAATCCCGATCGTATTGGCTCAAGTTATAAGGTTCCAGCAATTTCAACATCTGTGCCACGGTAAATCCGCCGCCATTTGGCGGAGCCGGAAATGCAAGGTCATATTCTTTATAGCTGCCCCATAATGGTTCTTCAATTTTAACTTCGTAGTTCTTTAAGTCTTTTTTAGATAACAAGCCGCCGTTTTGTTGAACCGTTTCAACGACTGCATCGGCAAGTTCGCCTTCGTATAGCGACTTGAACCCTTTATCGCGGATGATCCGCAGCGTTTTTGCAAGATCTGGCTGTCGGATTCGGTCGCCTTCTCTTAACGGTTTGCAGTTTGGCACAAACACTTTTTTCGTGTCTTCATTCAAGCGGTCTTTAAACAAATCAAGTGTCTGTTCCCAAAGGAAATTCACTCGGTATTCTTCCTCTGCTAATTGGATGGCAGGCTCAATCAAGCGTTCAAGCGGCATTGTGCCATGCCGTTCAAGGGCAACTTCAAGAGCTTTCATCATCCCAGGTACAGCGACGGCCCTTGCGTGGACCGAGCGTTCATCAGCTGGAATAATTTCTCCTTTTTCATCCATGAACAAGCGGGGAGTGACGGCAGCAGGAGCTTTTGAGTGGCCCTGAATCACTTCGGTTTTATTCTCCTCATTGTTGTAATAAACAATATAGCCTCCTGCCCCAATTCCCGTATTCATGCCTTCAACTGCGGCCAAGGCCAGCTGTATTGCAACGATGGCATCAATCGCATTGCCGCCTTCTTCAAGGACTTTCGTTCCAGCGTCGGTTGCTTCTTTCACTGCACTGGCGGCCATTCCATAGCTTCCAGTATCAGTTCTTTTATGCTCAGTCAGCTTCTCTGTGTGCTGATTTTGAAAAATCGTTTCTATGCCCAACTGCAAATCACCTCATATGTATATCTTTAATATCGCTTATACTGTATACCCAAATTTCGGAAGTTAAAAATCTCAACATGCGGCGATTGAATTCCATTTTGGAATAGAGGAAACTTTAAAAAAGCAATGCGCCATTTTTCAAAAGAAATAGCGCATTGCTTTTTAGGTTTTATAGTTGATCGGTTACTATCACAAGGATTTATTGGAAAATCTATATAAAAATATTTGAAGAAAACTTCCAGCGGTTTTCTAAAGCTTTGTCCACGAATTTTTCTTTATTGCCATAGAGCCGCAGTACATCCCGGATTTCCTCGGCACGGTATGCAGCATTCCGGTTGTTCGCAAGAGAGGGATAGCCGGACCCGCGCTGCAGATAATCGGAACTTGCCACCGTATACCAGCGATCTTCAGCGAGCGGTTCTTCGTTAATCAAGATTTCCTGGACGTTTTTTCCGTCATGGATAACTTTTGCTCCGGAGACATGCAGCCTGCCGACAAATTTTCCTCGGAATCCAGGTCCTTTGCCGTCTGCTAAGCACACTTGCGCATCAAGCGATTGTTTGATTGCTTCACTTAAATCTTTCCCTTGAACTTCAAAAGAAGTCGGATTAAGCGGGGAAGGACAGATTTCAATCAATTTTTTATGCGACAGAAAATCAAATGCGCCGGCATTGACAATGCCGCTATTCATGAGGCCGATGTCGCAATTCAACATATCCCGCAAGCCATCTGCAATGAGGTTGGTGATTGGATTTTCTTCGATAACATCATGCCAAAGAGGCTGCTCTAACTCATAGAGCGGTTCGCTTAATACGGTGATTGCTTTTGCCTTGTTGTCCTTAAGAATCTGCAGTATTTGCGGATCCATCGGAACGTCTCTAGTCGATATGGTTTCGGAGTGGATCAGTTTGATTTCGCCGTTTGCCACATCGAGTTCGACAACGCCGACGTGTTCGGCGTAATTGCCGGCGCTGTTCATAAGGGTGCCATTGGCGGTTTTCACTTCCGGATACAGCTGGTGGTCATGCGCTGAAATAATGACGTCAATTTCAGGGACGGAAGCCGTAAGCAGTTCATCAGCTGCCGTTCCGATATGGCTGAGGAGTATGCATATATCAAACTTGCCTTTGTTCCGGCTGATTTCATCCACAACCATTTTCTTATACTCGTAAACATGGACGCCAAGTCCCGCATTGAAGACATCAAGATCCGGCGAAGAGCCGGTAATCAGAATCCGCAGACCGTTTTTTTGTAAAACGATGCTCTTTACGACTCCCTGGATATCGGTTTGGTCTTTTTTGGCGAGGTTGTTGCTGATGAATGGAAATGGGCTGTTTGTCGCCATATGCTCAAGTGTTCCGATGCCATTGAACATTTCGTTATTGCCGATGGTCAATGCGTCATAACCTGCAGCCTCCAATAACTCAAGCGCTGCCATGCCTTTTGTTCCTTGAAGTTCAATACTTTTAAAGTCTGCGAAATCACCGCCGTCAAGAAGGATGGTGTTGTCGTCTTTCAGCTGCTTGATCAGCGTAGCGGCTCGAGCAAAGTTCTCGTAATTGCTGTGGACATCGTTCGTATGTAAGATTTTCAGTTTCATGCAAGTTCCCCCTGTTGAGTAATGTCTTTCTAAATAGTACGGCAATTCAATCATGTGGGTTTCAGCTCAAGTGAATATTAATGGAAAATTACCATAGGAAATATTAAAGAGTTGTCTCCACCAATTGTATTTAAAGAATGGTTTTCTATAAATGGAGGCAAGAGGTTTGGATATAGCCGCTTATCGGCGACCGTTTTTTCAAGAGCAGATTCAGCGCTTAGGGGAGAAGGGGGCGGTTTTGGCGTGAAAAGAGCCGGATTTTGTAGGAGATGCAGAAGCCCGCTTGAAACAAAAACTTAAATGCTGTTCAAGGTTAGTTGATTAGCGCAGTTGTTCCGAAGAATCAGTTAGAAGGGTGCGCCAATGAAGGAAATTCATTCTTTTTTATCTCTTTCTTATATCAGCATTTATAGAGATACAAAACAAACCATGTTTTACATAAATATTTGATTTGAATGATAAATATATTTGAAAATTCAGACTTCTTGTATTGCCTATATTGTACTTCAGGAATATAATGGAGGTGCCAAATCACATATTCTGAACCGGATTTCAACGTACATAAATCATTAGAAGGAAGGGTTCGAAATGTTTGTTAAAACGAAAGAGAATTGGTTGATGCTCACTTTAGTTGCGGTGATGGCGTTAGTAGCTAATTGGTACCAAGCTTACGACCTAATAGACCAAATGCCTGTCATCTTTGATATACCTTATTTTTCTGATGCCATTCCAAAGGTTTTCGCTATGCACTTTCCAGAGATTTGAATAGAAAAAAAAGCAGGGCATTTTAAAGTGAAAAGCTAAAAAAGAAGAACACTCCTGTATGCATTAAAAGGAAACAATAGGGAAGAAGGGGTTGTCATGCCAGCCAAGCAAATGGAGGCAGACAAGTTATGTCTTTTCATTCTCATAATCCTTGGTGTATTGGCGCTCAGTGGGTGCGGCACAGAAATACCTTCTGAAATTCCGAAACCAGCATCTTCAGAAGTGGAGTCACAGGAAACGAATACAGCCGATCAGGCACCGAACGAATCAGTAGGAATAGTACCCGTTTTGGTTGATGAAGAAAAGAATGTTGTCCTTTCTTCAAAAAGATTGAAGGTAGACATGGGCGCATCATCAAAAGCGCAATTGCAGCTCGCATACAACGGCGCTAATGGCTATGTCATCCCTGAAGATTCAGCCATCGTTTATTTTATGCGTGATTTTAATCGCTTGTGGGACGTCTATTGGGTGGCTCTCTGGGTAAAAGAGGATTACTTCACTTTAAACGATACCCGTAATCTGAAAGCTTTAATAGTGGAGTACGAAGGGCTTCGGCGAGTCCTTCAATCCTCTGTTTCTGGAGGTTCCAGCGAATCGGCTGGATTTCAAGAAGAGTTTGCATTTTTTGGGGATCTTGCAATCCATTACAGAATCCAAGCAGTCCAGCATGTGCTGGCATCATTGGAATCAGGAGGTTCGAAAACTTCTTCAGAAATGACAAAAAAGATTGAGCGCATCAACGAAGGGCTTGCTTGGTCAAACGAAGAAGTTGAAAAAATGAACATCATTTATACCGATTACCTTAAAATGTGGAGCAACTCAATTGCAAGGCAGAGAGGGGATTGGGCGGACGATTTTTCTCAAAAATATGCGTATAAAGCAGACAGGTGAGTGTTTTTAAAACACCACCTGTCTTTTTTTTGAGTCCCTTCATGCCTAAGGTGAATGAACTGGCGAATCAATATGTAAAGCGGCTAAAGATGAGACCGTAAGAATCGGTTTGCCGGCTTCTTTTTAAGTGTATATAAAAGAAGGTGGTACATAATTTGCCTTAAGGTGATTCAGGAAAGGAGCTGGAAATATATGAGCATGCAGCACATCAGGGAAAACGACTTGGTGCGAGATGAATACGGGAATTACTACAAGGTGGTGGGGATCCATACCGAAGAAGACACACTGAAAGTTCTTGAAGTGTCGAACCTGTATTTTGAAACATCATTCCAGTATTCAGCGGGTAGTTTAGCTGAAGACTACAAAACAAAACCAGTGGGCGTGTTTATCCAAGAGCAGGTGAACGCGTATATCGATGAAATTCAGCGAAACGAACGGCCAATCTACGGCATCCGTGATTTGATGGTCAACCGCATCAAAGTATACGCAGTGGATATCACACAGCCGCATCCGATGCGGAACGAGACGGTGTAAAAGAGAAACTCCCCAGGGACAGAGCCAATCCAAGGGGAGTTTTTATTATTGCAGCTTTACGGTTATCGGCGGTAAATCGACGGGTTTTCCTTCGTCGTTAGAATGGTTGGCTTTTGTAAATTGCGGCTTGATGATGACGGAAGTTGCTTCTGGGTCGAGCGCTTCAAATGTGAATTGTTCGTTGGTTGGATCACCTGTCCCAAACTGCATCGGATAGGTATTTCCTAAATTGTCTTCCAATTGCCAATTGGCCACGTAAGCCGCATCGATGTCCTGTTTGTTCAATGTTAAGACTGTCGAAAGCTTGGTCAGCAGAAGTTCGTTCAATTTGTAGCGGCCACCTTCAAGCGGAATCGTTTCACCGACTTTTACGGCTTTGCTGTCGAGCGCTTTGAGTTTGAAGTCGAATGACCAGTCACCAACCAATTTTGTTTGGGTATCAAAGTCTTCGAATGATTCGGGCTCCCATGAGACTTTCAATGTGTTGGGCGAACCGAACAGAAAATCCGGTGCCATTGTAATCATTCCGGCGTAAGTCGTGTCGTTGACTTTATTCATCGCGATAGAGGAACCTGAACCGTTCGCGCCGGAAGCTTCAAGAAGACCGCTGGCTAACGGGAATTCTCCCAAATTCTCCTCTGTTCTCAATGCAAAACTGATTGTAACGGACGTTCCATCATATACGGCTTCTTCGATCGATACGGTCGAGCCGTTGCTCGTTTCAGTCAAACCAAGCGGCTGGGCAACTTCGCTGAAATGGTTAAACATGAGCTCGTCCTCATCAAAATGAGAGACGATGTTCTGCAAAATCGGAATTTGTGAAGCCACAGAAGGGAAGGCAATGGCAGTCATCGCTGAAGCGGCTATGAAAATGCTAGCGGCAATCGCCATTTTCTTAATCCAACGAGGTTTCGTTTTTGGGCGAAGCAGGCGCTTTTTCATTTCTTTTTTCTCGAAGTTTGAAACGTCAGCTTCCGGGATTTCTTCAATGTCTGTCATCAGAAACTTGTTCAGCTCGCTCATATGAACCGCTCCTTTCGCTCGAATAAATGCACTAATTTTCGCTTTCCTCGGTACAGCCGGTTTTCAACTGCTGAAATCGTAACACAGAGAGCATCGGCGATGTCCCGGTTCGATAAATCCAGGTAATACTTCATCAAAAACAGTTCCCGGTCCGCTTCCGGCAATTCATGCAGCCGGACCAGCATTTCTTCTCGGGATTCATTTTGCAGTACCTCATCTTCCGTATCGTGATTATGGCCGTCATTTCTGATTTCATCGCTCATGGTTTCCCGGTTCTGCTGTTTTGTAAGGCGTCGGTAACGGTCGATTGCTTTGTATTTTGCCAGCATGCCAGCCCATTTCCGGAAATCTGCAACATCGCCTTCAAATTGGCAAGCTTTCTGCCAAATCGTCAAAAACACATCATTCAAGCATTCTTCGGCTGCTTGCTGGCCGCAGCTTTTCGCTAAAATATGCTGGCAGATCCCTTTTAAAAAAGGCATATATGTATCAATCATAAAATTGAGCGCTTCCTCGTCTTGCCGCTTCAACCGTCCGATAAAATCCTCCACTGGAATCCCTCCTTGCCTTGTTACTTCATACAACGAAGCGCCAAAGGAATTCCTCGCGCGCTTTTCAAATCTTTTTATTAAAATACAATTATAATTCAAAACGACTTTTCCTATACTTTACAAATCGGATGAGTGTCTTCTGTTCTGTTTACAATGGAATGTGAAAGGAGGTCAGCGCATGGATATGCTGAAAGACATGAACGAAGCAATGCATTATATTGAGGAGCACTTGGATGAAAAGATCGATTTTGACGAAGTGGCTGCGATAGCGGGTGTTTCAGAATACCATTTCCGCAAGCTTTTCTCTTATTTATCGGGCATGACTTTGAGCGGCTATATCCGCAGCCGCCGGTTATCGCAAGCAGCGCTCGATTTGCAAGAAGGGGAACGGGTTCTGGATGTGGCGGTGAAGTATGGCTACGATTCGGCGGACGGTTTTAGCCGGGCGTTCCGGGAATGGTCGGGAGTGAATCCATCGGATATGAAAAACAGTACAGCTTTCAAACTGTTTCCGCGTCTGACTTTCCAATTAACTATCCGAGGAGGAATGGACATGGAATACCGAATTGAAGAAAAAGCTGCATTCAAGCTTGTAGGACTCAAAAAACGCGTGCCGATCGTTTTTGAAGGGCAAAATCCGGTAATATTGAAGATGGCTCAGTCTATTACCAGTGAGCAGCGTGAGAAGCTGCAAAGCTGGCGCAATACGGATGTTAAAACCGTTGTCAATGCGTCTATGAACTTTGACGAAGGCCGCTATAAAGAGCAAGGGCAGCTTGACCACTTGATCGGCTCCATCACAACGCTGGAAGAAAGTTTTGAAGGGTTCGATGTCGTGGCTGTTCCTGCTGGGAAATGGGCGGTATTCCGTATGGAAGGGTCATTCCCGCAAAAGCTGCAGGAGACTTGGGCGAAAATTTTTTCCGAATGGCTGCCTTCATCCAATTGCGAACTCGTTGACGGACCGGAAATTTCGTTTAATGGCGACATGGCGGATTTGCAGAAAGTCTCGAGCGAGATTTGGATTCCGGTGAAAAGGATGGATAGCTAAAAAATAACCAATGCCGCCCCCCAAAAAAACGGGTGCGGCATTTTTAAGTTCTAGCGCAACGAACAAGTGTTTCTATGTTATAATACAACAAAGTCAAAAAGTCGGAAAAGTTAAAATTCAAAAGGAGGCTGGCTGGTTATGCGGACGATTTTATTTGTGGTATTGGACGGATATGCAGACTGGGAAGGTGCGCCGCTTGCTGCAGCGTTGATGGGAGAGCTGGAAGAAGTAGGCGAGTATAATGTGAAAACGGTATCTTTGACCAAAGAACCTATAAAGTCGATGGGCGGTTTTACT
The DNA here is from genome assembly GCF_007859275.1 of Planomicrobium sp. CPCC 101079. GTDB lineage: Bacteria > Bacillota > Bacilli > Bacillales_A > Planococcaceae > Planococcus. The sequence goes on along the minus strand of NZ_VOHC01000030.1, from coordinate 82,515 downwards.
GTTCTTCCGGATTACGCAATTGAGGAAGCTCCTGAGGATTTTGCCGGTTTGATTTTGATCGGCGGAACTTCCTGGCGGAAAGAAGCGAGCCAGCGGGTGATGGAGCTTGTCGAAAAGGCGATGGAGCGGGAAGTGGTAGTAGGCGCGATTTGTGACGCGACGGTCTTTTTAAGCAAGAACGGGCTATTGAATAACATCGAACACACCGGCAACTTCCTGGAAAACTTGAAGGAAATAGGCGGCGAAAACTACAGCAACGAAGCCGGCTATCTCCAGCAGCAGGCAGTCCGGAGCGGACAAGTCATCACAGCCAACGGTACTGCATTTTTAGAGTTTGGAAAAGAAGTGCTGCAGGCACTGGAGGCGGCGCCCGAAGAGAAGATAGAGGAATGGTATGGCTTTTTCAAGCAAGGTTTCCATGACTTCATGAAGACGAATAGTTGAGGCGAGCAGGCCCGACCACCCCTGATTGTGGAGTTTCAGCCACAACCAGGGGTGGTTTTGTTTTTGATGGTGAGCCCAGCAGAAATTCGATAAACTGAGAGAAGGAATAACGCACATAAAACAGGCAAACAAGAATCTGATGAATGATTGGAATGAGACGATGTTCAAAATTATGATAGTGGAAGACGATTTGACGATTGCCGGTGTGTTGAAAGAAGAGCTGCAAAAATGGAATTATGAAGCGTTCCTAGTGGAAGATTTCAGCCGGGTAATGGAGGAATTCAAAGACAATGCGCCACAGCTTGTGCTGATGGACATTTCGCTTCCCTCGTTCAACGGCTATTATTGGTGCCAGGAAATTCGCAAGGCATCACAAGTGCCAATCATTTTCATCTCTTCCCGGAATGAGAATATGGATATTGTCATGGCCATCCAGATGGGGGCAGATGACTTCATCTCCAAGCCGTTTGATCTTACGGTAGCGGTTGCGAAAACACAAGCGCTGTTAAGAAGGACTTACGATTTTAACGAATCGGATAATTTCCTGAACTTCAACCGAACGGTCCTGAAGCCCGGTGAATCTAAACTCTACTATGAACAGCAGGAAGTGGATTTGACGCGGACGGAGTTGAAAATTCTTGAACTGCTGTTTTTGGAAAAAGGCGAATACGTCACACGGGAAGAAATCATGGTCAAATTATGGGAAGACGAATCGTTCATCGACGACAACACCTTGGCAGTCAACATTACAAGGCTGCGCAAAAAACTTGCAAAAGCCGAGCTGCTGGATTTCATCGTGACCAAAAAAGGGATCGGCTATGCCCTGAACAAGGAGGCAGCCCATGAATAAACCCTCAAAAAGTGAAGTATTGAAAAGCTTTTTGCTGGCAGTGCGCGCGCAGTTTTTCGTATTTTTCGGCACCATTGGAATTTTCGGGCTGGTTTTTGTATTGGGAAGGCTGCCTTTTGATCTCTTTTTATATTGTACGGAATTAGCGGCTTTTTTCTTTCTCGCATACTTAATCGTCCAGTATATCCGTTTTAACAAACGTTATTTGCTGCTTCAAAGCCTGCAGACTGTAAGTGCGTCGAATATAAAAGAGGTTGCTGAAAACGCTGACCCTGCAGAGCGGTTATATATTGAAAAACTCGAGGAGCTGCTTCTCGACTTGCGTGAGCTTGAGAACTTGCATAAAGATCGGCAAGCTGACCAGCTTGATTATTTCACGCTTTGGCTCCACCAGATCAAGACACCGATTTCCGCCATCAGTTTACTGAACCAAAGTTCTCAAGCAAAAGAGGCAAAGCAGATTTCTCAGGAATTGGTGCGGCTTGAAGATTACACCCATATGGCGCTAAATTACATAAAGCTCGAAGAACCCGGGGCAGAAATGGATCTTGCCGAGGTGGATCTTGATGACATTATAAAAAAAGCGATCAAGAAATATTCGATCCTCTTCATCTATAAAGGCATCAAGCTCGATTACGAGCCGCTCGGAATCCGGGCATTGTCCGACGGAAAATGGCTGCAGAATCTGCTGGAACAAATTTTGTCGAACAGTTTAAAATATACGCCGCATGGCACAATTTCTATTTTCAAAGACCCGAAGAATGCGCATGTTCTCGTTATTGAAGATACCGGCCTAGGCATCCGCACCGAAGATTTGCCAAAGGTTTTCAATAAAGGCTATTCAGGACTAAATGGCCGGCTTCATGAAAAATCGACGGGCCTCGGACTCTTTCTCAGTAAAAAAATATGCCAGCGGCTGGGCCACACGCTCGATATCCAGTCGGAATTCGGTCGAGGCACCCGCGTGTCGATCGACATGTCGAGAAAAGAATTAGCGGTTTTTGACTGAAGAAGAAATGCTCCTGAAGAAATTCGGAGCATTTTTTGCTGAATCACTCGATTTTATTAAATAGATTGATGGAAGCGATCGTTTATGTGAACTAATGGAGCTTTTACATGAACTGATCGACTTTTAACATGAACTTTTGAGATTCTTTCATGAACTAACGCATTTCTTACATGACCTATGGAACTTTTTACATGAATTAGCCAAAAATCGGCAATCTTACGAAACCGTAAGATTGCGTATCTGATTGTAAGGCTAGGTACAGGCAGCCCGTTTTTTCCTGTCGTATCATTGAGAGCAAGGAGGGGTTAGCAATGACCTTATTAGAAATTAAAAATCTTAAAAAAGTATACACAGCGAGATTCTCAAACCAGCAGACAGAAGCGCTGGCAGCCGTCAATTTTTCAGTGAAAGCAGGGGAGTTTGTTTCGATCATGGGGGAATCCGGTTCGGGAAAGACGACGCTCTTGAATATTATCTCAACGCTTGATGATGCGACTTCCGGCGAAGTCTATTTGGACGGCGAGCCATTATCCAAAATCAAAGACAAGGAAATTTCCGCTTTCCGCAGAAATACGCTTGGCTTTGTTTTTCAAGATTTTAACTTACTGGATAATTTCACGATCAAAGACAACATCCTTTTGCCTTTGGTGCTGTCAAAAACGCCGATTGAGGAAATGGAGCGTCGGTTGATACCCATTGTCAAAAACCTTGGAATCGAAGCCCATATCAACAAATTCCCATACGAGGTTTCAGGCGGGCAAAAGCAGCGGGTTGCTGTAGCGCGGGCCCTCATCACGCAGCCGAAAATCATTTTGGCGGATGAACCGACAGGCGCCCTTGACTCGAAAGCGTCTCAAAACTTGATGGAAATCCTTAAAGGCATCAATGAAACCGGACAGACGATTTTAATGGTGACCCACAGTACGCGGGCTGCAAGTTTTTCAAATCGCGTCCTCTTTATTCGGGATGGCGCGGTGTACCATGAAATTTACCGGGGGGATGCATCAGCTGACGAGTTCATGGACCGCATCTCGCAGTCATTGACCGTCTTGTCCAGCCGGGGTGAGCGGAATGAATAGCCGCTTCTTCTCTTCATTGGCGCTGCGCAATATCCGGTCGAACAAGCAATTGTACATTCCCTACCTGCTGTCCTCAACTGCGATTATTATGATGTTTTATTTGATGGCTTCTTTAATGACAAATAAGTTTGTGCAGGAGCGTTCGAGTTCGTTGCCGACATTGTTTGGCATTGGGGTAATTGTCATTGGCATCTTTTCGGTTATTTTCATCTTGTATACAAACAGCTTTCTCATAAAGAGAAGAAAAAAGGAAATCGGCCTTTACGGCATCTTGGGGCTCGAGAAGAAACACGTCGCGAAAATTCTGTTTTTCGAAACCTTTTTTACAAGCATTTTAAGCATTGCCGCAGGCTTAGTGGCGGGACTGGTTTTTGGCCGCCTGGTCTTCATGCTGTTGAATTATTTGCTGCGCTTGCCTTCGAATATCGGCTATTCGACTTCGCTGATGACCGCTGCGGCAACAGTTGCATTATTCGTTGGCATCTTTGGAATCACCTATCTTTATAACGTCAGCCAATTCACGTTTGCGAACCCGATCAAATTACTGAAAGGGAAGCAGGAAGGCGAGAAAGAACCGAAAGGCTCAATCATTCTTTTTCTTCTTTCCCTGATTTTTCTTGGCTGGGGCTACGGGATATCACTGACGATCCCAGATCCTCTTAGCGCGATATCCAAATTCTTTTTGGCTGTGCTGCTAGTCATCATCGGAACTTATCTCTTGTTTGTGTCCGGATCGATTTTCATTTTAAAGGCAATGAAGAAAAACAAGCGCATCTACTATCGTCCTGGCGCTTTTATCTCCATCTCGGGCATGCTGTACCGCATGAAACAAAATGCGGTGGGCCTGGCGAATATTTGTATTTTGGCATCAATGGTCATCATTGCGGTTTCCACTACTGTGACTATTTTTATCGGGTCAGAAGAAACATTGGAGAACCGTTTTCCGTATGAAAACAATATGACGCTTCACGGAGACCCTGAAAACGCCGATGCCATAAATACACGCTTTTTCGAGCTTCAAGACCAGTTCCGTGAAGATACAAAAAAACTGGGCCTTGAAGTGACGGAAATGGAGACTTATCGCTATCAAAACCTGTTTGGCAGGCTGAACGGCAATCGATTTGTATTTGAAAAAAGCAGTCCAGGAACAGAACTGCCTGTTTTCATGGATGTCCTGCCTCTTGAAGATTTCAATAAAATGACCGGGAAATCGTATTCACTGGCAGACGATGAAGCACTTTACTACCACTCGACCGGAACGTATAAAGAAGAAGAATTGGCTATTGGAGAGCAGACTTTCCAATTGACTCCGATCGAAAACGAATTCAGCGAGGAGATGGCGTTGACGGAATCGCTGGCACTTGTCGTGCCAAACATTTCGCAAATTGAGCAAATCAAAGCGGATTTTGAAAAAGAGGTGCCAGGAGACAGTTATATGGCGATCAATGCAAAAATCGGCTGGAATACGACTGGCACCGAGGAAGATAAGAAAAAACTTGCCGATCAATTGAGCGAAGGATATAGTTGGGCTTCGGATGGCCATTACGAGTCGCGGGAAAACCAGCGTGTAGAATGGTACAGCATGAACGGCGGCTTTTTGTTCCTCGGCATTTTCCTGGGCTTGCTGTTCACCATCGGTACGGTGCTGATCACGTACTTCAAGCAAGTATCCGAAGGTTTTGACGATCGTGGGAAATTCCAGATCATGCAGAAAGTCGGCCTTGATAAAGAGATGATTCAAGAGTCGACGCGTTCGCAGATTGTCTGGATGTTCCTGTTGCCGATCGTCATCGCGACAATCCATGTGGTTTTTGCTTATCCGATTGTCCGGAAATTGCTGCTGATCTTCGGCATCACCAATGAAAAGACCTGGCTCTTGTCATTTATCGGTGTTGTCATCGCCTTTGCAGCGATTTATTGGATGATTTACCGAGTCACTTCGAAGGTGTATTATGGAATCGTGAAATAGCTCTAAAGAAAAAGGAATTCGGCACTATGCCGAATTCCTTTTTAGTATCTGCCATGCTTGGCCTGAAACTTTTCTTCAGATTGGAGTAAATAAGAAACGCCTTCGATAAATCCGAGAATCGCAGGGATGGCTGTCCAACAAAATGCCAAATACAAAAGTCCAGTCTTGGTTTTGCCTAAGTAGAATTTATGGGCTCCAAAATCTCCTAGGAAAATGCCGAGAAGCCCTGCTGCTAATTTGCTTTTCATCCTCATCATCCTTTCTGCGTTTTGCTTATTTTTCCCGGAAGTTAGTAGAATTAACCTCAATTCTGAATTGTTGCCGCAATGTTTCTTAACGCATGGAAACCATTACTCGACTACATGCTCCGCTTGTGCTTCAAAGGCCGGGCCTTCTTCCGGCGTCAGCCAAACTTCCAATGTGTAAGTGCCTGGTTCGAGATCCGCTTCAGGAACGTCGAATTCATAGTTCAACTCTTCGGCTTGCTTGATCGATTCTTCGCCCATATTCTGTGTGAACGAAGCAACGGAAGAAAAGAGGAAAGCTTGCTCGCCATCTTTTGTTGTCAAGGAAAAATCAAATCGTTGGCCGCTTGTGAATGTAAAAGTTTTCACTTGTTCCGTTTGATTTTTCAACGTATAGCGATACGTGTCTTCATCTACCTGTTCAATTGTCGGGTTCACTGCACCGGCAAGTATTCCTCCCGAAGAACCTTCGGTAGACTCAGGTTCTTCTGCTGGCGGTTCATTTGTTGTCTCATCCTCGCTCGTTCCACAAGCGGCTAGAAGCAGCAGGAACGCCAGAAATATCAATGCTCGAAGCCATGTTTTTTGCTTCATAGTCAATCCTCCTTGGGTATCGCATTGCTGTTTAAGATGAGAACGTTATAAGCTGCTAAAAGTTACAGTTCGACTATACTCTTTATGCAATCAATCCGGAAGGCTAAATAGAGGAGACTATTAAAATTCTAAAGTCCTGAAATGCAAAGCCAATACTTATACTAGTGAAAGCTGTGCATTAAAGTTATTGTATTATTCAAAATTGCGAATAACATGTAGTATAGACATATAAGATGGCATATTACATCTGAATCGCGAAAGGGGCACGACAACTGTGAAACAACAAATTCCTTTTTCAAAAGATATCGAGTTAGCTTTTAAAAACGATCCGCCAGGCCAATGGCTATCGGTTCTTCCGAAAGGCTGTATCCGACTTAGTTCAGGATATCCGGAACCCGCGCTCGTGCCTTCAAAAGAGTTAAAGGAGTCAGTGGCCAATCTGCTTGATGCAGAAGGTGATTTGCCGCTTCAATATATTGGAAGCCCAAAGATCCCAGAGCTGAAAAAAATTATCCAGGAGCGGTTGGCAGCGCGGGGGGTGATGGTTTCGGACGAGGAGCTTTTGGTCACTTCAGGTGCTTGCCAGGCGATTGATCTGATTGCGCGTGTTCTGTTGGATGATGAAGCACTTGTTGCGTTAGAATCGCCGACCTATATGGAGGCATTGGAAGTTTTCCGGAATTACACAGAACGGTTTATGGATGTGCCGGTGGACGAGGATGGGCTGCAAACAGAAATCTTTGCAGAAATGCTGAAGGATAGAAAAAGGCAAGGTTTGCCTTTGCCGCGCATCCTGTACACCATTCCAACTTCACAGAACCCAACAGGGACTACGATGTCACAGGAACGCAGAGAGCATGTCTTAGCACTTGCCGAAGAATACGGTTTCCTTATTTTAGAAGACGATGCTTATGGGGAACTCGGATTTAAAGAGAATCCGCGTCTCATAAAAGAACTGGATCGGCACAACTCCGTACTCCATATCGGATCTTTTTCAAAAGTAGTGGCGCCAGGCATGCGAATTGGTTGGGTAGCGGGTGCTGAGGAACTAATCACGACACTCAATTGGTTCAAGAAAGATTTGCATCATCCGTTTGCCCAATCAACAATGGCGACATTTCTTGAAACTATTGATTTTGACGAACGTTTGAAACACCTGGCGGCTTCATATCAGTCAAAATGCGAGACGATGCTTCAGGCTTTGCAGGAGTTCTTGCCGCCGTCGGTTTCCTGGTACGTGCCTGAGGGCGGCTATTTTATTTGGGCCAAAGTTCCGGGAATCGATACAGTCGAGCTATTGCCAAAGGCATTAGCTGCAGGGATGTCATTTGTGCCAGGCAAATACTTCTTCTTAAATCCAGAAGAAGGAACAGAATTTTTGAGGTTGTCGTTCAGTTACGCAAGTGAAGAAGAGATTGTCCAAGGAATTCGGTTGCTGGGCGAAGTAGTTCAAAAAGCGCTAGCTCCGAAATGAAATCGAAAAGGCGTTTCCAGCAACCTGATAAGGTGCTGGAAACGCCTTTAGTTTTGTCTCTTATTATCTCGATGCTAAAAGTTATTTCATGAAACTGCTTACGAAGATCAAGTAACCGAAGCCTCGTAAATTGTCTGGATCGAATCTTCGATTGCTGCATTGAATTCATCATCCGACTGGCTCGCGCTTACCCCTTCGGACAGGCCACGGGAGAAGCTGGCAATCAGGCCGTGGTTGGCTGCCAGTTTTTCATTCGCTTCTTTCCGGGAATATCCTCCGGAGAGGGCGACGACCCGCACGACTCGTGGATGTTCAATCAATTCGCGGTAGAAGTTGTTGACCGTTGGAATGGACAGCTTCAGCATGACGTTTTGGTCTTCGTCCAGCTGATCCAAGCTAGCGAGAAGCTCTTGTTTCAATATCTCTTCGCATTTTTCTTTGTTTTCACTATGGATGTTCACTTCCGGTTCAATAATCGGCACAAGCCCCGCTGCAAGGATTTGCTTAGCGACTTCAAATTGCTGGTCGACCACTTGCCGGATGCCGTCTTGATTTGGTTCGTTGATGACAGAACGCATTTTCGTCCCGAAAATATGCCGCTCGTTTGCCCGCTGCAGAAGTTCGTCTAAATTTGGAATGGGCTTCATCAATTGAACGCCATTGTTTTCGTCCGCCAGCCCTTTGTCGACTTTCAGGAAAGGAACGACGCCTTTTTCTTCCCAAAGATAGTCAGGTGTGTATTTGCCTTCCACTTCGCGGTCCATCGTCTGCTCAAACAAGATGGCTCCAAGAATTGAGTCGGAGTTGAAGGAAGGGGCAGTCATGACCCGCGTCCGCATTTCATGGATCAAGTCGTACATTTCGTCTTCATTGGAATATTGGTCTTCGGAAATCCCGTAAAGCTTTAATGCTTTTGGTGTACTGCCGCCGCTCTGGTCGAGTGCAGCGATAAATCCTTTTCCATTCTTCACTAAATCGAATTGTTCTTGATTCATTGTCCCAGCTCCTTAGATAATTTTCCTGAAAAATTAGCAGTAGCCTTACATTCTTAGTGTAACAAAAATTCAACTTTTTGTGTGCTAATAAATTAACTATTCTGTAAATAGAATGATTATAGAACCGGTGGAATGGGAATGGTGAAATGAGAAAATAGTTTGCCGCAAAATTTAGAAACAAGGAGGGATTTGCAATGAAATCAAACGCCTCAGATGAATATGATGCAACCAAAAGCCCGAAAGAAGATGAAACTGCAGCGGATAAAGTGGTGGATAGAGCACAAAAGTTCATGGGAGTTGATGGCGGCCAAGATGAGGATTTAGATGCTCCATATCAAAATGCGCCGGATGAAGATGAATCTGATGTGCCAAAAGGGGACAAAATCATTAAAAATCGCAAGACAGGTGAAGAAACTCGAGTGGAAAATACAGGGGACAAATATTAACAGGTATAACAACAACCACCTTCATTAAGGTGGTTTTTTATGTTTTATCAAAGGAAAAACAAAGTCTAAAACAATGAAGCCAAATTACTTCGTAACGCACAATGCTTTGATATGAAATTTCTTATCTACAAGGAAATTACAGTTAATTAAAAGAAAATTCTGTAATAACGCACCTATTTCTTCCATCTTCTATTATACTATAAAAAAGTCTTGCACAAGAAATGCTTGAGAATGGTTTAGCTTTAAGAAAGGCTGAATTATACATAGCAACATAAGAAAAATTATAAGCTTAATTGCAAAAGTTTTAATGCGAACGGCAGGAATTATTAATGAAAAGAAAAACGGAAACCAATGCCGATATATACGTATAGGTTTAAAGATATTTTAATATAAATAAAATACATACGTATAAGTTAATTCGTCACTAATGTTAGAAAGCTTGATGCAAAGCGGCTATTGAGCTTGTTTTAAAAATAAACCAATTTTTTAGAAAAAACAAAATTGCTTATTGCATTATGAAAGCGTTTGCTTTATGATAAACGTACGTACAAATTGTTTTGAAAATTCTAAGTATTCATAAGGGGGTGAGTGGGCAGTTTGCTGCGCAAGTAGAAAACGCAGAAACGCTCCAACGGGTCACAGTTATATTTTTTAGCCTTTTATCCAGATTTTTCTATAAAATCAATTTTGTAACTTTTATTGCGGTCTCTGGCTTAAGGGAATTCACGAAAACAAGAGGGGGAAAAGAAATGCAAAACATGTTCAAGTCAAGATTATTGGTATTGCTAATTGTAGCGGTAATGATGCTGTTATCTGCCTGTGGATCAAGTTCAAGTTCAAGTGAAGCGAAAGCGGGTTCTGGGGGTTCGGACAAACTTACTATTGGGTTTTCCCAAGTCGGTGCTGAGAGTGAATGGCGAACAGCGAATACGGAATCTGTAAAAAGCGCAATTACAGGAGCTGGACATGAACTGAAATTCTCCGATGCTCAGCAAAAGCAAGAAAACCAACTAAAGGCAATCCGCGATTTTATCGCTCAAGATGTTGATGCAATTGTTTTCTCGCCAGTGGTAGAAACAGGTTTTGAAACGGTTTTGCAAGAAGCGAAAACAGCAGGGATTCCAGTGTTTTTAGCTGACCGCGCAGTAGATATTGAAGATGACTCGCTATGGACAGCATTTATTGGTTCTGATTTTGTTGAAGAAGGACGTAAAGCGGCAAACTGGCTAGTTGAAGAGTACAAAGACCATGAAGGCGATGTAAATATTGCGGAATTGCAAGGAACTGTTGGGTCTGCTCCGGCGATTGACCGCAAAGAAGGTTTTGAAGAAGTGTTGGCAGACCATCCTAAATTCAAAATCATCAAAACGCAAACAGGTGATTTCACACGATCTAAAGGAAAAGAAGTTATGGAAGCTTTCTTGAAAGACGAAGGGGAAAATATCGACGTATTGTTCTCACATAATGATGATATGGCTATCGGCGCAATCCAAGCGATTGAAGAGTATGGTTTGAAGCCTGCAGAAGACATCAAGATTATCGGTGTTGATGGCGTTAAGGGAGCTTTCGAAGCAATGGCTGATGGAAAAATGAACGTTACGGTTGAATGTAATCCGTTATTCGGCGAACAGCTCGTTGAAATTATTGAATCTCATTTGGCGGGCGAGGAAGTTGAGAAGAGAATTGCAGTAGAAGAAAGTGTTTATACAATGGATCAAGCAGCAGAACTGTTGCCGGATCGTAAGTATTAATAAATAGTTACAAAGGAATGGAGCTGCTTCAAAGCCAGAGCCGAATTATGTTATAGCAATTAACTAACATGACGCCTCTGGATTTGGGGAGCTCTATTTTATTTGACATCACAAAGTGGGAGGCGTGACTTATGCCAGAGAAAAAGCTGGTAATAGAAATGAAAGGGATTTCAAAAGAGTTTCCAGGGGTAAAAGCACTGTCAAATGTGAATTTGAAGTTATATGCAGGTGAAATTCATGCGTTGATGGGCGAGAACGGTGCCGGAAAATCCACATTGGTTAAGGTCTTGACTGGGGTTTATCCATATGATGAAGGGACTACGGAGCTTGAGGGCCAGCCTTTTAAAGTAGCAACGCCTTTAGACGCTCAGGAATTAGGAATAAACACGGTCTACCAAGAAGTGAATTTATGTCCTAACCTTTCAGTGGTTGAAAACATCTTTATCGGCCGTGAAATCATGAAAAAAGGAAGAATCGATTGGAAAGAAATGAACAAGCGTGCAAAGGAAGTTCTAGCCAGGCTGAATCTTGATATTGATGTGACGAAGCAAGTTTCCTCGTACTCGGTGGCTATCCAACAAATGGTGGCTATTGCCCGTTCTCTTAATGTCTCAGCTAAGGTGCTTATATTGGATGAACCGACTTCGAGTTTGGATGCGAACGAAGTGAAGCAGTTGTTTGCAGTGATGAGAAAGCTTAGGGATGAAGGGCTTGCCCTTATATTCATCAGCCATTTTCTTGAGCAGATTTACGAAATAACAGATCGTATTACGGTGTTAAGAAACGGAGAATGGGTCGGCGAATATATGACAAAAGATCTTCCGCGATTGGAACTCGTTTCTAAAATGATCGGCAAAGAGCTAAATGAATTTGAGTCGATTGCTCATAAAACTGAAGAAAAAGAAGATGATGGGGATATTTTGCTCGAGGCGAACAATGTTTTCAAAAAAGGAAGTGTTGAGCCTTTTGACTTGAAAATCCGCCGAGGTGAAATTTTTGGATTTGCTGGATTGTTGGGTTCAGGCAGAACCGAGCTTGCCCGTCTTCTGTTTGGGGCCGATAAGGCTGACAGCGGAGAAATTAAAGTCAACGGCCGCAAAGTTTCTCTAAGTTCTCCTAAAAAAGCCATTTCAAATGGCATCGCCTTTTGTTCGGAAAACAGAAAAAAAGAAGGCATTATTGCAGATCTGAGCATCCGTGAAAATATGGTGTTGGCGATACAGGCAAGAAAAGGTTGGTTTAATTACATGCCGAAGAAAAAACAAAATGAACTTATAAACAATTACATCCAATTATTGAATATCAACCCACCGAATCCCGAACAACTTATCAAAAATTTAAGTGGCGGTAATCAGCAAAAAGTGCTTTTGGCCCGGTGGCTAATTACCAATCCAGACTTACTGATTCTTGATGAACCGACTAGGGGAATTGATATTGGTGCTAAAGGCGAAATTCAAAAATTGATGCTTTCTTTGAGCGAAGAAGGAATGTCGATTGTGTTCATTTCGGCGGAGCTGGAAGAAATACTTAGAACATGCCAAAAAATCGCAGTGATGAGGGATCATGAAAAAGTATCGGAAATTCATAATGACGCCAGCGTTACACAGCAAAGCATCATGAAGAAAATGGCCGGAGGGATGTAACATGATGAAATCTAAATTATTCTGGCCACTCCTTGTGTTGGCTTGTATTTTAGGCATAAATTTGATTTTTGATCCTAGTTTCTTTTCTATTGAAGTCAGAGGCGGCCATTTGACAGGAAGTTTAGTGGATATCGCGAATCGCGTTACTCCGCTGCTATTGATTTCGATAGGGATGACCTTAGTTATTGCGACTAAAGGAATCGACTTGTCTGTAGGATCGGTAATTGCCATGTCCGGCGCTATGGCAGCTTTTGTTGTCGGACGCCCCGGCATTTCAGACGATAGTTTGGCACCGCTATTTCTTGCTATCGCGCTTTCGGTCGGTTTGGCCTTATTGGTCGGCTTATGGAACGGCGTACTGGTTTCACGTATAGGCGTCCAACCAATTGTGGCAACCCTGATCCTCATGATTGCTGGCCGTGGAATTGCCCAGTTGATCACTAACGGACAAATTACAACTATCTATTATGAGCCATACTCGTTCATTGGAGCTGGCTATTTGTTCATGATTCCGTTTTCGATTTACATAGCAGTGGCTGTTTATATCTTGGCTCTTCTGCTAACCCGAAAAACATCGCTAGGGCTGTTTATTGAATCGGTTGGATCAAATCCCGAAGCTAGCCGTTTAGCGGGTCTCAATTCAAAGAACATCATGTTGATGGTATATGCATTTTCAGGGGTATGTGCCGGTATTGGCGGACTTATCTTAAGTTCGAACGTAGCTGCAGCAGATGGCAATAATGCTGGTCTCTATTATGAGCTAGATGCGATACTCGCTGTGGTTATTGGCGGTACTACTCTTATGGGTGGACGCTTTTTCTTGACTGGCACCGTTATCGGGGCGCTGATCATTCAATCACTGACAACTACGATTTACTCGATCGGAATTCCACCGGAAGTTAACTTGGTCGTTAAAGCGGTTGTCGTGCTAGTGGTTTGCCTTTTGCAATCCCCAGAATTCAGAAAAAAAATTACGGGCGGATTTATGGTTAAAAAGCCGGCTAAAAAAGAAGGAGTGGCTCAGCCGTGAAATCACTTAAACTAAAATCCCAGCATATACCTGTACTGGTCACTCTGGTCTTGTTTGTGGCCATGTATGCTTTTGGGTCTTTGCGATACGATAACTTTTTCTCGACTCAAGTATTCTTGAATTTGTTTGTCAACAATGCTTTTTTGATTATTGCTGCAGTGGGAATGACGTTTGTCATTTTATCTGGGGGTATCGATCTTTCTGTCGGATCTGTGATTGCTTTAACAAGTATGGTGGCGGCATCTTTACTGCAAGATGGACAATTATCCGCTTTGATTGTTATTCCAATTTCCTTGATGGTCGGTACAACTTTAGGGTTTATCATGGGCTGCTTTATTCATTTTTTCAATCTGCAACCTTTTATCGTCACATTGGCGGGGTTGTTTTTAGCGCGCGGCCTTGCTTACTTGGTCAGCATTGAAACCATTTCCATCACCAATCCGTTTTTCAGCTATATGGCTAGTGCAAGATTCCCTATTTTCGATGGATTCATCTCAATCAGCGTAATTATTTCCTTGGTCGTGGTGGCGATCGGCATCTTTGTCGCCAAGTCTACAAAGTTCGGGCGTAACATTTATGCAATCGGCGGGAATGAACAATCTGCACTTCTCATGGGCTTGCCTGTTGGCCGGACAAAAATACTGATTTATACGTTAAGCGGTTTTTGTGCATCTCTAGCTGGTTTAGTATTCACGTTTTATATGCTGTCGGGTTATGCTCTGCACGCCAATGGCCTGGAATTGGACGTCATTGCAGCTGTAGTGATTGGAGGCACGTTGCTGACAGGCGGAATGGGCTATGTAGCAGGCAGCGTATTTGGCGTGCTCATTCTAGGCGTTATTCAAACGCTCATTGTATTTGAAGGGACACTAAGTTCATGGTGGACAAAAATTGCAATCGGCGTCTTATTGCTGGCGTTCATCGTTTTCCAGCGTGTATTCATCACGCTTAGTGAAAACAAGAAAACGATTAAACCGAAAAGTGATGCTGAGAAAAAAGCGCTCAATCTTGAATCGAATGCAAAACCCGGAGCTACTGCCGGCAGGTGATAAAAATTATATTGGTTTCTAAGAAAGGAAAGTGAATAGATGAAAAATAAATTTTATTTATCAATCTCTTTAATTGTCCTTCTGATCCTAAGTACGATTCCTCCTGTCTTCCAGCCGCAGAGTTATGCGGCAGAAGGCAATGGGTTGATTTTGCATTATGATATGAGTTCGATATACAAAGATGGCGACAAAGTGGTTGTTCCGGATATTTCCGGAAGTGGGTTGGGGTTTGACGGGATTTTTAAAAATCCGGAAAATGGCCAAGTCGTAAAAAATGAAGAAGTGGGGTATGCCGCATTCAATGGCGGCAGTTCCAGTTCTAAAAGCGGATACATTGAAATTCCTAAAAGCAAAGACGGGGCCGATCTACTGTCAGGGTTAAAAGATGTGACGGTCTCAGCATTGGTCAATTGGAGCAACGACGGGCAAAACCGATGGATTTACGGTTTCGGCAAAGTGTCAAACGATATTGAAAATGGCAACGCTTACTTTTTCACAACGCCCCGGCATGGCATCAACAACAGCAACGTAATTGCTTCGGGAATATCGAATGCCGGCTGGAGAAATGAAGCGTTGGTCAGAGGAAGCCAAGGGTTGAAAGATTCGGACTGGCAAGTAGTCACAACGGTATTTTCAGGTGCAGCCAATACCATAACCATTTATGTGAACGGCCAGAGAGTGGCGTCCGGTTCTGCCGGCGGAAAGAAACTGGCTGACATTATAGATTCTTCGTCAAGTTTTTCCGGCTTTATCGGAAAATCGATTTTCCAGAATGACCCTTACTATAAAGGGATGATCAGTGATTTCCGTGTTTACGACAATGCCCTTACTGCTGGGCAAGTAGCTGATTTAGCTGCTCAAACAACAGGCAAAATCGATCAAATCGATAAACTTGTGTTAAATGATGCGCATGAATCTTTGGACGTCTCAGATTATTTGGCGGAAAGCGATGCATCAACAGATAAAATCACTGAAGATTTAACGCTTCCCGCAATAGGAAAACATGGAGTGAAGATCACTTGGTCTTCAAACAATCCTGAAATACTTGCAGCAGACGGTAAAGTTACCCGCCCAGCTGCAGATGGCCCTGCAGGCAACGTCGAACTAACAGCGACGCTTTCATACAAAAACTTGACTGCAACTAAAACTTTCGGTGTAACCGTCTTAAATGAATTGTCTAACCAGCAAAGCGCGGAACAGGATGCTGATGCAATCACCATCTACAATCAAGAAAATATTAAAGGAAATATTCGATTGGCTGAATCTGGAGAAAACGGTTCATCAATCGCTTGGGAATCTTCCCATCCGGAAATTATCAAAGGGACAGAACAAGCCGGCGGGGATGCAAAAGAAGTTGGCCGGTTAATCCGTCCGGAGGCGGATACGGCTGTAACATTGACGGCCGTCGTTTCAAAAGGCGATGCTGAAGTTGAAAAAACATTCGAAGTCACGGTAGTGGCAGATCCCGGAAAGAAAGAATATGACGCCTACTTCTTTTCTTACTTTACAGGGGAATATGAAGGCGGGGAGGAAATCTCTTTCGCAACAGCCAAAGACCCATTGCGCTGGAATGCTTTGAATAATGGCCAGTCTGTTATTCAATCCGATATGGGTGAAAAAGGGTTGCGCGATCCATTTGTAATGAGATCCCCAGAAGGCGACAAATTCTATATGATTGCGACTGATTTGAAAATGGGGGAAAGCACGAACTTTGACCAGGCTCAGATTACCGGAAGCCATTCCCTGATGGTTTGGGAATCGGACGACCTTGTAAACTGGAGTGAACAGCGGATGGTCGAAGTAGCTCCCGAAAATGGCGGCAATACGTGGGCTCCGGAAGCGATCTATAATGAAAAGACTGGAGAGTACGTGGTGTTTTGGGCGTCTTCTATTCCTGACAAAGACACTTACGGAAGTTATCCGAACGGACGCCCGAACGGTCAGTACAATGTTATGTACTATGCAACTACAAGAGACTTCTACGAATTCTCGGAACCGAAAGTCATGATTGATGAATCGTTCCCGACAATCGACACAAGTTTTGTACAAGACGGAAATACGCTATACCGATTCACAAAATCCGAAGTGAATTACAAAGTCTATTATGAAAAAGCATTGAACTTTTTTGACGATCTTGACGGCATCGAAGAAAACGGGTTCCAATTCGAACCGATTGCCGGCACGAAAAGCGGCAACCGTGGTTTGATCGGCCATGGCGGAAACAATGAAGGACAAACGATCTTCAAAGATTTGAAAGAAGAAAAATGGTATTTATTCCTTGATTCGTGGCCGTATCATGTGCGGTGGACAACGGATCTGGAAGACGGCCAGCAGCTGGTCAATAACGTTTTGCCGGAGTCAGAATATGCGCTGCCGCCAGGACCACGCCACGGTACCGTAATTCCGATTACAACCGGGGAATATGATGCGCTTCAAGAAAAATATGGCATGCCGGCACCAGAACCTGCTAAAAAGCCGGTCGTCCATTATACCTTCGATAAAGATGATGTAGAGGGTACGACAGTGAAAGACGCATCCGGCAACGGGCATGACGCTGAACTTGTAGGCGGAGCAGCCATCAATGAATCAGATTTTGTAGAAGGCAAGACAGAAGCTGTTGACTTGGATGGTTCAACCGGCTACGTGAAAATGCCTGAAAACTTGATCCAAGATTTAAATCTTAAAAACATGACCATGTCGACTTGGGTGCAAGTGGATAAAGGGCAAGCAAATCAGCGGATTTTCGACTTTTCTTCTGATACGGGCAGAGTTGCCAACCGGAATACGATGTATTTGAGTACACAAGGAGACACTGGAAAATTGGAGTTTGCAATCGTTACTCCTTTTAGTGAAAAATTTGGCAGTGCTTCTACTCTGCTTGGCGCCAATTACAAATACGCACTTAGAGCACCTGGCATCTCCACTGGCGAATGGCATCACGTTGCGGTGTCGGTAAACGACTTTGACGCTGCTTTATATGTGGATGGCGAAAAAGTAGCCAATAGCTCCACTTTCAATATGGAGCCAAGAATGCTTTTGGAAACTACCATGAACAATCTGGGCAAGTCCAGCAGAGACGGCCATAATCTATTTGATGGCAAGTTCGATGACTTTAAGATTTTCAATCGTGCACTGTCATCCGAAGAAATTGTCGGTTTGATGGATCCGGCAGACGAAACGGCTCCGACAGCGCCGAGCGATCTGAAAGCGGAAGCTTCGACCGACAGTGTGGAGTTGAGCTGGACCGCTTCGACCGACAACGTGGAAGTGGCGGGCTATAAAGTCTACCGAGACGGTGAAGAAGTAGGCACAACCGAGTCGACATCTTACAGCGACGCGGAACTTTCAGACGCGCAAACGTACGAATACAGCGTTCGGGCGTTTGACGCTGCAGGCAACGTATCGGACGCGAGCGAACCGGTGAAGGTGACCACATCGACAAGTCTCGAGCTGCTTGAAGAAAAATTGGCAGAGCTTGTGGAAAGCGGTGACGTCAACGGTCCGCTGGTGAAAAAGCTGGAAAACAGCCTCGCACAAGCGCAGCACCACAAGGCGAAAGGAAACAGCGCCCAGGCTGCCAAGCATTTGGAGGATTTTGTGAAGCATTTAGACAAAGCGAAGGCGGACCAAGTGACGGAAGATGCGCTTACGTCCTTAAAAATTCGTGCCAAATTATTGATCAATGCTAAGTGAATCCATCCTGCAAAGAATAGCGTTGAGTAAAAGTTATCTATGAAAAGTTAAAAAGTATGAGAAATGCAGCTAACTGGTTAGCTGCATTTTTCGCACTAAAACATACAACTTTAATAACAGCTTGCACTGAAGTTATACGTTTTAGAAGCTGGGCTGCTTTTTAAACTTGTAATGAATCAGTCTGAACAACGAGAAAGGTAGAGTTTTACTGCGCTTTAATTTTTCTTTCACAACAACTATCAAAACTATTGAAATAATTAAACAACACTTATTGCATGTACGTACATTTTGTATTATGATTAATTTATTATCATAACATATACGTACAAAAGGAAGGGGCGTCAAGGATGTTAGAGGACTTGAAGCAACAAGTACTAGAGGCCAACTTAGCTTTGCCTGAACATAATTTAGTCACTTTTACATGGGGAAATGTAAGCGGTATCAATCGGGAGCTGGGGCTTATCGTCATCAAACCAAGTGGAGTTGCTTATGCCGACTTGAAAAAAGAAGACATGGTAGTTGTTGATTTTTCGGGCAATGTGGTTGAAGGAAATCTAAAGCCGTCTTCTGACACGCCAACTCATATATTTCTGTATCAAAATTTTCCAGGGATCGGCGGAATTGTCCATACCCATGCACCTTTCTCTACAAGTTGGGCACAAGCTGGAAAAGGCATTCCGGCTCTTGGGACTACTCATGCAGATTATTTTTATGGAACGATTCCGTGTACGAGAGAAATGCGCAAAGAGGAGATTGCTGGTGCTTATGAAGAAGAAACCGGAAAAGTGATTGTTGAAACTTTCGAAGACCTCAATCCATATGAAATACCAAGTGTACTGGTGCATAGCCATGCACCATTTTCGTGGGGGAAGAATCCGGAAGAGGCCGTACATAATGCGGTTGTACTGGAAAAAGTGGCCGAAATGGCGCTTCAGACATATCAGCTCAACAACGCTTTAACCAGCATGGACCAGCAGTTATTGGATAAGCATTACTTGAGAAAACATGGCGCGGGCGCCTATTACGGACAAAGCAAAGAAGGGGTGAAGTAGATGGGCAAAAAGTATGCAATTGGAGTGGATTATGGCACTGAATCCGGACGGGCGGTGCTTGTTTCTTTGGAAGATGGCAGAGAAATTGCCGATCATGTCACACTTTATCGACATGGAGTTATTGATAAAGAACTTCCGGGCACCTCGATTCATTTAGGCCACGAATGGGCGCTGCAGCATCCGGGCGATTATATAGAAGTATTGCATAATTCGATTCCGAAAGTGTTGGAACAAGCCAAAGTGCATCCGGATGATGTGATTGGCATCGGCATAGATTTTACTTCTTGCACGATGTTGCCTATCGATGAGGCAGGACAGCCTTTGTCCAATCATCCGGAATTGCAGGAAAATCCGCATAGCTGGATCAAATTATGGAAGCACCACGCGGCTCAAGAAGAAGCAAACCGGTTGAACGCAATTGCTGAACAAAGAGGAGAACGATTCTTGCCAAGATATGGCGGCAAAATTTCGTCGGAATGGATGATAGCAAAAATCTGGCAAATTTTAAACGAAGCACCAGACATTTATGGAAAGACAGACCGCTTTGTCGAAGCGACTGATTGGGTCACTTCTCAACTGACCGGCGAATTAGTCCGCAATAGCTGCACGGCTGGCTATAAATCGATCTGGCATAAAAAAGACGGCTACCCTAGCAAGGATTTTTTCAAGGCGCTCGATCCACGGCTGGAAAATTTGGCGGAAACGAAACTTCGCGGCGATATTGTCCCTGTCGGCACCAAAGCAGGTGAACTCACGGCAGAAATGGCAAAGGCAACTGGATTGAATGCCGGCATTGCAGTAGCGGTCGGGAATGTGGACGCGCATGTTTCTGTGCCAGCGATGGGAGTCACCGGACCTGGAAAAATGGTGATGGCGATGGGCACTTCGATTTGTTCCTTGCTTCTGGGCGAAGAGGAAAAGCAAGTGGAGGGCATGTGCGGAGTCGTTGAAGACGGGATCATTCCTGGTTTTTACGGCTATGAGGCAGGGCAAGCTGCTGTCGGCGATCTTTTTGCCTGGTATGTGAAGAATGCAGTACCGGGTTATGTTGAAGAAGAAGCGGAAGCCGCAGGCGTGAATGTCCACCAATGGCTGGAACAGAAAGCCTCTATCTACAAACCGGGTGAAACGGGGTTGCTTGCACTTGATTGGTGGAACGGCAACCGGTCGGTATTGGTGGATACAGATTTAAGCGGCTTAATTTTAGGGATGTCTTTAAAGACGAAGCCGGAAGAAATCTACCGGACCCTTCTCGAGTCGACTGCGTTCGGAACCCGGAAAATTGTAGAAGCATTTACAACGAATGGATTGGCCGTCGATGAATTATATGTTTGCGGCGGCTTGCCGCATAAAAACCGATTGCTGATGCAAATATACGCAGATGTAACCAATCGGGTCATAAAAGTCGCGGATTCTTACCAGACTCCGGCATTGGGAGCTGCCATGTTTGGTGCTGTAGCGGCAGGCTCAGCAAACGGAGGCTTTGACTCGATTTTGGACGCGACGAGAAAAATGGCGCGAGTAAAAGATGAAGTCATTCGGCCAATACCGGAAAATGCCGCTATTTACGATAAGCTTTATGCTGAATACACAAAGCTGCACGATTATTTCGGCCGCGGCGAGAACGATGTGATGAAGCGATTGCGAGCCATACGGTCAAATAGTCAAAAAGTGAACATACTAGTCTAATTATCGGAGGAGATTGCATGATTGAAATTAAACCTTATGAATTTTGGTTTCTGACAGGAAGCCAGCACCTTTACGGTGAAGAAGTTCTTAAAGAAGTTGAAAACAATTCGAAAATTATTTGCGAAGAATTGAACAAAAATCAAAATATCACCTCAAACATTATTTTCAAATCCATCTTAACCAACGCAGCTGATGTCAGGAAAGTTATGTTAGAGGCAAATAGCGATGAAAATTGTGCAGGGGTCATCACGTGGATGCACACATTTTCTCCGGCTAAACTGTGGATTTCAGGCCTTACGGTATTGCAAAAGCCACTGCTCCATTTGAATACTCAATTTAACCGGGATATTCCGTGGAAGGAAATTGACATGGATTTTATGAATTTGAATCAGTCTGCTCACGGAGACCGTGAATACGGGTTTATGGGCACTCGAATGGGAATTGCCCGAAAAGTAGTTGCAGGCCATTGGAAGAATGACGGTGTCACAAAAAAAATCGATGCTTGGATGAAGACGTCAATAGCAGTTACAGAAGGAGCGAATATCCGAGTAGCGCGCTTCGGCGATAATATGCGCAATGTCGCTGTCACAGATGGCGACAAAGTGGAAGCGCAGATTAAATTTGGCTGGACAGTAGACTATTATGGAATTGGCGATTTAGTAGAAGAAATAGAAAAAGTGCCTCAGGAAGAAATAGAGAAGTTGTATAAGGAATATGAAGAGCAGTATGATCTGCCTCAAGAAGCTGAGGAGCCAGGTGAAATTAGGGACGCTATTTTGGAACAGGCCCGTATTGAATTAGGCTTGAAGAGATTTTTATCCGAGCGAAATTACAATGCATTTACAACAAACTTTGAAGATCTGCATGGCATGAAGCAGCTTCCGGGCTTAGCCGCGCAGCGTCTTATGGCAGAAGGCTACGGTTTTGCCGGTGAAGGCGACTGGAGAACGGCGGCTTTACTGCGAATGATGAAAATAATAGCCGAAAACAAAGGGACTTCTTTTATGGAAGATTATACGTACCACTTAGACCCTGAAAATGAAATGGTATTGGGATCGCATATGCTGGAAATTTGCCCTACTATTGCAGCTACAAAGCCTAAGGTGGTTGTACAGCCGCTTGTTATGGGTCAAAAAGCTGACCCAGCCCGTTTGGTTTTTGATGGCCAGGGCGGCCAAGCGGTAGTAGCTTCTTTGATCGAATTGGGCGGCAGGTACCGTCTTGTGGTAAACGAAGTTCAAGCGGAACATCAGTTGGAAGAAACGCCAAATTTGCCGGTTGCCAAAGTGCTCTGGAAACCGGAACCGTCTTTAGGTGAAGCGATTGAGTCTTGGATTTACGCAGGAGGAGCCCACCATACGGTATTTTCAAATGCTGTGTCAGCTGATCAACTGTTTGAATTCGCTAACATGGTCAACATTGAATGCGTAATTATTGATAAGGATACGAACGTTAAACAGCTGAGAAACGAATTGAAATTGAGCGAAGCTGTTTGGCGATAAGAACACTTTGTGCAAAAAGGCTTGCCGTAAAGTAACCGGCAAGTCTTTATGCATATGGAGAAATGCATTAATGTGCTTTAGCGATAAGATA
Organism: Planomicrobium sp. CPCC 101079; assembly: GCF_007859275.1. Lineage (GTDB taxonomy): Bacteria > Bacillota > Bacilli > Bacillales_A > Planococcaceae > Planococcus. The sequence continues at coordinate 59,910 of NZ_VOHC01000030.1, read as the reverse complement.
TGGTATGTTTAACATGTACGAATGAGTTTGCGGCTTCCATTTAAACTCTTGCGAATTGAGGTAATAATTATGACGACCAAATACAATATGGTAAAACAAGCGATAAAAGCAAAGATTTTAGATGGAATCTATAAACCGAACGAAAAAATAAGTTCGGAAAGTGAATTGATGAAAGAGTTTGGCGTGAGCCGCCATACGGTTAGATTGGCAATTGGCGATTTAGTGTCGACTGGCTGGCTTTACCGGCAGCAGGGATCGGGGACGTTTTGCGCAGACCGCAGCATGTTTGAAACTACTCAAAGTTCGAATGCCCAGAAAAACATTGCGATTGTAACTACGTATCTTTCAGATTATATTTTTCCATCAATTATCAGGGGTGCGGAAATGAAACTCAGTGAAGAAGGTTATCAGGTCAGTATATTTAGTACAAACAACGACCATGAAATAGAGCGGACAGTTTTGGAGAAAATTCTTTCCCAACAGTTCGATGGCGTCATTGTCGAGCCGACAAAGAGTGCCTATTCAAATCCGAATATCGCCTACTACTTAAAATTGGAACAACTTTCGATTCCCTACATTATGATCAATGCTTACTATGACGAACTAGAGCCGATAAGCATCGTCATGGATGATGAAAAAGGTGGGTTTTTGCAGACGGAGCATTTGATTAAACTGGGGCACAGCAATATTGTCGGCTGTTTTAAAACAGACGATACACAAGGGGTAAGACGGATGAAAGGTTTTTTAAAAGCCCATAGGCAATACAATATCCCTATTAAGCCGTCTCACATCATCACCTACAAAACAGAGGAAAAAAACTCAAAACCTATCGAGGAATTGGAGAAGCTTCTTGCTTCGAACAACCATTCAATAACAGGCTTGGTTTGTTATAACGACGAACTGGCTATGAGATTGCTGGAATTGCTGCGCGTCAAAAATATCCGTGTTCCTGAAGAAATTTCAATGGTCGGTCATGATGATTCAATGCTGGCCGAAATTTCAGAAGTGAAATTAACCTCCATTGCCCATCCGAAAAGCGAAATGGGAGAACTGGCTGCCGGAGCGATTGTCGATTTGGTTAAGGCAAAAAATAAGAAAACAACCAGTTTCAGCGCCAGTTCAAAAGTGTATGAACCGGAACTTATAGTAAGAAGTTCGACAAAAGATTTGAATTCTGTTGAGACCTTGGCATGAGTGGGCTAACCTCAGTTTAAACGTAAATTTAATCACTACCTAAAAAGACAAGCCCCCTGTATATTCGGGGGCTTGTCTTTTGGGTTGCTTCTTAGATAGAAGATTCCGCGGTCTTCCTCGAAACGCTTCGGCTTTTTCTGCCGAGCGCATTGACGATGATCACGCCAGCAATAGCGATGACGCCGCCTACAAGTGCCAGTGAGGTCGGCAATTCATGAAGCCATAGCCAAGCGACGATAATGGCGACTGCCGGCTCCAAATAAATAAGACTTGAAACCGAGCTTGCATTTTCCATCGACAGTGCGGTCGACCAAGTGACATATGCAACAGCCGCTGGAAAAACTCCGACGTACAGAGCGGACAAATGGGCTTCCATCGTTGCATTCTGAAGTGCTGTAAAAATTCCTGGTGAAAAAATAAAAAATGGCAACGTGCCGGCCCAAGTGAAATAGGCGGTCAATTCAATAGCTGAATAGCGGGCGAACAATGGTTTTTGGAAAACGAAAAAAACAGACGTGGCAAAAGCGGCGACTAGCACGAGCAATGCGCCGCTTGTTAAAGTCAATGAAGCACCTGCAGAGCCAAAGGCGATAAAGAGAATGCCGATAAAGCCAATGCCAAGTCCGAGCCAGCCAAGTCCAGTCAAGCGCTCTTTTAATACGAACGCTGCGATTAATGCTGTGAAGATTGGACCTGAACCGACCAGCATACCTGCAGTTCCGGCTGAGATAGTTTCCATGCCAAACGTGACGCAAATATGATAGACGCTGATTCCGATCCAGCCCAGTAGGAGAATCCGAACGGCATCACCTGTTTGCGGCAAGCGGAATTTTGTCCCGGGCCACAGCGCATATATAAGAAAAAGAAGGGAGGCAACCGAAAAGCGGACAAGCACGTTCTGGCCCGCGTCATATCCGCCTTGTAAACTAACGCGGATGGCTGCAAATGAAGATCCCCATATAACAATCGAAAATAATGCCAGTGAAAAAGCTTTTGCGTTCAAACAATCTCCTCCAAATAAGCAATGGTTTTGCCATTTATCAAATAAAACACACAAAGTTTATTATATGCTTTAATGGCAGAAATGTTAATGGATTGCTTTACTTGGCCGAGCAGCCTTTCTCATGCAAAAATCCCCTTTGGCAGATGTAAGAGCCAAAGGGGGAAGATAAAAGTTTGGTTATGTGGCAGTAGAATCAAACTCTAATTCTTGTGCCCTTCCTAGCCGTTCAGTAAGGATATTGAAGATATCTTCAAAATGCTGTCCTTCATACCACATTTCGTTATAAGCGGCAGAACGGACGACGACATGCTTTTCATTTTTGGTCACGTCAATTTGAACTGCATGCGTTTCTCCAGTTTCCTCAATTTCTCTTCTTTTTTCTTGCATGAATACGTCCATGTCATTGGGCTCGTATTGCTCAAACGTTTTAACAACTTCATTAAAAATGGATATTGTGTCTTCTTCACTTTCGAAAAGCCAAAAATAGCCTTTCTTTTCACTCGTCAATCGAATTGTAAGTTGATATTCCAAGACATTACCTCCTTTTTATGAAAAGCAACCTTGCCTTATTCTTATACCCGATTCCCCAAAAGTAAGCCTTGCTGGGAGGAAATCTTATGCTGTTTTGGGAATAGATCTGGTCCTAATTTGTAAAATCGAACTTCACACCTGTCAGTTCTTCGGAGATTTCCCATAGTTTTTTCGATGCAGCCTCATTGTTTGCGGATGAATGGGGAGTGTCGATTGCCGGAAAGCCTTTTCGTTGGCCTTTGCCGTCAGGTCCGATGTATTCGCCGCCATTCAGCGAGGATTCAGTCGCAGCGTAGATGGTGGGCAGCGCCCCCATAGCAGGAGGCTGAAGAAGCCGGTTGGCGACTTTTTTTAAAATCTCGGGTGCGTCCCGTTTGCCGAATTTAAAGAGATTTGTCGCAGAAATCCCAGGATGGCAAGCAAAGCTTTTGGTGGAGAAACCATGGGCTTTCAATCGTTTGTCCAGTTCCATCGCGAATAATAAATTTGCCAGCTTGCTTTGGCCATAAAACTTCATCGCTTTATAGCCTTTTGAACCATCTAAGTTCTCAAAGTCCATGGCTGCTCCTTTATGAGCCAGGCTGCTGACCGTGACTATACGAGAATCCGGCGTTTTCGTGAGCAGCGGCAAAAGCAGGCCAGTAAGCGCGAAATGGCCGAGGTGATTGCTGCCGAACTGCAGCTCGAATCCGTCTTTCGTTTTTGATAGCGGGGGAGTCATCACCCCGGCGTTATTGACCAACAAATCGAGTGAATCAAAACGGCTTTTAAATTGAGCGGCAAATGCCCGTACAGTTGAAAGATCGGCAAGATCTAATTTCATCACGTCAATATAGGCTTGGGGAGAATCGTGCAGTATATCTTCACGGGCAGCCCTTCCTTTTTCTTCATTTCGAACTGCTAGAATGACCCGCGCACCGCGTTCAGCGAACACTTTCACCGCTTCCAAGCCAATTCCGCTATTTCCACCTGTTACAATTGCCGTTTTTCCAGTTAAAAGTTCTTGTGCCATTTTGTCAGCTCCCTGTTTCGAATCTTGTTGTAAAGCTTTTGCTACGCAGGCGATCGCCTGCTCAATTGTCCATACCGTTCTCATACAGCAGGAACCATCAAATCCTGTTCACTTATTTCCCGTGATTGTTCGGTAAAATATTCAGAGCACTCCTGATTGCAGCAAATGCATAAAAACCGTCTCCAACTAATGAAGAAGGTTTATAAAATTTTTCTATTGGCCTATACAATTCGGCGGCCGCTTTTCCCAAGCGCGTAATAGATTCCATGCTGAAGAGACTGTAAGCATTCAAATTTCTTTAAGTTGGTAAAGGTCTGTGAGATAAGCAGCGCCAGTTCCGGAGAAACGCCGACCAAGATAACTTCTGTCCCAAGCAGGCGGGCAGAAGCACTTAATTTGTCGATCATTTCAGCTGTATGCTCAGAAATCTGCTTGGTCAGCCCGGTAAGATCCAAAAGCAGGTAACGCGCTTGGTGTTTCGGCAAATGCTCAAGTGTCTTGAAAATCAGATTTTCGGCCCGTTCTTCGTCATAGCTGCCGATCATCGGCACCACGATAATGCCTTCAAGCACCGGGATAATCGGAGAAGAAAGTTCTTTTACTAAGTTTTGCAGTACTTTTGTGTTTTGGTCAACAAGCTGCTCTAACTGTCTGATTTGTTCCGCTTCCTGTCGCCTGGACAGTTCGTGGATATTTTGCTGGACGGTTATTTCAGAAGGAAAATATTCCACGATGCTGTATGTATTTTCTTCATTTTGATATTGGCGGATTTCATACCAAAAATCATGCCCGAAAAGGCCGGTAAACACCCCAGCGTAGTGCGAAGGCACAAAAATCCCCTGGTTTTGTTTGTTGTCCGATTGATTCAATTTGTATTCCCAGTCATTTTGTATATGTAAAGTGAAATGTTTTGTTTCTTCATCCATCTTGACAATCTTGACTTTCCCCCAGCCGGCTGACGCATAAGTATTTGAAATCCATCCCACTACATTGGTGGCATTGATGTTTTTCATATCCCGGAATCCTTCGCCGACAATGACGCCTTGGCGGAAACCTGTAGTTTCTAACACTAGGTTTGTCGCTTCGACGCCAGATATTTCGCGGATGGAATCAAAAAAGGTCTTCATCGCTGAGATCCAAAAAAAGACGACATCTCCGCCTTCGAATAACACCTCTCCCGATTCCGAATCCCATTTCAGTTCAATTCCACCAACTGTAAATTCATTTTTCATGATTTTTGCTCCTCACTTTGCTTAAATTCAAGCTTATCATGCAGACCTTTTATATGCTCGCTTCTTTTGCGGGCACTTATTAAGTTAGTATCGTATTCCCATTATTCGGGTTGGTCTAAACAGGTGTGGGCAGAATAAGTAATTATAAGTAACGGGCGTTTTGATGAAAGCCAATTTTTTTACAATTTCCTCCTATAAGCGCATACTGGATAAGTGGTTTAATAAACAGTCAAAGGAGCAGTGCTATCCATGGATTACAAGAGGATCACAGTTGCCGGAAGCGGCGTTTTAGGAAGCCAAATTGCATACCAGACAGCTTTTAAAGGTTTTGAAGTGACAGTATACGACATCAACGACGAAGCGATTGCACGCTCGCAAGAACGCATTGCAAAGCTGAAAGGAAATTACAAGAAAGATTTGGGGGCGACGCAAGAAGAGGTCGACGCGGCCGAGAATCGAATTTCGTTCCAAACGGATTTAGCCAAAGCCGCAGCAAACGCGGACCTTGTAATTGAAGCGATTCCTGAAGTGGAAGATATAAAAATGCGCTTCTATAAAGAATTAGGGGCAGTGGCGCCAGCCCATACGGTCTTTGCGACAAATTCATCTACGCTTTTGCCGAGCCAATTTGCAGAAGCGACAGGCCGCCCAGGGCAATTCTTGGCGCTGCACTTCGCTAATACGATTTGGATTAACAACACAGCTGAAATCATGATGCACCCGGAAACGGACTTGAACGTGTTCAACGACTTGGTAGCGTTCGCGAAAGCGATTGGCATGGTGGCGCTTCCGCTTTATAAAGAACAGCCTGGCTATATTTTGAATTCATTGCTAGTGCCATTTCTGGAGGCAGCTGAATTGCTGTTGGTCAAAGAAGTATCGGATGTCCATACCATTGATAAGACATGGAGAATCGCAACAGGTGCACCACTCGGACCATTCGCTATTTTAGATGTGGTCGGTATCAATACCGCCTACAATATTGTCCAGGCGAAAGCTGCTGCTACTGGCAATCCTGCGTACAGAAAGCTTGCGGATCTGTTGAAAACCGAGTATATCGATAAAGGCAAACTCGGTAAAGCAACAGGAGAAGGCTTTTACAGCTATCCAAACCCTGCATTTCTTGAACCGGACTTTTTGGAAAATTAATCGGCTTTACAGAAAAAGGAACAAGCCCTTGCTATAGCAAGGCGCTTGTTCCTTTTTTATTCATTAATGTTTACCATTGCCGCGTTTCTTCTTGCCATGTTTTTTGTCGTCATCATCATCATCGTCATCGTCGTCGTCATCATCGTCATCGTCACCATGATGTTTTTTGTGTTTTTTGTAGTAGTATTTTTTGTAATAGTAATGTTTTTTGCCGTTTTTGTAGTAATAATGCTTTTTGAAATAATAATACTTGGTATTTTTATACTTTTTCTTTTCGTCTTTATCTTTGCCTTTTTTATCATTGTCATTTTTGTCATCATCATCGTCATCATCGTCATCGTTATGTTTCTTTTTACTATAAGTAGTAGCTTGGTCAGAATCATCACCAGAAGCTAGTACTGTAGTAGTTGAGACTCCGAATATCAAGAATAACGCCATCAATATCATTAAGTATTTTTTCATTCTCTTTCTCTCCATTTCATAATTAGATTGTGTTCGTTCTCTAGGCTGAAGGGGCATAGAGCTTGAAACTTTCATCATTATGCACTTTGAGAGAATAAAACCCCCTTTTAAATTGGGTATTAAAAACAGAAATAGAATATTTCTGTAATTATTAATAAATAATAGTTATTTGATATTCGCAACCTCATTCTATAACAAAAAGCAAAAAAATACTATAGTATTTTGAAAATTAAATTTATTTATTTCATTGCCTCCCAAAGAAGCCTATTAGAAAACATTCCGTTAATCAAAGGGATCAAGGGCTGCCCACGGAACTTTTCCACCAGACGTTTCGTACCTACCTATAAAAGGAATTCTACGGATACCAAGCCCGAAAGAAAGCAGGTGATGTGATGGATGACCAAACAACTAAACTGCTGATGAAGAAAGTGAAAAAGTACCGGAAATGGGCTGAAAGTGTTTTTATTAATCCGGTTTACTGGAAAGTGAACGGCAAACCTTACTTTATGGCGGGTTTTTTGAAAAACGATAAACCAGCTGGGACGGCTTACGTAACAATCGGTGAAGACAATAGAGAAGAAGCATTTGAAGCGCAGCAGAAATTGGCATTGTTTGCAGATCTCAGTTCAAGTATTTTTCAAATTGGTGAAGCACGGCTGAAAGTGGAAAGTGCCTATTATATAAATCCATTGAATACTGCGATAGCTAAAGAAGAAGGGAAAGTAAGGCAGGGAAGGGACGCATTTGCGGGGCTTTGGGACATTCAGCAAAAATTCAACCGGCTAGTGAAAGACTTTAAGCATTATTATGAACATGATGTTCTAGCCCGTGAACATATCATAGAAACGGACTTGGCGAAAGTCCAGGAAACGGCAAACCGGGTCAATATGTATCAGTACTTGACTTTAACGACGCTTCTTAGCAACAACGATGAAATTCGTGCTTTTGCAGATTTCTTGGAGTCTGCAAAAACTGAAAAACAATTGGAGAGGCATCAATTGGATTTTGTTAAAGGCATTACAGAAAACAAAGATGTGATGGAGCTTAGCTTGGCAAAACTAAATATGATTGTGGATGAAGACCTGGAGAAAATGGAGAAATTGAATTATAACTACAGTGCATGGAAAAACAAACGAATTATTGACAGCCAGCAGAAATATGTGCGCTATCCAAAATAAGCTTGAAAAGTTCCTAGTCTATTTAGGCAGGATGTACAAAATACAGAATGGAGGTTTTAAGTGATTTTTATTCAGAATAATTAAAAGTTTCTTTCCTTTTTAAAGGCTATCGTATATAATTGATTTAAATAAGAACATACGTTCCTTTTGTATATCCTTTATCCATTTTGTTAAACCGTGCGTTCTTAGAGGCCGCTCACCTCTGGATAATTCGCTCGTACTATAAAACATAAAGGCAAAAGAAAGGAAGAGTTTACAATGCCGATAGTTGCGTATATGATATTTAACGGAAATTGCCGAGAAGCTGTGGAATATTATGCTGATGTTTATGGGGCAGAGATGCAGGAAATCATGAAATACGGAGATATGCCTCCTGAAGAAGGATACGAACTGCCAGAGGCTGCAAAAGACTTGGTTATGCATACGGCGATTAACGTCTACGGCGATGAAGTCATGTTTTCAGATGCAATGCCTGGTTCATCCGTCACTTTTGGCAAAAATATCAATCTAACGGTGGTTTCAGATGACTTGGACAAAATGACAGCGGAATTCAACCGGTTGGCGCAGGATGGAAAAGTTGAGATGGAACTGCAGAAAACTTTTTGGAGTCCGGCTTACGGAGCATTAACAGATAAGTTCGGAGTTGCTTGGCAATTTAGCTGCGATGATGGATCCTATACAGGAAGTTAACAAAGCGCCGGATATAAGTGAGCGTTATATCCGGCGCTTTTTCTTTTTGGTTTTCATAAAAAAACCTTCTTAAAGGAAAAGAAGGCTCATTCGATTTGAACGATTAAAGGATTTCTTCTAAATAACCATATCCAGCCTCTTCCATTTCTGCTTGCGGGATGAAAAGGATAGAGGCGCTGTTGATACAATAGCGCAAGCCGCCTTTGTCTTTTGGACCGTCTTCAAACACATGGCCAAGGTGGCTGTCGCCCGAGCGGCTTCTTACTTCAACCCGTACCATATTGAAGCTGGAATCTTCATTTTCAGTGATGACAGCAGGCTCAATCGGTTTGGTGAAGCTTGGCCATCCGCATTTTGAATCGTATTTATCAGCGGATGAGAAGAGCGGTTCGCCGGTCGCCACGTCGACGTAAATTCCAGGCTGGTAATTGTCCCAATACTCATTGGAATAAGCAGTTTCAGTATCGTTTTTCTGAGTAACGTTGTACTGCGCTTCGGTCAGTTTTTCTTTTAAGACTTCGTCGCTCGGCTTCGGATAGTCCGCAGGATCAATCAGGACTGGAACGTCCTGGTCTTCCAATGAATCAAACTCGATATGGCAATAGCCGTCCGGATTTTTCTCGAGGTAATCCTGGTGATATTCTTCGGCAAGGTAATAATGTTCTAGCGGTTCCACTTCGGTGACAATGGGTTCGTCATATTTGGCTTCTTCGTTTTCGACAACTTTATCGATAATGGCCCGGTCAGCTTCATTTTCATAATAAACGCCGGTCCGGTATTGTTCGCCGCGGTCATTGCCTTGCTGGTTCAGGAGCGTCGGATCAATGATGATAAAATACTGGCTCACGAGTTTTTCCAAATCTACTCGTTCCGGATCGTAGCGGACATGTACTGTTTCGGCATGTCCAGTATTTTTCCGGGTGACTTCTTCATATGTGGGATTTTCTGTGCTGCCGTTGGCGTATCCGGATGTCACATCGTAAACTCCATAAACGCGGGACATATAGGCTTCGACTCCCCAGAAACACCCGCCGGCAAGCCAAATGTCTTCAAGCTTTGCGGTATCAAACGCCAGCTGCTCATTCGGATTTTCTGGAAAATTTGAAGCGCCGGCTGCTGCGGTATCGCTTCCTGTTGAATTAGCCGTGAGCGATTGCAGCGATGAACAGCCAGTTAATAGCAGCAGTAGGAACAATAGGGCAACTAGCCATTTAATTTTCATTTTAAATCGGTCCTTTCCTTTATTGGGTCCAAGCGCTTGTCTTACTGAATCGATTCAAATGTTGCCTTGATTTGCTCATTGCTGACGTGGCCCTGCTGGCGTTTTGCCAATACACCGTCTGAGCCGATATAGACAGAAGTCGGATAGCCGATAATCCCGTATTGCTCGAAGACTGGACCGCCTTCATCCAAGAGCACTTGAATATTCGAAGTGTTTTCAACACCCTTAAACCATTTGGCGAACGACTCGCTGTCTTTTTCTGCATTTGAACTTGGTGAAACGATGGACAATACTGCAAATTCCGTTTCTTCACCGGCGAGTGTATTCAGTTCTTCCATTCCAGCGAGGCAAATGGAGCACCAAGAAGCCCAAAATTTCACGTACACTTTTTGGCCAGCGTAATCCGAAAGTTGGTGGGTGTTTCCTTGCAAATCGATCACTTCAAAAGAAGGGGCCGGCTTCCCGTCATTCATCTGCCCTGAATTTGCCGTAGCGGCGGGTTGGCCCGCTGAACAAGAGCCGAGTCCAAAGGCAATAAGTAAGACCAACAATATTTTTGATAACGCTTTCATTAAAACCATCCTTTCGCTAAAATGGCGAAGCGGGCGTGCAGTGGGCTGGACAAGATAGTATGCAAAAAAGGAAATACTAATTATAGGTCTATCATATAGCGAAGAACCTGTAATAGATATCAAATCAGCTTAAGCAGGTTCTAGACCTGCTCAAAATGTGTCGGTAAGGTGAAGCGGAAAAAGAAAACAGGCACCCGTGTCTAAAGCGGGCGCCTGTTTCTTCTAGTTAATGCTTGTCATCTTCATCTTTGTCTTTTTTATCCCATTTGCCTTTAGTTACTTTCACATCAATGACCTTTTTATCAAAATGTGTTTTTTCATTTTCTTTGTAAGTGCTTTTGTGTTTGGTCACTTTTACTTTTGCTTCCCCATACTTTTTGTCGACTTTCACTTTAGACTTTGTGCTGATCAGATTGCCTTTATTAGGCTTGCCTTTGTATTTCTTTGTAGTGATCGTGGTTTTTGTGATCTTTACAGGCGTAGTTGTTTTTCTGATTGTATCGGTCTTTGTTACTTCATCCCAAGTGGTTGTTTTTGTGATTTTATAAGTGGTTTCTGTTTTTATGTCTCTATACCAGTCGTGTTTAGGATGCTTTTCTTTTTTTACATCTACTTCCAAGTCTTCATAAGTCGACTTGTCGAATTTCTTTTCAGTTGAATAGTCTGTGGATTTCTTCACTTTGACAATCTTGTCATGGGTTACTTCTTTCTTCGTGGTCACGACGGTCGTGATGCCATCTTTATAAGTGACTTTGTCGTCGTTATCGCTGTTATAGGCAGTAGCGGTGCTGCTTGCAATTGCACCAGAAGTGAAGCCGAACGACAACATAATTGCTATTAAAATCATGGCCAGTTTTTTCATGGTTTTTTTCTCCTTTGTATAAATTAGATTTGTGTGTCCCCCAGCAACATTTAAAACAAGCACAGGCTCCTAACTGACACCAACCAGAAACTAATACAAATGAACCAAGAAAATCCTACTTTCTATGCGGCCGCAAAAGAAAAGTAGTTCAATGTCTCTGCATCGATTATATTATAAAAAACAAATAATTACTATATATTTCTGAAAATTTTAATAATATTTTTTGATTTATCTCCATTTTTGATTCTGACCACTGCAAGGTTTGCTGTTTTGTTTTGATTGGGCCAAAACACGGGTATCCGATGAATAGCATGGAAATTTTTTTGTTAGGAGTGGAACCTATTTATGCCATATGCCACAATCAATGACGACCTCTCGATTTATTATCATATAAAAGGTGAAGGGATGCCGGTTGTTTTTGTCCATCCGTTTGTTATGGGCCATAATGTCTTTATGCATCAGGAGGCGCTTGCTAAACATTATAAAACCATTTTTTATGATTTGGCCGGGCATGGTAATAGTCCAAAGGGCAACCGTCCGGTTACAATCGCTTTGCTTGCTGAGCACTTGAAAAGTCTGCTCGACCAGCTGGGGATCGAAAAAGTGGTGCTCTGTGCATATTCTCATGGTGGGCTGATTGCGCAGGAATTTGCTTTGAGGTATCCGGAGCGGACGATTGCCATTATTTTATCGGGCGGATACTCCGAACTGAATAATTTTTCGCCAATTTTCTTTATCAAATCGGTCATGTACATGGCGAAATCCCGCCAAATCCCGCTTGCTGCAAAGTTGCAGGCTAAGTTGAACAAATATTATCCGGAAGACGAAGAAAAGGTTTATGAACTGGCGCGAAAAACGGATCCGCAGAGCGCATACGAATACTGCAAAAACGGTCTCGACTACAAATCCACGTACTCGCTGCATCGGCTGAAGATGCCGATCTTGCTCATCTATGGAACTCTCGAAAAACCAATGCATCATTACCAGATTCCCTTTTTAAAAGCGGCTCCCCAAACCGAGGTGGCCTATATCGATAAAGGGACCCATCAAGTGCCTATTGGATCTTACGCGGAATTTAACGGGGCGGTGCATCAATACTTAAAGCCGATCAATGAACGCTTTCTGATGGTGGAAAGCCGGAATGGAGGAACGCCATGAAAAATGCCTTGCGCTTGATTGGTCCATCGCTCATGATTTTTGTCGGGCTGCAATTTTTCGAGAACGTCGTCATAACGTTCTTGCTGTTCTTTGGCTGGCTTTGTCTTGTGCCGCTCATTGATAAGGCTTTTCCAAAAGAACGGATGAAACTAAACAAGCAATCATTGTTAATGGGTGTCGGCAGCGGGTTGGTTTTTTTTCTTTTTGTCTATGGCGGGGTAAGCTGGTTGCATGTCTACTTGCTGGATATTAATAAGCTTCGCGTACTGCTTTTGGATTGGGGCTTTGCAGGTCCTTTGGAGTTTGCTTTCATTTTGCTGTTTATTTTTGTTAATCCGGTTTTGGAAGAAGTATACTGGAGAGGTTATATGTACGAAAAGCTGCGTGTGAATGGAACAGCAGCCTATGCAATTATAATGACTTCCATCTTTTATACGCTTTATCATGTTCTGACAGTGTTGCATTTATTCCAATCGGGCTATACGCTGGTAGCTGTTTTGCCAGTGTTGATCGTCGGTTTGTTCTGGGCGTATATACGTGAGAGGACCGGTTCTATTACGGCAACGATTATTGGCCATTCTATCGCAGACTTCGCAATCATGTGCGTGTATTGGTTTGTTGTAAGGTAGCGATTCATCTGAAAAGCCGGATGGCGAGACTCATACAGTCTCGCCATCCGGCTTTTTGTAATTTACTTGGAAAGAAAACTAACCAATCTTTTAGGGGCAACCAAGATTGAATTTGCTATATCCGATAGCGACTTGCTTGAAGCATTTTTATTTCCATTCGCTTTTTCTTCTAGAGAGTAAACCGCAATGGTTCCGGAAACTTCATGGGCAGCCAGGAGAAGATCTTGGCCAGTCGGACTTTGATCAGAAGGCACAAAAGTCAATCCTTCAGGAGCCACGTCGCCGCTTTGCTCGGTAATTGGGGATTCTTCGCCGTTAAAGATGCGGCTCGAGAAATACGTATCGAATTTAGGGGCAGCCGGTTTTGACAAATCATATACCATAATACCGCCTTGCCGTTCAAGACCGATAAATGCATAGTTTGTGCCTTGGATATTCCCAGTAATGACACTTTCGGGTTCTGGGCCCTTATCATCGCTTCTGTTGTCGAAGCTGTCTTCATCGTTGCTGCTGTTGAAAAAGTCCGGATAAACTTTAGCTGAAATCTGTTCAAAATCATCGCCGCTGTCATAAGCGAGTTCCATGGAGCCGGCTTCCCAGACAGAGAAGGAGCGGCCGCCATGGCCATAAATTGCCTCATACTTGCCGTCTTCGTTTTTCGGCTGCGAAATTGACGTTGTCAGCCGGCCCAGTTCCTCTTCCTCAAAAAGGCCGTTTTCCACAAGTTTATCCAAGCGGTTTTGGTTATAGCCTTTATACAAATCGGCATTCAATTGATACTCATCTTTAATATCGGCTACGCGCGTTTCTTCGGAAAATCCTTCCCAATCCTGGAGATCGCCTTCGTTGGCAGAGAGGATGAAAGTTTTACCGTCAGCTTCGAAACTGGTGATGCCATCTGGCTGATACATCGACAATACCGGCCAGTTGCGGATGTTTATTGCATCGTCTTTATTCGACGCATCGAGTTTGTTTTGTGAAATGGAAGAGTCTTTATATCCCAGACTTTTCACTGCAACAAACTGTTCTTTCTTGATGTCAAGTTTGGCTAAGGCGTTGTTTTCCTGTAACGCCACGTAAGCGTAGCGCCCATCTTTGTCTACGGTAATGTACTCAGGTTCCAAGTCTTCGGCGTATGTGCTGCCGGGATGGACTTTCCGGACATCGTCCTCGATGATTTTTTCATCAAAAGAGACGGTAGATACAGCCTTGTCGCTGATAGTCCCGATATCTGAACTAACATCAATGACACTGACTGTGCCTTCGGGATTTACCGAATAATCTTCCGCAGGTTCACCTTCGTTCGCAACCAGCAATTTGCTGCCATCCGGTGTAAATGTCAGCATGTCAGGCAAAGCGCCAACCTGGACATTGGCGATCGGTTCACCGTCGACTGTCAAAAAGACAACGTATCCCGGTTCTTCTTTATTGACTGCGGGAGCTGCTACGGCGATATATCCACCATCAGGATGGATGGCCACACTCGTGACATCGGATGCTTCCACGCCGAGCTCGCTCAGTGGAATTCGGGTCATTAATGGGATGTCTGTTGTGTTATCGGTTTTCAAAACAGTCATATCGAGGATATCAAGTGCTTTTTCAGCACCATTTACTGAAAAAGCGCGAAAAGTGTTAGGGTCGTAGACAACAATTTCAGTTCCGCCTTCGTCGATTTTGGCACCGCTCTTATATCGGCCGACCAATTCGACATCCAAGCCTTGTTTGCCTTTTTCAAAATGAGTGAGGTTTTCAGATGCGGCGGTTGGTGAAGGTACAGCCAGTATGGATAAAGAAAGTGCACAAACTGCTGCTGTTGGAATAAACTTTTGCATTTTTTTCACGTTTTCTTCAGCTCCGATCGGGTTTTGTTGTTACCCAAACCATAACAGAGCAACTTGAAGCTATTGTGAAATGTATGTATGGATTTTGTAAACGCCGGGTGAACCCGCTTTTTTAAATAACTCAAAGAAAAAAAGAGGATAAGAAGGGAAATGGCTTGCTAATCAAGAATATCTTTTAAACAATTTTATTAAAAAAACAGACAAGGGAGGGAAATGCATGGAGAAGAAAATGTCTTTTGGATGGGCAATTCTGCCGCTTGTTGTCATGATTGCCGTTATGCTTATTACGATTGTCGTGCTGGAACAAGGCCCGCATATTCCTTTGATAGTGGGGGCAACAGTTGCCGCTTTGGTGGCGTGGCGTTCAGGCTATAAATGGAAGGATATCGAAGAAGGCATGTATAAAGGAATACGCCTCGCTTTGCCGGCAATTATTATTATTATCTTAATCGGGCTAATTATCGGTTCTTGGATTGGGGGAGGAATTGTAGCTACGCTCATTTTATACGGATTGGAAATTTTGACGCCTGCATTTTTTCTCATTTCGATCACATTGATCTGCTCTATTGTATCACTAGCCATCGGAAGTTCTTGGTCAACGATGGGAACTGTCGGAGTAGCGGGGATGGGAATTGGCCTAAGTATGGGTATCCCTGCACCAATGGTTGCCGGGGCGATCATATCGGGCTCCTATTTTGGGGATAAAATGTCTCCCTTGTCCGATACGACCAATTTGGCTGCGGGTTTGACGAGCACTGATTTATTCGTCCATATTAAGCATATGTGGTATACGACCATTCCGGGGCTGCTGATCGCTTTGGCAGTTTTTTGGTATTTGGGCCGCAATTTTTCAGCTGGGGGAACAGATACCGCCGACATTGCCGAAACGGCTGCTGTCTTAAGGGAAAGTTTTGTAATTTCTCCATTTCTTTTGATTATCCCTGTGGTTGTTTTTGTCTTAGTTGCTAAAAAAGTGCCAGCTATTCCGGCTCTCGTAGTTGGGGTTCTGCTTGGGTTTTTAGCGCAAGTGTTGGTTCAGGGCAGTTCAGTTTCAGATGCGGTAAGTGCGCTTCAAAGCGGTTATGTCATAGAAACGGGCAATGTTCTCGTTGATGAACTATTCAACCGAGGCGGCTTGGATAACATGATGTATACCGTATCGATGGTTTTGGCTGCCATGTCTTTCGGGGGCATTTTGGAACATACAGGAATGCTGCAAGCCATGATGGACAAAATCTTGAAATTCGCCAAAACCGGCGGCCGTTTGGTGGCGGCCACTGTCTTATCTGCTATCGGAACAAATGCAGCGTGTGCAGAGCAATACGTTTCCATCGTCGTACCTTCCCGGATGTATGCGCAATCTTACAAGGATAAATTTCTTCAATCTAAGAATCTGTCACGTGCACTTGAAGATGGCGGAACATTAACCTCAGTATTTTTTGCCTGGAATACATGCGGTGTTTTTATCTTCGGAACGCTGGGCGTCAGTGCCTTCGAATACGCACCTTATGCCGTTTTCAATTTTACAGTGCCGATTCTTTCGATCATTTACGCATTGACCGGCTTTACAATAACCAAAATGACGGATGAAGAAATTGCAGAAGTCGAAAAAGAAAAGGCCATGCCTGCACAACCGCAAGCTTAGCGTTTCCAAGATTCAAGAAACCGGCAGCTCCCTGTCCTAATGCAGGCAGAGAGCTGTCGGTTTCTTTATGCTTGCAGAGTGAGCTAAACTATAAAAAAAGCAAAGAAGCTAAAGGAGTATTTGAATATGGGATACGTAGAAGAATTGCGGGCGCTTGTCGGCCGCCGTCCATTGATCCTTGTCGGTGCAGTTACGGTCATTGTCGACAACTTGGGCCGATTGTTGCTTGAGGAAAGAAAATACCCGAAAGATAAATGGGGGCTTGCTGGAGGATTGATGGAACTTGGGGAATCAACGGAAGACGCGGCGAAAAGAGAAGTTTATGAAGAAACCGGGTTGACCGTTAACCGGCTGCAGCTTATTAACGTCTATTCCGGGCCGAATCATTTTGCAGTGGCTGAAAATGGCGATGAATTTTATACGGTCACGGCTGCTTATTATACAGATGATTACGAAGGGGATTTAGCGGTTGATAAGGCAGAGTCGCTCAGCTTTCAGTTTTTTTATCCGGATGAACTGCCGGACAACATGGTAGGCAGCCATAGGCTGGTCATCGACGATTTTTTGGCGAAGTATTACCGGTTTGAACTGCCGCCAAAGCGGTAGATTTTTTGCTTAAGCCTTTCGGCGATCCATTGAATGAAATACACTAATTGTGACTCAACTGCCATCTTTCACAGGCTGACTTGGAAAAATTACTAGAAAGGATGTTAGAAATGGGACAATTGAGAAAACAGGAAAATTATCTTTTCATGGGAGCCCGCATCAAGCCACTGTTATTGAGCGAAGAAACAGGCGGAAATTTTTCTGTATTCGAGTTTACGGAAGTGCAAGGGCTTGAACCGCCATTTCATATTCACGAGAACGAAGATGAAATTTGGCGTGTGGTTGAAGGAGAAGCAACGTTTCATTTAGAAAATAAAAGGATGGATGCCGGGCCAGGAGACACAGTATTTGTTCCCAAAGGAAAACTGCACACATTCCGGTTGAAAACAAAAACGATGACAGCCATTTTGTCCTTGACGGCCACCGATTTCGAGAACATCGTGAGTGAAATTGCAGTGCCAGCTCAATCGGCTGAGGAAATACCAACCGAACCGCCGACCAAAGAACAGCTCAGCAAACTGCTCGAACTCGGCAACAAGTATGGCTTAACGATTCCACCTCCAGAACATGCAGGATGAGATTGAAGGCAACGCTAAAACTGAGAAGGTTTAAGTGTTGCCTTTTTATCATAAATATTTAAAGAGAAGCACAATTTATTGTTTGTTCTTTTTATTCATCCGAACTGTCGTAAAAAACAAGTCCAACTTGTCCAAGAGCGTTGGAAATTCACTTTGGGCAAGCTTTACAAATCAAAATACGGGTATAAACCAATCAACTATGTTTACATAAAAGAAGAGCTTATCAGTTAGAAGGGAAGGGTTTAGATGAACTATAATTTTGATGAAATCGTCAATCGAAGAGGAACTTATTCATTAAAATGGGACGGGGCCGATATGATTAAGGCGTTCGGCATAACCGAGCGCTTTGATGAGGAAACGATTCCGTTGTTTACAGCGGACATGGATTTGCCGGTTCCGCAACCGCTAGTTGAAGCTTTACATAAAACGGTGGACCACCGAATTTTCGGTTATTCTGTCTTCCCGGAAGAATATTACCAAGCAATTCAGTATTGGTTCAAGAAGCGCTATGGCTGGGACATTAAAAAAGAAGAGATCGTCTACAGCCCGGGAACGGTCCATGCTTTGAATGTAGCGGTTAAAGCCTTCACTCAGCCAGGTGATGGCGTCATTATCCAGCGGCCGGTTTATCCGCCATTTACTGGAGCGATTGAAGGGAACGGACGCGTCGTAGTCAATAACGCTTTAAAGGTGGATGACACCGGCTATTACTCCATTGATTTTGAGGATTTCGAAGAGAAGGCGAAAGAAGAGCACACGAAGATGTTCATTCTTTGCAACCCTCATAATCCGACAGGCCGCATCTTCAAGGAAGAGGAACTGAAAAGATTGGCAGACATCTGCTATCGGCATAACGTACTGATTGTCGCGGATGAAATCCACGGAGATCTGATCCGGAAAGACCAGACATTCGTTCCCATGGCGACTGTGGCAGAACAGACCGACCATATCCTGACATTGACCGCAATCAATAAAACCTTCAATACAGCAGGGCTTCACTGCACGAACGTCATTGTGACGGATCCGGATCGAATGGCGACTTTCGCGACTGAAATGGGTATGCAGCTCGGTTCTCCATTCACGATTGCCGCTTTGATTGCGGTATATACCGAGGGCGAGGAGTGGCTAGACCAGCTTTTGGAGTATATAGACGGCACAATGGACTATGTGAAAAACTTTTTTGCTGAACACATGCCGGAAGTGAAAGTCCGGATTCCAGAAGGCACCTATGTGATGTGGCTCGATTTCAGCGGCTATAATCTTCCGCCTGAAGAAATCCATGACCGCATTTACAATAAAGCGAATGTCGTCTTGGAAGATGGCAGCATGTTTGGGCAGGAAGGCGCACAGTACCAGCGCATTTGCATTCCATCGCCGCGTCCGCTGATCAAAGAAGCGGTAGAACGGATCGCCCGGGAGTTCGAAGACATATCCGGAAAAAAACAAGGATAAAGCGAGTTCCAATGGAGCCATCTTCAATCGAAGATGGCTTTTTTAAAATTTAAAAAGGGTTTGGGCCTGGCTGCAACGAATCTATTAAGTGCAGAAAAATGGAGGCGAAAATTTATGGCAAAACTGACTACTGATGACTTAAAGAAACATTTGGAGACGTATGAGCGGGACGAACTTATTAAAATCATTACGGATCTAGCGCAAGTAAGCAAGAAAGCCAGAAAACATTTGTCCGCTGAAATAAAAGCGGAAGAAGTAGCCCATTCTCTGTATGAAGAGTCAAAGCAAACGATAACGGATTATGTAAGTCCGGATGCGGAAGGCTCTAAGCCTCGGTTATCTAAGGCCAAGAGGACAATTGATGAGTTCCGGAAATCGACCGGCAACAAAGCATTGACCGTCGATTTGATGGTGCATTTTGTTGAAGAGGGAACGAATTTCGCCGCTGCCCACAAGGATTTGGAAGAAAAATTTTATTCCAGAATGGTTACCATGTATTCGAACGCCGTAGAGGAATGTGAAAACGACGAGCTTTTATTCCATCAGTTCAACGAACGCTTACACAAAATCCTTGAAACAGCGGCGCCTATCGAAAACGACTATCCAGCTATTTTGACAGATAGGTATCATTCCATCAGTTGGGTGGAAAACCAGGATCAAGGAATAACAATTCAATAGTGCATGATAAAACCAGCCTGTATTATAGGCTGGTTTTTGTTTAACCATATTAGGTGAAAGGGAAAAGATGAACAATTATCATGGAAGGGAGATATGCAAATGAGTATTTTTTCGAACGAAGCATTAAAAGATAAACACGTGCTGATTACCGGAGCAACAGGTGGAATCGGTTATGAAACGGCAAAAGTCCTGGTCAAAATGGGGGCAAGGGTCACAGTTACAGGGCGAAATAAAGAAAAGCTGGAGCATTTGAAAGCTGAATTGCTTGAGGTGGCAGGGCAAGACCAAGTTTTTGTTCAACAGGCAGATCTAGCAAAGCCGGAAGACCGCGAAAACTTGGTCACACAAGCTGAGAATAAATTCGGTTTCATCAATGGCTTGGTCAATTCGGCAGGCATCGGAGGAGGCAGCGTGGTCGAAGAACTGGATGAAGAAACGCTTGACCGCGTCATGGGTTTGAATTTCAAATATACACTCTTGCTGACGCAAGCGGTTTACCGGAAAATGCTGGAGCAAAAAGAAGGGGCAATCGTTAACTTGGCTTCACTCTCAGGGCTTAGAGGCACCCACGGCGGCACTGCCTACGCCGCCAGCAAATTTGCGGTTGTCGGCTGGACACAGTCGATGGCTCTTGAAGCGATTGAACATGGCATTCGTGTCAATGCAGTGTGTCCGGGCTATGTCGATACCGAAATGGCATGGAACGGCATTAGGCGGCGAGCGGAAAAGAACGGGATTTCATTTGAAGAAGGAATGAAAAACGCAGCAAGCGAAATTCCATCCGGCCGTTTGTCGACACCGGAAGAAGTGGCGAATACGATCGCGTTTTTATTGACAGATGCGGCTGGAAATATTGTTGGGGAGTCGTTGAAGATTTCAGGCGGGAGCGTTATGAGGTAATTGGTAAAGCAATAAGTTCTATATATGGCCTTTTCAATGCGGTGCATTGGAAAGGCTTATTTTTGCGTTGGGTGGTTTTGATAAGGATAGGCAAAACAAAACGAGTTAAACTTACTAAGCATAAACGACTAAGCCACAGCATTACCATTGAAATAAAGAAATTCAAAAGAAGCATTGCTAACCATTACTTAATGATTAAATATTCAAAATATATTTACTAATAAATTTTATTTTGTTAAT
This sequence comes from Planomicrobium sp. CPCC 101079, assembly GCF_007859275.1. Classification (GTDB taxonomy): domain Bacteria; phylum Bacillota; class Bacilli; order Bacillales_A; family Planococcaceae; genus Planococcus. The sequence continues at coordinate 39,076 of NZ_VOHC01000030.1, read as the reverse complement.
TTTAACATATACAAAATTGGTATAAGGAGGAAAAATAAAAATTAATAAGTAAATTATAGGAAAAAACTAAAAGGAGCGGATGAAGTTGAGGAAGAAATGGGCGAGTACGGTTGGAATAGCGGGATTATGTGCAGCATTGGCAATGCCAGTTTATGCAGCAGAAACAGAAACTAGGCCTGCAACGCATCATCATGACTTTAGCATTTCCGGATTTGTTGATTACGCTGAACTTCAAAAAAGTTTGAAACAAATGGAAGCTTCGAGCAAAGGTGCAGTCCAAGTGGATGTAGCCGGACAATCTTTTGAAGGCCGGGACATCTACACGGCACGAGTAGGGACAGGAGATAAAGTGATCCTTGTCCAAAGTGAAATTCATGGCAATGAAAAAACAGGGACAGTCGCTTTGCTGAATTTGTTGAAAACTTTGTCAGGAAATTCGTCTCAAGCCAAACAGATTCGTGAAGAAGTGACTCTGGTATTCATGCCGATGATGAACCCGGACGCGTCTGAAGCGGATAAGCGGCGGAACAGCATGACGTGGGCTGATACGGTAGAGGCCTACCCACAGCTTGCTGGTGCAACTCCTTCATGGAACTATTTAGACCGGGGAATTAGCCAAAGCTACGACTACGGCGCCAATCCTGGATTCGACGTCAACCGCGATTTCAATCCCGATCTTGACTATGTTCCGGAAGCGGCGGATTTTCCAGGAGCTTCGAACTTGCCGGGATGGTTCCTCACGCCTGAATCTCAAACGTCACGGGACGTTTATAAATCATTGCAAGCTGAATTTGGCAAAGTGGATGTCTTTGTTGACCTGCATCACCAAGGGATGTATTATGTAGGCGGCACAAACGATCCCGTAACGCTTTCATTATCCGCTCAGTTTGTTCCAGATCCATCGACTCCTGAAGGCGCGAAATATGCGGAGTATGCGGACAACTATAATTACGACTTCTCTAGACAGCTGAATGTGGCGGCTTATAATGAGCTGCAGTCATACGGCAACTCGAAATTCACAAATATTTCTCTTTATTCCCAAGGCCTGGACCTTCCGGGTACGGCTCTTGGCTCTTACGCATTGAACGGCAGCGGCACGGTGCTGTTTGAAGTAAGAGGGCAGACGCAATCGTTGGGGCAAAAGGAAAAAGGGCAGTTGGTGAAATCAGTTGAAAGAGGGCTTTCTGCTATAGTTGAAAGTGTAGCCGATGGATCGGTCGAAACATTGGATCCTGAGGAGTACGAAAAAATTCCACTTACATCTTACAGCCCGGCTGACTGACCTTAAGAAGGATTCTTTGTCAAAACACTATAATCAGCGCTATACGAAAACGCCTGCATCTTGTTAAGCGATGCAGGCGTTTTAAAGTTGAAAATTTTGAGCTGATTAATCAGAGTCTTTTAATTGACTGGCTAGAGCGGCGAATTCAGCATCCTTCTCGCCATTCTTTCTCCAGACACCGTGGAGCATCCAAGGAGAAGGCAGCTTAAAGGGATGTCCTTCCGGAAGCGATTGTGCCTGGTGTTTCGTCAAATCCATCCAGACGTAAGTTTCTTCTTTGGTCAGACTGGCTACTTTTTCATAGTCACCAGAAATCCTTTGCCATAGTCCTTCTTGCTCCATAAGGTCATCCCAGGGGTAAATGGCGTGAAGATAATGGTATTTTTTGAAGTCCTTTTTTGTAATTAGCACCCGGGTTCCAGATGGATTCTCATAAAACGACCATTCCGCAAGCTTGGCATCGCAAAACAATTCCTCGGAAGCAGGGAACGGGTAATAGCATTCATAAGGAAAGATGGCACCTGTTTGAATATACAGCTTGTCGATCCAAGCTTTTTTTTGTTTAAGGCCGAAAATCTCCTCCCACGGAAGACCAGGCAGGCCAAAATTCGGGACGGCTTTAGTGGTGGCACCGTAGAGGGGCGAATAATCGATAAAGCCTGTTTTTTCAAGCACACGCCGAGCGGCCAGGTTTTCTTCCTGGGTATTCGCTCCGACCCAGTGGATATGGGGCAACCTGAATGCTTCATTCCTGACATGGACAGTCAATTGCGTGGCCAAGTCCCTGCCTCTGAAACGGATATCGCTCCGTATACGCCCAAGCATGGCATAGTGCTTTGTGAAAATTGTATACCCACAAACGCTCGCAAGCTGTTCATCCAAGAACAAGCCGTATAGACGGTTGTTTTCGGTGGTAACGAGACGTTTGAAAATCCGTTTAACATAATCATCTTCAATACCGGTTTCCATTGCTTCAAGGTAGGGAAAATCCTCAAATGTTAACCTCCGGATTGACTGCTCCATCCGCTGACACTCCTTGCCTATCTGTTATTTATAAGATCAAGTTGATCAGGATCGTAAGAAGAACTGAAATAACAATAGAAATGATGATGCTGCTCATGCAACCCATGCGCATAAAAATCCCACCCTTTTTTGTAATAATGACCATTACCCTTTTTTGGGGGCAACTCAAACTAACGAATATTGATATAATGGGTAATATAGACATATGTTACTCAACTGGAGGGAATGGAATGAAGCCGAAAATGTACCGAAGAGACTTGGTGACCAAGGATGATATTTGGAATGCGGTGATAGCGACCATCAGTGAATACGATTATCCCACAAGAAATCAGACTGCTGATGAAACATTTTTAGCTTTTTATTACTATTCAGAGATTGAAAGCGGTGGCCACGAAATTTTAATGAACTGGTTTTCCGGGCATGTTGAAGAAGTAGGCGTCACAAGTTTTTTAGATGCTTTGGTGGGCTCTCTTGAGGCGATTGGAGCATATGATTATGCTGCTATCGAGAGAAAATACGGCCGTGATATGTGGCAGAAGTTTAAGGAGCTGGAAAACGGCGAGATTGAAGAAGAAGGCTTCTATGCGGTCATTGAGCAGGCAGACAAGGAGTACGATCAGCTTGATGGCCGCATCGGCGAGTTGCTTGAAACTTATTTTGTTGATGTGCATATGGAATTGATCGATGTTATCCAAGATTAAAATTTTCCGGATAAATTCTTTGAATTCAGAAGATAACTTTCTGTTTTAATGAAATACTTTCCAAAGCACGAATACCCCACTCAAAAAATTGAGTGGGGTTTCATTTTTATTCGTTCAAGCCCACCACATCTCGCCGACGGATTCTTTGACGATGAGCGGCTTCAAATTTTCGACCGCTTTCGTGAAGCCTTCATTTATGGACATCAAGCCGTCCTCGTGCTCGATGCTGACGACATAATCATATCCATAAAGCCGAAGGGTACTGATGATGTCTGCCCAGGTCTTCAAATCGTGCCCAAAGCCGACGGTGCGGAAATACCACGCACGGTCTTGCATGTTCCCGTAGTCGGTCATATCGGTCAGGCCGTTGCGGTTCATGTTCTGTTGGTCGATAATGGTGTCCTTTGCATGGAAATGGTGGATAGCGCCTTCGCGGCCCAAGATTTTGATGGCTTCAACTGGGTCGATGCCTTGCCACCACATATGGCTTGGATCCAAGTTTGCGCCGATTGCCGGGCCGCATGCGTTGCGTAGCCGAAGCATGGTTGATGGCGTGTGGACCGAAAAGCCGCCGTGAAGCTCCAAGCCGATTTTTACATTGAGTGATTCCGCCAAATCGTTTTTCTCTTTCCAATATGGAATCAGTTTTTCTTCCCATTGCCATTTCAGCACTTCTTGGAAATCATGCGGCCAAGGCGCTACAGGCCAATTTGGGTAAAGCGCGTTCTCGTGGTCTCCGGGACATCCGGAAAACGTGTTAACGACAGGAACGCCAAGCTTTGAAGCCAAATGCATCGTTTTCACCAGCAATTCATCTGCTGGCCCGGCAATCCCTTTTTGCGGATGAAGTGGGTTGGAATGGCAGCTGAGCGCGCTGATCGTCAAGCCGGCATCAGCGACTCGCTGTTTAAAGCGGGCCAGCTTGCCATTGTCCGCCAGCAGCTCATCGACTTTGCAATGGACAGCATTCGCATAACCGCCCGTGCCCAGTTCGATCGCTTCCACTCCTTTAGCCGCAACATAATTTAACATGTCATCAAAGTTTTTATCGGAGAATAAGACAGTAAAAACCCCTAGTTTCAAAGAAATCCCCCCATATTCAAATGTCGGAATATACTGAAATGTAAACCATTACATTCTTAACATATAGAAAACACACAAGTAAATCAACCGTTTTATTTAAATAAAAATTGCTATTGACAGATAATTCTGAAGATAATACTATGAAAATGTAATCGATTTCATTTTTCATTAATGGAATCTTGGAAAGTAGGAAAAAGAAGATGGCAAATATCCAGCAGGTAGCAAAGCAAGCAGGCGTCTCTGTCGCCACCGTATCACGGGTCCTGAATGGCCAGAACAAAGTGGCATCAAAAACAAAGCAGAAAGTGGAAGAGGCGATCAAGGAACTGAATTACGAACCGAGCATGCTTGGAAGGAATTTGCGGAATTCGGAAAGCCGGATCATGCTGATTTTAATTCCGACGATTTCCAATCCGTTCTACTTTGAAATCATCAAGGGGATTGAAAATATGGCGCTGAGCCAGAACTACAGCATTCTGCTATGTGAAACGGATTCCAAACCGGAAAAAGAAGATATCTATTTTGATCTTGTGCGCAAGAAGATGGCGGATGGCATTATTTCAATGGACCCGGCAGTGAACATCGAAACATTGAGAGAACTGGCAGAAAAGTATGCAATCATCCAGTGCAGTGAATACGGAGGGGGGATCGGCATTCCATACGTGACAATCGACAGCGAGGAAGCATCTTACCGGGCGGTAAAACACCTGATTCAAATCGGGCACCGGAAAATCGCGTTGATGAACTCGGACGAAAAATTTTCGTATGCCAGGGAACGGAAAGCGGGTTATGTGCGCGCACTAGCGGAATATGGGATCCCGGTGATCGATGACTATATCTTGTACACACAGCAGCTTGGATTCGAATATGGCCAGCAAGCGATGAAAAAGATCCTGGCGTTGCCGGACCGGCCGACAGCGGTGTTTGCAGTATCGGATTTGTTGGCGATCGGCGCGTTAAAGGAGCTTAATGCAGCGGGTATCCATGTACCGAATGATATGGCGGTGGTCGGTTTTGACAAAATCGATTTTTCGAATATGACCAACCCGACATTGACGACCATTGCCCAGCCAATGTATAAGATGGGAACCATTGCGGCACAGATGTTAATCGATTTGCTTCGGGGTGAACAAGTCGATAGTGTCGTTTTAGAACACGAGCTTATTATCCGGGAGTCGACATCGGGATGAAACAGCTAAGACCAGCGCTCTGTTATTAAGTGGGATTAATGATGGAGCGCTGGCCTTAGTTGTAAATATAAACGTTTACATTGAAGGGGAGCTTTTCAAAAAAACAAAGGGGTGAATAGAGTGAAAAAATTATGGATTATTTTTATGGCATTAGTCACAGTGTTTGGCTTGGCTGCATGCGGAAGCAGCAGTGAGGAAAGCGGAGGCTCAAGTTCCGGCGGCGGAGAGGCAGACGATACAGTGAAAATCGGCATCTCACTTCCCTCTGCAACGCATGGATGGATGGGCGCACTGATTGACAGCGCGGAAAAGCAAGCGAAAGCGCTTCAGGAAAGCGAAGGCATTGAATATGTCATGACCAATGCGGCAGACCCGAACAAGCAAGCAAACGATGTGGACGATTTAATTGCTCAAGATGTGGACGCTATCGTCATGCTTCCAATTGAATCGGCGGCTTTGACTCCTGTCGGGCAAAAGGTGAAAGATGCAGGTATTCCATTGGTTATTGTAGACCGGGAACTTGAAAACGATGCGGCAACTGTTGTAGTAAAAGGGGACAATGAAGGAATCGGCGTCAATGCCGGCAAGTTCTTTGTTGAACAGCTGGGCGGACAAGGGAAAGTGGTAGAGATTTCAGGGCCGCCAAGCTCCGTAACCGAGCAGCGTGGATCCGGTTTTAAAGAAGCGGTTGAAGGCGCTGAAGGCATGGAAATCATCGCTTCCCAAAGCGGCGATTTTTCGACTGAGAAATCACTGGAAGTTATGCAGAACATTTTACAGGCAAACCCACAGATCGACGCTGTTTTCACGCAAGATGACGGAATGGCGTTAGGCGTTTTGCAGGCGATTGAAGAAGCTGGGCGCACGGATATTCAATTTGTGACAGGTGCAGGCGGCGCAAAACAAGTGTTTGAGGACATCAAAAACGATGGCTTGATGAAAGCGACATTCCTGTATTCGCCGACAATGGTAGAAGACGCGGTGGAAATTGCGGCTGACCTCGCAAAAGGCGAAGAACCGGCTGAGACGATGGTTGTAAAAGAAGCGACACAAGTAACAAAAGAAAATGTTGATGAATTTTACGATCCAGAATCTAAATTTTAATTGAATGCCGGGAAATGCAATGGACCCATTGCATTTCCTGTTTTCCTATTATGAGGGGGATCAAGGCAATGACTGAAAATCCTTTTATCCAAATGCAAACAATCAAAAAATCATTTAACGGCGTACCTGTTTTAAAAGGGGTGACGCTGGAAGTTCAAAAAGGTGAAATTCATGCATTGCTGGGTGAGAACGGAGCCGGCAAATCTACACTGATGAATATTCTGGGCGGCGTCCATCAGCCGGATAGCGGAAGCATTTACATTGACGGCGAAGAAGTGAAAATGCTGAATTCCCGAGTTTCACAAGAGCATGGCATCAGCTTTATCCATCAGGAGCTAAACATGGTTTCAGATCTTCGTGTATACGAAAACGTATTTTTGGGGTCTGAGTTGCGCAACAAAGTGGGGTTTTTGAAAGTGGAGGAGATGTGCAGGCAAACGCACGAAGTTTTAGCAAAGCTTGGTGTTGATGTCAATCCGAAAGAATATGTCCGGAATTTAGCGACCTCCTATAAGCAATTGATTGAAATCTCCAAAGCACTGCTCCACAATTCCCGGTTGATCATTATGGACGAACCGACGACGTCGTTGGCGGAACACGAAGTGAACCGGCTGTTTGGGCTGATGAAAAATTTAAAGAAGTCTGGTGTATCAATCATTTATATTTCCCATAAATTAAAGGAAATCAAGGAAGTGTGCGACCGCTATACAGTCTTGCGGGATGGCGAACTCGTGCGCACAGGAAGCATGGAACAAGAAAATATCGAAACAATCACCAAGACGATGGTCGGGAAGGCTATATCCCAAGAGCGCTTTTTGCATGAGCACCCGTTTGGGCCTGTCGTATTGGAAGTGAATGATTTAACGAGCGATGCGTTCAAAAACATTAATTTTGCAGTCCGAAAAGGCGAGATTGCAGGATTCACGGGCCTTGCGGGGGACGGCAGAACAGAACTTTTTGAGAGCTTATTCGGATTTCGAAAAAAATACACGGGCGAGGTCAAGATTAACGGCCAAGTGGTGAAAATAGATCATCCACGAAAAGCATTAAAAGCTGGGCTTGGCTTAGTGCCGAGAGACCGAAAGGAAAACGCCATCATTAAGGACTTGAGTGTGCTCCATAATATGAGCTTGAGTTCCATGGGCAACTTTGAAAAAGGTGGCTTTATCAAGGATAAGGAAGAGCGGAAGAAATTTCAGTTTTATAAAGAAGCCTTGAACATTAAAGTGCACAATCCCCGCATTACAATTGACAAGTTGAGCGGGGGCAACCAGCAAAAAGTCATCATCGCAAAATGGCTCGAAGCGGAAACTGAGCTGTTGATTTTTGATAATCCGACTCAAGGAATCGATATCGGTGCTAAGCAGGAAATCTACCAGCAAATTGTCGAGCTCGCCAAACTCGGCAAAGCGGTGATTATTCTTTCATCCGAGGCACCGGAAGTGATGCGCATTTGTCATACGATCAATGTCATGTTCCAAGGCGAAATCACAGCCCGTTTTAGTGCAGATGAGGCCAATGAAGAAGAAATCATGAATTACGCAACGGGTTCGAAAAGGGAGGTTGCAAAAATTGGCTAATATCAATGTAAAAGAATATCAGCCGGAAGCCCGGACGACAAAAAACCGGCTGTCCTGGCTTTGGGCAGAATATAGTGTCATTATTGCTTTTATCATCTTATTCATCGGCTCATCAATTTTGAATCCACGCTTTCTTGATATCAACAACCAGTTGAATATACTGATGCAAGTATCCATCATCGGTATTGTCGCGATGGGCATGACCGTTGTCATGTTATCGGGTGGAATCGATTTGTCGGTCGGCTCTGTTCTTGCGCTTGCGGGCGTCATTTCAGTTCTGGCATTGAACGCTTCAGGCAGCATTCTGGTAGGCGTGCTGACTGCATTGCTCGTCGGTTCGTTTGCCGGTTTTTTAAATGGGCTTATGGTCGCTAAAGGCAGAATTGCTTCGTTTATTGCGACGCTCGGGATGATGGCAGGAGCCCGTTCAATTGCGCTATACATTGCGGACGGAGGAAGTGTTTCCGGAGAAGTCACTGGATTTACAGCTATTGCGAACAGTGACTTTTGGATTTTTGATGTTCCGGTTCTCATCTTTTTTGTGATGACTGCGTTGGTTTATGTGCTGATGCATAAGACTCGCTTTGGCCGATATGTCTATGCGCTTGGAAGCAATGAAAAGGCGGCTTTGCTATCAGCGATCCGGGTGGACCGGATGAAAATCGGCGTCTATACCTTGATCGGCACATTGGTGGGAGTGGCGGCTGTCATTGAAACATCCCGCTTGAATTCGATTTCCTCATCAAGTTCAGGATCACAATATGAACTTGATGCCATTGCGGCTGTTATTATCGGGGGCACCCGAATGACTGGAGGCCGGGGCAAGATTATTGGCACGCTATTCGGTGTATTGATTTTGGGGATATTAAACAACATGATGAATTTGATGAATGTCTCACCCCACCTTCAAGGATTTGTGAAAGGCTTGATTATCATCATTGCAGTAGTGTTCCAAAAACGGGAGTAGGAGGCGAATATATGGGAATCAAAGTAGGAATCATCGGATGCGGTTCGATAACAAAAGCGCGCCATGCGCCGGAATACAAAGCCAATCCTTATGTGGATGAAATCGTTTTTTACGACCGCAATCCGGAACGCGCTGAAGCATTGGCGGTTATGTTCGGCGGCAAGGTCGCCGAGACCGTGGATGAATTATATGGAAATCCGGAAATCCAGGCAATCAGCGATTGTTCGTCAAATGAACACCATCACCTGTTTTCTTCCCAAGCATTGCTTAGCGGCAAGCACGTATTGTGCGAAAAGCCGATTGCGCTGACGGTGGAGCATGCGCGTGAAATTATCGAAGCTCAGAAAAAGTCGGGCAAAAAATTGATGGTGGACCATAACCAGCGTTTTACGCGAGCCCACCAAAAAGCACGGGAAATCCTTCAAAGCGGAGAACTTGGGAAAGTGCTGACGTTTCAGACGACATTTGGGCATTCGGGTCCGGAAGACTGGGGCTTCAATAAAACAAATTCCACTTGGTTCTTTAAAAAAGAGCGTTCAGGCCACGGCGTCGCTGGTGACCTTGGTGTCCATAAAGTGGATTTGCTGCATTATCTGTTGGATGATGAAATCGAACAAGTCAGCGCTTTTCAAGGGGCACTCGACAAAGTGGATGAAAACGGCAAGCCGATCGAAGTGTGCGACAACATTGTATGCAGCCTGAAAACAAAAAAAGGGCGGCTTGGGACCGGCTCTTTTTCGTGGACGTATTACGGGGAAGAAGACAATAGCACAATCATATATTGCCAAAAAGGCATTTTAAAAATCTATCACGATGACAAATACCAGATTGAAGTGCTGACAAAAACGGGGGAAAAGGTCCACTATGAATTGGAAGCGATTCAGACAAACGATAACCAGACGCCAAGCGGCGTAATTGATGCCTTTGTCGATGCAGTGCGCTTGGACGAAACGCCGATTGTCACCGGCGAAGACGCCCTGGCCTCGCTTAAAGTCATTTTAGGTATTATTGAAGCAGCGGAAACAAATCGCGTGGTTACAATAGAAGAAGAGTCTCTCCAAACTTTATAAGGAGAGGCTCTTCTTCTTTATCGTTCTTTGAGATAAAGCTAATTGATTTTTGTATTTCTGTTTAAAATCCCCAAGTAAGCTTTCCATGGGCCGACATCTTCCCGGTATCGTTCCGCCATGGCCCGGGCGATTTGGCTGGAGTGGGTAAGGTCATGGACGACCCAGGTCGATAGGAGTTCCCGCAGTTTTACCGGACCAAACTCAGGGTGCAGGCCTGTCAGCTCAAATTGAGATTCTGAAGAAACTAGATGCTTCAATTTGTCGATGCTTTCTTGCCGGAGTTTCTTGAATTCGCTGAGTTTTTCTTCCACCGGCTTTTCCGGGTTTTCGTTTAGATGGGCAAATCGGTCAAACGGAGGAAAAGGGTTGGTTTCGCCTTCTTGGAGAATCATCTCCAGCCGCGGGACCCAGTCGTTTTTCTCTCCTTCGATAAGGTGTCCGATTACTTGCGAAGGATTCCATGTTCCTTGGCCTTCGTTGCTGCGCAGCCAGCCGGGGGATAAACCCGACAATAGCGCCTCCAAAGATGCGGGCGTACGTTCCAGGATTTCAATCGCTTCTTCTAGTTTAAAGTTCATGCGTTGGCTCCTTTCCGGTGCTTTTCTATACATCAAGCCTGCTCTATATTATAGTAAAACAAGGTGATAAAGATGAAAACAACCATGTACATAAACAATGAAAAATTCATAGCTGGCATGACGATGAAAGACCATACGGAACCGGAACTTAACAACATGGCGCTCCATGTCTGCATAGACCCGGAAGAAGTGCTGCAAAACCGCCGGAAATTGGCGGCCAATCTGAATATTGATGTGAAAGATTTTGTCTGTGCCAACCAGACGCATAGCGCGAATTTCTATAAGGTGACGCTTGAAAATACAGGAAAAGGCGCTGAGCAATTGGAGACAGCGGTAGAGGGAACCGACGCGCTTTACACGTATGAATCCAACGTTTTGTTGACCAGTTTTTCCGCTGACTGCGTGCCGGTCCTTTTTTCTCATGAAGAATCTGGGCTGATAGGCGCCATCCATTCCGGCTGGCAAGGGACAGTCAAAGAAATCACGTTGAAGCTGTTCGAACATCTTAAGCAAGAGGAAAGGTGCAGCCCTGAAAATTTTCATGTCCAAATCGGTGCCGCGCTTAGCCAGGAAAAATTTGAAGTCGACGAAGACGTATATTTGAAATTCAAAAATCTTGGCTATATGGAAGAGTTCATGTACTTTAACGATCAGACTGGGAAGTATCATATCGACAATCAATTGGCCGTGAAAAGACAATGCGAACGGGCCGGCATACCGGCCGAGCAAATCGAAATCGACCGGAAGTGCACATACAAGAGCCCGGATGGTTTTTCTTATCGGCAAGACCGCAAAAGCGGCCGGCACTTGAGTTTTATTATGAAAAAATAGGACAATAATTTCCAGGTCCGCTTGCAATTTACTGGAAGATGGGGTAATGTATAAAACATTCAGTATTATCTAATTTCATATTCATTTCTTATCAAGAGAGACGGAGGGATTTGGCCCTGTGAAGTCTCAGCAACCGGCCTGACGAAGGACACGGTGCTAACTCCAATAGGCACATGCCTAAAAGATGAGAAGACGGTATTTCCTTAGCGGGGGGCTTTCTTCTTTTAGAAGAAAGCCCCCCGCTTTTAATTTTGAAAGGATGATGGAAATGACAGAACGCAGCATAGAGACACAATTGGTTCAGTTGGGCAATCGGAGCGACGCGGCTACTGGTGCAGTGAACCCACCCATTTATTTATCAACCGCATATGAGCATCAAGGGCTGGGAAAGTCGACCGGCTATGATTACACGCGAACGAAAAATCCGACACGGACAATTCTGGAAGAGGGCATTGCTCAACTTGAAGGTGGAGATGCCGGATTTGCCTGTGGTTCCGGAATGGCGGCGATCCAGTTAATTTTGTCGCTGTTCCGTCCAGGGGATGAATTATTGGTGCCCAAAGATGTCTACGGAGGAACTTACCGCCTGCTCGGCCATTTTTCAGAAGCATATAATATCCGCACAACTTACGCTGAATTCAAGGATGCGGCTGCTACTGAGCAGGAGATCAATGAAAATACCCGGGCATTGTTCATCGAAACTCCGACCAATCCGCTTATGCAGGAAATCGACATTGCAGCGTATGCCGGGCTGGCCAAGAAACACGGTCTGCTTTTCATAGTGGATAATACATTTTTAACGCCTTATTTACAGCAGCCTCTCCGTCTCGGAGCCGATATTGTCATACATAGCGCCACCAAATACATTGGCGGTCACAATGATGTGTTAGCTGGACTCGTCGTTGCAAAAGGCGAAGAGATATGTGCCAAATTGAATGTAATGCATAACGCGGCTGGTGCGGTGCTTTCTCCTTTTGATTCCTGGTTGTTGGTACGCGGTTTAAAAACCTTGCCGTTAAGAATGCGGCAGCATGAGGAAAACGCAAAAAAAATCGCTGCCTATTTGGAAGAAGAATCCGCTGTCACGGATGTGTTTTACCCGGGAAAAGGCGGAATGGTTTCGTTTCGTCTGAAGAAAGCGGAATGGGTGGATGCTTTTCTGACAACTATCAATCTCATTACTTTTGCTGAAAGCCTTGGCGGGGTAGAAAGTTTTATTACTTATCCCGCTACTCAGACTCACGCCGAAATTCCTTACGAAGAACGGGTGGAAAGAGGAGTCTGTGACCGATTGCTGCGATTCTCTGTAGGGATTGAAGAAGTGGAAGATTTGATCGCTGATTTAAAGCAAGCTTTTGTGACTTTAGAAAAGGGGGCTCTTCAATTATGACCGATCATTTGGAAACAAAATTCATACACTCAGCCGGAGTAGACAAAAAAACAGGGGCGGTCAATGTTCCAATTTATTTGTCTTCAACTTTCCATCAAGAGAACTTTGATAAATTCGGACCTTTCGACTACAGCCGATCGGGCAATCCGACGCGCCTTGCCTTAGAAGAAACGATTGCAAAGCTTGAAGGAGGCACACGCGGTTTCGCATTTGCTTCAGGAATGGCTGCGATTTCTTCCGCTTTCATGCTGTTGTCTGCCGGCGACCATGTGCTGGTATCGGAAGATGTTTACGGGGGCACATACCGCTTTATTACTGAAGTGCTGAATAAATTCGGCGTGGAATATACATTTGTCAACATGACCGATCTTGGGGAGATGGCCGAAGCGATCCGCCCGAATACGAAAGTCATCTACATTGAGACGCCTTCAAATCCGACGATGAATATTACCGATATTGAAATTGCGGCGAAACTGGCAAAAGCGAATGATTGCTTGACGTTTGTCGACAACACGTTCATGACGCCGCTCTATCAAAATCCGCTGGAACTTGGGGCCGACATTGTTTTGCACAGTGCGACGAAATTTCTATCTGGCCATAGCGACATCGTTGCAGGCCTCGCCGTTACAAAAGATGAAGAACTGGGCAACCGCCTCGCTTTTATCCAAAATTCATTTGGTGCGGTATTAGGTGCCCAAGATTCTTATTTATTGCTCCAAGGCATCAAGACATTGGGGGCACGCCTGAACCAGTCGTCTGAATCAGCGCAGGCGATCGCTAATTATCTTCATAATAATCCATTGGTAGAAGAAGTGTATTATCCCGGTTTTTCGTTTCATCCGGGACACCCTATCCACGTCCGGCAAACAAAAGGGTTTGGAGCCGTTTTGTCGTTCCGCTTGCCATCGAAGGAAGCGGCAAAAATTTTCAAAGAAAGCTTACGAATTCCTGTTTTTGCTGTCAGTCTAGGTGCTGTGGAGTCGATCCTATCTTATCCGGCGACTATGTCCCATGCGGCTATGCCAAAAGAGGAGCGCGAAAAGCGCGGGATAACAGACGGTTTGCTGCGGTTATCGGTCGGGTTGGAGCATATGGATGATTTATTGGCGGACATCAAACAGGCATTGCATAAAGTCCGTCAACGGACAGGAGAGGTGAATTTTATCAATTAATCATCAGATAGAGAGGTGCTTACGTGAAAGTACTTATAGTAGGAAGCGGCATTGCCGGTGCAAGCGCCGCCTATTATTTAGCAAAGCAGAACATAGAAGTAGTGATTGCCGATAAGGAGCACCCCGGAAAAGCAACCTCCGCTGGTGCAGGGATCGTCTGTCCATGGGGACCGAGTGAAAGAGGCAAAGATTGGTACGAACTGGCCAAACGAGGCGCAGCTTTTTATCCGTCATTAATTGCCGATTTGCAAAAAGAAGGGGAAATGGAGTTCGGCTATAAGAAAACGGGTGCCCTATACGTCAGTTCCATACGTGAGGAATTGGACAGGGTCCAAAACGAGTTGGAGTCAAACAAGAAAGAAGCTCCGGAAGTGGGAGAGATTTCAAGGCTGAATAACCAAGAAGCGAGAAAACAGTTTCCTCCATTGAATGACACTGTTGAGGCGGTATTTGTTTCGGGAGGCGCGCGCGTAGACGGACGCTTGCTTCAGAAGGCGCTGCTGCGTGCAGCACAAAAGCACGGCGCTAAACTGATTTCCGGAGAAGCGGTGTTATTGAGGGAAGGCAATCGGATAACAGGCGGCAGCGTAAACGGGGAAGCGATACTGGCGGATGCCGTATTGGTGGCAGCTGGGGCCTGGGCACCTGCTCTTCTTGAACCGCTTGGCATCCGGTTAAACGTGGAACCGCAGCGTGGACAGATTGTCCATATCAAGCTGACTGGAGAAGACACAGCCGATTGGCCGGTCATCATCCCTGAAAGCAGCCACTATATGCTGGCATTTGATGATTCGCGAGTTGTTGCCGGAGCTACCCGGGAAACCGGATCAGGTTTTGATTACCGTAAAACGGCTGGAGGAATTCATGAGGTCTTGTCAGAAGCGCTGAAAGTGGCACCAGGCCTTTCTGCAGGAGTGTTGGAAGATATCCGGATCGGTTTTCGTCCGATGGGCCCGGATGCTTTGCCGCTGCTTGGGGAAGTGGAACCTTATAAGGGGTTGGTGCTGGCAACAGGACTCGGGCCTTCAGGTTTAGCGATGGGCCCATATATCGGAAAACTGGCAGCCGATATCGCAACAGGCAAACCGGTAGATATCGATCTTGAACTTTATAATCCTTTGCGCTGAAATCTGTCCACTGTGTCAAGAATGTCTGCTATAATGGCATAAATTCTGTTATTGGGGAAAGGAAAGGGCGCGTATGGATTTTCTAGCGATTGCTGCTTTTTTAGGGGCGGCAGTATTATTGACATTGATGCCTGGCCCGGACAATTTATTTGTTTTGGCCCAGAGCATAGCAAAAGGGAAAAAAGCAGGACTAGCCACTTCGTTTGGCTTGTGTACAGGGCTGCTCTTTCATATTGCAGCCGCGACAGTGGGCTTATCCGCATTGGTCTATCAATCGTCTTTGGCTTTTGCGCTCGTGAAATACGCGGGTGCAGCTTATTTGCTGTATTTGGCTTATAAATCTTTTCGCGATAGAAGTTCCGGGTTTTCTTTGGACGAGGAAAGCTCTTTGAACCACACAGCGCTGTATAAAAGGGGAGTCATCATGAACCTCTTGAACCCGAAAGTTTCGCTGTTTTTTCTCGCGCTGTTCCCGCAATTCATCAATTATTCCGTAGGCAATATCCCAGGACAGATGCTTGTTTATGGACTGGTGTTTCTGCTTCAAGCGCTTGTGATTTTTTCCTTGATCAGCATATTTGCTGGAAGTGTCGGAGCTTTCCTGCAAAAAAGCCCCTCCATGTCTAGACGGATCAACCAGCTGCAGGGATCGCTATTTGCGCTTATTGCCTTTAATATTGCTTTTAGCAAGAAATAGTAAGATTGTGCTAAAAAAGCCAACAACATTTAGGGAATTCCCAAATGTTGTTGGCTTTTTTAATTTCCAGACTGCACTTTATAATTTCTTACAATCATTCCATTTGTTTTTGTCATTCCAAATTTCTCGTAATAAGGAACCAAGTCGTCATCACAACATAAATCGACCATGTAGATATCATGAAGTTCTTCCAGCATCCGATCTACCAGTTCCTTGCCTATTCCAAGATTTTTATATTCAGGCAAGACTTCAAGGAAAGGGATATAGGCCGACAAAACACCGTCGCTAATAGCAGTGATAAACCCGATTACCCGGGATGCCTTGTCATCTAGTGCAACGATAGCTTTACTGCTGTTTTCTAGTAGTCTTAAATGAGTATGGGGATTTGGCGGGTTAGGCCAGTCAACAAAAAAACCTTCCAACATATCAGATGAAACACCTTCAAGAGATTTCTTGTAAATCATATTTGGATACGCCCCTTTTAAATCGTGATCAAATCCCCGAACAGCGTAATCAACAGTAAACTTACTGCCCCGACGGATAATGCTGCGATAAAGCCGATGTAAAACGGCTTGATGCCCAGTCCTTTGAAAATCTTCAAATTGGTCGACAAACCGACACCTGCCATTGCAAGGCCAAGCATATAGGTCGATCCGAACGAACTCCAGAAGCTGTGAAAACTTTCCCAAGCTGCAGGCGAAAACAAGCCGAAGGCACTGCCGCTTGATAAAGAGGTTGCATCGCCAACTGTCCGCAGGAGCGACAGGAACAAAAAACCTAAAATGAACAAGGGAAATAGCTTATACCATTTCGGAAGCGTTCCAGCTTTGTCTTGGCCATTTTTCGCGGTGCTGCGGAAAAATAAGAACGATATGTATGGCACGACGGCAATTATAAAGACGTTGCGCGTCAATTTAGTAATGGTCGCTACATCGACAACAACCGGCGAATCGTATACTTGGCCGTAGATGAGGGCTGCGCCGGTCACTTGCGCTGTATCATGAATGGCAGTTCCCAAGAACAAACCCGCTTTGATCGGTTCGTCGGCAAAGAAGAAATGCGCCAAATATGGATAAAACAACATGCCAATCAAGCCGAAAATCGTGATGTTCGCAACCGCATAAGAAACTTCGTTTTCTTTTGCATTAATGACTGGAGCCGTTGCCATAATAGCGGTGACACCGCAGATGCCGGTCCCGTTCGCAATCAAAGTGCCAAGCCGGTTCGACTGATTGAGTTTATCTGTGAAATACAATGTGACAAACAATCCAGCTGAGATACAAGCAACAATAAGCGGCAGTCCCCAAGCACCAAGTTTCAACGCTTCGGTTAGACTCAAACGCAAGCCGAGCAAAATGATCCC
This sequence comes from Planomicrobium sp. CPCC 101079, assembly GCF_007859275.1. GTDB lineage: Bacteria > Bacillota > Bacilli > Bacillales_A > Planococcaceae > Planococcus. The sequence continues at coordinate 21,918 of NZ_VOHC01000030.1, read as the reverse complement.
GGCGCGCAATGCGTATTTGACGGAAAAGCCGATGCCGGTTTTAAAGAGGTCTGGCATTCCGATAATGTTGCGGATGAGGATGCCCAGCAGGATCGCTACAAATATCCCCGAAACAGGGCTTGCGCTGCCTTCCGGCAAAACGCCGGTTGTTAATAGCAGAACTCCAATCAAGTCAGCTCCATAGATTCCTGTCAGCATGACGATAAGACAAGCAAACAGACCTGGAATAAGACCGATTGGCCAATAATTTTTTTTAACAGTCATTTTCTTCTCCTTATAAACATACAAAGGTTTTATAAATTTCATTATAGCCGTTTTCAAAATAGAAAGCCGTACTTTTCGTTGTAAGAAGCCTTCGTGCTATAATTAGCACGAATAGCCATAGAAATGGGAGGGTTTATATTGAAAAGAACAGCTATCGCTTTTTTGATGCTTATTGCTTCATTTCTTGGCGGCTGCTCAGCCCTTGAAGGAGCAAGTAATACACTGACATATGCAACGGAAGTAACGGAATTTGCGAATGAGGCTACAATTTTTGCGAAAGATACACCGGCATTGGCGAAGCAAGCGGTCAGCGATAAAGAAGCGGCTGCAGAATTGGAAGCAAGTCTGCAAGTGATGAAAACCAATATAGAAGAATTCAATGAACTGGAACCGCCGGAAATGGCAGCGGACCTTCACCAGCAAGTGGTGAACCAGAACAACAAAGCGCTTGAAGGAATCGATTTGTACTTGAATAACATCAAAGACGGAACATTGGATCCGGCTGTGCTTGAGAATAATGAGGCGTTCAAATCCCTTGGCGAAATCAAAAACATCGTCGATCAGATCAGAGAACTGGTCGGACAATAAGAACAAAAGCAAAAAGCTGTCCCGAATTAGGGCAGCTTTTTTAATTGGCAAAGTGGTGCTTGCCGATTTGTTTGATGAAGTTCCGTGTGAAGATCCACTTATCGGAAACCTGCGCGGGATTATAATAATATGTCGCCCCGGAAGAGGGATCCCATCCAAGCATTGCGTCTTTTACTGCCTGGTAGGCAGAAGTGTTTGGCGATAACCAGTACTGGCCATCATTCACAGCAGTGAAGGCATTGCGCTGGAAAATGACACCGCTGATTGAATTTGGGAAACGGGAGGAATCTGCACGGTTCAAAATGACCGCGGCTACTGCAACTTGGCCTGTATAACTCTCGCCGCGCGCTTCACCGTGAACAATGCGCGCCATCATATGTACTTTATCAAGCATGCCGCGGGTTAGCGGCCCGGTATAGCCAGTGGCAGGAACTCCGAAATCCCGCTGGAATTTCGTGACTGCAGTTTCAGTGATGGGACCGTAATATCCCGTAACGCCGGTATTAAAATACCCCATTTTCTTCAATGTCGATTGCAATTCGCTTACTTTTTGTCCAGTAGACCCGTTATGCATGTCAGAAGCATGAGCCGAAGCCTCAAGTTGAGAAAAACCAAAAAATCCGACCAATAATAATCCAAAAACAATTGCCTTTATTTTTTTCATTCTTTCTCTCCCTTCCATCCATATATCAATGGAGACTAGTTTTAGTATAAAGTTCTAAAAGTCAAATTTATATCCAACAGACTTACTTGATTTAGCCTAAATAAAAGTACAAAAGACAGGTTTAACCTTTTTTCTCAAACTATTATTTAAAAAGAAAGATAAGTATTAAGTAAAAAGAACTAATATGTATTTGGAGAACAGATATATTCTGATAACTTTTCGTTATCAAATTAGGGTGGCGGAAGCTGTTTCATTCTGCCTCAAGTGTGCGTTTTCTCGGAACAGCAATTATGGCATATCCTTATTCACAGATAAAAGCGGGCCAAATAAATGACGCAGCGGGAATAGTCCGTTGCGTCATTTATGAAACACTATACTAAATGGTATTTTAAACTAAACTATGGGTGGCTTTTTCCCTTTTTTCAGCTCTTAATCCGCGTGAGAGCCAGATAATTGCAGCTAGCATTGGGATCAGGCTGATACCAAGTAAAATGGCATTTGGCACTGCTTTAGCAGTGATATCTGTAATTTCCATGATGGAAATCGGTTCTGGCCAAGTGGCCGGTGCTAAAAACATTAAGGCAACAGCAAGTGAGTTGTTTAGCATATGCATTAAAATTGGCACCAATAAATTTCCAGTCTGTAAATACAATAAGGATGCTAGAACACCAAACAAAAAAGCGCCAATGATATCGGCATGCAAAATGCCGAATAGAAAACTTGAGATGATGATTCCGCCCCATATCGAAGTCTTTTTAGCCAACCTTTTTAATAGCAACCCACGAAACATGAATTCCTCGGCAATCGGAGCCAATATGGCGATAGTAAAAACCATGAAGCCGAGATACAAAGGTGTGTCTGGTATAGGAGGAACTTCCATGAAAAAGTCTACAAGGCCCGGCGCAATGGGAAGCAGCATATAAAGTTGGAGCCAGAAGATGCCAAGTGAAAAGGCGATTGATAGTAATACCAAACCCGCAATCTTTGGAAGCCATGGCTTTACACCTTTAAAAAAGACGACATCAGATAAGGATGCCTGTTGCTTGCGGAAATAATAGCCGAAAAATACGGCTGGCACAACTACATACATAACCAATTGAAAAACAACATCGAAGGTTTCTTCACTCGCTTCTACGGCAACCATGGCAATTATTGCACCAATAACTGCAACAAGCATGAAGGGGGTAAAATAACGGAGTTTCATTTTTTCAAACAAAGGCCACACCTTCTTTCTTGTTAATTTTTACGGAAGCCGCAACAAATGGTTTCATTTTTCCAGAAAACTTATTCGAATTTAATGTCGTTTGTCCAAGTCGAAAGATGCGTTTGAATTTCTTTGTTCATTTCAGGGTCTACGTTTGCCAGTAAATCGATTTCGAAGTTTCGAAGGCCAGTATTTTTTACATAAGTAGTGGAAAACGCTGGGTCTTTTAAACGGATTGCCGTTCCATCAGCATCGACTGTCTTCTCGACACTAATGTGTAGAATCCCGCCGATTCTCCGGAAAAGATCTTCTTGATGGGAAATGAAATTACCGAGAGAGTAAATGACAAAACTTTTCCGGCCGTCTGACGTCTCAAGCCATTCCGCTGGCTGCAGCACATGCGGGTGGGAGCCAAGAATGATGTCCGCACCTTGCTCAGCTGAAAACTGCGCTAATTGTTTTTGTTCATCGTTTGGCATGCGTTCGTACTCTTGGCCGAAATGCAGGCTCAAAACCACAACATCCGACTGCTCTTTAGCCCGTTCGATGTCTTTTTTAATCTTTGCTTGGTCGATGCGATTGACCAAGTAGTCTTTTCCATTTGGTGTCGGAATTCCATTTGTGCCATATGTATAGGAAAGAAATGAAAAAATGATGCCGTTCGCGGTCCGTGTTGTAATGCGTGTGCCCTCTTTTTCAGACAAAGCCGAACCGGTATGGGCAATTCCTATCTTATCCCAGTACTTGATGGCGTTAACAATCGCTTTTTCGCCCCGGTCGAGTGTATGGTTATTAGCCATTGTCACCACGTCTACTCCAACGGTTTTCAAGGCATCTGCTACCTCGTACGGGCTATTGAAGGAAGGGTAAGTGGAAACGCCGATTTCACTCCCGCCAATGATGCTTTCAGAATTGGCGACGGTGATATCAGATTTTTCCAAATAAGGTTTTACTTTCTCGAATATCGGGTTGAAATCGTAGCCATTTTCTGTTTCAGCATCCAAATAAACCGAATCATGAATCAAAACATCGCCAATAGCAGACAAAGAAGCGGTTGTTGTGGCCGAAATTTCTTCTGGCGTGATTGCAACAGGATTTTTGCGGCTGTCGATGTCCGTGCTTTCGCTTCCGGCATTTTCATTGGCAGGCGCACAAGCTCCTAAAAGCAAAGAAAGAAACAACAGCAATAAGGACAGTGGATGGATCAATTTCAACGGTCTCACTCCTAAAATGAAATATTACAACTAATATCAAAAAGATTTAAGAAGTCCTTGATTTTTTTGCATCTTTTTTCTTGTTTCCAAAAAAACTTCAAACATATCTTACTTCATGTGAGTTGAAAAGACTAGATGTTTTTGTTTTGCATGAATAAAATTCCCTTTTGGAAAGAGGGTAATTTATACTACTAATATACAGGCATCGCCTTTGACAACTAGCTAAGTTCAAATCCTTACAAGGAGTTAGCTTCCATAGACAAAAAAAAGTCTTGGAAATTTTCATTTCCAAGACTTTTTAAGTTAAAGTTTCATCGCGATTTTCCTGTTCTTCGCTGGCTTCTATCATTTCGTAAAGATCATTCATATAATCAAAGATTTTCGAATATGCCGGAGAACTGCTAGGTGTTTTTTCAAGCACGGCTTTCGCTTTACCATACACTGTTTCCATGCTATCGGTAGGCAGGATCTTTAAGGCGCGGGAAGGGCTATTTTTCCGCCACCAAACATTCATTTCATTGCCTTTTTGCTGAGTGCTTTCTTTGGAAAAGACAACATCATCATGTTTTTCTACAAGTTCTAAAATATTATGAAGCTGGTTTACAGAAAAGTTCTCAATCAAGTCTTCATCTGTATCTACTTTAAAAAAGATATTGTAGTTTTGTCCGAGAAAATTAATGTTTTTTGCATCAACTACAGCCATGATTTTGTAAATCACTTTATATTTTTCTGTAACTTCTTCGAGAAGCGGGTTGGTGGCTTCGGCATCAAAGCGCACAGCTTCATTAGCTTCAGTATTTTCCGCGAAAGAGAATGGAGTTGAATTCATTTGGATCATTTCTTGGATTTGTTCAACCGAATAATTTTTGTAAATAAACGAATACTGCAGGTCACGCAAATAAATATTGTACGGCTCAGCAACGATATAGTGGCCATTCTTTTCTGAAACTTCGAGCAGTCTGTCTACCAGTTTTTTAAGTGACTCCAATTTTTGTGTCATATGATGGCCTCCTTAGCCTCGGATTGATAGTTGTGTAATGAATGAGGTTATCTTATCACAAAAAAGTCTGATTAGAATAAATAATTAAAAATTTTTCTATGTAAATTTATTCGATGAAATAAATTTTGAATATTTAGATTGTTATAGAGATTAAATGATAAAAGGCGTATAATAAAATCGAATTTAAAACGTTTGAGGAGATGTTCAAAATGGTTGGTTCTGGCTTTGTATTTCAGACAGCAGCGACCAATGTCGGCGGACCGGAAGGAGTCAGTTACTTAGGAGATGGTTCATTTTCCACCAAAGTGACCCATCCACCGGAATTGGGAGGTTCGGGAGAAGGGCTTAATCCCGGAAACTTTTTGGCCCTTGGTTACAGCACCAGTTTTAATTTCACCTTAGCCAGAATCATGAAAGCGGAAGAAATTACTGGCGAACCGATGACCACCACAACCGTTGAACTTCAACCAGATCCATCAGACAATGGCTTCCAACTGGCGGTGCGGCTGGAAGTCGCAATCAAAGGAATGGAGAAGGAGGAGGTGCAGGAGCTGGCGGAAAGAACGCATGCACTATGTCCCTATTCAAAAGCGATGAAAAACAATATTAATGTTACAATTGCCGCTGTTGTTTATGAGTCTCTCGCCTAAGCTTATAAAGTTCTGGTAAAGCGCTTCATAGAAAATGCAGAAGAAACGTATTGTAAAGAGTCGCTTAGAAAGGTTCGGAGGATTTCCAAAAAGCTTTTACAACGAGCAGGAAATGCGAATCGCCATACCATCTATCCAGCTGAAATCTTGGGAGGGAAGAAGAATGGAACAACAATTGAATAACGCTTTTGCATTTGCCCACGGCGAAGGCGAAGCGTATTGGTTTCTCGGCACCTTACTGGAAATGAAGGCGACTGCCAAAGACACGAACGGCGCATGTGGTTTGATTGAATCCCTGCATCCACCTGGCTACGCAACACCGTTGCATGTCCACCAAAACGAAGATGAAATCTTTTATGTTTTAGAAGGAGAATTGACATTTACTGTCGGCGAGAAAACCATCATGGCTAAACCAGGGACTTTTCTATACGCGCCGCGAGGAATCGCCCATATGTATAAGAGTGAAGGGACAGTTCCTTCAAGAATTTTGATCATGGTAACGCCAGCTGGATTGGAACAATTTTTTGTTGAAGCAAGTGTGCCGGCAGATGAGTACAAATTGCCTCCCGATTCCATTGTTCCGGATATGGACAAGCTAATGGCGGCTGCCCAAACTTATGGTATTGAAATACAGGGCAATTGAAAATGCTGGATAAAGAGTCTAAAGGAGAAGAGCAAAATGCTCTATAATGTCGTTTTATTTCTTCACATTTTAGGAGCGGTGATCATGTTTATGGCGATATCCATATTGGCAACGGCAATGTTATCTATGCTGCATGCAAAAGAAACGGAAAAAATCCGTTTATGGTCTAATCTGGGTGTGAAAATTGATGCCTTGTTTCCATTGAGCACATTAATCATTTTGGCGCCAGCTTTATATTTGGTATTTTCGGCGTGGGGCTGGGGAATGGCGTGGATCAATGTGTCATTGGCAGCGCTTCTCGCCAATAGCTTCTTGGGGCCAGTCATCAATTTGCGTCGGCTAAAAGGCATTTTGAGCGCAGCTAATGCTGAAATGAATGAAGCTCCTTCCGCTGAATTGCTTAGTAAAGTGAGAGATCGGGTGCTTTGGACTTCAGTTTCCATCATGACTATGGTCACTGTGGGCATCCTTTTCCTGATGGCAGTCAAGCTGCCGCTGCTTGGTTCATTGATCACCATGCTCGTTGCCGTTGCCGCTGGTTTCGTTTTAGCGAATATTCTTCTGGCGAAAGTCAAGACTGCTGAAACGCCTGATACAGCGTCATTTCGATAATTGCTGAAGCTCTAATTAAAGAAGCTGGCCATGGTTATTCATGACCAGCTTCTTTAAATAAAGGAGGATATTGTTCTAATGGAGCTTTGAATTTCTCAAATTGTTTTTTAAAGTTTATACTACATATATGAAATGATTCATAGGGATATCAAACAACATAACGGATTTACGAAGGAGCCATTAAAATTTGGAAAAAGAAGTTGCACATGTAACTAGCATTAAACCACAGCCACTGGGTGTTCATGTATTTTATGCCACAAAAGATGTGACTCGGTACATTGAAAATGCGGTTTCTTATATCGTTTCAGGCATAGAGCAAGGAGATCAGATTTTCTTTTTTGAAAATGACCGCCTTTATCCAATGATCCTGAAAAAAGTGTAAAAGTTATTAACGAAAGAGCAGTTAGAAAACATACATTTCTTAAATAACTTTGCTTTTTATTGGCAAAACGGCAATTTTCATCCGCCTACGATTTTAGCTTACTTTTCTGATATCGTAACTCCCTTCCTCGAAACAGGAGTCTCTTTCCGGACATGGGGGCATATCGAGTGGGGAGACGAACAAGAAATCATTCACGATCTAATAGAATTTGAAAAAGGCATTGAACAAAAGATGCCTGAAACAAAAGCGATTTCGGTTTGTGCCTACGATGATGGCAGACTGAGCGAATTGCTTAGAACAATGCTGATTAACTGCCATAATTTCTTAATGACAGATGATAAAATATCCACGATAACCAAGTAACTTCATCTACTTTTAGCCGCTCCTGAGAATACATCCTTAGGAGCGGCTTTTTATAAGAAGAAATTCTTTTTATCTAAACAATCAGAATATTACTTGACAGGAATATTCCTATTAAGGTATATTACAGGCATGAAAACATTATTGACTTCACTAGCTGAACCCAATCGCTGGAATATCGTTGAATTATTAAAACAAGGTCCGCTCACAGTTGGGGAAATTGCAGCACGTCTCAATTTGCGGCAACCGCAAGTGTCGAAACATCTCCGAGTACTAAGCGAAGCTGGAATCGTGGTGGTCCATCCAATTGCAAATCGTCGGGTCTATCAATTGAATCCTGAGCCTTTCCACGAATTACAAGAATGGACGGAAACTTATCGGCATCTTTGGGAAAATCGATTTGACCAATTGGATAGCTATTTAAAAAAAGTCCAGAAACAAGGAGGGAAAGATGAGCGCTCCTAATTACCGCCTGCCACTGGAACCCAATAATTATTTAGGAGGAATACTTAATGACAGCCAACAATGAATCGAATAACGCTACAGTTACGAGAGTTGAAGGCCGTGAAATGATCATGGAACGCTTTTTCATGGCATCGAGAGAACTTGTATTTTCCATGTATACGGAAAGAGATCATATTGTGAATTGGTGGGGGCCAGTTGGCTGGACAACCACAGTCTATCAAATGGATGTCCGTCCTGGAGGTGTATGGCATTACTGCATGCGGTCAGATAATGACGGGCAGGAGGCGTGGGGCAAGAGTGTATACGAAGAAGTGGCAAAACCGGAACGGCTTGTTTTCACAGACGCTTTTTCGGATGAGAACGGCGCTGTATTAGAAGACATGCCGGTCATGAAAATTACAACTGATTTTATAGAAGAAGGAAATGGCACAAAAATCATCAGCCGTACACTGTTCGCTTCCGAAGAAGAACTGCAAAAAGTGGTCGAAATGGGAGTGGTTGAAGGAATGAGTGAAACATTCGATCGCCTTGAAACATATTTAAACGAATTTTGAAATGAAAACCCAACCGGACTGGACCCTCAACCTTGAGTGTCCAGTTCGTTTTGTATTCTATATTATAGAAGAAACATATGTCCTCCTCGATAGCGAAGTGTATATCCCTGCCATGTTTTTATCCGTTCAATAAGATATGGCCTGTCTTCGCAAAATAGGGTATTATCGGCTTTTTTAACTATTCATATTCATATTTGTATATGCGATTGAATTGCCAGAGAGAAAGTTTAGTCAAACAATTATCAAAATGTTTCATTCTTATCGTAGCGGCAATAACATGATTGACAGATGTTTGAAAAGAGCGAGGAGGGTTTCAATGGACACAAGCAAATATTTAGCAAAGCAAGACCAGAAAATAGATTTAAAGATGTATGCAAGTTCAGAAGAGAATGGAATGACAGAAAAAGAGCTAAAAGAAAAACTGATTCCAGAAACCGTTGAAAAGCTGAAAGAATTACATTTGAAACTTCAAGCGGAAGAAGAAAAAGGAATTATCGTCGTGCTGCAAGCAATGGACGCCGCTGGAAAAGATGAAGCCATCAGTTATATTTTCTCCAATCTGACTGCCCAAGGGCTGAAGGTCACTTCATTCAAGAAACCGACAGATGAAGAGTTGGCGCATGATTATTTATGGCGTTTCCATAAAGGGCTGCCGGCCCGGGGAGAAATTGGTGTTTTCAACCGTTCTTACTATGAAGAAGTGATTGCACCGCGTATTCACGATTTGCTTGAATCGACACCTCTTCCCGATGAACTCATTGATGAAAACATCTGGGCGATCCGTTATCGCCAAATCAATAATTTCGAAAAATATCTTGTGGAAAACGGCTTTCCTGTTGTTAAGTTCTTCTTTAATATGTCGAAAGAAGAGCAGAAAAAACGTTTGCTTGAACGGATGAAGAACCCGGATAAAAACTGGGAGTTTTCATTCAATGATGTTAAGGAGCGGCAGCATTGGGATGGTTATCAGCACATATTCGAAGATATGCTCAACCACACTTCAACTGAGTATGCACCTTGGTATGTGTTGCCTGCCGATGATGAATGGTATTCGCGATACATCGTCGCGGAAGTAATGGTGGAGCTGCTCGAAAAAATCAACCCTAAATATCCCACAATATCCGGCGAAGAAAAAGAAAAACTTGATGAAGCGATCAAGCTATTGGAAGAGGAAGAATAAGTGCCAGCAACCCGCAACGGAAAAAGATTTCCGCTGCGGGTTTTTCATGCAGAAAAACCGGTTGTTTGCGTTGTGACTCACAATGTTAAGAAAGTATAGGAGATGCTAAAAGATTGCTAGTGATAGCGCTTACATAAGCTGGTGCTCCAGATATAATAAACATGTAGCAAAACAAACTACAGGTTGAAAGGGGAATGGAAATGATTAAAACTTGGAGGAAATTTTCTCTTCTGCTAGTGCTTATGGCAGTTACACTCGTTATAGCAGCGTGCGGCGGGGGCAGTGAAGGCGGAAGTGCCAGCGAAGGCGGCGGTGGCCAAGTCGACGTCGGAATCGTTTTGCCGACTAAAGATGAGCCTAGATGGGTTCAAGATGAACAGCGATTCAAAGATGCATTAGCCGAAACCGACTATTCCACTGAAATTTTGTTCAGCCAAGGATCTTCTGCTAAAGAAAAAGAAAATGTTGATATCCTGTTGAACAAAGGCATCAAAGTGCTAATCATCGCTCCTCATGACGGCGCAGCAGCAGCAGCTGCAGTAGAATCAGCCAAACAAGATGATGTTACTGTTATTGCTTACGACCGTTTGATTACCGATACAGAGGCAGTGGATTATTATGTGACGTTTGACAGCCTTGCTGTTGGAGCGGCTCAAGCGCAGTACTTGATCGACAATGCTGAAGGATCTGGCGTGCCGTTGTACTTGTACGCAGGGGCTTCTTCTGACAACAACGCGTTCTTGTTCTTCCAAGGAGCATGGAGCGTGCTGCAGCCGAAAATCGCTGATGGCACATTCAAAATCGCCAACTCAAGCGAAGCGGAAGCTTTGAAAGATACAGCAGAACTTTCACGAGACCAGCTCAGCAAAGTTTTGGGCCAAGTAACTACCAACTGGGATCCAAATGAAGCGAAAAACAAAGCTCAGACCCATCTGACTGGCGTTGGAGCTGACATGAAAGGCGATGTAGCGGTACTGGCCCCGAATGACGGAACTGCCCGTGCAATTGCAGACGTGTTTGCTTCCGATGGAGAAGTGACAAATTATGTGATTACTGGCCAGGATGCTGAGAAAGCCTCAGTCCAATACATTATTGACAAGAAGCAGTCAATGACTGTGTTCAAAGATGTTCGTACACTTGTTAAAGATGCAATGGATATGGCTGTAACTGTTCTTGAAGGCAATGAGCCGGAAACAACAGGATCTTACGATAACGGGGCTGTTGAAGTAAAAGCAAAACAAACAGACGTTATCACGGTTGATGAAGAGAACGTAAAAGCGGAACTGGTGGATTCCGGCTATTACGAAGCAGGCGAATTCACAGGACTGAAATAGAAAAGACCATAGCAGTGCCTGGAATAGTGATAGATACGTCTATCACTATTTCCTTATTGTTTCAACGGGTTGGTTGAAGGAGGGGAAAAAATGAGCGAATATATTTTGGAAATGAAAGAGATTTCTAAGGAATTTACTGGCGTCAAAGCATTAAGCGATGTGAATTTCAAGGTGAAAAAAGGCGAAATCCATTGTTTGATTGGTGAGAATGGTGCTGGGAAATCTACTTTAATGAAAGTTTTAAGCGGTGTCTACCCTTATGGCGCCTACCAAGGCGACATCATTTACGAAGGCACTGTACAACAGTTCAATAATATTAGCGATAGCGTCAAAGCGGGCATTGCCATCATTCATCAGGAATTGGCATTATTTCCGGATCTGACCGTCTATGAAAATATTTTTGCCGGCAATGAAGTGAAACGGGGAGCATTCGTCGATTGGAATGAAACCATTGTCCAAGCTAAGAAATTACTGCAAAAGGTGAAATTGAAGGTTAATCCGGAAACACTGGTCAAAGATTTGAGTGTCGGGAAACAGCAGCTGGTTGAGATCGCTAAAGCACTAAGCAAAGACGTAAAGCTGCTTATTTTGGATGAACCGACTGCAGCCCTTAATGAAGACGACAGCGAAAACTTATTGAACTTATTAAAAGATTTAAAGCAACAAGGCATTACATGCATAATGATTTCACATAAATTAAAGGAAGTCATTTCGATTGCGGACAAAGCGACAGTGCTTCGGGACGGAAAAACCATCTGTACTTTGGATGCATCAAACGAACCTATTTCTGAAAGTGTCATCATTAAAAATATGGTTGGCCGTGAAATTGAAGATATTTACCCAAAACGCACAAATAAAAAAATTGGAGGCGAGATCCTTCAATTATTTAATTGGTCTGCTTACGACGTGGAGCTGGGCCGCAATGTTGTTAAAAACGTTAACCTCCACATTAAAAAAGGGGAAATTGTTGGCATCGCCGGGTTGATGGGTTCAGGGCGGACAGAACTTGCTTTAAGCATTTTTGGAAATCCGAACGCTTATAAACTCCAAGGGGAGCTTTTACTGCATGGCAAACAAAGAAAGCTGCCGCACACAAGAGATGCCATTAAAGCGGGGATTGCTTATGTTACGGAAGACAGGAAAGGCAACGGCCTGTTCTTGCTTCAGGACATAAAAAATAATGTGACCGCTGCGAATTTGAAAGCTATCTCATCAAATGGGATTATCAACGATAACGAAGAAATCAAAGTAGCAGGCGAATATAGAAAGTCCATCAATATCAAAGCGTCTTCGCTGGAACAGAACGTCGGTAATTTGAGCGGGGGCAATCAGCAGAAAGTGTCCATCGGCAAATGGCTCTTTGTAGGGCCGGAATTGCTGATTCTGGATGAACCGACGCGCGGCATAGACGTAGGGGCGAAATTTGAAATTTATTCAATCATGAATCAATTAATCAGTGAAGGCTTGAGCATTATCATGATTTCATCCGAACTCGGCGAAGTGCTTGGCATGAGCGATCGCATCTATGTCATGGGTGAGGGTGCGATCAAAGGCGAATTAGCGATTGAAGAAGCCAGCCAGGAAAAAATTATGGAGCTTGCGACGCAATAGGAGGGATTTCGGTGACGTTTTTCAATGAAGCCAAGTTTTTAATTAAAGAAAATATACGGGATTATGGGATGTATATTGCATTGTTTGTTATTCTGCTGACGTTTTCGATTTTGACAGACGGTTTGTTCATGTCTTCTCGGAATATCAGCAACTTGCTCGATTCAGCAGGTTATATCGCGGTACTCGCTGTCGGCATGACGCTTGTCATTGTCATTCGCCACATCGATTTGTCCGTTGGTTTTGCAGCGGGTTTTCTCGGGGCAATCGCAGCAATCTTTCTCACCCAAATGGGGGTATCCGTCTACATCACGATTCCTGTCATTTTAGTTTTTGGGGTCATTGCAGGATTATTCAACGGATTTTTGATCGCTCAAATCGGCATTCCCGCTTTTGTTGCCACATTGGCAGCCATGCTCATTTTTAGAGGGGCGCTTTTGCGGGTGACAGAAAGAACCGGAACGATTATCGTCAATGATGAGAAATTCAATGCACTCGGCAATGGATTTATCCCATCACTTGCAGAAGTGAATGGCTTGCATTTGCTGTCTCTCATCATTGGATTGATCGGTATTTTACTTTACATCTACAGCGAATTTTCCAATCGCCGAAACAAAATAAAATATCAGTTTGACGTGGTTTCTAAAGGCATCTTCACGATGAAGCTGATTTTGGTTTCAGCGGTCATTGCTTATATCACGTGGATCTTGGCTGGCTATAATGGTTTTTCTTGGACAGTTGTCATCATGCTGGTTGTAGTTGTCATCTATCATTTCCTGTCGACAAAAACCGTGCTTGGCCGGCACATTTACGCAGTAGGAAGCAATCCGGAAGCTGCTCACTTGAGTGGAATCAACGTCAAAAAAATCACCTATATTGTTTTCGGGTCAATGGGGATGCTAGCGGCCCTATCAGGAATTTTGTTTACCTCCCGTCTTCAATCAGCGACGACGACAGCCGGTACGTTATTTGAGCTTGATGCCATTGCGGCGGCCTATGTCGGCGGAGTCTCTTCAGCTGGTGGGGTCGGGAAAGTGACGGGGGCAATTATCGGTGCAATTGTTATGGCATCTTTGACGAGCGGGATGAACTTGATGGGAGTCGGAATTTCCTATCAATACATTATTCGTGGCGGCGTATTGGCTGCAGCGGTAATTTTTGATGTAATGACACGTCGGAAAAGAGGATAACCCAACAGGAAAGAAACAGGAAGGCTTAACTGGTCTTTCTGTTTTTTTGTTGAAACGAACTCCAACTTTTAACGGTTCATTAATAGGACTAAACAGCTAAGAAGGTCTTGTGCATATTAAAGCTTGTGGTAAGATGAAAATAATTAACTATTCACAAAAGGGGACGCTCAACTTGCGAAAAATAGGCATAGTTTTACTGTGTTTCTTATGCGTCGTTCTTTTTTATTTCACATTTCAGTCAGCGGAAAAAGTCTTTCGCTCAAATTGGGAAATGCCAGAACATGCCATTGAACCTGTAAATCAGCATCGCGTCGTCCTTATTACTAAAAACTTGGATACACCGTTTTGGGATCAAGTAGCACAAGGCGCCCGGGAACAAGCACAAAAAGAAGGTGTCGGGTTGGAGATATGGGGCAGTTATGGCAATAACCGAGAAGATTTTTTGGAAAAGATTGAAATTGCAATTTACTCGAAAGTAGATGGCATCATTGTCCAAGGCATAAATTCTGATGAATTCAACGAGCTGACAAAAATCAAAGCTTCTTTTTATAATATCCCCATTATCACAGTTGCCAACGATGTGCCTATAGAAGAAAGCTTAAGAAGAACTTATGTGGGTTCGGATCAATATTTGGCGGGACAGATGATTGCCGAACAATTGCTTTTTGATATGGGAACTGAAGGAGAGGTCGTTCTAATGAGCGACAGTCACCAGGAATATTATCAAAAGCAGCGGCTTCAAGGTATAGCAGATGTATTAAAAGATTATCCAAATATTCAAACGGTCAATGCCGAAACCCCCGATTCCAGAGAACAAATTATATCGACAACACAGGATATATTGAATAAAGTACCCGGTGCTGATGCTTTTATCGCTGTCAATGCCGACTTTACAGGAGTCATGGTACAAGAAATTGGAAAGCGCTTTCAAATTGAACCCTATTTTATTTATTCGTTTGATGATGGATCTGACTCTTTGCCGTTGCTGGAACAACAAAAACTGGACGGAGTTATTGGACAATCCCCGAAAACAATGGGGAATGTCAGTGTGGGACTGATCATTAAATGGCTGAACGACGAAGTGGTTCCCCTTGATAAAAAAGGGTACCTCACCGATATCCGGATGCTGAAAGCGAAGGAAGCGCGATGAATAGAATCCAGAAGAAAATATGGTCGCTTACCTTAGTCGTGTTGTTCATCATGGTGATTATTTGGGCGGCGCTGACATATTACAATCAAAAAACCCAAGACCAATATAACGCCATTTTGCAGCGTTATTTGAGTTTGAACGAAGTAACGGCCGCGAGCCAAGACCTCATTACCGATTTGAATGATTACTTGCTTCAGCCTTCAGAAGCAAATTTAAACCAGCTGGGAGCCAGCAAAGCGAATATCCAGGAAGCAAAAAGTGAGATTCTCATCTTAAAAAACGAGGATAATGAATTTGCCATGGCAAATTATATGAACTTAATCGATAGTTTGATGGAAACAACAGACCGCTCGCTTATGTATCAGAAACAACAGGAAACTGAGGCCTCGACAAATGAGTTTTCTGAAGCGACGCGCATCTCCAATTACATTTCTGAAACTACGCTGACTTTGATTGATACCGAATTGAAAACATATGAACGCCTTTACCGGGAAATCATCGAGCGATCAAACGAACTAAAAAAACTGGGCATTTGGCTGTTGTTGCTTATAACGTTTCTATTGCTGTTAATGACGTATTGGTTTTCAAAAAGCATTACAAAACCAGTTCAAAAATTGACGCAATCTGCCAATGAGTTAGCCAAAGGAAGATTTGATTTGCCGATCAAAGTTGAATCCAATGACGAAATTTCATTTCTTGCTGAAACATTTGACCGAATGCGCATAAACATTAACAACTTGTTTATGGAAATTCAGGAAAAGGCGCAACTTGAACATGAACTCCAACAAAACAAGCTGCTGCTAAAGGAAAGCCAGTTGCAAAGCTTGCAAAATCAGATCAATCCGCATTTCCTCTTCAACACATTGAACATCATGTCCAAAAAAGCATATTTAGAAGGTGCTGAAGAAACAAGTGATCTGCTTGTGAGTGTGGCTGGGTTGCTTCGCTACAACTTAAAACGTTTGGATAAACCCGTGACACTTCATGAAGAAGTGATTGTATTGAAACAATATATGGAAATTCAAAAAGCTAGATTTACTGAGCGCTTGCATTTGCATATGGAAATTGACGAATCTTCTTTAGGAGTGCAAATGCCGGGATTGACGCTCCAACCTGTTATCGAAAATGCCGTTATCCACACGATTGAACCATCAGAGGAAGGCGGGAATATCTGGTTTCGCATTTCACACAGCGAGAACATAGTGATAATTGAAATCGAAGATGACGGCCAGGGGATGACAGAAGAAAAGGTCAAACAAATTCTTAGAGGGAATTCCGAGCAAACCGAGGGCCAATCAACAGGAATCGGTTTTAGCAACGTCGTTAAGCGGCTCCGTCTTTTCTACGGCCAGGAAGATGTGATTGAGATTCAAAGTGCAATAGGACAGGGCACAAATGTGATGCTGAAAATACCGAAAAAGAGGAGAAATGACGAAAATGACTAAACTCCTAATTGTGGATGACGAACAAATCGAGCGTGAAGGGCTGCAAATGATTTTGCAGAAAGCTTACCCGAATCTCGTCATTGAACAATCTAAAAACGGTAAACTTGCGGTGGAGCAGGCTGGAAAATTCAAGCCGGACTTGATTTTGATGGATATTAAGATGCCCGGCATGAATGGATTGGAAGCGGTTGAAAAGATCAGTGCCGAGCATCCAGCCATCAAGTTTGTCATGGTGACGGCTTTTGATACGTTTGACTATGCGCGGCAGGCGATTAAACTCGGTGTGAAAGATTACTTATTGAAGCCGAGCAAGGCCAGTGAAATCATCGCAACTGTCGGTAAAGTATTAAACCAAAACGAAGAAGAACAGAAGGTTTGGGCTGCCAGCAAATCCCAGAAGGAAGCATTGCAAAAAGCCCTGACGCTCGTTGAGACCGATGTCGTCACCCAATTGCTATTTGACCATGTTCACGAAGTGCATTTGGACATGTTGGTTGAAATGCTCGACATCCAGTCGACAAACGAAAAGTTTGTTATGAGTGTATTGTTGGCGGATGGGTCCGGAAATTATTATTCGGCGATCAAAGAAAAAGTGCGCCAAACAAAAAGCGGATGGGTCGGCGCCCTATATGGGCGCCAACTTCCCATTATTGTGTTCAGGGAACCAGGAAAGTCGTTTCGGTCGCAAGCTGTTTCTTTGGCAAACGAAATTTTATCGGTCGCGAAAATGGAAGGCAAGACCGGCTGGTTTATCGGCATTGGAAATGTCTGTGGTTCACTCGGTCAAATTCGCCAATCTTACCAGGAGTCATTGATTGCTACGATGGATCTGAGCCTTCCGGTTAAATATCGTTTTTATTCGGATGTTCCGACAGTGGGAATTGAACGGTGCGGCCACTTGGCGAAACTCGGTGAAAAAGAGCTGTTTGACCAGATTCGGCTTGGGGAATGGGAGCAGATTGACCTTCATGCGCTTGAGTTGATTCAATGCTACGAAAACGAAAGAGCGGATCTTCTGCAAACGCAACAGCGCGTTTTGGAACTGCTTTGGATAGTTTCCAGGGTCATGGACGAAATCGGCATCGAGGTTGAGAAGCCGTTGTTTTCTCTACAAGCGCAAAATTATTGGCAGCTTCGGCAGGAAACCAGCCGTTTGCTGGAACGCATGAAACAGCATTATTTTGCCCATTATGGCGAGCTTGAAGCAGATACCATATATCAAATCAAGCAGTACATTATGGAACATTCCCATAAAGACATCTCACTGGAAGCATTAGCCCAGAGGGTAAAACTGAGTCCGATTTACATCAGCAAAATGTTTAAGGAAAAACTTGGTGTCAATTATATTGATTTTCTGACAGAATGCCGGATTGAAAAAGCGAAAAAGCTGCTCGGAGATCCAGAAAAAAGCATCAAGGAAATCACATTTGAAGTCGGCTATCATGAACCAAATTACTTTAGCAAGGTTTTCAAGAAAATAGCGGCGGTTTCACCTAAAGAGTACCGTAAAACACTTTTAGGCAAAAAAAGTTTGCCCGTTGGAGAGAGCTGACAAAAAAGGGGAGAGCCCGATGGGACGGTTTTATATCAGTTTCAAGGTTGCGCTGGTCTTGTTGGCGTTGATTTTTTGTGTGTCAGCGTGCCAAAAAGACGGGCTCGATGAAAGAGTAGTCCAGCAAAAAGTTTCCCCTAAACCGTCTAATGAAGTGGAAAAAGCTGAAGTTAAAGAGGAAAAGATTAAAATTGGCTTTTCCATGGATACATTGTTGGAGGAACGCTGGTTAAAGGATAGAGATTTGTTTAAGAAAGAAGTGGAAGCGTTAGGGGCGGAAATCGAGATAATGGCGGCGAGTGGAGACGACGCTTTGCAAATTTCCCAAGCAGAAGCCTTGATCAGGGAAGGAGTGGATCTCCTGGTAGTAGTGCCGCATAATGCGGAAGCTACTGCAGCCATTGTCCATAAAGCCCATAAAGCGGGCATCAAAGTCATCGCATATGACCGCTTGATCAAAAATGCCGATGTCGATTTGTATGTTTCTTTCGACAATGAAAAAGTAGGGGAATTGCAAGCGAAAGCACTGACTAAGCTGGTTCCGGAAGGGAACTATGTCTATATTGGCGGCGCTGACACGGACAACAATGCCCATTTGTTGAAAAAAGGCGTTTTCAACGTGCTGCAGCCTTTGATTGACAGCGGAAAGATTACCGTTACGTATGACCAATGGACAAAAGACTGGTCTCCTGCAAATGCGGAAGCCAACATGGCAGCTGCGCTTGAAGCGAATAACAACCGGATTGATGCCATCATTGCGGCGAATGATGCCACAGCTGGAGGCATTATCAAGGCACTTGAAGCAAAAGGGCTGGCGGGAAAAATTCCGGTTGCTGGGCAAGATGCAGAATTGGCCGGAATACAGCGCATCGTTCAAGGCACCCAAACTATGACAGTGTATAAACCGATCAAATTACTGACTAAAGAATCGGCTAAGCTTGTTGTCCAATTGGCCAAAGGCGGCAGTGTAGACGCCGAACAAAAGATCAACAATGGAAAAGTGGAAGTGCCGGCAGTGTTACTGGCTCCACTTGCAGTAGACCAAGCCAATATTGAAGATACCATCATTGCGGATGGCTTTCACTCACGGGAAGACATCTATGGGATGACAGAAAAGTGAAAAGGCACAGTGGAAACCGGTTGGTTCCTCTGTGCCTTTTTGACTTTTTACTGGAAATACAAATAATCGTTTTCCAAGAGCAAGGAATAGCTGATATCAACAAACAAAAAATACTGGTCAGATAATGGGTAACTGAATGTACGAACCATTTCACCTGTCTCGATATCCGAGTATGTATCGGACAAAATTCCTTTATGCCATGTTTTCATATGCATCGTGTTTTCTAAAAAATAAGGGCGGAATGCCCAATGGGAACCGTACTGATCCTTTTCGGCTTCCCACGATTGCAGACGTTTTCTGAAATTTGAAGAGATTTGTTGGCCATTGCTGTCGCAGATATAAATACGAAAGCTTTCTTCATTGAAGGAATTTTTCACGGCTTCTATGAAAGGGTCAGCCGTTTCCGGACCTTGCCATTGATTCAGCAATTTTTTAATCTTCTCCTCACAAGCCAAGGTAAATGCCAAACGCCCTTCAACGCGGGATTTTTCAAGTTGCACAAATGCCTTTACTTTTTCACCGACATCGACTGCCAACGATTTGGTGGATAAAAAGTCGAAATCAGGATTTGCCAAATAAAATCCTTGGTAATAATGGCCGCCATGCTTCCACGCAAAATAGAGCTGGTGATTGTCTTCAATATTTTCATAAGACAATTTCGCGCCGATTCGCCGGGCTAAAACAGACAAAGAATAAATAATGTCCTGGAAAACTTCCTGGTTGTGCTGGCGGATAATACTCGTATCGATTTTTAGTATATGGGGCTTAAGCTGCCGGATGCGGTCAATGTTGGAGCTTTTTGCGCCGACATGATCCACCGCAATTTGGATTCCATAAGTTTTGTAATAAATCAGCAAATGCTCCAACACGCCGAAATCTTCATCAAAATCGTGTTCAGTAATCTCCAGCACAATTCGGTTCATCGCGAAGCCTTTTTTCTCATATACTTTTAAGGTCTGTAAAAAGTCTTCACCGCTGTTTATCAATAATTGTTTTGCATTGCGGTTGATGAAAAGCGAACATTCGTTTTTCTCCTCAAGCATTTTGGTGATCGCCAAATGCAAGATATGCTGGTCAACTTCAACTTTATATTCATCCGGAACATCACTATCATTAAAAAAATCACCTAAACTGACCCATTGGCCATTTTCGCATTGGAAACGGCCAAGCACTTCATAGCCGCTAATGTCATGCTTGACTGCACTAATGATGGGTTGGAAGGCCGGGCGGACTTTATGTAAGTTTTCAAGAATTTCTAATGGATCCAATAGGCATCCCCCTTCGCAGCAATTTTTCAAATGAGTACCGTATAAAAAAAGGAATAAGCAATATCTACTTCTGTAATGGAAATAAAGATAAATCTACTGTCTATTGTGATATAACATTTCTGCTTATTTTCTTAGAATTTAGGGTATGTATAGTTAATTGTATCGAAATTAACTGAATTATTCAAAGTTATTTGGCTAAAAGAGTCTGGTTAATAACGGTTATGCAAATCAGAAATGCAAAGAGGTGAAAGCGTGATAAAGAAAAACGCAGTATTAGCGGCAATCCTCTTGTTTGGGACAGCGGCATGCGGAAAGGGAGAAGTCGATACTGCTGTTGACTATGTAGCACTTGGTGATTCACTAGCGGCCGGACAAACCCCTTATTCAGAAATCGGCGATGGCTATGCGGACATGATCGCCGAAGAACTTGAAAGACAAGAGCAATTGGCGGAGTATACGAAAGAGTTGGCAGTTTCGGGCTATACAACTGACGATATATTAAAGCAGCTGGCATCTGAAGACGCAATAGAAACCGTGCAAGCCGCGGACCTTATAACGATTTCTGCCGGGGCGAATGACCTCCTGCGCCTGGTGCGCATCAATCCAACTAGCGGTGAAGTGGAGTTTGATGAAGCACAGATGGAAAAAGAGCTGAATAATATCCGTGGCAACATGGAAACCGTGATAACCAAATTGAACGATGAAGCACCAGACGCCAGTATATATGTAATGGGCTATTATTTTCCATTTCCTCATTTACAGGAGAATCAAAAAGATGAACTTGCAAACCGGCTTGACCAGCTCAATGGAATATTGAAGGACGCTGCTGAGGGGCAAGAAGCCGATTTTGTTCCAGTAGATGAAGCGTTCGGAGAAAATGCCCTAGACAAGTTGCCGAATGCTGCCGATATTCATCCGAACCGGGAAGGATATGAAGCAATGGCTGACGCTTTTTGGAATAGGTATCAGAACCGATAAACGGCACTTTTTTATTCATGGTTATTCTTTGAAAGTCCAGCCTTTTTCTCTGAGCGCTTGCTGTATGACTTTGACGGCTTTAGGGCCGACTCCATGCAACTTTAAAATGTCCTTCTCACTAACTTGAGTAAATTGTTCGAGCTGAAAATAACCAGCGGCAGAAAATGCCTGCTCAGCCGGTTTGCCTATTCCTTTTGGCAAATCTGTTTTATCGATTTCTGTCATAATTTCCCCTTCCTCTCTTTAGAAATAAAGAAGTTTCGGCATATCCTGCACAACCCTTTTTATGTTCACTTTATTAAAAGCGAAAAAAGCAGCAGGGGGAGCCTGCTGCTTTTTCCAGCTTGTTGAGAGAGTTAACGGTAATATGAGCGAGCATTCCTTAACCGATAGTTCGCCAACCAGCTGCGAAGCTATTGGCCGAAGTTATTTTGGCCAATAGCTTTGCGACGAGCTTGCGCAGGAGCATATGTTTTAAATGCCGCGGGCGAGC
>NZ_VOHC01000029.1 GCF_007859275.1 Planomicrobium sp. CPCC 101079 | reverse complement strand
CAGTTGAATGACCGCTTGCTTAATTTCTTCTGGATAGAATCGCTTGGTTGATCCCTTTTTTGAACCCATACAGAAAAACACCTCCAATTTGTCGTGGATAACTACATACGACGATGGCGGTGTTTTTTCCTTGTCTCATTTTATTGGGTCACTCTAATGTCCGCAGATGGGATTTTTTTGCGCTTAGCAAACGGCTCAACGCTCGCCCACGGAACGCGTCAAGCCCGAGCGCAATGGACAACTATCAACTAACTCTCTAATAGCATGAAAAAGCGTCCTGCAGGCAGGACGCTTTTTACTTGCTTACACAGTTGCTTTTTCTTTTTTGATTTGCTTGCTTCGCAATTGGCCGCAAGCTGCATCGATATCTGCGCCTTGTTCAACACGGACGCCGCAGTTGATGCCTTTCTTTTTCAAAGCATCGAAGAAAGCGCTGATCGCTTCCGGTGTGCTTTGCTGGTACTGGTCATGCTCGCTGACAGAGTTGTACGGAATCAAGTTAACGTAAGACAAATGGCGTTTGTTTTCAAGCAGCTTCGCCAGCTGATTCGCTTCTTCAACATGGTCATTGACATCACGCAATAAAATATATTCGAACGTGATGCGGCGGTTTGATTTTTCCAGATAATAATCGATGGCTGCCATCAATTTCTCAATCGGATAAGCTTTGTTGATCTTCATGATGCGTGAACGCAATTCATTGTTCGGCGCATGGATGGAAATCGCCAAATTGACTTGCAAGCCTTCGTCCGCGTAATCGTAGATTTTCGGCACAATTCCGCTTGTCGATACCGTGATGTGGCGAGCTCCGATAGCGAGCCCTTTTTGCGAGTTGACGACATTCAGGAAGCCCATTAGATTTGTGTAGTTGTCAAACGGTTCGCCGATCCCCATAACAACGATATGGCTGACCCGTTCGTCTTTTTTCTGTGCATCAAAGTGAGACTGCACTTGCATGATCTGCTCGACAATTTCACCAGCGGTCAAGTCGCGGCTCTTTTTCAATAGCCCGCTTGCGCAGAAACTGCAGCCGATGTTGCAGCCGACTTGCGTTGTTACACAAACCGAGTTGCCGTATTTGAATCGCATCAAAACGGTTTCGATCAAGTTGCCGTCCTGCAGACGGAAAAGGAATTTGATGGTTCCATCTGAAGATTCCTGTTTGACCGCTTCCTCAAGTGTACGAATCGCGAAGTTTTCCTCCAGCAGATGAACAACCTCTTTGCTCAAGTTGTTCATCTGGGAGAATTCAGTGACGCGCTTAATATATAACCAGTCCCAAACTTGTTCGGCACGGTATTTCTTTTGTCCATTTTCCAAAAACCAATCTTTTAGTTGATCTAACGTCAATCCATAGATGGAATTTTTCATTGTTTAATACCCTCTTTTCGAATTTCACAATTGCTTATTATAATACTAAAAATAGCCTTTGACAACAACTATTTTTGTTTATACAGAAAACTCTGTTTTCATGTTGGATTAGAACGCCGGATTCTGGGTAATGTTCTATACATAAGGAGGCGGTGAAATGAGTGTCATAACTCATGTAGGACTTGCAGTTCCCAACTTGGAACGGGCCATCGACTGGTACAGTAAAGTATTCGGCTTTTATGTGCTTGCCGGGCCTTTTGAATTTAATGAAGAAAATGAAAAACAACGCAATATGACACAAGACTTATTAGGTAACGAAGTGAAAAAAATGCGCAATGTACATTTGATGTCAATGGGCGGCGTCGGAATCGAATTATTTGAATTTCAGCAGCCCAGTTTTGAAGAAGAGCCACTTCCTGCTCACTCCGGTTTTTTCCACATCTGCCTCATTGTTGATGACTTAGTGGAAACAATTGAGCGAATTGTACAGCATGGCGGCAAACAAACCAGCAAAATCTGGAATCTTTCTGAAGGCAAGCCGCATTATTTGGTTTACACAAAAGATCCTTTCGGCCATACAATTGAACTGTATTCGCGCAGTACTTCGGAAATGTACGGCAGCAAATAATAAACCCAGCCAAACCCTTCACGGGGACTGGCTGGGTTTTAAATTTTTAAATAAACTGTTCTTTTTGTTGAAGCATTGTCCCTGCTTGTGCAAGGTTCGTGTGCCAAGAAAATGCTTTTTCCAGCACATGCGGCGTCTGTCCACCGCGTGTCAACGCTTCTTTATAGTACGCACGCATCTGTTCCCGGTACATCGGATGCATACAATTATCGATGATCAACTCTACCCGTTCGCGCGGCGCTAGCCCGCGCAAGTCGGCATAGCCCTGTTCCGTCACGACAATATCCACATCGTGTTCCGTGTGATCCACGTGGGAAACAAACGGTACAATGCTGGAAATTTTTCCGTCCTTGGCGATTGATTTAGTGACGAATATCGCAAGGCGCGCGTTGCGGGCAAAATCCCCGGAGCCGCCGATGCCGTTCATCATTTTTGTTCCCGATACATGAGTGGAATTGACGTTGCCGTAAATATCAAATTCCAGCGCTGTGTTGATTGAAATCAGGCCGAGGCGTCGGATAATCTCCGGATGGTTGGAAATTTCCTGAGGCCGCAGGACAATTTTATCGCGGTACTTCTTAAAATCGGCGTATACCTGCTCCATTTTTTCCTGAGACAATGTAATAGAAGAACTTGATGCAAATTTCACTTTCCCCGCATCAATCAAATCAAATACGGCATCCTGCAGCACTTCTGAATACATCTCCAAATCGGTGAACTCCGAGTCGATCAACCCTTCCAACACGGCATTTGCAACCGAACCGATGCCGGATTGCAGCGGCGCCAGTTTTTCAGTGAGCCGTCCCGCTTGAACTTCAGAACGCAAGAACTCCAAAAGATGGCTGGCAATAATCTCTGTCTCAGTATCTGGCGGAACAATCGGCGATGGCGAGTCTTCTTGCTGGGTAAATACGATTCCTCTGATTTTTTCCAAATCCACTGGAATGCCGATCGTGCCGATCCGGTCACTGGCTTTGGTCAAAGGAATCGGCGACCGCTCGCCTTGCTTTCCAGTATCGTATATATCATGAATACCTTCAAATAGCCTTGGTTGGTCTAAATTGATTTCCACTATAACGTTTTTTGCATGTTGCACAAAAAGGGCTGAGTTCCCAACAGAAGTTGTCGGGATGATCATGCCATCTTCTGTAATCGAAAGCGCCTCAATGATTGCAAAGTCTATCGGTTCAATGACATTCGCTTTGATCCACTCTGCTGTATGGGACAAGTGATGGTCAACAAACAGCATGTCGCCTTCGTTGATTTTTTTCCGCATGGCAGAATCTGCCTGGAACGGCAAGCGCTTGTTGACGATGCCCGCTTCCGCAAATAATTTATCAATATCCGAGCCGAGCGAGGCCCCGGTAAACACATTCACTTTGAAGCTTTCCGATTCTGCCCGCTGCACCAAAGCATAAGGAATCGCCTTGGCATCACCCGCACGGGTAAACCCGCTCAGTCCGAGCGTCATGCCGTCTTGAATCCATGAAGCTGCTGTTTCCGCTTTCACAATACGGTCTTGCAATTGAATGGCTTGAATCCGATGAATGTTGTTTTCCATCACTGTCACCTTTCGAGTTTAAATTGTGTTTTCCGCTTATCTCTATTATAAATCCTGCGCATCATTTCTCTAAAAACCCTGCTCCAAAACTTCCAATATTCCATTCTTACGCGTCACAGTTTTGACATTCCCTGTTCCCTTTTTTTCAAACCGCGATTCAATTAGTTGTAAGTTGTATTTCACTATAATTCCTTGTCAAAGAGACATTGAAAGCTCTTACAAAAAAACACTAAGAAAAATTTCTTAAAAAGTGTTTTCAGCAAAACATTTTTATAAACCATTTTTTTAATAAAAATCGGATTTTTTTATTGACTTGTCCCTCTTAGCGGAATACTATATGAAAGTTGTCAAAACGAAAAACGCGATTGCGCAATAATTTATATATGAATTGAGGACCACTTTTAATGACTATTGAACAGCGAAAAAAAATTACCATATTAATGATTACTATGTTTATTGCTATAACAAGTTTCGGGATTACCGGACCCGTAATTCCGGCTTATCTGGAATCGATCGGCCAAGGCGGAATGGCATCCGGAATGATTATCGCCATCTTTGCCGGCGCTCAGCTTTTGTTTGCTCCACTCGGCGGGAAATGGACCGATTTGTACGGCCGCCGCAAAATGATTATCATTGGACTGGCAATGATCGCTTTTTCAGGCTTCATGTTCTATGCAACTGACCTTTTATGGGTTTTATATACTGCACGTGTTATCGGCGGCATCGGTGATGCTTTTCTTATTCCCGCTGTCTTCGCTTATACAGCAGACGTGACATCGCTTGAAAAGCGGGCAAAAGGGACCGGGCTGGTTACGGCTTCCGTATCCATGGGCCTTGTTGCCGGACCGATTATCATGCTGTTTATGTCTGATTTCAGCGTCAAGGCGCCTTTCCTTGTTTCCGGCTTTATCACTCTTGCCTCAGTCCTATTTGCACTTGCCTTCTTAAAAGAAAGCGATCCGCTGCGCACTGGCCAAGAGAACGTTAGAAACCTTAAAGACGAAGAGTCCATGTCCCAAAAAATAGCCCGCTCCACTAAAATGCCTTATTTTATTCCACTCATCATCACATTTGTCATGAGTTTTGGTTTGGTGGCATTTGAATCTGTTTTTGGTTTAGTTCTCAATGATGAGTTTAATGCCAGCGTACAAGATATCGCCCTTATTTGCATCGCGATACAAGGAGTCAGCGTCCTTACGCAATTGTTTGCTGTCGACCGGCTGATTCGCCGCTTTGGCGAAGTTCCTGTATTGATTACGTTTCTTATTGTTGCTTCCGCCGGGTTCTTGTTGGCTTTGGTTGCGGGAAGCTATGTCATGTTCTTTGTTGTGACATTGATTATTTTCATGGCGATGTCGATTCTTCGCCCGGTGCTGAATATCCTGATTTCAAAGCTGGCCAAAGGCGAAGTCGGTTTTGCCATGGGAATGAGCACATCTTATATGGGAATCGGCAATGTCATCGGCCCAATTTCGGCCGGTATGCTGTACGATACTCAAATGGTTTATCCGTTTATTCTTGGCTTGTCGATGTTGATGGTTACAATCGGAATCACAGTCGCTTGGTACCGTTCAAACGGCCGAAAAACGATTGCTACTGCTGAAACTCATGCTCTAGAAGCTGAATCCCTCGTTTAGGATTCGGCTTTTTCTTTTTTTTGCTTAAGCAAAGAAAGGATGCTCAAAAGTTAAGTTTGCTGCATTGACAAACCACTGAAGGAACCCTATCCTAAAAAGGTTGGATTCATAATTTTAGTGTCCCGAAAAAATAATACAGATAGAAATGAGGCTGCTTTTTCATGTCTGCAGACCAAAGAAAAAAAATAGTCATCTTAATGATCAATATGTTTATCGCTATTGCAAGCTTCGGAATCATCATTCCGATTCTTCCTTCGTACTTGGCTTCCATCAATCAAGGCGGCATGGCTGCCGGTTTGATGATTGCAATTTTTGCAGCCGCGCAATTCCTGTTTTCTCCGATTGCAGGCAAATGGGCCGACCAATACGGCCGCCGCAAAATGATCATTTACGGCCTTGCCGGTTTGACCGCTTCTATGTTCGTCTTTTACGCATCCGATTCCATTTGGATTTTGTACCTTTCCCGCGTCATCGGCGGAATTGGTGCGGCAATGCTCGTTCCGGCGATTTTCGCCTATATTGCGGACATCACCACGCATGACCAGCGCGCAAAAGGCAATAGCCTTGTTTCGGCGTCCATGTCGCTTGGCATTGTGGTCGGACCCGGCATCGGCGGTTTTCTTGCCGATTACGATATGAAGCTGCCATTTTTGGTTTCGGCGTTCGTCTCGCTTGTAGCAGTTCTTTTTTCGGTTGCCTTATTGAAAGAAAACGACGCACCAGCTTCAGAACAAACAGAAGCGATGCTTCTTGCTGAACAAGAGTCGATGTTCCGGAAAATCGGACGCTCCGTCAGCATGCCTTATTTTATTCCGCTTGTCATCACGCTCGTCATGAGCTTTGGCCTGCTCGCTTATGAGTCGGTTGTCGGTTTGTATTTGGATAACCAATTTCAATCGACCGCAAAAGACATTGCATTTATGATTACGGCAACAGGCATTGTCAGTGTTATTGTCCAGTTGTTTGTTGTGGACCGCATTGTCCGCCGCTATGGGGAGACTGCGGTCTTGATCACATTCCTGATTGTGGCGGCTGCCGGCTTCCTATTGTCCCTGATTTCCGGAAACTATGCTATGTTCTTCGCTGTGTCATTGATCATCTTCATGGCGTCTTCCATTTTGCGCCCTGTCCTCAACACCATGATTTCAAAAATGGCTGAAGGCGAAGTTGGTTTTGCAATGGGCATGAACAATGCATACATGAGCATCGGCAATGTTATGGGGCCGCTGCTTGCGGGCATGTTGTATGACATCAACATTGTTTATCCATTTATCCTGGGCTTATTATTGTTGATGATTACAACGGCTATCACCGTCATCTGGCAACGTTCACGCTCCGTTAAACCGTCTGCCGCAATTTTCTAGCAAAAAGCTGGTCCCTATTTAAGGGATCAGCTTTTTCATTTTTCTGCTGGCGTGTGCCCAGCTTTACGTAATGCGCCTACACGATGTATAATAATTATATAACTTTACGACTAAACTATAGAAATGTAGGTAATGCTATGTACAATATCAAAGCAGCCGCCAAAATATTAGATATGCCAAAAGTGACCATCCGTTCATGGGAAACACGCTATGAGGCGATTACTCCTGCGCGCACGGAATCAGGGCATCGCCTTTATTCGGACCAGAACTTAGAAGATTTAAAATGGCTGAAAATCCAAGTGCAGGAAAAAGGCATGAAGATTAGCCAAGCCGTTCAGCAGCTTCATCTTTCCCGGAAAAAGTTTCATACGAAACCGGCCGTTGCAGAAGAGCGCACCGACCAGCCTTATGATAAACAAATACAGGAATTATATGCAGCAGCAGCTGAAATGGATACAGAGCGTTTTAACTATCTTCTCGACTTGAACTTTTCGTTGTTCCATTACCGTACTGTTTTTTTCTCTATTATCGTTCCTTTGATGGTTCGCATAGGGGACGAGTGGGAAAACGGCACCATCACTATCGCTCATGAACATTTGATCAGCCATATTGTGCAACAGCGATTCAATCAGTTTTTCCGCGTATTTCCCACATCCGAAGATTTGCCAAAAGTAATAGCCTTGTGCCCAAGCGGCGAGCACCATCAGCTCGGCTTGCTGTTGTTCACCTTGTTCTTGCGTGAAAACGGGTTTTCAGTGGCTTATATTGGACCCGATACCCCACTTGAAGGCCTGGATGAATTGGTGCTTCGGCAAAACTTTAAAATTGTCTGTATGTCGATATCGAGGGAGGACTTCCTGCCCGCTATTGACCATTATGTAAAAAAATTGGCTGAAGTAAATCCGGATATTCATTTTTTGGTTGGAGGACAAGGCGTATCAGAAGATAAAATCGATGGCAACATCGCGCTTCTCGGCCCAAGCTATGAAATTTGGCAAGATTGGCTGCAGCAGCAGCCTTTATAAAAAAGAAAAATCCCGCTAAGTAAAGCTACACTTAGCGGGATTTTTTGTCTTTTAAAGCATTATCTGTATAAATTTTATATAGATAATTTTACCAATAAACAGCGGCAATTTATTCTGAATCCAAGTCCTGGTAAGCAGATTGGTACGGCCCGTTATCGGTTACTTGAGAATGGTAAAGAGCTTTTAGCGCAAAATTCTTCTCCAAATCCATATCCTTCATCAATGTCTTCAATTGCTTTTTCAATTCCGGATTGTTATTGACGAGCCGTTCCATTTTTGTTTTGGTGAATTTCATGTGGATTCCAACTCCTTTCAACTTCTTGTGCTTCCAGTATACCATGCCCATCTTCCAGCCAGCATCGGCCGGAAATATTAAAAGCGCATTTGCTTTCGCAAATGCGCTTTTAAGTCAACCGACTACCTGGAAGATAAAGTTCATCAGGAACAAGGCGGCGATAACATACAATGTGACGGAAACTTCCCGGGTTTTGCCAACCGCGATTTTTAAAATCGGATAAAGGATAAAGCCGATGCCGATGCCGTCTGCGATGCTGTAAGTAAACGGGATCAGCGCAATGATCAACAACGCTGGAAAGCTTTCGCTCATGTCCTGCATGTCAAGATTGCGGATGTTCTGCAGCATAAGCCCACCGATAATGACGAGAATCGGGGCAATGGCACTGTCTGGAATCAGCTTGATCACCGGTATGAAAAACACTGAAACTAAAAACAGCAAGCCCGCTGTAATAGCCGTTAAACCAGTACGTCCTCCAGCCACCATACTTGACGCGCTTTCGACAGATGCCACAGTCGGACTGGTTCCAAAAATGCCGGAAGCCATCGACGACAGCGACGTTGCTTGGAACGCGCGGCCGAACTTTTCAGGGCGGCCGATAAAATTGACTTGCCCGTGGACAAGGCCGATGTTCTCGAACACCAGCACCATCGTCAACGAAAAGACCGCTATCCAGAACGTCATCGACAAAATTCCATCGAACGACAGCGCTCCAAGCACTGAGAACGCTTCAGACGCATTGATTGAGCCGCCTTCCATCTGGCTGAAATCGATCAAGCCGAAAAATGATGCAATCACTGTTCCAGCTACAATAGTGATGAGGAAATTCCCCGGCACATTGCGGACAAACAAAATGATGGCCACGATAAACGTTAAAACGGTCGCAAGCACATGCGCTTCACCGAGCGACCCAAGTGCTAAAATTGAAGCGGTCCCCCGCTCGACAATGCCGCCTTTTTCAAGGCCAATCAGCATAAGGAACAGTCCAAGCCCGACCGTAATCGCTTCTTTCAGCGAATGCGGCACAGCGGCACTTAGCAGTTTAGCGAATCGTGTAAATGCCACAGCGACAAAAATAACGCCCGAAACGAAAACTACACCGAGTGCTTCCTGCCAGGACAAGCCCATCGACTGGACCATTGTGTACGAAAACAGTGCATTGATCCCCATGCCTGGAACAAGTAAGATCGGGGCATTGCCCAAAAATCCCATGACCAGACAGCCGAATACGGACGCTGCAATCGTAGCAACAATTGCACCTTCAAGCGGCATACCCGCTTCCGATAAAATAAGTGAATTGACCACAATGATGTACACCACTGTGAAAAAACCGATCAACCCTGCTGACATTTCGCGCTTCACTGTTGTTTCATTCGTTTGAAGACCAAAAAATTGGTCTAACCACTTAAACATAGCTTCTACCTTCTATTAAATTAGCCCTCTCCCAACCCGCTCTTCCTATATAGAATAGGTGAGCCAATATAGTAGTTTAATGAAAAATGAAAAGGCTGTCAAGGAAACAAGCTTTATAGCAATCAGCATTTACAGAGAAGCATTTTACTTTTTCCGCAAACAAAAAGGCCTCTGCAAGTTCGCAGAGGCCTCTGATCTTATTTCATTAGATAAACATACCGGCAATTGCCGCACTTAAAAGTGATGCAAGCATACCGGCTGCAACAGCCCGAATACCCAGGCGTGCGATATCCGGACGGCGGGTCGGCGCCATTGCGCCAAGCCCGCCAAGCAGGATTGCAAGTGAGCTCAAGTTTGCGAAACCACAAAGGGCAAAGCTGATAACGATAACCGTCTTAGGCGACAAGTTAGCAATTTCAGGTGCAAATGCTGTGTACGCCACAAATTCGTTGAGCACTAATTTTTGCCCGATAAAGCTGCCCGCTTGGACTGCTTCCGCCCACGGCACTCCGATTGCAAAAGCAAGCGGTGAGAAAATGACGCCGAGGATACTTTGAATCGTCAGATTTTCTGCACCGAACCAGCCACCGACCCAGCCAAGCATGCCATTCAATAACGCAATCAACGCGATGAATGCCAAAAGCATGGCACCGACGTTCAAGGCCAATTGCAGGCCGTCTGCCGCACCGCGTGCCGCAGCATCCACCACATTGACAGAGGTTTTATCTTTTTCCATGATAAAATCTTTTTCTTCCACTGTTTCAGTTTCCGGCATCATCATTTTAGCCATGATCAGACCGGCTGGGGCCGCCATGAAACTTGCGGCCAATAAATACTCGAGCGGCACGCCAAGAAGCGCGTAACCCGCTAATGTCGAACCGGCCACGGAGGCCAACCCGCCAGTCATAACAGCGAATAATTCAGATTTCGTCATTCCTGCGATGAACGGACGCACGACAAGCGGCGCTTCCGTCTGGCCGACGAAAATATTCGCCGCAGCTGAAATGGACTCCGCTTTGCTCGTTCCAAGAAGTTTTGCCAATGCGCCGCCCAAAAATTTAATGATAATCTGCATAACACCAAGATAATAAAGAACAGATATTAAAGAAGAGAAGAAGATGATGATCGTCAATACTTGGAACGCAAATACGAAACCGAAGTTTGTTGTATCGGCTGCAGGACCAAATACGAAACTGATCCCTTCCCCCGCGTAGTTGATCACATTTTGCACAACATTAGAAAGCCATAGCAAAGCCCGTCTCCCCAAATCCCATTCCAGCACCATAAAAGCAAACGTAATCTGAATAGCTAAACCGCCAATAATGGTCCGTGGCTTGATGGACTTTTTAGCTCCGGATAATAAAAAGGCAATTCCTAAAACAACGAATATGCCGAGTAACCCCCACAATAAATTCACAGCTTCACCTCATTAGTTTGATTTCCCACTTAGAATATTAAGATAATTCCAAGTCTAGACCTTCAGTCGTCAGACATCTTACCAAAGAAAACAGAAGAAGTAAATGGACAGGTTGTGACAAAAATGACTTTTGCCGCTTAAAAGAAAACGCTTTCTGGACCAAGTACCTTCTTCAAAAAGCAGAGGCATTAATTTTTTTCTTCTTCCGGTACCGGCCGTTTAAGAAAAAAGGCCATTACCACACCGATACCGCTTAAAATACCTGCTACGATAAATGAAATATTCACTCCCCGCACTAGTCCTTCCATGCCGTATTGTTCAGGATTTAATGCCGTACTGGTCATGATGGTGACCAGCAGCGCTGTTCCGATTGATCCCGATACTTGCCGCATCGTATTGCTCATGGCTGTACCATGCGGAATAAGCCGCTCCGGCAACTGATTGAGCCCTGCAGTTGTCACCGGCATCATGACCATCGCCACACCAGCCATCCGCAAAGCATTTACAACTGTCAAGTAAGTGAAGGTTGTAGCCGTAGTCAACACTGAAAATTGGAACGTCGTTACTGTCACAATCGACAAGCCTACAATAGCCAGCCATTTGCCTCCGACTGCATCGAATATCTTGCCGCTGATCGGATTCATCACTCCCATTAAAATGGCACCCGGCAATAACATCAAGCCGGATTCAAGCGCTGTAAAGCCGTGCATATTCTGCATATAAATGGGCAATATAGTCGCGCTGCCGATCATGGAAACAAAGACAATCACACTTAATATGGTCGATAGCGTGAAAATGCCATAAGTGAACACTTTAAATTCAAGAAGCGGCTCTTTTAAACGGAATTGGCGGCGGATGAACAAAGTCAGTGCAATTACGCCAACCACAATGGAACTCAGGACTTCAACACTGCCCCACCCATGATTGCCTGCACTTGAACAGCCATATAAGATTCCCCCAAATCCGAACGTCGATAAAATGATTGAAGGCACATCAAGCGTCGGAAATGTTTGCTTTGTAACATTTCTTAATAAGAAAATCGCTAAAATAAAATCGATTACAGCAATCGGAATGACAATATAAAATAATGCACGCCACGGGTACTCCCCGACAATCCAACCGGATAAAGTCGGTCCGATAGCTGGAGCAAATGCTATCACCAAGCCGAACAGCCCCATTGCCTGGCCACGTTTTTCTACCGGGAAAATCACAAAGAAAATGGTCTGGGTCAGCGGCATCATAATTCCGGCTCCTGATGCTTGAATGATTCTGCCGGCTATTAGCACTGAAAACCCCGGAGCAAACGCACAAATAATTGTTCCGGCAGCAAACAGCCCCATTGCTGTTAGAAACAGCCGCCTTGTTGAAAATTTCCCAATCAAAAAAGCAGTGACTGGAATCATGACTCCATTGACCAGCATAAAGACGGTCGTTAGCCACTGCGCGGTATTGGCATTGATCTTTAAATCTTCCATTATATGCGGCAAAGCCGTGGCGAGGAGTGTCTGATTTAAAATAGCCACAAACACACCGGCCATTAAAACCGCCAAAAATGGCCCTTTTCTAAAATCCTGTCCTGCTAAGGCTTGCTGTCTTTCCATTATAACCATCACCTCGTCAACATAGAGAACCTAAAACCAGCATTCCATTAACTGCCTTCGCTGCCTCATTTCCAATTGTCCTCTAAAAAGTGTGTTTCATTTTATTTCTCATATAATACGCACCGGCAAAGAGTAAAATCGGCGGCAAAATGGCCATCTTAAACCAAATGCCGTCATCTCCCATGAATATCAGCAAGCTGGGCAGCATCATTGCAGCACCGCTCCAGGCAAGCAATTGCCACGATTTCTTCCAAACCCCAACAACCAGCAGCACGACAGATAAAATGACCAGCGACCAAAGTACAATCCCCGCCAAGAAAAGACCCATTTTCTGCGCCTCCCGTGTTCATATTCTTATTCCTGCTATACCCTTTTCCTCTGTGAACTATCATGTTCAAAAGAAAAACCGGACAGGAATTTTCCTGTCCGGTTTCAAATAGTCTTTATAAATTTTTCAAAAACAAGCGGATAACGTCTGCACCGCCAATAATATTGCCAGCCGCAGTCCCAAGGTTAGTTAAAACAACCACCAATAAAACACGTGTGACTTTGTTGTCCCAAAAGCCTTTTATGGTAAAGACGTCTCTTGATAGCGTTTCAAAATCGCCGACGTTCGGGCGACGGACATACGCTTGCGCAAGGCCTGAAAACCAGCCAGCAGCAAGCAGCGGATGCAATGCCCCCACCGGTCCGCCAACAAACGCTGTCAAAATGGCAAACGGATGGCCAAATGCAACAGCCGCACCAATAGCGCCCAATGTCGCGGTCCAAAGAACCCAGCTTATTGTCTGGTCAATGCCTGCAGCCGGATTCAAGTAAAATGTGTAAGCAATGATCGCCACTAACAGAACCGGCAGCGCCCAGCCCAGGATCTTTGGCCATTTGGATTTTGGCGGCCGCTTGTTCAGCGCTTCTAAATCATGGTCGCGGTGGACTTCTTTCGTGATTCCCGGCACGTGTGCCGCCCCAAGCACCGCTACAACTTTCTTGCCCGGCGCTTCTTTGATTTTTTGCGCCAAATATTGGTCGCGTTCATCAATCAATGGCGTTTTCAGCTTGGGAAACGCTTTAGTGAAATCATCAAGCACCGCATTCAATGTATCCTGCGATTTCATCTTTTCCAGATCTTCTTCTGAAATCGTTTCTTTGCTGAAGATGCTGAAAAAAACCGAAGTCAACAGCTGCGCCTTCCCCATCATGCCGATATTGCCCCAAATCCGAGAAAACGTAATTTGGATATTGCGGTCTGCCAGCACAAGGTTGGCGCCAGTTTCTTTTGCCGACTCGATGCCTTGGATCATTTCCTGTCCCGGCTTGATGCCGAACTGGTCGGCCAGACGGTTCTGGAACGACGAAATCGCCAAGTTCATCAGCAGGAAGCTCGCTTTTTTCTCTTTGATCACTTTAAAGATATCCGTTTCTTTCCATTTGCTGTTTTCCGTAACGGACTGATAGCGCTGTGCATCAAGTTCGATGCAGACCGAATCCGGCCGCTCCGCTTCAATAACTTGTTTGACCTGCTCTGCACTTTGTTTGGAAACGTGCGCGGTTCCGATCAAAATCAGTTCTTTTTCGCCTAATTGTATACGCGTGATATTTTCTTCCGCCATAGTGAACTTCCTTTGTAGAAATGTATTTCTTCCCACGCCACGCGCGAAAAGACTGTCTATTCTTATAATGAATCACAATGGCCGAAATATCAATGCTCCATCCTCAGTTTCCATATTTCAATCGAATATTCCGTCACAAATCCTTCGCATTGAACGTATCGCCTTCTTTTAGGTTTCCGGCTTCAAAGCCGCGGTAAAACCATTTCTTGCGCTGCTCGCTCGTTCCATGGGTAAAACTTTCCGGCACTACATAGCCGCGCGCTCGCTGCTGGATCGTATCATCGCCGACCGCGCTTGCTGCTGTCAGCGCCTCTTCCAGGTCACCCGCTTCAAGCAGCCCCATGTCTTCCGCGTGGTGTGCCCAGACGCCGGACAAATAATCCGCCTGCAGTTCAAGCCGGACTTGCAGCTTATTGTATTCCTCTTCGCTGAGCTGGTTGCGGAGCGGCTGGACCTGTTCCATTACGCCAAGCAAGTTTTGTACATGGTGGCCGACTTCATGGGCAATGACATATGCCATCGCGAAGTCTCCCGGTGCCTGGAACTGCTGCTGCAGCTCGTCATAAAAGCTTAAATCGATGTAAAGCTTCTGGTCGCCGGGGCAATAGAATGGCCCCACAGAAGCCCCCGCAGTCCCGCAAGCGGACTCGACACTCCCCGAGAACAGGACTAAGGTGGGCTCGACATATTCCATGCCTTCCTCGGCAAAAACTTCCGACCAAATTTGTTCTGTATCTGCCAAGACCACAGACACAAACTCTGCCCGCTCCTGGTCTTCCGCTGTTTCCACATAAGGCTGGCCAGAACCGGTCCCGGCACCGCCCAGTTCATTCAAGACCGCTGTCGGGTCGCCGCCCATAAATGCTACGATCAAAACAATGACGAGACCTCCAAGCCCGCCGCCGACGAGCTTTCCGCCGCCACCCATTCCGCGTCTGTCCTCTACATTCCTGCTCGCCCTTCTGCCTTGCCACTTCATAAAATCTCCCCGCTTTCATCATTTCACGCTGTATTTGCTTATACCCACATCTTTCGGGTTTCTAATCCGCTTTATGAAAGGCGATAAACCAAAAAGCGTTCCCTTGAGTCATGATGCGCTCCAGGCAAAACGATTTCTTCTTTCAATTCAAATGAAGTTCGGTGCTCAAGAAAATCGACATAATCATCCGATGGAAAGAACAGCAGCAATTCCAATTCACGCTCTGCCTTTTCCACAGAGCGCAGAATATTGGCAATAACAGACATGAAAATCTGAACGGAAAACGGATTAAAAAAATAAAAGCGGTTATCCCGTGGATCAATTTCATATTCTTGAGCCGGACAGCAATAAAATCGAATTTTGCCACTGGCGTTTTTTCTTTTGCTGACATAACGCGCCTGATTTTCCAGCGCTTCACTATAAAAGACTGGATTCAGTTCGACACCGGTTGTTTCACAGCCAAATACATGATGGACATAGAAATTCAGTCTCCCTTTGCCGCAGCCAAAGTCGACAAGCCGGTCGCCGGGGTGAAGTTTATATTGGCTGAAGAGCTGATCAAGCAGAGCATAAGGAGTCGGCTCATAGCGGTGAAAATGAGGAGAATCATTGAATCCGCTCTGGTTGCCTTCTGTTTTCACGTTCAATCGTTTGTCGCAATCTTTTTCCTTCATCGCTTTCCACCTCACATTTCGGCAAAACAATACCCGAATTCCCTTGCATTTAAAAGAGATTTTTGTTAAAGTCTAGCTAATTCAATATTTCCTGCTTCATTCATTTGAAGTGAGGATAGAGGTGCAAAAACCATCAGTACACAAACCGAGGAGTATGAGGTCCGGTGACGTTTGTGGAAAGGGGGATTTGCCGAAGCGGCAAGAAGCTCATGTTCTTACCCGCTGGTTCTGCATTGAACAAATGCCGGACTGTCATATAGGAAACTATATGGAGGGCTATCTGACGCACAGAAACGATCGGTAAACATTGTTTCTACTGCACCAACGAGACCCTCGTTGGTGCTTTTTTGTTTATCTGCAGCTGCCCAACACCTCAGGAATAGATATAAAAAAATGATAAGGGTGTGAGCTTATGAATTTTGGCCAAGTAGTAACAGCGATGGTAACTCCTTTTGACGCAAACGGAGAAATTGATTTTCAAGCAACAAAAACATTAATAGAGTATTTGATCGCCAATGGATCGGATGGATTGGTCGTTGCAGGCACAACTGGAGAATCGCCAACTTTATCGACAGAAGAAAAAGTGGAATTGTTCAAGTTTGTTGTGGCAACCGTTAACGGACGAATTCCGGTTATTGCTGGAACCGGTTCCAACAACACGCGCGCATCGATTTCCCTAACCAAGCAAGCTGAAGAGGCCGGTGTTGACGGCATTATGCTCGTAGCCCCTTACTACAACAAACCTTCCCAAGAAGGCATGTTCCAGCATTTCCAGGCGATTGCAGCAGCCACTTCACTGCCAATCATGCTTTACAACATTCCAGGGCGCAGCGTCGTCAACATGTCTGTTGAGCTGATCGTCCGCCTGTCAGCCATCGACAACATCGTTTCGGTGAAAGAAGCAAGCGGCGATTTGGAAGCTATGGCTGCAATCATCGAAGGGACACCGGAGACATTTTTCCTTTACAGTGGCGATGACAGCTTAACACTGCCAGTGCTCGCAATTGGCGGACAAGGCATTGTCTCTGTCGCTTCACACGTAATCGGAAACGAAATGCAAGAGATGATTTCAAGCTTCAAACAAGGAAATACAGCACGTGCCGCGGCTGCTCACCGCCAGTTATTGCCGCTAATGAAGGGGTTGTTCGCTGCACCGAACCCGACACCGGTGAAAACTGCATTAAACTTAACCGGCGTTCCAGTCGGCGGCGTCCGGTTGCCGATGATTCCATTGACAGCTGAACAAACCGATGCACTGAGAAAAGTTTTGCCTGCGGGTAAATTAGATGTTGCCACAAAATAATCTCCTTAAATAGCGAAAGCCACTGAAGTTTTTCTTCAGTGGCTTTTTTCTATTTGGCAAAATCCAGCTTTTGAACGGCTTGTTTTAAACTTCCGCCTATTTCAAGGCTGTTGATGTCCACACCGAGCTGTGTCAAGGTCAAGGCGATTTCCGGGCGAATGCCCGTTAAAATTGCACGTACACCAACAAGCTTCAACGATTGGACGATTTGGATGATTTGCTGGGCCACTACCGTATCGACTTTGACGACACCAGACAAATCAACGATCAGTGTGGTGATTTGAAGCCGGCTCGCCGCCATCAAAGTTTTCTCAAGCATATAGCGTGCTCTGTCCAAATCAAGATCGCCGATAATTGGCAAAACTGCGATGTAGTCGTTTAACGGCACAACAGGTGCTGACAACTCCAGAAATTCTTTCCGGGCCGCAGCCATATTCTTTTGATAAGCTTTGATATACGCCGCGCTATAAGAGTTAACGGCGTGATCGAGAAATGAGTGAAAGACTTCCAGCCCTTCAAAAACGTTCTCAATGGACATTTTTTGGTATAACGCTTCTGTCTTAATCACTTTTCCTATGTGCTTCCGGTAGATAGAAGTCTCCATTAAAGCACTTTCCAAAGACATTCCTTGCTCTAAAAAATATCTGCCTGTCGCTTCTCCCCATTTTGAAATCTGCTCAAATGCTTCTTGCTCCAAATAGTTCTGCATTGAGTTGCCCAGCAATTCAACAAAGTTTGCTCTTGTCTCGGTTACAACCTCAATGAATCCTTCGTTTTGCTTCAACTCTTTTTCACTAACGTCTCTAACCGTCTCTTCATGAATAAGCTGGGCAATGAGATACTTGTCCTTTGCCACCCGTTCTCCCAACAATACAATTTCTCTCTCCATTTGGTCCTCCTGCATAATTCTTCATTTTAATCTTCTCTTATTATAACGGGCATCAAGAATTTTAAAATCATTTTAGTCCATTTCTTTTACAGGCATATCCCACTGGGCTGTTACCCGGTTGCGCCCGGAATTTTTGGAATGGTATAAGGCTTCATCCGCCTTCAAGAACAAGCTTGCTGGGTCATCGCCGTTTTCATATGCAGCAACACCGATGCTAACCGTAATGTTCACATGTTTCCATGCCCCATTCTCAACATTAGCGCGAATTCGCTCTGCCATCTCCATGGTATTGTCTGTATCCATGCCCGGAAGGATGACAACAAATTCTTCTCCCCCCATGCGGGCGACAATGTCCTGATCCCGTGTTTCGGTTTGAAGCTTCAAAGCCAATTCCTGCAACACCGAATCGCCAGTAGGATGTCCGTATGTATCGTTCACATGTTTGAAATGGTCGATATCCACTACCAGCAACGACAGCGGCTTGCCGGTTTCCGAAGCTTCCCTTACCAATTGCAGCAATTGCTCATCCAAATAACGCCGATTCTTTAAGCCAGTAAGTGAATCTGTTACTGTCATCCCCTGAAGTTGCACATTCAATTTCTCCAGTTCCAGCTTTTTGCCTTCCACTTCCTTCATGAGTCCTTGAAGCTTCGCATATGCTTCTATTGTTTCCCGATGAATTTTTTCAGCCTGGCGCTTGGCTAACAACAGTTCGTTCTCGTATTCCTGACGAGTGGTCATCGGCAATAGCACACACTCGTAACGGCCGTTCCGTTCCACTGTATTCATCAGCACTGGTATACGTCCGTTTGCACTTTTCAAGGTGAGAAACATTTCATCCACTTTGCCATATGTTTTGATTGACGGGGTAAAGTACGTTTGAAAATATGCGCGTGAAGCAACGGTCAACAATTCGTGCATATGGCTTGGAGCTTCTGTCCCACCAATTATTTGTTTCAGCGTCTCGTTTATTTCGATGATGCAGTTGGATGGGTCAATCACCAAATAGCCGCAAGGCGCTAAATTCAACTGCTCTTCCATCCAGATTCCCTCCTATTTTTTCGCTAAATATTCTTTTATACGGCACACCGTTTCTCGTGAATCGCTAATATGCGGGTTATGGCCCATTGCGTCCATTACCATAAATTCACTGCCCACAATTTTACTATGTACGTATTGCCCAACTTCCGGCGAAGCGATGGCATCGAATTTCGGCTGCAATATCAAAGTCGGTACAGCCAATTTTTCCAGTTCAGCACGGACATCAGATTTGAATGTAACTTCTGCGAACTGGCGCGCAATAACCGGATCATTTGAACAGAGTAATTGCTCAAGCTCTTCTGCCAACTCTGGCCGTTCAGGGTTTTGCATGCTGACCGGTGCTAAGTATTTCGCCCATTCTTTGTAATTCACTTCCATCATTTCCAGCAATTCTTCAACATCCTCTTTATCAAAACCTCCAGTGTAGCCAGGTTCATTCAAGTAATGCGGTGACGGTCCTACCATAATCAGCTTATCCATTAGCTGAGGCTGCTCTATAGAAGCAAGCGCTCCAATCATGCTGCTGACTGAATGCCCGACAAAGATAATATTTTCCAAATCGAGCGCAGCGCATACTTCCAGCAAGTCTTGTTTATAACCATGCAACGAGTTGTAGCGTTCTGTTGAATATTGGGATTTATCGCTTTTTCCTGATCCAACGTAATCGAACAGCACTACTCGATATTCACTTTCAAAAGCTGAAGCCACTTCTTGCCAAACCAGCTGGTCACAGCCAAAGCCATGGCCAAATACCATGGTTTTGGCCCCTTGTCCTTTTATCTGCACATTATTGCGTTTTAAAATTTCTGTGTTCATTTCTCTGTTCCCCCATTTGCATCTACTTTAACGAATTTCCTAACTTCTTCTATAATATCATTATTTTTGAAAACAAAAAGGATATGGTACAAATCTCATAAGTAGTCCAACCTTTTCAGCTATAGGAATTATTTTCAGGAGACGGTTCTTGCCCACTCCATATATTTTTTGTTTAACTTAGGCACGTATAACGCCAGAAAGAATGAGCGGCCAAAGCTGAATACGAGAAAAGCCAGCCATAAGCCGTGGTTGCCTAAAAGCGGTACGAGGGAATACAGCGCCAGCAAAAAGACGAGCAAAGCAAAAATCATCGAATTTCGAATAGGCGCGGTTTCTGTTGCGCCCGTAAATAAGCCGTACAGCACAAGGCCAAAGCTTGCAGCAATCGGAAAGAGAATCAGCCACTGATCATATGCTCCCGCTAAAGCAATTACAGCTGGAATGTTGGTGAAGATTGAAATGATACGTTCGCTGAATATAAAGTAAACAGCGGCAATGAGCACCGACGAAATAACAGCCCATTGGGAAGACAATGATAGCGTTTTAGTGTAGAGCTCCCTATCATTTGCCCCTTTCGCTTTTCCAGCGAAAATGCTGGATGCATTGGAAAATCCATCATATACATACGCCATCAAATAATGGATTTGAAAAAGCACCGCGTTTGCCGCCAGCATTTCGGTGCCGAACGAAGCACTCTTCATCGTAAACAAGTTAAATACCGTTAACAAACACAACGTACGGATAAAGAGATCTTGGTTTACACTCATCATTTTTTTGAACGAGCCGGAATCGATAATTTCTTTTAAAGGCGGCAAGTTCGTTCGGATGGAAGGTTCCTTCCATAAAATAAATACCCCAAGAGCAAAAGCAAAAAATTCGGCAATAAGCGTCGCTGTCGCCACCCCTGATATCCCCCATGAGAATACGTTGACAAACAGCAGTGCCAAAATGATATTCAGCACATTCATCAAGATTTGAATCGTTACTGAGATTTTGATGCGCCCCATTCCCATGAGCCAGCCTAAAATGACGTAGTTTAATAGAGTGAACGGGACGCCCCAAATGCGGATGCCGAAATATTCGGACGCGAATCTGCTGACATCTGCCGCTGGATTGATCAAAGCCAACGCCGCTTGTTCAATCGGCTTTTGCAGCAACAAAAACCCGAGGCTCACGAGCAAAGCAATAAAAAATGGACGCGCCAATGCCAGCACACTTTGTCTTTCATCATTTGCGCCGCTTGCCTGCGCCGCAAAACCGGAAGTGCTGACGCGCAAAAAGCCGAACAGCCAGTACATCGTATTAAAAATGACAGTTCCGACTGCTACGCCGCCAATATAAGCGGGATTTGGAAGCTGCCCGACAACTGCCGTATCGACAGCCCCAAGCAGCGGTGTGGTAATGGTTGAGATGGCAAGTGGAATTGCTAGAGCTAAGTACGCCCGATGGTTCATTAGATCGCTCCTGACTACATCAATTGGGTAAGCAATGGTTTCGTGAAATGTAACTTGATTATAACAAGGTTCTGCATACTCTACAGCATTATCCCCCGGGGCGGCAATCTTTTTCTGCCGCCGTATTATTTAATCTTTACGCAATAGATTGGTCATACTTTGTTCATATTCCTCCATTATTGTTTTATTAGGAGCTGCTGACAGCAGCATTTCAACAGAATAGGAGCCAAAGGTATGAACTTTATCAAACGAGCAGGATTAAGCGTCAAAGCAAGGAAAGGAAAGTCGCTATTGCAGCTGATCGTCTTTACGGTCATTTGCGTCTTTGTATTATCCGGCCTGTCGATTCAGACAGCCGCCGAAAAATCGGCAGATCTTGCGAGGCAGTCCCTCGGCGGAGAAGTAACACTGCAGATGGATGTTGAAAGTATGATGGAACGCCAGAGTTCTGAACAAAGCGGTTCGGAGAATGGCGGACGTGTAAGGTTTGCCTCCGAACCGATTCCAGCGGATTCCGCTTCTGCGCTTGCTGAGATGTCTCAAGTAAAAGGCTACAATTTGCTGTCGTCTTCCACGGCAACTGCTGATGACTTTGAGCCGATTGAAAATGAATCAACCGAGTCGGTTGTCCGCCAAACGGATGAAGACGCATCAGAAATGCCTGAAGGTGGAATGGGAGGTGGCGGCGGTGGTTTTGCAGACGCTGACGTAACACTGCAAGGTGTGCTTTATACAGATGCCGCTTCTGCTTTCCTAAACGAAGAAGCCGTACTGACAGAAGGGCGCCATTTAACAGAAGCGGATGCCGGACAATCGGTTGCGGTCATTGAAGCGACATTAGCTGAGGAAAACGATTTAACAGTCGGTGATGCGATTACCATTTCATCCACCGGGGATGAAGTTGTGACAAAAGAACTTGAAATTGTCGGGATTTACGAAACGTCATCAACCGGTGATGCACAAGGCATGAATTTCGCCGCTATGAACCCTTATAACCAAATTTACGTCCCCTATACACTTGCCAGTACATATAAAGGCGAAACAAACGAAGGCATGGTCGATAGTGCCATTTACTACTTGAACGATCCGGAAGAAATCGATTCGTTCATTGAAGAAGCAAAAGCAACAAGCGATCTGGACTTTGAAGTTTTTAAATTGGATGCCAACGATGCGGCCTATCAGCAAATGATTGGACCGATTGAAAACGTCGCTTCGTTCTCGAAAAATATCGTTTACCTGGTGACAATCGCCGGTGCCATCATTTTAGGCTTAATCGTTATGCTGTCTATCCGTGAACGCAAATATGAGATGGGCGTCCTGCTCGCACTCGGTGAGCGCAAAACAAAGTTGATCAGCCAGTTTGTTGTTGAAATCGTGATTGTCGCTGTTCTTGCACTCGGCATCTCTGCTGTCGCCGGCAACGCCGTTGCCAATCAGTTCGGAGAACAGTTATTGTCACAGGAAGTTGCCCAAAGTGCCGAAAGCGCGGTGAATCCGCAATCATTTGGCGGCGGCCCCGGAGGCATGCGCGGCGGAATGCCAGGCGCCCAATCTGCTGAACAAAGCGTCGAAGCGATCGATGAATTAGCAGTTGATGTATCCGCCCAGGATCTTGGCTGGCTGGCCGGCATCGGCTTATTGATTGCCGTTCTTTCCGCGCTCTTGCCTTCACTGTCGATTTTGCGCATGCAGCCGAAGAACATCTTATCCAAACAAGACTAAACCAAGAGGAGAAACGATTATGGACGCATTGCTTGAATTCAA
This sequence comes from Planomicrobium sp. CPCC 101079, assembly GCF_007859275.1. Taxonomy (GTDB): domain Bacteria; phylum Bacillota; class Bacilli; order Bacillales_A; family Planococcaceae; genus Planococcus. The sequence continues at coordinate 222,019 of NZ_VOHC01000029.1, read as the reverse complement.
AAGCGTATCGTATTGGTATAACCAAAACAACAGCAAACAGCAGATTTTGAACAAGATTAGCGCTCAATTTAATAAAGGGGCATTCTATACGATTACCGGCCCTTCAGGTTCCGGAAAAACGACATTCTTGGCGCTGGCGAGCGCACTCGATAAACCGAGGGAAGGTGCTGTTTTATACGAGGGTAAGGACATACAAGCCATCGGCATGACCCGCTTCCGGAACAAATACGTATCGATTGTTTTTCAGTCCTATAATCTGCTGCCCTATATGACCGCTTTGCAGAACGTGGTGACCGCCATGGAAATTACCGGTTCCAAACAAACGGATAAAAAACAATATGCGCTCGGCATGCTTGAGAAAGTCGGGATTTCGCCTGAACAGGCAAAACAGAAAGTGTTGACGCTCAGCGGCGGCCAACAGCAGCGGGTGTCAATCGCCCGCGCCCTGTCATGCGAGTCGGACTTGATTGCTGCAGATGAGCCGACCGGCAACTTGGACGAAGATACCGCTAAGGAAATCGTCGACCTGCTGCGGGATTTAGCTCACAATGAAAACAAATGCATCATCGTTGTGACCCATGACCAAGGCATTGCCCGTTCATCGGATGTAACGGTTCAGTTATCCAAAGGTTCGATTAAGGTTATCAAGCGTGAACAAGAACGAGAACTTGCGGCACAAACTTAAAAGCAATAGGCATAAAAGGAAGCTGGCCATATGACGGGCCAGCTTCCTTTTTACGTTCCTTTTTGCTATTCTTCGTGTTTCATGCGCTCCCGCATGCCGCCTGATACACCCGTACCCGTTTGCATCGGTTCATGCAGGCTGCCGGAAGTCGGCGGTGCCGGAGGTGCACTTTGAATAATCTTTTTAACGTATTTGGCATTGAACGTTTCTGTTGCACCTGGCGCCAAATGGCTGGATATAGCAGCACTTTTCGCTTTGGCGCCGGTATCGACGCTTTCTTTCGGATTGTCGATCAAATCGATGATGGCATCAATGACAATTTCCGGGTCGTCCATCGGCTTCAGTTCAGCAGCATGGCCGGTATAGTTTCCGGTATGTTCAAACCACGGTGTGTCCGTTGCCCAAGGATGCACCGTACAAACATGGATTTTATCATAGCCTTCCAGTTCAATTTCCTGATGAAGAGCTGCGCTAAGCCCTGTCACTGCAAACTTTGTTGTGCTGTAAGGCGTATAGTAAGGATAGGGGATTTTGCCTGAAACCGATCCTACATTAATAAGCGTTCCTGTTTTTTGCTCTTTGAAATGCCGCAGTGCATAATGGCTGCCATAGATGGTGCCGATGACGTTGATCTGGACAGCACGGGTAATGTCTTTTGTCGGAACCTCTGTAAAAGGCCCAATAACACCAACCGCCGCATTGTTAATCCAAACATCAATTGATCCAAAAGCGGCTATTGCCGATTCAAATAGATGTTTGACCTCTTCTTCCTTGCTGACATCTGTTGTCACCGCCAATGCGTTTGGCCCAATTTCTATTGCCAATTCTTCAATCAACTCAGTTCGGCGCGCCGCGAGCACTACGTTCGCCCCTTCTGCCCCGAGCTTTAGTGCGACACCTTTTCCGATTCCACTAGATGCACCGGTGATGACAACGGTCAGTCCCGCATGCGAATGTTTGTTGGCCATCGTAAATTCCTCCGCTTCTTTAGTCTGGTTATCGCTTAATCGGCAGTTTTTTTCCGTTCCAAACGCTCTCGCAAGTCACCCGATACACCCGTGCCTTCCGGATGCGATTCGTGCAAACTGCCTGAAGTTGCCGGGGCAGGAGGCGCATCCATCAGCATTTTATGCAGTGCTTTGCCAGTGGATTTATCGGTTGCACCAGGTGCAATATTGCCGATAAAGGCTGTTCCGGTCACTTTAGCTCCGATTTCCACTTGCTCCTGCGGCTTATCGATCAATCCAATAATGGCATCAATGACTTTTTGTGGGTCATCGGCAGGACCTACGAGAATTTCATGTCCGCTGTAATTGCCGGCATGGGCTGTCCACGGTGTGTCGGTCACCCATGGATCTACAACACAAACATGGATATCCTCAAAGTCATCCACTTCCATCTCCTGATACAAGCCTTTGCTGAGCCCTGAGACCGCCGCTTTGGTGCCGGTATAAACTGCACCAAAAGGCACCGCAGCTTGGCTGGCGAAAGAAGCGATATTAATGAGCGTACCGGATTTTTGCTTTTTAAAATGCTGAAGCGCATAATGTGTGCCGTAAATGGTGCCGAGCATATTGATCTCCACCGTACGGACCAAATCCGCTAGAGGAGTTTCCGTAAAAGAGCCGTAAGTGCCGACGCCCGCATTGTTGATCCAGACATCAATTTTGCCGAAGGTGGATACAGCAGTTTCACATAAATTCGCAATGTCTTCTTCCTGGCTGATATCTGTAGTCACCGCAATTACATTCGGTCCATAAGCTTGCGCGATTTCTTCAATAACATCCGTGCGGCGTGCCGCCAGCACCACATTCGCCCCTTGCGCTGCCAGCTGCTGTGCGGTGCCTCTCCCGATGCCGCTTGATGTCCCGGTAATAACCACCGTCAATCCTTGCCGATTTGTATTATCCCGCATCTTGCTTTCCTCCTGTCTGTTATCTCTTATGCTTCTTCCTGGCCTTTCAATTTCCGCTTCAGCTTTTCACGCAAATCGCCTGAGACTTCCGTGCCGCCTGGTTGAGGAATGTGCAAACTCCCTGACGTAGCGTCAGCTGCCGGTGCAGATTGCAGCATCGCCATCAAAGAAGCGCCGTTTAGTTTTCCTACGAGACCCGGCATTAATTTATAGGAAGCCAGCGTCCCTTTTACTTTGAAGCCGATGTCGATGCTTTCTTGAGGCTTGTCAATCAGTCCGATAACTGCTCCAATGACTGTTTCCGGATTGTCTACAGGACCAAATCGCAGATCATGGCCGCTGTAGTTGCCGGTATGTTCCGTCCAAGGCGTATCGGTCACCCACGGATGGACGACGCATACATGGATGTTGTCCCGGCCTTCCAGTTTCATTTCCTGATAAAGCCCTTCGCTGAGTGACGTGATGGCCGCTTTTGTTCCGGTATAAATTGCCCCGTACGGCAGCGGCACTTTACTGACGAATGACGACATATTGATGAGCGTGCCGCGGCCTTGCTCTTTAAAATGGTTCAGTGCATAATGGCTGCCATACATTGTACCGAGTATATTGATTTCCACAAGACGAACCAGATCTTCAAGGGGCACTTTGGTAAACGAGCCGATGATGCCAAGAGCCGCATTGTTGATCCAGACATCGATTTTTCCGAAGTGCGATATAGCGGTTTCATACAAGTTCGCAATATCTTCTTCCTTGCTGATGTCAGTCGTAACCGCCACCGCATTCGGACCGCATTCCCGAGCTAACTCTTCAATCAGGCCAGTGCGCCTTGCGGCAAGCACCACATTCGCCCCTTCCGCTGACAGCTGCTTCACTATTCCCTTGCCAAAACCGCTTGATGCCCCGGTGACAACAACCGTCAGCCCCGAACGCGGCATCTTATTGGACATGCTACCAACTCCTAATTATGGAGATAAAGTTTTTGCTGATTTATACGTACCCTTTTGGGCATAAGAAAAACGCCTTTGCCAATCTCATAAAATGACATTCGAAAGACGTTCCGTTTTCCGGCTTTATTCATTTGTCAGCCACCACAATATGCACCGCTTCAACTGGTCCGTGCACACCAATGACGATGTCCATTTCAATATCAGCACTATTGCTCGGTCCTGAAATGAAATTGATGCACGTTGAAATATCTTTTCCTTCCGCTGCCGCCTGGTGCACCATTTGCGTTGCTTGAGTCATTCGCGGCACAAGGGTGGATTGGGGAACGATCGCAATATAAGTTACAGGCAGCAAACTGACTGACCGGGCGATGTCTTTATCGTTGAATTGAACGATCGTCCCCGATTCCGCCAGACTGATATCGCTGAAAATCACACCGATATTCGCTTGTTTTGCGATTTCGATATTCCTTTTTCCCAAGCCGGCATCCCAGACATGGGTTTTGGAATCTGCTAATAAGGATTCAAGACCATATTCGGCAAACCGCCGGTCTTTAGTTGTGACAACTAATCCACCACCATACTTTTCAATAGCCTCCTTGACGGTTGCAGCGAGGTTCGCGCGTTCTGTTTGGATTACAAGGGCTGATTTGGCCATGCTGCTTTTGCGGAAAGTTCCCAGCAGATCATCTGCTCCATCGTTTTTAAAAACTTCCCATTGAGGCTGATGTTTCCACTTCGGAAGCACCACGGCCTCAGTTCGTTCGCGTCCGAGTTTACTGGCGATTCTATTTAAAAACGCATCTTTATTGTGGACAATCCCTTCAGCCATTCAAGACTCCCCTTCCTGTTTGTGGCTTTTAAACCAGCTCCTAAAATTGTTTTTCTCAGGAACAGGAAATTCCCGTACAGCTGTCCATAATTTCATCGGACCTGGTCCAGAAGAAATGCCATCATCTTTAACCAAAGGTTTCATTATGGCCGGCAACCCTTTTACTGCCCCTTGAAAAAGAGACGGGGTACTGGCACCGATGCCAAATGCCTTCATTGCCAGCTTTTCGCTCATCTTCCCTTTTTGGGCAACATAGTTTTCCCGGTGCCGGATCAATTGCTCATGAAGCGGAATCCGGACAGGGCAAGCTTCTGAACAAGCGGCGCAAAGACTCGAAGCAAACGGAAGCTCGCCGTATTCATCGTAGCCGCCAAGAATCGGAGACAAGACAGCTCCAATTGGCCCTTGATAAATCGAACCGTACGCATGTCCGCCGATGTGCCGGTAAACTGGACATACATTTACGCAAGCGGCACAGCGTATGCAATGAAGAGCTGATTGAAATTCCGTTCCTAGAGCATTGGAGCGTCCTGCATCCAAAATAACAAGGTGGAATTCTTTCGGGGCATCGACACTGTTTTCCTCTAGTTGGGGAGTTAAATTGGTTACATAAGTGGTTATTTTTTGGCCAACAGCACTTCTGCTCAGCAGATTCACCATGACATCAAGCTCTTCCCAAGTTGGGACAAGACGTTCCATTCCCATGACGCTGATTTGGGTATCAGGATAAGTTGTCACCATATTTGCATTGCCTTCATTTGTCACAAGTGAAATGGTCCCCGATTCTGCCACAGCAAAATTGCATCCCGTGATTCCAATGTCCGCTTCTAAAAACACTTCGCGCAATTGGCTTCGCGCAAATGCCGTCAATTCACGCGGTTCCTCCGTTCCTGTGTAGCCCGCTTTGTCCCGAAACGTATCGCGAATCTGTTCTTTATTTTTATGAAGCGAAGGGACGACGATATGGGAAGGCCGGTCATGATCGTCTATTTGCAAGATGTATTCAGCAAGATCTGTTTCGAATACTTGGCAGCCGATTTCTTCCAATGCTTCGTTCAAACCAATTTCTTCTGTCACCATCGATTTAGCTTTCGTTACTTTTTTCGCATTCTTTTTCTTGGCCACTTCCTGAATATAGCGGGTAGCGTCTTCTGCTGTATCGGCGAAATATACATGGCCGCCTTTTCGGGAAAAGTTTTCGCTCAACTGATTCAAGTAATAATCGAGATTTTCAAGAGTGTGGCGGCGAATTTCTTCTCCTGCACTGCGCCACTCTTCCCAATCCCCAATTTGCTCGTCTCTTACTGTGGCATCCAGTTTTCTGCCGCGCAGCCGATCTTGCGCGGAAGCCATGGCTGTGCGCATGAAAGTTTTTTCCAGTGCATCGTCAACTCGGCCGAAAAACGGTTTCTCCCCGATTTTCATGGGCATGGTTATTTCCTCCCCTCGACTCGCGTATTTAAAATTTGCGCGATGTGTTTTACTTCAATGGGCTTGCCTTTTCGGTCGATCCTTCCTTTGATGTTCATAAGGCAACCATTGTCCGCTGCGATTAGGAGCGTCGCTGCTGATGCTTCCACATGCCGAATTTTCTCATCTACCATCTGTTCCGAAATCGGCGCCATCTTTACGGCGAAGGTCCCTCCAAACCCACAACAGTCATAACTGTTTTCAAGCGGCAAGAGTTCGAGCCCTTTAACGTTTTTCAATAGCCTAAAAGGGGCGTCTGTCTCTTTCAGTAAGCGAATCATATGACAGGAAGTGTGATAAGTGGCGCTTGCCGGGTAAACTGCTCCAACATCTTCAATATGCAGTACATTTACGATAAACTGGGTGAACTCATACGTTTTGTTTGCCAGAGCTTCAGCCCGCTTTCGCCATTCCGGCTCTTCCTTGAATAATTCAGGATATTCTTTGAACATTGCTGCACAAGAGCCAGAAGGTGTCACGATGAACTCCGAATGCTCGAAGCTCCTGATCATCTGCCTGGCAGCTTTTTGGGCATCTTTCCGGTAACCGCTATTGTACGCAGGCTGGCCACAGCAAATTTGTCCCCTTGGAAAATCGACATCACATCCGAGCCGTTCTAAAACTTCTACGACATCCTTAGCAACGTCCTGATAAAACATCTCTGCGAGACAAGTGATAAACAAAGAGACTTTCATTTCCATCCACTCTTCCATCGTGTATTTTCCAGCTAAGCATCAGATCTAAGCAACGGGCCATTCGCAGCCTACTCTGCAATTTCGCCTGTTATGAAATAATCAATTCTTTGCAATGCTTCTTGCTCGCCTTTGCCTTTGGTTGTAATGATAATTTCAGATCCTTTGCCGATTGCCAAAGACATGACGCCCATAATGGATTTCAAGTTGACTGTTTTGGAGTTGTACTTCAAGGAAATATCTGCATCAAACTGTGAAGCCAGATTAACCAATTGCGCAGCAGGACGAGCTTGAATTCCGGTGTCGGAAATCACTCTATATGTTTTCTCCGCCATAATGGCATCCCCCTCTTTTAGAGTTCTTTTTTCACTCGCTTTTAACAAATGTTCTTTCAGAAAAAAAAAAACAGCCCCTTCTTACCCCCAATGATGCATTATTGGCTGAATTACGGCTACAGGATAATCACGGAAATCTTTCAGCTGATTTTCACTCGTTTTTGAGTCCGTTACGATAAAATCAACTGATTGCATGGAAGCAACCCATGAAAGAGCCTGCAAACCGAACTTCGTATGATCCGCCAATAAATAAACTTCGTCCGCAATTTCGCTCATCTTTTTTTTCACCAATGCCTGCATTTCACTGGAATCGCTAATCCCCCTTACCGGGTGAACTCCTTGGCATGATATGAACGCTTTGTTGACATGGTAGCAGTCCAAAGCGTTGGTTGTTTGCGGGCCGACAAATGATAACGATTTTCGCACTAGCGTACCGCCGATGGAAATCACTGTGATTTTTTCCCTAGTTGCCAGCTCCATCGCTACTTTCAATGAGTTCGTCACTACAGTCAATGGCATATCCGGGAGAATTTTCGCCATGTACCAAGCCGTCGTACTGGCATCCAAAATAATGCGGTCATTGTTGGAGACGTGCTTTATGGCTTCTTTTGCCACTGCCATTTTCTCCTGGACGTTTCGTATTTCCCGTTCGCTGTAGGAAGATTCCAAGTCATTTTCTTTAATGCTTACAGCTCCGCCGTGGCTGCGCTTCAATTTCCCTTCTGTTTCAAGCTTTTCTAAATCGCGTCGGATAGTTTCTTCGGTCACCTTAAAGATACGGCTGAGTTCGGAAACCCGGCTGCTGCCCCTTTCGTTGACAAGTGACGCCATTTTTTTATGACGCTCCGCTACAAGCATTCCTCTTCCTCCTAACTGCACTTCGTGCCATATTTGTCCTTACATCTCAGGCTCTCTCCAAGGCATCCAGCATGGCACCCTCAGATCTTTTAGCGAGCACGGTTTCTTCGTATTGCACGACTTCATCAAGCCAGTGTTCTTTTACCGGCACATTTTGCGCTTCACAGTAATAATTCCAAATGGCGCCAAATGGATAGGTTTTAAATTCTTCGATTAGCGCAAGTCTTTTTGTGAAATCCCCTTGCTCCTGAAGCGCTTTTAAATGTCCATTAGGCAATAGCATCCCATAGAGCAGCGCTTTGATCATATTGCGAGTGCCGATGGTCCAAGCGGCCACCCGGTTGATGCTGGCATCAAAAAAGTCCAAGCCGATCATCACTTGACCCAACGCGTCATTGCGGACGATCTCCAAAGCGATTTCTTTCAATTCATCGTCAAACGTTACAACATGATCACTGTCCCACCTCACCGGCCTTGAGACATGGAGGGCCAGCCGGTCATTGAACAGCAGCATAGCTGAAATTTTGTTGGAAACCATTTCCGTAGGATGATAATGCCCCGTATCGAGCAAGCATAATTTATTATTTTTTAAAGCGTAGCTCAAGTAGAATTCGTGCGATCCCACCACAAACGACTCCGAACCGATGCCGAACAATTTGCTTTCCACCGCATCTATATTAAGCCGCTCGTCTATTTCAACCGCAAAAATTTCATCAAGCGACTCTTTCAGCCGTTTCCTTGGGGTCAGCCGGTCACTCGGGGTGTCCTTAAAACCATCTGGGATCCAGATATTCGTTAAGCAAGGAGTTCCTAATTCTTTGCCAAAATATTCGCCTATCTTCCGGCTGGCGATGCAATGATTGATCCAGAATTTTCGGATTTCCGGATCGGGATGGGACAACGTCAAGCCGTCTGCCGCTTTTTGATGCGAAAATAAAGTGGGGTTAAAATCGAGGCCCAACCCCAATCCTTTTGCCCATGCCACCCATTTCTCAAAATGCTTTGGTTCCAAACGATCCCTTTCCACCACTTCTCCGTCCGTTTCAGCATAGATTGCATGCAAATTCACGCGGTGCTTCCCGGGAATAAGGGAAAGCGCTTTCTCCAAATCCTGTCTCAATTCTTTAGGGGTCGTCGCTTTTCCTGGGTAGTTGCCCGTCACATCAATGCCGCCGGAGAGCGCTTCTTTGTTTATCTCAAACCCGCCAATATCGTCCCCTTGCCAACAGTGGACAGATATCGGGACGTTTTTCAGTTTCCCAAAAATGCTCTCTACGTCAATTCCCCATTGTTCATATTCTTTTTTGGCTTCTTCAAACTGACTTTTCACACTCATACAACCCCTCCTTGTTTTTCACTTATTGAATTCATATATTTTTTTACTTCGAAAGACTGCTGGACAATGTATCGGGCTTCCTTAATGTCTGTTATCTCCTCTAACGCAATCAATTGTGCTACAAGGTTTCCGATGGCTGAAGCCTCAACCGGTCCGGCATATACCTCTTTTTTTGTTGTTTCCGCAATCAACTGATTTAATAATTCGTTCTTGGAACCGCCACCGATAACATTGATTGATTTGAATTCTTTTTCAAAGATGTCTTCGATTTCAAACACTGCCTTTTGGTAACTGTTTGCCAGGCTTGTAAAGATGCACTTGGCAATTTCTCCCGGGCTTTCCGGTGCCTTTTGGCCGGTTTCCATGCAGCAAGCCTGTATTTCCGCCACCATATTATCCGGTTTTAAAAAGCGGGAGTCGTCTACATCCACAATTGCCGCTGTTTCGCTTGCCGCACTTGCCAACTCTGCCAATTCAGCAAACGAATAGCGGTTTTCATAATTTCTCCGGACTTCCTGAATCATCCATAATCCCATAATGTTTTTCAAGAACCGGAATTGATAGTCCATTCCGCCTTCATTCGTAAAGTTGTAATCCAAAGCTTTCGTGACACAGATCGGAAAGTAATTTTCTACACCGATCAGCGACCATGTGCCTGAACTGATATAGATGGTGTCTTCCAATTGCGGAACCGCCAGGACAGCTGACCCCGTATCGTGGGTGGCTGGCAGAATAACATCCATCCCAAACCCAAATTCCGCTGCCAATTCTTCCTTTATAGGGCCTATAACCGATTTAGGTGCAAGGATTTCCTGGAACATGTCCATGCTGAACCCTAACGTTTGGATAATGTCTTTATCCCAATTTCTTGTAAACGCGTTAATCAACTGGGTTGATGTCGCATTGGTGTATTCATTTGTTTTTTTGCCGGTCAATAAAAAGTGCAAATAATCTGGAATCATCAAGAAAGCCGCCGCTTTTTCGAATATTTCAGGCTGCTGTTTTTTCAAAGCATACAATTGATAAATGGTATTAAATTTTTGAAATTGAATGCCTGTTTCCAAGTACAGCCGTTCTTTCATGAAAATTTCAGTGACTTCTTCCATGATCCCATCTGTCCTGGGATCCCGGTAAGCGACTGCATCGGTAAGCAGCTGGTCGTTTTTATCAAGCAAAACAAAATCCACTGCCCATGTATCGATGCCGATGCTTGCCGGAACTATTCCCAAGCTGCCGCATTTTTTTATCCCGGTTTTTATCTCCTCGAACAAGACTTCGATGTTCCAGCAGAAATGGCCGTTTTTTTCAATGATTTCATTTGCAAACCGATGGATTTCCTGGAGTTCCAGACGTCCTTTTTCCAAGCTCCCGAGAACTAGCCGGCCACTGGATGCACCGATATCTACAGCAAGGCTATATTTTTTCATGACAGACCTCCAAAAGCTAACCTATTTTTAGCGGGTAAAGGCAGCCGGCACTCCGCCGTCTACGGTAATCATGCAGCCGGTCGTTTTTTCCGCCTTGGATGAAGATAAAAATAAAATGGATTCCGCAATATCTTTCGGATAAATGTTTACCAGCAATGTCGTCCGCTTGCGGTAATGCTCTTCCAGCTGATCAGGTTCAATGCCGTACGCCGCCGCCCGTTCTTCACGCCATCTCGAACCCCAAATCGCAGAGCCCTGCAAAACTGCGTCAGGCAAAACCGAATTGACACGGATTCCAAATTCCCCTCCTTCAGCCGCAATGCATCTGGCCAAATGCGCTTCCAAAGCTTTGACTGAACTGTAAGCGGAGGCGTTCTTGCCCGCATAAATGGAGTTTTTCGACCCGATAAAGACCATGCTGCCGCCGATCGCTTGATCTTTCATTTGCTTGAAAGCTTCCCGGGCAACCAGAAAATAGCCGGTTCCAAGAACGTTCATATTCAAATTCCATTCTTTTAACGTCGTTTCATCAAATGGGCTTGAGGTTGCAAGGCCGGCATTATTGACAATGATGTCCACGCCACCGTACGCCAATGCAGTTTGTTGAAAAGCCGCCTGTATTTGTTCTTCACTGGTGACATCCATCTTCAAAGCAATGGCACGGCCCTCTCCGAATTCCTCCGTAAGCTCCCCGGCAATTTTTTCAGCGCCTTCAAGATTCAGGTCCGCCAAGACAACGTGTGCCCCTTGGGCGGCAAATTGGCGGCACGTTTCGCTGCCGATACCCCCGGCTCCGCCAGTTACAAAAGCCACCTTGCGGGAAAACTCCGCTTCTGCAGGGGCAAGAGACAATTTATAAAGCTCCAGCGGCCAATATTCAATGTTATACGACTCGTTCTCATTCAAGGAGACGAAATTGCCAAGCGCCGTCGAGCCTTTCATAACCGCTATCGCCCGATGGTAAAGCTGTCCGCTGACATTTGCCATGGCACTATTTTTTCCGGTGTTCACCATACCGATTCCAGGAATTAGTATTACACGCGGAGCTGGTTCGAACATCACATCGCCTTTGTTTTGGTTGCGCTCGAAATACGCTTTGTATTCATCTTTAAATTTTGCGATGCCGGCAGAAACCGCCTTGATCAATTGTTCAGCATCTTTTGTAGCCGGATCCCACTCGACAAACAGTGGTTTCATCTTTGTATGGACCAAGTGATCCGGACAGGCCGCCCCGATTTGCGATAATGCAGCGGCGTCCTGGCTGTTGACGAATTCCAATACATCATGCCCGTTGTCGTATGTCAGGAGCATTTTCTTTTCTTCGCTCACAGAACCCCGGATAAACGGCATCACCCGGGCTAGAATGCGCTTTTGTTCTTCTGCCGGCAAAGACTCGCATTTCCTGCCGCCAAAAGTTTTGCTTTTGTCGATGCGCGCCTGGATAAAGCTTTCGGCTTCATTGATTACGGAAATAGTTTTATCGTAGCTTTCTTTAGCCGTCTCTCCCCATACGACCAAGCCGTGCTTTTCCATCAGCACGAGGTCAGCAGCAGGGTTGTTCCGGACGCCTTCTGCAATCATTTTGGAAAGTGTAAAACCTGGCCGGACATATGGCACCCAGACAAATCGATCCCCGAAAATCTCTCTTGCCAGCTCCTTGCCGTTATCTGAACAGCAGAGGCTTATAATGGCATCCGGATGTGTGTGGTCGACATGCTTGAAGGGCAAAAATGCGTGGAGCAAAGTTTCGATCGAAGCGCGCGGATGTTTGCTGTCAATCATGCAATGCGACAAATACTCCACCATCTCTTCATCCGACATTTCCTCCCGCTCCATCAGCGGACGGATATCTTCCAGGTTCAAGCCCGTGAAGTTTTCAGCTTTCATAGTAGCAAGATCCGAACCGCTCCCCTTGACCCACATCACTTCAATATCTCTGCCCCGAAAGTCTTTTTCGATTGTTTTCATGGATGTATTGCCGCCGCCCCAATTGCAGACGGAACGGTCAGATCCGATCAAGTTCGACCGGTAGACAAGTTCACTAAGTCCAACAGCTAAATTATTGGCTTTTTCTTCGCTCCATAGTTTCTGTACCATAAGTACCTCCTGTGCAGTTGATTTTGACAGCTTCCTAAACTGCAGTTTTTAGTTGCTTTCATTAGTTTGATGCTTGCGTCTTTTAGAAGCTGTAAAAGTTGCCTTCTTGAAAAAGTAAGGCACCTTTATTTTAGATAAAACACTTCTTTCAACGGCTTGATCGGTTCCGCCTCTTTGAAATCGAACGATCCTTTGACCATAGTCGAAGTGATGGCATTCCATTTATTGCAGGCTTCACTTTCCGCTATATAAGCAAATGCCTGCTCAACATCGTCGCATTCAAAGCAATAAAAAAACTGCGGGCCGTTTTGGAAGATGGAATAATTCCGGATTCCTGCTTTGGCATGTTCATCGAGCACTTCGCGCCATGGGTCTTCATGGAGTTTTACATAGTCATCCAAAAATTCTTCTTTTATCACCCAAGTCCAGGCGAACTTATTGCTTTTTTCCATCTTGCTCCCCCCATCAATAAAGAGCCCTGATTTCCCCCCTATAACAAAAGGATATTGATGGGAAACAGCTGCTTCCCATCAATATCTTCTTCATGCAGGGCCGGCCCTTTGTTCTGTCAGTAAACTTCTTTCCACTCGGCAATATTTTCTTTGTCAAAACGGAATGGTTCGCCCAACATGACTTGTGTTCCTTCACCGTCTTCAACAATTTCTTTTTCACCGAGGCGTCCTGCTTCAAAAGTTTCACCAAGTTTCCCAGTAATATCGCCTTCCACTAAAGCGACAGCAGTCATGCCAGCCCCGTAGCCAACGTCAATCGGATTCCACAGGAACATTGCCGGGGAAACACCGTTTTCAATGTAAGTCGCCATTTCACTTGGAAGCCCTAAGCCTGTCAAAGCGATTTTCCCTTGCAGCCCTTTGTCCGTTAGAACCTTCCCAGCAGCCGCGATCCCTACAGTAGTAGGCGATACAATGGCTTTTAAATCCGGATATTGCAGCAATAAAGCTTCTGCTTCAGATGTGCTCTTATCACGCAAATCATCGCCATAAGCAACTTTTACAAGTTCAACTTTGTCATATTCCGGTTTTTCAAGTTCTTTTTCCATCCATTCGATCCAGAGGTTTTGGTTGGAAGCTTGAGATGTAGCACTCAAGACTGCAATTTGGCCCTCCCCATTGATCATTTCAGAAACTGCCTGAATCTGCGTGCGGCCGATAAGTTCCGGATCTGCTTGGTTTACGTGCACCAACCGGCTTTGCGGGTTTACTGCAGCATCAGCTGAAAGAACTTTGATGCCTGCGTCCATCGCTTTCTGTAAAACTGGTTGAAGGGCGTCTATGTCGTTTCCTGTGATTAAAATAGAATCCACTTTTTGAGTGATCAGCTGTTCAACAATTTGAATCTGGCCTTCTGCTGTCGGCTGCTCAGGAGCACGGAGAATAACTTCGCCGCCAGCTTCTTTGATGGCTTCCTCAAAACCTTCCATCATTTTTTCCCCATATGGATTTCCAGTGTTTTTAAATACCATGGCGTACGTTTTGGCTCCATCTCCGCCCGAATCGCCTGCTGCTGCGTTTTGTTCAGGCGCCGCTTCCTGGCTTCCGCACGCTGTGAGCATTGTTGCAGCCAAACCGATCATTGCCCATTTCGATAGAAATTTTTTCATCTTTTTCCGCCCCTTTAGTTTGTTTTTTATAATTACGCAGCAAGCCTGGAGTGGCCTACTGCCAGTAACCTATTCCAGCTGTTTTCGTCTGAACCGTTTGAACTTCTGGCTGACATTCAGTTTTGGTATCCCGACAGCCGCGAGCAACAAGAGCCCTGTGATGACAAGCATGGTTTGAGAAGGAATATTGATCAGCCCCAATCCGTACTGAAGGTAACCGAGAATGAAAACCGCAATGATAGCGCCAATCATCCTGCCTTTGCCCCCTGCTGTACTGATGCCTCCTAAAGCGACCATCGCAATAACGTCCAGCTCATACATTGTTGCCACGTTTGGCCGCGTACTGCCCATTCGCGAAGTCAGGAAGATGGCTGTAATGGCAGCCATTACACCGGCTAATGTAAAAACGATGATTTTCACTTTGTCGATTTGGACCCCGGAGAACCGGCTGGCTGTCGTGTTGTTTCCCATTGCAAAAATTTGTCTTCCGAAAGTCGTCTTATGGAGCAATAGGGTAAATACAACCGCAAGTACCGAGAAAACAATCAAGATAAACGGCATGCCGCCGACATTCCCCCATCCGAAAAAGCTGAACCATGCCGGGAAGTTTCCGGATGCCTGATCTTCTAAAATGATGTAGGCGATGCCCCGGTACAGAATCATGGTTCCGAGCGTTACAATAACCGCCGACAGCTCTTTGAATTTCACAATCAGCAGGCCATTGACCAATCCGCATAGAGCCCCAACCAGCAAACACGCTCCAAGCGCTGCGCCCATCGGGAGGCTGAAATCATTGTAAAGCGTCGCCATAATGACAGAAGATAAAGCGACTGTAGAACCGACTGAAATATCAATATCCCTAAGAATCATGATCATGACCATCGGGAAAACGACAAACGCCTTATCCAGGAAAATCATTGTAGCGTCCCGCAATCCCGCTCCGTTTAAGAAGAAAGGAGAAAGATTGGTATTGATAACCAGGACCAGAAAGAAAACTAAAATCAATAACCATTCCCACTGGAGAAAAAATTTCTTCCATGAAAACTCTTGTTTATCCTTGAGTGTCCGTTGCACATATTCATTTTGGCCGATCGCTTTCTGCGTCATGGTCATATCTTCCTCCTTAGCAGGTTGTTCCTGTCTACTCCTCTTTTAACTAGGGTGTTAATAATGACAGCTATTAAAATGATTGAACCTTGTATCGCCATCTGCCAGAAAGGCGATACATTCATAAGTGGAAGCGCATTGTTCAGGATTCCTAATAAAAACGCCCCTAAGATGACTCCTGAAATTTTCCCCGAACCTCCGGCAATGCTTACTCCGCCAAGAATACAGGCTGCAATGACAGTCAACTCATAGCCTGATGCAGTATCTCCTTGTGCAGATGCAAACTTTGATACCCACAAAACCCCGGACAAGCCAGACAAACCACCCATAATTGAATACACAATCAATAAAATTTTTGTTTGATTGATGCCACTCACTTTCGCCGATTCGGGGTTGCTGCCGACAGCGTAAATCTGCCTTCCCGTCCTTGTGTGGTTAATAAAATAGAATGCCGCGATATAAATGATTATGGCGATAAAAACCAATGTGTTGATGCCGATAATCTTGCTGGTTGCGATGGAAACGAAACTCGTCGGCATTTGGTAAGAGCTGATCCATTGCCCGTCGCTCACCGTGTAATTCAGGCCCCTGAAAATGTTCATCATCGCCAGCGTCGCTATAATAGGAAGAATGCCGATCTTCGCCACCAAAAAACCGATCACCACACCGCATGCAACCCCGATCGCCGTCCCCATCAAAATTGCCAGGATGGGGTTCAAACCGCTGTAGACACTGACCGTTTGTGCTACGATCATCCCCGATAAAGCAAGAGTAGAACCGATTGACAGGTCAATTCCTCTTGTGATCAATACCAGCATCATGCCCAGTGCAAGGATACTGAGAATTGCAGTGTTGGTTATCATGTCCGTCAAGTTGCCGATCGTTAAGAAGCTGGCATTTTTTGTTTGGACGACGACGCAAAGCAGGACGATAAAAGCCAATAAGCCCAGTTCGCGAAACTTTGAAACCGCCGCCAGTTTGGAAGTTTTCTTCTCCACAGGAAGTTCTGCAGAATTATCTATTACAGATTCAGCCATACGATTCACCTCTTGCCTTTCCTGTCTTATCCGACATTTTTCTTCGGTTTATCTGCCATTGACGCTTCAAGGATTTTTTCTTGGGTAACCGTTTCCCGGTCTAGGATTTTGGTGATCCTGCCTGCACGCATTACAGCGATGCGGTCGCTCATCCCGATCACTTCCAGCATTTCCGATGAAACGAGGATGATTCCGTATCCTTGGGCAGCCAAGTCATTGATGATTTCATAAATAGCTGTCTTCGCTCCAACATCCACACCTTTTGTTGGTTCATCGAGAATAATGACATCCAGTTGGGCGGTCAAAAGCTTCGCTACCGCAACTTTCTGCTGGTTGCCCCCGGATAAGGAGCTGACGAGATCAAAGATGCTGTTCGCTTTCACATGCATTTTTTCAGCCAGATTTTTCGTAAAAGCATGTTCTTTCTTCTCATTGAGCCAGCCTTTTGCGTCAAACTTTTTCAAAGCAGACAACGTAATGTTTCTTCCGATGCTCCACTGAAGCACCAGCCCTTGCAGCTGCCTGTCTTCGGGCAGATAACCGATGCCCAGCTTTATGGCCTCTTTTGGGCTCTGAATTCGGACCTTTTGACCCTTTAATTCGATTGTCCCTTTGTCGTAAGGCATGATTCCAAAAAGTGCCTGGCAAACTTCCGTCCGTCCTGCTCCTACCAGTCCCGTCAAGCCTAAAATCTCCCCCTTGCGGAGCGTAAACGAAATATCAGCGAAATACCCTGCCTTGCTGAGCCCTTCCACGTGCAAAAGTTTTTCGCCCAATTCCCCGTTCCGGTCCGGGAATACTTGATTGATTTCGCGGCCGACCATTGCGACAATCAACGCGTCATTGGAAATTTCATCGATTCCCCAAGAGCCGATGTATTTGGCGTCCCGCAATACGGTAACCTGGGATGCAAGCCGGTACATGTCTTCAAAACGGTGCGAGATAAAAACGATTGATGCACCTCGATCCCTTAAACTTTCAGCAATTTTGTAAAGCTCTTCGCTTTCTCTTGATGTTAAAGCGGCTGTCGGTTCATCCATGATGATGATTCGGGCATGTGTTGAAATCGCCTTGGCAATTTCAACAATTTGCTGCTGCGCTACACTTAAAGAGCCCATTTCCGCCTTTGGATCAATGGAGGAACTTAACGACCGCAAAATCTTCCGCGCCTCTTCGTGCATTTCTTTCCAACGTATGCGCCCGGTGAGTTTTTGAACTTTTTCATGTCCCATGAATATGTTTTCAGTCACACTTAAATCAGGATAATTTGTAACGTGCTGATAAATTGCAGCTATCCCTACTTCCTGGGCATCAATCGGGCTCGAAAACTCCACTTTTTCCCCGTTAAGATATATGTCTCCTTCATCTGGTTTGTGAACACCTGTGATCACTTTGATAAACGTGGATTTTCCTGCGCCGTTTTCGCCCATCAATGCATGAATTTCTCCTGCTTTCAGCTTGAAATTCACCTGATCTAGAGCTGTAACTCCCGGAAATCTTTTGGTTATCCCTTTCATCTCCAAAACGTATTCAGACATAGTTTCACTCCCATACCTATAGTAGTTTTGCGAAAACCTTTTATTGATAGCGCTTTCATAAAGGTTATCTCTTTTGTACATATTCAGTAAGGAGAGGATTTTCGGAAAAGGGTGGATAATTCTCTGTTTGTTTTTGTTTGCACTAAAAAAACCCCCATTTCTGAGGGTTTTTAAGCTTTTAATTTTTCTCTGTATTTGGAAGGGAGGTCTCCATAATACTTTCTGAACAGTTTGCTGAAATATTTAGTGTCCGTATACCCAACCTCTTCTGAAATTTCATAGACTTTCAGATTTGTGGTGAGTATCAATTCCCTGGCTCTGTTGATCCGGCTCCTTGTTACAAAATCGAGAACCGTTTCTCCTGTTTCGCTTTTAAAGCATTCACAGAAGTAGGTGGGATTCATGTAGACATGGCCGGCTATCTTTTCAATTGTGATATTGTCCTTTAGATTTTCTAAAATCCATTCTTTGGCCACTTTTGTCTCATTGTGGACTTTTTCTTTGTTTGCAACCGAAAGTTTCTGATAAACAGCCAGGACCCAACTTTCCAATTCCAGTCTCAGCTCTTCCATGTTTTTCGTTTTTCTCAATAAGTTCGCCGTATCATGGACATCAAGCAAATCGTTGTTTACCCGAGGAGTGCATTTGATCACGTAGTTAATCAGCTGGATGCTGAGCGATTGCAGGAAAAACTCCGTTTCACTGGATAGGCGCAGCGAATGCAGCTCGTCTGTGAACAAACCAAGTTGCTTTTTCAATTCTGTTTCATTCATGCGCTCCAACGCTTGAATAATTTGTTGTATCGACTGCTGCAGCTTACCTGCATTCTTCAATTCCGTTTTTATCATGAGGATTTCGCTCGAATCTTGCAGCAGGATTTGGTTATTTCCAAAAACAGAGCGGTACTGCATGAGTGCTAGCACGTCATTAGCGATTGTTTGCAGACAGGCTAAATCTTCAAAGGATTGGCTAATTGCAACTGAATTCGTAAAGGGCAAGAGATTCTGGACATTGCTTTGGAGTTCATATACAAAGTTTCGGATCGCCTCTTTAAACTCTTCTTCACTTTCACTTTCGTTGCTGCATAACAATGACCAAAAACAAGCTGCTTCTCCCCGCCATTCCCAAAATTCCCTTTTGCTATCCCGAAGCAGCTCACCAATGATGTTTTCGTTAGCAAGGACCCATGTATGCCACTCGTCCTTCGGCATGGTCTGAGAGTAACTTAACGGCTGGTCAATCGCAATCTGGATTAATGTATAGAAGCCTTTTGGAAAACCGCTTGTCCAGTCCACTAAAGAAATGTCGAACTCAAATCCCTTTGTTACTTCGTTCAATTTTTCGACTTGTTTGATATAGCTCAGTTTATTGGCCTCACTTTGCAATAAGTCGGCTTGTTCCTGCTCTTCCCACTGTTTTTTCACTTTGCACTTCAGCACTTCCAGCTGTTTCCTAAATTCTTCACGGTCGATGGGCTTTAGTAAATAATCCAGCGCCCCTTCTCTCATAGCCACCTGCAAATAATTGAAATCATCAAATCCGCTAATGACAATGGGATTAAAAAAAGTCACTGCTTTCATTTTTTTGATCAAGGTAAGGCCATCCACTACCGGCATACGAATATCGGTAAGCAAAACGTCAAATTCAAACGGCTCTTTTTCAAAAGCCTCAATCAATTCAATTCCATCACCGAAAGATGCTGTAACTTCCCAATCTTCCCCACAGGACAACACCAATTTTTCTATTCCCCGGCGGATGCGGCTTTCGTCGTCAACAATGACCGTTTTAATTTTTTTTGAGTCCATAGTGACCTCCTTCATTGCCATTTTTAAGAACCGGAATTCTAATTTCAACTTCTGTTCCTTGGTCGGCGCCACTTGTAATGTTCAGGCCAAAGCCGCTGCCAAAATTCATGGCAATGCGCGCATGGACATTGATCAGCCCAAAATGCGAATTGCGCTTGGCCATCGGATCTGAAGCCAGTATCTGGTGGATGTCTGCCAGCGTCTCTTCTTTTATGCCAGATCCGTTATCTTTTACTTTAAGAGCGATTTCTTCTGCTCCGCCACTGCCGGGAACCAGGCAGACATCAATTTCAATGCTTGTAATGCGTCCATATACAAGGCCATGTTTAACGGCATTTTCGACAATCGGCTGCAGGATGAACTTTGGCGTATAATAATTTTGAGATTCTATTTCTTCCTGAATGGAAAAATCGAATTTTTCCTCGAAGCGGATCTTTTGAATCGTTAAATAGTCTTTCACATGCAACAATTCGTCCGCAATCGGTACCATCGCTTCTTTATTGCCGATTGAAAAGCGAAGCATCCGTCCGAGCAGTGTAACCATTTCTATGACTGTATCTTTTTCATCATCTTCAACCGACATGGCAATCGTTTCCAATGTATTGTACATAAAATGCGGATTGATTTGAGACTGCAAGGCATAGAGCTCCGCTTCTTTTTGCTTCAGTTCCGTTTGATAATTTTCACGGATAAGGTCCTTGATTTCTGTAATCATGGAATTGAAGTTATTGGCAAGCATTCCCACTTCATCGGTTGTGCCAATCGCCAAATCCACATCAAAATCTCCTTTTTCAACCCGCTTCATGACTTTGGTCAGCCGGTTAAGCGGACTTGATACATTCCACGCCAGCAAGATAGAAATAATGGTGCTGATAAAAACAAAAACAATAAAGATTGCAATAGAAGCATTACGCACCAGATCGGTTTGCTCGGTCAAATTTTTGGCTAAAATGCTATGCGCCAAAGTCCAGCCCGTTTCATCCATATAATTTATACTGATCAACCTGTTTGCGTTTTCTTGGGTCGTCCGGAAACTGCCGTTTATTTTGGGGTACTCATCAAATTCCCGGTCAATCGTCCGGATCTCAGAGGAATTCGTATGGTAAATAATTCGTCCTTCTTTGTTCATCATCCACAAATCCGCTTTTCCTTCTTCGCTCATATCGTTGATGACATCTTCCAAAAAAGTGACATTGACCGCAACAAGGACAGTGCCGAGATCGGTTCTGTTTTCCAAATCGGTAAGTTGTTTCATGATCAGAACAAATGGCGGATTTCCTTCGAAACGCAGCGAAGTTTGATGCGGCAGGACGAAAACGTCGTCAGTTTTCAGCTGGATATCCTGCCCGTATGATTGGGAATAATCCATCAACCCGAAATTAGTGTAGGGAATTTTAGTGCTTTGAAAAAGTCGGTTTTTCGAAATTACGAAGACCCCTAAAATGTCTTGGCTGCCTCCGTTAATGAAGGTTCTCGACAAATAATTGTTAACAGTGAACTCGTCCTGCAAAAGAGATGAACGGCTTTGATGAGCATCCTTCCTCAGAATTCCGACCACTTCATCTGAGCTGTAAATCAGATCCGGAAACTTTCTCAATTCCCTTATTTGGTTGGCAATGTTTTCATTCGCTTGTTCCAAAAGCTTTGGAATATATTCGCCCACTTGTTCTTCAATGGAATTTGTATACTGGCTGTAAGCGATATAGCCCAAAAGAGAAATCGGTATAACCGTAAGCAATACATAAGTGACAATCAATTTGGTCCGCAGCCGGTAATTTTTAAATTTCGTCAGTTTAGAAATCATATTGATCCACATTCTCTTTTGTAAAATCCATCGGGTCTCCCATAATCACCGTATTGTTGAACATCCGTATCTTTCCCACCTTGGCGATTTCCTGCCAGTCAAAAGGCTCTATCCCTTTCAACGCATTGTTGGTTAACGCCACTGTTAAATAGCCTAATTTCTTAGGGCTCCATAATGTGATAATCTGGGCCGAGCCATCTTTCAAGTATTCGTTCATCGGATTGGGTGACGATAGCCCCACTACTGCCACTTCCCCTTCCTTTCCTAATTCCTTCACCGCTTGGGCGGCTGCTGGAGGCCCAACCGAGGAGTTGCCGATAATGCCTTTTAAGTCCGGGTATTTCTCAAGCAGCTTTTTTGCTGATGCATATGCGCGCTGGGAATCATCATCATTTGCCGATACTTCAACCAAGGTCATGTCCGGATAATATTCTTTTTGGTGAACTTTTATCCAATGGAGCCATTCATTCAAATTTGCAGCCGACAAAGCCCCTGTCAATATCGCAAACTCACCTTTTTCATCCGTGTTCCATGCCAGTGTATCCATCAAATGACGGCCAAGCGTTTCAGGATCCACCATGTTTATAAAAAAATCCCTTGCTTCTGGGACCGTATCGGAATCCCAGGTAATCACATGGATGCCCTTTTCCTTTGCTTTCAATAAAATGGGCGCCAATTCTTCAGGGTCATTTGCTGAAACGGCAATCGCATCCACTTCCTCTTCTATCAATTCCTCGATGATTAAAATTTGCTGGCCAGCATCCGCAAAAGCAGGCCCTTCATAGAGAAGATTGACCCCTAAATCTTCTGCCGCTTCAAGGGCCCCTTCTTCTGCCGCATTAAAATAGGGGATATTCACCACTTTAGGGACGACCGCTATCGTGATTTGCTGAGCTTGTTTCGCATCCGCTTTTTCTTGTACAACTTCATCTATTGAATAGATAACATCATAATTTCCATGGTCAGCAACAGGCATAGCGCAAGCGCTTACAAGAGACAAGGTACAAACAAGACTGAAAAATAATTTCATAGGTGAATGCACGCTCCTTCCTGTGCATTATCAATTTATAAACCTGCCAGATCCATGTAGAAGCAAATTTAAATTTACGGATATTTTAACACTTTTCAGATAATTTAGCTCTCTCTTTTTTCAGTGGCCCATATATAAAAGAGAGACCGCTTGCAGCCTCTCTTTTATAGGCAACTAATGCTTTCACAAAGTCACATGCTTCACACTCAACAGCTCTCCCACTTTTTGAAAAAGCTTCGCGTTGCTCCCAATGGACATTGCACAATGATGGGTCGGCGCTTCTGTAAACCACTGTTCCATGAATTCATCCGGCTGTTTTGGGAATTTCACGGGCGTTTGGGTATTGCCGACTTGCATAATCTCTCCGGCTATCGACTCGCCTTCACCGATTATCAGCTTGAGATTGCCATCCCCGGTTTGGGTGACATTTAAAATGGTTACGGGACCTGTTTGAACTTTAGCTTCCACTGATACCCCTGTTCCTTGTTTCCCATGATATAGCCCCATGCCCCGAAGAACCGGCTTGCCTTCTGATATGGCGATGTGAAATGGTCCGTCATGCCCGAGCAAAATGGTTTCTGCGTCATAGTCTACCGCCATCACTTCTGAAAAGCTGCCGCCTGTCCCAAGAATATCGGCTATTTTCATGCCGACTGCCGTTTTTAAATCCCCTTCTCCTGAACAGGGAATGCCTTTTGCAGTCAGCAAGGAATGGCCGACGATGAATCCCGATTGAAGCTGTTCAAAATGGCTGCCGGGTGAACCGTGATAATAATAAGCCAAAGCATCAAGATCATATTCTTTCACCATTTTTTCCTGCGCTGCTGCAACTTTGCAAGACCACTCCAGTTGTTCCTGTGTCGGTTTTCTGGCGATAGGATCTGACTGGGAATCACCGCTGATTTCGAACATGGCGTAGACTTCTTCCAGCTTCTCTCTTACAGCAGTTTCGGTGACCTCCTTAAAGAACCTGTCAAGATCCCCCATTTCCATGACTTCGACATGAAGGCCGGTCTGCGCTTGGATCATTGTGAAATCACTGTACATATCCAGCATGCCATTGTATGTGTTTCCTAAAAATCCAAAGCGGCTTTCGCGCAATGTACGGGGAACCGCCGCCGCACGAATCCATTCTTCAATCTCTTTCCATGCGCGGAGCGCTTCTTTACGTCCGCTTGTTTTTTCATTTGCCAATGAAATTTCGGGTGTCTCCTCCAAACCAAGCAATCCGTTGACAACCCGAAACGGAATTCTTGCCCGGTTAAAAGCATTTGAAATTTCCGGTACCGGGCAAGCTCCACAATGCGCGAGCCATTCACCCGTTGTTGTATGCCGGTAATTGATTTTTGCAGTCGGCTGCAAGTTCAAAATGACGGCAGGAGCTTTACAGAGCTGATGGACAGGCAAAACCGCCGAACTGGTTGAATACGTAGCAGAATGGCAGAAAATCAAATCAACGTTTTTCTCATTAAACCAGTAACCGGCTCTTCTGGCTTCGGCCTCCGTGTCGACCAGTCCATAATTATAGATATCCCCGTATCGAGACATCTTTTTCTCCAAAAATTTCCCGTAGTCTTTTATCCTTTCCTTCAATCCTGGAAATTGGCTCCAATAAGCTTGCAAACCGATTGTATAGATGCCTATCCGTGCTTTTTTTGCCGGTTTGATTGATTGAAAATTCATAGCTAACGCCTCCTTTTAATAAAATCCCATGATTATTCCCCAGTGTATCCGTTTACACTTTATACTTCATCCTATAATGTTGTTTAAAAATAATAGAATCTTGCGGAGGTCTATGATGGCATATTACCGAGAACAGGCTGCCCATAATTGGACAGAAGATTCAATCCGCCTTATCGCCACACCTAGCCAACTTGCCAGATATTCTTTTTTCTACGTTGAAGAAGTAGGTTATTTTCGCACTCAACCGGGCTACTTCACTGAGCGGGAGCAGCTGAACTCCTACTTGATCGCCGTCACTTTATCGGGAACGGGTTTTTTGAAATTTAAAGGCAAGCAGTACAAACTCGAAGCCGACCAGGCATTTTTTATCCATTGCATGGATTATCAGTATTATGAGACAGGTGAACATAACTTATGGGAATTCGGCTGGGTGCACTTGAATGGAGCCACTATCAGCGGCTATTATCACTATTTCCAACTGTCTGAATCTCCGGTTATCACGCTGAAGAATCCTGAACGCGCAAAATCTTCTCTGCAGCAGCTGATACAGCTTCATCGTGAATACACTCCCCATTCAGAACCGCTTAGTTCAAAAATCATAGTGGATCTCTTAACCGAATGCCTCTACTCCGCTAACAGTTCGCAGGCAGTTGGTGATTTTATTCCCGATACCATAAAAGCCATTATGCGCTATTTGGAACAGCATTTTAATGAGCCAGTGTCACTTGAGCACTTAGCCAAGCAATTCAACATCAGCAAATACCACCTTGCAAGAGAGTTCAAAAAATACGCTGGCCTAACGCCCAATGAATTTTTGATTTCTTACCGAATCACTTATGCTAAAAATTTGTTGAAGTATTCAGATGAGTCTATAGCTGACATTGCAGAAAAAGTTGGTGTCCTTAACGTCAGCCACTTCATAAATCTCTTTAGAGAGCGGGTTGGGACTACCCCACTGGCTTATCGCAAGAGTTGGCAGCCTTTGAAATAATTTTTAATACGGGACTATACGCTTAAAAGAAAACAAGTTGGTCAGCGAACATCAAACATAATCGGCTCATCAAAAAAATATTGTTTTTGTACATCTTCCCAAAAACCTTTCATGCTTAAAATCCTTATGTACCAAGGGTTCAAAAACCCTTTTCCCCATGTCCGTAATGCTGAATGTTTATTTTGTAGAAGACCTTGGGTAAACAAGCATTACCTGAGTTTAAGGTTATCCAACATTACAAGGAGGAATTTACCATGGCGAGAAAAGACAATACATTTATCGGAGTATTTGACACGCAAGCGGAAGTTTTAAGCAAAGTAACGGAACTTAAGGCACAAGGCTATAACGAATCAGATATGTATGTTGTTGGCCAAGATGACAACTCATTTTCAATGGTTCAAAACCAGACTGACGTTCACGTAGACGCAGCTGGCGAGAAAGAAGACCAAGGATTTATGGGCAAATTCATGTCAGCACTCTCTGGTGAATCTTCTTCTATGGAAGCGTTCAATGGAATGGGCTTAGACCAGCACGAACAAGAAGATTATTATCGCCAAGTACAAAACGGCAAACTTGTTCTATATGTAGACAGTGATTATGGCGATTCGTATGATCGTTATAGCCAAAGCTATAACAGTTCTTCAGGAACTGGCCATACTTCAAGTGAAACGGCTGCAGGATTCGGATCCAGCACAACTTCCGGATTGACATCAAATGACCGCGATACGTTGGGGTCATCGTCTGATACGAGCGGCACATTCGGTTCATCTTCGTCAGGTACTGGAAGCACATTCGGTTCGACTACAGACAACGACAGCACATTCGGTTCCACTTCAGGAACTACAGGCAGCACTGCGGGCAACACATTCGATTCATCAAGAGATGAGGCGAATATGACAGACGAAGAGCGCCTGCGCCTTCATGAAGAGCGCTTGAATGTAGGCAAAGAACGCGTGCAAACTGGCGAAGTAAACGTCGGTAAACATGTTGTTGAAGAAAACCAATCAATCGAAGTACCGGTTGAACGCGAGGAAGTCTATGTAGAACGCCGTCCGGTAAATGAAGAAGTGACAGGCACCGACACTTTCCGCGATACTAACGATACAATCAATGTACCGGTTTCCGAAGAACGCGTAAACGTTTCGAAGAAAGATGTTGTCTCCGAAGAAATCGTTGTCGGCAAAAAGAAAGTTCAGGACACTGAACACGTGAACGAAACTGTTCGCCGTGAAGTTGCTGATATCGACGAAGATGACAATACAACAAATACTACAGACCGCAACAACAAAGGCTTTTAATAAAAGAGCTTAAGCTTAATGAAAAACCGCCAAGAACAATCTTGGCGGTTTTTTGCTGTCTTTTCGCTTTTTGAACTCAAAATAAAAAATGCACTCGAGAAACGAGTGCATTTTGATCAAGAAAAACTTGATTGATAAGTTTAAAGTTCGGAACTGAGGACAATGTCGCCTTGAGGCAATTCGTTGCCCGCTTGCGGTTCGCGTGTGATAGCTATTGTGTCCCAGCCTTCAGTATTTTCGTTTAGGCTAAAATATGCGGCGCCTTCTCCACTAGGATTCGGCTTAAAGGCGCCGGCGGGAATCGGCTGTCCTTCTTTCAGCAGCCATACTTGATAAATTTCATCGCCTCGCAATTCTTCAAGGCCGTCAGCTGATACGACCACATCAAGCGAACCATCTTCCCTTATCAGTTTTGCTTGTGCCGCGCCTTCAAACAATTCGTTCGGCTGAAGGTTTACCTCCTGCATCGCAGTTTCCGGTTCTTGTTGGCCGGAAAGCTGGAAAAATGCGTAAGCGTTGCCGAGCAGGGACAGTAAAAGGACCGCTGCTATAAGTGGTGGCCACCAATTGCGCTTCGGCATGCGCTTAGCCATCGGGACTGCTGCCGTTTTCGGTTCTGGCTGTTGCTCCCTTCCTGCATCTTCTTCAAAAACATTTGCAAGTATTCGCGTTTTCATCTCTGCCGGCGGTTCAATCGGTTCGGCAAGGTAAGGGAGCTCACCTGTCAGTTCCAGAATTTGCTGGCAATCTGCACAAGTTTTAAGGTGTTCTTCAAATTCCCGAATTTCTTTATCGGATAATGTGCCATTCAAATAATCCACTACGTGCCCACAATTCATTTTAGTCATCAATAGCCCCCCTTTCTTGCACACCGTGCAGTGATTTTTTCAATTTTTTCAGTGCCAGCCTAATCCTGCTCTTTACCGTTCCAAGCGGGATATCACAAATACCGGCAATCTTTTCGTGCGTATATCCTTTAAAATAAAATAGCTGGATCATCTTTTGCTGTTCGCCTGACAACTCTTGGACAGCAGTTTCAATCTGTTCTTTTTGTTCCTGCCATTCCGCCACTTCTTCGACTGTAGACTCATTATTCACCAAGTCGCCGATTTCTTCCAAAGGAACCATAGGTTTTTTACGCTTCCGGATCAGGTCTATTGCCACATTGCGTGACATTGTAAATAACCAGGATGTAAATTTCCCCTTGCTTTCATTATATTCCCCTGTGCCTCGCCATAACTTGATAAAGACTTCTTGCAGAGCTTCTTCTGCCAAATCCGGATCTTCAGTCATTTTGACAAGGAAAGAAAAAAGGATTTTTTCATAACGGTCGTACAGCTGTTCAAGCGCCGCTTTGTCTTTTTGCTGTATACGGCCGTATAACATAAAGTCTGAACTTTTCTCCATGAACGTTCCCCTTTTTTTGATGTCGTCCTTCAAGCTTACTACATCTTGCGTGGCAGGTGGAAGCTGTTGAATGGAAAACCATCGCGCTTTAGATGTAAAAGCTTTATAACATAACGTTTTGAAAGGCTTCTTAGTTCACTTTTCACCAAATATGGTTCTGGTATCTTTTTAGAAGATATTATCACCTTATATATCATGAATTCGGAATTGTTTAATTAAAGATAGTTAGGGAACCTTAAATATTAGCAAGTAAAACAAAAAAATAAGAGGAGGAAAAGAATTTGGGACATTATATTGAAGTGGAAGCTGGAGTAAAAGTATTTGTGGAAGATATCGGCACCGGGCAGCCTGTCGTTTTTATCCACGGCTGGCCTTTGAACAGCAAATCGTTTGAAATGCAGGCAAACGAACTGGCGCTGCAAGGATTCCGATTTATCGGCATTGACTTGCGTGGATTCGGCAAATCGGACAAGCCATGGTCCGGCTATGACTACGATACACAGGCAAGCGACGTGAAAGCAGTTATCGACCATTTGGGATTGGAGAGTTTCGTCCTTGGCGGATTCTCGATGGGAGGCCCCATCGCTATCCGCTATCTGACCAAATATGGCCAGCAAGGCGTGGACAAACTGTTGCTGATGAGCGCGGCGGCTCCACTATTCACACAGCGGGATGATTTCAACATCAATTTGAAGGCTGAAGAAGTGGATGACATCATCGAACAAATCAAGCAGGACCGCCCAGCTTTCCTGGCCCAATTCGCTGATATGTTCTTTGAACAGAAGAAATCGGACGAATTCCTTCACTGGTTCCAGATGCTGGGACTTGAAGCCGGTGCACATTCCACGATCAATGCAGCCATTGCATTGCGTGATGAGGATCTGCGCGGCGAGTTGGCCGATATTACAGTGCCGACCGCTATTTTTCATGGAAAGAAAGACCAGATCTGCGCCTATGAGCTTGGCGAAGAAATGGAAAAACAAATTCCCAACTCTGTTCTTGTTCCATTCAAGGACAGCGGACATGGCATCAACGGCGATGAGCCGGAACGTTTCAATACAGAAATGATCAACTTCCTAAAAAGTTCAGGCGTGAAATAAATATCCCCATTGACTGCTTAAAAGAGGCGCCAGATGGCGCCTCTTTTTCAGCTTGATGAGGAACTTCTATTCATTGTTAAATTGAAAACTTATAGCCTTTGCTATTCCGTAAAACAGCTGCAAAGCCATTAGCCGAAAAGTTTCGGCTAATGGCTTTGCGACGAAGCGCGCAGTGTTGCAGGAGCAAACGAGTTCTACAATATTTTTGCACAACTCGTTCCCTTCGGGTCTCAGCTGTCTCGCTTTCCTGCAGGAATCTCCGCTGTTTTGCTCCATAGCTAAAAGGAAAACAAGCAGAACGCAGGCGGACGTTTTCCAAAGGGATTAAAGTTCCTTTTTCAGTCTTTCCACTTCGCTTTCAAGAAAATTTATGCGCCGATGAATTCTATAAAAATAGGTAAATAAGCTATTACTACAACAATCATCCACCCCATCTCTCTCCCCCTTTGGTCACATATACTATCACAATACAGGGACTGTTTTTCCAAAATATACAATTTATTAATAAACCGCCTGCTTTTAACTTTACTTGAAGCAATTTTTTATGAAAAAGTGATCTATTCCTGAACTCATTGCGTTAGGTAGGCAAGAAATCAGAAATAGAGGAGTGGTTTATTGATGAAATGGAGAAAATTTTTGGCACCGGTAGTAGGGGCGGCGCTTTTGGCCGCCGGAACAGGAACAACTGCTTTCGCACATGGTACACCGAAAACCGATACTACAGGCGTGGAACTGCGTGCGACACTTGACTCTCTGTTATCAGAGCATTATGCACTTGCAGTCGATTCCATGATGAAAGTCTACGACGGGGACAAAGGCGCTGAAGCAGCGGTTGCAGCACTTGAAGCCAACGCCGCAGACATGGAACCGGTCATCGCTTCTGTATACGGTGAAGAAGGCGGTGCAGCATTCGAAGAAATTTTCACAAAACACAATACAGGGACAGAAGAATATGCCTTAGCCGTCAAAGAAGGCGATAAGAAAATGCAAAAAGAAGCGCTCGAGGAAATCCAATCGTTTGTAGATGATATGGGCGCATTTTTAGGGACTGCCACTGAAGGCAACTTGCCGGAGGACGGAGCGACCCAAGCACTTCGCCAACATGAAGATTTTGTGCAAGACACTTTTGACCTTTACGCAGCAGGAAAATACGAAGAAGCGTACACATCTTACTTGGAAGGATTCAAACAGATTTTCGGTGCAGGAAGTGCCATCAGTGGCGCCATCGCCACTCAGTTCCCGGATAAATTTTCTGATCCAAATACTCCAGCCGGAGATTTCCGCTCGACAGTGAACCGCATTGCAGCCGAACATTTTGCTTTGGCGCAATTGAGCATGGCAAAAGGCTATAACGGCGCAGAGGATTTTGACTTTGCAAATTGGGCGCAAGACCAGAATACTGAAGAATTCCGTGGCGCCATCGCTTCCATATACGGGGAAGAAGCCGGCACGCAATTCGTGGAAATTTGGGACAACCAGCATATTTCCGTACAAAGTGACCTTGCAGGAGCTGCGGCTTCAGAGGACCAAGCAGCTGCGGGTGAAGCGGCAGACGCCTTGACGAATGAATTCGCTACAGAGCTCGGAACATTTCTAAGCACAGCCACTGAAGACCGCATGCCAAAAGAAGACACCATTGCCGGAATCCAGGCGCATGAAACTTCTGTTATTGACACTTTCAATCAGTATGTTGCAGGCGACTTTGAAACATCTTACGAAACATACCGTACAGGCTATGCTCTGATGTTTGATATTGGTGCCGCACTAAGCAGCGCCATCGTCGATCAGTTCCCTGACAACTTCCACAATGATGCACCTGAAAAAATGCCGAAAACAGGATTTGGCTGGACAGCTGGCCAATCAAACACTATGGTTCTTTGGGTTACACTCAGCTCATTGATTTTGCTTGGCGCCGGAACACTGACATACCGTCAAAGCAAGCAACAATAATATCAGGAGAGGGCCTTTGCGCTCTCTCTATTCCTGTTGAAAGGGAGGGTTAAGCATGAAGCAAATATTCACGATGGCTACTGCATTGATTCTATGCGCAGCGCTGTTTTTTGTCATGAACCCGCTGGCGGATGGTCCAGCATTTGAAAAACCGCCAACTGAAAAAAATAGTGCGCCAGTTCAAACAAAAATCGAAACAGTTGCCAAAGAAAAAGATGAAGCTTTTGATAAAATTGCCGAATTCCCGGTCCTCCCTGCCCAGCGGGAAAAATTGGATGCTTTACAGCGGCAGCGCCAAGAAAGCATAAAAGGCATGGAGCCGGCCCAAATCGAGATTCCCTCTATTAAAGCCAAAGCGGAAATAGAGGCAACCGGCATATTGGAAAACGGTGAAATGGGTGTGCCTGAAGATGTCGATGAAGTCGGCTGGTTCGAACCCGGCTTCAAAGTCGGAGCAAAAGGCCATGCCGTTCTTGCCGGCCATGTCGATAGCTTGACGGGTCCTGCGATTTTTTATGATTTAAAGAAAATGCAAATCGGCGAGACAGTCATATTGACAGATCGTGATGGACGCGAAATGGTTTTCCAAGTAACCGAAATGGTGAGCTACGAGACAGACGAAGCACCGATTGAAGAAATATTCGGCAGCTCGGGCAAACGCATGATCAACTTGATCACGTGCACAGGCGATTTCAACCGGAAAATCGGTTCACATGAAGAACGGCTTGTCGTATCCGCGGAATTGGTCTCCGATTCGGCTACAAAGGAAAAAGAGCCAGAACCGCCGACAAACGTCAAAGCCACCTCGTTCAATATTTCTTGGCATGCAGTGCGCGATGATGCCATCATCGGCTACCGTATTTACGAAGAAGACAAAAAGACGGGTGAAATAAAGAAAATCGACACGGTTTCACTGTTCGACCGAAAAAAAGTGGAGCTGCAAACTTCTCCTGACAAACGCTATTTTGTCACCTCCGTGGACGTCGATTTGAACGAATCAAAGAAAGCCCAAGCAAAACAATAACCATGGCATTCAGAATAACCGGATTGCAGCGCCTAAACAGCCTGCAGGTCCGGTTTTCTTTATGGTTCTTTCCATGTACAATTGGAGGAATCAGCGGTATTTGGGAGGTGGATTTATGGACAAGATTTGGCTGCAAGGCGGCCCGTTTCTTGAGGTGAGTTTTCTATTGGAGCAGGAAGCAGGCAAAAAAGAAGCGGCCCGCTCTTTGATCAACAAACTTTCCTCCTTCCCCATCAGGATCAATTTTGAGGATGAAAATATCGATGGCCTCGTTGATGCATTCACTGCAGGATTCCCTTGCGACGAAGAAGATTTGCACTCCCTCCGCATTCATTCCTTGCATTTGAGGATAGAGATCCGAATTGCCGGCCTGCGCAAAGCCATATTGCAAGTGGAGCAATTGTCCTCCAATGCCTTATTGGCCGATTTTTGGTTTTACGGGAGCCAGTTTGATGATCCAGAACACCATCAAACTGGCATTAAAACAGAAGATCTTCAAGACTTCGAGCAGTTCCTGCTGGAATTATATGCGGGCTTCGTCTTCAAAGCCGGGGGCATCTCCATCGAACAAGATATGCGCAACTTGTTTGATTGCCAGGTATCCAGTCCGTCTGAGCAGTATCGATTCGAGAATCTATCTCCTGAAGCCTTTCTTTGTAATAGTGCCGGCTTTTATAGGCTGCTGTGGAATGAAGACTATGGAATGCTAAGCAAGGTCCTTAGTTGTTCCAAAAGAACCGGCAGATCGGGAGTGCTCATCTCTTCTTCCGCTCCCTACAGCGAGTTCTGATTGAAATGGCCTTTTATTCAATATAAGATCGTACAGTCGAGTATCCTAGCATTCAAGAAAGAATCCATTCATGCCTGTTTTGATTTAACCATGTTATACCAGCTCACTCCGCCATGTTTTGAATCGGAAAGCCCATGGTTTACAAAGCCCAAATTTTCGTAAAAAGAAACCAAGTCCTTTTTACATGTTAACGTAATTCCTTCTCTTTCGTTTTCTTCTGCAAGCTCTTCCATTTTTACAACCAATGTTTTTGCTATCCCTTGATTTCTGGCCTTTTTGGAAACTGCTATTCCTAAAACACTCTGATAGCCTCCTCTTTTTGGGTTTTCTTTGATTTTCCCGAAAAGATCGTCGGTAATATAGGGCTGATTGATAATAGGTCCATTAATATAACCAAGGATCTCCCCGTTCTTTTCTGCCACAATAAAGGTGTCAGGTATCAACTTGATCCTCTCCGCGAATGCTTCTATCGTGGCGGCCTCTTCTCTTGAGAACCCTTCACTTTCAATTGTCATTAGCTGCTCTAAATCCGTGGATTGAACATTCCTTAAAGAAATCATCCCACTTCCGCCCCTTCCCTATGTGGATTAACTTATAGCATCAATCATACTATCACTCATGAAAGTATTAAAAGTATGGTTTAACATAGCCTTTAAATTTGGTGAAATTCAAAACCAATCTACTGAGAACAAATACTTGTCCGAACACTCTTCACTTAAGGCACGTCTTGCAAGAACAGCTTGACGAAAGCAACCGCCAAGAACGAAATAAAAAAGGCTAACGGAAAATTCCCGATAGCAAGAAAGAAGCTAGCCCATAAGAGGCCAGCTTCCTGATATTTTGTGTGATTTTTATGATTGTCTGCGTGTACGCAAAGCTACTGTTGTTGTTAATCCTGCCAGCATCAAGCCGCCAAGGATCCACATGAATGGCGCTGTAGACGAATCGGCTGTTCCACCCATTCCAGTCTTCGGCATTTCAGAAGGCATTTGGGCTGCACTGAATTTTTCCGGGAACTGATCGACAATCGCTTCCGATAAACCGGCTGCCGGCATTGTCATGTGAGCGTAAGCTTCACGAATCGAGCTGTAAGCAGTTTCGTAATCGCCTGCTACGTAAGAGTCAAATGCTTTCAGCAACTGGTCGACGTGTGCAGTCAATCCTTCCTCAAGTGCGTCGGCAGGGACACGGCCTTCAGTTGCAACGTCTAATAGAGCCGCTTGTTCAACGATGTATTCATCAAGCTCAGCTTTCGCCTGTTCCTGGCGTTCAGCGTTTTCTTCGCCTGTCGCCACTACATAATCGACAAAGTAGCCGATATGCGACTTCCAGATCTTATCGAACTGGGCACCGGCTTCCTCACCATATACTGACGCGACAGCAGCTGATAAATCATCAGCGTTTGCCAGCAATGCGGCTGATGCTGCATCAAAGCTTTCAGCTCCATCAGCTCCGTCCTGCATTGCCATTGCCGCAAGTCCAGCATGCTCAGTGAACGTGGCGTTCAACTGTGCACGGAGGTCGACTGCTGGTGTGTCCGGGTTCGTGTTCTCGAACTTATCAGCAAACTGGTCTGTGATTGCAATCGATAATGTTTCTGCAAACATGCTCATGTGATGAATTGATTCGCGTTCAAGTGAGTAAGCTGTTTCGAAATCGCCGGCAACGTAAGCATCGAACGCTTTGATCAATTGGTCAACGTGCATATCCAGCCCTTCTTCAACTGCTGCGGCAGGCAAGCGTCCTTCTGTTGCAGCATCAAAGAACTCTGCTTGTGTTTTCTTGTATTCATCAAGTTCCGCAAGCGCCTTGTCTTTTCCTGCTTGATCGTCTTCAGCAGTTGCTGTCACGTAATCGACAAAGTAACCGATATGCGATTTCCAGATTTCATCAAACTGGGCAGCCCCTTCTTCTCCGTAGACTGATGCGACAGCCGCTTTCAGGTCATCGGCATTTGCCATAAGTGCGTTTGATGCCTGTTCAAAATCTTCAGCTCCGTCCACACCTTTTCTCATCGCTTCCACCGCCAAGAAAGCATGCTCTGTCAATACAGTATCGAGAGCGATCCGCAGTTCAGCTGCTGGTGTTGCTGTGCCTGCTTCCATTGATGATTCATGCGAACCTTTCTGTGAATGTTCCCCGTGGCTATCCGCCAATGCAGCAGTCGGGACTAACAAGGAAAGCGTCAATGGTAATGCGACCAATAATTTGTTCATTTTCATACCAAACATCTCCTTTTTCTGTTTTGTTTTTTTGTTCTGCTAACTAAACGGCCAAAGAAGATATTTAGATCACTATTTTTTAAAAAAGTTTTTAAACTATTGAATTCCATATTTATAAAAGAAACATTGCCCGCAAAGAAAAACAGGCCCCCACCAAGAAGACCTGCCTGCACTATTGTTTTTTCGTATATTTCTTGATGGCCGGCAAAATTTCCGCTCCGATCATGTCGATATTGCGCATCAGCCGATTGAATGGAACTCCGCCGAAATCCATTTGCGCGATATAGCGCTGGTGGCCAAACAATTCATGCTGATAAAGAATCTTTTCAATGACTTGCTGCGGACTGCCGATGTTCATAACATCATGCGGATTTGCTCCGTGCATGAATTGCCATTGTGGATAACCACGGCCGTTCGTTTTCATCATCCCTTTATCCACATGTGGATGAATTTCTTCAAATGCCTGTTGCGTGGTTTCGGCCACGTGAAAAAATCCAGCTGTCGCAACTGGCAGATCTGCAGGATTAAAACCGTTTTCTCTAGCAGCTTCCCGGAAAGCGTCAATGGAGTGCTTAAAGCTCTCCGCCGGTCCGCCGAGTGTCGCAAGCATCATCGGTACGCCTGCATGGCCTGCTTTGATGGCACTTGCCGGATGCCCACCCACCGCCCGCCAAATAGGCAGCGAACCCGTTTGCGGCCTCGGCAAAACTTCTGCATCTTTCAACGGCGCACGGAACCTTCCGCTCCAGTTTATCACCCGTTCTTCATTGATCTTGCGGAGCAAATCAAATTTTTCCTCATATAGTTCTTCATAATACCGGATATCATAACCGAGCAGTTCGAACAATCCAATGCGCGACGCACGCCCGGCAATAATTTCCGCACGGCCTTCTGAGATCAAGTCGATCGTTGCAAAATCTTCATACACGCGGACCGGATCCGATGTGCTGATAATAGTGGATGAACTGGAAATCTTGATTTTTTCTGTTGCCTGGGCAATCGCACCAAGCACGACAGTGTGCGCTTGCGTTGCAAAATATTCCTGGTGGCTTTCCCCGATACTGAAAAAATCGATGCCTGCCTGTTCAGCCAGTTTTGCCAATTCAATTATTTCACGGATTCGCTCGCCTGCGGAAATACGTTCCCCTGTTTTCGGGTCGGGAAGATGATCTCCCAAAGTATATAACCCGAATTCCAAACCTTGTGTTGGTTCAATGCGGTATTTTTCCATGTTTTCCATCCTTCCATTGGCTTTGTTCCATGCCCTTAGTATAGACTTCTGGAAAATCGATTGAAAGTGAATAAAGTTAAGGAAATTTTTTCCTTCACATCCTTTCTTTTTATTATTTTAAATTTCTGACAATTAGTTGACTTTGGTAGAAAAGACTGGTATTTTAATAATAAACAATTATATTTCATTGAATTAGGATAATAATTTATCTTTAGACATATCCCTATCCACTCATTCTTTAACCAGGGGGTTTTAAATATGATTGAAAATAAGAAAAAGGTCCTGATTCTTAGTGGAGCTTCATACATGATCGAGGCTGTGGAAACGGCAAAAGCATTGGGGTTATACACCATTGTAACGGATAATACGATGGCATCGCCGGCCAAAAAGTATGCGGATAAGGCTTACAATAGCAGCGCGGCCGATCTATGGGAGCTTGCTGAAATAGCCAAGATAGAGCAAATTGCCGGAGTCTTCAACATGTTTGACGATATCAACACTTGGCATGCATTGGCCTTATGCAAAAAAATGGGCCTTCCTATTTACACGTCGAGCGAACAGCCCGGAAGCTACCCCAACAACTACCGTTTCAAGGAATATTGCCAGACCTTCAACGTGCCAGTGATTGAAGTAAGCGCATTTGACAGCTTATATGCGCTGGAACTTGCGGCAATGGGGTTCCCGGCAAAGGAGCCAAACTGGGCATTAGTTAAACAGCCGCTGCAGGTCGTCTGACAAAAATCGTTCACAAATCGAATCCGTCCAATTCAATAAATCAGTTCTTTTCAGGCTGTCGAGAAACTCTTGTTGCGCTTTTCACATTGCGCTCCAGACGGACGCTTTCCGCGGGCAAGCGCAGCCGGTTGGCGAACTATCGGCTAAGGGATGCTCGCTCATACAACGTTTACTTTCTCAACAAGCTGGACAAGGCAGTTCATCAATGGGCTGCCTTTTTTCTTTGTTTAGCCGTCCTTTTTCACACCAATATTAGGCGAAGTTCTATTGGCTAAAAGCAGAGGCAGGAGTACAAGGTTTTCTTCGCTGAATTAAGAAGAGGAACGATATAAAGAGCTTTTGCACCCCCTCATCACCATAAATTGTTAATGCTTGTTCAAAAGGCCTGAAAACTTGTATTGCGGCAGTTTTTTGAACAAAGCGTAATGGCCGATCTCCTACTCCGCTGAAAGTTGCTCCGCGACAATTCCATAGTAAATTCCGGTCTCCGTCGTATAGTGGATACGTTCGAATGTCGCTTTAAAACCGGCTGAAGCGAGCAGCTTTTCCCATATAGCCATAGAAAACAGTCCGGAACGGGAACTGTCGGACTCCCTGAAAATCTCGCCTTCTTCACTTTTCATCATATAGAGGTATTCCGTTTCAGTCACGCAGTCTTCAGGATCGCTGTCGTCGGTCCATTCCAAATACCGGAATCCCCGGCCGTCCTTGTCGATGCCTCCATGGCTTGTTTCTGGTCGAAACGTTTCTTTGAACTGATCCGTCATGATGAACAAAATGCCGTTTTCGTTTAAATGTGTTTTTGCATTTTTCATAACCGCGAGCAGATCGGCCTCTTCTGTGAAGTAGGTGATCGCGTCATGGATAAATACCAAGTCGAACGCTGAACCCGCGCTGATGGTGCGCATATCGCCTTGAATATGCTTACAATCCGGATTCAGCTGACGGCTCACGTCCAGCATTTTGGGCGACAAGTCAGACAAGACCATAGAAAAATGCTTTTTCAAATAGAACGCATTGCTTCCACCGCCTGCCCCAAACTCCACCCCCCTCTTCACGTTCGGATGATAGCGCTGGATGATTTCCAAATATAGCGAAGCTTCTTCTTCGTACTCCGTATGCGGCGACATCCATGGCCACCACTCCGCCAATTCATTGTACAGTTTCATCTCGCTCTTGCACCGCCTTCCGTTTTTCTTCATTATAAGTTTTCCGGGAAGTTTCGCATACAAAGAGCGATTCCGGTATTCCGGAATCGCTCTTTGTTCGCTCTATGGCTTTTGTCCAAGCATCTTCCTGTTGAAGTGAAGCTCGACATGCTCCATTCCAAAAGAAACAACGATGGGGCCGCTCCGGCGGAAATATATCTTATCGAGACACTGCGCCCCTACCCTCTATAAGCAGGAAAATAACCGGGATCAGCTTCTGCATCCGTACTTTGCTTATAATATGTCAGCCACTCGTAGACTTCTGGATTTCTCACTTTTTTTCCGGTAAGGATGGCAAGCGGCTCGGTTTTGGTAAAACCTCGTTTGAACCGGTATAGCGGCTCAGTCGAAGCGCCACCCAGATGCAGTTGTTTTTTCCCGTGCTCCACTCCCCACCGGCAGCCTTCATTCAAAACCAGGCTATTGCCGGCGACATTGAAGAAGTCCGGATCGTTTGCCGCCAGGTGATAGTGGAGGTAATCTTCGTGGTGCAGATAAATTGCACCTGAAATGTATTGCCCTTCATATTTCGCGTAGACGATAAATTGTTTCCCTTCAAGATGCTTGAATGATTCCGCAAGCAATTCTTCCGAGAACATATAATGTTCCGGAATGTTGTTTTTCTTTGCCATGATCATATAAAGACGATGGAATTCCTTGACGCTGGCGCCAGTATAATCATATTCAATTTCCACGTTGTTCTTCAGTGCCCGTCTGACTTGCTGGCGCGTGCAGGATTTAAATTCCTGCATAAAATAGTCTTCAACAGTCAAGTCAACGTACATGACGATTCCCCGGTTATCCATACAATATACATCTTCAAAATCAGTTGCATTATTTAACCAGGAATTAAACCGGACATACTCGGATACGATGTTGTTTTCCTTGCAATACTGCTGGAATTCCTTATCAAATACAGCAGCTAATTCTCTCTTCTTCCCTGGGATGCAGTCAAGAATGATGGGGCCGCTTAATCCGAAAGAAGTGATTGTATCATAGTAACGGACTGCGCCGACCGGAATAGGGATTGCTCTTAAAATAAAAGAATAATAAATATGCCCCAACTCATTTTTCACTTCAAAAATACGCATTTCTCCATGATCGTGACTTTCATAAGCTTTCCCCCATTCAGGAGCAAAAAAGATATCCGGGACAGTTGTTTTGGTAATAACTTTCATTTAGTACTTCCTCCCTTGGCTGTTTCAGCTAAATAACTTACCTATAATTTAGGTTAATCATAATAGCACCTGGTTAAAAACTGGTTAAAACAATTTTTTATTTTCTTACGTCCAAAGCAAACTTCGATGTTTCACAGAAATACTAACCTAGTCATGAAAAAACAGCTTTCTCCCCCTTCAAAAAATCTAATTAATTGTAAAATTCAGATATTATCATTGACACTCTCTTTTAGAGTTGTTAGTTTTATAGTAGTAATCTAAATTTCATAGATATTTAACGTTTATTTTCCATTTGCTGATAGTTATAGAAGCTTCCCTTATTTAGGGCAAAAATAATATTTTAAGAATCAGTGAACGGTGCAAAAACTACAGCGTTCCAGAGATTGAAGATTCCTAACTTGATGGCGACTTGATCAAAGAGATTGTGACAAAACTGGAATTTCCGGAAACCGTTAAACCTGTGGGCAGCTATTCCAGCCAAAGCATTACGGTTTGCTATGTTATGGACAAAGTAAAAGCATGGCAAGGCACTCCAATTTTCACAATCCAAAAGTGATTATCACGTGTTTTATCAATCACGGTTATGGCGTGCAACTGGTTTATACCCATCAAAACGAAAAAGTCACTCTAAATGGATTAGGGGATAAGCACGTACATAAATACTTCAAAGAACATCCTCCTTTGCCCATCCCGTTGATAAAGGCAACAAGCGGGGAAATAAAAAATAACGAAATTAGCTTCTGTCATTTCCTGCATCACAGACAATTCAACTGGAAACACGATAGCGGTTATCGGACCCTATACGTAAATGCTCGGAGGAAACGTTGAAAATCATTCATTCAACATATTATTTAAACAATGGACTACCAAAGAAAAGAGGTTTTAAAATGATGGATATTTTTTTTGAAGAAGAATACGGCAAACTTTATGAAAATCTCGAAAATGGCAAATGCGAAATTTTTAATTTCAGCCATCCGCTTGGCACAGTCAAACATCTTTTCATTAAGCGTAAGATTCCACAGACAGTCCAAGGTGAAAATTACTTTGACATTATCACGCCGTATGGCTATGGCGGCCCTCTAATCACATCTTGCAAAACTGAAAACAAAACTCAGCTTATCGAGGAATTTCACAAAGCCTTTTATCAATATTGCCAAGAACATCGGATTGTCAGCGAGTTTATACGTTTTCACCCGATACTCAAAAACGCAGAGGATTTTGAAAGCTGCTACAAAGTGAAATTCATGCGGAACACTGTTGGCACAAACCTTAAGGATTATGAGGATCCGGTTCAATCGGAATTCTCCAAATCCACTCGAAAAAGCATAAGGAAGGCGCTTCGGGAAGGGCTTGAATGCCGGATAACGAGAAAACCGGATAATTTGGATACTTTCAAGGAACTTTACTATGCGACTATGAAACGGATTGGCGCCGATTCGTTTTATTATTTTGATGATAGCTATTTTTCCCGTTGCCTTGAGTTTTTCGGCGAACATATCGTGCTTGTCGAAGCGGTCTATGAAGAACAGGTCATCGGAGCAGAGCTGCATTTTTATTACAACAACTTGATCCATACCCATCTTTCCGGCACGCTTGAAGATTTCCACCACCTGTCTCCTGTATATGTCATGACCTTTGCGATTGCTGAGTGGGGCAAGAAAAATGGAGCTGACCTTGTCCACGCAGGCGGCGGTACAACCAACAATCCTGACGATTCGCTGTACCTGTTTAAGAAGAAGTTTGGCCAAAATACGGAATTTAAATTCCATATCGGCCAAAAAGTCTGGAACGAGGCAGTTTATTCGGAGCTTTGCGAAATGGCAGGAGCCGGAACTGATGAAGAATTTTTCCCTGCTTACCGCTCCAGCTCCTGCACGGAAAAATTAGTTGAATCGGCACCGCAGGCTCTTTAAAAAGAAAATAATCCCAAAGAAAAACGGATTGCCGTTCGGGCAATCCGTTTTTTTCTGCACTTTTATTGCATTATCAATAGACGGAGCAGTTTCCGCTATGGGAAAATAGATTATTAGAAGCACCAATCCAGAAAGAAGTGATTTAATGATCGAGCAATTGCGCAAACTCTTTCCTTCCCTCCTCATTTATACGACCGAGGACGGTGCGCTAGATGCAAGCTATAAATGGTTTATAAGCGGAAACAACGATATCATCGGCATCCATCAGACAGAACTGACCGAGAAAGATCAAGCGATGCTAAATGCTTTTTTATCGCCTTACAATATAAACTTCCCGCCGATGACGGACGAGGAACGACGATGGAAAAAAGCGATCGACCAGGCAGAAGAGCATCCTCCATTCACTTTTCCATCAGCCATCCCTTACCGGTTTATTTACTTTTCGATTAACAAAAACCAGATCACCCCAGTTTTTTTTCATGAGGCCATTCAGGAATTGTTTGAGAAACCAGTGCCGATTCTCTGGGAGAACGAATTTGAAGGAATCATTATCGAAGAAGAGAGCACAAGCGAAGACACCCCTTCCTATGAGCAGATGATTGATATTTTAATGAGCGACCTCTATGTGAAAATCACCTTTTTTATCGGCCCTTTCCGGAAAGGCTTCGAGTCCATCCAGCCGTATTATCGTTCCGTCATAAGCGACGCGAAAAAAGCGTTTGCCTATTCGGACAAGACCGTCATTACCTATATTGACGCGGTGCCTTATCTACTGATTGACCAGACAGATCTGGCATTCCGCCAGCAGCTCGTAAAAAACGTACTGCAAGAATTTATCGATGATGAAGATACGCTGAAAATGTTGGAAACGTTCGTCCACAGCAACCTGAATATATCGGAGACTGCAAAAGAGCTGCATTTGCACCGCAACAGCCTGCAATACCGGCTGGACCGCTTTTTTGAAAAGACAGGCATTGACGTGCGCCAATTCCATCAGGCCATGCCGGTTTATTTGGCGATGCTTGCCAAAAAGTAAGATCTTCCCGCTTTTCGTAAACATGCACCAAGGAAGGGCAAATTATTTGTGCATGTTTACCATTACGTTAATTGTCGGAAAATTGTATGCTAGAAGCAGAAAATGAAAGCACTTACATAATTGGAGGGGAATAGAATGGCTGGATTAAATTTAGTGAACATCCGTAAAGAATACGATAAAGGCGTAGTGTCCGTGCAAGACTTCAACTTGGAGATCCGAGATAAGGAATTTCTCGTGCTCGTCGGCCCATCCGGCTGCGGGAAATCGACAACGCTCCGCATGATCGCAGGCCTTGAAGACATTACGGACGGCGATTTGTACATCGGCGAAAAACGCGTAAACGATGTTTCGCCGAAAGACCGCGATATCGCAATGGTGTTCCAGAACTACGCTTTGTACCCGCATATGAACGTCTATGACAACATGGCGTTTTCATTGAAATTGCGCAAGATGAAAAAAGACGAAATCAAAAAACGCGTCGACAACGCGGCACGCATCCTGAACCTTGAAGAATATCTGTACCGCAAGCCAAAAGCGTTATCCGGCGGTCAGCGTCAGCGTGTGGCACTTGGACGCGCCATCGTCCGCGACGCGGAAGTGTTCTTGATGGATGAGCCGCTTTCCAACTTGGATGCGAAATTGCGTGTTCAGATGCGCGCAGAAATCCAAAAGCTTCACCAACGCCTGCAGACAACCACTGTCTACGTAACGCATGACCAGACAGAAGCGATGACAATGGCAACGCGCCTTGTTGTTATGAAAGCAGGCTTTATCCAGCAAGTGGGAACTCCGAAAGAAGTATACGACTTGCCGGACAACATGTTCGTAGCCAGCTTCATCGGTTCACCGGCGATGAACTTCTTCTTCGGTAAACTTGAAGGCAACTACTTTGTGATGGGCGACCAGAAAATCCTTGTGCCGCAAGGCAAAGTGGAAAACTTGCGTAAGCAAGGTTTCGAAGGCAAAGAAATTGTACTTGGCGTACGCCCTGAAGACATTCACGATGAACCGGTATTCCTTGATGTTTCGCCGGAGACAAAATTCCGCGCAAAAATCGAAGTTGCTGAATTGATGGGTGCGGAAATCATCCTTTATTCTCAAGTAGCGTCTCAAGATTTCGTGGCACGCGTCGATTCACGTTTCAACGTGGAAACTGGCCAGTCGCTTGACTTGGCGTTCGACATGAGCAAAGCCCATTTCTTCGATAAAGCGACAGAACTTCGCATCAAATAACAAAAAACAGCCGACCTGGAAAATCCGGTCGGCTGTTTTTTTTATGGTTGTATGCTATTTCCTGAGTCAGAGCACGAACCATACCTCAGTTCTTTTACTTTTCCAGTTTTACCCGCTGCAGCCGCAGTGCGTTCAAGACAACCGATACAGAGCTGAATGCCATCGCCGCACCGGCAAGCCAAGGGGCAAGCAATCCGATTGCGGCAATCGGAATCCCAAGTGTGTTATAGGCGAATGCCCAAAACAGGTTTTGCTTGATATTGCGCATCGTTTTGCGGCTCATAAGAATCGCTTCGGCAATGCTGTTGAGGTCGCCGCGGATCAATGTGATATCTGCCGCTTCCATCGCCACATCGGTACCGGTGCCGATTGCCATGCCGACATCGGCTGTAGCAAGAGCCGGTGCATCGTTGATGCCGTCGCCGACCATCGCCACTTTTTTGCCTTGCTGCTGAAGTTTCTTCACTTCTTCAGCTTTGCCTTCCGGAAGCACTTCCGCAATCACTGCGTCAACCCCCACCTCTTTGCCAATTGCTTGGGCTGTCCGCTCGTTATCCCCCGTCATCATGATGACTCGGATATTCATTTCCTGTAAGCGGCGCACTGCTTCCCGGGAGGTCTCCTTAATGGTATCCGCTACAGCCACCATGCCTGCATACTCACCATTGATGGCAGCAAGCATCGCTGTTTTGCCTTTGCTCTCTAGAGCTTCCATCGCTGGCAGAACCGGCTCAATATCGATTCCATATTGTTGCATGAGTTTGCGGGTTCCGATAATAACGCCTTGCCCGGAAACTGTCGCTTGCACGCCGTATCCTGGAATCGCTTCAAAATACTGCACCTTGCCAAGTTCGACGCCTTTTTCCTGAATGCCTTGGACGATGGCTTGGGCTAACGGATGCTCAGATTGTTTTTCCGCTGCGCCAATAAGTGATAAGAACTTTTCTTCATCCTGGCCGTTTGCCGGCAAAATATCTGTCAGCTCAGGTTTCCCGTGCGTCACTGTACCGGTTTTGTCGATGACTACCGTATCAATGCTCTGGGTCTGCTCTAAATGCTCGCCGCCTTTGAACAAGATACCCATTTCTGCTGACCGGCCCGAACCCGCCATAATGGAAGTCGGAGTTGCCAGCCCGAGTGCACATGGACAAGCAATGACAAGCACCGCGATCAGCACTTCAAGTGCCGGGGTAAAATTGCCCGGATCC
The DNA here is from genome assembly GCF_007859275.1 of Planomicrobium sp. CPCC 101079. Taxonomy (GTDB): domain Bacteria; phylum Bacillota; class Bacilli; order Bacillales_A; family Planococcaceae; genus Planococcus. The sequence continues at coordinate 177,279 of NZ_VOHC01000029.1, read as the reverse complement.
ACCCAGATATACCAAACCAAAAATGTGAGTATGGCAATGCCGACAACGATCGGGACAAAGATGCCTGAAATTTTATCTGCCAATCGCTGAATCGGCGCTTTTGTCCCTTGCGCGTCTTCCACCACTTTAATGATATGGGCTAGCGCCGTATCACGTCCTACTTTAGTGGCCTTCATGTGAATGAAGCCGTTGCTGTTGATCGTCGCTCCGTATAGAACATCGCCCGCAGCTTTGTCCACCGGTAAACTTTCACCCGTCAGCATCGACTCATCAACCGCTGTCGTCCCTTCCAGTACTTCCCCATCGACCGGAATTTTTTCACCCGGTTTGACTAATATGGTGTCATTGATTACGACCTCTTCCAATGGCACTATTTGTTCAATTCCATTGCGCACCACAATTGCTGTTTTCGCCTGAAGGCCCATTAATTTTTTTATCGCTTCCGATGAACGGCCTTTTGCTTTCGCTTCAAACAATTTCCCTAAAATAATAAGGGTGATCAACACCGCACTTGTTTCAAAATACAGCTGTGGACTGTGATGCGTTCCCGAGGTCACAATCGCTTGATAGACACTGTAAAAATAGGCAGCCGACGTTCCCAGCACGACCAGCACATCCATATTCGCACTGCCATTGCGAAGGGCTTTATAAGCTCCGCCATAAAATTGTTTTCCGATTATGAACTGAACCGGTGTCGCCAGCAACATCTGGACCCACGGGTTCATGAGGAAATCGGGAACATACAAAAACGATGTAAATGAAAAGTGGCCGAGCATCGTCCACAATAACGGCAACGACAAAATTGCCGAGACGATAAATTTCCGTTTCTGGTCTTGGATGGCTTTTTCCCGGTAATCCACCTTTTTATCGTCTTCTTGCTTTTGATGCGCTCCGTAACCCAGTTTCTCGACTTTTGCAATAATGTCTGCAGCATCTACCTCAGATGGATTAAACTCGACGGTGGCTTTTTCAAGCGCCAAATTGACGTTTGCAGTTGCAACCCCGCCCAGTTTATTCAGCCCTTTTTCAATCCGCGTTGCGCACGCTGCGCACGTCATACCAGTAATATCAAATTCAGCTTTCTGTTTTACGACTCCGTAGCCTAGCGCTTCGATTTTCTTTTCAAAATCGGCTTCGCTAAGTTTCGATGGATCGTATTGAATGGATGACTTTTCAAGTGCCAAGTTGACGTTCGCTTTCTCGACACCTTCCATTTTGTTGATCCCTTTTTCAATCCGTACAGCACATGCGGCACACGTCATGCCGATGATCTGAAAATTTGCTTCTTTTACTTCCGCAGCCATAAAGCTCTCCTCCTCCCACATACTACCCGGGGGTATAATTCATTTAAAAATAGAGAGTGCTGCAAAAGCACTCTTATACAACGTCATACCCTTGGTCTTCAATAGTTTCCTGAATCTCATTCAATGATGTTTTGCTAGTGTCATATTCAACTGCCACTTCGCCTTTTTCAAGGTCCACTTTTACAGATGATACGCCTTGAAGTTCGCCTACACTCGATTCAACTGCATTTACACAGTGTCCGCAAGACATGCCTTGCACTTTTAATGTTTCATTCATTGTTTTTGCCTCCCAGTATCTATTTTCTTCCAATCTAACATACCCCAAAAGGGTATTTCAACTGTTTTGTTCCAGAGTTTATTTTGTCATAGTTTTCATAACGTCCATCAGTTCGCTGATCGCTTCTTCGCCTTTGTTTTCCTTAATGGCTTTCGCTACACAATGATGAGTATGATCTTCCAAAAGAGCCAATGATACTTTGTTCATTGCTGACTGGATAGCACTGACCTGGTGCAAGATATCCACACAATAACGATCATTTTCCACCATTTGATGAACGCCGCGAACCTGGCCTTCAATACGCTTCAGCCGATTCAAAAGCTGCTGCTTGTTTGGCTGTACTGTAGACTTCATCGTTTTTTCCATTTACCGAACCTCCCGATTCAACATACCCTATACCCGTATCATATTAAACTTTATTGCTTTTGTCAAAGCAATTGTTTCTATAGAATTCAGCTTATTTCTGATGGCTAATATAAATTGCTTGTTCGGCTCCAAATCTGAATATCATTCGATCCAATTCCATCCCTTACCTATCCCAAAGCCTACAAGAAGGCAGATTCTCAGTTTGTGTTTCAGCAACTACTGCCGAAAGGGCTAACTTATCAAAAGCAAATCCAGTGTCTCTGATATTACTTCAGCCGCATACCCTCTCCTCTTGCTATTTCATGATTTTGCTTCGACTTGCATTCAAGGTTCTTTAAATCCAAATACAGCCGCAAAAGCAACCAGTATGTAAAAACCTAAACCCACGGCATGAAATAGAACGAGGTATAACCTCACATTTCCTTTCACTCCTATGAATCCCAGAATAATTCCTGCTGCCCCAAGAATGAGCGGCAAATAGAAGTTGAGGTTCATGATAGCTTCTAAAAGATTGAAAATTCCAGGAGAATATGGAAGAGCAAGCGGCAAAATCATTAATGCAAAGAAAATTGCTGAAAAGATTGAATATAGTTTTTTCAGGAGAATCCACCTCCTTTTATTCGTGGTCCGATAATCGGCTTTCGTACACATGAAAAGAATAGGCATATGGATTTTCACTGTCCCGAATGCCTTTCTTAACCGACACTTCTGTCCATTGCGAAAAGTCTACTTCCGGGAAAAATGTGTCACCTTCAAATTCATGATCAATCCTGGTGATGTGCATTTTTTCTGCGTAGGGCAAAAAGGCTCTATAGATTTCTTCCCCGCCAAAGATGAAGATTTCCTGTTCATTTTTACATAATCCAAAGACTTCTTGAATGGAGTGGGCAATTTCGCAGCCCTTGCACCAAAAATCCGGGTTTCTTGTCAGTACAATATTTCTTCTCTTTGGCAGGGCTCTTCCGATAGATTCGAAATTTCTTCTCCCTAAAATTATCGAGTGCCCTTCGGTGGTTTCTTTCACATATTCCCAATCCCTTGGAATTCTCCAAGGAATGTCGTTATCTTTGCCAATAACTCGATTTTTATCCATTGCCGCAATAAAAGTAACCTTCATCTGAACTTCATCCTTTACATATAAATGGCCTTTTACTCCCATTCTCTTTTAGACCATAAAAATCCTGTCAAAACAGCAAATCCGGCACTGCGGAGTACAACATTTAAACGCTTGTTTGAATGTTCAATTGACATTTAGCCAGAATATTTATACACTTACAATAATCAAACGTTCGTTTGAATGTTGATTTATACGAAAAGCTATTTATTTGTTTTACATAGAGGAATGGGTGCCGCTGAAGCGGATTGCCATCTTAGTCATTCTATAGAAAAAAGGTTTCCGGAAAAATCCAATGGACCAAAAGGAGAAGATACGATGAGCAAAGATACGTGCGAAATTTTGTGTGTGGACGGAGAAAAAGTAGAAAGAGTCCAGCAACAGCTTTCGGAACAAAATCCGTTGGAAGTTGCGAAAATTTTCAAAGCGCTGTCTGACGATACGAGAATCAAAATTGCTTATGCGTTATCACTGGAAGACAAACTATGCGTCTGCGATGTCGCCAATATCATCGGCTCTACAATTGCAACTGCGTCCTATCACCTTCGGCTGTTAAAAAATATGGGCTTAGCCAAATACAGCAAAGAAGGGAAATTGGTTTATTATTCATTGGATGATGAACATGTGAAACATTTGGTGCAAGTGGCCTTCACCCATCAGAAGGAGGGTGTTGAAATTGGTTGAAAAAGCGAAAATACCAGAGGAGAAAACAGTCTACCGGGTTCAAGGGTTTTCCTGTGCCAATTGCGCCGGAAAATTCGAGAAGAACGTCAAAAGCCTTCCTGGTGTGCAAGACGCCCAAGTGAATTTTGGGGCTTCGAAGATTTCAGTTTTCGGCGAAGCGACTGTTGAGGAACTGGAAAAAGCCGGCGCCTTCGAAAACTTGAAAGTTGCCCCGGAAAAAACGAGACGCCCTGCAGCCTCACCAGCTAAAGTGCCAGATGAAGCCAAGAGCACCTATCGTATAGAAGGTTTCAGCTGTGCCAATTGCGCCGGGAAATTCGAGAAAAACGTTAAATCTCTTCCGGGGGTCCAAGACGCAAAAGTGAATTTTGGAGCTTCGAAACTTTCCGTTCAAGGGGCTGCCACGGTTCAAGAGCTGGAAAAAGCCGGTGCTTTTGAAAACCTGAAGGTGATTCCCGAAACGGTTGGCAGACAAAGCGGACATGGGGCAAAAAGTGAAAACGCGCCAGCCTCAAAAGAGGACAAAGTGCCTTTTTATCAAAAACACAGCGTGCTGCTCTACTCTTCCCTGTTGATCGTCTTCGGTTACATTTCCCAATTTGTGAACGGCGAAGAAAACTTGATGACGTCCCTTCTGTTTATGGGGGCTATTGTCATCGGGGGATTCTCACTCTTTAAAGTTGGGTTTCAGAACTTGGCGCGCCTTGATTTTGATATGAAGACCCTTATGACAGTGGCAGTCATTGGGGCTGCGATCATTGGCGAATGGGCGGAAGCTTCCATTGTGGTCATTCTTTTTGCTATCAGCGAAGCGCTGGAACGCTATTCCATGGACCAGGCCAGACAATCGATCCGCTCCTTGATGGATATTGCACCGAAAGAAGCACTCGTCCGCCGGAATGGACAAGAAATGATGATCCATGTCGAGGACATTGCTCTTGGGGACACAATGATCGTAAGGCCCGGGCAGAAAATCGCGATGGACGGCGTAGTGGCCAATGGTTACTCGGCAGTCAATCAGGCGGCAATTACCGGAGAATCTGTTCCGGTGGCCAAAACAGTGAACGATGAAGTCTTTGCCGGCACATTAAATGAAGAAGGTTTGCTTGAAGTCAAAATCACCAAATTAGTAGAAGATACAACCATTGCGAAAATCATTCACCTGGTCGAGGAAGCGCAAGGCGAACGGGCACCTTCACAAGCGTTCATCGATAAATTTGCCAAGTACTATACACCGATCATTATGGTGGTTGCAGCACTGGTCGCCATTGTCCCTCCCCTTTTGTTTGATGCCAGCTGGGAAACCTGGGTCTATCAAGGGCTCGCGGTATTGGTAGTGGGATGCCCTTGCGCCTTGGTCATTTCCACGCCAATTTCCATTGTTTCCGCTATCGGGAACGCAGCGAAAAAAGGGGTTCTGATAAAAGGCGGCATCTATTTGGAGGAGATGGGCACACTCAAAGCCATCGCCTTTGATAAGACCGGCACCCTCACTAAAGGGGTTCCGGTTGTGACCGACTTTGAACTAATCGACAAACTGGCTGATGAAAAAGAACTTCTCTCCATCGTGACAGCCTTGGAGTATCGTTCCCAACATCCCCTTGCATCCGCCATCATGAAAAAAGCGGATGAAGAAAACATTCGCTATTCCGATGTACCGGTCGAAAATTTCTCTTCCATCACCGGCAAAGGAATCAAAGGCACGGTGAATGGAACTACGTATTATATCGGCAGCCCGGTGCTGTTCAACGAGCTTGGCGCCGCGAGTGGCGATAGCAGCCTGGAACAAATCGTGTCCGTCCTCCAAAATCAGGGAAAGACAGCGATGATCATCGGGACGCAAAAAGAAATATTGGCTTTTATTGCCGTGGCCGATGAAGTCCGGGATTCAAGCAAGGAAATTATCCAGAAACTGCATCAAATAGGCATTAAGAAGACAATCATGCTGACGGGTGACAACAAAGGAACCGGAAATGCCATTGGCCAGCAGGTGGGCGTCTCTGAAATCCGGGCAGAACTGATGCCCGAAGATAAATTGGACTTTATCAAACGATTAAGAGCCGAGTATGGCAAGGTCGCGATGGTCGGAGATGGCGTGAACGATGCCCCGGCACTTGCCGCTTCTACAGTCGGAATTGCCATGGGCGGAGCCGGAACCGATACAGCGCTGGAAACAGCTGATGTCGCGTTAATGGGCGATGATTTGAGCAAGCTGCCCTTCACCGTGAAATTGAGCCGGAAATCCTTGAATGTCATCAAAGCGAACATCGCTTTTGCAATCGGCATCAAAGTGTTTGCGCTGCTGCTGGTCATCCCTGGTTGGCTGACCCTTTGGATTGCCATTTTATCCGATATGGGAGCTACTCTTCTGGTCGCATTAAATAGTTTACGGCTTTTGCGCGTAAAAGAATAAGAAAAACAGCGTGCATCTTTTCGGGTGCACGCTGTTTTCAATTAAAACCGGAAATCGCGGTTATGAATAAATAAACAAGAAGAAAACCTTTTCAGCATTCGCTTGACGGGCCTTGGACAAGAGGCATATACTTTATATATGAATATATGTTCATATATAGTTTAAAGAAAATCTATGGACTGATAATCGGAGGTGCCGCAAAATGAAGCAGGATTTTGAAAAAGAAGAAGACCATTTTGAAGCAGAGCGGCAGTTAGATGAAGAAACCTTATTTGTGGTATCCCAAACGTTCAAAGCATTAAGCGACCCGACCCGAATACGCATTTTGAACTTGCTTTGTTCAGCTGAACATTCCGTCAATGGCATTGCAGAGAAACTGGATTTAAGCCAGTCTACCGTGTCCCATCAATTACGCTTTTTAAAACAGCTGCGCTTGGTAAAGTATAGAAGAGCCGGGACAACATTGTATTATTCCAAAGACGATGACCATATCATGAATCTGCTGACTCAAGCCATTGAGCATGCGGCTCATCATTAAGCGCTATTTGCCGCGCTTTTTAAAAAAGTGATAGAAGAGGCTATAAAATCCAGGAAAGCTTAAGGGGGGATTGGAATGGCTCATGACCATAGTCATAACCATACTCACGGTGCCAACAAAAAAGTTTTAATGGTTTCATTTATCATCATTACAAGTTATATGATCATTGAGGCAATCGGGGGCTTCTTGACGAATAGCCTTGCGCTGTTGTCAGATGCCGGGCATATGCTAAGTGACTCCATCTCATTAGCGATTGCCCTTGTCGCCTTCAAACTTGCTGAAAAAGCAGCAAGCCCCAGCAACACATATGGCTATAAGCGTTTTGAAATTCTTGCTGCTGTCGTAAACGGCGTCACTTTAATTCTTGTGGCTCTTTATATTTTCTATGAAGCAATTGACCGGTTCTCAAACCCGCCGGAAGTGGCAACAACAGGCATGCTGATTGTCAGCGCCATCGGTTTGGCGGTCAATATTCTTGTCGCCTGGATTATGATGCGGGGTGGAGACACACATGAGAATTTGAATATGCGTGGCGCTTATCTGCATGTGCTCAGCGATATGCTCGGTTCAGTAGGTGCCATTTCAGCTGCATTGCTGATGATGTTCTTCGGCTGGGGATGGGCAGATCCATTGGCAAGCGTCATCGTCGCCCTCCTTGTCTTAAGAAGCGGTTATTTTGTAATAAAAGCATCTGTTCATGTATTAATGGAAGGAACGCCACAAAATATCGATGTTAATGACATTCTTCAAACGATCAAAAAAACAAAAGGAATCCAAGGTGTCCACGACCTGCATATCTGGTGCATTACAAGCGGCCTGAATGCTCTATCCTGCCATGCAGTTATCGACAATCATCTTACGATTGCAGAAAGCGAAAACATCCTGCACCTTATCGAACATAGCCTTGAGCATAAAGGAATTACGCATGTGACAATTCAAATGGAATCTGTTGCACACAAACACGACAACTCCATTCTCTGTACGGCGAAAAATGAACCGCCGCATGCCCATCACCATCATTAATTGAACGCAAGCCGTTAGCAATCGATTCTCCGGAATTGCCCAGTACAGTTTAGCAGACCGAGAGCAATCTCTTATCGTCTTGATCCCCGATAAAAAGAGAGGGCGAATTCTGCGCCCTCTCTAATTTTGGCTGAAAAGCTATTCCCCTTTTCAACTCTCTGCTCGCACTTAAAGCGCAACTCCCTTATGCAAAGCGATATGCTAACATCTTACATACTTGCGTTTGAAGCCTAATCTTCCTTTATCCATGTCTTTTTGGATGCTTTCGTAAGCATTCAAGAAGCTGCTTTTTTTCTCTGCTCCCTTGATCTCTACTGCCCCTATTTCTGCTGCAGTCTCAATCGCCTTTGTGTTTAATGGGATATAGGAAATCCCAACAGTGTACAGGAAATTATTCATAGCGGATTTCGTCCGCTCTGGTGCATCATGGATTGTATTTTTCACTGTATCGAGCATATCTGAAATCTTGCTTTCAGAGAATTCGCCGTCCCGGCGATTTCCTAAAAGCCAACAGTAACAGCTCCACCCCGCCGACATTTTCAGCTCCTCGCCGCTGGCAATCCAGTTATCGGCTACCTCTTGAGCAATGTCCGACTCAGATAAAGTGACTGCCACTACATAATCAGACAGCATAAAAAAATAGGCGCCATCCATCCAGCGGTCATAATCCGATTGTGTCATAGCGTTCGGGTCTGCAATGATGCCCGCAAAATACATGGCATCGTAGTTCCCTGTAGCATAGAGTTCCTCAGCTAACCGTTGATCAATTTTTATTTTCTTTGCGATCGGCTTCATAGCCCCTATAGCTACGCCAAAAAGCGGCTCATGTGCGCCATTGGATAAGTACCTTTTTTTCGTCCGTTCCTTGCCCAACGCTTCAAGTTCCCTCATAACCGTTTCAAAGTCCATCTTTTATACCACCGTCCTTAATGCTTATATCCAGCCAACTGTAAAAATCCATTTCTTTTTTTCACGTCTGCGATACTTTCCAACTTTACCATACCCGTATACAACGAAAAGGCTTATTTTCTAAACCTGAATTACTGTCTTTAAGGGAATCTGCGCCAATGGTTGGAACAGAGAGCTTTCGCCTATTCACACATCGCGGTTTTTAAAGCTGTAAATGGCCAAAATCACGGCAACTACGCCGTATAGCACCGCATACCAAACCATCACATTGCCTGGGGTGGAGATACTTGTGAACATTCCGCCTTGTGCGAGTGACAGTGGATTATCCGCCGTATCAAATAGCAAAATGGTCATTTTCCGGTACATTGAATCGATTGGAAAAACCAAGCTCATGATGATCCCGATGTTTACGAGACTTGTTTTCTCAACCAGTGCGCCAAATTGTTCTATAAAGCCTCCGATAAAGGCGGCTCCATACAGCATAATTGACACAATCCCTGCATTTAATGTGGTCATGCGCGTGCTTAATAAGAGCCCGAACGCTATCAAAACAAACGGTTGTATCGCAAATACGCTTACCGCTTTTATCAATTGCATGGGTTGGAGGTTCAATGCCATCCAGTCTGTGCCAATCCCTTGATGCAAAAGGATGATGCTAAAAAACAGGCAGACCGCATAGGCAATCATCAGAAAGGCTAAACCCATAAACTTTCCTAACACGAATTGGGATCTGGAAATCGGGCGCATCAACCACGTATCGATTTGGTGGCTTGACACTTCCCCGGAAATTGTACTGACACTGGACAATATCGCCAGCAAAGCTGTAATAAAAGATGAAAAATAAAGGCCGACCCCTAAAAGCTGTGAAGAGACAAACTGCTGCAGCAAAATCGCTTCTGTTCCTTGGCCACCGTCTCCAACCTCCGCTCCTTCCTTTCCAGCAAAATAGATAGCCGTTCCATAAAGAGCCAGAAAAATGAGCGTCATAACGATTGTGATCATAAAGATCCGCTTTGATACGATTTCTTTAAATGTCAATTTACTGATTGTCCACATAAGCGCTCTCCTTTTTCCGGTTTACCCAATGCATGAAAACATCTTCTAAATGAGGATTGATCGGTTTTACTTCATAGACGTCAATATGCCTGGAAGATAAATGGTGAAGGATTTTAGGTATATCCTTTTCGGTTTCCAGCTGGACCACCCACCGTGTACGCCCTTCCTCCGCTTTGCCTTTTTGGTAATCAGTGATGAACGGAGGAAACGGGGCACTTATAGACCCTTCTGTTACAATTTCAACTTGCGCTTCGGTCATCATCAATTCTCTCCAAGGCCCTTGTGCAATCATTTCTCCTTGGTGGACAATCGACACGTGGTCGCACACCGATTCCACTTCATATAACAAATGGCTGTTCAAGAAAACTGTTTTGCCTTGATCACGCAGATAAACCATGAGATCGCGGACATCTTTGCGCCCGATCGGATCCAGTGCAGAAGTGGGCTCATCCAAAAAAATCACCTTCGGGTCGTTTAATATCGCGCAAGCGAGGCCGATCCGTTGAGACATGCCTTTTGAAAAACCGCTTATCCGGCCATTGTCTCTTCCGGTCATTCCTACTAGCTCTATGACCTCTTCAATTCGTTTGTTTCGTTGGCGGACCGGGATTTTACACAGATCGGCATGGCTTTCCAATAACTGCTTGCCTGTCAGCCAATCCGGGTAGCGAAACAGCTCCGGAAGATAACCTACCTGTTCCCTCGATTTTGTCGTCCCGATCGGTTCCCCGAGAATGTACCCTTCCCCGCTTGTCGGCTGCAGCAAGCCAAGAAGCGTACGAACGAAAGTGCTTTTTCCAGAACCATTCGGCCCTAAAAAACCATACACAATCCCTTCCCCTACAGAAAGCGTCACATCTGAGATGCCGCCTTTTCCATCGTACGTTTTCGTTAACGAATTTGTCTGGATAACGTCCATCCTCTTCCCCCCTCGCGCAGATTAAAAAAGTTCAGAGTGCAACCAGGCCACTCTGAACTTTTGATTTACTTTCATTTAATTGACTTGTTGACTCAACTCAACCAATTCATCCGCAGCCATTTTACCATCCGTAAAAATCGTATGAATATCACCGTTTTCCTGCCAGACGATATAGGAAGCCTCGTCGCTTTCCACCGCATAGCCTTGGGCTTCACCTACCCGGACTTCAGTCATCTGGGATCCTTCTGTTTCTGCATATGGAATCGGCAAAGTGGTTCCAATGTTTTCAATGCCCGCCAGCTGCGTCTTCACATTTTCAGGCAAGAATGGAAGAGAAAGCAGCGTATCCTTCAACTGCTCGATAGACACTCCCTCTGGCACGGTGAGTTCCGGAGATTTTGTGCTCATATAAGAAATGCGCTGGCTTTCCGTCTCGTAGTCTGTATGAATCGCTTCATAGGTCGAGACGGAAAAAGGTTTTCCATCCAATAATGCATCAAACTGTTGATCGGAGCCTAATTGAGCCAACAATTGATTCGCTTTTTCTACATTCAACGTAAACGTTATAGTTGATTCTGGCATTACATTGACTCCCTCAACGCCGATTCCGCCTAAATCGGGCACTGTATAGCCAGCTTCTTCAGCCTGTTCTCTTGTTTCAAAGTACATTGGTTCACCTGCGGCTTTTGACTTTTCCAATTGCCCGATTCCCTTCAAGTCCAGCGTACCGTCCTTGTTTTCACTAACCCAGCTCTCGATTTCACTGAGATCATTTTGCGTCAGTGTCACCACCTCAAACTGATCCACACGGAATAATGATAAAAATTGATTTGCTTCCACTCGGACTTGAGGATGCGCAAACGAGCTGAAAATAGCTGCGGCCGCGGCTCCTGCAATAATCAGGCGTTTGGTTTTCGTTTTCAATGTACTCCACCCCTTTCTGTTTTTTACATTTTTATTTTCCGCCAGCCTCTGATGTCCATCTCTTAGAAGATTTTCTTCGAATTTTGCCCATGCCTGATCGGTATCAACAGCCACGTCTTTCGGCTCTAAGATTTTCCCGCAAAAAGCGTGAAGGTTTTGCAATTCAGCGATCTTGCTGCGGCACATTCGGCAGCTCTCCAAATGCCTCATGATCTGCTTTTTCTGGTCCCGGCTGACTTCTCCGTCCAAATAAGCCTGCAGCACCCCCATATCATGGCAAGTCATCGATCCCCTCTCCTTTCCTCCATATACGACTGTTTGAAACGTTGTTTAGCCCGGGCCAATAAAGTTCCAATGGACATTTTTTCTACACCATTATTTTTCGCAATTTCCTCGTAGCTGTATCCTGAGAACTTCATGATTAAAATATCGCGGTCCCGTTCAGGTAATTTCATCAAAGTTTTTTGGACTTCCTGAATGTCCTCGAGTTCCATGTACCTGTCCTCAATCGAGCCAGCTGAATTTTTCTCATAGATTTTTTGTTTTTCGGCACGGGCATGATGGCGCTTTTCGGTCCGAAGATGATTATAGGCTGTATTAACAGCTACTTTTGTCAGCCAACCTTGCATATTGTGGATGGTTTTCGGATCCGTATGGTACAACTTCACAAACACTTCCTGCGCAATATCTTCAGCAATGGATTGTTCTTTAACGATGACCAGTACTTTTCGAACGACAAGAGGATAATGTTGTTTGAATAACTGCTGAAATCTGCCTTCTTCTGACGAATTGATGCTGTTTTCAGACAAATTCGCCGTCACCTCCATCATTATTTCCTCCCTTCAAAAAGCCCTTACTCTAATGACACCTTAATTCTAAATTTTGTGACAATTAATCAGATATTCTTTTGCTTTTTTAAAAGCCGATATAGAAGAAAAGCAAACACAGCAATTCCCTCAGGAATAGCAACAGCTTATGAAAGAGTCTATGAATCCTTGCTTGATAACACGCCTGAATATTATTACCTTGAAATTAACATAGTATTTATCGATTTACAATAAATTTTTATTTAATTTTATGCATTCCGCTTAAAGGTGAACTATAAAAAAAGAGAAAAAGACATTAAGCGTCTTCTCCTCCTTTTCGGCATCTATTTTTGAACAGCTCCTGCAGCAATTGAAACGGTGAGTATGATTTTTTCAATCTGTTGTTCATCTTATTGGTGAAGTACCGATTGGGATCCTGTGTTTCAGTCCAAATGTTTTCGATCATAGCGTGTCGCCTATTTCGACTGGCGTAAAACAGGCTGCTGTACTGACGTGATCTTCAAATGGGAATGCCATAAAATTTCCCGCCTCCGAAGGCCGGCCTTTGCCAGTACCCGCATATAGGAGCCATCTGCTAATCGCGTTAATATGCGGCAGTCATTTACCGAAGGCTGCCCTCTCAGCCATCATACTTCCTGTTCTCTCTTTTTCTTGACGCTGATTATTGCCCCAACCGCTACGATTGCGAGCAAGATGCCCCAAAAGATGAGTTTCCATTCTGTTGAATGGGCAAAGTCGTATGGCAAGATGCCAAGCTCTTTGTGGCCCAAAGTAAGAACCGTCAATTTAACGCCTACCCAACCCACAATAACAAAGGCTGTGGTTTCCAATTGCGGATAGTTTGCCAGCAGCTTGACGAATTTATGGGCGGCAAATCGCATAATGATGATACCGACCAACCCACCTGCCAACATAACCGCAAACTGTCCGCCGTTGATGCCGCCAATTGCCATATCGCCGAGGTGCGGCAACGTGATCGCCAACGCAACGGCAGCCAGCATCGAATCAATCGCAAAGGCTATATCCGCCAATTCAACTTTCAATACTGTCATCCAGAAACCGGAGCCTTTTGTCGCTTCCGGTTCGATGGAGTGTTCCTTGCCTTTTTGCTGGTCGTAAATATGCTTAAACGCGATAAACAATAAATAAGCTGCCCCTAAAGCCTGGATCTGCCATACATCGACCAATAACGTAATCATGAACAGTGCCGCAAACCGGAAAATGAAAGCCCCCATTAACCCATAAAACAACGCTTTCTTCTGTTGTTCTTGCGGCAAGTGCTTGACCATGACCGCCATCACAACGGCGTTGTCAGCAGCCAGCAACCCTTCCAATGCCACAAGCACCAGCAATACCCATAAATACTCCAATAAAATCGCTTCCATCTTTCGTCCTCCTTTTGATTTTTGCCAACAAAAAAGACCCCTGCCTAATAAAAGGCAAAGGTCTCGCTAAGCAAAATAATTTGCTATCACAACCGATGGCTATGAACCATGTAATGACGATTGTGAAATAGGTTTCCCTACAGCTACTCCCCCTCGACATAAAGTCAAAGGCTATTGAGTTGTACTTTTAGTATACCCTCTATAAAGAAAGTGCAGACAACGATTTGTGTCTATATAATGACAGAATTATTAGATTTTCAGTTGAGCAGAAGCATCAGAATTTATACTTTCTTGCCATTATTGTAAAGCATGCTTTTATCGCTGCCCAGTTCGGCTGTATGAACTAATGCAGGGATGTATTGGGATTCGTCAACATGCCATCCAACGCTTTTCCGATAGGCGGCATAAAGAGATGGAGTATTCCCCCTCCTAAACAGACGGTTAATACCGTTCCAATGCCAATTGGCCCATTCAGCAGCATAGCCATGAACAGGAATACGAAGTAGATCAATGTTCTTGAAAAGAAAAGACTGGTACCGGTCAATTCCTGCAGGATCAATGTTAACCGGTCTACTGGAATCGGTGCAACATTCGTATGCAAATAGATCGCTGTTCCTGCCCCTATCACTATCAGGCCTGCGATAAAACAAATCATTTGGCTGTACCAATGTTCAGGATTGATTACGTTACTTAGAAGGAAAAGCCACAGATCAATTCCAATACCCGTAATAAACGCTGTTGCCAATCCCAGAACTTCCGGCCTTTGCCTCCTTAAAGCCGAATTACAGCCAATCAAAAGAATAGCCAGTATAATCTCCCAACTTCCTACCGTCAGCCCGACTTTCACGGATAGCCCAACCAAAACGGCATCGAAGGGTGATGTTCCAAATTCCGATAGAATGGTGAAAGAGATACCAAAGGTCATCAGTATAATTCCTGCCAGGTAAAAAATATATTTCATTATACACAACCTCTCCATCAGTTTTTTATTGCAAACGCAACAAAAATAAGTTAAATTCAATATATAACATTTTTTATTGCATTTGCAACTAATTCTTATAAAAAGGAGCGCCTTATGAAAGAAATCCTACGCGAAATCGGCATGATAGCCAGGGCACTCGATTCAATCAGCAACATCGAATTCAAGGAAATTGACCTTACCAAAGGCCAATATCTGTACTTGGTGCGGATATGCGAGAATCCCGGAATTATCCAAGAACAGTTAGTGGAACTGATCAAAGTGGACCGATCCACCGCAACCCGGGCTATCCAAAAGTTGGAAACAAATGGTTTTATCGAAAAGAGAGAAGATCCCGCCAATAAAAAAATAAAAAAACTCTTTCCGACAGAGAAAGGGAAATCGGTCTACCCTTTCATCATCAGGGAAAATGATCATTCCAACCTTGTGGCATTGGAAGGGTTTTCCGAACAAGAAGCGAAAGCCGCTTTCGACCTTCTGCAGCGGATCAGAAAAAATGTCGAAAAAGACTGGGAGTCTGTAAAAAAAGGGAATAAGAGAACCTATTAAAAGGCTGAAGGAGCGACCTGCTGAAATGATAAAGATAAAAGAGTGTACCCTTGAAGATCTGCGCGAACTGCAAGCGATCAGTATTGTAACATTCACCGAAACTTTCAAAGATCAAAATTCACCTGAACATTTGAATGCCTATTTGGATAAGGCTTATAATTTGGAACAACTGGAACGGGAACTGGCCAATCCCTCTTCGCAATTCTTCTTTGTTTATTCGGATCAGGAAGTCGCTGGATACCTGAAGGTCAATACCCGGGACGCGCAGTCAGAAGCAATGGGCGATGACTCACTTGAAGTCGAGCGCATTTATGTGAAAAAGAAATTCCACAAACAGGGTCTCGGAAAATTGCTATTGGCTAAAGCGATGGAAACTGCAATGGAACAGGATAAAAAGGAAATTTGGCTGGGTGTGTGGGAAGAAAATGAAAACGCCATTACGTTTTATCAGAAAAAGGGATTTGTCCAGACTGGTTCCCATTCGTTTTATATGGGTGATGATGAGCAAGTGGACTTGATCATGACTAAAACTTTATTGTGAAAGGCGGGTCCCCATGTATATCCCGAAACATTTCAAGGTCGTCAATATTGACGAAGTTCAGGAATTTATCCAAACGCATTCATTCGGAACGCTTGTTACCACAAAGAAAGGGCGCCCAATAGCGACCCATCTGCCCTTGCAGTTAGTTAAGGAAGACGACGTGTTCTATATTACGGGGCATATGGCTTATGGAAATCCCCAGTGGCGGACATTCGAAGCCGCTGAAGAAGTATTGGCAATGTTCCAGGGGCCGCATGCTTACATCTCTTCTTCCTGGTATGAACAGGAAAATGTTCCGACATGGAATTACCAGGCTGTCCATGTATACGGCGCGGCCAGCATTTTGGATGAGGAAGAATTGAAACAGGACCTGGCGAAATTGCTGGAAAAATACGAGAACCATCGCAAGCATCCTGTTCTCTGGAATACACTCTCCCCTTCGCTATTGGAAAAAGAGCTGAAAGGGATTGTCGGATTTAAGATCAAGGTAGGAGAAATCCAGGCAGCGTATAAGTTAAGCCAAAACCGGAACGAAACAGACTATCGGAACATCATCGATCAGCTGCAAAATGAAGAGAATCCTGATTCGACGCAAATGGCTGAACTGATGGAAAAGAATAAAAGAGATTAATGTTCATTTGTAACAGAAAAAAGAGCGGGTGTTTCACGATTCACGTGATTCCCCCACTCTTTTTTGAATGTTATCCTTACTTTCTATGAGCTTATTTCACCCTTAGCCGCTCAGTTGTTTTCCAATAACAAGAATCCGTGCGTGCTGGCATTCTTTGAACGCACCCCAGTGTCCTGATGCCTGGTTCACGCCCAGTTGTCCTAATCTGTGCGTGCAGCTCCGTTGCTTCTGCGAGACCACAGTATGAACGGTATTAAAATCAGGGACAAAAATCCGCCAATCAATGACAGCGCAGCATAACTTGAACCCGCCACCACCATGCCGGACAATATCCCGCCCGAAGCTCCGGACAAAGCGATAAACACGTCCACGGTCCCTTGAGTTTTAGCACGGTTTGAAGCTTCCGTCGACTCGACCACTTTCGTCGTTCCGCTAATCAGCCCAATGTTCCAGCCGATGCCCAGCAAAGCCAACGCCAGGACAAGGGAGAACAGGGACTCGCCTGGTGCGAATGCTGCTAGGGCACTTGCCAATCCCAATGTCACCCCTGAAGCGACAGACATTGCCGTTGAACCAAATTTATCGACCAAGATGCCCGTGAAGAGCGATGGAAGGTACATGGCTCCGATATGAATGCCGATTACCAGCCCGATGTCCCCAAGATCGTGGCCATAATGCTCCATATGTACGGGCGTCATCGTCATAATCGCAATCATGGTCATTTGCGTCACTACCATGATGGCAGCACCCGCTGCAACTCCTTGTTTGTTGTAAGCTTGGGCGCTATCCGGCGAAGTTTCTTCCTGTCCATTCTCCCGTTTGTAAGCTTCTATTGCTTTCGCAGTCAAAAATGGATCCGGGCGAAGCAGCAGGAAAATGACCACCCCTGCCAGGATAAAAGCTGTTCCGGATAAAAGGAATGGACCCGCCAGTGCCGGAATCCCGATTGAAAGAGCAAGTTCCCCCATAATGCCTACCATGTTAGGGCCGGCAAACGCACCAAACGTGGCCGATACCATGATGATGCTGACAGCCTTAGCCCTTTGGTTTTTGCTGGCTAAATCCGTTCCGGCATAGCGGGTTTGGAGATTGGTTGCTGTACCAGCTCCGTAGATTAGCATTGATATGACTAAGAGAGGAATATTGTTTATCACGGCGGCAAGCACAACTCCAAGCCCTCCGAATCCCCCGAGCATAAAACCTGTTGTCAGGCCGAAGCGGCGGCCATAGCGCTGGGAAAGCCGGCCAACCAATAACGCAGTTCCTGCAGAACCGAATGTAAATAAAGCCATGGGCAGTCCGGCATAGGCAGCAGTTCCAAGCATTTGCTGAGCCAAAAGGGCTCCTACCGTAATTCCGGCAGCTAAACCAGCACCTCCGAAAATCTGAGAGAGACTGGCGACAAAAATGACGCGGCGATATAGTTTGTCCAATTTTTCCGGTGAATCTATGTAGGGCTGAATGGAGCGATTGCCTTTTACATTCATTTTAATCCACCTTCTTCTATCTTCTTGTCAGATAAGTGCCAAAGCTAAGTTGACGATTGAACAACTCCTTGTCCAGTTGACTGGAGTCAAGCTCTTTTGCATAGGGAGAGTTCCTCACAGCCCTTTTTCAGATGGTTTTCTTCGGCCTTTCCGTATTTCCCAGTAAAGATTGCTTCGCTTCTTTTCTTCTTTCTTTATCTCCCAGCACGTACAAGGTATCCCCTTTTTCAATCACAGACGATCCCGTTGGCGTCAGCAATTTTTTCTTCCGGGTTATTCCAATGATCAACGTGTGATCCGGCAAGGTCAAGTCCGTCAAAGACATGTTGACTGCGGGTGATTGCTTTGGAATGGTCACCTTCATGATTTCTGAATCCGTGTCTCCAAGATTTATTAATTCGACGCTTGCGCTCCCATCGTCCTCATCCCCAGTCAGCTTTAGCCTTTCAGCCAACCAGGACAATGTGCTTCCTTGCATGAGTGCGGATATCAAGACAACGAAAAAGACCGTGTTGAATATCAGATTGCTGCTGCCTATTCCCGCCACAATCGGATAGGTGGCCAAAACAATCGGGACAGCCCCTTTCAGCCCCGCCCATGAGATGAATAATTTTTGCTTGAAATTGTATTTCATGAACAGCATGCTGATAAATACAGCAAGGGGCCGCGCGATGAACATTAAAATAACGGCAATCAAAATACCTCTCCAGAAAACGCTGATCAATTGTCCCGGAAAGACAAGCAGCCCAAGCAGCGTAAACATGATAATCTGCATCATCCAGGCAAACCCTTCATTAAATCGCAGGATGGAAAACCGGTGGGTTAAATCGCTGTTTCCAACAAATACTGCCATGACGTAAACCGCGAGCAGTCCGCTTCCCCCAAGATAGTCGGTTACGGCAAAAGTGAAGACCGCCGCTCCCATTGCAAGTATGGGATATAAACTCGAAGTGTCCAACTTAATATTGTTAATGGCAAATACAGAGATTTTCCCTAAAAGAAGACCGATCGCAAGGCCGAGGCCCATCTGTATAAAGAAGTTTCCGATGGCGACCCAAATGGACATGTCCGGCATTTGTATCAATTGAATGAGCGCAACGGTAAGAAACACTGCCATAGGATCGTTGGAGCCCGACTCCGCCTCCAATGTAGCCGTTAACCGCTGGTTGAAGTTTTTGTTGCCCAAGACAGAAAAAACTGCTGCTGCGTCTGTGGAACCGACAATGGCCCCCAACAAAAGCCCTTCCAGCAGTGAGAAGTCCAGGATGTACATGGCAGCGACACCCGTTATAAATGTTGTAAGCAAAACACCAAGCGTTGCTAATGAGCTGGCTGGACCAAGAATGGGTTTCATTTTTCCCCATTTCGTCTGCGTCCCTCCATCAAAAAGTATGATGATCAAAGCCAATGTACCAATAAATTGAACGAGCTGCACATCTTCAAAATACATGAACCGGTTGAGGACCATCCCCGCCACCAAGAAGAGAATAAGAGCAGGAAGCCCTAATTTCGAGGAGAATTTCGTAGCTAATACGCCGATAATCAGCATAACAGAAATTAAGAATAACAAAGTTCCGATGAGTTCCATGAGGTCAATCCCTTCAAATTTTGATTGCTTAAATTACAACTCCCTTATTATTGCAGGTATGACAAATCGATATTCATCCGTTGTTCCTTATACTTTAATCGTAGCATTATCAAATACGTATTACTATTTTATCAATCTTGGAACGTCCACAGCAGTATACGGCTGCGAATAAAAAAGAAGGACCTACATATGTGCACAGTAGCTCCTCCTTTTGCTTCAATTACTTTGATGTGTTTAATATTTTCTATAAAGAGAAACACTTTATACTTTAAAATTCAAACGTATGATCCCGGCGTCCTTCAGCGAGTTGAAGAGGATGATCAAAACCGGCCCTAGGATGACGCCTAAAAATCCGAAAAGCTTCAAACCAAGAAACATAGCGATTAGTGTGGCTAATGGCGACAATCCGATATGGGTGCCCATCACCTTAGGCTCCATCACTCTTCGGACCACTAAAAGGATCACTCCAAGGATTGCTAACTGCACACCAAAGAACGTATCTCCTGCTACAAAATAATACAGCGACCACGGAGCGAGTATGATAATGGAACCGATTAGCGGAATCAAATCAATAATCCAGATAATAATGGCCATCACAAGCGCTATTTCTGGAGATATGATCAGAAGCCCTATCAAGGCAACCGCAAAAATATAGATGCTGACATAGAATTGGGCTTTCAAAAACCCGACAAAAACTTGCTTCATTTTCAATGTCATCAATTGAAATTTAGCGGCAGTATTGGCTGTCATCAAGCCGAAGAATTTTTCTGTTATCCGGGGAAGATCGAGTAAAAACAAAAACAATGCAATCAAATAAACAATCAGGCTTACCAAAAGATTTGGAATGTTTTTTAGGTATGTACCGATCTTTTCCAAGCTGAACACTTCTGTAAGTTTCAGCTTTATCGTATCAAAGAAGTTCTGGACATACAGAGACAGCTCTACAAGGATGCTTTCAGGCAAATTGTCCGCTTTGCCAAAAAGATTATTTTCAAAGCCAACCCAAATCGTGTTTATTTCTGTTATGTAATATGGAATATTTTCAATGAATCTGGCTACTTCCCCGACTAAAATAGCGACAATGAAATAAACGGATAACCCGAGGATGAAGGTAAATAAGACAAAGACGGTTAAAACGGCCAGCTTTCGGTTGGAGAAGAATTTCTTCTGATGCAACAGCCTGACCGCCGGCTCTAATATCAGTGCAGTTAAGAAAGCAAAAATAAGTGGTACGGACGCGGGCAAAACAATTAGCCCCATCACTGCAAAAAAAGCAGCCCATAAAATAATAA
The DNA here is from genome assembly GCF_007859275.1 of Planomicrobium sp. CPCC 101079. GTDB lineage: Bacteria > Bacillota > Bacilli > Bacillales_A > Planococcaceae > Planococcus. The sequence goes on along the minus strand of NZ_VOHC01000029.1, from coordinate 156,473 downwards.
CGATCGTTCGTTTAGATAGAATATTAGCCATTGTAACTTCCTTTCACCCCAAGTTTACTTTATCTCTTGTATAGCCCGCGCTAAGTAGCTGTATTAACACTCCGCAAAACGGCTGCGCTTTCCGCGGGCTTGCGAAGAACTACCTTTAAATAGAATTATTGAGAATTAAAAATAAGGATTTCAGTGCTAGGCGAGGTGCCTGCATAAAATCCTTATCCTTATTTTAGCATAAAATTAATTTTTACGGACAATTGATGTGATTGGCGAAAAAACGCCCTTCTCTAAATTTCTTTTCTTCAGCTGCTTTTTCCAGGCAGTGGCTTGGCGTTATTGACGGAACGTCTTTATTATTCGTTCACCTGTTCAAATAGCCAGTCACGGACGGCCTCTATTTTATAAGCATAATCAAAGGAATACATATGTTCACTTGTACCGACTTCTACCCCTTCCGGCAAGACGGTTCCAAGTTCAAATGTTGCCAAGTTGATGTTGTTTCCTTCAGAAAGGATACTCTCTACTGCAGCTGAAGATTCTTCGGCTGACCATGCAGCATTCCAAGTTGCCGTACTTACTGACGCGCCGGCATTCTGTAACGTTGCCAGCAGCTCCTCCTGTCCGGTTGATGCTTTTTCATCGCCTGCTGCGGCGATATAGAAGAAGTTTTGGCTTGCCAACGGTTCAAGCGTATTGGCATCCCACTGGCCCGATACAAAGAGCTGGCCTGCAAACAAGTCTGGATATGCTGCGCTCAAATACATCAAAGTCATACAGCCCATGGATTGTCCTGTGCCGTACAGCCGGTTTTCATCGATGCTGTACTCGGATGTGACGGAATCCAGCAGCCGTTTCGTCATTTCAATATACTCGGTTGTCGTAAAGCTGCCATGGTCATCAATGATCACTTCCGGATATTGCGGCACCAGTACAAAGCTCTCGTTCTTTGCCTGCTCCTCATCCGTAGCCCAGATCAACCCGCCGTATCCTTGCGTTAATGGAGCAGTAACGTCTCCGCCAACAACGCTGGAATCCGCAATGAATGTGACTAATGGATATGATTTTGAAGGATCGTAGTTTTCCGGCGTATACAAGTTATAAGATAACGTCTCCCCTGTTTCCGGATCGGTGAACTCCAGCTGTTCGAACTCCCCTTCCACTTCAGAAATCATGGCTTGCAGTTCCGTATCGCTGCTTTTATCGACTGCCCCACCGCCCATCATCCCAGATGATGCGCCTTCCGGTTTCTCACCAGAAGGAGCCCCGCTTTCGGATGTTTGCTGTGCCGTTTCTTGAGCCGCCTCTTCTGTTGCACCGCTGCTGGTCTGGTCTTCTTCCGTGCTCGAACAGGCTGTCAACATAAGGCATAGTGATGTCATAGCCATCAAGCTTTTAAAAAATTTCTTGTTCATTATTTACATCCTCCGATTTGTTTATATTACACAACATAGATTCCATGGTTTGCAGTATATCCAGTTGTGCCCGCTGCAGTTAATTACTTAACGCATTTAGCTTAAGTAAGATTATCTTGTACAATCCTTAAAAAAACCTTAAAGTACATTTTGTGGAGGAAATCCATCACTTGTTGAGCTCTAATTTATGTTGCCTCTAATTATTCCGCATGTAATTATTATCCGTGCCCCGCTTCGATAGGCGTCTGAAAATAGCCACACGATGGCACTCGGTTCGCTTCAATTGTTCTGCCAGCGTTCTTAGCTCGGGAACATTGGGGCTTAAGGTTCATTCCCCATCCATGATTTCGCTTTTCCGATATGCACTTGGATACAGCGGCATGGCCGATGCCCTTTTCAGTTCCTTTCAGGCATCTTCCCCCTCGTTTCGTCCGGTATAGCCAAATGGCTGGGTCAGTTTCCAATCATTTGGCTGGAGACAAGTCGGCTCTTTTGCCTTAAGCTAAGAAAGTCGACGATTAGGAGGAGAAACTAGTGGAACCGTTTATCCATGGCATCATCTTAGCTTTCGGCCTTATTCTGCCGTTAGGCGTGCAAAATGTATTTGTCTTCAATCAAGGTGCGACCAATAAAAAATTCATGCATGCGTTGCCCGCTGTTATCACTGCCGGAATTTGCGACACGGCTTTGATTTACACGGCGATTGCCGGCGTCTCCGTCATCGTATTCAGTTTTGAGTGGCTAAAACTAGCCTTATTTTTGGTTGGTTTCTTTTTCTTGATGTATATGGGATGGGCCATGTGGAAAACCGAACCGAAAACGGGCACGGATCTGAAAGGCAGCCGATTTTCTGCAAAGCGGCAAATCATGTTTGCAGCATCCGTCTCTTTGTTGAATCCGCATGCCATCATGGATATCATCGGGGTGATCGGCACAAGTTCACTCGTTTATTCCGGGGACGAGAAATGGTTTTTCACAGCAGCGGTTATCGGCGTCTCTTGGATCTGGTTCTTTTCACTGGCGCTTGCAGGAAGAAAGGTCGGCCAGTTCGATGCAAGCGGCAGGCTTTTAAAGAAAATAAACAAACTGTCCGCGCTGATTGTCTGGGCTATGGCTCTTTACATCCTCTCTCAATTGTTTTCGCATTGATGAAAAATGCAAGGCAGTAAGATTTGCTTCTTCGCAAAAAGGAAGAGATCCTGCTCAATCCTAAGCAGTTTCTCTTCCTTTTTTGTATGTGGAATCATCTGGAACTTTTGAAAAATGGTGATATATTGACTGCTGCTGTTGATATTCACTGCCATTTGTCTTCAATTAGGATGTGTCAAAGTTATAACAACGCTTCCATGTTTATGCCCTGTCTCAACATAGCTATGAGCCGCAGCCACTTGATCCAACGGATAACTTCTATCTATTACCGACTTGATCTTCCCTGCTTCAATCAGCCCTTTCAGGAAAAGCAAATCTTCTTTGCGCATCGACGCCACTCCGCCTTTCAGTTTTTTGCCGCCTCTGACAGACGTCGACATCATCCGCGCAAACTGCGGCAAACCAGCTGCTGCAGCAAGGAAAATCCCGTTTTCCTTCAGGGAGTTTCTGCATTTCGAGAATGAAGTCTTACCCACCGTATCAAAAATTAGATCATATAATTTACCCGATTCAGTGAAATCCTCCTTAGTATAATCAATAGCCCAATCAGCTCCCAATGACTTCACAAGTTCAATATTCCCCGTACTGCAGACCGCCGTAACTTCTGTCCCGAAACTTTTAGCCAGCTGCACCGCGTAAGTGCCCAACCCGCCGGAAGCACCATAAACGAGCACTTTTTGACCTTCCCGGATATGCCCCTTATCCCTAAGAAAAAACAAGGAAGTAGTGGCACCGAAAGGCACCGAAGCAGCTTCTTCAAACGTCATATTATCCGGTTTTATGGCAATTGCCCCTTTTTCTTTGATGCACACATACTCGGCATTAGCCCCCAGGCTTCCTCCCGTTCCGCAAAATACAAAATCTCCTTTTTTGAATGACTTGATATCTTTTCCCGTCGCTTCCACTTCTCCAGAAAGCTCGGATCCCAATATACCGATTTTAGGTTTTTTCATTCCGTAGAAAAACCTTACGGCAAATGGATCCGCCCGCCTGACTTTACAGTCCCCTGTGGTCGCCGTTGTTGCATACACTTTTATCAGCACTTCGTCGTCTTTGGGCATCGGTTTCTCCACTTCCCTAAGCTCCATAACTCCTGGAGGTCCGTATGTTTTGTGGACACTGGCTTTCATGGATTAACGCTCCCTTCATAGTTTGCTTTTCAAGGAACCATTCCTGCGATTTTCTTTCCTTTAGCCATATGGCTAACGCCCCACCCCGGCAACCTTCTATAAAAAATAGGTGATTTTTCAGCAATAGCGCTTGTCATTCCAACCCTCCCATTATTCGGGGTTAACCAATTAAAAATCAGCAGAAAAATCGATTCAAGAACGACCGCCTTTTTTATAATTATGTATAATCCATTTAAATAGACAGAATAATTAAACTTTTCAACTCGAGACTATACCTAAATGCTGGTTTTAGCAATTTAAATACCTTTTTTCTGCTAAAATACTTCTTTATTTTTTGCTGTCCATTAAAAGCCTTATATACCTTGACCTCCCCCCTTTATAAACCGTCCATAAAAATGCACATCGATGAACAAGAAAAGAGAGCATCAACTTACAATCAAGTTTTTGCTCTTCCTGAAAAATTTATTTTCACCATGCGGCTTTTCATTTGGATAACTGGCTCCTATTTTCCCGATTATATTTCTTAGAACGGATGGTCCATGTTTGTTTATTGAACACATTTCTTCAGCAAAAATAACAATTGTGGATCTTTCTTTTTATACCTGGCTTTCCTTATAAAATGAATGATTTATATGCAACGCTTTTATCAAGCAGGCAAATTCAGATTAACAACAAACCGCTGATAAATATTGAATATGTTTAAATACTTGTAAAATTATAAAAAGATTCGAGTAATCACTATCTTGCGAGAGGCAAATCATTTACACTTGAAATATGGAAAATAATAACTGTTTCAAAAAAGATTTATTAAGGAAGATTCTTCAACTCTCCAGCCAACTAAATGAAATCTAAAAAGTTGAAATGAACGTTTAACTATAGAAGAACTTTTTGAGTTCCCATTTCTTCCATAGTTTCGGGCTTTCAGAAATTGACGTCACCAAAATTCTTTTACGCTTCGCTATTTTATAGAAACTTACTGGTATCGAGGAGGAACAAACTGGCCTCGGCCGCGTCTACAGTTGTCTATCAGCTTTTGCGAACACACAATATCAGAAAACGGAAAACATCGCATTCAGTCGAGTTGAAAAACTGTTGCCTTTATTTACCGAAGGGAGAACGTTATTTATGAACCACTTTTCAGCAAAAATTGGGAAGGACATTTTGGTTTCTACCGCTCTTTTTGATTTGATCAAAGACCCGGTTTTTTTGATGGAGAAAGATCATGATTCCTTTCGTTATGTATACGTAAACCCATCCGGCTTGGCCATGCTTCCTTTACAAGAAGTTATTGGAAGCCGAATTGAAGAAGTGTTTCTGCCCGAGCTAAGCCAAAAAATAATCCGGCAATACCGAAAAGTACAAACTACTCGAAAGCCTATCGAGTTTACCGAAAGAATTGAAATCGCGGATAGTGAATTCATCGGAGAAACCATGCTTAACCCGATATTGGGAGAAACTGAACAATGCACATATATATTAGCCATCGTAAGAGACGTCACCGAAAGAGAGCGTAAAAAGACGGACCTTCAAAAGAGGCAAAAAGAATCAGAAATAGAACGCACAAGATTGAATTCCCTTGTAGAAAATAATGCGTACGCGGTTTTTGAATTTGACCAGCAAAAAAACTTCATCAGCATCAATAAAAAGGTTAACGAAGCCACTGGATTCAGCGAAGAAGAACTGCTCGGCCAATCCATTGTTTCCTTAGTAGTTGATAGTTATTTGGAGGAGACTCTTGCAAATTTTGAGAAGGCGTTAAAGGGCGATGCCGTAGAATTTGAAACCACCATTCGCAAGAAAAATCAGCAGATTGCCATATTTCAAGTGAATACGATTCCCATTATTATCGAAGAAAAAGTAATTGGAATCTATGCCATTGCCAAAGAAATTACCGAACAGAAAAAAATGGAGCGCCTTTTGCGGGAAAGCGAACAGCGGTATAAATCATTATTCGATAACCATCCGTATGGGATATTCACTTTTGATCGGACAGGGAATTTAGAAAGCATCAATGCAGGATCCCAAAACATTACAGGCTATCCAATAACTGAATTGCTGCCCAAATCGTTCTTGTCGGTCATCATACCTGAAGAAACAGAAAAAGTGCGGCATCATTTTTATAAAGCCATAAATGAAAAGCGGCCTGAACGTTATGAGTTGACCTTCCGCCACAAAAATGGCCAGTTAATCGATCTTCAGGCGATGAACATTCCCATTATTGTAGATGAGCAAGTGGTCGGCATCCACGGCATCGTGACCGATATCACTGAAATGAATCGTGCGCAAAAAGCTTTAACTGAAACAAAAGAAGAGCTTGAAGTGTTCTGGGAAAATTCCACCGACCCTATCTTTTACATCGACACTAAAGGCGATATCTTGAAAGTAAATCCCGCATTTGAAGAAACGTTTGGATACACGGAAGAAGAAATGACAACCGGGAAAGGCACCATAATCCCGCAGCATATGAAAACTGCCCAATTCGATGTCATAGATCGTCTTGTTAAAGGCGAAACCGTAACTTCCCATGAAACAATCCGCATAACCAAGACGGGAAAACCGTTGAATATCATCTCTTCCTATTCACCGGTGCGAAATGCCGACAAAGAAATCATCGGTGCAACCATCATCTATAAAAATGTGACAGAACTTAAAAAAGCCGAAGCGGAACTGCAGAAAAGCCAAGAGAAATACAAACTTATAACGGAAAGCACGTTTGACATCATTACACTGATTAACCTCTCAGGGCTGATTGAATACGTCTCGCCTGCAAATGAAAAGATTCTGGGGTATCCCGATCATACTTATATCGGCAGCCCGTTCACTACAAATGTACACCCTGAAGATGCATTTGATTTAATGGAAAGCGTGACTTCGCTCATTGATGGCGGCAAACCGGTTCCAGTCGAAATCCGTTTTTTGCATAAAGACGGCCATTACATTTGGATGGAAGTTTCCCCAACTCCTGTCTTAGCGGAGGGAGAAGTGAAGCAATTATTTACAATTGCGAGAGATATTACGGAACGAAGAAGGCTTCAAGATAAAATTGCAAAAATGGCTTTCTATGACCATCTGTCCGGGATACCAAATCGGCGCACTTTTGATGACAAACTGCAGAAAGCCATCGATCAAGCAAACCATTCCGGCAAAAAAGTGGCCGTTTTGCTGCTCGATGGGCGGAAGTTTAAACAAATTAACGATCAATTTGGGCACGATGCCGGAGACGCCGTGATTAAAGAAATGGCCGTCCGGCTCCAGGACTGCGTCCGCCCTATCGATACAGCCGCACGTTTGGGCGGTGATGAAATGGGGGTTATTTTACCTGAAATCGATTCACTGGAAATAGCCGAGAACACGGCAAAACGGATTCTGAAATCGTTTGAAACACCATTAATTTATAATGGATTCGAAATCCCGATAGGTGCAGGAATCGGCATCTCCCTTTATCCTGATGACACAACCAATGAAAAACAGCTGATCAAGTATGCCGATATGGCGTTATACGAAGCAAAAAAATCGGATCAGGACGCTTACCGAATTTACAAATAAAGCAGTTCATGGCTCCAGCAAGATCATTTATGTGTAGCGGGATAGAAAAAATAACAACAAGCCAAAAAAGCTGAACTGGTTTCTAAAGTTCAGCTTTTTCATGAAGTTTATTCCACGCCGGACTTGCTTATGGGTGAATTCAGGCAGCGATAAGAAGATGGCGGCACCCAAAATCAGCACATGCACGACCAAGAACGCAATCGGGGCGCTCAGGAACATTACAAGATCGTCTATTGTTGCATCAATGGCGAACAATACAACCATCAAAACGGCCGATAGAATGGCACCGATCAAATAATCCTTCACCGCTATCCATTCCCTTCTTGCCACTACTGCACTTAAAATTTGTATGTAACCAAGGACTGTTCAATAACTAAATTCCAGTATCTTTTTAAATTGTTCTTCGTTAGCTTCAATATCCACTTTTTCACTTAAGACCTGATTCAGTCTAAGGATTTCAGGAACCATGCTTACCACTGTTTCCATGATTGAGTCCGCCTCTCCCCCACATCTCCAATTTCCCAAAAGAGATAGCTGCTCTTTAGCTAATCTACTTCTTTTCCCTTCCACTTTTGACCAACTTCCATAAGGCGCATCAAAATGTTCGTCCATCTCCATGTACCAGCCGGAAACAATAAGCCAACGCATTTTATCTAAATTAGATGCTGCATGGTACAATTCCCTCCTCATGACTGCCCGATAAGTTTCATGAGTAAACGCAAGAATTTTCCCTTTCCAAAATTCTACTTCTTCGGCCAAAAGTTTGTATGTGAAATCAGATGATTCTTTTAGGATTGCACTTATTATGCTGCTCGGATCGTGAAGCACCTTTAACCCTTTTAACCAGATGGATGGCATGATTTCTTCAGGAGCATGATACCAGCTATCCACTTTGACGAAACAGTCATAGTGCGTGACCACTACCGGACCATATGGATTAGCATCTTCATGAAATAGCACGCTTCCCCATCTTTCTGCCCTATTGCGCTTATTCTCAATGAATTCCGCTCTCTTTTCCGGCTTCACAATCGTATGCAAGTCAATGTCCGAGTAATTATCAAAGTCCTTTTTTGCTAATGAACCTCCCAGATAAATTGCGAGCACATTTGAATCGGCTGTCAAATCCTTCAAGGCGGTATTCAAAAGAACTTCCCGGTGTTTTGATAAAGATGCATCTCTTTCCATATGTCTAGTTACAAATCCCACACATAATAAATCATCTCCTAGTATTGTTTTAACCTTCCAATATCATATATTCGTTTGCAACGACAAAATTACCTTCTGGGATTAGTTTCGTTGTGCGGTTCAATGGTATCAGAGCTTGCTTTGGAATCTTCATTGCATGCGAGGCATCCTCATCCCGTCATGTTTTTATAAGGCAAAGCGGTCCTTGATCTGTTTAGCTACAGTCAAAGCATCCAGGCATGTATTATCAATCCGTATGTAATTTTCTTCTTGAATTTCATCCGGCAAAGAATTCAATCGATTTTTTTCCAAGGTTTCGATTAAATGCAATTCAGATTCTTCTAGATTTCGTTTGGTCGGTTTATGTTCAAGCCGATGGGGCGTTCGATTCCGCTGCAGCCGTTCACTTGTCTCTGCTTCCAGTTCCACCAAAAAAACTTCTCCGCCTGCCGATTCAAAAATAGCACGTGTTTTTCTGACGAAATCCCAGTCTTTCTTTGAATCAAACGCCCATACATAGGTGAAAATCATGCCTTCCAAATCACTTTGGGCGACCGCTTTGAAAATTTCTTCTCGAAACATATCGGAGAGCCGCCACGTTTCTGCATTAAAGCCAAAAAATGGGTGTACCAAATCGATCGTCATGTGATTATGAAACAGCTTAAGATCTGTTAGCTTTTCAAGTTCGTGGCCCACCGTCATTTTGCCAACGGCTTGAGGACCGAATAATAAAACAAATTTCATAATACCTCCAGATGCAAAGTTCTCTGTTTCCCAAGAAATCCATGGCTGGTTTATCAATAGAAGAATTCACTTTTGATTTCCTTTCACTATCTAACTACTCATACATACAAAAATTGCTATCCAAATTAAATATCGACAAAGGCCTTCCTGCTTCAATAGAGTTAAATTTTAATTATAGGTCACAACAACGGACAGTTGAAAGATCCCCTTTAAAATCGAAGTACAATCGAAATGCAGTTTTTAAGAACATTTCCAAACGCTATAAGCTGCGGCTACTTTATAACCGTAATAGGAAGTGCAGAATTTCCAATGCTGAAACCTCCCGGCAAACTTTCAACCAGCCAGCTTCGATTGAATTTTTATTTGTTCAATACGTAGTTGTTTATTGCATAAGCTACGCCATTGTCAGCGTTCGAGCGGGTAACAAAATCGCAAATTTCTTTTACCAGCGGTTCTGCATTTCCCATTGCAACAGAGAGCCCGGCCATTTCAAGCATCGGGATATCGTTAAAATTATCCCCAATGGCCACGGTATCATTCAGGGAGATGCCGTAATGCTCGGCCACTCTTTTCAGGGCGTTTCCTTTGTTTCCATCTTGGTCCATCACTTCAATATTCAAAGGGTGCGAAGAAGTGAAACCAATGGTGGAAATGCCCTCCAGGTAAGCAGTTAAGGCCGTTTTAACGTTATTGTTCAACGTCAGCACAAAGAATTTTTGAATGGTCAATTCTTTCTCGTCAACCAATTCACTATAATGATCGAAAAAGTTAATAAGGCTGGATTTTTGCGGTTTTTCAGTGATTCTTTGATAAGTTTCATCTGGAAGGCCTTCGACTTCGATCTGCTCCTCTTTCATGGCAAGCTCCACTCGTTCCGACCAGTCTGCAGGTATGTAAATTCCGGAATCGGTGTAGATTCGATATGGCGTCCTTTCATCATCTAATTTCTCTGCAATTTTACCGACATCTTCCCTGTTCATAGAAACTCTTTTCAAAACACGCTCCTGGGTTTGTACAACCGTTCCGTTGCTTCCGGCCAGCGGAATTGAAAAATCGTATTTCCTAAGAATTTGCTGGATATCCTCTGGTGCACGGCCGGAGCAGATCATCACAATATTCCCTTGATTCTGCGCTTCCCGCATGGCTTCGAGGCTTTCTTTCGTAATTTCCATTTCCGGGGACAGCAAAGTGCCGTCCAAATCAATAGCGATAAGTTTCATTCCTCTTCCCCTCTTCCACTAAAATCGTATGTCCTGCTAGCCTTCAGTATAAACCATTACTCTAATTCTGCATTTTAAATGGCCTTCTAATCTAAAGTTCTACGTATCCGGCCACAAACATCGGCACAGTTTAAAGTGCTCGGTTCGATTGAGCAAGGCACTTTTTTCTAGTTCATTTTATTTGAACTTTCCTGTTGTAATTCTGTGGCATTTTTTAAACCCGTCAACCGGCTTTTCTTGCTTCTCTCGAGCGTACTATCAGCTTTCTTCTCCAAGAGATGAGAAATTCGGAAAGAATAGCAATGAAACCAAGTGAAACATATGGGCTATTTGAAAGAAAAAAGTTTGCAGCTATGCCTTAGCACTTTATGAACATTCCTCTATTTCTATATGAACTTTGAACGGTTGCCTATTCTATCAGCACTTCATGCATTGCTGATTTTACGGTATTCCAGTATTCATTTGAAAAGTTTCAATAAGTTCATGACCGCAATGGTCTTTTCCGTAATCAGCGGTTCAGCTTTCGCCATCGCTTCCTGGACGGTGCACGGGCCGGAGACGATTGAAAAAGCGGCGACGAGCCCAATTTCCGCCACTTGTTCGCTGGACAAAGCTTGAGAGCCGGCAAGCGCAACAACTGGCACCCCCGCATTTCCTGCAGCTTTCGTGATGCCGGTGATAAGTTTGCCGTCGAGCGTCTGCGCATCAAGCCGGCCTTCACCGGTAATGATCAAATCCGCCCCTCTGATCTTTTCAGCAAAACCGATTGTCTCCATGACCAAATCGATTCCCGACTGCAGCGTGGCGTGCAGGAACGCAATAAGCGATGCGCCCATGCCGCCCGCCGCGCCGCCGCCTTCGAAGCTCCTGAGGTCCACACGGTTTTTTTCTAAAACCACATCTGCAAAATGGCCCAGTGCGGCATCCAGCTGGCCCACCATATCCGGAGCAGCCCCTTTTTGCGGGCCGAAAATGGCGGAAGCGCCGGACGGGCCGCATAATTTGTTCCGGACATCGCTCGCCACCAAAAATGTCGACTCCCCGATGCGCGGATCCAAAGCCGAGTCATCAAGACGCACAAGCCGGGTCAGCTCCGCGCCGCCGTCCTCCAGCTCCTTGCCCGCTGCATCAAAGAACTTAATGCCAAGCGCCCGCAGCATCCCCGCTCCAGCGTCGTTCGTTGCGCTACCGCCAATCCCGATGATGAACTTGCGGTAGCCGGCATCGAGTGCTGTACGGATCAGCTCACCCGTCCCGAAACTGGAAGCGATCAACGGATTGCGCTCTTCTTCCTTCACCAGCAGCAGCCCGGATGCCTGAGCCATTTCAATGATGACGGTCTCGCCGTCGCCGAGGACGCCGTAGGCCGACTCGATTTTCCGGAGCAGCGGATCGTGCACTTCTGTTTTCATTGTTTTGCCGCCCGTGGCATATACCATGCTTTCCATGATTCCCTCGCCGCCGTCGGCCAAAGGAAGCTCGATCACTTCGGCGTCCGGGAATACAGACAGGATCCCCTCTTTGGCCGCTTTGCAGACGCCTTGCGCCGACAGCGAGTCTTTGAACGAATCCGGTGCCACAACTATTTTCATTCGTTTTTCCTCCTTCGATAGATTCGGTTGCTGATTCCACTATACCAATCCTCATCCTTCAAAAAAATAAAAGAGCGTCTCCTTAAGGAGGCGCTCTTTTTTCAGTCATCTTCTCTCTGATATTTGGTTATCTAGCGGCAGATTACGCTTCCCCGTCCAGCGCTCCACTATCCAGTACACTCCCCAGAACCCCGCAAATACCACCACAAGAATAGTCGTATTGTAGGCCAATTCCGGCCAGTTTTTGAAAAATGGCCGGAATTTCAAGTAGAAGTAATTGCCGTCGACGAGCGGATTGACGATGAGCACGACGGCGAAATAGACGAGAAAAGCAGCGTAGGCTTTCAAGAAGCTGAAAGGCGCAGGTTTCCAGCCATATGCCATGCGGGCGTAGTAAGGCAACAATAACGTAATGATATGGTTGATGAGAAACGACTGGCCCATAACGTGTTCGATGGCATAGACGCGCATCGGATAAAGGAAAGACCCGTACGCGAAAAGGCTGAAGTAAAACAGTATGTCCATCACTTTTGCGTTTTTCGTCAGCAGGTAGACCATGCCGAGCAGGGTCGAGATCCGCGATATGTGGAGCGGCAGCGACACGGAGAGATGAAATCCTGTTTCAAAGTAGTACCACGTATACAAAAGCACTTGCTGGAACAACGAGACAGTGAGCACTATCATGCTGATCTTCTTCCGTTTTTCGCGGACAAAGGCTTTTTTCCGGACCAACAGGATGAACACCGCCAGCAAGACCGCGATATACACCCAGTGGTTCACATCGAATGGCCGCAAGTACGCCGCATCTTCACTCCAAAACCGCTCCACTGGCATTCCCCCTGACCTCTCTTGCCTATTTGCTACCCGGCTCAAGCACTTTATTTTAAGTTAAATTTTAGCACCCTTCCGGCGCGTCTTCCATATATAAAAAAACGGCGTTTTGGCAAACTTCCTGCCAAAACGCCGTCTTTTCTATGGTATTCATATATTGTAAATTTTATTCGAATAATGGGCTTACTGATATATCGTTATGGACCCGCTCAATCGCTTCAGCCAATAATGGCGCGACAGATAGAGTCGTGATTTTGGAAATGCGTTTTTCTTCCGGCAGCGCAATCGTGTTGGTGATGACCAATTCCTCGATTGCCGAGTCTTCGATGCGGCTGATCGCCGGACCGGACAAGACCGGGTGCGTGCAGCAAGCGAAGACCGCTTTTGCGCCTTTTTCCTTCAAAGCATTGGCCGCAAGCGTGATCGTTCCTGCCGTGTCGATCAAGTCGTCGATGATGATCGCGTTCTTGCCTTCGATATCTCCAACAATGTTCATGATTTCTGCAACGTTCGGCTTCGGACGGCGCTTGTCGATGAACGCGAGCGGCACATTCAGGCGGCCGGCCATTTTGCGGGCTCTCACCAATCCGCCGTTGTCCGGTGCGACGATGACCAAGTCTTCCAATTCTTTTGCCTCGAAATAGTCGGACAAGATCGGAACGCCAAGCAGCTGGTCCACAGGCATATCAAAAAATCCTTGAATCTGCGGCGCGTGAAGGTCCATCGTGATGATACGGTCCGCTCCCGCCGTTTCCAACAGGTTCGCAACCAGTTTCGCTGTAATCGGCTCGCGCGAACGCGCTTTCCGGTCCTGGCGCGCATAGCCGTAATACGGAATAACGATGTTGATGGTTTTTGCAGACGCCCGTCTTAGCGCATCGATCATGATAAGAAGTTCCATAATATGTTCATTTCCCGATTGGGAAGTCGATTGGATCAAGTATACTTCACTGCCCCGTACGCTTTCTTCGATATTGATCTGGATTTCCCCATCACTGAAGCGTGTGACAGAACTTTTGCCGATTTCGCAGCCTAATATTTCAGCCACTTCTTTTGCTAATTCCGGATTTGAATTCAACGTAAACAGTTTGAAATCCCCGTTCAATTGATAAGACAATGTGCTGGCCCCCAAGTTAAATCGTATTTATCATAAAACATTAAAAAAGTATCCTTATTGATAGTAAACCAAGTTCCCGTGGAGTGTCTACAGGAACAAGCCGTTTTTAACCAATCGGCGGACTAAATTTGAGCAATTGTCGAATTCTGTCCTTTAATTTTGGCCGTTCAGGCAGAAAAAGGCGGGCCTCCGGTAAGTTTGACCTTACCGGAGGCCCGCTTTATACGGCTGGTGCGGTTATTCAAATAAAGGACTCACCGATTTTTCGTTGTGCACGCGCTCAATCGCTTCAGCTAAGAGGGGGGCGATGGAAAGAATAGTGAGTTTCGGAATGCGTTTTTCTTCTGCCACCTGGATGGTGTTGGTGACGATAAGTTCCGTGATCGGCGCCTCGTCGATTTTTTTGATGGATGTTCCCGATAAGACCGGATGCGTGCAGCAGGCGTAGACCGCTTTTGCGCCTCCCTCGATCAAGACTCTGGCAGCCAGCTCAATCGTGTTCGCAGTATCGATGATGTCGACGATGATGATGGTGTTCTTCCCTTTGATGTCCCCGACAACGTTGATCACTTCGGGCGCGCCCGGTTCCGGCTGGCGCTTATCCAAAAATCCGAGCGGAACATCCAAATGGCTCGCGAGCTTGCGGGCCCGCCCCAGTCCTCCGTTATCTGGCGCCACGACCACTGCGTCCTCCAAGTTCTTCTCCTGGAAATAATCGGCCAGAATCGTTCCGCCATACAATTGGTCCACCGGCATATCGAAAAACCCTTGGATTTGCGGTGCGTGAAGGTCCAGTGTGATAATGCGCGTCGCCCCCGCCGTTTCCAGCATGTTGGCGACCAGTTTCGCCGTGATCGGCTCGCGCGAACTCGCTTTCCGGTCCTGCCGCGCATAGCCGTAATACGGAATCACTACGTTGATGGTTTTCGCGGACGCCCGCTTCAAGGCGTCGATCATGATCAAAAGCTCCATGATATGTTCATTTGCCGACTGGGACGTCGACTGGACCAGATAAACTTCCGTCCCCCGCACGCTTTCCTCGATGTTGATCTGGATCTCCCCGTCACTGAACCGGGTGACCGAACTTTTGCCGAGCTTGCAGCCGAGGATATCCGCGATTTCCTGTGCCAGTTCCGGATTCGAATTCAACGAAAAAATCTTAAAGTTCCGACCTAATTGATATGGCAATTTGCAGTCCCCCTGGTATAGACAGATTGGTGAAACGGTGCAGCCAGCATTGTCGAGAGCAAAAGAAAAAAACGTCCGACTGTTGTTTTTTATAATACCGCTTCCATTAAAAAAGAGTCAAACAGTTTGGAAAAGATCTTTCATTTATACTGGTATACCTACTGCGTTACCTCAATGGATTTTTCATCACTGACCATATGAATATTGCCTTCACGGGTCAGGTATATATCCGCACCCAGATCTTCAAGCGCTGCAACCACTTCTTCGTCTTCCGTGTTTTTGTCAGAACTGGTGATAACAGCTATCTCCGGACTTACTTCTGAGAAAAACTCGCTGCTATTTTCCGCGTAACGGCCATGATGAGGCACTTTCAAGAAGGTGTGAGCCAAATCTCCTTGTTCCATCAGCTCTGCCAATCTTGTTTCTTCAGCATCTCCTGCAAATAAAAAACGGTTTTCGCCGTGCTGGACACTGACAGCAAGCGAGTAGTCGTTGTCTTGCTCATACTCGGTTTCCTCAGGAGGATAAATGGTGAAATTCGCTGAACCGGCGGTAAAAGCAACTTCTTCGTCCAGCACCTCAATTGGCACATCCTCATTTTCTGCCGCTTCAAGGAACTCGTCGTAGTCCTCACTCTCTTCCGCATAATCCGGAACAAAGATTTGCTGGACGTCCACTTCTTTTAAAACCGTATCCGCCCCTCCTACATGGTCCTTATCAAAATGAGTGATGATCAGCGCATCGATTGATTCGATTCCTTCACCTTTCAAGTAATCAGCAATTTCTTCTCCATCCTCGTCTTCCCCTGTGTCTATCAGAACTGTCTGGTTGCCGGCAGACAGCACCATACTGTCCGCACTGCCGATTTTAAAAAATGTAAGCTCCAAATTTTCTGTGGAATCAGCTGCTTGTTCAGCCGAACAGCCGAACAGCAGCAGTAGGCAAAGCATGCCTGTCAGGATCTTCTTCATACTTCTCATTTTGCCTCCTCTGCACTCAGTGTATCTCATATCTTCCGCTGCCCCTTAAATAAAACGTAAGCCCGCCGACGATCAGTACAATTCCGGCTGTATAGAAATACACGATATACCCAGAACTGGCTCCGGCAATTTCCACGATCCCTTGCAGCAATCTGCCGGCTGCAAGTGTTGCGATTCCTGAATTATACAAATTCGAGAAAAGACGAAATTCTAATGAATGCACGGGGATCTGTACTGCCCGCCATTTCAGCAAACAGAAGAAGCCGCCGCCAATTAACGGATACAAAAATGCCCATGTCATCGCCGGAGAAGCAACCCCATGGCCAAACAGGCCGTATACTTTCGCGGCGGCAAACACAAACAGTGACACGGCCAGATAAACGCTAGCTGCTTTCATCACGCCCCGCCGCTGTGTGCCCCTTTCAATAACCGATATAGACAATGTCACTCACCTCCCTTTCTCCCATCTCCCTGCCGTCTGTCGGGTTATTGATGATTTCTCCGTTAAAATAGAGCGTCGAGGATCCGCCTCCGTCCAAGTTATAGGCTGTCTCAGCTCCTCTTTCCTGCATTTCTTCAGCTAATTCCAACAGAGACAGTCCTTCGCTTTCACTCGTTCTGCCATCTGACACAATAATGATATAGTGCAGCGGATCGATCTGGCCTATAGCAGTCCGCGGGTTGCCGGACATGGAACGGGAAACTTCGCTTGACCCGTCTACTGTTATCTCACCATCTTCGATTAACGATGGCCCGAAAGAAAGAATCTGGGCGATCGATGAAGTGTCTATAGAAGAAAGGCTTGTTTCATTTTCAGAGATGATGGAAAAATTCCCTTCAATATCGATCACCAATGCGTCATCTTCTTCCGAATTCCGCGCAGTGTCCCGGTATAGCACACCGTTCCGCAATACATAGCCTTCATCTCTGAAGCCGTAGTAATCGCCGTTTATCGCCAGTATTGCTCCGTTGCTTCCGGCTGTTTCTGATGTAGCTGCTTTAATATTCCGTCCGTATGTGTCCCCGGCGAGCGCCGTTTTCAAATAAGAAGCATCTGAAACCTGTATATCAGCGACGTAGAATGTTGTATTGTCCGTCTTTTCGGTATCGATTGTAATCTGTATTTGTTCATCCTCATAGGATGTATCCGTAATTGCCGCTGAAGAAGCGGCTTCTTCGCTTTCCTGTTCAGCCGTCGATGTTGTTGAGCCGCTTTCTGCAGATTCCATTGCAGAACTGTCCGCTTCGGCTGAAATTGCGGCCGGTTCCAAGGCTCTGGGGATTACAAAGGTATCCAACAGAACAAATGCAAAACAAGCCGGTAAGAGGCACGAAAACAGGATTGCCCAACGATAAGGTTTTATTAAGAATTGTTTCATGACAGCAAGTATCCTTCCTTCTTTGATTTGAAGATTTTATTTTTTTGGACTGAATAGCTGATAAAAAAGAGTGCCATATTTACGAGAATTTTAGCCGCCAGTAAAGGCACCGACCATTGGACCAACAGGACAACCAGAACCCAGTTCAAGGCCATTTGTGCGGTGAAGAGCATTCCGTAGCGGATTGCTTGGCTGCCCGTTTTTTGCATGCTTCTGAAAACCCAATGTTTGTTGAGTGTAAAATTCACGGCTCCCGAAAAGAGCCTTGCAAGCACTGTCGCAATCAGCAGGGAGTGGGAAAACGATGCAAAAATAAAGAGGCTGAACACACTAAACAGCGTCACGTCCACAAGTGAAGCCAAAACAGAGGATAAGCCGTACTTCAGCAGATTGAGATAAATGCGCATTGAATCTTTCACAGGATGAAAATGGGAGGAGCGGTTATGTTCCAGGTAAATTGTTTGAATCGGAACTTGCCATACCGGCACATCCTTTCCGGCAAATTCAAGAAGCAGATTGGTTTCGTATTCGTATCTATCTCCTGTTACCGTTAGGCATGCCGGGAGGTAATTCATCGGAATGCCTCGCAGTCCTGTCTGTGTGTCCATGCATCTGATGCCCATCGCTGAACGGAAAACAAAGGAGGTCAGCTGATTGCCGATCCGGCTCCGGAGAGGGATGCCCTTCTTTGTAAAATCCCTGACGCCCAAGATGAGAGATTCTTGATGATGGACCATGGAATCCGCCACTTTCCGGATATCCGTGGCCGTATGCTGCCCGTCAGCATCTGCCGTTATGATGCCAGGAGCTTTTGGGAAATTTTCCATTACATAGGCTATGGCTGTTTTTATAGCGGCCCCTTTTCCCTGATTAACGGAATGGCTGCAGACTGTACAGCCATATTCTCTTGATATCAGTTGAAAAATCGTGTCGCACCTACGCTTACTCCCGTCATTGACTATAAGTACAGGAAAGCCATATAACGTCAACTCTTTTATAAGCAGAAGCAATTTCTCGTCTGGATTCAATGCAGGTATAATCACAACCGGTTTCATCCATTCCCGCCCCCTCAACTAGTTTCATCGGAAGGCCGTATCCTTCTCGTATAATGGCATTATTGAGGGTCAACCTTAACCTAACCTTAAAATTGCAGCGTTATAAGCGAAAGGAAAAAAGGAAAAGCTCATGCAGGCCTTTCCTCAGATGATCGGCAGATTCATATCGAGCTGCATACACCTATACCGCCCGCCTTTTCAGCAAAATGAAAAGCCATTTTAATTTCACTCTCAACAATACGGTTCAACAGAGCCACGGGAAAACTTATTGCTGTGGAGAAAGACTGCAACGATGGCCACCAGCCAAAACACAGAGGTCTTCCCTTTGCAGATTCCAGGCAATTTACTTTTTATGATATTATGAATCGGGAACTCGTTCCGCAAGAGACACGTTTACGAAACGAGATGCAGATACGCAAACTTTACCGGGGGGTTATGTATGGAATTCAGGGGATCGAGTGTGTATGACCAGGAAGAATTCTTTTCAGCTTACATGAAAAGAAGAGGGCGGAAAGACAGTCCGAACAACGCGATTGAAACGCCGATCATTTATGAATTGGCAGGCGATTTTCAAAACAAAACGATATTGGACCTTGGCTGCGGCGATGCTTCGTTCGGCAAAGAATTGCTGGAGCGCGGCGCAGCGAGCTACACCGGTGTGGAAGGGTCAGAACAAATGCTGGAAGCGGCAAAGCAGAACCTATCAGGTGTGAACGGAACCGTGTTCCACCATACGATGCAGTCGTATGGCTACCCGGAAGAAACGTTCGACCTTGTGGCTTCGCGCTTTGCCATCCATTACGTCCCCGATATCGAGCCTTTGTTCCAAAACGTCCATTCCACGTTAAAGAATGGCGGCAAATTCATCTTCAGCGTCCAGCATCCCGTAACCACAGCTTCGTTCAACAGCAAAACAACAGGCGACCGGCGCGAAAACTGGATTGTGGACGACTATTTCCGCAGCGGGGAACGAAAAGAGCCATGGATCGGGCAAGTCGTGGTGAAATACCACCGGACAATCGAGCAATATTTCAGCGCGCTGATCCGCTGCGGATTTTCCGTAACCAGCCTGCGGGAAGGCACACCGGTGCGTGAAAACTTCGCCGACGAAAAGGAATATGAAAGAAGGCGCCGAATTCCCGTTGTCCTGGCATTTTCATGTGTAAAAAATTAAAAGTCAGAGAAACCCCGGCTGCGCGGCAGCCGGGGTTTCTCTATGCATATTGAATAGAACCGAAAATAAAATACCTGCAGGATTTCAGCTTCGAATGGAGAAATAATACGCACCAGCATTAATCACGATAGGAGGGTGTACGATGACATTTGTATACAAACAAATTCTTGCAGCTGTCGATGGATCAGATGAAGCGAAGTGGGCATTCCAAAAAGCGATCGAAATAGCCAAACGCAATAATG
This sequence comes from Planomicrobium sp. CPCC 101079, assembly GCF_007859275.1. Taxonomy (GTDB): domain Bacteria; phylum Bacillota; class Bacilli; order Bacillales_A; family Planococcaceae; genus Planococcus. The sequence continues at coordinate 136,535 of NZ_VOHC01000029.1, read as the reverse complement.
CAGGGCTCCACCTGATTCACGTGACCGATCTCCGCACCTACACGACCATGACAAAGCGCGTGCCCGATTTGGATGACCGGATCTACGATCAGGGAAAAGAATTTCTCGACCGTTATAGAAAGGAAGCCGAAGCAGCTGGCGTCCTTAAGGTAAATACAATTCTTGCCTCCGGTTCCCCTAAAACGGTCATTTCGCGTGATTACGCGAAACAAGTGAAGGCCGACCTTATTGTGTGCGGAGCCCAAGGTTTGAATGCAGTTGAACATTTTTTGATGGGAAGCGTGTCTGAACATATTGTGCGCAGCAGCCCTTGCGATGTGCTGGTTGTCCGGGGACAAGGCGAAAAAGCAGAAAGCTAGACAGAGCGGAGCTTGCCAATGAAGATATGACGGATGCCCCCTGAAACTCTCAAAAAGCCCGGTTAGCTTGAGAAACAAGCTAACCGGGCTTCTCCCGTTATTCATCCATAGTCTGCTATAAACAGAAATTAAAAAGAGGGCTTATTTCCTCGAACTGCCTAGCCTAATGAGCCCGATGCTAATAAGCCATATACCCGATGACCGTGGCAACCGGGTAAGCGGCCAGGCAGAGAAAAACCAAAAATAATGCCAGCCCCGCCACAACAGATCTCCACTTCATCCGGGAGCGGTTGATCAGCAGGACAACAAACTAGACGGGCATGGCGATCAGGATATTGAACCCGCACCAATAGAGGGCAAGCTCGGTATAAGTAGTTGTGATTCCTGATCCGTCTATGACAATATTGACAACATAGTCCAGCACAATCAGAACGGCGAGAACAATAACCGCTAGGCCATTATATGCAAGCCACGCTTTTTTCATGGGACACCTCATTTTTGGTATTGTTTCGTTTATTCATCAATAAACGAACGCAATTGCCAGAAAAGCAGCAAGCCCTACTGGATAAAGCAGCAACGTCATCACATATTCTTTTGATTCTTTTATGTACTTCCACTGCAAGTACGCCTGAAAAGCAGTCAGCGCCGTTAAGTACACAACCCAAAACCAGAAAAGCCGGCTAGCTACATCTGTTCCAACGATAAATGGAATGCCACATAGAGCAATTGCGAAAATAATCCCCCTGCCCCAGCGGTCGGTATTTTTTGCTGGAGTTTCCGAAAGCGCGACTTTCTTGATGCCGAGCCATTTCCTCAAAATCTTCTCCAAAACGAAAAAGACAATGAAGAAACCAATTAAAATAAGTACTAGTTCTATTCGAATCTCCTCCTTGCTTTTCTACACATCATATACGGATGAATTGGTTGAAAGTTCCAGTTCTATGCCTGTTAAGAAATAAAACTCCTAAGTTTGTCCTCCATCAGCAAGCGCCATTGGAAACAAGTTTGTTTTGTAACAATATTCTGATTTTATGACACAAATTTGAATAGGAATGGTATCATTATTACAGATAAAGACAATTTTCCTGTGGCCATTTTTTCCGAACAGCATCGCTTAACTTTGCCTGTTCCTCTTGGAGGAATAGAGATTAGGGGGTAACTTTCATGATGAACGAAAGCTCCTATAACTGCAGCGTACGAATAAGAAAAGGCCAGCCCATCAGGCGTCTGATCCATACGTTTTCGGGGCCATGGCTGAAATGGGAGACGGGAAAAGAAGGTTTTTTCCAATTGATCGACTGCACCGTGGACGGAACTCCAGTGGAATTTTCCATGCGGCCGTCGCCGGAAGATGCCGGCTTCGAGCCCGAATCCCGGACGTTCACTTGGACGCCCCGCCAGATCCATACCGGCGAAACCAAAATTTTCGAGTTCAATGCAATTTCAGGGGATGCAACTTACCCCTTCAAAATCCTCATCACCATAGAAGAAGTGCGGGTTGCCCCGAGACGTGAGCAGCACGCCCAGGCCCTTACGCGATTCCTGATGGACAAACGGATCGCATCCCCCCTCATTATCGGCATTTACAATCATTTGGGCGAAGGCAGATCGGCATTCTTATCCTTGATCGAAGACGAAATCAAAAAAGCGAACCAAAACCTGGACCGGATCCACCCGAGACAGTCTAAACGGTTTCATGTCGTAAGATTCGACGCTTCCGAATACGACGACCAGGAAAAGATCTGGCTTGCGCTGCTGAAACTGCTGTTCGGCAAATACAAAGAAGAACACGGCAGCCGGGCCAAAATTGCATACTGGCAGCACATCCTGATGAAAATCGGCCGGGAAAGAAAAATAACGCTCCTATTGGCTCTTTTGCTGTCGGTGCTTATCCTCCTTTCCATCCGGTTTGTCATCAACTTGCCGGTCACCATCGCCCCCAACACTGACGTTACCGGCACTGTGTTGGCCAGCATCCTGCTCGGCCTGACGCCGCTCGTCTATGCATTCATTTCATTCGTCGCCATTCCGGCATTCAGAAGAACCAGCACGCTGTTCATCAAGCCGACGTACGATGAGCTGAAAACAAAAATAAAATACCCCGACTACCGGGACCGGCTGGGCACCCGGGTGGAAGTCATCGAAAGCCTGAATACCTTGGTTGACGTATGGCTAAAAGAAACTGCCGATAAAATAGTGGTGATGGTCGACCATATCGACAATTGCTCAGAAGAAAGCATCGCCGGGTTTTTCGAAGCACTCGAACTGTTCAACACGAATGCCGACTATAAACAAATAAATTTCATCATCCCGATGAATCCCGCTCCGGTCCGGTTGGCGTTGGCTGCGAAAAACCTCCACCGGCTTGAAGTGGAGCAGCCGGGCATACGGGATAAAATCGCTTTAGGCCAGGAGATCCTGGAGTCGTGTGTAACATTTCCGTATACACTGCCCCCTATCACGGACTATGCCAGCCTTATAAAAGAATGGCTGCCTGCTTTCGACAGCCATTGGACCCGCCGGGATATAATGGATATCGGCGAAGACGCATTTTTGTATGATGAACAAGACAAGCTGGTGCTGAGCGAACTGATCAATACGATCACCGTCTCCTTCCGGCCGGTCAAATCCATGGAAGTGAAAAAGATCGTCGAATTTTTGCTTTTGGCAAAAGAAAAATGGAAAATGCACAAAGAGATGGAGCAGCACGAGCATGTGGACTTGCTGGAGTTCCGCCACGAGTTCATCAGCTGGTTTTTCCTTGAATACTTTTTCCGGGACCACGCGGAACACCTGATCACCTATCTAAAACTCCATAAAGAGGAGTTGGCCAATGGCAGCTTCATGGATTTGGTCCGCATTTCCTATCCCATTCAGCCACTGGATGAAAGGTTCGACCTGAAAACCCTCTTTGTTTTCTTGAAGGACGTGCCATTGAATCCGAAAGGGCAGCAATACCTTCTGTTGTCACATCAAATTTCAAAAAGCATCATACCCCGGAACACTGGGGAATGATGCTTTTTAGTCTTTTGCCAACCTAATGGGAAATGGCCTTTTCATTTATTGACGTAAAATCATTCACAGAAAAGGTTGGTAAACCAGGAAATAACTGCTTGACGAAACCACGGCTATCGCCGCTATGTAAAGCAGCTTATTATTCGCTTTCCGGTAAAACCACCCGCCAAAGACGATCAAGCCCGCGATATCGAAAAGGAACTGAAACAAAAACGTCTGATGTTTGGCCAAGTAGATTCCGACGCCCACCGTTTCTGCAGCCAATCCGCTCACCGGCAACGCATACAAAAAGCTGCTCAGCCTGCCCGATCTGTTCCAATAGTAAAGGACGTAGCCAACAGCGCTGCATATTAAGGCCAAAAGGTTATAAACGATGAACAGGTCCCATTGAACCCCTTCAGTGTAGAACAACGGAATAAAAAGGCCGAGAATATAGTTCAAAAAATAAAAGCCGAAGTTCATCATGAAGAGGTATAGGAGGACGTTTACCGCAGCATCTTTGTTCGAGCGGCTAACATAAATAACGAGTGTCACGGTCACCATCCAAAAGCCGAATAACGTCGCTATTGAACTGAAGCTCCACAAATCACCGCTCGGGAAAAAATCCGTGAGCCTGGTGAGAATGCCCGCCACGAGACCCAATGCCGCAAACAGCAGATAGGGGCTGAAATAGGATTGGCTTTCCCCGGCATATGCCTGTACTGCCATTAGGACACACCCTTTAGATTCTATAGTAAAGTTACAAATATTAACATAATTTGAGCCTCAAGTTAGTATACCATTAAATTTCCATCCATCGTCCAAAAAGAGACACCAATTCTTATGCGAATTGTGTCCCCGATTTACTATTGGTTGATAGTTCCTCTCTAATAACCGGTTATTGAATTTTCTTTACTTCTTTTAACTGTGCGTTTCTTTCTGGTCATTCTTGATGCTGGCAAACCAGATACAGAGGAGCGAGGCACGATGCTTTTGTCTGACTTTCATGTCGTTTGGTTGTATAAAAAAACGGACCGCCTCTAAAGGCAATCCGTTATTCCCTCACTATTCTTTTTTCTTCGCATGTTTCTTTTCCTGTTTTTCCTGCTCTTTCTCTTCTTTCAGTTTTTCCTTTTCTTTTTTCTTTTCTTCTTTTCCGTTATCGCTCTTCCACAAGTGATCTTCTACAAAAGCTGCGTAAAGCAAATGCCAGGATTTCCAATCATGCGCAGCCGGCACCTCAAGATAAGCATGTTCAATTCCCTCTTCATTTAAAGCATTATGAAGGTTTTGTACAGGTTCGATCAAGTAATCCCAAATGCCGACGCCTATCATTACGGAAGGGTCGTCCAGATGGCTGTATGATCCGATATTGCTCAGTTCTTCTCCCGTTACCGCATAACTCCAAATGCCGAAATAGGCGAATTCATCAGCATGATTGAAATACATCCGGTTCGTGGTCATTCCGCCCATCGACAAACCGGCATAAGCGCGGCCTTCAGGCGTGTCATAGACATTGTAGTTCGTTTCAACATAAGGCATGATGTGTTCAAACTGGTCTTCTTCTATTTTCTTATAATCCCAATTAAAGTCCTGATTGTTCATTGTTACGACAATAAAAGGCTCAGCTTTCCCATCTGCAATCAGATTATCCGTAATATTGGCCACTGCGCCCTCGTTCATCCAGCGCAGTTCGTTGCCGTACCGGTCGCCCGACATCCCATGGGACATGTACAGCACTTTGTATGGCTTCTTGCGGTTGGGGTTGTATCCGTCAGGCAGGTAAACAGCAAGCCCGCGCGTGTCACCGGCAGCGCCAGTGTAAGCTACCGTTTCCACTGTACCGGTTTTATGGTCTGTCCGGGGAAGTTCCACCGAGCGGTCCAGCCAGTCCCCTTTGCCCATTATTTTCCGGTCATACGGAATGTAGACCATGCTGGATACGCTTTGAATACCGGTTGCCGTATTGGTCAACGTCGGATTATTGGGATCGTCCAGCCTTGCGGTTGTGCTGCCATCCGGGTTGGTGATGCGGAAATTGTAGGGATAGGCTCCGCTCGACAGCGGCACTCTGCCTCCCCATAAATCTTCTCCTATTTTTTTCAATTCCAAATAATACGTGGTGTCGCTGTTGCCGCCGGCAGGGAACATCCCCGTTTTATAGTTTTCCGGCTTGTAAGGGTTTTCAAAACCATCCTTAATGGTGAAGTGATGGAAGGTATCGCTGTAGAGTTCAACTTTTGTCGCCGCTGAAGTTTCGTCCTCGTAAACGAACGTTGCGTAATAGCCGGTCGGAGAAGCAGGATCCGCCTCCACTGTTACGCCGGGCGCATAATCTGTGTAATCCACTTCAGAAGCGCCTGCTGCTGAAACGGACTGGTTGTTGCCGAAGAGCGAGCATACGAGAACTGTCATGATTCCCAAACTAATAACTTTTTTCATTACCTTACTCCCTTCTCTCATATAAATATTAGGCAGAGCGTAAAGTTACACCAAGATGTGATTCAATTGTATATTTTTTTGATTATTTTTACAAATCATATAATAGATTCCTTTATACGCCAAAGCATGGAAACGGCCCAAGTTACTGCACTGCAGCTATGAGGACGCATAAAAAGAGTGCCTCTACACGAGACACTCTGCCAAAAAGCAAATCTGAACTTCTTTCTATTCCTTCTTCACTCTTTTTCAGTCACGCGACTCCCGCATCCAGCCACCGATCGCCGCACCCATCGCTGCCCTCGGCGATTCGAACTCGATGTCCTGCGGAACGAGCAGCCCTTCGAGCAGCAGATGCTACCTAAGCTTCACGTACTTGTTCGGGCATTTCGAGGAGGCCGAAGCCGCAAACTTATCTCTTCGTTAATGTCCTTTGGCATCCGCTTCATGCTTCAATGATTCCCCTACTTGAATTCCTGCCCAATCCTCAAAGTATTTGATGATTGCGGTAAAATCTTCTTTTCCAGCGCCCTGGGTTATTGCATATCGCCAAAAATGAGTAATATTGGTTCCAAGATACATAGGCACTTCATATTCCTCTGAAACTTCCATACATAGTTTCATATCTTTATATGCTAATTCGCTTAAAAAACCCCAGTCAAACTTCCGGCTGATTATCGACTTTTTGAATTTATCTTCTGTAGCGCTATTTCTTCCAGAGCTTGCATTCAGAACATCGATCATCAGATTAGGATCCAACCCTGCCTTCACTCCTAAAACGACGGCTTCTGAAGAAATAGCCATAGCAGCCGAGGACAATAGATTATTGATAACTTTCATAATTTGTGCTTTCCCCACAGAATCGCTGACGTAAAAAATCTTTTTGCCTAGCGCATTCAACAAATCAGATTTCGCATCAAACAGATCTTTATCTCCGGCCACCATTATAGTCAGTTTGCCTTCCTTTGCTCCCGGAGGACCTCCGCTTACCGGAGCATCTAAACTGGATATTCCTCTTTCAGCCAGCTTTTCGCTGATTTTTTGAACAGCTTTCTCTCCTGAAGTTGATAAATCAATATAAGTTTTTATTGCAGCACCTGAGATTAAGCCGTTTTCCCCAATGGCTACATTTTCAATGATTTCAGCATTCGGAAGACTTACTAAAACAGTCTCGGCCCGGTCCGCCACCTCTTTAACCGACTTTGCCACAACAACATTCTCAGTATCAGACAAGGCTTCTGCCGCTTCTGTTCTTACATCATATACAACGATAGCGCGGCCACTTTGAGCAATATTTTTCGCCATGTGATAACCCATATTGCCTAAACCGATAAAGCCAACTAGATTAGCCGACATATAAATCCCTCCCGGTTCTGGAAATTTCAATTCTGTTCTCTTTGTTTCTTTTTATGTTCGTCCAAAACCTCCATAGCATTCCGGAAACTTTCCATCGCTGCCGGGACTCCACAATAAATCGCAGTTTGCATAATCACTTCCTTGATTTCTTCCTCTGTACAGCCGTTTCTTATCGCTCCGTTCACATGCAGTTTGAATTCATGCGCTCTATTCAACGCAGTAAGTATTCCGAGGTTTATTAAACTTCTTTGTTTTCTATCCAATCCTTCTCGGGTCCAGACTTCCCCCCAACAATATTCTGTCACCAATTTTTGCATGTCCTCATTAAAACTAGTCATTGTGCTGAATGCTTTCTCTACTTGTTCTTCCCCTAAAACTTCTTTGCGTATTTTTAACCCTTCTTCGAACTTGCTCATTACTTTTCCTCCTCTGTATTCGTTGTCTTTAGCTGAAAAATTAACTTCCTTCCTGGCTGCAAGGGAAGTTACTTCTGATGAAAAACAACGGTGTTTCCAGCTGCCAATGCCGGAGCTGTCTTATGTACAGTCAGATTCAAGGGGAAATTGAAGGGGGTTATTGCTCCGACGACCCTTGCAGATTTTCGGACAGTATTATCCATTTTCCATCGATAAAATGCCTATATACCTTCATCAATTCCCCTGCTTTTTTAATCTCCATAAAAAGGTATCATAGAAATAATATATTATCAATTTAATTTTTAAATTTTCAAATTACTCCACTGAAGGATAATTTTCAAAATACCAAATTAAAACAAAGAAAAAATTAAAAAGACTGAGATGGAATCTTTATCTGGAAATTTAATATCATTTTGTTATTTCATGAAGATCCAAAAACCAAATATCCACCGATAATTTATGAAATTAGATTAATATTTTTGCGTTACTTGGTTCATAACCAGCTGGTTTTTATATATAATCTTCTTATCTTCTCAAAAAATAATATATTATTTTCCTCTGTTATTTGATTTGCTCTCTTTTCAGAAAGGATGACTTGTATGTTACGCAAAGAAAGTGATCAAGAATCCACCACGCATGTTTACAGGATTTTAAAAGAAATGATTTTCGGCTGGAAATTGGAGCCTGGGGAAAAAATCAATATAAGCAAGTTAGCCTTAAAACTTAACGTAAGCACTATTCCGTTAAGAGAAGCACTTTCCAGATTGAATTCAGAAAAATTGGTTGTGCTTGAAAGAAATAAAGGATATCGTGTCAGCGATATCTTGACGGAAACTGAGATGAAGGACCTTTCCCAGGCCAGGATTTTGTTCGAAGGAAATGCTGTTACAGCAATTATTCGCAATAATAATGCGGGGATATACAGGGAATTGATTGAAATTACAAACGCTATGTCTTCGATAAATACGGAAGAATCATACTTCAAAATTCTGGAGTTTGTTCAAACCGACGAAAAATTTCACAGCAAGATAATGGAAGCAGGTGGTAACCCCATACTTTTTGAGGCTTACACACGGCTTTACAGCCATCTTCATATCGCCCGTTTTTATCATAGTAGAGGTTCTGTAGATAAAACCGAAGCAGTCGGTGAACATTTTGAAATTATTGAAGCATTAAAAACAAGAGATCTTTATAGAGCACTAGAAGCTGTTGATGCTCATTTGAACGGAAGCAGAGAACGACTTCTAGCGGTAAGCGGTGATCGAATTTACCCCGGTTAAAATTCGCTGGCTTTTGAATCTGGGAAGTGACTTTTGCATTCCACCTTTAATATTGATTTTTTCCATAGGAAAAGCCGCACCTCCATTGTTAGGTGGCATTAACAATGGAGGTGCAGCTTAAAAAAGCGCTCTCTCTTTAGTTCGACCTTATTTTTTCTTCACTTCTTTCCAGTCATGCGGCCCCCTCACCCAGCCGCCGATCGCCGAACCCATCGCTGCCATCGGCGACTCGAACTCGATGTCCTGCATGACAAGGAGCTGAGCCCCGAGCGGAACAAGCAAGCCTTCGAGCAGCAGGTGCTCGCGCAGCTTCACGTACCTTTTCGGGCATTTCGGCGAAGTCGAAGCCGCAAACTTCGACGCTCTCATTACGACAAACTTCTCGCCCCGGTAATAGCCTTTTGCGTCCGCCCCCCGCTTCGAGCGGATTTCCAGCAGTTCCGGTTCCGGCGCCGTCACTTCCTGGAACAATCCGGTTTCGAAAGGGTCTACCGCCTCTTCCTGCCCCGTTTCTGGATTCAAGTAAAGGAACTGGTAAAGCTCGCCTTGCGTGTCATGCGCCACTTTTTTGATGTAAATCTCTTTCTCCATTCTTTTCACCTCTCTCTAAATTAACCCTAGAGAATCGTTCGTTAGCGGTTCTCTGGGATTACCTAGTAGATAGAGAAAATAAACGGGGAAGGATACTTTTTTCAGGTTTTGCTTTGTTCAGTAATAAATAAAAATGATCGAAAGAAAAGCCGCTATCCCAATTGGCAAGGCAATAAGTGTCACTACGTACTCTTTCGATCCTTCTATGTACTTCCATTGCAGATAAGCCTGAAAAAGATTTACAGCCAAAAGATAGACAACAAAAAACCAAAGCAGCCGCTCCATCTCCTCGGAGCCCGCGCTGAAAGGGATGGTACATAGCGCGAGCACCAGAATAATCCCCCTGCCCCATCGGTCGATGCTTTTCGCAGGAGTTTCCGACAGTTCCACTTTTTCGATATTCAGCCATTTTCGCATGAGTTTTTCAAAGATGAAAAGCCCTATAGCGAGCAGGATGAGTATAATGACTATTTCCATCGGATTTCCTCCAGTGTTTATCAATATCGTCTTACTTCTTGTACTTCATAACAACTTTTTCTACTATCACCAAATAAGAAAAGCAAAGGCGAGCATTGCTAATGCTCCCACCGGGATAAGAGACAGCGTCACCAAATGCTCACGGGCTTCCCTTGCGTATTTCCACTGCATATACGCCTGGAAGCAATTCTGCACAACGATGCTCCCAATAAGAAACCACATAAGCCAAGAAGGAGCCTCGCTCATCACCACAAAAGGAAGACAGCACAACGCAATAATAAAAATAATCCTTTCTCCCCATCGGTTCATTTCTTTGGCCGGAGAGTCTGTAAATTCTACTTTCTCAGCGTTGAACCATTTTCTTAGAAATTTATCTAAAATAAAAAACAGTAAAAAGATAGCGGCTATGAGAATTATAGATTGCATTGTGCTTCCTACTTTCAGCTTTATATTCTTTTTACGTATGGATTGGATGGAAGTTCCAATTTTAAGTACAGAACTAGAAATCAAAAAAGGATTGTCTGTAAGACAATCCATAAAAATCATTAACTTTCGCAAGCAACACCATCACCATCGCGGTCCAATTTTCTAGAATAACCCGGATCTCCAGTATGAATTGGAGCAGCCCCTGCTGCTCGAACTGCAGTGCAGTTTTTATAAAAAACGTTAGCATTTTGCTTTTCTTCAGCTAAACGAGCAGCTTCTTCTTCTTGACGCTGCTCCTCTGCTAAACGCTCGGCTTCAGCTTTCTCTTCTTTTTCTTTAACTAAACGATCGGCTTCTGCCTTTTCTTCTTTTTCTTTAGCTAAACGCTCTGCTTCTGCCTTTTCCTCTTTTTCTTTAGCTAAACGCTCTGCTTCTGCCTTTTCCTCTTTTTCTTTAGCCAAACGATCGGCTTCTGCCTTTTCTTCTTTTTCTTTAGCTAAACGATCGGCTTCCGCCTTTTCTTCGGCTGTAGTATCATTCTGATCTTTTTTGGATTCAGATGTAGATAAAGTATTAATTTCTTCATCAGCAGCTACTTTTGACGGTTCATCACCAAAGACATTTATAAGAATCATAAGCAACACAAAAGCATAAACAAGTGAAGCAATGGTTCGTTTCCACCACTTGCCACTTCGGAACCCTGGAGTTTTTTGATATAGCTTTCTCTTCTTAAATGCCAACGGGATACCTGCAGTGGTTAATATCGCTGCAAACTTCTTACCCGAATCATTTAACACTAATTTTCCTTCTTCAGTGGTAATTTCCGTTTTGAAAGCAAAATAATCGACAACAGCGTTTGTGAAGAAAAGAAATGGCCACATAATAATTAACTTAGCTTTTCGTTCATTGTCATCATATTCATAAACAAATATACTCTTATCTACTACAATAAATTCATTAACTTTCTTCTTCTCTTTAAAATACCCTTCTACAATCAATTCAGCGCCTTTATGTCTTTCTTGCAATAATCTTCTTCCGTTTTTGGAGAACCCTAAGTTATCACGCTTCATCAAGATGAAAGTTGTTTTTACATTTTTGCGTTGCAATTCTTTAAGCTTGTCGGCATGTAAAAAATAATCAAAATCATGAGTAACAGTAGTTAATACTTCTTGCCGAGGATTTTCAAATTTAAATTTTAATATTTCAATAAATTCTTGGGTGTCTTCGTTCTTTTTAATATCGAAATGCATTACTCTGGAATTATTGGATTTCACCACTATTCGCTGATCATTAATTTCTTTGTCTTCCTTTTTTTTCATGATCTCTCTTACATCTATATGACTAATATTCATATATGAATCGTCCCAATGCTCGTGGCCAGTTACGAAAATTATAGAGTTTCTTGTTAAAGCCAAAATTCCAGTGACTTTCTGTTGAGTTGTTTTTGGTAAATTTGCCTCGATTACCTTTAATACTTTGTCATCAGCAGCAATAATATAGCTTTGTGCTTGCTGCAACAATTTTTTGTGAAGTGTAACTAATAATTTTTGATCCGAAGTTGGCTTTTTACCAATCCATTGTTCCATTTTCTTTGTCCTCCTAAACGCTTTACTAACACCTAGATTATAACCTTTTTTTACCTTTAATATATACTTTTCTCTCATTTTTTTACATATAAAAAAGAAAATAGTCAATATTGTTTCCCCTCTTACTTAAAATACATATAAATATCGCTTAAATTTAATAAAGCAAATAAAGAAGTCCCCTTTAATGCTTAAGATAAGAGTTAAAAACACTTAGCTTACATTAATGGAGACTTTTTAAAGGCCATTATTAATTTGAGCTACCTTTCCTTTCAAAATAGGAATGTAACCGGTACTCAGCAATTTCACGCGTCCAATTATACAAAACTTTATTTTCATCTAGAGATGGTTCAAGCTTGAACGCAAAAACTCCATTCTCAAACAAAACAAGCCCGTCTTTCGCGCTGCCGCTCCACTTAGACATCGGCATATTCGATATGAGATCCGCTATTTTCTTTTCATTATAGTTATGGAGTCTTTTTCCTTGAGCATCACTAAAATCAATTTTTAACCGATAATCTTTTTCTGTTAAATATTGATGGAAGTAAGGAGCAGCCTCCTTTGGTGTAATAGGCTCCAGCCAGCGTTCGATTCCTTTAGATAGCATATAGCTTAAAACCACCAACTTATAACTTTTCGTCATCCCGGTTTTTTCAACTTCAATAAACCAAGGTTTATATTTCATCCAAATAGTTTCTTCCTCGCCTGTTAACTCCCCTGCATAAGCAAGCAGCCCGAAGTAGCTATTGAATTCTTGTTTTACAGTCCGAGAATCTACATTGGCATGGAGATGGAATTCCAAATAAGTCGGCCGTCTCCCCATTTCTCTTTTCAGTTCCTGGTAAGCTAAGACCAAAGCTTCTTTCCGAGGCGCCCTCTTTTTATTAAGCTCCTCAAGAAGGTTGATGACTTGCAAATCCAAATTGAATTCACAAGCTACCGGCACTAGCGGTTGAATCGTACTACTTTTGCCAACTTTTTCTCCTTGATCAAAGACAGACAGCTTTAAGTCAGCATTGCGGTAATTTCCTATAAAATCAATAATAACGCAATGCGTTTTCCCTTCAGCTACACGCAAACCACGCCCAATCTGTTGCGTGTAGACAGCCAATGATTCTGTCGGGCGAATAAAGAGAAGGGTATCAACTTTTGGAATATCAACGCCTTCATTGAACAAATCGACAGTAAAGATGATTTCCAGATCCCTAGAATCCAGTCTTGCTCTCGCGGACTTTCTTTCGTCTGACGGAGATTCACCATGCAGTGCAATGGAACGGACACCATTTTTTTGGAAGAAAGCACTCATATAAACTGCCTGCTTTACGGAAGAGCAAAAGACAATCGTTCGGGTCTGCTTGTATTCTTGCCAGGCATCCATAATCTTCTGGGCAAAATCTTCCCGCAGCTGTACCTGCAGCAATTCTTCTTCATCATAACGAGTACCACGCCATGGAATAGCTGAATAATCCGTGTCGTCATAGACTCCGTAATATTGAAACGGTGCCAGCCAATTCCGTTCTATCGCGTCCAAGAAGTGGATTGAGATGGCAACATTCCCGTCGCATAATGCGTAAACGTCCTTATTGTCCATACGGTCTGGAGTTGCCGTGATTCCAAGCATGAACTTTGGCTCGAAATGATTCAGCAGGCGCTCATAAGTCGGCGCTGCCGCGTGGTGAAATTCATCCACTACAATCAAATCGAATGCATCCGGAGCGAATCGGTCTAAGTGGTATTGGCTGCCGAGCGTAAAAATGGAAGCAAAGATAAAGTCGGCATCCGTTCCTTTTTCAGCTGCGTTATAGAAAGTGCTAGAACGGTTCGGATGGACATGTTCGAACGATTGCTTCGCCTGAAAAAGAATTTCTTCTCGGTGCGCAACAAATAAAACCCGCTTGAATCTTTCCACGAAAAAAGCAGCTAAGTAAGTTTTTCCGAGTCCTGTTGCCAGTACCACCATGGCGCGGCTGTAGTCCTCAGCCATAGCGTTTTCGAGAGCTTCCAACGCTTCTTGTTGGGCGGGCCGAGGTGAAATATCGGTTATGTAAGGCGCTGGAGGATCTACCACTATCCCTGCCTGAGATTTACCCACGGTCATTTCCACTTCTTCAGCTTTTGACCAGACCGGACTGATCGGCCGTTTAATATTTGCTTCTTTATGTAATGTTTCGTATTCAGTAAGTGTTTCTTGGTTCAAAGGAATTGTCTGATCTGCATAGAAGTGTTTGTTAAACTGAATGACCGCTTCTTCAAAAACTTCTGCATCCACTGATGTTGGGGCAATCAAACTCCACTCAACGCCTTTCGTCAGTGCAGATGCAGACAGATTGGATGAGCCGACAATCAAGTGGGAGTTTTCCTTGCCTCTAAACAAATAAGATTTGGGATGGAAAGACGTTCCCCCACTTTTCCATAGCCGGATTTCAGCTTTTGGCAGCTGATTCAACAGGAGTCTAAGCGCTTGAGGCTGAGTGACAAAAAGGTAGTCGCCGATTAATAGTTTAATCGGCACTCCCCTTTCAGTCGCTTTCTTCAAAAAAGGGACAATTAACTCAACACCGGACTTCATAGCAAAAGCGGTAATCCAATGAATTTCAGTCGCATCTTTCGATAATCTCTCTAAGTGTGATATGAGTTGGGAAGTTACAAGTTCCAACTTAGTCATCTTCGACCTCGATCAAGAAGACTCGCTTCTCAAAGCCGCCGCGTTTTTCGGTTTTCTGTTTGCGAACCTCTTCCAGTTCTTCAAAAGAAGAACCGTGAATTTTTGTTGCTGCATGGATTAGTTCAAGAATGTCAGCAAGTTCTTCTACTGCTTCTTTGTTTGTTTCTGCTTCGTTGTATTCTGTCAGTTCTTCGCTTAGTTTTTTTCTTACTTCAACAATATATTCTTCATTTGAAAGAATACGAGTTGAAAATTCTTTCCCTGTTTTCTTAATCACCTTTGGTATCTCATCACGAACAAGTTTATTATATCTTGGCATTAATATACTCCTTCTTATTTTGAATTGATTTCATTATCTAATTTAGATCACTTTATAAAAGGAAGTTTTAATGGTGCCATACTAACATTATTTCTTGTATAAAGATGACATCTTACCATCCATTCCCGGATATACATACATAGATTTATAAAAACTAATTGAATCATATTTTGTTAATTGCTTCTTAGCATCTAAAGATGATATATATATTACTTCATTTGATAATATTGGTTCTCCAAAATATTCATAGTCAATTACATAAATATTTTCAGAATTCTGCAATTTCAAAACGGAAATCCACATTTTTGTATCAATAGTAATTCCCAATATGACATGTGCTATCAAATTACTTCCCCCTATATTAAGTAAATTTCATATCTCTCATCTATTTATAACATATAGAATTATAGATATTATGGTACTTTTTAAATCTTCATTTTCTTTTCGTAAAAGTACACTTTTACGAACGCTTGAAAAAGGGCCGAAAAATGGCAAAAAGAGCGTTCGTAAACGTGTCAAATCACTTTACGAACGTTCGCGAAATTGCATACACTTTTACGAACGCTTTTCAGGTATAATGAGAGGAAACAATCGTTTATAGAGGTGAATTATGGAACATCGTAAATTTGGCTACATACGTGTCAGCAGCAAAGATCAAAATGAAGGCCGTCAATTGGAAGCCATGAGAAAAATGGATATCAATGAACGGGACATTTATTTGGACAAGCAGAGTGGCAAAAACTTTGAACGCGCAAATTATCAATTACTGAAACGGGTTATTCGAAAAGGCGACATTTTGTACATCCACTCGTTGGATCGGTTTGGCCAAAATAAAGAAGAAATTCTCCAGGAGTGGAATGACCTCACGAAAAACATCGAAGCCGATATTGTCGTATTGGATATGCCGTTATTGGATACAACTCAATATAAAGATAGTATGGGGACCTTTATTGCGGATTTGGTTTTGCAAATTCTTTCCTGGATGGCTGAAGAAAAACGGGAGCGCATTCGGAAACGGCAGCGCGAAGGAATCGACCTGGCGTTACAAAATGGTATTCAGTTTGGCAGACCGACCGTTTTTGTTTCTGAGGAATTTAAAGAGGTTTATAGAAAATGGAAGGCTAAAGAATTAACGGCAGTGGAAGCTATGCAAGAAGCTGGGGTTAAAAAGACTAGTTTTTATAAATTGGTGAAAGCACTCGAAGAAGAAACAGCCAACATACTATAAAGAAACTCGTCGATTTTACGTTACAAAACAGCCATTTCTTGGAATAGCTGCTTTGAGAAGGGCGTTTATTTAGTTAAATTATTATAATTTATTAATGCGACACCTTCTTCATAAAAAGCAAGAAGGTGTCGCATTGGTATTTTAGTCAAAAGTATTCTTAGTTAATGTAATCTAAAGCCAATACAAAGAGGCAAGAACAATGATTACTTTGTTAGTAACAGTACACTTAAATATGTAGCTTTTAAATGAAATCTCAAGATTCAAGATTTTACCTCCTTACTTACCAAGAGGCGACTATGTCATTGTACTAGAAATAATAGCACTTGCAAATAAGAAAGTACTGGCTTCTCAACCTCTTTATAAATTCATGAATCTCGTACCAAACTTATAATTTATTAATTAAAGATTACTTCGCACTTTCTAAAATTATTTCATCATTGCAATTGTTTTTCTGAGTCTAGGACAGGTATTTTTCTTCTTAGCAGCATCGCTATTGCACGTCAGCTATGTGAGTATAATTGCTACGATGGACCCTTTTCTTACTTTCTGTACTTTTTCTGAAGGGCAGAGAAAAAATAACGCTATCTATATATTAACAATAAAATCGAGTTCTTGAAAATTTAAAAAACCAGAGACAGTTAGTCTCTGGTCCGGAATAACGTAATGTATATTACTGCTAGTTATCCGCCTTTTGCTAGGTTACAGTCTACACAAAGCATCTGACAGTTTTCTGCAGAAGTTTTGCCACCTGCATGCCAAGGAGTAATATGATCACCATGCATTTGTTCAAACTCAAAGTGTTCTTCACAATGAGGACAAATCCCATCTTGTCTTTCATATGCTGAACGCTTCTGTCCTACTGTAAAAGCACGTATATTCAAATACTTTTCATTCCTTGTCAGAACGTATACATAAATTCCACTTTTCTTCGTTACATCATCGTCTATCATAAGGGTTCTAATTTCCGCTTCCAGCGCTGCAGTATCGAACATTTCATCTTTAAATTCATCGTATAGCTTTCCCCAGTTGAGTCCTTTCATTTCTCTACGATATGTAGGGAAAGTAAGCTGGGCCCACTCGATGACATTCCTATAGTAAGTCCAAAGTTCATTTGCATTGGGATCATGTTGGTGAACTGACATATATTTTTCTATTTCACCCTTACTTATCCAACTCAGTGCAGTTTCTAAAAGCTCCTGACGTATAGGAGAACCTTTAACATAATCTTTGGATAGAAGATAAGCGGAACAATTTGATTTACTGAAAATGGCCTTTGCACTTGTAAGCCAAGTGCCAGTATATGTTGCATTGCGTAATTCTTGATCATAAAGACGTTCTCCTGCGATATTAATTACTTTAAACCAATCCAATTTTTCTGTATCTGTTCCTTCGCAAAAATATACCATTAACTTATAGTCGAGAATTTGTTCTTTTTCATCACGTGTAAGGTTTGAGAAAGCCTTTGGGTACTCGCCGATCTGAATAGAGAAGTCATTTTCTACGTATCGACAAAAACTGATGGTTCGCTGCTGCCCATCAAGCACTTCAAATGTTCCATCATCATTTTTTACCCAATACATAATATTGAGAGGGAAATCATTCCGGATAGTATCAATCACAGCATTGCGCTTTTTTTCATCGTATACAAATTCTCGCTGATACTTCGGGCGAATATTCAACCGTCCATCATAGCCAACAACACCTTCTTCAGCATTATCAATAAAGTTCTCTGTTATTTCACGGACGGTTATTTCATGCAGTTCAATTTTCATTTTTTCGCCCCTCCTCAGATCATCTTATTTCGGATTAATATCCTGGCGTAAGGACATTTTGGCTGACCGTCTATGGTATATGCTAAATCGGTACGTCCCCTGTGATTCTTTCTTATTCCAAGCTCTTTAGCGAAATCTCCCCCACCGTAACCTAACAGTTCAAATTGTTCTGGATTCAATTTATCCAAAAATGTGGTAGGAACTCCCATTATTCCATCGTAATCGTAAGGAATATCTGTGTATGTACTTACATCAATCGCATCATAATTATCATATTTTATATAATTATCAGGCGAATATTTCTTGTATAGCGATACAAATTCTGTGTGTTTGCTTACTGGCAATGTGGTAATCCAACAGGAAGAAGCAACTCTTGCAAATTTTTTCCCGTTTTCAATGTGATGGTATGTTTCATAATGATCAGGAATTTCAAAAAACATCCCTTTATTAAAGTTGGTATATCCCGTTCTTGCTTTATCTGCTCGAATTAACGGGAACACCTCTTTGTATTTAAGCGAGTTAGTATTTCCTATAATGATAAAATCCTTTTCGTATTGTGTTACTGTTGTTATAAAAGCACTGAACAAACTAAAAGGTGGATTAGTAACTACAATGTCGCACTCTTTTAAGAGTTCTATACATTCCTCGCTTCTAAAGTCCCCATCACCTTCCAACATTGTTAGAACATTTTTTTTACTTCTTAAAAGCTGCTTAACATCCGTCAGATCAATGGCTCCATCTTCGTTTAAATCTTCTACTTCAGTAATCTCGATTTTATAGGCTTTTTTACCTTCTCGAACTGTGGAGATAACTTCTTCTTCTCCAAAAATATTCAATTGAGTGTAGACAATTGGAGAAGTCCCATAACAAGTGGCAATCAATTTCTTCAATCCTAGATATTTGAAATTCATGGAGAAGTACTTAAAGAAGTTGCTTTCATAGGGATCGTCACAGTTACAAAAAATTATTTTATCCTTGAAGTGGTCTTTGTAATGCTTCATTTCTAACTCTATATCTGGCAGTCGAGTATAAAACTCATCATTTTTATTAGCTTTTGCTTTATTCAAATCCTTAAAGCTGTTTCCCATAGATAAACACTCCTTCTCTATCTGTCATTTTATATTATTTTAAGAGAAAATATACAATTTTACCGGTCTCTTCATACTAAAATTATAACAGAGTGTATTGATGCTTTGTTTATATTTTCCACTATTATGATATTAACAACTAGCAGATTTTGATCGACTACCTGTATAAAAAATCATAGTAGTTTCACGATCTCGGGGGTGTTGTCACCACCGGTGATAAAATACCCAATAACACCGTTTTAAAATTCCCCATTTATCAAGGATAATCGACATATACTATGTTACAGAGGAGTATGTGTCGATGTTGAAAATGGAGGAATTTTTTAAGATCCGGGAACTATACCAAAAAGGATCGTTTTTGATTTAAAATCCTAATTTCAAAATTTTGTTTTACTTTATTGAAGTAAATTTTTATTTTGGATTAATTAGTTAAAATATGTAAAAAAATTTAATGGTTTATGAAAAGAGAGTTGTTTAAAAGCCAAGCCTCTTCAAATAGGCTTGGCTTTTATATCGATAATTTTATATTGAATAGTAGTAGCAACCAATTCACATTTATAATACATAAAATTAGAGCAATTTTTATGAAAACGAAGCAAAGCTACCATTTCTGAAGAAAACATACGGTGAAATATTAATCTCATTCGTCTTCCCATTGACAATCATCAAAATGGGTTCCGGGCAATTATACTCTTTAGCCAAGGAAATTTTTTTCATCTCATTTTTATCAATACTACTTGGATATTTTGAACCGTTAGGGTGAAAATGCCACTCACCTAAGTAATAATTACCGTTTAGTTCCCATTCTATATTTAATTGCTGTTGTAACCCTTTAACACCTCTAATGAATGTATTTGGACTACTTTTTGAATCAGTAGGAGGCGCAGTAATCAGAATTATATTTGCCGTTTTTTGATTGGGCGAGTAGCTGCCTATAAGAATTCCACCGGTTTCATTTGGAAATGAAAGATTACATAATTCTTGCAGCTTAAGTATTTGACTAGAGAGAATTGTAATTTCAATTTCAGAATGGGCACAAGTATACTTAAAAAGCTTATTCACTTATATTCCTCCTGAGAAATAAGCAAGATGCCTTTGAATATGCCATCTTCAATTTGTTGCTCAAAAACCAAAAGAGTTGGATGTTTTTTTGGTTCTTTTATTGCCAATTCAATGTTCTTAATAGCTGTGGAAACCAATAGCCAAATATCATCAGCTCTTGCAGGAAAAACTGGGTGCCAGCAGCCGACGCCTTCTCGAGGAAATTCAATTCCATCTGTCATTTCTCTCTCTTTTTCCATCCAGGGAGAAATTAAGTCAAAGAAAGCCTTCGAAGAAAAAATTTCCCCATTAGCTATAAACAAATAAAGATACTTAGCCTCATAGCCGATAGAAAGAGAAATGAAAGTTTTAACAGAATTCCATTTGAAATTTTCAAGATGAATAAGAGTATCATTTTCTCCTGTACACTCTATAATTACCTCATTCATCTTAATGATTTCTTGTGTTTCTTCATCGATATAAGGGAAATGGCTAGTAAAACTTTTTATTCTGTTATGAGGAGAAATACTTTGTAATCTTTTTTCCATTGCTTCAACTTTATATGATTTTAAATCGTTTAGGGTTAAAGTATGACGAACAAGATTTCCAGCTTGAAAAATATCTTGATCTAATAATGTCATTTCTTTTTGCCCTGAACGGACCATCAGTTCTGCAACGACTGAACCGACTGCACCAGCTCCAATAATTAAAGTAGGCTTTGAAGAAACTTCTGTTCCAATACTGCCTCTGCTAATCAACTGTTCCTGATTCCAATTTTCTGTTTTTGCCCATTTTATACGATTTGTAGCCTTGTAATTTCTATGTTGATCGCGGAGCCAGTAACCTTTTTCTTCGTCTCTAAATCCTTTAGAGGCCTGTTTATTGTTTTTAGTTAATAAGGGTAGTTCAATCGCTTCCCAATGAATTTGAGTTTTATCTTTTCCAACTTCTTTTGGAATAGGAAAGCCGACCATTAAAATTTGAATCTTTTCTTCGCGTATTTTTGGGGAAAGTTCTTTCAAGATCTGTAGTAAATCAACTTGCTGCTTTGTGCACTGGAGCATCAATTCTCCCCAGTATATGGGCGCTTGCCACGGTTCAATTACCGGAATTTCATCCAAAATAAGCCAACCTCCTAAAATTAAAGAACCTGTATTATTTTCAATAAAACTTCCCCACTTATTTTCAAGCACCAAATTTTCTTGAGAATTGAAAAACTTACTAGTCACCACTAGTGGATTTCCCTCGTGCTTATTAACAATATTAAATTCAGCATAACCATATTTAGCTTTGATACTTTTCCAGTTATTAATTGTTGTGGCATCTTCAGAAAATGCTAACTTCAATGTTGAGTTCTGAGGAAACTGAGGAACTTCAAAGGGATCTCCTAGTTTAAAAAGCTCCTCTGCACTTGCGGCTTTAAGCCAATGGATTATTCTCTCGAAATGCCAGCCCAATCGCAAACAATACTCTGCGGGTTCGGGACTTAAACCAAGCCGATTAAAAAGTCGACTATTAGTGTCTAGACATAAATCTCCTAGACGCCATGGAACTTCATTTTTTCCTTCTGCATTGTAATTTTGATGAGGAAAAGTCGAAGTGATTCCCCCGTCTTTAGCCGGATAAAATTTTATTGTGCCGAGCGGGTAGGAATTTTCAATAAAGATATACCATATAGTCTTCTTAGGAACGAAACTGCTTGTAGTTTCAATAGTAATAGCACACTTCATAACCCACTTAAGTTCATCTTGATTCCACGTTAAATCTTCAAGAAGTTCAATATTCTTAAACTCTTCTATTACCCTTCTGCCTATAGCCAATTCATTTGAAGGAACGATATTTTTATAATTAAGCAAATCTATTCGATCCTAAACTGGTCTGATTCGTTCTTTCTGAAAATCTATCTATGGAGTTAGTCCCCTTTGGAGAAGGAGGGAGGGGAAATTTATTTCCAAAAAGTCCTCTCCAAAGTTCAGCACTAGCATCAAGAGTTTCAGCATTTAAAGCATTTCTAGCAATATTAGCAGCAATTACTGCTCTCTCATAAAATGCACCGTACTCTTCCTCAGTTAATCTGCCAAATACATCATGTTCTGGTACTCCGTGGTCTGGCATAACAGGTTTATCTTTATAATTAGTGATAATATTCTCTAAAGTCAAGGTGACTCCTTCGGCTACCGAACGGATTCCATCAGGACAAGTTTGTCCTATCAGGTGCTCTAACGGGTAACTTTTTGGATGATTTGCCTCTGGATCATCAAACTTACGCCACCATTTTAATGCTTTAACTACGTTTACAAAATGTTTGTTTGTCAATCTGTTTTTATCCCAAGTAAATTTCATTTGTGCTAAAGGGTCGGTTGGGGTCCACTCCTCTTTTTCACGATCAGGAATATAAAGCGGTTCTGTTTTCCATTCCGCTTCATTTTCTGCTTTTGCAAATTCACGATTTAGAAAAGTTCTTTGACTCGGTATGACCCAAGATTTAGCCAATTTCCAGTCGTCTAAATTTTCTAAGGCATATTCCGTTAACACGCTATCAGCAGTTAGTATCTCTTGTTGACTTTCAGAAGGTGCTGAGGTAATTACTAAATCTAAATCGACATAACTTAATTCAATCCCTAATGACCTACCTTGTGTACGGTATTTTCCTTTATAGTGTTTTTCAAGAAAAGGTTCAAATAGCTTTAGCGCTTCTTCAGGAGTACATGAGTTTCGCTCTAAATTTGTGACAACAATTATATCAACATCTGAACGTTTTCCGCTTTTGGGTCTAGTAGCTGTTGCTCGTCTATAACTACCTTGCAAGAAGGTGCTGATAACAATTTGGGACAAATCTTCATATTCGTTTAAGCGTTTCCGCAGAGTGGCATGACCTGTAATTAAATCATTCACTTGATTTTCTGTTAACCGGATTTCTTTTAAAAAATCGTTAAAGTACGTTGGTATAGTTGCCATTTTTATTCCTCCTACATTTCTTTAATTCCAGGAGGAAACGAAAAAGAACTTTCATAATCTCCGGGGATTCTTGTCTCGAAATTATATTCATACAGAGTAAACTTCCCAAAGGCTCGAGCATTTTGACCTATGAAAAATGTTAAAGCATTTGGGCCAGACATGAAAATATGCATTTTTCCTAACCGATCTTCAAGTGCTCGATTGTTGACTTTAGTGGCGAGGTTATCCGCTAATATCCATGCATGTGTAGCATCCTTAATGATATGAGCGCCAGGATTTATTCCAGGTGTCATAACGATAATTTTTTTTATTGGCAACTGTTTCTGGTCGATGAAAAACTTTACTTCTTCCAAAATGTCATGTCGAACAGCAATGACAACTGCAATATCTTTTGCTGAGTTATCCAATGTTTCGACCTTATAGTCCCAATTAGTATATCCGCTTAGATCTACCTTTGGATTTGGCACCCAAGGTTGGCGTCCTCCATAATTCTGGACTGGAGCAACATTAACTCCAGCTTTTGAATCTAAAAGATAACCAGCAGCAAATGCAATAGACGAATGAGTTTCCAAGTACAAATGATAAGATGATTTTTCTCTAGTAAATTCATGAAGGAATTTTTCTACTTTAGGAAAAATATTTGTATCCCAATCATACTCTTTCTTTATCTTCCGATCATTGAAGTTTTCCAACAAACATTCTAAATGTATTAATTCATTATCCATATATTCCGTATTTCTTGAAAAACTACGGATACCAATAGGAATTGCTTTTGGGGTTATAAGTGGTTTTCCAATCCACAACCCTTCTCGTTCACAAAGTTTAATAATTGCCTCTTTAGTGAACTCAGTTTTTCCGGTTTTTTGTGCAAACTTGATTAAATCAATATAAGGATTGGTATTTGTCTCTTTATTTATTGGTTTAAAACCAGCCATATACAAAGATTGAAACACATCATTTTTCATGTCTTCAATACTTTTATGACTAAATTTGATACGAAGAGTTCTTAAAACAATTTTCAATTCCTCATCTGTAATGTTTAAATGTTCTCGCCAAGCTTTTCTTACCTTTCCCATAGCACTTTTGTCTCCGCCTTTAAATAACTTATCTTCTCTAATTTGTCCACCGACATTGCTAACGAATTGTGATAATTGATCGTCGGGGTGGATATTCCAAGGAGAAACTATATAAAAGCGGACACCTTTTCCAGTTGGAGCAACTTGCTTTTGAGCGTTAGCAATTTTCTGCAAGAAAGAGACAGATGAAGCGTTAATGAAAGCAGGATTTATCAGTTCTGCCCAAGTGAAACTCCCATTTTGTGTAGCGTGGTATTTGACTTGAAAGTAATCGGCTTTAACTTCATCTCCATTTTCATCCATGATACTGTTTTTATAAAATACAACCACATCATCAATTGATTTAATTTCTTCGTATTCATACCCTACTTTTTCTATATTATTATGTTCCTGAAACATTTCACTTATTTTTGACCAAAAGAAGTAAGCTTGATAATCATCACCATGCATTCGGGCCACAATAGCTTTGCTCATAAAATCACCTTTTCTTCTGATTTATACTTATATTCTTTACACAATTATTAATTTATTTCTTCAATCTTATAATCTTTCTACAACCTGTTTTTTTGCAAAAGCATACTAATTCTGTGGTTAATTCTTATCAATCTATTTTTCATCACTTAGGAGTGATAGAAATATCAAATTCCGCTTTGTGGTTTTCATCCATTATTATGATGTATTCTATTTCCTCTTTATTTATTGCTATATGTTGTGTTGAAGCATTTTCTTTATTCATTAAATGAAGATATTTTCCTGGATGATTATTTTTCATATAACATTCTTTTATTTCTTTTCCATTTTTCAAAACCACTGTAATTTTTGGTGTCTTTTTTAATTTTAAATGAGTTATATATTCTTGTAACATGGCCTCTAAAGTACTCTTAACTGGAAAATAAAATAAAATAGAAAATATTATAAGAGCAATAATTGGAGAATTTGAACCTTGATCAAATATTATATTTTTTAGAACTTGGTTAGTTTCTGTAAAATTACCCTTTAAAGATTTTCCAATCGATGCAAGAGAAAGTTGGACCAAATCTAAAAAAACTACCCATGAAACTAAGATTGTAAGGAGCATAATAAAAAGCACAGTTAATTTATGCTTCATTATTTGCTTTTCTCTAATTTGTTTAAAGTTAACTGTATAAAGTGTAGAAAATATTATGGCTATGAAATAAGCAATTAAAGCTATATGATTCCAACTCAAACCTTGCGGATCTAATAAATTTTCTATTTCAAAATTCAACATTAAAGTTATAAATAAAATTCCTATAAATAGAAAGACTTCTTTCAAAGCTTTATATAAAATGGCTACATTTCTTGTCAAAAAAATCCGTTCAAATCGATTCCTCGATTTCCAATTCCATACAGTATATAGAATAACTAAAATTGGTAAATACCAAAGGTTTTCTGATGTCGCAAGTTTTAAAAAAGCGGAAAAAATTTGATCCATATGTTCTCCTTTTAATTTAATTTCTCTTATGTTATTTAATCTTAATCGGATCCTGTTCAATACTATTAATTTTCACCTTATCAATAACTTAAATAAAGAATACCAATTTATAACTCATACGTTTTTAAAATACTAAAGTTTCAAACTTTTGAAGTGTTATCTTTACTAGAAAAACTTTAATATAGAAAATCCTCTATTATCTTTAGTTATTATTTTCTGGCTTTAAATTAAGAAATTACGAATTAACTTTAATAACTAAATAAAAGATAGAGAACCTATTGTTGGAAGATCAGCACTCGATTATGATGAATATGTAAATAAGTTACATATAAAAGATTCGCTAATGAGATGTGACAGCAAATTTTCTCTCCATCCCAACAAAAGAGCTTAATCATGAAAAAGCCAAAAATTATTCGTAAGTTGGATCCTTTAGGGAGGGTGGTCATGCCGATCACCTTACGAAAATTACTAGATATACACGAAAACGATGAGATGGAAATTTTTCTTGAAAACGACAGACTTGTATTGAAAAAGCACAAGCCATACAAAGCCTGTTACATCACGAAGGAAATAAAAAAAGAGAACAAAGAATACGCCCCGGGACTCTTTCTAAGCCCTGAAGGCGCTGAGATCCTCTACCATCAATTAAAGCCAAAGCGATAAACAGAAGGGGGCTCCTGCTATTCTTTTCATTTCACTCGTTTCGATTTGGATCTTCTGTGCAAGGTTACTTGGCTATGTGCTCGTACTTTCTCAACACGTCTTGCAGCACGTTGCTATCCACTAATCCTTGCCGGTAAGCATGATTCAGATAAAGTGCTTTCTGGCAAGCCCATGCCTCTTCCAATTCCTGAAGCCTCCTCCGCTGCTCATCCGTTGTGAAAGAGTCCTTCAAACGGTGAAGGCCTTCCGTGATCCGTTCATCTAGTTCAGCATATTCCGGCGTTTGTTCAACTTTCAAGAAGGCAGTATCTTCAACTCTTTCCTTTATGATTCCGTTGAAAGCTTGTGTTAGCACGTTCTCCATTTTCAACGCTCCTTATCCTTGTTTTTCTTCCTACTATGTATAAGACATCTGTTATTCGCCTGAATAAGCTTACATTATTTTATATGTCCCCCAATCAAACGAGTCCTCGCAATGGCGGTTCCCGCTTCCGTTCCGGATACCGCTCGGTAAACCGCCGAATAGCCGTACTTTTCCCGTATGGTATCCATGGCGGCACCCACCTTCCGCTTCTCCCACTTCCGCGCTTCGAACAGGCTCAGCTGCATGCTCGACTCGTCCTCCAGGTTCGTAATGGAGAGGGAAACCTGCCGGACCGGCTTGTCCTGATGGAACTTCCGGAAGAGTTCCTGACAGACTTTATAGATCTTCATCGTCTCGTTTGTCGCTTCGTCAATCGATTGCGAGCGGGAGAATCCGCCGCCGAATGCGGTCTTGCTGTAGCCGATGGACAGGTGGATGGTCCGCCCGGCCTTCCGCGCTACCCGTGCCCGCATGGCCACGTCCTCGCACATCTCGAGGATGATGGTCATGATTTCCTCTTCTTTGATGTAATCCCGATAGAGGATCTGCCCTTTCCCGTAACTGACCTGCCCTTCCAGGAGCAGCGCTCCCAATTGGGAGAAGTCAATGCCGTGCGCGTGCTGATAAAGCTGGTGGCCCAGGATACCGAACCGGTCCTCGAGCACCGACAGCTCCGCTTGTG
The DNA here is from genome assembly GCF_007859275.1 of Planomicrobium sp. CPCC 101079. Lineage (GTDB taxonomy): Bacteria > Bacillota > Bacilli > Bacillales_A > Planococcaceae > Planococcus. The sequence goes on along the minus strand of NZ_VOHC01000029.1, from coordinate 109,305 downwards.
CCAGATCCCCGATCGAGAAGATGCCCATGCCGTTCAGCGTCCGTTCCGTCCGGGAACCGATCCCCCACATCTTGCTGAGGGGCGCCACCGGCCACAGCTTTTTCGGCACGTCCTCATACGTCCATTCCGCAAAGCCCGTTTTCTTGGCCTCCAAGTCCAACGCCAGCTTTGCCAGCAACATATTCGGCCCCAGGCCGACCGCCGATGGCAGGCCGAACTGCCAGATGAGCGCGTCCTGGATGTGTCGGACGACCGCTTCCGGTTTGCCCCATAACGCTTCCACATGCGTGAGGTCCACAAAGCTCTCGTCTACGCTGTAGACGTGCACCGATTCTTTCGGTACGAACTCCATCAAGAGTTCCGTAATTGCAATCGACACGCGCAGGAAGAACCCCATCCTCGGCTCGACAAGCAGGATGCGGGGATCGTCCGGAATCTCAAACAGCCGGGTGCCGGTCTTCACCCCGAACTCCTTCTTCATGCGCGGCGAGGCAGCCAGTACCACACTCCCTTTCCGTTCCTGGTTCCCGACAACGGCGATATAGGCCTCCAGCGGGTCGAGCCCCCTCTCCACCGCTGCACAGCTGGCATAGAAGCTGCGCATGTCGATACAGGCAATCGTTCGGTTTGGCAATGCTTGAGCTTCCATCTGAAAAACCCCTTTTACGAGAACGCTTGTTCTTATTCTATACCTCAGATTTCCACCTTACAATCCTTTTCACCAAAAAGAAAAATGTTATTGTGGTCTGCTTGGGCATCGCTTATGATAAAGATGTAAAAAACTTACAAGAAAGAAGGAGACGCTTTGAAGAAAACCATCCACTTCATCCTATCCCTTTTGCTCCTTGCCACGGTCTTTAGCCTGCCTTCCACTTCCACAGCTGCCACGAAAACGATGAAGGTGCACTTTATCAATGTCGGCCAAGGGGATGCCACGTACATCAAGATGCCGAACGGGGAAGATGTCCTGATCGATGGCGGCCGCCAAGGGCAGGGTGATGAAGTCATCGCCTACCTGAAAAAGCAGAAAGTGGATGACATCGAAATCCTGATTTCCACCCACCCGGATGCCGATCACCTCGGCGGCTTGGATGAAGTCCTGAAAGCCTACAAGGTGGAATCGGTCTATGCGCCGAAAGTGGAGCATACAACCGATGCCTTCAAGAATTTCCTAAGAGCCGTAAAAGCGGAAAAGCTGACCATCAAAACGGCGAAAGCAGGCGTAAAGTTGTCGGTAAAAGGTGTGACAGCCAAGTTCGTCGGACCGACCAAAGCATTCGGCAAAAGTGACTTGAACAACTGGAGTGCCGTTCTGCATGTGACCTACAACAAGAACAAGTTCCTTTTCGCCGGGGATGCGGAGAAGGCATCTGAAACGGATATGGTGAAAGCAAAGCAGACATTGCAGGCGGATGTCCTGAAAGTCGGCCATCACGGTGCGAAGACTTCTTCCAACACCGATTTCCTGAAGGTTGTGAAGCCGAAACATGCCGTCATCAGCGTCGGAAAGAATTCTTATGGCCATCCGACCAAGGATGTGCTGAACCGCTTTAAGACTGCGCGGGCAACGGTCTATCGTACCGACCAGAAGGGCAACATCGTCTTCACCTCAACTGGGTCAAAAATCACGATTGCGACCTCAAAGAAATGACGAAGAAACCGATCAGAGGGATCATCGACCGGTTTGAAGGGGAACTTGCGGTAGTAGAAATTGAAGGAGTAACTAAGGATTTCGACAAGAGTATCTTCCCCAAGTTCGCTACGCCTGGGGACTTCGTAGAAATTACTGGGGACCGAGTAACGGTTTTGAAGGATGAGACTGAGAAGCGAAGAAAAGAGATAAAGGATCTGATGGATGAACTTTGGGAAGATTAATCTTTTCAAGTTCCAAATATCTAAAATATAACACTTAAAAAGAGACAGAAACTTTGCTAAAGCAAAGTTTCTGTCTCTTTTATTATGAAATTACTACTTCGATAAAACTTCATTACTAACTGTTAAACTTTGGGCTTTATTTTTAATATTGGCTTGTACAAAAGCTACATCTTCTTATTTTTTCTTCTCTATTTAAAAAATTAATTATATGTAAGCCCAGCAAGTGCTAACCATACAGCCTGATTTACTTTTAAATTAATTTTTTCATCCTCATTTCTCTTCTATTAATTTAATTTTTTTAAAATGATCTCTCATGTAATTTAATTGCTTTTTAGTAAAGCTAATATGTAAATTATCATTCACATTCATAAATATACGTACAGTTTCGCTTAATGTTTTCGAGATACAAATCTTTCCCTGTTCATCAAATGAAATTAAATGCTTGTCAAACAATGCATCATGATTCGGACAAAGCACTAAACCGTTATTTATGTCTAAACGCTCTTCATTTGTCGATTCACTCCAAGGCTTAATATGACTCGCAATTAGAATACGGGAATCGGTTACTCCACATAATTCACATTTACAATTACGTTCAAGTAGGAGCTTTTTAAACTTTCCTTGGCCAATACGCGCTTTGATCAAGCGTGCTTTTTCTGTATGAGGAATTGGTAAATTTTCAACCTGCTTAATTTCTTCAAATTCATCTTTTAGCTCTTGTTGATCATTTATTAGGGGGGAAATTTTTGTAAACTTTGCTTTGCTATCTTTTAAGCGTAAAGGAAAAATCCATACAAGGCGTTTTCTGTCATCTCGATCCTTCTGTTGTTCCTGATACGGTCCACCAGCGAGTTCTACTTGACCACGATAAGTGTATTCTCTAGACTTCATTACTTCAAAGAAATGTACCTCTACATTATTTCGATCTGATTCTGCTAATGTTAAATTCTGCCCACTCATCTTTTGATCGCCCGTTTGTCCCATACCGGTATAATGATAAATTTCTCCAAGAATTCGATCGTCATAAAGCTTGGTCTTGTCGGAAATAAGAGTTAACGTATTTGTACGGTTAGATTTACGCATTCCGCCTTGTGGGGCACATAAAAACACTTCACAAAGCTGATGGTTATTTAGAACTTCATTTATGGCTAATGAACGTGTCATCCTCATAAAAAACACTCTCCAAAGTTGAATTTTTACTAAATATTTTCCTATTTAAAGAAAGGTACTCTATAAAAAATCCATTTATTTCAAGTATAATGAAATGTGAAAGAAAATTCATTCTAATACTAATAAAAAGGAGAAAATATGCTGTGAATTATGGATGGGCTGGAACAATTGAACAGTTTAGGCATTTAGATTTACAGACCTTTATTGTTTGTTTACAAAATCATGTATATAAAAGTACAACGAAGAATGATTCAAAAATAGAAGCTCAATTACGAGCTTGGACAGATAGTTACAATAAACTTCAAGACTTATTTCATCAGTTTCCAGACATAGAGGCTTCTCTTATCTTTGAATACGAAATATTGCGCGGAGGGGGACGTCGTCCAGATGTATTACTACTTCTAAATGGCTTTGTCATTGTCCTTGAGTGTAAAAGCTTTAACACCGTCTCACCTGCTGAGTATATTCAAACTTCACTATATGTGCGAGATTTGGAACATTATCATTCTGCTATTCAAAAATCTGATCTTGAAGTTTCCGGTATTTTATTACTAACAAATTATGAAGGTCAACAGACCTTGTTCAAAAAAGAATACGACATTACTATTGCTTCGATGGGTGGATTAGCAGGAATTCTAAAAAGGATTTTACAAAAATCAAAACTTAATTCACTAAGTATTAAAGAGATTGTAACCGGAGTGTATGAACCTTCTCCTTCTATGTTAGAAGCTGCTAGGTCTATTCTGCATAATGAGCCCCTTCCGAATGTTAAAGCAGTAGCAAGTAGTAATTTTCCAGAAGTTCAACAAACTGTTCAGCAAATTATCCAAGAGGCTCAAACTACGAATACCCATCATTTAATTTTAGTTTCCGGTGAACCAGGAGCAGGGAAAACCTATTTAGGCTTAGCCTTCGCCCATAATACTGAAGATGCAGTTTATTTATCTGGTAATGGCCCATTAGTAGATGTTTTACAAGATGCGATAAAAAATCGAACATTTGTACAAAAATTATATGGTTATAAAATGGATTATCTTGAAAAGAATATTATTCCTAAGGAGAAGGTAATTATTTTTGATGAGGCGCAACGGGCCTGGGACGCGAAAAAGGTCGATCAATCCCTTATAAGAAAAAACCTTGCACCCAAGCAATTGAGTGAACCTGATATTATGGTGCATATTGCTACGTTTAATAAACCATGGAGTGTAACAATTGGATTGATTGGGGAAGGACAAGAAATATACTCGGGTGAAGAAGGTGGATTATCGCTATGGAATACCGCAATTAAAGGGAAAAACATTACGGTCCATTCTAAGCACCCAAACACTGTATTTATAAACGCTGGACGCTACGAAACCCATACTTATCTTCATTTGAATTGCTCGTTTCGTGCACATGCTGCATTGCAGTATTACGATATTGTTAATTCATTATTAAATGAACAGTTCGAGCAGACAAAATCGCTTGTCCAGCATTTGCCAAAGGACCATTACAGTTTGTTTGTAACGCGCGATTTAAATAGAGCTAAGGCGATTCTAAGTCATGTTTATTCTGATGATGCAAAAACAGTAGGCGTTATTTGCGCCGGCGGAGCTGATCGGCAAAAACAAGTGCCGGTTCTACCACGAGATGAACGGTATGAGCGCCCTATTAAAATTGCCCAATATTTTAATTATCCTACTTCGCCTTATTACTGCAAAACACTGGCCTATAGCACAACAGAATTTCAAACACAGGGGCTAGAACTGGATATGGCACTTGTTCATTGGGATGACGACTTAACTTTGCAAAATGGCAAGTGGAAAGGCCAACACTTTCAATGGGGTGTAGAAAATCCCTTTCAAATTAAACTTAACGCGTACAGAGTTATTCTAACAAGAGGACGAGATGGTACGATTATTTATATACCACCAAAATCAACCTTAGATGAAACATGGAATTTGTTGAAAGGTTATTTAAAAATTCCCGTATTGTAATTTTCCATATTAATCAAAGAAAAAAGATATCTTCTATACATATTCTTCCGGAATACATTCATAATGTTTTGAAGCCAATATAGTAAGAAAAAGGTTTGTAAACTTGTGAATTTATCGATTTAAAGTTTTCTCAATATTTAATTTCACAGAATTTCATGTTATATTAGTATAAATTAAGTAACTCATATATCCAGCACTAATAGGTGCAACCACGCTACCACTTGTACCACCCCTTGGATACCTTCTGTTAGCATTCGCATTAAGAGTTATTAGCCTTAAAATATTAACAACGGAGGGGATGCCTATGAAAACTGTCTTATTATCATCTATACAAGCACGATTCTTCATAAACGTTATGACAGAAACACTTTGGACTGGTCTTGCTGGAGTTGCCGTTGGTGCTGGATATATGAATAAATTTCTTTTAAAAGGATCGTCTTATGACGATCCTTTTTTGTACTAAAATATAAGTAATATATTTTTAAATCAAACGTATTTATTGAACCTATGTTTCACAGATCGCTATAAAATTAAAACACAAAGTATCATGAAGATTTTTAATTTGTTCTACTACACAAATAAAGAACTTTTGCAGAACCTTATTATGTAGAAAAATTTAAACGCATAGAAAACAGTATATTTCTTAATTCTAAACACTATCTTCACTTTAATTTACATATCTAACAACACTTTTCCTACTTTAATGTAATTACCGTCTCTTATTCATGAACTATTATTTTACACATGATTCTATTTTATGATAATAACAAGTGAGCTATTTTCTTAGTCGCTGGAATGTCAGCCGGAGCCCATTCCAGCTTTTCCAATTCATTTGGCTTTAGCCATTCAATAGCCGTATGTTCTGTAAGGACCGGTGTACCTTCTACTAAATTGCAATAGAAAGTTGTTAAATGAACAATACCGAAATCATATTCGTGAACAGTGTGTTCTACTTGCTCGCCTATTTCTATTTCACAATGCATTTCTTCTTTAATTTCACGTTGCAAGGCTTGTTGCGGTGTTTCATCTGACTCTATTTTTCCGCCTGGAAACTCCCACAGTCCTGGCAATGCTTTTTCAGTTCCGCGTTGTGCGCATAAGATCTTTTCTCCGTCTGTAATGACTGCTCCTACGACATGGATTTTCTTTTTCATGTGTTTCTCCTCACTTTCTTAAATATACTTCCGATAATTCGCCCGCAAGAAAACAGTATCAATCTGGCTTGTAAACACTTCCGTATTTAATATTCGCTTTCCAATTAACCGGTTCGCAATGCTTTCAGTCTCTCTAAAGTCCAGTTCCAACGACTCCGCTATATCTTTCACTTCAACTAAAATCCGTTCCTCCGAATTACCACCCGCCTCTTTCGTATTCCGGTTCTCCTCCACCACAAAGCTGAGAACTTTCGCCTCATCCTCGGTCAGTTTCCCTGCCGCAAGAAGGTCTTCAATCCAGTCGCGTCCGTTCACCGCGTCTTTCAATGTTTTCGCCGCCTTAAACTGCGGTGATTTGGATGCAGCGATGGTGATTTCCTCGCCCGTTTGCGGATTGCGGCCTTTGCGCTCACTTTTCTCGGCCACCTGGAAAGCGCCGAAGTCGTTGATTTTCACTTCTTCGCTGTTTTGGAGGGCTTGCGTGATGCTGCCTAGGATTTCATTGACCGCCTTGCTTGCCTGGTCTTTTGATAGCTTTGTTTTATTTGAAACTGCTTGGATCAGTTCGGTTTTGTTCATCTTGTTTTCCTCCTGTATAAGAAGCGGGTTCTTTCCCGCTTGTTTTGGCTCTATGTTTATACCTTCCATTATACAGATTTCCGGTAATTGGGTAATTTTCTCCTAGGTTTATTTCAACTTCTTATTTTGAAATAGTGTTAAAATGGAAACTGTTGCTTCGTGCATCCATTCTATCTAAAAAGGAACTAAAAACATGATACAAATTTTTTGGTATATCTACGCAGCCTTTTTGGCCACTTCAACCATTGCCTATCTGGTCCATGGCGGCTATAAGAACATTGTCTTCCTGATCGACTTGGCCGTTTCGGCTACCGCTTGGGTCGGGCTTTTCGGTTTTGTCACCCACCGCGAAATCCTGACGCCGTTCTTTTGGCAGATCGTCTTTGTCGGCGCGCTGCTATGGGATATTTTCTTTTACTTTTTCCTGAAGGGCACATTGGTTGAGGCGGATGCGGAGGGCTCACGCTCAATGGATCTTTTCGCTGCCGTTTTCATGCTCTTCCTGCTTGGCCCGCTGTACTATGCGCTTTTTCAGTATGCATTCTAGTACAAACTTTAAACCACCGTTCATCAATGAGCGGTGGTTTAAAGTTTTTTCAGGGATAGTTGAATCCTTTTGGCATGGTGAAGCTAAAATTTTCTTGTCTTCAAGCTTGAACGCTTTGTAGCTTTCTCGGTTTCACAGAACCAAATCTCTCGGACTTTCTTGTTTAAAAGTCATTACTGGCCGGGTCTAACTTTCCATTGAATATCCTTTCACGGAAAAACTAACTGAGAAAGGTAGATTACTATTGTTACTGTAAAACAGCTGGAAAGTGTTGTGATGACTACTACAGAAGAAGCAACTTCCGGATAGTTATTGTATTCCAATGCTAACAGGGAAGCACTTCTATTCGAAGGAAACGAGCTAGATATAAATAAGGCTTGGGCGATCGTCCCGTCAATTCCTAGCGACAAGATAACTAATAAACCGATAACCGGAGATAATATCAATCGAAACAATGAAGAAATAATAACAAGCTTTGAAATTGATCTTATATGTATGTAAGCTATTTGCGCCCCTAAAGTTATTAAAGCTACCGCTACAAAAGCATCTGCAGAAGTTTCTAGAGGTCCGTAAATGGGCTTCGGAATTGTAATATTAAACAATCTGAACAACAATGCTAAAACCAATGCGTGCAGAATAGGCAATTTCAAAATTTTCTTTATTACACCTTTGCCTTTGGTTGAAGCAGAAACAGAATTATAAAATCCCCATGTATAAGTTAAGATATTTTGTGCAATTGCAATCATGATTTGAATCGATAACCCTAAAGGATTAGCTGCAAAAACTAAACTGCTTACAGGAAGGCCAAAGTTGGCCGAGTTGCTGAGAACCGAACTATTTTGAAATGTAGAGCTTAATTTTTTATCGAAATTATAAAATCTACTAATTGCTATGGAGCCCCCAATTAATAGCAAATTAAATATTACCAGATATAAGAGAACTGAACTTATCGTCTCTTTCGAAATGTCCGCTTCATAAATATTTTTGAAACAGACAACCGGCAATAGGAAATATATAAGCAGGTTGCTAAATGTCTGGAGATTAAAGTTGAACTTTCTATGTAAAACAACACCTACTAAAATCAGCAAAAACATCGGGCTTATTACATTAATAAGCACATCAATAAATATAGACACTTTATCCCTCCTCTCTTTAGCAGGTACAAACAAGAAAAGGCCTTAAAGGCCTTTTCTTGTTTGATTGCTTATTTTACTACTTCTTGTTTAGTTGGATTAGTCAATTTGATCATTTCATTTAAATTATCCAATTGGTCCATTTCATAAAAGACTTTGGTAAGTTCTTCAACCTGCTGATCTCCAATGATAGAAGCCGTAAGCTTTTTAAATTTCTTGGCTAAGTCTTTATCCGTCATTGGATTCTCAATACTGCCTGTAGCATTTTTCACTATATGCTCAACCTTGCTGCCATCTTTCAAGTAGGCAGTAGCTATTACTTCCTCTTCCTTCATCCCTTCATCTACTTTAGGTTTGATTTTTGACCGGAACTCCACAACTTTCGCATCTGCGACTTTTTCATCGGCATACTGGTCTTCTCCAGCATCTCCCTCTAAAAATGCAATTGCCCCAGTATGGTAAATGCTGAACTTTCCTGCAAGCCCTGTAGGAGGAGTTGGTTTACCGGTAAGTTCCAGCACATACGGATTAACTATCAGTTCAATTCTTTCAACTTGATCTGCTTCTACTTGCTTTCCTAAAGCGATACATGCATCAATTGAAGGATGTAAAACAATACCACAAGCATAAGGTTTAAATGCATTTTTCAGCAATTCCCATTGTTCTCCCCACTTAACATTCACTTTAGAAAGATCATGTTCAGGGGCAAGTACATTTGCAAATCCTCTTTTCGCTTCCAAAACTTCTGTTGAGCTTGTGAAATTCTTTTTCGCCAATAGAGCTGCCATCAAGCCATTTTGAGCTGCTTTACCTGGATGGAACGGTTTTGTCATAGTTCCGAACATCTCTCTCAAGCCGAAAGATTGTGTACCTGCTATCCCCAAAGCCCAAGTCATTTGCTCTTCTGTTAAATCCAGCAAGAGACCCGCTGCAACAGCAGAACCGAACACGCCTGTTGAACTTGTAATATGGTAGCCCAATTGATAGTGGCTTGGATAAACCGAGTTAGCGATGCGCAACTCGACTTCACATCCTAATACAAATGCATGCAATGCTTTTTCCCCGGAAATATTCATTTTTTCAGCAAGAGCCAACACAACAGGCGCCACCGGACCACTTGGATGATGGATTGTATCCAAGTGAGTATCATCGTAATCGAAAATGTGAGAAGACATTCCGTTTATTAAACTTCCTAACAAAAGATCGACCTTTTCAGACCTGCCAAAAATCGATACCTGCTCGGCTGAGTTGATGTCCTCCTTCAATCCCAAAACCATGTCTACAGAAGGATGATTGGCTGCACCGATCGCTACACCCATCCAATTGTATAAACTTCTCTTCCCATGCAATTTTACTTCTTCCGGGATATCGCTCATCTTTGTATTCATAACATTCTGTACTAGTTGTTTTGTGACCATTTTATTCTCCACCTTTTCCAATTTTTTTTAGGGCATAGTCTCTGGCATTTCTAACATGATGTTTTGCGGTACTTTCTGCAAAATCACCGTCTCCAGATTTTATCGCTTCAAGAATCATTTTATGCTCTTCTATATTTTTTAATGGACGCCCCGTATATGACAAAGAAGTCGACATCATTAAACCGATTTGGGTTTGCAGCATATTCATAATAATTTCCAAGTACACATTTTTTGAGAATTTCGCTAAAGCTAGATGGAATTCGGAATTGATATTCGAAAGTTCTTTCACGTTATTCTTAAGAGCTTCCTTTTCAGCAATCACAATATAATCGTTCAATTCCTCAATTATTTCAGGAGTATGAAACTGCGCTAGGTTCCTGGCAGCGAGACCTTCCAAAAGTTCGCGGACTTCATACAACTGAGCTACTTTTTCAACTGATAAAGTTATAACTTTTACGCCTTTATGGGGCGTATAGGTCACCAACCCTTGCTCCTCCAGCCTGCGTATCGCTTCTCTAATAGGGGTTCTGCTGACACCTAAACTCTCAGCCAACCCTCTTTCCGTTAAAGTTTGTCCAGGCTTTATATCTCCGGTTCTGATTGCATTATATAAATAATCGTATGCAGAGATTTTTTTCATTCCGTTAGTATTATTACCTATGATTAACCCCTGCCTTTGTGCTTTTTATTTTTGCATCCTTGTATCCTTGGATTAGAGGAAGTATTAAAGTGAGTAAAGATAACACGATCAATATTAGTGAAATGGGTCTTGTGAACAAAAAGGAAAGTTCTCCATCAGCTATAATCATACCTCTTCTGAAATTTACTTCCATCATGAATCCCAAAACCATGGCCAGTACGATAGGGGTTGTAGGTATCTTCAGTTTTCTTATGAAGTAACCAAATATCCCGAAAATCAGCATTACCCATACTGAATACATGGAATTACTATAAGCGTAAGCTCCTACCACACAAATTCCAGCTACAATTACGGCTAGAATATTATTAGGAATCTTCGTTACATTCACCCACGCACGGACCCCGACCAACCCTATAACTATCATAATGGGTGTCGCTATCAAGAGAGCCGCAAAGAGAGAATAAGGTATTTCCGGGTTATCAGTGAATAATTTAGGGCCTGGTTGAAGGCCTTGCATTGTTAGAGCCCCTATTAAAATCGCTGCACTGGCTGAACCTGGTATACCAAGAGCCAGTAAAGGGGCTAGAGCGCCGGGAACAGCTGCATTATTAGCACCTTCTGAAGCTGCGATCCCTTCAATGTTCCCTTTTCCAAAGCTTATTTTGTCTTTAGAAGATCTTCTTGCTTCATTGTAACTAATAAGAGACGCAATGGTCGCTCCCGCTCCTGGAATTACCCCTATGACATAACCTAATAATGGGGCCTTTATAAACATCGTTTTTTTGATGCTTTTAATTTCAGCAAGTGACACACCTAATCCGGTAATCTTTTCAACTTTATTTCTTTTTTCATCTGCTTTTTCCAACATGAATAGTACTTCTGATAATGCAAACAACCCTACTAATGCCGGTAAAAATGGTATGCCTCCTAATAGATCGACAGTCATTGCAAACCTTGGCACCCCAACAATCGGATCTATGCCAACAGAAATTATCAATAGCCCGAAGAACATTGCAATAAAGCCTTTTACGATAGAACCTTCACTCAGACTGCTGATCAGGCTCAATCCAAAAATCGCTAAAGCAAAATACTCTAAAGGACCGAACTGCAATGCCATTGCCGCCATTGGAACCGCTGTAAAGATTAATAATATGGCACTTACTAATGCACCGACACCGGATGCCAGAATCGAGATTGTTAAAGCTTTCCCCGCCTGCCCTTTGGTCGCCAAAGGATATCCATCTAAAGCTGTCGCCGCCGCCGCTGGAGTTCCCGGAGCGTTTAATAATATCGCTGTGATTCCCCCGCCATATTCCGCTGCTACATACAATGAAACCAATAGGATCAACGCAGGTACAGGCTCCATTGTAAATGTGATAGGCACTAACAAAGCGATTCCGACACTTGGAGTAAGCCCTGGGAGAGCTCCAACAAAATAGCCGATCAAAGAACCCACTAAAATGAACAAAAGAATTTCAAATGTAAATACTGTACTGAATCCATCTAATAACGATGCAAACAATGGAGCACCTCCTTGTTATGGCATTGGTATACCAAGTAACGTATCAAATCCAACGTAAATAAATACTAGAAAACCAGCGCTTAAAATTCCCACTTTCATCACATTTTTCACTCCTGAAATGTATAGCAGCAATGGAATTGCGATGATGCTTGCAATGTAATAGCCCACTAAGTCCATAACTAACAGATAGGCGATTAAAATGCCGATAGCGCTTATGACCTTATTTCTATTTGGTATTACTATCTTTTCTTTATCAGCGTTCCTTCTGTTGCGCAGGTCATTAATCAGATAGAAAGATGATGCGATAATTAATCCGACAGCTGAAATTATAGGAAAGACAGAGGGACCTACATCTGCAGTCCCCTCACTTTCCGGCAAAAGCAGCGAATTAATCAAGAACCATACTCCGATTAATATGAAGAAAATCATCCCTATTATATTTGCAGTTAGAGTTTTCAACTTGTATCCCTCAATTCTTTAGCCTACTCTACCCCTAGACGCTCGTACCATTCTTTCGTAAGTTCGGATTGTTTAGCAATGTATTCTGTGTACTCTTCGTTGTTCATGGAACCTTGAACCATTTGAGTTTTTTTCATATATTCTTTATAGCCTTCTGTTTCCATAGCCTCTGCAAAAGCATCGCTTAACTTCTTCTGTATTGCCGGATCTATACCAGCCGGTCCGAAAATTCCTCTAAATTGCGTCCATGAAGTATCAACGTCATATCCCAATTCTTTATAGGTAGGAACTTCCGGAAGATCTTCTAATCTTTCATCATTCATAACACCAAGCACTTTCAAATCACCTGACTCGACATATTGACTCACTTGCCCAGGGTTTGAATTCGCTACATCAATATGGTTTCCGAGAATCGCTGTTACAGCATCTCCCGTACTTTCATAAGCAGCCCATGTAGCTTCGATGCCAGCTTTTTCCGCTAAAATATTCCACGCAACATTATGCCCTGATCCAACTGCCCCATACCCGCCTATTTTAAGTTCTCCAGGATTTTCTTTCGCAAACTCTATAAGTTCTTCCAGGGTATTGAAAGGACTTTTCTTATTTACAACAATTACATACGGATCGATTTGAGTTCTGCTTATCCAACTAAAATCATCCAGTTTATATTGATCTTTTAATGTTCCTTCAATTAAACCAATTTGGCTTGGAGTCATAGCCCCTAGTGTATAACCATCAGCTTTTGCAGATTGAATGCCAGCCATCTGAGTTGCTCCACTTCCACCTGGCCGATTTTCCACTAAAACTTTCTGTCCTAAAATCGGTTCAACGGCTTTTGCAATTTCTCGTGCCATTAAATCAGTCGGGCCACCCGCACTTGTGTGAACTAAAATCGTGATTGACTTTTCCGGAAAGTTTTCCACTTCTTCTTTTGAAGCGCTTACATTATTTGCCCCAGCTTCCCCCGATGACTGTGGCGAATTACAAGCAGCTAATAATCCGACTGTTACTATTAACAACACTAACCATATAGCTTTCTTCATTTCCTTCTCCCCCTTTGTAATGGTATACCATCCATACAGAGAGTATATTAAAACCGTATCATTAAGTCAACTTTTTATTTAAAATATTTTAAATTGTATACCAAATGACAATGATCTCTATTTTCACTTTAAATTTTCCATTAATATTTTCTATTGTGATTTTCACATCCATTTCCAAACAGAGTATCTTGTAGCGATTTCAAAAATAAAAGAGATGACTCCCCATGTGGAAGTCATCTCTTTTAAAATTAATTATGATAGGCTGCGTTGTTCCTCTATTCTTAAAAATTCTTCAATATTTTGAATGGATTCCGATAAGAAAAGATTGAATACGGTATCGGTTTTCCAACCGATGTGTGGAGACAAAATAACATTTTGGAGAGAACGTAATGGATGCTGGGCTGGCAGAGGTTCGTTTACAAATACGTCGAGCCCCGCTCCACCAATCCATTTTTCTTGCAGCGCCCTAATTAACGCTTTTTCGTTTACGATTTCACCTCTTGAAGTATTCAAGAAGAACGCACCCGGTTTCATGAGGTTGAATTGCTTCTCACCGATCAAATCCTTTGTTTCAGGAACCAATCGGACATTTACTGTAATGAAATCGGATTCCCTCAATAGCTCTTCAAATGATAGGTATTCAACTCCCTCTTTCAATGCTCGCTCTTCCGTTAGACGAGGACCCCATGCAACTACTCTCATATCAAAAGCTTTAGCTATCTTAGCAACCCCAGAACCAATTTTGCCTAGACCAATTATTCCAATGGTTTTCTTTTCAAGCCCGTCAACCAAAAGTTCCGGCCACTGGCCATCTTTCATTTCTTCATGTAATCCTATTATTTTTTTATTGAATGCCAGGATAAAGCCAAAGATCAGTTCTACCACTGATTTATGGCCACCCGTAGTTGAACGAACCGAAATATTCAACCGTTCGGCTTCTTCAATATCGATGTGCGCCGTTCCTGAACCTGTTTGTGCAATCATTTTAAGATTTTTGACTTCATTCAACAGCTCTTTTGTGAATTTTGTCCTTTCTCGAATCGGGATTACAATGTCAGCATTTTTTAACCGATTGATAACTTCGTTGTTTCCAGGCTTGTCGTTATATACTGTCACATCGTGTTTATTTTCCAATGTTTTTAACAATGGATTATTACGAAAGCAATTCTCCCAGTCATCCAAAATAACAATTTTCATCATCCATCCCCTTTTCCCGATTATTCAATTTATTATTATCTAAGATCTTATAGCCGTCAAACTACTTTTCCAAAAAATGTTTTAAGTCCCGAGCCATGTCCAGATTTCGTCCAGCGCCGAGATATTGCAAAATATGAGAATAGTTGTACTTTGATGGCCATCAACTTCCGAGTTTATCTACAAGCAAGATTGCGCTTTATATCCAGGCAAGACAGACAATCCCTGAAACGATACGAGAAAGCGGTTGATTTTTGCAAGACAGCTGAACCAAAGAAAAAAGGCTCTCCGCCACTCGGAGAGCCTTTTTCGTTCTTCCAGCTTTTATTTCTTACTCGTACAAGTTCGGCAGCCACAAAGACAGCCCCGGTACATATGTGATGACCAACAGGCAGATGATCATCGCGAACAGGAACGGCAAGACCGCGACCGCGATGCGTTCAAACTGCACGCCACCGACGCTTGATGCAACGAACAGGTTGACGCCAAGCGGCGGCGTGATAAAGCCGATCGCCAAGTTGGCCACAAGGATGACGCCAAAATGCACCGGGTCGACGCCGACTGCGACGACGATCGGCAACAGGATCGGCGTCAGGACGACGAGTGCCGAAATGGTGTCGATGAACATGCCGACCACGAGCAGCAACAGGTTGATGGCCAATAAGATGACAAACGGATTTGTCGATAAGGCCGTTAAGTATGAGGAGATTTCTCCCGGTATTTGCTGGATGGTCATGAAATAGGCGAACGATACGGACAGGCCGATGATGATCATCGTGGTCGCGTTGATGACGACCGCTTGCCGGAAGCATTCGAATAACCCCTGCCAAGACAGCTCTTTATAAACGAACTTGCCGATGATGATGGCATAGACCACCGCGACTACCGCCGCTTCGGTAGGCGAGAAAACCCCGCCGTAAATGCCGCCGAGGATGATGACCGGAATGAGCAACGCCCATTTGGCATCCCAGAAAGCTTTGGCGACATCCTTGAAAACGAACTTCGTCCCATCCGCCGGATCCGGCCGGTAACCGCGCTTGCGCGAGATCATGTACGATGTCAGCATCAAGGCGACACCGATTAAAAGGCCCGGGAGAATCCCGGCCAGGAACATGCTTCCGACCGAGACACTGCCGATGACGCCGTACAAGACGAACGGGATGCTCGGCGGGATGATGACGCCGATCGAACCGGCGGATGCCGCAACCGCAGAAGCGAAGCCGCCGCTGTATTTGCGCGCCACCATCGCCGGAATCATGAAACCGCCAATTGCGGCGACCGTGGCCGGGCCGGAGCCGGAAATGGCCGCAAAGAACATACAGGCCAATATCGTCACCATGCTGAGCCCCCCGGTCATCCAGCCGACCATCGCCGCTGCCAGGTCAAGCAGGCGTTTGGATACGCCGCCTTTGCCCATGAGGATCCCGGCAAGCATAAAGAACGGAATCGCAAGCAAGGGGAACGAATCGAGCGACGTAAATGCTTTTTGGGTGATGATGCCGAGCGGCAGCGTAGTGCCGAAGTAGATGGCCGCAAGTGCCGATACGCCAAGCGCGATGGCGATCGGTACACCGATCAGCAAGCAGACGAATAAAGTGCCGAACAAAATGCCAATCGTCATATCGGAAGCTCACCGTCCTTGTGCATCTCGTAATCCCCGCGCCAGATCTGCACAATCTGCTGCACAAGGCGGATCGCCATTCCAAGCCCCCCCAGGGGAATCGCCAGAAACGGAATCCACATCGGCAGCTGCATCGCAGGCGTCACTTGGCCGTTGTTCAAACTGCTTAGCACCAATTGCGTTCCGAAATAAGCTAAAAATAAGGCCAATGCAAACCAGATCAAAGCCGATATCGTTTCCAGGATTTTTCTTGGCACCCCTTTGAACAGCCCGATAAAGGCTTCCACCCGTATATGTTCCCTTAACTTGACCGCGTAGCTTGCGCCGATCCATACCTGGAATATATGGATATAGCGCGCCAGTTCTTCTGTCCAGCTCGGCGCATTGGAAAAGACGTAGCGGCCGATTACCTGGCCGAAGATCAAGGCCACCATGACAATAAGCGTCAAAACGAGAAAAGCTTCTTCTGCTTTAGCGAACTTTTTCACCATATCCCCCACTTTCCTTTGGAAATGAAAAATCAAGGAATTGCTTCCTTGATTTTTCCTGTTATCGTTTTCGATTTATTCGTTTGCGGCAAGCGCCTGGTCGATTAAATCTTTGCCAATCTGGCCTTCGTATTTATCGTAGACAGGCTGTGCAGCTTCACGGAATGCTGCGCGCTGCTCATCCGTCAGCTCGTTCACCTGCATCCCTTCCGCTTTCAGCTGCTCCAAAAAGTCGGTATCCTGCTGCTGCGCCATTACACGCTGTTCCGAGCGGAATTCCTCGGCACCTTCCATGACCAATGCCTGAAGGTCTTCCGGCAGGCTGTTATAAAAATCGTTGTTTGCCAAAATAGCCGTCGCCGCATACACATGTCCTGTTAATGTCAGGTAGTCCTGGACTTCATAGAATTTGTTCGTGTAGTAAAGGGAAATTGGGCAATCCATCGCATCGTAAGTGCCTTGCTGAAGAGCCGTGTACAATTCCCCGAAAGCGAACGGCGAAGCGTTTGCTCCGAATGCATTGAACGTGTCCGTATGCAGCGGGCTTTCCAATGTACGCATCTTCAGCCCTTGCATGTCTTCAGGAAGTTCAATCGGCTGTTCGTTGTTGGAAACATGCCGGAAGCCGTTTTCCCCGTAAACCAATCCTTTGATGTCGTTGTTTTCCAAGTCATCCAGCAAACTCTGGCCAAGTTCACCATCAAGCGCCTTGTATGCGGCTTCATGATTGTTGAACAAGAACGGAAGATCAAAAACGCTGAATTTTTCGTTGAACGAAGCCATTGCCGCCACCGCCGGGATGGTCATTTCCACGTTGCCCAGCTGGACCGCTTCGATCGCTTCGCGGTCAGAGCCGTATAACTGCCCGTTCGGGTACAGTTCGACTTTCAGGCGGCCATCCGATTCCGCTTCTAGTTTTTCTTTGAATTTCACTGCAGCCACATGGGATGACTGCTCTTCCGGAACCAAGTGGGCCAATCGGATGGTGTAGACTTCCTGGTCCCCCTCGCCCTCGGTAGATGTAGTGGATTCGCTGCCGGGTCTGCCGCACGCCGCTAGAATGATTACCGCTATCAGTAGTAAGCCTAGTAGTTTTTTCATAGTACCTCCTGGTTGATGTAATAGTTCAGCAGCCTGTTCTCGATGTTTTCCAGATGGGCGGCCAGCTGCTGTTTGGCCAGCCCGATATCGTCTTGTTCAATTGCATCGATAATGCCCAGATGTTCCTGGTATGCTTCCGCTGCGCTGGTTGCCAGCGTTTCCGATAAGAGCAGAAGCGCCCGGCTGCCGCCTGTGTTGATGGCAGCGATGATTTCCTTCATCCGTTTGTTCGGAGTGGTGTTCGTCAAGAGCGCGTGGAACTGCTGATCCTTATTCATAAAATATGCAAGATCGTTTTCTTCGATCGCCTCCGCCTGCTGGGCTGCATTCCGCTTCAGTTCGAAGAGAAGCTGCCAGCGGTCGGCTTTGGGAAGCCGGTCAAGGCAATGGAGTTCCAGCAATTTCCGCAGTTCCATGATTTCCTTGACGTCTTGGGACGTAAAAAGGGCTACAACTGCCGGGCGTGTAGACCGCAAGTCTATCAATGCATCAGCTGCCAGTTTCCGCAAGGCTTCACGCAAAGGCGTTCTGCTGATGCCAAGCTCTAAAGCAAGTTTCCCTTCCGGCAATTCCTCTCCCGGCGCCAGTTTTCCGGTGACAATCATCCCTTTGATCTGGTCGTAGGCTTGCTCGGCTAACGTCGCTTTTTTTATGATTTTATCCACGTCCCCCTTCCTCCCTCCATCGATAAACAGTGTATACTGTATACAGAAAGTATAGAATATGCTAAATTGTTTGTAAATATAAGTTTTCTAAATTGTTAAATTATATGAAGAAGGGAAGTTTTATTTTTGGAGAAAGCGTGGATTGAAATTTTGCGCCGGTCGCTGAAAACCGATCAGCTATCCGTCAGTGAAGGCGACTTGTACCGCCATGGCCACGATGAGTCGTCGCATTCGGCGCACGAGCCCGAAGCGGTGTGTTTTCCCGAGTCGGCGCAAGACGTGCAAACCGTCCTCGGGATTGCCCGCACGTACGGCCTCTCCGTCACCCCTTTCGGCTCAGGGTCCGGCCTTGAAGGACAGTCGATTCCGCTGAAGGGCGGCATTTCGCTGAATTTTGAACGCATGAACCAGGTCATCAAGTTCTCTCCTGAAGATCTGCTTGTGACGGTCGGGCCCGGCATGACACGCCTGCAGCTGAACAGCATCATCAATCGCCACGGCCTCTATTTTCCGATCGATCCGGGCGCCGATGCCACGATCGGCGGCATGGTCGCGACCAATGCCAGCGGCACAACCGCCGTCCGCTACGGCGCCATGCGCGACCAGCTGCTCGACCTTGAAATTGTCCTGGCGGATGGCACCGTCATGCATACCGGCACCAAAGCCAAAAAATCGTCGTCCGGCTATAACATGACGGGATTGTTCGCGGGTTCTGAAGGAACGCTCGGTATCATCACCGAAATCACGCTGAAGCTCCACGGCATTCCCGAACACACCATTGCCGCAAGCTGTACGTTTGCGACGCCGCGCGAGTGCGCCGAAGCTGCCCATATGATCCTGCTCAGCGGCATCCCCGTCATGCGCATGGAATTTGTCGACGCACTGAGCATCCGGCAAGTGAATACATATGGCGGCTACAGCCTGCCGGAAAAACATTCGCTTTTCTTCGAGTTCGCCAATATGAAGAAAGCGGCCGAAGAAGAAGCGCTTCTCGCCGAGGAGCTGCTGCGCGATATGGGCTGCGAGAATTGGAAAGTCGCTTCTGGCTCGGAAGAACGGGCGCTCGTCTGGCGGGCGCGCCATGAAATGGCGTATGCTTTCCGCCACCAGCCCGGCGTCTCCGTGACGGGCGGCGATGTTTGCGTCCCGATCTCGAAACTACCCGACATGATTGACTATGCCCGTGAACTGATCGCAGGCAGCGGCTTAGAAGGCGGCATACTTGGCCATATCGGCGACGGCAATTTCCATACGCTGATCATGTACGATGCTAAGGATCCCAGCCAGCAGCTCGCCGCAGAGACCGTCAACGAAAAGCTGGCGTTCCAGGCGATTGCGCTTGAAGGGACCTGCACCGGCGAACACGGCGTCGGGCTCGGCAAGATGAAATTCCAGGAAGCCGAACACGGCGCGGCCGTTCCAGTCATGAAAAGCATGAAACAACTGCTCGACCCGGGCAATCTGCTGAACCCCGGCAAAATTTTCGCCTGAGTGCGAAGAGGCTTCCAGCAGCCGCTAATGTCAGATTCTCTCCATCACAGCAAACAGAAAAGGCCGCTAATTCACTGTGAATTAGCGGCCTTGCAATTTATTGGATCCTATTCAATTATTTCTGCAAACGCTCCATGAATTCATTCAGGCGGTCGAGTGAATTGATGTTGCTGTTGCAGGTTTCGCTGTCCTGGCAGATGTAGTTGCCGCGTTTCGTGTAGTTGTCCTGTCCCGAGCTTTTTGTCTTGGCGGTGAACAGGCCGACTTCGCTGTGGCGGTTGCAAATCGAGCAGATGCCTTTTTTGTGGCTGCGCGTCAATGTGCCGTGGACGCCGTGCAGCACGCCGTCTTTTTCCGTCACCAAATACATGAGCGTCGAACTCTCGACCCAGCCCAGGTACGACAGCTTCTTGAAGTCAATCGTATCGAACTTCGGCCCTTTGAGCTTTTTCGCTTTCGGGAACAGTTTCTTCAATCCTTGGTCAGTGACTGTTTTAAAAGGGATGACGTAAGGTCGGAGTTGCTCCAGGAATGCCTCGGCATCAGCTTTTTCCTTCACTTGTGCAAGCGGGTTAAGGATTGCCTTTTGCTCCTGCGTCAATTCCGGGAACAGCTTGAAGACTTTTTCGTGCGCCAAATGGCGAAGGACACTCAGCACTTCGGCGTCGTTGCCGGTGGATTGTCCGGTCACCAGGATTTTTGTCTGGTCTTTGATGAAGTTGAATTGGTCATTCCGGATGAACGCTTCAGGACGGTCTCCTGCGTTTCCGGTTCTATCTGCTGTTTCTTTTACGTGTATCATGTGCTCACTCCTTAATAGTTTGGATAAATGAATATAAGGAAGAAAGCCGGGTGCTTAAAACAGCGGATGATCGGGCGATGGGTTATTGTTTGCCCCATACAAAGTATCGCCGTTTGGAATACCAGGCTTTGCATGAGTTTTTAGTGACGCTGACAATTGGACTGCGATTGTCATCTGATATCACCTCCCAAAAGGCAAGGGTTTTCCCCTTTAGTTTTCATCATACAAGAAGTTGCTGTAAATTTCCATTTCAAGGACCAGCTGCAACTGAAAAGAAATCAGCTGTTTCCGTGGTAATTGCATACCACATGCGCGACCGCTTTTGCCGCCACCAGAAGGGCATCTTCGTCTATGTCGAACTTGGGATGGTGGTTAAGGTAGACGGTGCCTTCCCCTTTCGGCCGGCAGCCGATATTGAAGAAAAGCCCCGGCGTTTTCTCCAAGTAGTAGGCGAAATCCTCAGACCCTGAAAATATCGGGAATTCAACCACTTCCTTGATTTCCGGGTCTTCCGCATTTTCCAGGATCGCCACCACTTCTGACGTTACCGCAGCGTCGTTGATGAGCGGCGGATAATCAGCAAGATACGTAAAGTCGCACGTTACGTCAAACTGCACTTCAATCCCTTTGACGATGCGGTGTATTTCCCGGGCAATAAGTTTCTGGGTCTCTTCGTTCATATAGCGGACATCGCCTTCGATTTCGATGCTGTCCTTGATGATATTAAACGAACCCTTGCCGTCGAATGAGCCGATGGTGACGACCCCCATATCGAACGGGTTCAGCCGCCGGCTGACGACGGTCTGCACCGCTGTGACAAAATGGGCCCCGGCGACAATCGGGTCATTGGCGTTTTGCGGCGCGGAGCCGTGTCCGCCCCTGCCTTGGATGATCAGCTTGAAATACGTCCGGCCTGCCATCGCGTAGCCGCTCCGGTAGCCGATCGTGCCTGTTGCGTGGCTCGGGAACAAATGGGTGCCGAACACCGCATCCAGATCATCGAGGACGCCAGAATCCACGATGCTTTTTGCTCCGCCGGGCGGTGTCTCTTCGGCGTGCTGGTGGATGATTTTGATGGTGCCCGAAAGCTGGTCTTTCAAGCTGATCAAGCAGTCGGCCAGAACAAGCATATAGGCGGTGTGGCCATCATGGCCGCAGGCATGCATGACGCCATCGTTCTGCGATTTGAATGGTACGTCCGTTTCTTCATGGATTGGCAGGGCATCGAAATCCGCCCGCAAACCGATCGTTTTGCCAGGCTTGCCCCCTTGGATGGTGACAATGATGCCGTAGCCATTCCCGACATGGGTCTGGACTTCTACATCTTTGCCTTTATAGAAGTCGGCAATGAATTGCGCCGTTTTTTCTTCCTTGAAGGAAAGTTCGGGATTCTGATGCAGGCGGCGCCGGAGCTCGATCATTTCGTCTTTCCGGCTCGTGAGCATGTCCAATAACTGCTGTTTCGTTTCTTCTGTGTGTATTTTCTGTGTCATTTTTTCATCTCCTTTTAGTTTCATCTTCTTAAAACCGCTTCTCTTGCCATAGCTTTCCACCGTCGGAGAAAATTCCTCTCGTTCAGACGAAACTCAAGTCGCCCCAATTGCCGCTGTCCCGCAGCATGGCTTCAAGCAGCCTGAAACCTGCCTCAAAATCCGACAAGTTCGCCATTTCAACCGGCGAATGGGAATATCGGCGCGGGAACGTGATGGCGGCGCCGTGGATGCCTTCCTTCACTAAATGGATGGAAGAAAGGTCTGTCGTCCCTTTCGACATGACCGACAGCTGGTACGGGATGCCGAGCTTATCGGCATAGGACGTGATGAGAGCCTTCATCTGCGGGGACATGATGTTCCCCGTCGCACTTCCAGATAAAAGCGGCAGCACCGGCCCTTTTCCGATGGCAATCGGGTAATAGTTGCCGTCCGGTGTATCCGCACAGGCGATGGTATCGAGCACGATGGCAAAGTCGGGGTCAATCTTGTAGCCGGCGATTTGCGCGCCTCGGAGCCCGACTTCTTCCTGGACAGCCACCAAGCCGACCAGCTTGCCGCTAAAATCCTTGTCCTGCAAGGTTTTGAACAGTTCCACCAACAGCACACAGCAGCTCCGGTTGTCAATCGCCTTGCCGCAGATGAGATCCTGGTTGGTGAACCGGTCAAGGTCGCTGATGTAGGTGATCGAGTCGCCGATATTGATCCCCATGGCCAGCACTTCTTCCCTGGACGAAGCGCCGACATCGACATACATGTCCTCAATCGGCAGCACTTTCGTTTTTTCAGCCGCTGTCTGCAGATGCCCCGCTTTTACACCGATGACACCGAAATGGCCGTTGACGTTGACTTTTCGGCCGACCAGCAGCGAATCCATCATGCCGCCCGTCCGCTCCATCCGAAGGAACCCTTTGCCGTCGATGGCGCTGACCATGCAGCCGATTTCGTCGGAATGGCTCGAAACCATGACGGTAGGTCCGGGTTTGTTCCCTTCCATCACTGCATAGACATTGCCCATATGGTCCACTTCAACTTCCGCGTACGGCTCAAGTAGTTCCACCATGCGCTTGACGACTTGCTGCTCCCTGCCCGGGCTTCCGGGAAGCGCCGCCAGTTCTTTCAGGTTTCGATAAAATTCCTCTTTGAACATAATTTCCTCCTCCGGCTATGTACGAATAAAACAATCAGCCATTTTACTGAAAAGTATAAATATAAGGTTTCCGACTTCATTATACTATAAGTCTTCTCTAGGATTGGCTGTAAACGGAAAACCGCCGCCCTGAGCCGGACGGCGGTGCATAGCCCCTTCAATTTTGTTGATGCAGATTTTTCCTAGCTTTGATTTTGTTCCTCTTTTTTTATGATCGCCATGGCCAAAAGCAGCAAGGCGATGACAACCGCCAAGACGATGTCCAGAAACAGCCAGCCGAAGGTGAATACTCCGGTGATATCGACAATATAGCCGAACAACGGCGGGCCGATAATGACGCCCCACGAACCGAGCGTCAACGTAAAGCCGGTGGCGATTCCCGCCTGTTCAATCGGCACCAGCTCGGTCGCGGCATTCATCCAGAGGCCATTGAATCCGGAAATGCAGAAGCCAAACAAAATCGTGATCGGAACCATCACCCAAAACGGCGTACCCGCCGGCAGAAGACTGACAATAATTGAAGCCAGGATGGATAAGGAAGCGATAATGACAAGGACGATGATCCGTTTGCCGCTGAAGAGCGTATCGCTGATCATGCCCCACGCCACCCGCCCGAACGACCCGCTAACTTCGGAAATGACCAAGAGCACGCCCGCCAGAACAAGCGGAATGCCGAGGTGCTCATAAGCGAACAAGACGATATACGTATTGAGGATCAGCTGGCTTCCGCTAAGGCCCATCGCCGCTACACTGACCAACACCAGCGGTTTTTCTTTGAACATCTGGAGAATCGACGCAAACAGGCGCGCCGGTTCTTCGGCATGCCCATCATCCGCTTTTTTGGCCGGCGGGTCGTGATAGAACCTGAAGGCCAATAATCCGGTGGCGATCAGCAGCAAACAGGCCCCGATCAGCACCGGCCGCCATCCCCAAACCGTGGCCGCCGGCAGCAAAAGAAGCGCCGCCAGCGCCGAGCCCAGCGTTACGCCCATTTGCTTGATGCCCATCGCGGTCCCCCGCTTTTCCGTGAACCAATAGATGATGCCTTTGTTGGAAGTGGGATGCATGGTGCCATAGCCGATTCCGCCGAGCACCACCATGGTGAGGACCACCGTATAGGCGGATGTTACTGTCATGAGGATGAAAGACAGGCCCAATCCCAAAGACAAAAGAAAGAGCAGCTTTTTCGAACCGACCCGGTCGACCAGAAAACCGGCCGGAATCGATACCAAAGACTGCCCGAGAAACAGCGCCGCAGGAAGCATGCCGATCTGCGCTTTTGTCAGCGACAGGTCCTCCCCGATCAAAACACCGAGCGGTGCCAGGCTCCTGCCGACAAACGCCACCATGATCTGAGCGATCAGGAGCCAAGTCAGCATGTGCCATGGGTTGATATTTAATACTGCATTGTTGTGGAGAACGGTTTTACTCATATGGATTCATCTCTTTTTTAGGAGTGGTTGCTTCCTCGTTTCTTATGAGTTACCCTTATTGGTCAATAACTGAACCATCAATTCCCAATCTTGTATTGATTTCTCTTCGCTTGTATGGGAATTTCGACTCGACGCCTTCAAGCAACTCAATACCGATTCCGTGCCTCTCAGGGACATCGATAAATCCATCCACCGTTTTTGGCACCCAGTCGACCATATCGCTTTGTTTGAAAGTATCCTGCGTATTCACGCCGGAACTTGTGAAGCGCTCGGTAGCCGATAAGGTTTCATGATCCGGAAATTCCAGAATCGCCAAGTTGTCCACCGCGACAGCTATTTGAATGCACGCTGCTGTGCTGACGGGGCTTAACGGATTATGGGGGACAATCTGCACGCCATGCGCTTCTGCGATGGCCGCGATTTTTTTGGCCCCGGTAATCCCTCCGCAGACCCCGAGACTCGGTCTTGCGTATGACATGGCATTCCGTGACAGCAGCATCTCAAATTCCTGGATGGTATGGATTCTTTCCCCGGTAGCAATCGGTACATTCGTCTTGTTTGCGATCAGGGCCATCGAATCGAAGTTGTCAGGAGTGGTCGGATCTTCCAAAAAGAAAGGCCGGTATTTTTCAACAGCATGTGCAAACGCCACTGCCTCGCCCGGTTTCAGCCTCCGGTGAAGCTCCAGGCAAAGATCCATTTCATCTCCTACCGCTTCCCTGATCAACCTTACCCGCTCCACCGCTTCATTGATCATCTGGGCGTAAGGCATGAAATAAGGTTTCCCTCTTGGTTCATCCAAAAATGGCGATAAGTGGCCGATTGCGTTATAGCCCAATTCTTTCGCTTTCACACAGTCTGCAACCAATTGTTCTGTGGTTTCGCCTATTACATGATAATAGGTCCGGATCTTGTTTCTGCTTTTCCCGCCGAGCAGGACATACGTCGGCACGCCGAACCATTTGCCCGCGATATCCCATAACGCGATATCGATGGCGCTGATGGCCCCCATTATGGCTGCCCCCCTAAAGTGGAAACAGCGGTACATGTATTGCCAGTGATGCTCAATCTGCAACGCGTCTTTGCCAATCAGGTAACTTTTGAACGAGTTGACCACTTCCCTTGAGGCATCCAAAAACCCCCATGCCCCTGATTCCCCAATGCCCGTAACCCCTTCATCCGTATGGACTTTCACATAGAGGAATCGATTGACGCCTATAACCTCAACATCCGTAATTTTCATCCTGTTCTCTCCTTTTGATTTAGTTTTGCAGCTTTTCCGCCGGAACAGCGACACGTTGGATCAAACGAAACAGCTGAGCTGCAGTCCTTTTTAAATTATTGAAAGCCACTTCGGGATCCATCGCTTCTTCCAATGTCATGGGTGAGTTGACAATTGAGAAGCAGGAAGTCATTCCCAGTTTGTTCAATCCCCAGACATCCGGTGAAACCGCTCCTGCCAGCGCAACTACAGGTATGCCGTGCACTGCCGCAAGCCGGGCCACCCCGAGCGGCGCTTTCCCCATGGCGGTTTGGTCATCCAATTTGCCTTCCCCTGTGACGGCTATGTCTGCTCCTTGCATTTTTTGTTCCATATTCGTGATGTCCATTATGAGATCGATTCCCGATTCCATCTCCGAATGCAAGAAACCTGAAAAAGCGGCTCCCAGCCCTCCGGCCGCGCCTGCACCGGCGATGGATTGCAAATCTATGCCGAGTTGTTCCAAAACAATCTGCGCAAAATTCCGGAGCCCTTCGTCAAGTTCTTCCACCATCTCGGGAGTTGCCCCTTTTTGCGGCCCAAAAATATGCGCCGCTCCTGTTGGGCCATAAAGTACATTATTCACATCACAAGCGATCCTGAAATGGCACTCCATCAATTCGGGCAGGACCCCGCTGCCATCAATTCCGGTAATTTTTTTTAGCGCCTGCCCTCCAAGCTCCACCTCATTGCCCGATCCATCCAAAAACCTGAAACCTAACGCTTGCAGCATGCCGATGCCGCCATCGTTCGTAGCGCTGCCGCCAAGACCGATGACAAATTCCCGGCAGCCTTTTCCAATCGCATCTGCAATAAGTTCGCCCACGCCATATGTAGTCGCCAAAAGAGGGTTTCGCTGTTCCGGTGAAACGAAAGTCAGTCCACACGCTTCCGCCACTTCTATCACGGCTGTTTTTCCGTCGTCCAAAATACCGTAGATCGCTGTTTTTTCTATGGATAACGGCCCTTTCACTTTTGTTTCAATTTTCATTCCCCCTGTTGCTTGCAACAGCGCTTCAACAGTTCCTTCTCCGCCATCAGCTAAAGGCAAGGCAATGATTTCAGCATCGGGATAACTTTCTTGTATGCCCTCGGAAATCGCTTTGCTGGCTTCTATGGAAGAAATACTGCCCTTGAAGGAATCAACTGCAACGAGCACTTTCATGACAAACACATCCCTTTCTGGCTAGCTAAAGTGATAGAAAAAGCCCAAACCTTAAAAAATAAGATTTGAGCTGCGGGTTTTATAAGTTTCATCAGCCTATAGCAATAACGGGGCTAATATCGACAAAATGATCAGCATCATCGCGCCGCCTATGCGGGAAGAAATCTGCAGGAACGGCATGAGGCCCATCCGCTCGCTTGCGCTCAATACCGCGACATCCCCTGAACCGCCCATGTCCGCCATGCCGAGGCCAGCAGAAATAGAAGATTCGACAAAATAGAACCCGACTAATGTTCCGATAAAACCAGCACCTAATGTAGCGAGCACCACCGTCAGAATCGTCAAAGTTATATAGCTTGGGTCTGTGACAATCCCTAATACACTATTGAAATCAATCATTCCGGCGCTTATGGTAACCAAAACAGCTGGAACCCATGCCATGGAGATGAAGTCGTACCAATCCTCCGAAGATTTCTCGATGCTTTCCGGCAATATTCTGAATAGCTTCAAAGCTGCTGCCCCCAAAATAATCCAGACATACGCATGAAGGCTTGGAACAAACGAGTTGACGATTTCACCAAAAATGAACAGCCCGGAAGCTATCAGCAAACCAACCGCCAAATTTCTTAATGACAACGGCAAGATGCTTTCTTTATGCTCCTTGGCCTTTTTCTCAGCACCCGGCTCTGTCGCTCTCAAGAGTTTGCCATTTCCTGTGAAGTTAGCGGAAAGCGGTTTTTTGCGTTTTCCTAACCCATTCAATCCACCAGCAATCAGAATACAAACCATATTGCCGACCATAACAGCCGGTGCAAGCTGCGCAAGGTAGCTGCCCGCATCTCCGCTGCCGTTTGCTGCATAAATCTCAGCCATAGGCACAGCCCCAGCGGCCATTCCTCCGCCCATGATCGGGCCTACGACAAAGAAAATGGTTTCCGAGAAGCCGAAGCCGATCAAGTGGCCGACCGCTCCGCCGATTAGAAGAGCAGCAAACACTCCGCCTAAAAGCGGCACGAAAAATCTTGGCCCTGTCTTCATCAGCATCTTCCGGTCCATACTTAAGATACTGCCGACGATCAAACCGGTTACAACCAGTTCAGCAAAGCCCCATTCGTTATAGAAATTATCCGCCAGCACTGCAAAACTTTCCGGGATCAATCCCCAATACAGAAATAAGGCCGGAATCAAAATGCAAAGGATAGGACCTCCGCCGAACGTTCCAAAGACCGGTATGCTGTTCCCGATCCACATCAGCAAACCGCCTAAAACCATGGTGACCGCCAGGCCGCTTACAATGTTCTCCGGCAGCAATTCCATATACATGCCGATCAATACGATTGCCGCAATCCCGAAAAATACAGGAGCCTCGATTCCTGAAATTTTTACGCCTTTTAACCCCAATCCCTTGCGCTTTTCACCTACATTGTTGATGCCGCTGATATCTTGGACATTGTTACTGCTCATTCTTTTCACCCCTATTCGTTTTATGCAAATCTTTAAGAAAGCGTTTACATTCTTTCAAAGAACAGCATGGTAGAACTTCTGCTCCTGCCATGCAATTCTCTAGATCCCGGTTTTATACTTTCGAGTAGCCGGTCGTTTCTTCGTCCGCATTCAACTTCCCTAAGTCCCTGATGCGTTTGATAATTTCGTCCGTCACTTCTTTAGTTGTATTTGTGCCGCCGATGTCCGGTGTCAAATAACCGTCCCTTGTTACGCTTTCCACTATATCCAGTAAAGCAGTTCCCAGTTCTTCTTCGCCAAAATGGTCGAGCATCATTTTCGCTGTCCAGATCTGGCCGATCGGGTTGGCGATTCCTTTGCCGAGGATATCAGGTGCTGACCCGTGCACCGGTTCGAACATGGAAGGGTATTTTCCGTTCACATTAATATTGGCTGCCGGGGCAATGCCGATACTTCCCATGATCGCCGCTCCAAGATCAGTTAAAATATCGCCAAACAAGTTGCTCGCAACCACTACATCAAACTTATCCGGATGTGTAACGAAAAATGCGGCAAGTGCATCGATATGCTGTGAATCGGTTGTGATATCCGGGTAGTCTTTCGAGACTTCTTTGAAAACCTTGTCCCAAAATGGCATTGAATAAATGATCCCATTCGATTTAGTGGCACTTGTTACATGCTTTCCGCGTTTAGCTGCCAGCTCGAAAGCGTAGCGCATTGCTCTTTCTGAAGCTTTTCTTGAAAAAATAGCATTTTGGATGGCTATTTCATCTTCATCTTTGTAGATATTTCCGCCGATGGAGCTGTATTCTCCTTCACTGTTTTCACGCACTACAATCAAGTCAAAATCTTTAGGATTGACCAACGGGGAGCGGACCCCGTCCATCAACTTTGCAGGCCGGATATTGATAACCTGTTCAAACTCACGGCGGATTTTTATCAATAGTCCCCATAAAGAGATATGATCGGGAACAAGCTGCAAATTCCCAACGGCGCCTAAGAAAATACTGTCGAAATCCTTCAACTGCTCCAAGCCGTCATCCGGCATCATCTGGCCATGCTCTAAATAATACTCACAGCTCCAAGGGAATTCGGTGAATTCAAATTTTATGCCTCCATGCACTTCTGCAAGCGCATTCAAAACTTCCGTTGCTGCTGGCACAACTTCTTTTCCTATTCCATCTCCCGGGATATTCGCGATTTGAAAAGTTTTCATATTAACCCACCTTTTTTGAATTTCGGTCTAATTTGGTCGACTGTATCCGGTCGACTAACTTCTAAACTGAATACTACAAGAAGCCCGAAAGAAAATCAATAGATTATTTTAAACTTTCTAACTATTTTTCAAACCAATAAAAAACACTGAGCAAAATTCCCAGTGCCTTTACTTTACGGTTTTATTTAGAACCTCGGTTAAATGATCCACGTCCAATTGCAAATGCCCGAGCATAGCTTGTGCAGCTTTCTCTTCATCTCTCTTTTTAATATGGCAGAAGATGTCGCGATGCTGTTTCAGTATATCTTCAGCCCGGTTTCCACCTTGAAAATTCATCACCCTAAAAAAGTACATTAAGGTTTTTAAGTCTTTTATCTGTTTTTTCAGCCGCTCGTTTTTCGTGAATTCAATGATCAAGTTATGAAAAGACGCGTTCAGGTCAATTATGGCCTTGTCCTCTTGGCCATTGTGGATTGCTTTTTCCGTTTCCAGCAGAAGCTCTTCTATCTCTTCTATCTCACTGTCGGTCGCTTTTTCTATCATCAACCTGACTGCAAATGATTCCAATGCTTTTCTGCAAAAATAAATTTCTTCCACATCTTTTAAAGTAGGTTCGTAGATGACCATTTTTGATTTGTCGTCCGTAACGATCAAGCCTTCTTGCACCAGCATTCGAATGGCTTCCCGAATCGGGCTTTTGCTTACATTGAATTCTTTTGCAAGCTGCGTTTCGACGATTCTTTCCCCCGGTTTGAATTTCCCTTCGAAAATCATCGCTTTGATCGAATGATAGAATTGTTCATAGTACGGAACGGGTTTTTCAATCATAAAACCATTCATAATTTCACCTTTTTCTGTAAATTGCGAGTAAGTTCTTCTAGTTCAGTTTAAACTAATTCACCGCTTATTGCTTTAAAATGGAACTTCCGACGTTTTGCCTTAGGGTTCCGTTGTTAAATTTCCTGTTTTGAAGACGGCAGATTCGAGTTTCCGCCAGCTTTCCCTGCCACAAGCCGCTCGGGATGCGTATAAAGGTTGAACGACTCGCCGCGGATAAAGCCGACAGCCGTAATGCCGAGCTCCTCGGCAAGTTCAAGGGCGAGTTCGGTCGGTGCGGATTTCGAGAGGATGATTTCGCAGCCGATTTTTGCGACTTTCAGCAAGATTTCAGACGAGATGCGGCCGCTGAAGACGATGACTTTGTCACGGACAGGAATCTCATTTCTCAGGCAGTGGCCGTAGATCTTATCGAGCGCATTGTGCCGGCCGATGTCGACGCGCGACAGGAAAAAGCCGTCCGTGCTGCAAAGCGCCGCGTTATGGACGCCGCCGGTTTTGCGGAACGTCTCGGCGCTCACATCCATCTGCCGCATCAGCGCGAAACAGTCTTCCGGTGTGAGTTTGACCCGCGCCTCCTTCATCGTCTTCGCGGTGATGGCGTCGTGGGCGAAGACGAAGCCCTGTCGGCTCATGCCGCAGCACGAGGACACGAAGCGCTTGTTCTGTAATTGCTCATAGAACGGATAGACTTTTTCGGCTGTGATATGGACGATTCCCGCCTTTTCGTCCAGTCGGATTTCCTTGATGTCCTGATGGTTCGGGATGATGCCTTCAGATGCTAGAAACCCGACCGCCATATCTTCAATCCATTCCGGCGTGCAGACGATGGTGATGAATTCGCGGCCGTTGATGTGGATGGTGATTGGCTCTTCGACGACGACCCGGTCTTCTTTTTCGGTGAATGCCCCGTTTGCGTAGCGCATGACGGTGCGTATAGTGTGCTGTTCCATCGGCAAATTCACGCTCCTTCGGAAAATCACCTTTATTTTTTGATAATTCCATGAATTTATCACAAGGTTCTGTTAAATTGATTATAATACTACCACACAATGCGGGTATATAAGAATCGTCAGCCGCCGTTTTGGCGGATATCCCGCGATTTACGTGACTAAAAGGAGGTAATGGCATGCCGATCATCATCAACGGTTCATCTTTTAACTTTGAACCCGGCCAGACGATTCTCCAAGTCGTCAACGCGAATAATATCACCCACCCACAGATCTGCTATATGCCTGAAGTCGACCCGATCCAGACGTGCGATACATGCATCGCGGAAGTGGACGGCCAATTGATGCGCACCTGTTCGACCAAAGCCGCGGACGGAATGAGCGTTCAGCTCGGATCGACCCGTGCGAAAGCGGCACAGACCGAAGCCATGGACCGCATTCTCGAGAACCACCTGCTTTACTGCACGGTGTGCGACAACAACAACGGTAACTGCAAGGTACATAATACCGTTGACATGATGGAGATCGAACACCAGAAATACCCGTTCGAGCCGAAATGCTCGACCGATGCGGTGGATTTCACCAACCCGTTCTACCGCTACGACCCGAACCAGTGCATCGCCTGCGGCCAGTGCGTCGAAGCCTGCCAGAACCTACAGGTAAATGAAACCTTGACGATGGACTGGGAACGCGACCGGCCGATCGTACTTTGGGACGGCGGCGCGAAGATCAACGACTCCTCATGCGTCAGCTGCGGCCATTGCGTCACGGTCTGCCCGTGCAACGCCCTTATGGAAAACACCATGCTCGGCGAAGCCGGCTTTATGACGAGCCTGAAACCGGAAATCCTTAATCCGATGATCGACCTTGTGAAAGACGTCGAACCGGGCTACAGCGGGATTCTGGCGATTTCGGACGCCGAAGCGGCGATGCGCCACACCCGCATGAAAAAGACCAAAACGGTCTGCACATTCTGCGGCGTCGGCTGTTCGTTCGAAGTATGGACGAAAGACCGCGAGATCCTCAAGATCCAGCCGGTATCCGATGCGCCGGCAAATCAGATTTCCACTTGCGTCAAAGGAAAATTCGGCTGGGATTTCGTCAACAGCGACAAGCGCATCACCACTCCGCTCATCCGGCAAGGCGATGAATTCGTCGAGGCCTCTTGGGAAGAAGCGCTCGACCTCGTCGCGTCCAAACTCGGCGGCTACAAGCGCGATTACGGAAAAGATGCCATCGGCGTCATTTCCTCGTCGAAAATCACCAACGAAGACAATTACGTGCTCCAGAAAATTGCACGCCAAGTGTTCGAGACGAACAACATCGACAACTGTTCGCGCTATTGCCAGTCACCGGCAACGGACGGACTGTTCCGTACGGTCGGCATGGGCGGAGACGCCGGTTCGATCAAGGATATCGCGAAAGCCGGCCTCGTCATCATAGTCGGCGCCAACCCGGCGGAAGGCCATCCGGTACTCGCGACCCGCATCAAACGGGCGCACAAGTTGCACGGTCAAAAACTCATCGTCGCCGATTTGCGCCGCAACGAAATGGCGGAGCGCTCGGATCTTTTCATCAGCCCGAAACAAGGCACCGATCAGGTATGGCTGATGGCCGTGACGAAATACATGATCGACAACGATCTGCACGACGAGGCGTTCATCCGCGAAAACGTCAACTTCTATGAGGAATTTAAAGAAGTGCTCGAGAGATACACGCTTGACTACGCCGAAAGAGAAACCGGCATTCCGCAGGAAACCTTGGTCGAGATTGCGCACGCCATCCACGAAGCGGACGGCACGTGCATCCTGTGGGGCATGGGCGTTACGCAAAACACCGGCGGTTCGGATACGTCCGCAGCGATTTCAAACTTGCTGCTGGTGACAGGCAACTACCGCCGTCCGGGCGCCGGCGCTTACCCGCTCCGCGGCCACAACAACGTGCAAGGTGCCTGCGACATGGGCTCATTGCCAGGATGGCTGCCGGGCTATCAGCATGTAACCGACGACGCGGCCCGCGAAAAGTTCGAGCGCGCTTATGGCGTCAAGATCGATTCCAAACCAGGATATGACAACGTCACGATGCTTCGCGCGATCGATGCCGGCAAGATGAAGGCGATGTACCTGGTCGGCGAAGACATGGCTCTCGTCGATTCCAACTCCAACCACGTCGACGAAGTGCTGTCGAAACTGGACTTCTTTGTTGTCCAGGACGTCTTCTTCTCGAGGACGGCCCAGTATGCCGATGTAATTTTGCCGGCTGCCCCGTCGCTTGAAAAAGACGGCACGTTCACCAACACCGAACGCCGCGTCCAGCGTTTGTACAAGGCTCTGCCGGAACTCGGCGACTCGAAGCCCGACTGGTGGATCACCCAGGAAATAGCCAACCGCTTGGGCGCCGGCTGGAACTACAGCCATCCAAGCGACATCTTCGATGAAATGGCAAGTTTGTCGCCGATCTTCTCCCAGGCGAACTATGACGTATTGGAAGGCTGGAACAGTTTCCAATGGGGCAGCCTTGATGGATCGCACACGCCGGTCCTTTACCTTGACGGCTTTAACTTTGAGGACAAGAAAGCGCGTTTCTCGCTGTTTGAATGGGTTCAGCCAGCGGTGTTC
The DNA here is from genome assembly GCF_007859275.1 of Planomicrobium sp. CPCC 101079. GTDB lineage: Bacteria > Bacillota > Bacilli > Bacillales_A > Planococcaceae > Planococcus. The sequence continues at coordinate 74,843 of NZ_VOHC01000029.1, read as the reverse complement.
CCTGAAGAGTATGACCTGCACATCAACAACGGAAGGCTGCTTGAGCAGTTCCATGAAGGCAACCTGTCCGATAAATCGCGCGGCATCCATCAAAAAATGCCGCAAACCTTCGTCGAAGTATCGCCGGACCTGGCCAAAGCGCGCGGCGTTGAAGATGGCTCGCTGGTACGGCTCATCTCCCCTTATGGCGCACTGAAAGTGCCGGCGTTCGTCACGGACCGTGTGAAAGGCAATGAGCTGTTCATGCCGATGCACTCGACCAACAAGGAAACGGCCATCAACTTCCTGACGGGCCCTGCCGTTGATCGGGTGACCAACACACCGGCCTTTAAGCAGACGAAAGTACGCCTTGAACTGCTCGAGAAAAAAGGCAAAAGCCCGATATCAAAATCAAATCCGCGCGGCAAAAAGCGCACGCCGACACGGGGCATTGAAGTCGAACGGAAATGGCAGCGCCCGGGCTATGTGCCGCTGACCGATCAATGAGGAAGGAATGTGATATGTCATGGCAACGCCAATCAAGCAGATCAACAAGCGGCAGCTGACGCCAGAGGAAGAAAAAGAGAAAAAACTGGGCGAACTCGAGACCTTGCTCGTCCAGCAGGACCAGGCACTCAATAAAATACTGGAGATCACTGGCGAATTGAACGACGCTGGCATACTCGACGCGGTGCGGGCGATGGTCAAAGCACGTGAGAATTTGACCGGCATCGCCGTCCACCAGGCTTCCCGGGAACCGGTCACCAACCTCATCAACAACGCGATGAAAGCGGCGGCCGTTGTCACCACCATCGATCCGAACACGACGGCCCGCATCATGGACAGCGTCAAAGGCGGACTCGACGAAGCGGAACTGCACCGGGACAACCCGAAAAAAGTTGGCGTTTTCGGCCTTGTGAAAGCGCTTCGCGACCCGGATATCAACCGCTCTATAAAATTCGGGCTCAATTTCCTGAAAGGCATGGGGCGCGAGCTCGGCCGAAAATAAGTTTACAGCCATTACAAACAAAGCCGCTTCTACATTGAGTAGAAGCGGCTTTCAGACTGTCGGGAAATTTTTATTAGCTTTTTTTCATTTCGCTCCAGGCGGGCGCTTTCCGCGGACACGGCCTCAGCCGCTTCCTCCGCTTCGCTCCGTCCAGGGTCTTTGGCTCGTGCTAGCCCCGCTGAAGTCGCCGCCTTCCGCTTCATTCAAAAGCTTACTCAAACCGGAGAGTTCTCCTGGTATTTGATAAGAATATACCTTTTCCATATCCCAGCAGAAAGTCTTCAGGAAAAAGTTGATGAATTCGTTTTATACCTGTCTTTTAGCTATGGAGCAAAACAACGGAGAAAACATGTGCTCCTGTCTCTGCATCGCTTCGCTGCTTCATCGCAAAGCGATCGGCCGAATGCCGTTCAGCCGATGCTTCCCTGCCAGATAGTACAGCTTTTGGCGGAATAGCAACGAGGACATTTCCAGATCCATTCATCATATGGATTATTCAACAACCTGAAAGCCGCTTCTACATTGAGTAGAAGCGGCTTTTTTTTGAGGAACCGGCTGGATTTCAGTTTCTCCTTTTCATATATCCTAAAAAAATTTCGAATCAGTGAATCCAAACAAGTCTATGGACGTATACTTTATATAGACAAAAGGAGGAAATGTACATGTATTCGCACTATGAACTAGAAAAAGAGATGCCGAATAACGAAATGCTGAAAAGCGTCTTGAGCTTCTTTTCGGTGCTATGGGTAATATCCGGAATCGGCGTTATCGCAGGGCAATTCGTGCCGCCGGCGCTGATGCTGCCATTGATGGTTGTTGAGGTAATTCTTCTGATTTCCATGATCTTCATCCGCAAGGCAAAAAAAGCGGGCAGAACATTTGCGATGGTATTTGCTTTGATCAGCGGCGTGACGCTTTATCCCGTACTGACTTACTACGTAGGCAGCTTGGGCGGAGAAATCGTCCTCGCGGTATTCGTGTCAACGGCAGTTGTTTTTGCCGCCTATGGCCTGGTCGGCTACCGGATGAACAAAAACCTGGTCGGCTGGTCGAGCTATCTGTTTGTTGCGTTGATCGCATTTTTTGTGATTTCGCTCTTCGGTTTCTTCGTTCCGTTCTCAAGCGGCTTTGCGATGATCCTTTCGATGGCAGGTGTGTTGCTGTTCTCGCTCTACACGATCTATGACTTCAACCGCATCCGGCACCAGCCGATGTCGGAACAGGATGTGCCGTTCGTGGCCATCGGCTTGTACCTGGATTTCCTGAACCTGTTCTTGAACATCTTGCGCCTTACATCGTTTTTAACGAGAGACTGATGATTACAGCTCCTTTTTAGGGGCTGTTTTTTTAGAAAAAAGGGGGATTTGCATTGCAGTTGGTCTTATCAATTATTTTGTCGGTCATATTAGGTTACCTATTGCTTATGACGGGGCCGTTGGTCGGCGGCTTACTCGCTTTTGGCATTATTGCAGGCACCTTGTTTCGGGGGCTGTATCTTCTAAGCGACATCCAGAAAAGGTTATCGAAAGATATATCAAAGCTAAGTAAGGCACAACAGGCTAGAGAAAATCATTTGGCACAGAGAGAGCATTAATTTTTGCAGTTCTTAATCATTTTACTAAGAATGATTAATTTTGATTTATGGTCTGCTTTATTTTCATTCTTTACCAGGTTAAATTATATACTGATTAAACGGAAATTGTGACGCTCCGTTAATACGGATAAAAGATTCAGATGGCAGAAGAACGTCATCGCAACCAATAGATAGGACTGCTAAAAGCAAAGTTTCTAGAATAATCGAGAAATAAAATACTAATCCGAAATCTCAGGATTTCGGATTTTTTGTTTAAGAAAAGCAATGCATGAAAGCGTTGACAAACCCTTAAAACCAAGTCTATACTAGGTCTAAATTAATAGACTGAAAATAGGATTGTTACTGGTCATGCAGGCAAAACCTAAGTCGCTAAAAGGTTAAAATCGTTTTGATTTTATCTCCTTTAGTGCGGCTTGGGTTTTTTTATTGGACAGAGGAATGATGGGGGGCGAAGCCATGAGAATAGCCAAGGTTATTAATAACAATGTAATTAGCGTGCTGCAGTCGGATGGTTCAGAGCTGGTTATAATGGGGAAAGGTCTTGCTTTTCAAAAGAAGACGGGTGAAGAAGTGGATCAGGCAAAAATCCAGAAAGTGTTTGCTTTGAAAAATAAAGAAACCTCTGATAACTTCAAGATGCTTCTTCGGGAAGTGCCTGTCGAATTGATGGTGGTGGTTGAAGATATCATTACCTATGCGAAAAATACATTAGGCAAGAAATTGAATGAAAATATATATGTTTCATTGACAGACCATATCAATTTCGCGCTGGAGCGGCTGCGCGACGGAATCGAGATCAAGAACGCCTTGTTGTGGGAAGTAAAGCAGCTTTACAAGGAAGAATTTTTAGTCGGTGTTAAAGCAGTCGAATATATAAATGAAAAATTCAAAGTTTCTTTGTCTGAAGATGAAGCAGGTTTTATCGCCATCCATTTGATCAATGCAGAGATGAATGAAGACGTGTCAAACACATTGAATATTACGAAATTCATCCATCAGATCATCACAATCGTCAAATACCATTTCAAAGTTGAGTTTGAAGAAGACTCCTTGAATTACATGCGCTTTATCACCCATCTGAAGTTTTTCGCTCAGCGCATTTTCAAAGGGACGCATTACGAAAGCACGGATGATTCCTTATATAATATGGTCAAGGAAAAGCACAAAGACGCTGCGAGATGTACTGAAAAAATCAAGGAATACATTAAGAAAGAATACGGCCATGAATTGACCAACGAAGAAATGCTTTATTTGACTATCCATATTGAACGGGTTGTAAAAAGATGAACCAGACGTTAACAAATTGAAAACCCATATTAAAATGCCCTTGAAAACAGCTGACTTATCGCTATTTTCAAGGGCATTTTTATCAGTTCGCCAGTCTATTATCTCTTCCGCTGGATCAAGCTGGATTAGAGATATTTATTTAATTAATACATATTTGTTTATGGCGTGAGCTACGCCGTTTTCATCATTTGAATAGGTAACGGTATCACAGATTTCTTTCACCTTTGGCTCGGCATTTCCCATGGCCACTGAAAGCCCCGCCATTTCAAACATGGGAATATCGTTGAAGTTATCGCCAATGGCCATTGTATCTTTCAACGAAATGCCGTAATGTTCAGCCATTCTTTTTAACGCACTTCCCTTGTTTCCGTTCTTGTCCATCACTTCAATATTTAGAGGATGCGAAGAAGTGAAACCGATCGTGCCAATCTTCTCCAAATAAGCAGCCAATGATGTTTTGACGCTGTTATTCAATGTCAGCACGAAGAATTTTTGAATGGTTAAATCTTTCTTGTGGAGCAATTCGCTATAGTGACTAAAAAAGTTGATAAGGCTGGATTTTTGCGGCTGTTCCGTAATCCATTTATAAACTTTATCTGGAATGCCTTGGACTTGGATCTGCTCTTTTTCCATAGCACTTTCCACACGTTCCGACCAATCTTGGGGCATGTAAATTCCGTCATTCGTGTAAATCCGATACGGCACTCTATCAGCATCTAATTTTTCTGCAATCTCTATGATATCTTCCCGGTTCATCGACACACTTTTCAAGAGATGCCCTTGGGCTTGCACAACCGATCCGTTGCTTCCAGCCAACGGAATCGAAAAATCGTATTTTGTAAGAATCTGCTGAATATCTTCGGGTGCGCGGCCAGAGCAGATCATGACAATATTCCCCCGGCTCTGCGCTTCCCGCATCGCCTCGAGGTTTTCGTTCGTGATTTCCATTTCCGGGGATAGCAACGTGCCATCCAAATCAATAGCAATGAGTTTCATACCTTATCTCCTCTTCCAATAAAATTGAGATACATTTAAAGTGCCTTACTCAAGTGAGTAAGGCACTTTTCATCAGTTTACTTCGTTTAAACTTTTCTGATGCAATTCTTCGCCGTTAGTGGCAATTACATTTTTATACCAGTCAAATGACTTTTTCTTTTTCCTCTCCAGCGTGCCATTGCCGTAATCGTCTTGGTCGACATAAATGAATCCGTAACGCTTCGACATTTCCGATGTACTGGCCGAAATCAAATCGATACAGCCCCAGCTCGTATAACCCATTAGATCAACGCCGTCCTCGATGGCTTCTCCCATTTGTTCGATATGCGAACGAAGATAATCAATGCGGTAATCATCGTTGATCGACCCATCTTCTTCCACAACATCATATGCCCCTAAGCCGTTTTCCACGATAAACAACGGCACTTGGTAGCGGTCATATAATTTCTTCAAGGTGATGCGCAAGCCTTTCGGGTCAATCTGCCAACCCCAGTCGGAAGCTTCCAAATAAGGGTTTTTGATGCCAAGAGAAAAGTTTCCTTTCTCTTTTGCTTTATCCGGATTGCCGCTTGCCACCATTGTCATGTAGTAGCTGAATGACAAGAAGTCGACAGTGTGCTGAAGCAGGATTTCTTCATCGCCCGGAAGCATTTGAATTTCGACGTTATTTTCTTCAAAGTATCGGTTCATAAAGCTTGGGTAATAGCCGCGCACTTGGACATCTGTGAAGAATAAGTTTTTTTGATCTTCATCAAGAGCTGCCAGTACATCGTCCGGGCTGCATGTTTCTGGATAAACTTCCATGCGGGCCAACATACAGCCGATTTGTGAACCCGGAATGATCTCGTGGCATGCTTTTACTGCTCTTGCGCTTGCCACAAACTGATGATGCAGCGCTTGGTATACCGCTTGTTCTTTATTTTCGACATCGTCAATCAAAATGCCGCTGCCGATATAAGGAGAAAACATAGAGATATTAATTTCATTGAAAGTCAGCCAGTATTTCACTTTATCTTTATAGCGATTGAATACTGTTTCCGCATAATGGACGAAAAAGTCGACCAGGCGGCGGTCGGTCCAGCCATTGTATTTTTGGACCAAATGAAGCGGCATTTCATAATGCGATAAGGTTACCAACGGTTCAATACCGTATTTCTGCAATTCGTCAAATACCCGATCGTAGAAAGCCAGCCCTTCTTCATTCGGCGTCTGCTCATCACCGTTCGGGAAAATACGCGGCCATGAAATCGACAAACGGAACGTTTTAAAGCCCATTTCCGCAAAAAGGGCGATATCCTCTTTGTAGCGATGATAAAAATCGATTCCGCGGCGTTTCGGAAAGTTGGTTTTTCCTTCCTGTGCCAACAGCTCGTTTAGTTCCGCTTCGCTTTTTACATCCATTTCGATGTCGTTTCCGCGCTCTTCCTTTGGAACAAAAGAAACCATATCGAAAATCGACAGCCCTTTTCCACCAGCATCAAATGCGCCTTCTAATTGGTTGGCAGCTGTTGCGCCGCCCCACAAAAACCCTTTTGGAAATTTAGTAGATGTCATGATCTGAGCTCCTTTTCCTATTATGTATAGAAGAAAAACGGAATTCCGTTTTTCTTCTTGTGTTAATTGAACAAAAGAATTAATAAATTGAAGAAGAGATAAAGAAATCGCTCCAGGCGGACGCTTTCCGCGGGCACGGCTTCAGCCGCTTCCCTTGCTCCTGCGATTACTCGTCGCAAAGACAAAGACCTTCGCTCCGCTCAGTCCAGGGTCTTCAGCTCGTGCTGCTTCGTCGCAACGCTTTTTCATGTCTCGAAGCTAGCGTAGCGATGCAGAGACAGGAGCACATCTTTGCCCTTCGCCGCCCTCCGCTCTTTCTTCTAGTATTCTTCACTAGTAAAAGAAGCAAACGAGCTAGGCTTCGCGCTCGTCCGCGGCAAGCCTAGCTGGTTTACGGAATATCCATTATTTTTATAAACAATCATTCTAATTTTTATATTTATAAAACCTACATTAAACTTCCAATGAAATGAGCGGTTCGCCCCACTTGATCTTTTTGTCTGTTGTTGTATGGACGCTGGTATAATTTTCAGTGTCTGTGATGACAACAGGTGTTGTCACTTCATATCCTGCTTTTTTGATTGCTTCGATATCAAATTCGATCAATAACTGGCCTTTTTCTACTTGAACGCCTTGCTCAACATGGGCAGTGAAGTGCTTGCCGTTGAGCTGGACCGTATTCATGCCGATGTGGATCAAAATTTCCGCGCCGCTGTCTGCTGTAATGCCGACTGCGTGTTTTGTTGAAAACAATGCTGTTACGGTTCCGGAAACCGGCGCAAACAATTTTCCTTCTGTCGGCTCGATCGCCACGCCTTTGCCCAGTGCACCTGATGAAAATGCAGCATCCTCTAATTCCGAAAGCGATTTTACTACTCCCTGCATTGGGCTTGCCACGATTTGATTTCCTACAAGCAATGCTTCGTCTTTTTGAACGACTACTTTTGGAGATGGAGCATCAGCTGCTGTTTTCACTTTGCTCATGCCAAACAGGTATGTCAGCACAAAACCAAGAATAAAGGCTACTGCAATTGAGACTAAAACTGCCCAGAAAGCGAAATTCAAGCCTTCAGTAGGGTGGATGTAAGTCGGGATTCCAAAGATTCCAAGGCCGCCGACCATGAATAAACTTGATTTGGCAAATCCAAGAATCGCACCGCCTACAGCGCCGCCAATACAGCTCATAATGAATGGTTTTTTCAACGGAAGCGTAATTCCGTAAATTGCCGGTTCTGTAACACCGAAAATCCCTGAGATGAATGCTGGAACGCTAAGTGTTTTCAATTTCTGATCTTTAATCTTTAAGTAGACTGCAAGAACGGCACCAATTTGTGCAAAAGAAGCCGCAAACATCATCCCTAGAATAGGATCCGAGCCTTGAACCGCCAAGTTGTTGATTGCGATTGGCACAAGGCCCCAGTGCAAACCGAAGATAACAAAGACTTGCCACAGTCCGCCGATAAACAAGCCGGCAATGATTGGGCTTAAGTTAAAGATGAACATAGTTCCCTGGCCAAGCAGCTGGCCCGCCCAAGTTGCAATCGGTCCAATTAGCAGAAATGTAACCGGTACAACTACAAGCAATGTAGCAAACGGTACAACAAATGCTTTTACAACATCAGGAACCACTTTTTTGAAGCCATTTTCTACTTTAGCTGCAAAAAATGCAGCAAGAATGATTGGTATAACAGATGACGCATAACTCATTAAGATAACAGGAATACCTAAAAATGTGATGAAAACCGGTGATTCAAAAATCGTACCGCTAAACAGCGTATAAAGTGGTTCGCCAGCCGTTACACCGGAAAGTGCCGGATAAACAAGTGCTGCACCGATGGCCATCCCGATAAATGGACTGCCGCCGAATTTTTTGATTGCTGTATAGCCAAGGAAAATAGGGAAAAAGTAAAACAGTGAATCGCCGATTGCATTTAAAATCTGATATGTACCAGAAGTTGTATCAAGCCATCCAAGCGCTACAAACAGTGCATTTAATCCTTTGATCATCCCGGTTGCAGCAAGCACACCCAGGATCGGCGTGAAAATGCTGGAGATGACATCGATAAATCGGTTGAACATGTTTGTGTCGCTTGAATCTTCTTCTACCGCCGCGTTTGATGAAAAGCCGCCTACTTCTACAACTGCTTTGTATACATCCGGCACTTGATTGCCGATAACCACTTGATACTGTCCGGCACTTTTCATAACCGTTACAACATCATCCATATCTTTCAATACTTCTGTATTCGCCTTGCTTTCGTCTTTCAATTTAAAGCGAAGACGGGTAATACAATGCACCACGCTGTTGATGTTCTCACGGCCACCAACATTCTCAATAATCTCTTTTGCCAACTTCTCGTACTTCATCTTTTCCACCCCCGTATTAGTCAACAATTCTTTTTTAGAAACAAAAAAACCTAAATCATACAACGACAGAGAAAGAGCTCTGTAACGTTCTATGATTTAGGTTTTGCCTGCTTCACCAGTAACAACCCTAAAGGGATTGATATGTAGTTGATAGGCTTAAATATATCAGCGTGAAATCCGGATGTCAACGCTTACATTGCAGAAATTTTAAATTTTTATATATAACCATAAACGTTTTTATTGGTTTTAAAGGTTCTTAACGGCAACTTAATAGCCCACCTATCCGGTAAGTAGGGGCAATTCAGATCAGCTCATATTTTTTGAAGCTATTGAAAATGCCATCTTCATCATGCGACTCCGTAATGTCATCGGCCGCCTTCTTTACCGCTTCTTTTGCATTGCCCATGGCAATTCCGTATTGAACAAATTGAAGCATTTCGATATCGTTTACCCCGTCGCCATAGGCATACGTATTTTCCTTCGCTAAATCCAAATGTTCAATCAATTTTTCAATAGCTGTTGCTTTGTGGATTCCAAGAACTGATAATTCGCCGCTATTTTCACCAAACGCCGGGACGGTGCTGGGGATAATCATAAATTTCGATTGGAATTCCTGTTTTATGACTTCAAAAGGCAAATCTGACCCTAAAAAAGAAATCTTATTTATATCTTCTCTGACCAACTCTTGCCCCTCTTTTAAAAGATCATGAAAAGGCTTTATCCCTTTTTCAATTTCTTCTTTCGCTTCGGGTTTTTCACTTGCCATTTTTTCTATAATGGCAAGAATATGCTTTTTACAATTTCCACTAGCAAACAGTCCATCGTTTGACTCCAAATAAAAATCGACTCCATGCCCGTTAAAGAATTCCACAAGATGGCGAACATCCTCTTTTTTTACCGTTTCATGCAACAATACGTCGTCACCCATTTCGATATAGCCGCCTGCTGCACCAATGATGCCATCAAAGCCCACTTCCAGTATTTCCGGAAACAATTCGGATTTAGATCGTCCGGTGCAGATAAAAACAAGATGGCCATTCTCTCTGGCTTTTTGAACACTCACTTTGGCTGAAGGTGGAATTACACCGTTCTCATTAACCAGTGTTCCATCAATATCCATGAAAATAATTTTCTGCATAGGTGCACCTGCTTTCTTTTTGATCACTATCTCGAATTTATCTTAAGTACACGTTCCTTTTGCTTTTCGCAGTTTACGCGCAGTAATTTCCCCTCTCTGCAAACTGCTGTATGTCTGCTCCTTCCAAGTTTTTCAAACTCTTCCGTTACGAAACGACGTTACCAAAAAAAAGAACCAAATGCAATATGCTTTATTTTCGGCATAAAAACTTTGTTTGCGAAGCCCAAATGCTCATAGAAAAATTCCTTCGAATTTCTTGCCTAATCAAAAAAGCGGTGTTACAGTTAATGCAATTGAATATTATAGGGTTGTTACTGGTTATGCAGGCAAAACCTAAATCGCGTAAACTACGGGACGAGTATGTCTTCCTTACGTGATTTAGGTTTTTTTATTGCCCGCGTGAAAGCGCAACCATAATACATAAGTGGAGGGTTTATCAATGACAAAAACATATCAATTCCCCGAGAATTTCCTGTGGGGCGGCGCTACAGCTGCCAACCAATTAGAAGGAGCGCATCTTGAAGGCGGCAAAGGAATGAACCTTGCAGACGTTATGCCTGGCGGGAAAATCCGTTTCAAACTGATCACTCAGCCTGGATTCGATTTTGAAATTGACAAAGAAAAGTATACATATCCAAACCATGACGCCATCGATTTTTACCACCGTTACGCTGAAGACATCGCGTTGTTTGCAGAGATGGGTTTTAAAACGTTCCGTCTTTCCATTGCTTGGTCACGCATTTTCCCGAACGGCGACGAACTTGAGCCGAACGAAGAAGGCCTTGCATTCTATGACCGTGTATTCGATGAGTGTTTAAAGCATGGAATGGAACCGCTTGTAACGATTTCCCATTATGAAATGCCTTTGTACTTGATCAAAGAGTACGGCGGCTGGAGAAGCCGTGAAGTCATCGGTTTCTTCGAGCGCTATGCCACAACTTTATTCAACCGCTATAAGAACAAAGTGAAATATTGGTTGACGTTCAATGAAATCAACGGCGCAACACATATGCCGATTTTCGGTCTTGGCTTCTCCCCTGCTACTGAAGAGGTCCGTTTGCAGGAAAGCTTCCAAGGACTGCACTACCAATTTGTAGCGAGCAGCTTGGCAGTGAAAGCTTGCCACGAAATCATTCCCGGTTCCCAAATCGGCTGTATGCTGATCTATGCTCCCGTTTATGCATATGATTCCAATCCAGAAAACGTATTACATGCAATGAAGGAAGAGCAGATCTTCAACTATATTTGCGGAGATGTACAAGTGCGCGGCGAATACCCTGCCTTCACAAAACGCTATTTCAAGGAAAACGGCATCGAACTTGAAATGCAAGAAGGCGATTTGGAAACGATCAAACAACATCCAGTTGACTTTATTTCTTTCAGCTACTATATGTCCCGTACGGAAAAGAAAGAGAAAACACCAGAAGATGTAGCAGAAGGAAACATCATGTCAGGCATGAAAAACCCATTCTTAAAAGCAAGTGACTGGGGATGGGAAATCGACCCTACCGGCTTACAAATTGCGTTGAATCAATTATATGACCGTTATCGCGTGCCTTTATTCATCGTGGAAAACGGGCTTGGTGCGTACGATACGGTAGAAGAAGATGGGAGCATCAATGACGATTACCGCATCAACTATCTTCGCGGTCATATTGAAGCGATGGGTGAAGCGGTCGAAGACGGTGTGGAACTGATGGGTTACACGCCTTGGGGCTGCATCGATCTAGTAAGTGCCTCTACTGGTGAAATGTCCAAGCGTTATGGCTTCATCTATGTAGACAAGCACGACGACGGAAGCGGTACCCTTGAGCGCAAAAAGAAGAAGTCTTTCGACTGGTACAAAAATGTCATCACTACTAACGGGAAAGAACTGTAATAGATAAAAAACTAGCATCGGGCCAGTAAATGGGGCCGAAAAATTCTGGAAGCTGATAGCGGAAAAAATCAAAGAAGCGATTGCTTCATATGAGAAGCAAAACATAAATAGCCGTCCTCAGAATCGATTGATTCCACTGGGGACGGCTATTTTACATTTGGCCGAGTATAAATTGCATGGTTTTGACGAAAAGCATTTCGGATTCTATCCTCAGTAACTTCCATAAACTTTTCTTTAGCAAATGACACTAGTCGATTGAAGCCTAGACTCAATGTTAAATAGCTTTCGGTTTATTGATTGTTTATATGTTGTTCATATGAGCAATTTTGAACTGCTCTGCTGCTGGCGGTTGGCCGCGGTTCTTACAATTTTTCTAGAAATTCAGCAGAAGCAACTACAGAAACAAAAACTTATCTAGAAGAGCTTTTCGCCGAAAAATGCTTGTTGTCTATCAGACAAAAGGCTATGAAATCCCATACAGTCTGTCTAACGCCTGCTTTATAGCAGCGAAAATCCGTAGTTTGGACATATTGATTCCGCTGTTCACAGCTAGTCGGGCTAAGCATTTGTCTTTGTGAAAGAAAAAGTCTGCAGCCTACAAAAAAAGCCCCTCCTCTGGAAAAGGATGAGCCTTTTTAAGTTTTAGCAATTACGAATTCGGGATTCCATAATTACTCATACGGCGTTTTACTTGAATGAAAGTTGCGGCTTCAGCAATTTCATCTTGGGTAAGCGGCTGATCGCCTAACATAAAATTATGGTCGTTTAAGATACTAGGGTTTTGAAGATCCAAATTGATTGTTTCTTTGCTTCGATCCAGTAAACTATCAAGAGTTACTTCAAAATAATCAGCTAGTTTAACAAGATGTGCTATAGATACTTGTTTCTTTCCACTTTCATAAGCCGATAGGGTACTTTTAGCAACGCCTATTTTTTCTGCTAATTCTTCCGCAGAGAGGCTATGTGATTCTCTTAACTCTTTGACTCTTATATACAGTCGTTCCATTTTTTGACCTCCTTAATGCTAGAAACAGCTTTCAAAGTCGAAAAACAATTTCGATTCTATCACTTTTTCATTCGCTTCTAGCTTCTCAATAGCGGCTGTTTGCCAAATCACACCTAATCATTGCCTTCAGCTAAATGAATATTGCTTCTTTCTCAATCTCTTTAAAGCTGAACTTACAATAGCAAGTACTGCAAGTACTCCAACAACCCACCCTACGTTTTGCGCAAGTGCGTTAACAATGGCATCTACGGGGGTGCTTACAGCGAAGGCGCGGTCAAGAATCCAGCCGATAGAGGCAGCGATCGCGAATAACGCCCCGGCTATTCTCACTGGCGCATAACTCTTTGTACCGCTCAGTACAAGCAACCATGGCATGATCAGTAAAATCACGATTATCTGCATCAGTTCAATCCCGATATTAAAGCCTAATACACTCCATATGATTCGCATCGGTGTCACGCCTAACTCAGTCACTAAGGTCGCGAATGCCAATCCGTGCACCAAACCGAAACCTCCAGCCACAAATACTTCACGGCCTGCAAAAATCGGACGGATTGCATGAATTGCCGAGACTAAAATAGAGACAGCTATGAGAACTTCAATCGGCTGGCTTGGAACAGCCAACCAGCCAGTGGCTCCGATGATCAAGGTGATGGAGTGGCCAATAGTAAACGCCAGCGTAATTTTCAAAAGCTGCTTTATGCTGGATTTAATGCCAGCCGACCGCTCCCATCTTTTTCCTTTCACTGCTAGTGGCGCAGGCAAAAGTAATGCAAGAAGGAAGAGCAAATGATCCACACCTTCTGCAATATGGGCCATGCCTGATTGAACAATGCTGATAAAACCTGTCCACGTATTGCCCGCTGACTGATCGACTTGCACTGTCGTATTGCCTTCAATAACAGTCGCAATAATTTCAGGGCTGCTTGTGTAAATGGCATTGTTCCAGTCACTTCTGACAGCAACCGTTATGGTATGCGTGACAAGCTCCCTGACTACTGCATCATAGTTCAAAGCAAAGGAATCGACAGCTGCTCCTGCCGGAGGTGTAAGCGTAAGCTGAGCAGACAAGTCAATCGGATCCGTTTCTGTATCCGGATACAAAAGGGACATTTCATCAACCGTCACAGTCCATTGTTCTGCTTCAGGCGTTTCGGCGCTGATATGGCTTGTGATATAAGTGACAAGCTCATCATGATAGGTCTCGATGGCTTGCTCGGGATCCTCGTACAAATTCTTTTCCATTGCGATTTCCAATCGATCCAGCGGGATAATCAGCTCTGCTCCCACTTCATCTTCCAAGAAATCCAAATATACAAGTGAAGAAGGCATGGAATGAGCAGATGTTGATGAAGGTGCTATGAGCAGCACCGCCATCAATAAGCTCATGGCTATAACTGTGATTTGTTTAATCATTGCGAACTAAACTCCCCGCCATAATCGGCTAGTTTATCTCTCCATATTGTATGGAAGTGTACATCATCAAAAACGATTCCTCCTTGTACTGCAAACTCGATCCATACTCTCGGTCCATCTATTCTTATATAGGAGCCCTGGTCTTCTGAACTTGTAGAACCGGACCAAGCGATATACGTCTCCGCCCATGCATCTTCAGCATAATAAGCTTCTAAAAGCGCTTCCCGGTCTTCTTCATTGACATCTGAAACCCATGCTTCGATGGCTTCCTTCACCAATTCCTGCTGCTCTTCACTTAATGAAGAGACAAGAGTTCCTTCGCTTTCTGCAGGGAAGTTTCCATCATTTCCAGGACCCACAAGAACATCATCAAATTTATCTGTAATTTCTGCCTCAGCTAATTGATCCTCACTCAATGAATCTAGCATCGTGTAGATTGCGCTTTTATGCACAGCCATCGGTTCAACTGTTTCCCCATCAGCCGTCTCAAATGATTGTGGTTCTGTCCCAACAAAGAAAGGTGTGGCACCCGTTTGTTCAGCATTGAATGTGAAGTTATTGGCATAATGGTGGCCGCCTACCTGAAGAATCCAAGTGGAAGAATCTGACACTTCTCCTAATAAGGACACATAATACAAATCAGCATCATAGCCGCTATCCGATTCTCCCAATTCTTCTTCCGCTTCTAAATTCATGACCAGCTGTTCATACCCTTCTTCACCTAAAGCGGTGTAAAATAAGGCTTTCGCTGCTTTCAGGCTTTCTTCTGAAAGACTGCCAAGAAGGATTCCATTCCGCTGCACCATATTTACCGGGAAGTTCGACCAAACCGCTGCATTTTCAGCAGTCAGATCGTATTGAATGGTTTCTACTTGCTCGTCAGATAATGTCGCCAAAAACGCTTGTGCTAGTTTAGTCGCTTGTTCGTCCACGGAAGCACCCTCAGCTGAAACGGAAACTTCTTCATCCAATGTTGCAGCCACGTCTGTCACAATACTTTCCGTATCCACAGTAGCAGAGCCCATGCCCCCTCCTCCACTTGGCGGACCATCGGGCATTTTAGTGGCACTTTCTGCGCTTTCTGTTTCTGTGCTTTCCGCTTGTTCGTTTACACTTGATGTTTGGCTCTCTTCTTCAGTCCCGCAGCCTGTTAAAGCCGTTGCAATTGATGTTGCCAGTACAAATCCCAGTAGTATATTCTTCTTCATTTTTTCTTCCTCCAATGTATAGTTTTGTGAACCACTTCGTTCACGGTGCCCAGTTATGACCTTTGATACACTTTTTCCATTTTTTCTTCTGCATTCCCAGAAGCAACTTTACTTCTTCGCCTGGTATAAGGTAACTATAGTGAGCGAAGCTTAAAAGAAGCTTAAAAATTGTTATTCCTCTCTTTTATTCCGTTTAAATTACTCCATCGTCCCTTTCCATTAAACGTAAACTGCAAGTTATAAAAATATAGTTGGATAATTTGCGATAAAAAAAGCGTTCACTCACCGGCAATGGTGAATGAACGCTCCTTTGATCAAGCTGTGAAATTGCCATCATAGCTCAGCATAACTGCCGATTTAACTCCGGCCATTTCTGAAATGCGGGAAATGAAATTCATATCCGAATCTTTGACGCGCACTTCATAAGTCACTTCATAATCGAAGCCTTGGGCAACGGATTTCGATTTGACCAGATGTTTCCGGACACTTGAAGAAATAAGGTGTTCCAATGACTTCTCAATGGCATTATCTTCGTATTTAACAATCAATAAATAAGGATTCTCGATTTTAATCTTGTTGATGAAGACAATCAGCACCAGTCCGATCAACAGCGACCCGAGAATGGCCAGTAAAACAAATCCGGCGCCGCACAAGATGCCTGAAACGATTGTCCAGAAAAGGTAGACCAGGTCCATAGGATCTTTGATCGGTGTTCTGAACCGGACAATAGACAGGGCCCCGACCATCCCCAGCGATAGCAGCACATTGGTTGAAATCCCTATGATGATTAGCGCAGTGGCCATCGACATGACGATTAAAGAAATATTGAAACTATGCGAATAAATGACACCTGAGAAGGTTTTCTTGTAGATCATATAGATGAACAACCCGATGGCAAACGCTACCCCCAAGCCGATCAATGAATCGACAAGCGAGAAACTGCCAGTTGTCTCCAAAAAGTTGGATTTGAAAATATCACTAAAATTTACACTTTCCATTACTAATTCCTCCAATAATAGTTTGATAGCCTGGCAATGGGTATGTTACCCGTACATCCGGCTGATTTGGTATTTTGAATAAGCGCCTGCGCGCAAATCGCTGACTTGCAGCAATTGCTTGATGACATTCGGCAAAAATTCATCGTATTTCACTTCCAGCAGGACAACATCCGGTTCCGTGTCCACCATCGGGATATCCGGATTCAGGACATCGTTATTTCGGAGGCTCGTCCGAATCGAACTGTCGAACGTCACCCGGACATTGCCGTATTTATAGATGAACACCTCCCGTTCATAATCGACGACAGTGACGGGCCGCAGCTGGAACATTGCCATTTGCCAATAGAGGTCTTGCATCAGCGGCCTTGCATCATTCTCCATCCAAGCAATGTCGCCAAAACGGATCTTTTCATATTCTTCAGCTGTAATGCTGCATTTCTGCTTGTACGTAAGGTTATTGCGCTTGCTTTTTTTCTCCAAGTTCAGAAAGTCCGTGTTGTTGTCGTAAAGCCGGACCCTGAATTTGTCGCGCTCGAACAATCCCTCTTTTTTCTGGTTCATCACTTTGTTGTCAAAGTTGTCGAAATAGACGCTGCGGATTGAATACGTGCCGTTTGCTTTTGCATGAGGATCTATCTCCATATAATGTTTCAATTTATTCCTCAGCAGGTAACAATCCATTTTTGTCATTTCGTGCTTCAATTCTCTCCGGCCTTGTACGCCATTCAAACACAATGCCTTCATCTTTCTTCACTCCTTTGCTCTGCTTCAACAAACCGTATTCTTGTGGTGTTAAGCTCTTGAAACCTATTATTGAGCGCTAACCTTAAACAAACCTTAAAAGTTTTATAAAAATAATAAAAAAAGAGATCACAGGATTGTGATCTCTTACTGGGGCAATTTCACTTTGAAAGTTGTTCCTTGTTTCTTGTTTGGCACAGCACTGATTGTTCCGGAATGGCTGGCGACGATCCACTGGGCGATTGACAGGCCAAGTCCCATGCCGCCGGTTTCCCGGGAACGTGCCTTGTCCTCGCGATAAAAGCGGTCAAAGATGTGCGGAATATTTTCTTCTTTGATGCCGACACCCGTATCGCTGACTTCGATGACCACTTTCTGATCCTCTAAATAAGTTTTGACTCCGACGCTATCCCTTTCCTCTGTGTATTTCAAGGCATTATCAAGCAAGATGACCAAAAGCTGATGAATGCGGCTTTCATCCGCTTCCATATTTACATTGGAATTGAGATCGAGCCATAGGTACTTGTCTTGGGACTCTGCAATTTCCTTGTAAGGGGCAGTCGTTTTATCGATAAAAGAATCAACCGGTATGGTTTGCTTGGATAACTGCATTTCAGCGGAATCCGCCCTTGCCAAGGTCAAGAGGTCGGAAGTCAATTTCGATAAGCGCCTTGTTTCCGACAAGCTAAGCGCAATATTTTCAAATTTGTTCATGATTTTTTCTTGGGGTGCCATCAACATTAATTCCAATTTATTTTGAATGATGGTTAATGGCGTGCGCAGTTCATGAGAAGCATTTTCGACAAATTCCGCTTGTTTGTTCCACGATTGAATGATGGGTTTCATCATTTTCTTTGATAGGTAGTAACTTGCCGAAATCGACAAGATAATGAAAATCAGCGAGCAGACGATCAGCAGCCTTCCAAAGTTTTCTATAATTGTTTGTTCGGGATCGATATTCACCAGGAGCTGCGTATAGGCAACTTCATCGGATGGATTTTCATCCTCGAAAAGCAAATACCTGAATGTGTATGTTTCATCAAATGTACTATTAGTAAAGGTATTCAGATTTTCAGTGTCTACTGTATAGTCCTGAAAGTAATTTTCATATAGTAAAGTTCCGATTTGGGCCTCATTGACGATTTCCCCATTTTCGTTCCAATCGAGTACGATAATCCGAGGATTTGGATCGGGCCCTCTGAAATCAGGAGAATCCCGCTGCTCTTCCCCTTTTGGCGGAATCCCCTCTTCCCCCAAAGGATCTTCAGCAATCATTTCTTTGAAGTTTAACATTTCCTCGTCGGTTTTAGAAAATAAGGTACCCTGTACTTGGTTGAAGATAATAAACCCAAAAATCGCGAAAATAACTGTGAACGCCAAAAGATTCAATACCATAAATCGGAGCTGCTGCTTCCTGAAAACGGACTTTCTATTCATTCGCCCCACCGTTTTCTGACAGCATGTAGCCGAGCCCCCGGAAGGTCTTGATGTAGGAGTCGTAATTGAATTTTTTTAAGCTTTTCCTGAGATTGCTGGCATATACCTCCACCACAGTGGTCGAAGTATCCGACTCGAACCCCCAGATCCGGTCGAAAATCTGTTCTTTCGTTAATATAATATTCTTATTGTTCAACAGGTACTCAAGGAGATCAAACTGCTTTCCGTTCAGTTTGACGGGTTCTTCCCCAATAAAAGCAGTCTTGTTTTTGATATTCAGTTTCAAGTCTTTGAAGGTCAGCATGCTTTCCTTCAACTCCCCGCCTGACCGACGGACAATCGCCTCCAGCCGCAGGAGCAGCTCCTCCCGGTGGAACGGCTTGACCAAATAATCATCGGCGCCGGCTTTGAATCCTTGGATCTTGTCGCTGATGCCGTCTTTTGCCGTCAGCATGATCACGGGAGTCGAATTCTCCCCTGCCCTTAATTCACTTAATACTTCATAGCCATTCATGCCGGGCATCATAATATCGAGAATGATGCAGTCAAAAATGTTTTGCTCCGCCAAGAACAAGCCTTCCTCCCCATCAAAAGCCTGGTGCGTCTCGAACATTTCCTGTGTTGTTTCCTTAATAGTATTGGAAAGATGCCGATCATCTTCTATGATTAACAGTTTCATTTGCAAGGCTCCTTTGCATCGATTGGTGAAATAGCAATAATAGACTTGATTATAGGGTGAAATAAAATAAAAGCAAATTGTTTTTTTCTTTTAAGGTTTCGTTAAGGTTAGGGCTTCACAATGAGGGCAATGAGAGAAACACTCAATTTTCCAAACCTTAAAGGAGTGAAGATAATGAAAAACAAACGAATGTTCAAAATGGCTTCAATCGCATTGTCTGCAAGTCTTTTGTTTGCATGCAGCAATGAAACAGTTCAAAACACCAATCTTGCAAGCGCAGCAGTTTCTGCAGAAGTAAAGACGCAAGTGGACTCCACTGTCAACTATGCGGAAGACGATGAATACAGTGCGGTGGAAAATCCGGAAACCATTACACTGAACGGCACAGAAGCAGATTTTGCCGCTTCAGCAGCCGTCATTTTCGAGGATAATACCTTGACGATCAAAGCCGGCGGAACCTATGTGATCAGCGGAAATTTGGATAATGGCCAAATCATCATCGACTCTGAAGATAAAAACACAGTGCGGCTGGTTCTGGATGGTGTGGAAATCAGCTCTTCGGATACGGCAGCGATCAATGTCGTGAATGCTGAAAAGACGGTGATTTCACTTGAAGAAGGAACCGAGAACATCCTCTCAGACGGCGAACAATATGTCTATGAAGATTCAGACACGGATGAACCGAATGCGGCGATTTTCAGTAAAGCCGACTTGACCATTAACGGAACCGGCCGTTTAGTCGTCAATGGAAATTACAATAACGGAATCACGAGCAAGGATGAACTGAAAATCACCGGAGGAGATATCCAAATTAATGCTGTCGATGATGGCTTGATGGGCCGTGACATTGTAGCGGTAAAAGACGGCACAATTGCCATAAAGTCAGGCGGGGACGGCATTAAATCCTCCAATGACGAAGACACAACAAAAGGGAACATCGCTTTGGAAGGCGGGGAATTTTCGATTGATTCAGAAGGTGACGGCATCCAATCCATCGCTTCCTTGTATATAACAAATGGCACTTATACGATTGCTGCGGGAGGCGGGAGCCCTGAAACAATCGCCACTTCAGGAGGCATGATGCGATCACCTCAGGAAGAGGCCGAAACCACTGAAGAAACGGCAAGTGACAGTACAAAAGGCATAAAAGCAGCAACAAATCTTACTGTCAGCGGAGGAACGTTTGATATCGATTCACTTGACGATGCTATCCACAGTGATGGAGATGTGACCATCAGTGGCGGCGAATGGACGGTTGCTACTGGAGACGATGGCATCCACGCAAATAATGTCGCTTTGATCGCAGGCGGGAACATTGAAGTTGCGAAAAGCAATGAAGCGTTGGAAGCGGACAATATTACAGTAGAAGATGGAACTTTGGTGTTGACGGCTACAGATGACGGCATTAATGTCAGCGGTGGTTCAGAGATGATGCCAGGTGGCATGGCGCGCGAGACCGAAGCGGCAGAAAGCTCCACAACTGATGAAGCGGAAACCACAGAAGAAACGGAAGCCGATGCGGCAGCATCAGAAGAACTGGAATCTAAGCTGACGATTAATGGCGGATTCGTCTCAGTCAACGCAGCGGGAGATGGTCTGGACTCGAACGGCTCAATCGAAATTAATGGCGGCACCGTATTAGTCGACGGACCGACAGAAAGCATGAATGGTTCACTGGATTATGATGGAACCTTAATGATGGAAGGCGGTTTATTGATTGCCGCGGGAAGTGCCGGCATGCTTCAGGCAGCGGCCGAGGAATCTGCACAATCTTCAATTGTCATGACCTTCCCTGAAATGCAGGCAGCGGGAACGCTTGTCCATATTGAAGATAGCGAAGGAAACGAAGTTGCCACTTTTGCACCAGCTAAAGAGTTTCAGGCTATTTTCATCAGCTCTCCTGACTTAGCGGCCGATGCGTCTTATACATTATCTACAGGAGGAACATCGTCTGGAACGGATACGAATGGTCTTTACGAAGAAGGAACGTACGAAGGCGGTACAGAAATTGTCGACTTCACCATTTCAGAAACTGCTACGTGGCTTGATGAAAACGGCGTAGCTGAAGCAGGAACCGGCGGCATGGGCGGCGGTGGTGGATTTGGCAGAGGCGGCGGTACACCTCCGGAAAATGGCGGCACTCCTCCGGAAGGCGGTACGGGCGGTATGGGTGGTATGTTCGAAGGGATGGACGAAGAAACCAAAGCTGAAATGCAGGAAATTATGCAGCAAGTAATGGATGGCACTATCACCCAAGAAGAAGCTGAAGCCAAGATGGAAGAACTTGGATTAGAATTTCCAGCAAGAGGTACAGCTGGGACAGACTCTGCCGAATAGCGATTGAAGAAATTTTTTGCCCTGCCATACTTAAATTTGCTCTGCTGCTCGTTTGTATATTCTCTTCCATTGCCGGAAAAAATCTGCTCTTGGATTTTAAGGTTGATTTAAGGTTTATTTTTAATAATAGCTTTAGCAACAAACATTTCAGCAAGCAACTTGGTACGGAACCACTGCGAGCCCCAGATCTGATTAAAAGAGGCGATGGCGCTATACCATATCCTGCGGAAATGAAAATATTCTATTCAAGGAGGAAGAAACAATGAGAAAAAAATTATTTGCTTATGCTTTATCGGGAGCTTTGACTTTAGGAGCTATAGGAGGAACGATCACATACGCTGCTGAATCGACTGGCACGACAACACCATCAACAGAAGCAAAAGAACGAAATGGACATGGTTTCGAAGAATGGGATGAAGCGACGAAAACTAAGGTACAAGAGATCCAGAACCGCGTTGCAGAAGAATTAGAAGCTTTAGGAGTTACAGTCCCGGAAAAAGGTGAAAAACAGGACCTTTTTGCGAATCTGGATGAAGCAACAAAAACGAAAGCACAAGCGATCCTGAAACAGCTGAAAGAAGATACCTTGACCCGCGAAGAAGCTCAGGAGCAACTTGAGGCACTCGGCGCAGCTCTCCCTGAAAAACGCGAAAAACAAGATCTGTTCTCTAACTTGGATGAAGATGCAAAAGCAAAAGCAGAAGCTATCCGTGATCAGGAAAAAGCCGGTACTATCACACACGAAGAAGCTCGTACTCAATTGGAAGCTTTAGGAGTCAGCTTGCCGGAAAAACGTGAAAAACAAGATCTTTTTGCAGATTTGGATGAAGCGACGAAAGAGAAAGCACAAGCGATCGTCGACGAAGCGGAAGCTGAATTAGCGGAGCTTGGCGTTGACCGCCCTGTATTGGGGAAAGGCCAGCATCACGGAATGGGAAGAAAGTAAGATTGCTATACCTGTCGACTTGAAAAGTTATCAGAGAAAAAGAAGATGAACGAGTTTAGAACAACAGCTGGCGGACCCTATGTAATTGAGCGGTCCGCCGGTTTTTTTTTCATTCCTCCTAAAGCTATTTTTTCCGTATCCAGAGCTTATCCAGCGGCGACATTCTCCGAGACGACCTCTTCTAACAATAAAAGAGGATTTTGATTTCCTTATTATTTCAAGTTTTTATGTTCTCTTTATATTTAAGATTCTTTTAAAGCTGAAGATTAATAATTGGTTTATCGAAGGACAATCTTCCAATAAAAGACAAGGAAATAGATGATATGAAACATAAAATACAGTTTGAAAAAACTGAGTAGGATTATCCGTCTCACTATTTATTTCAGACTAGTGAAATCCGTGTCCCGATTGCATTGATTTCAGTTGCTCCTTAATAATTGAGGAAAGCCTGCAAACTATCTATTAAGACGTTTCCGTGTTAAGCTTGTACTGTTGCATCACATGGATTCTTAATGACTTTTCTTAGTCACTTTCCATAGTCGGAAAGGAAGTCCATGCCATGAAAATTGAAAGCATTAAGCTCTTTTTAGAAACGATTTGCGAATATAATAACTCCAGAATCACCCAGACTTTCGTATCTGATGAAGATCGTGTTCTGTCTGTCCGCTGCTTGCCAGGCACCAGAACGTTTGAAATCTCAGAGCCTGCTGTCCAAAAAGTTTGGCATAATGATTCGATTGAGAATACCGCAGCGTTTATCCTCAGCTTTCTTGAATCCAAAGATTTTACTACTAACTCCTGATTTTTCAGGGGTTTTTTTATAGTTGCTGCGTAATGTTTTAAAGATCAAATTGGCCTCAATCCTAATACCTTAAGAACATAACATCCCCTAACATCATTAATGTTTCATGGATTCTACCAGACTTTTCTTAGTCCCTTTCCATTCACAGAAAAGGAGAAGTTCAAATGAATCCCAAAGAAATAATTGAATTACTGTCCGTTTTACGTAGATCTTTAGGGACTGATACTTCACAGGCTTATGTGGATAAAGAGCAAACCAAGAGCTTGAAAGTTTGGTTTCTCAAGGCTACCGACACTTTTTATATTTCAGACACGGCGACAGATTTTCTTTGGAAGTTTACGTCTATTGAACAGGCTGCAATTTTCATCAATGATTACCTGCCACCAGACACCGATAGTTATGTCAGTTTTATTATCAACCCCAGAAAATGATTGTCCCACTCTTGTGCACATAAGCAAGGCCGCACTGCTACCTAAAAAGAAAACATCCGACAGTACCGGATGTTTTCAAGCTATGTATTGCCGAAAGTGGATTCACGTAATAAACTTCTCCCTGAATGATTCTTGATGAAAAGGCGTTACGTAGTACAGTTCTTTCGGACAGTTTTTTGACAATTGATACAGATCGTGAAAGACTTTCTCTGAAATTTTGTAGTATTGCATGCAGTTAGGCAAACTCTTCATTTTCTCAGTTGCTTCTTCCATTTCGATATCCTCTATATCCACCCAGAATGTTTCTATTTTTTTATATGTATCGAAACCATCATCCCAAGTAAGTTCCCTGGTTAAGCGGGCAAACAAGGTAATAACGGTTGACTCATTTTCCTTGTTTGTATCTTTTGATCTGTTGAAATAATAAGCAGTTGAATTTTGAAGCGCAGATTGATTTTTCAGCATTTCCGATGCCCCTTTTTGATATTGGATTTATCCCTCTTACAAACAATAAATGGTTGGATAGCTGGTAATGCTTAATCTGTAGATTTCATGCGCAGCTTCTATTTGCTCTATCTTAAATGCCCTTCCTAGATCCATTATGTATTTCTCACCTTTTTTAGCATTTGACGATTTTTTATATCGACTAAGCAAAATTATAAAGATAAAAATAAAATCGATCCTTCACCAAACTTTTTCTTTTGCCCCCTCAAACCCATTTCTTTTATCTTATAATTCAAAATTTTTGATTACTTATACCCATTATCTACTAGTATATATTTACCTATAAATTTCCTTTTAAACCTCTTTTGCATCTATTTTCAAAATAGTTTGTTTAGTTTATTTGAATTAGAAAATTTGATTGATGATTTTGCTGATTGCAAAAATTGTCATGTTTTAGTGAAGCTTTTGAAAACGCACTAATTTAAAATAACTCTAATAGTAAAGTCTGGAAGAAAACCGGTTGATCCGTTTTCTTTCAGGCTTTTATTCTAAAATCTCTAGTAGGAAGGCAATTAATTCGAATAGCGATCAGAATTTTATTGAACCTTATATTTCTTTTCCTCCCTACTTTAGTTCTTTCAATTTTTTATCTGTGTAACTTCCGACACACCAACGATATGCAAACTCATAACAATTCCTGAAAAATAAAAAAACATCCTGCCAAATGCAGAATGCTCATTGCCTCTTATACTTTTGACCCTTCATACGCTTCAGAATCCGAAAAGCTTTCTTTTGAATCCAATCAATAGCTGACCAATGACAAAAGAGAAGCAACCAATGCACATAAGCCGCCAACCCATGCAAGATGGATCAATGGTTTAATTATCTCTAATTAAATGTTCAAATAACCCCCGCTGCCACTTAGGATTCAATCAAGCTCGAGCGGAGCTGGCCGAGATGTCCAAACAGGCTTAGTGAACTACATACAAGAAAACAATTTATCTATTTACACATAATTCTTGACGGTCTCAAAATAGCAATTATTATAATAATGGATACTCTCTATTTAAAAAGAAGATGTCTTTTTTAAAATAATTGAAATATTTTTGTTAGTTGAGACCTCTTTGAAATTCTAGTCATTTTTTATCAATACCCCTTTTTGTATTCTTTTGAGATTGTTCAACAATTTAGGTATAATGAAAAGACAAAATCATCATTAAGGGGATTGCTATGACCAGACCCATTGACCATACATATGACTATATTAAAAACCGTATACTAGATGGCACTTACAAGCCCTCGCAGCGTTTGACGGAAGCTGATCTCTCAGAGGCCATCGGAGTTAGCCGCAATACGGTAAAAAAAGCGTTGCTGCAGCTTGAAAGAGAAAACCTGGTCTATATTGAAAAGAACCGGGGCGCTTTCATTAAATCATTTACATTGGACGAAATATTAAACTTCCTGGAAATACGGGAAGTGTTGGAAGGACTTGTGACACGAAACGCCGTTGCCTCCATTACCAATGAGCAATTGGAAAATTTGGAATCGATTCTTACCCGTATGAAGAGCAGCCTCGATCTTTACCAGTTTGATGATTATTCCGCTTTGAACAAAGAATTTCATAGCGTCATTTATCAAGCCGCGCGGAATCCCCAAGCTGTCGAAATCATCAATATGATCAAAACCCAATTGTCCAGATATCATTTCCGTACAATTCTCATTCCCGGGAGAAATGAAAAATCTTATCAAGAACATTCACAAATTGTCCAAGCTTTCAAATCAAGGGATGCTAACTTGGCGGAAAAAGCGATAACTAATCACATTGCCAATGTCCGCAAGACTATCCAAGACAATTTTAATTTACTTTTATAATACGGACATTGTCCGTTTTTTTTTTTTTTGCCTAAAACCGCTTGATACAGCTATTTTCTACTAATAATCATCTTCTCCCTGTTAATTTATCAGAAAAATTAGTATTGACAGACAATATGAATTATTTTACACTCACATTGTAATCAATATTGTTAAACAATTTTATCAATAAAATTGTTGACGATGAGGAGGAACAAAATGATTAACGAACAAACGAATCTTTTAGTGGTAAGTGCACATGCGGCGGATTTTGTCTGGCGCGGTGGTGGCACGATTGCGAAATATGCCAAACACGGTGCTAAGGTTCATTTAGTAATCCTCAGCTATGGTGCTCGGGGAGAATCGAATGACCTATGGAAAATTGATGACCAAACATTGGAGAATGTGAAAAATCATCGAAAAGGTGAAATTGAAAGCGCTACCAAACATTTGGGAATCGACAATTTCGAAATTTGGGACTTTCAGGATTATCATATGACTCTTAACGAGGAACGGATGGAAAGGTTGGTTCGAAAAATCCGTGAAGTCCAACCTCATCATATATTGACTCATGGACCGCGTGATGCTTTTAATCCTGATCATGAAACCGTTTCTAAATTCGTATTCGATGCGGCTGTTCTCTCTACTTCAAATGGAGTACGCATAGAAGGAACACAAACTGCAAAACAAGCTCGTATTTTCGGTTTTGAACCCCACCAATCCGAAATTAGCGACTTCAAGCCTGAGGTCATTATTGATATCACTGAGACTTTTGAACAAAAAGAAGCTGCAATGAATTGCTTTAAAGCCCAAAAGCATTTGATTGATTATTACGGGGCGAAAGCAAAACTGCGAGGCAATCATGCGAGAAGATGCTCCGGCAACAATGAATATCAATATGCTGAAGCCTTCAGTCGCTTCTTCCCATATGTAGGAGGTGAATTTAACTGATGGAGAAATACGTATTAAAAAACATCAAACGTCCGAATCAAAAATTCATCGAAGCGTTCGAACAGCTCGATGTCTCTACGGTCTACGAAGCGCAAGGCAAATTAGGGTTGATGGAGACAGGTTTCATCCCCGTCATCCAGGAGACTTTATTGGTTGGGCCGGCAGTGACGGTGACCTGCCCCGCCGGTGACAACCTAATGATCCATGCAGCCGTCGAGGTCTGCAAACCGGGGGATGTTCTGGTAATCACCACCATCGGTGAATTTGAAGCAGGCATGATCGGTGAGCTAATTGTGACAGCCTTGATAAAAAAAGGTGTTAAAGGCGTCATCATCGATTCCGGCATCCGGGATGCGATCCAGTTGCGCGATATGAACTTTCCTGTCTGGTGCCGAGCCATCACATCTCGCGGCACTACCAAGAACCGTGGCGGCTGGGTCAACGCCCCTGCTGCATGCGGCGGCGTAAGTGTCCATCCGGGTGATCTCATCCTTGCCGATGACGATGGTGTCGTCGTAGTGAAGCAAGAGGATCTGGAACAAACTTTGGAAGCATCCTATAAACGCCTGGAAAAAGAACAAAAGACAAAAGAAAAAATTGCAAACGGCCAAATCAGCGTGGACTTCTACAACTTGCGCCCCGTCCTTGAAAATGAAGGCGTCCGCTATTGCGAAACCGAAGAAGAACTTCTTAAATACTAATATATTTTTTCGAAAGAGGTGTACAACATGGCAAAACGTATCGTGCTTCATGTCAAAGGATCTAATCACCAGAATCCCATTCCGACAGCCGTTAAAATTGGCAATATGGTCTATACTTCCGCAATTATCGGTTCCGATCCCGAAACTGGTGAGGTCCCTGAAAAAGTCGAGGAGGAAGTGGCAAACCTTTTCCACTACCTAAAAGAAATTGTAGAAATTGCCGGCGGTTCAACAGACGATATTGCCCACTTGAGCGTCTCTGTCACAGACCGCGAATACAAGAAAGTGGTCAACCAGGAATGGCTGAAAATGTTTCCAGATGAAAACAACCGTCCGGCCCGCCATAGTACCCTTCAAGACTTACGGGAAGGACTCCGGGTCCAAATCGAAATGACTGCCGTCCTCTAGCATTCCATTCTAGAAAGGAGGATTCTGAATTGAAGAATCCTGTTATTGGTTTTATCGGTTTCGGAGAAGCCGCCTTCAATATATGTGATGGGCTCCATTCAGCCGGCATCAAGGAGATATACAGCTTCGACAAGATGCAGGATGATGAGCGCTTCGGCCCAGCCATCCATGCTCGCGCCGACAAGACGCAGGTAACGCTTGTCGGTTCACTGCAGGAGCTCCTTTCGCATGCCGCTATCATCTTCTGTGCCACCAGCGCAAAATTCGCAGTGGGCATCGCACAAGAAGTCGCGCCTTTTCTGAAAGAAGACCACATTTATGTCGACCTGAATTCCGCTTCACCCGAAGTGAAAAAACAAATCGACGAAGCTGTCCGTGGCGCCAATAGTCGATTTGTTGACGGTGCTGTCATGGAGCCGGTGCCTAAGCACCGCCATCAAGTGCCGATTATGGCAAGCGGCAATGGCGCAACGGTACTCAAAGACATCATGTCTCCTTTTGAAATGAATATTACCGTCGTCAATGAGCATGCCGGAAGCGCTTCCGCCATGAAGATGTGTCGAAGCATCTTTATGAAAGGATTCACTTCCCTGTTAATTGAGACCATGCACGCCAGTTATCATTTCAATGTCGATAAAGAAATCCTAGCTTCCATTGAAAATACCCTCACTGGCCAGCCGCTTGAAGAACTGGCGGACCTGCTGATTACCCGGACTGCCATACACGCGGAACGGCGCGTGACGGAAATGGAAGAAGTCATTAAAACACTTGAGGAAGCGCAAGTCGCACCTTATATGTCTATTCAAACAAAAACCGTACTTCAATCACTTGTTGATATGGGATTGAAAGAACAGTTTAACGCCCAAGTTCCTGACAGCTACCGGGACGTCATCAAAGCAATTCAATCGCAAACATAAAAAGGAGGAATTGAAATGGTTAAAAATCTTAAGTCCGGAATAATGGTGATGCTGGTTCTTGTGTTAACAGTCTTCTTGGCAGCATGCGGAAGCGGAAGCAATGAAGGAGCCGCTGGGGAAGCCACAAGCGGCGGATCCGAAGCTTCAAACTACCCTGAAAAGCCAGTCACCTTTATTGCCCCTTCTGGCGCAGGCGGCGCATTCGATACAGCCCTTCGTTCCGTTACGAAAATTCTTTCCGATACCGGCCTTGTTGAACAGCAGATGACTGTTGAACCGAAACCGGGGGGAGGGGGAACTGTCTTCATGTCTGAATACGCCACCCAGGATACGAAAGACGATTATAAACTATTCCTTTCTTCACCGACATTACTCATCAACAACCTGAAAAAAGAAGCAAATACTCCATACGGCTATAAAGACACCACACCGATTGCTGCATTGTTCCAGGATTACGGCGTGATTGCAGTCGGAGCGGATTCAGAGTTCGATGATCTGCAATCGCTTTTCGAACATATGAAAGCCAACCCTTCTGAATTATCGGTTGCCGGCGGATCTGCACCGGGTGCACTTGATCACCTGACATTCCTGATTCCGGCCAATGAATACGGCCTGGATGCGGCTAAAATTAAATACATTCCTTACGACGGCAAATCCGAATCCATGACAGCATTGCTTGGCGGCAATGCAGATGCCTTGGCAAGTGTAGCTTCATCAGTCAGCGAGTTTTTGGAAGCCGGTAAGATTAAAGTATTGGCAGTGGATGCACCTGAAAGATTGCCTGCGCCGTTTGAAGACGTACCAACGTTGAAAGAAAGCGGCATTGATGCAGAATTCGCAATTTGGAGAGGCATTTTCGGACCGAAAGAAATGACGCCGGAAGCGAAAGAATTCTGGTCAACAAAGCTTGAAGAAATGGTGGAAACCGAAGAATGGCAAGCTGAATTGGAAGCAAAAGGCTGGGAACCGTTCTATAAGAATTCTGAAGAGTTCGAGCAATTGCTTGCGGATCAGGAACAACGCATCACCGATGCCTTGAAATCCATGGGCATGGCAAACGAATAAACCTGATGTGCCTTGTCTGCCAGACAAGGCACATCCTTTACGCTCTTCTTTACTGAGAGTGGCAGCGTTCTTTGTGCCGAGCCTCTCAAATCCCGGAAGAACTTGGAGTTGATTATATGGAAAATCGTCTGGTTGACCGATTTGTCAGCCTAATTTTTGCAGGGATTGGCATCGCTTTGATTGTCCAAAGTCGGACACTGACCCACAGTGCATACGGCAGCAACGTCGGGCCAAATGCATTTCCGACCCTTTTAGGGGCAGTCATGCTTCTGCTCAGCATCATTTTGCTCGTCAAGACCTTTCGCTACAAGCGTATACTCGAAAAAACAAAATCACTCGACTACAGGAAATTCGCTATTTTTGTCGGTTTGATGATCCTGTATGTCTTTTTGTTCGAGCCATTGGGCTATGTTCTGTCGACATTCCTCCTGCTCATCATTGGCTTCCAATTGCTTGAACGGGGTAAAATCGTTTATTCGATCATTATCGCAACGTTATTTTCGGGGATTGTCTATTACGTATACGTGAGTCTGTTAAAAGGCACTCTCCCACCTTTCCCGGAGTGGTTAGTCTTTTAAAGTAAGGAGAGAGAATTTATGGAAGTACTTGATTTTTTAGCACAGGGCTTTGCAACCGCTTTTCAGTGGCGCAACCTGCTGTTCGCCCTTTTCGGCGTAATCATCGGCACATCCGTCGGGGTGCTGCCGGGCATCGGGCCGATGAGTGGCGTTGCCTTGCTCATTCCGATCACTTCATCCATCACCGGCGGTCTTAGCCCGGAAGAAGCGGCTACCAGCTCGATCATCATGCTGGCAGGCGTTTATTACGGGGCCATGTATGGCGGCTCCGCCACGTCGATCCTGATCAATACGCCGGGCGAATCTGCATCGGTGGTCACGACGCTTGACGGCTACCAGATGGCGAAGCAAGGCCGTGCAGGCGAAGCCCTTTCCATATCAGCAATCGGTTCGTTCTTCGCAGGTATCATGGCCCTGATCGGATTGATTTTCCTGGCACAACCGTTATCTGATCTCGCCATCAGTTTCGGGCCGGTCGAATACACCGCCTTGATCGTTCTAGGGCTCGCAACAGTTTCCGGACTGGCCGGAAAGTCGATGATTAAAGCGCTCATCATGACAGTTGCCGGGCTCAGCCTATCGACTGTTGGAGTGGATACTATCACAGGCGTTGCCCGCTTCACCTTCAATCAGCCCATCCTTTACTCGGGCATCGAATTTCTGACCATCGCGGTCGGCCTGTTTGCCATCGGTGAAGTCTTGAAAACTATCGCTGAACGCGATTATATTCACGGAAACCTGCAGAAGATTAACCGCATCCTCCCGACGAAAAAAGACTTGAAAGACAGTTCCATGCCGATTCTTCGCGGTTCTATCCTTGGCTTTTTCATCGGCATTCTGCCGGGTGCCGGCGCTTCCATCGCTTCTTTCTTTTCCTACAGCGTGGAAAAAAGCGTCAGCAAAGACAAAGGCCAGTTTGGAGCAGGCGCGATCCAAGGAGTTGCGGGTCCCGAAGCTGCCAATAACGCGGCTTCCGGCGGTTCACTCATCCCGCTTCTGACACTCGGCATCCCCGGGTCCGGCACGACGGCGATCATGATGGGTGCATTGCTCATGTACAATGTGCAGCCAGGCCCACTGCTGTTCGATAAGCATCCCCAGGTCGCCTGGGGCTTAATCGCCAGTATGTTCATCGGCAACTTGCTGCTATTGATTCTGAACATGCCGCTGATTCGCGTATTTGCCAAAATTATTGCGACGCCGCCAAAATATTTGCTACCGATCATTCTCGCTATCGCATTTTTCGGAGTCTATGCGGTCCAGGTAACCATGTTCGACCTCTTCCTGCTGATTGCATGCGGCGTCCTTGGCTATCTTCTGTCGAGCAACGATTTTCCACTGGCGCCACTCGTCCTCGGGCTGATACTTGGACCGATGCTTGAAAACAACTTCCGACGTGCGTTGACGATTTCAAATGGCGATTACATGATCTTCTTGGGCAGCACGATGGCCGTGGTCATGTTCATAATCACGATCTTGTGGCTGGCATCCCCTGCCGTATTCAAAGTGCTGGCCAAAAATAACATCTTGAACAAAGAGGACATCCATACGGAAGACTGATCAAAAAGTGGTGATGAAACACATCCGCTGCCATTTCCAGTGGTACATCAATAGAAAGGGATGGAAATTTTGAAGCCATTTCGTTTCCTTGCTGACAATTTAATATCAGCTATTTCCCTTATTTTAATGATTGGTGTAATGGGAACCCGCCCCTTAGTTTCGCTGCTGGCCAATGATCTTGGGGCAAGTCCGCTCGAAATCGGGATCATTGTTGGAATCTATCCGCTCCTGCCCTTCTTTTTCGCCATCAAAATTGGGCAGTACGTAGACCGGATCGGACCTAAGCTACCCATCATCGTCAGCACGTTCCTGTGCTCGCTCTCATTGATGATTCCGCTGTTTTCTGACCAACTGCTCGGACTTTACCTCTCCCAGTTCTTCGGCGGCCTCCTGCATACTATTTTCCTGATTTCTGCTCAGACACTGGTCAGCGGGCAGGAAACCGACGGCGAAGCAGAACGGGATAAGAACATTATGAAATTCAGCATCGGAATGGCGCTCGGCAGCTTTATCGGACCGCTTCTTGGGGGTGTCATCGCCGAAAATGCAGGTTACCATTACGCGTTCGGTGTATTGGGCGGCGTCGGTCTGCTTTCTACGCTACTGGCGTTCTACCTGCCGGCTGCGTGCACCAAGTCTGCAAAGAACGGCGCCGCCAAAAAGAAAGTCTGGCAATCGATCGGCCTCCTGAAATCGGTGAATATCCGAAAAGCCTTTATGATCAGCATCTTGATCCTGCTCGGAAAAGATATTTACACAGCTTATTTCCCTTTGCTCGCCCTAGAGTTCGGGTTAAATGACCAACAGATTGGAGCAGCTGTCGCCATCAATGCGGCAGCCGGCATTTTGATCCGCTGGTCCATTCCAAAGCTTTTGAAAAGTTTCAATAAAAATAGAGTCATCGTCTTTTCCATCCTGTTTTCCGGCATCTGCATGATTGCATTACCATTTTTCCCGAACTGGGCCATGCTAAGCGCCATTTCGTTCCTGCTCGGCCTGGGCCTTGGAATCGGCCAGCCACTTTCGATATCGGCAACTATCCTCTATTTGCCGGATGACCGCATCGGTGAAGGGCTCGGCCTGCGCCTCACGGCAAACCGCCTAACTCAGGCACTCGCCCCGATGGCATTCGGCGCAGTGGCCGAAGTTACGGCCATGTCCGGCGTGTTCTGGATCTCCGGAGCCATCCTGCTGTTCGGCAGCAAAGCGACCGACATCGGCCCGGCAAAACCAATTCCATAAGCATCTGAATCAGGAGTGATTGATATGGTAAACACAAGGACTGAAAGTGCCTACGAATACATCAAGGAAAATATCCTTAACGGCACTTACAAGCCGCACCAACGACTGACCGAAAATGAACTGTCCGAGATGACCGGCGCCAGCCGGAATACGGTCAAGAACGCGCTCATTCAATTGCAGAAAGAAAATCTGGTGGATATCCAAAAAAATAAAGGTGCCTACATCCGCGACTTCTCGCTGAGCGAGATTTTGAATTACCTGGAGATTCGAGAGCATCTGGAAGGATTAGTCGCCCGCTCCGCTGCCCTCCATATCACAGATGAACAGCTCGGGCGGATGGAAGCGATACTCGCGTTCATGAAAGACTGTATAGAAAAAGATAAATTCGACGAATACTCCAAATCGAACGTAGAATTCCATAAAGTGATTCACGAAGCGTCACGCAAGCCCCAGGCAGTGGAAATTATCAGCACCATACGCAATCAAATCGCCCGCTACCATTTCCGGAGCATTCTAATACCTGGCAGAAAGAAATTCTCGTTTGAAGAGCATAAGGCGATTTTCGAAGCTCTCCAAGCCCGGGATCCGGATGAAGCGGAAAGCACCAGCCGCATTCATGTTGCCCACGTATATGAGAACGTCCAAAAGCATTCTTCTTTTTTATAAATGACGAATTATACTACTAAATGCTACACCCGGAAAACAAAAATGGCTCATGACAGGCTTTTGTAGCAGTAAGTTACCTCCCTACCTGTACCCAGGAAATTAGCTTTTCAACTTTTATTTTTGTGGTCTAGCACCATTTTTAAAACGGACACGATTGACTATATAGAACTACAAGTCCTCCGGCTGTATTTCAACCTGTTGGAGGACTTGTAGTTCTTCATGTGTTAATGCTATGTCAGATTCAGCTCTTTTTTATCTTTGCATATTAACTGAAAAGATAGGTGCACACCCCCCAAAAAGTAGTATGAACGGCAAACACTGCTGAACAAACAACAGTTATCAGATACCAGATCGATCATGGTCATCCTCTCGCAAATCGCTCAACATAATTCTTTAGAGTACAAGGCGAGAAAGATTGAGGCAGATGTCCAAACGCCACATCGTTATGGAAACGATGGACATCCCTTCATCTCGAAATCAAATACACCAAGGACTATCTCACCAAGCCGGAATCCTAGACTGACTCATACGAACGTAAGCTCTGATCGGCCATACTTCAAATGGTTCTAAATGAAGTAGGACTTCGAAGAAACTAGGCCAATCGAGCAGCGAAAGCTCCTGCTCTAAAAGAGAATGCCGCGGTTATTCATTTATAAGCCGTTCATTTTCAGCTTATTTCCTCTTGCTTTATTACTTTAAATAATCATTTTATTTACAGGTCATTTAGCCAATTGGATTTTCAAAATTTTTATTCGCAATGTAATTTTTTTTATAACGTAATAAAGAACAGCTCCTGAGAAAAGGATGATTCCGATTTCGAGTTCATTAATGCCTTGCGATACCAACCCTTCCTGAAGAAGAAAGTATAAAGTGATAAAAATGACATTCACTATTGCTGTCGCGATAGTGAAATGAGAAAGCCGGACATTGCTTATGCCCGAAACGACATTAAGCATACTTGTCGGAGCAAGAGGAAAGAGTCTCGTACCTAATACGTACCTAAATCCACCTCGTTCTACCTTGCCCCCAAAAACCGCATTAACTTTTTTTACTATCAAATCTTGGAGGGCATATCGTGCACTTAAAAATACAATTACTGCACAAAGCGTACTGGTTAGAACACTCCACACCAGACCAAATTGAGAACCCAATAAGCTATTGTTTATCAAAACGACGAGAAAAAGTGGAATAACTGGAAGTGCATTATGAATCAACATTATGATCAAAGTGATCATCAATGTGTAAGCTATATTCCCCTCTCCCCCCATTTCCGAAGTAAAACCCTGTATATCTCCGGAAATAACGTTTTGTAATAGCCCTGTATTCAAACCAAGGAAAAGCAAAATTATTAATACAATTGAAATTATTATGTTCTTGTTCCGCTTCTTCAAGAATCTCATCCTTCCTGAAATCCAGTTCGATTTTAGTTCATGGCATAAGTTTAGTTTGTGTACTTCACCCTAGAGCAGATTAGACAATATCAATAAAATCGTCTTCGCAAAACTAGCTCCCGATTTTTCATTATTCTTTTCCCTCTATCTAAGCGGAAATATTTCGCACTAATTAAGTAGCTTTGTTTCTATTATTAAGGAGAAACCTTAAAAGAACCTTAAAGAAAACGTGAAATATTTTGTGTAAAAAAGGTCTTCCTTTGGATTAATCTTTTAAAATTCTATGCAAGTTCTGGTAAAGAAAATTTCTTTGCCGGCAACTGTATCAAGTTTAGAGTCTATGCTTTGATCAAAAGGATGACGTCCATAGCTCTCGTTAAGATATGCGTTCGTAAAAGTACACTTAAATAGACGAAAGGGGAAAAGCAATGCTGTCAGCATTGCTTTTCCCCTTTTTTATTCAATTTTTAAAGTAAATTCGACTATATATGTATCGGCAGCATATTGAACATACCAATATCAATTACTCCAATGAAGTATGCGGCTAACTCCTGATTTATTGCTACATCCCATCTGGATAAACCTCTACATAGCCGTTTATCACAGACGATTCCAGTATCACTTGATCGTTTTCGTCTTTGAAGAAGCTATACGTTTTTTCTTCTTCTTTCAGTTTCACCATGACCATCCAATTTCTCTCACCGGGAAGGTTGGCAATAAAACCCTCCAGTTGCACAATTCGGTCCTCGGGAATGTTTTCTTCTGTTAGCAGATGATTCAATACCGCCTTTTCAACCGTATACATTTTAAATTTATACGCACCGAAAGCGCCTAGCACCAGAATCAGCAAAGCGATCAGAACGAGCCTTCCTTTTTTCACCTTTCTTTTCCCCTCTCGAATGACTTTCCCTTTATATTTTCCGGAAATGCCTGAACCTTTTGTTTTGCAATTGAAAATCCGAAAGTACGGGACATATTTTAATTTCCGGTCAGCTTCTTCTTCAATTCCGCCCCTTCTTCTTTGCTGAGTCTTCCGGACCCATGGCCTTCTGCAACCAACATCGTTTGTTGATTGGTTGTATCAAACCAGACATATATCCGCTCCATTTCAACATCCGGTTCTGAAATCAGCGTAATCATGCCTTCTGGTGCTTCTGACATTTCCTGTACATTTTTATCCCAATGTGAACTCTGTAATATGCCCACTATGTCATTGACTTGTTTCTTGCCTTTTATTGATTTCCACTCGTCTGTTTCTGATTCTCCTTTTATTTCCAAGTAAGTCAGTTCAGAATAATCACCTTCCGGATACTTGCTGAAATTGCACATTGCAAGCACCAAAAGACCGGTTAGAACAATAAATAGAAATTTCCCCTTTTTCATCCCGAACACCACCTTCATTGGCCAATGGAACGCAGACTAATTTCCATTTTCTTACTTAACATATACCGTTTAATAGCCGGAAAAGTCAATGTGTTTTTTCACTATCGCAGCAGTTGTTGCCTTTCTAAGAAAAAACCGCTAATTCATATGAGAATCAGCGGCTTAACAAGAACTATATTTTACTTTTTTGGTTCATCTGCACTTTGCTTTAACCGCCGATATACGACATGCCGATTTTCTTGCGGTTCTTGGCAGTTTGTTCGGTCCGTTCGTCGGAATAGCGGTCCGCGCGTCCTTCCCAGACACCGCTGATCGCCCGCAAGAGTTCGTCGTCGTTCAGGCCGCCGCGCAAGAGTTCCCGGATATCGAAGCCGTTCGTCGCGAACAGGCACGTATAGAACTTGCCGTCGGATGACAGCCGGGCGCGCGTGCAGCTTGAGCAGAACGATTCCGATACCGACGTGATAAAGCCGACCTGGGCTTCGCTGCCTTTAAAGCGGTAGCGCTTTGCGACTTCCCCGAAATAGTCTTCATCAACCGGCTCAAGCTCATACACCGTCTGAAGCTTTTCGAGGATCTGCTTTTTCGTCACCACTTTTTCGAAGCTCCAGCCGTTGTCATTGCCAACGTCCATGAATTCGATAAAGCGCAATGTGATGCCGCGTTCCTTGAAATATGCGGCCATCGGCAGGATTTCGT
This sequence comes from Planomicrobium sp. CPCC 101079, assembly GCF_007859275.1. Lineage (GTDB taxonomy): Bacteria > Bacillota > Bacilli > Bacillales_A > Planococcaceae > Planococcus. The sequence goes on along the minus strand of NZ_VOHC01000029.1, from coordinate 37,183 downwards.
CTTCGTTGATGCCTTTTTGGACGACCATGTTGACTTTGATGTCGAAGCCGACCGACTTGGCATAGTCAATCTGCTTGAGGATGCGCGACGGTTCGACGCCGCGGCCGTTCAGCTTGCCGAAAAGCTCCGGTTCCAGCGCATCCAGGCTGATGTTCAGCCTTCTCAAGCCCGCATCGTAAAGCGGCTGCGCGTGCTGGCCAAGAAGCAGGCCGTTTGTGGTCAGCCCGATATCTTCCACACCCTCAACAGACAAGATTTTGCCGATGAGTTCCGGGAGTCCGCGCCGCATGAGCGGTTCGCCGCCGGTCAAACGGATTTTCTTGACGCCCATCGAGACGAACAGTTTTGTCAGCCGGTGGATTTCTTCAAACGACAGCAGTTCCTGCTTCGGCAGAAATGCGTAATCATCGCCGAATATTTCTTTTGGCATGCAGTAGGAACAGCGGAAATTGCAGCGGTCCGTCACCGAAATCCGGAGATCGCGGATTGGCCGCCCGAGTTTGTCTTTTAGTGGATTGGCATTCATCTGCGGTGCACCTCCCTTTCTATTCATCCGGTCTGTTGATGTTGCGGAAAACGCCTGTGTCTTTATTAATCACTGTTGAATCGAGCCAAGCGGTGCCGGCTTTTTCCATGAATACCATGACACGCCGTCCGCCAGCCGCCAATTCCTCTTGGAGTGCTTCTTGCAGGCCGGTTTTCCAGATGCTGAACAGCGGCACCTTTTCATCCGGTGTTTGGATCGCTGTGATGTTCTGTTTTTTATCCATCCGTTCGACAAGTTTTGTGGTTTCCTTAGAAGTAATGAACGGCATATCGCATGGCAGGACGATGTAGCAGTCGCCCGGCCTTTGGGCCATCGCTGTCAAAATTCCGGCAAGCGGGCCTTGTCCCGCTATAGCCGGCAGATCCGTAATGACATCCAGCTCGTCCGGAAAACGGGACTGGAGTTTTGGATGTGCCACGATAACAACCCGGTCGCATACCGCATCCAATGCCTGGTACGCTCTTTCGTAAAACTTCTCGCCGCCAATTTCCGCGAACGCTTTCGGCGAACCGAAGCGCCGCGACTCACCGCCCGAAAGCAGAATGCCGATTCGTCCGGTCATCCGCCGCTCACCGGCGGGATAAATGCGGCGGTGTCTCCGTCTTCAAGGACGTCTGCCGGCAGGGCGTATTCCTCGTTGATGGCGACTCGCGCCGAAGCGTTCTCTATGCCAGGGTATTTGTCGGCTGCCCATTCCATAAGGTCCTCGACCGTTTTGCCGGCGAGGTCCGCCTGTTCCTGTGACGTGCCCGTCAGTTCACGAAGTCCTGCAAAATAATGCAACGTAATCATTGGTTTCCCCCCTCCGGTTTTTTCTTCTGGTCGCCGATCCATTCTTCGCCATCTTCCCAAATCTCTTTTTTCCAGATCGGCACGATTTCCTTGATCCGTTCGATTGCGTACTCGTTTGCTTCATACGCCGCTTTTCGGTGCGGCGACGACACGGCAATGACGACGGCGATATCGCTGATCTGCAGTTCACCGATGCGGTGCGCAATCGCCACTTGTGCACCCGGCCACTTTTCTTCGATTTCGCGCCCGATTTGCGCCAGCTTTTTCTCGGCCATCGGCACGTAAGCTTCATAAGCAAGATACAACGTCCGCACCCCTTTTGTCCATTCCCGGACATGGCCAGTGAACAAAGTGACGGCCCCTGCTTCGGGACGCAGGACAAGGTCGGCGTATGCCTGCGGATCGATCGGTTCTGTTACCACTTCAAATGCTTTCATCTTTTTCACCTTCCATCCATTTCAAAAACCAACTTTTCATCTCTTGCTCGTTATTCCGGCCCATCGTTTCAACACCATCCAAACGTAAGCCTTCGGGTGCCACGACAAGCCTTATTCCTTGAAGCCGTTCCAGCTCTGGCCAATCTTCTTCCGAACGGACAAGGACGATTTTATCAAAATCCGCTTCCTTGTAGCCTTCGACGAGCACGAGATCCGGCTCTGCGAAACACGCCAGCTTCAGCAAATCAGCCAATGCTGCACTTTCTTGCCGCTGGTGCAGCTGGATAACGCCGCCCCCGTAAACAAGCGAACTTGCCGCGCCTTCATCAAAAAAACGTGTACTGTCAGTTGTCCCGGGCGGCATTTGCGGCGGGCTCCCATGGCCATGGTGCTTGATGGTGGAAACAGCCTTGCCGCTTTCTTTTGCCATACCCAAAAGCCGGGACATCAACGCAGTTTTTCCGCTGTTTTTAAAGCCCACAACCTGCAGTACTTTCACAGCACCCATTCGCTTGCCCCTTCTTCCACTCCAAGAAGCAGCACATCGACGGTTGTGCCTGCCAGGTAGCCTCTTGTTCCGCCGGGCAAAACGATCAGTGCGTTGCCCCGCGCGATGGACGACACCGCATTCGACAGGTTAAATCCTGCCGGACGGACGGACGCGCCGTCATAGCTGGCTCGGATAAAACGGGTGAACGGGTTTGCTTTTTCAAAGTCTTCCGCCAGCACTGCTTGTGTCCGTGGCAGATACAGCTTGTCCGCCCCCATCATTTTCAGGATTGCCGGACGGACAAACAGCTCGAACCCTGTAAAGCACGCCGACGGATTGCCGGACAGCCCGAACAAATACTTGCCGCCAGCTACGGCGACCGTCGTGACGCTTCCCGGGCGCATGGCGACTTTATTGAACAAAACCTCCGCACCCAAACGTTCATAGATGGCCGGCAAAAAGTCGAAGTCGCCGACCGATACGCCGCCTGTCGTGATCAGGATGTCCGTTTCTTCCGCCGCCTGTTTCACCACGTTGAAGCTTTCGTCCAGATCGTCTACTGACATGCCGTACGTTTTGCAAGCCAGCCCCATGCGTGCAAGCTGCGCCGCAATCATCGGGCCATTGCTGTTGCGGATTTTGCCCGGCACAAGCGGTTCGCTGACGTCGAGAAGCTCGGTTCCGGTTGCGAGTATGCCGACCACGGGCCGTTTTGCCACGTCCACTTCGGCGCAGCCGAATGTCGCAAGCACGGCGATTGTTCCCGGATGAATCAAACTGCCGCCGTCGATGACGGGTTCGCCTTTTTTCATGTCTTCCCCTTGCAGCGAGACGTTTTCAAGCGGTTCGAACGGCTTCCGGATGGTGAATGAAGCTCCGGAATCGACCGTCTGCTCGAACATGACCACCGCATCGGTCCCTGCCGGCAGCGGTGCGCCGGTCATGATGCGCACCGCCTGCCCTTCTTTCACCGTTTTTTCGGAAACGGCGCCGGCACCGATATGGTCGATGACTTCGAACCGTTTGCGGTTCTCTCCGGTTGCGCCGTCCGAATCTTTTGAACGAATTGCAAAGCCGTCATACGGCGACCGGTTGAACGGCGGCACGTCGTGTGTTGCTTTTACCGGCTCCGCTAAGATGCGGCCATAACTGTCGCCAAGCGCTGCCCTTTCTGTTCCGAGCGCCTGCGCTTTATTAACCACCCGTTCCACAGCTTCCGCTACCGGAATCGGTTTTCGGTGTTCCACCACTGCCCTCAACTCCCTTGATTAGTTCTGCTATACTGGACTTAATCTATCTTGAAAGGATGATTCCGTTGTCTGAACTCACTCATTTCAACGAACAAGGACGCGCCAAGATGGTCGACGTCTCCGATAAACAGGACACCGTCCGCACGGCACAGGCCAAAACTTCCGTCACCATCAACGAAGCCATCTACCGCCAGATCAAGGACGGCACGAATAAGAAAGGCGACGTTTTTGCGGTCGCTCAAGTGGCCGGCATCATGGCAGCCAAAAATACCGCGCAGATTATCCCGATGTGCCACCCGCTTGCGTTAAGCGGCGTCGACATCCGGTTCGACTGGGATGTCGACGAAGAGGCCGGCCATTATGAAGTGCTTTTACTAGCCACAGTCAAGACAAAAGGGCCGACCGGCGTCGAAATGGAAGCCCTCACTGCCGCATCCGCCGCAGCGCTGACGATTTACGATATGTGCAAGGCAGCCGGCAAGGAAATGGTCATCGGGCCGACAATGCTGCTGGAAAAAACAGGCGGCAAGTCCGGCGACTATTCCCGTGGCTGAAGGTGCTTTGTCAGTTCAAAAACGATGTGCCGGATTTCCGGCAGGATGAGCCGGTTCATCGCAAGCTTCACTGCCCCGCGGGACCCCGGCAGGACAAAGATGGCTTTGTCATTGGCCACTCCTGCCGCCGCTCGGCTCAGAAGCGCTTTTGTGCCGACGTCTTCCAAAAAACTAACGTAACGGAACAGTTCACCAAAACCATCCAATTGCTTCTCAAACAACGGGCTGATGGCTTCAAGTGTCACGTCCCGCTTCGCAATTCCTGTCCCTCCGGTCGTAATGACCACGTCCACTTTTTCTTCCTGAAGCCAGTCTTTTACCGTCTGCCGAATGCATTGCGCATCATCCGGCACGATTCTATAGGCTGCTATATCCAGCCCTTTTTCTTCCGCCAATTCCTGCACAAGCTTTCCGCCGAGGTCGGTCTCTTTGGTCCGCGTATCGCTGACGGTCAATACCGCCAGGCGGATTTTCTTGTCATGCTTAAAGGATTCAGACATCGCGTTTCTCCCTTTCCGTTTCAGCCAAACAATTGATGGTACAGTTTCCGTCCTTCGGAAATGCTGCGGATGCCGTGGATCAAAAGCCGTCCATTGCCGAACAGGACCATACGGTGGCCAAAAGCCTGCAACTCCACAAAATAAGGCGTACGCTTCACTTTCGCATCCAGCTTTCGCCCCGCTTTTTCCGCATCTTCCAATGTGATCGGCCGCTTTGGATCCGGCAGCACCTGTACCGCATCCCTTCCACAAAGCACTGCGTAAGCACGCTCAGCCGCTTTATCGAGCGACGGATAAGCCGGATCCGAACCGCATGTTTCGCATGCCGGGTTTTTGATGCGTGAAATCCCGATATCCAGCTGGTTATTGTCCCATAAGTTAAAATGATGGACTCTCTTCCGCAGCGCTTTCTTGTTGCCGGTCAGCCACTTCATCGCTTCGGCAGTTTGCAGTGCCGCAGTTATTTGGACAGCCGGCGATATAATGCCCACGGTGTCGCAGGTTTCATTGACAGCGGGCAATACCGGCATCAAACAGCGGAAACAGCCTGTTGCTCCTGGTACAAACGGAAAAACCACGCCGGAACTGCCGACACAGGCACCGTAAATCCACGGCACTCCGTGTTTTGCGGAAGCATCATTGATGATTAGACGTGTTTCGAAATTGTCCGTCGCGTCCATAACCAAATCGCTTCCCGCAATCAGTTTCTCCATCAATACTGCATCCAAATTCTCCAAATACGTAAAGAGCTGCAGATCGCTGCGAATGGCCTTTAACCTTTTTTCGGCAGCAACCACTTTCGGCAACATGTCTTTTGCGTCTTGTTCTGTAAACAGCTGCTGGCGCTGCAGGTTCGACAGCTCCACATAGTCACGGTCGACAAGGTGGATCTCACCAACGCCAGCACGGGTCAACGTTTCGGCAATCGCAGAGCCAAGTGCACCGCAACCGACAATGGTGACAGCCGCGTCTCCAAGTTGCTTCTGGCCGCTTGGGCCTATGGGCTTGAATAAAGTTTGTCTTGAATAGCGCTCATCCACTGGTGATCTCCCCTTTCCTGTAAATCCGATGTTCTTCCCTTAAGCTTACCACGAGCGCCATTCTTGCTGAACTGCTAGACCTTGCTTACAAAAAAGCTTTCCCGTTTTTAGGGAAAGCCCGCTTATAGCTGTTCGGTCATGTGCCCTTTTTCAATCCGGACGACACGGTCTGCCAGCCGCTCCGCATCGGCTTTTCGGTGCGTGACAAAAATCACGGGAATCTTCCAGCGCTCATGGATGCGCATCAGCTCATCTTGGCAGCGCCGGGTGTTGCCGTCATCGAGCGCCGAGAACGGTTCATCGAGCAACAGAATATCCGGCTTCGCTGCCAATGCCCGTGTCAACGCCACGCGCTGCTTTTCACCGCCTGAAATCTGGTGCGGGTATTTCGGCAGCAGCTTTTGGATGCCGAGAATGTTCGTCAGTTCGGTGACATGCGACAAATCCGAACCGCGTGAAGTGCCATACAAAATATTCTCTTCTACAGAAAGATGCGGAAACAAGGCATAGTCCTGGAACAGGTAGCCGACTTTCCGCTTTTGTATTTTTAGCGGCTTTTTCCCTTCCTTATAAAACTCCCGGTTGTTCAATGTGATTTCACCACGATCCGGCTGATCGATGCCCGCGATGCAATTGAGCAGCGTTGTCTTGCCGGAACCCGAAGAGCCGACAAGCGCCATGATTTCATCCTCAAGCCGGAACTGGACAGCCAGTTCAAAATGCTCCAAACTTTTCTGGAAATCCACAGTCAGCATGCGCGTCACTCCCTTCCGATGCGGACCGCTGTTTTTTTGCGCCAATAATTGACCCAGGTGATGGCAGCAATCCCGACTGCTGATATGACGATGACCCAAAACGCCGCTTTTTCCATATCCCCTGCTTCATAAGCGAAATAGATGGCGAGCGGCACCGTTTCCGTCACTCCCGGAATATAGCCGGCAATCATCAACGTCGCGCCGAATTCGCCGATGCCCCGGGCAAACGCCATGATCAAACCGGCGAGAATCCCCGGCCAGGCGAGCGGAAACGTGATGGTCCGGAACACCCGCCATTCGGAGACGCCCATTGTCCGCGCGACGTTTTCCCAGCGCGGGTCAACTTTTTCAAAAGCCGCCATGACGCTTTGGTACATGAGCGGCAGTGAGACGACGAACGAGGCAATGGCAGCGCCGACCCACGTGAAGACAACTCGGAAGCCGAACCAATCTTCTAGCAGGCTGCCGAGCGGCCCGTTCGCCCCGAACAGCACAATGAGCCCGAAGCCGATGACTGTCGGCGGCAGGACCAGCGGCAGCAAAACGAGTGCATCAATGGCGCTTTTGCCGAAGAATTCGCGTCGGCTCATCAAACGCGCCAGGGCAATGCTTGCGAAAAAGACGAAAAACGTGGAAATTGAAGCGACTTTCAGCGACAGCAACAGCGGCGACATATCGTATGCCATCATGAGCCGGCCCCGCTTGCCGGTATAAAGCCGAATTCTTCAAAGAGTTTCTGGCCTTCAGGCCCCGCCAAGAAGTTCAGGAACGCTTCGGCGGCTTCCTGGTTTTTGCTGTCTGACGCAATCGCTCCCGGGTAGACGACAGGCTCCCTGCTTTCCGGAAATTCCGCCATGCCCGTTATTTTTTTCGAGGTCGCCGCATCGGATGCATAGACGATGCCAAGCGAGGCGTTGCCGCTTTCCACGTAGGTCAGGACCTGGCGTGCATCTTTTGCGTAAACCAGCTTGCCGTCGAGAGGATCCCATAGTTCCAAGTCTTCGAGCACTTCTTTTGTATAGCGGCCAAGCGGCACGCTTTCCGGTTCGCCGACCGCAATGGTTTCAGCATCCTTCAACAGTGCTTCAAAATCCCTCTCTCCCGTCAAATCGGCGCTAGAAGCCAGAACGAGCCGGTTTTTCGCAAACGGCACAATACTGTCTGCTTGGATCAGCCGCTGCCCTTTCAGCAACTCCATGTCATCTTCACTCGCCGATAAAAAGAGGTCCACCGGCGCTCCTTGCTCGATTTGGGTTCTTAGTTTACTTGATGAACCGTAGTTGAAGGATAGCTCTACAGCCTGCCCGGTTTTCCGGAATTCAGACGCCGCTTTTTCCATGACGCCCGATAAACTCGACGCCGCGGAAATCAGCAGTTTATGCTCGTTTCCGGCTTCCGGCTTGCTGCAAGCCCCCAGAAGAAATACTATAAGCATTATCAAGACTAAAAGTTTTTTCATTTCGCTAACTCCTCTATTTTCAAACCTACTGGGTCCTCTTTCCAATGTCAATCTCCGTCTTCCCAAAGCCTTTTCTATGGCTTTCGCTAAAATAATTTGATTCTTCCATTGTAACAGCTCCTTTTATTGGTTAAAATAAATCTTGTTAGAAAATTATATAAACTACAGATCCTTATCAAGAGAGGCAGAGGGAATGGCCCGATGACGCCCGGCAACCGCTATGTTTAGTATGGTGCCAAATCCAGCAGGACGGTTTGTCCTGAAAGATGAGGAAGAGTATCCCGTTGCGAAACCAAACTCTTCCTCATCTTAGGAAGAGTTTTTTATTTTTGAAAATCTGTCTATACAAATAGAGGAGTGATCCGATGAAATTAACCAAAGCAGAACGCATCAAACGGACAAGAGTCCCGACGGCAGACATAGACCCGGCTCTGGCAAAGCGTCTTCCGCCAGGCCAAGTGCTGACCGAACGCTTCCCTGTTCTCCATGAAGGGGAAGTGCCGGTCTATGACATGAACGAATGGACATTGAAGATCTTCGGCCTTACCGACCGGGAAGTGGTGCTGTCGTATGACGATATTCTACGCATGCCGCAAACGACGATGACGCGCGACATCCACTGCGTCACCCGCTGGTCGCGCTTCGACAACACGTTCACCGGCGTCCGCTTCCAGGATCTTATGAAAGAGCTTGGCATTACGCCAAAAAGCAAGTATGTCATGCTGCACGGCGACTATGACTATACAACGAATGTGCTGCTCAGCGACTTGGACCGGGAAGACGTTCTCCTCGCCCATTCGTTGGACGGTGAGCCGCTGACGGCCAAACACGGTTACCCGCTCCGCTTTGTCGTACCTCACCTTTATTTCTGGAAAAGTGTCAAATGGGTGCGCGGCATCGAGTTTATCGATGAGAACCAGCCGGGATTCTGGGAACAGAATGGCTTCCACTTGAACGGCGATCCGTTTAAAGAAGAGCGCTTTTCCGGTGAAGACCTGGAGATTCCGGAAGATGAATGGGAAAAGAAAGAATTCGACTGATCTTGCGATTTGGTCCATATCCTCTCCTTTTCAAACAATAAAAAAAGGCCCGGTCGAAATCGACCGGGCCTTTTTACTCGTGCAAGTTTTTTAGTTGCTTGGGGCGATTTCGTCCTTACGATATTCCAGGATGTCGCCGGGCTGGCATTCCAGCGCCTTGCAAATTGCTTCCAAAGTGGATAGCCGGACTGCTTTCGCCTTGCCGTTTTTCAGGATGGACAAATTTGCCATCGTAATGCCGACCCGTTCGGAAAGTTCGGTGACGCTCATTTTCCGTTTCGCCAGCATCACGTCAACATTGATAATAATCGCCATTATTTTCACCTCAGCTCAGACTATTAAATCGTTTTCCGCTTTTATATCGATGGCATCTTGCAGAAGTTTCTGGAGAACAGCTGCAAAAACGGCGACGACCAGTGAACCAAAAATAACGGCCATTCCGATTAAGATGCCTGGTGCGTCGTCCGCTTTTGTCAGAAGATACAAGAATGGCATTTCTAAAACATACAGGATACTGATGGCAATTGCACAGCGTTTTATCGTTTTCAGTGCTTTTACCGCTAATTCCGAAAACGCTTCGTTTTTGTCAATATAACTTAACAGCTTTAATGTCTGGTAAAGCGCGACGAAAAACGGAATCATCGCTAAATACATGCCGATCAAAATCGGGTATTGCAGATCAGCCAATTCAGGAAGCTCCCAATACGGGGAATCCGGGTGAAGCCTAGACAACCCGAATATACATACAGCAAGTGCCGGAACTCCGATAAGGATAATAGCTGCTTTCAAAAAGAGTGTTGAACCCCGGTTCATAACAAGCACCTCGCCACATTAGTTTTTTTCATCTATTACCACCGAGCACCTAGGCCAATCGAGCAAAGGCCCTTTCAGCTTCTGAAGAAATGCTCTATGCGTCTTCTTCTTTTTGATATTCCAAAATATCGCCAGGCTGGCAGTCGAGTGCTTTGCAGATTGCTTCTAAAGTCGAGAGCCGGACTGCTTTCGCTTTGCCGTTTTTCAAGATGGACAAATTTGCCATCGTGATTCCGACCCGTTCAGAAAGTTCAGTGACGCTCATTTTCCGTTTTGCCAGCATTACATCAATATTGATTATAATCGCCATAATCTCACCTCAGACCGTTAAATCATTTTCAGATTTTATATCAATGGCATTCTGCAGCAGCTTTTGGAGGACAGCCGCAAAAACCGCAATTACGATTGCACCGAACGTGATGATCATTCCAAGTCCGCCAAGTCCCGGAGCATCGTCTATTTGCGCCACGTACAGGATGATCGGCAGGCACAGGATGTACAAGGCCGTGATGGTGATTGCACAATATTTGATATTTTTTATGGCTTTCACCGATAATTCCGAGAAAGCGACGTTCCTGTCAATGTAACTTAACAGCTTCAACGCTTGGTACAATGCCACAAAATAAGCAACCGCCGTCGCGTACATCGCAATCAGAAAGACATATTGCAAAAAAGCCCATTTCGGTATAACTTCCGCAACAAATGACGAAAGCGGAGGCACCACAAAAATGCACACTGCAAGTACCGGTAACGCCATAAGAATAATAACTGCCTTTAAAAAGAGTGTTTCCCGTTTCATATAAAGCACCTCACTTATCTATTGATTAAATTGATTCTAACAAAATATTTATTGTTTTACAATAAAATATTATTGATTTTACTCAATTCTTCTTTTTGTTACAGAAGCACTTTGCAATGGATATTGTGCAGCGATACAGAAATACATGGTTTCTCTGCGATTTTGTTCACACCTATAAGGCCATTACAGACCAAGCTCCTTTACTCCTTTTGCCATCCTTCAAAACCTATGGATAACTTCTCTTCTTCACGGCATTAAATTTTGCCGCTCTCTTCTCGCCCTCAAAGGATTGAAATGCAGGAATTCTGGCTAATATATGTATAACTAACCTTTTGGGCTTGGTAAGATTAAAATACAAAAACGACTGTCAATGTCAGAAAGAAGGGAGACGAAATGAAGACTTCAGTTAAAATACTGCCGCTCATTTTATCGAGCATTATTGTTTTGCTGGGCATTGTTTTGATCGGCGGAAGTATTTTTTTGAGCAAGTTTTTAGAGGAAAAGACACAAGAGGAATTGACATATTTCCAGTCCATCAAGATGCTTGTCAATACAAACTTCGACAGTGCAGCGGAGCGGCATTTGAAAGAGACAAATCTCCAGGAAGACCACCACCACGTTTCGATTTATTACGAAAGCGATTTCTCCAATCTTCTTCCCCTTACGAAAGAAACCTTGGACTGGGCGATGGAACGCAATGAGGAACTGTTCGGTGAATTGGACGAGCAGGACTTGGACATTATCGTCTTTGAAAACGAAGAAGACATTAGCCAGCTTTCCGACCTTAAAAACATATCCGGGTTTTATTCGGAATTCGAGCGCCTGCTTGGCATCATCTATTACAACAAAGAATCGGTTTTGGATGGAGATGAACTTGCCTTGTACCGTTTCCAGAAAAATATTTTGCACGAATACACGCATTACGCATTTGAACGGAAAATAGACAAGACAAAAGCGGACGACTCGACACTCTATCCCGTTTGGTTTCATGAAGGAATAGCAGAGTATGTGGGCAATGACACGTTCCGGGTCGAACACTCCTATTACCAGGACGTTCCACTCGAGGAATTGACAACCCATGACCAATGGCAAAAAGCCCGCTTTATCGACAAGGCGAACGTTTACGAGCAAAGCTATTTTGCAATTAAATACCTGGTCGATCGGTATGGTGAGGAGTCGCTGAATGAACTGGTCGAATCGGTAGGGAAAACAGGGGATTTCGAAAAAAGTTTCAAGCAATTAACAGGAATGACAGTTTTGGAATTTGAGAAAGAACTGCACTCGTTTTATATGGGAAGATGACAAGAAGCGACTTTATTCGGCCTGCGAATCTTCGGGCCGAATAAAGTCGCTTTTAGTTCGTATAAGAATCCAAAACTTCATGTAAGAACGGAGGAAGTTCATGTAGGACTCCTGATTTTTCATGAAGAAAATAGTGATAGCCCCTTTCGGCAGAAATAACCCTTCAACTTTTCCCTTGCTTTTTTCGTGCCAAAGTTTTTGATTTTATTGCCACCCGTTTTTAAACGCTCTATGATAAAAGTAATTGGAATTTAGGGGGATGAGGTATTGCGTGTGACGAGTCAGCCGCCAACCATTGTAGAGGTGTTCAAAACTGAAAAAGTTAAGGAGATCAACATGACGACAATTATCTCTAACCTGTTCCACGGCGAACGGATAAAACTTTCAATACCGCGGGAAGACGATATTGAAATTATGCTGAAATGGGGAGAAGATACCGATTATCTGCGCAACGTGGATACGGATATGGCGATGCCCCGCAATAGCGAACAATTGATGAACGAAGGTTCCCCGGAAGCGAATGAAGTGTATTTCCGCCTAAGAACCATCGACGAAGACCGTTTGGTGGGTTTCGTCACCATATACGGCATCGAATGGAACAATCGGACCGGCGTGTTGGCCATCGGAATCGGCGATGCTGCTGACCGCAGCAAAGGCTACGGAACCGATGCGCTCCGCTTGATCCTCCGCTATGCATTTTATGAAATGAACCTGGATCGTGTAGGCTTGGAAGTTATCGAATACAACGCGGGCGGCATCAAGGCTTACGAAAGAGCAGGGTTTCAAGTGGAAGGACGCAAGCGCTCGATGGTGTACCGGGACGGCAGACGCTTTGATATTATCGTGATGGGGATTTTGCGCCCTGAATGGGAAGCGCTCAACCCTTGGAATAGCTGAACAAAAAAGAGTTTTCCTTCAAGCAGAAGGAAGACTCTTTTTGCATCAATGTATTTGCTTTTCAAACAAGGCAAATCGGTCGTTATGTTTGGAAATTCGGTGCCATAGCATAAGATTAACAAGCAAGACGCCCAATGAAATGATGAGAATCAGGCCAACTCCCAGCAAAAACAATCCACTGATTTGGCCTACTAGCATGCCCACCACCGGCAGCACGATGACACCCCCAATGTTCTGGGCTTCCTGGTACGTTTTGACTTTGGATGAAATCACAATATTGACCAGGACAACGAGCAAAATCACCATCGGAGAAAGGCAAGTGATCAATACTATCCAGTTGGCTGACGGGAAAATCAGCTCCCGGAACAATGGATAGCCAAGCACGTTGATGATGATGCCGCAGACCAGGAAACTAATAATTGAGACAAGAAACGGCGGGATGAACGATGCTGCCACTTTGCTTAGGAATAGTTTATGGATGGAAACCGGCGCAAACAGCAGGCTTTCCAGTGTCCGCCGCTCCTTTTCCCCCACAAAGCTATTCGCTGCAACCGTCATCGCTGTTATGATCGGCACCAGCAAGAATAGTGTCGGCAACATGTAATTGATGAAGATGTATGTCATCTGCTGCTCAAGAGAATAAGCAGAGACGGCGCTGCCCATGGAGCTTCCGGCGAAAACAGAAACCAGCTTCCGTCCGTCTTCCCCTGCAATTTCTTCCAGATCGAAAAATAGTGCACTTCCCATCAACAGTGCCGGAAATAGAACCGTAAAAAGAATCGGGATAGCAATCATCGTGATCAACAAAGTTTTGCTTCTGACGATATCTGTCAAATCTTTCTTGACCAACGCTTTACTGATGAACGATTCCATTGAATTTCCTCCTAACCTGAAAGTAAATGGACTGCAGATCGTTGTTCGCCGGAATCACGGAAAATATCGGGTCGGTTTGGAGCAGCCCTTGAAGCAACTCAGGAATGGCATGCTTTGAGGGCAAATCGAAAGCGACCATATTGCCGCTTATGATCCGGCACGGATATCCAAGGAACTCTCCTTGAGCCGGCTGGAATGTGGTATTGACGTTCACGGTCAATACCTCCACGTACTTCTCTTCCAATTCAGCCAGTGTCCCCTGCTCGGCAATCGTTCCTTGCTCGATAAAAGCGAAAGAATCGCAGATTTTCTCCAGTTGGTGGAGAACATGTGAACAGATAATAATGGTTGTCCCGGTTTCTTCGTTATATTTTTTGAGGTAGGACAGCACTTGCTCGATGCCGTCGGGATCCAGCCCGTTTGTCGGTTCGTCCAGAAAGAGGATTTCAGGTTTATGGAGCAGCGCTTTCGCCAAAGCGAGGCGCTTCCGCATTCCTGTACTGTACTTTCCAGCCTGCTTGTGCTGATGCTCTTTCAGATCAAACAACTCTAAAAGCCCCTCTACTCTCCCCTTGTCTTTCACACCGTATAAGCCAGCGAAAAATTCCAGGTTCTCTTTTCCGCTCAGCTGATGGTAAAGTCCGGCACTTTCCGTCACAATACCAGAAATTTTGCGGATTTCATCGCCGTTTTGGGCCGGATCCAGCCCTTTGACACGAACCAAGCCCGAATCGGATTTAATGACGCCGTTCAACAACCGGATGAACGTTGTTTTTCCTGCCCCATTAGGTCCCAGCAACCCGATTATCTCTCCCTTTTTGACGCGGAAATTGACGTTTTTCAGGACCAGTTGCTTGCCGAATGATTTCGCCAGCCCGTTCACTTCGATTAACGTTTCCATAGACAGCCTCCTCACTATAGCCAACCAAGATTTCCTGTGCATTAAAACAACGACCATACTGCTGTGATTAACGTGGTTGTGATATGGACAAAAGCATGGGAAACCATGGCGATTTCCAGCCCTTTTCGCCAGTATAACCAGCCGAACACCAAACCGGCGATGCCATTCAAGAGAAGCATCCGCGCCCACACAGCCGCAGTGAGCGGTGCAGCCAATGCCGTTGCCCCTAGATGGCCGACGGCAAACAGCAGCGCGCTTGCCAGAATGCTGATCCAGAAAATTGCCGCAGAAGGCGCTTTCCGTGATCGTTGGAACAGTTTCCATAGGATCCATACAAAAAGGGACATCATGCCCCAACGAAGGAGCAGCTCTTCCGTAATTCCCCCGTAGGAGATCCCCCCTATTGTTCCCAGCAAGCTTCTGGAGCCGGCGCTAGTTTGCAGCGCCTCCGGCAAATAAGGCTGAAAGGCGAGTTCCAAAAGAAAAAGAACGGCAGCCGCCGCTGCTCCCAAGAAGATTCCGGCCGGCACAGCTTTTTTGAAAGAAGCGGCTGCATCTCCTTCAAAGTTCCCGTTTACCCATAAATGAAGATAAGACACCAAACCGACTTTCGGGGCAGTCATCAAGCCTGCCAGCACCGCAATCGTCAACAAAATCAACGGATTGATCAAAGACAGCAAGACGAGCAGGACGAGCGGGATATCCGGCGGATTTGGTATGCTTTGCAATTGTTCTTCAACCAGTGGAATTAAAGAAGGGATAAAAAAGATAATGCCGATCAATCCAAAGGTGAAAAGTGCTAAAAATGATTTCCAGAAACTCTTTCTTTTCATTGGCTTCACTCCTTTTTTATATCATTTCTTTTGTTCCTTGTTTTTTTCAGCAGTCACAATCGTTGTCAATGTCCGCTTGCGCCTGCCCTCTTCTTCATTGCCGATCAGCTTCATCATTGCGCCGTTTATGGTTTCCAGCAAGTCAAGGTATTCATCGTCATTGGCATAGAAAGAAACTTGGCGATAGCCTGTTCCGTCTTTGATAAAATCAAAATCGTCCTGCGCCACATAACGCTCGAAATCGTCCAAAACAGTAGCGAAGAATTTCATGAAAAAGCTCATATGTTCCTCGGCGCCAGCGTTCTTCAGTTCTTCTTCGCTTAGAGATGCCGCCTGTTCCGGCAAAGCGTAGACCTTTTCAACAGTGCCGCGTACTTGATGTTCCTCAACCGCTTTGACAATCTCCGCCTCTACCAGCTTTTTGAGGTGCCGGTATAGCGAGGCTTGCGGAACATCCGGCAACTTTTCTCCGATTTGCTGTACAGTCAGCTGCCGTCTGTTCACTAATGTTTGGATGATGCGCATCCGTACCGGGTGCAAGACGACGTCTGCCTTTGATTCTTTCATCAAATCTCTCCCTTTATTATCATTATTAATAATGATAATAAAGAATCTGACTTTTAGCAATACTTTTTTCAACCGAGACACCTTTTAGTTGAAGTTAATACATTCTTATAAATGAAGTATTTGCTGTGGTTTCGCAGCAGCAGATATTAGCCGGTCTTTCTTTTGTCAGACGAAGTTGAAGCGGAATTTTGACCAGATAAATGGCAGTCTTATTAGAACAAGGAAAAAAATGGATTATTTTTATTTTTTTAGCTGTTTTACGGTATTTTGTGCACTTGTTAGCGAAACAAAAAACACCTAGAGTTTAAAGAAAACAGGAGGTTGATCGGATGAATACCGGCACACGCTCTGTTTTCATTGATGCCGACCCTGAAACGGTATGGAACTCCATTGTTAAAGACGGCCGCTTTTCCACTTGGTACGCTCCCGGTTCGATTTGGCAAATACCGAAAGTGGAGGTTGGGGAAAAGGCGCTGTTCATACTGATGCCAAGCGACCATAATTCACTGGAAGAAGGCGAAAGCATCTCAATGAGTTTCACTATTGCCGAGGTTCTGCCTTTCGAAAGGTTTTCCTATGCTTCCGATTCGGATGGGACGCTTTTTACGTTCGATTTGTTTCCCGAGCAGGACGGAACCCGGGTAACGGTAAATGCAGACGGCTTCGGCCTTAGCTTGGAAAATTTGAAAGCTTTTGCGGAAGGGAAAAATCTTCCGCATATATAGCAAAATGAAAAAACCACTGCTCTTTGTCTGAGCGGTGGTTTTTGTATAAAACATCTCCTTATGTTTCATTATATTCCTTACATTGAATTAACGGTAAATAACTGAGTTTTCATTCAAAAAATCTCGATTTATCTCTAAACCTAATCCATCTCCTTCTGGCACTGTCACCCAACCATTCTCATGTTCAATTGGATTTTTCGCTAAATCTGTTCTAAAAGGATGAGAAGAAGTATCATATTCAAAAATTGGTTCTTGAGCGAACAATGATCTGTTAGCAAGAGGAATTGAAGTTAAAAAGTGCAAAGACGCATTTTGACCGATGGCCGTTCCCCATACATGCGGATTCACCTGTATTCCGTGAACAGCCGCTATTGCCGCAATCTGTTTGCATGCTGTAAATCCTCCAGCAATGCAAATATCGGGTTGCGCAAAATCTACTGCTCGACTCTCTAGGAGATCTCTGAATCCAAACGCTGTAAATTCCGCCTCTCCGCCGGCAATTGGAACATCAATTCTATTTTTAACCATTTGATATCCTTTTATATCTTCAGGAATTACAGGTTCTTCAAACCATCTCAAATTAAAATTTTCCAAAGCTCTTCCAAGTTTAATCGCTTCGCTTACACTGTACGCATGATTAACATCAATCATCAATTCTACTTTATCTCCTACCGCTTGACGAATCTCATTCATTACTTCAATATCATCCTGAATGCCAAAGCCTAGCTTCACTTTCATCAATTCAAAGCCATTAGCTGCATGGTTGCTTGCCTCTTCTGCTAATCGTTTTTTCTCCCCTTGGCCTTGTGTCCTAAAAAATCCAGTAGCATACGCCTGAACTTTTTTACGGAAAACTCCACCCAACAAATTGCAGATTGGTTGTTTTAAAATTTTTCCTTTCAAATCCCAAAGTGCTATATCTATGGCACTTATAGCACCTATAACCGCGCCTTTTCTACCGTAATCTTTCGTATGGTGATACATCTCATCCCAAATAACTTCTGTATGTAGCGGGTCTTTTCCTAATACAAGGGGTTTTAACACTTTTTCGATAGTAGCTGCAGAAATTTCAGGTTGCTGAAGTCCTGCACTAAGCGCTTCGCCCCACCCGCTTAAACCCTCATCAGTCACAATCTCAACAATTGTTGAAGAACGCTGAGTGACCCATTCTTGTGAAAAAGCAAAAGGCTGTGGAAGTGCAGACTTTAATATATATACCTTTATATCGGCTACCTTCAAAATATCCACTCCAGTTCCTAATTTTTATGTTACAATACCAAACTTTGTTGCTTCTCTTCTGCAGAATTTAAGGTTGCATCTCCTTTAGTGAACGCTTTGATACGCATAAGGCGCCAAAACCAGCTAAATGGTTAGCTTCTTCTTTGCTTGCTTTTCTAATGTTTTTAAAGAACCCATCCTCTAAGATGACAACTTCGAGCGCATCTTTTAGTATCTCTTTTCCAGCTATTATAATAAGAGAATCTGAACTTACTTTTATGGCGGTGCTATTTTTTAGAGCCTTTAAATCATCAGATAAAATTACTCCCAGCAAAAAGTTTGCCTTTTGATTGTCTGTCAACTCGGTAAACCGATCTAAAATTCTTACCATAAAGCTTCCACGGGTCAATCCATATCGAGTTCCTGCTTCAAATCCCTGAATTAGCAATTCTTTATCCAGTTCTTTTGCAAAAGAGCTAGATAAAGAACTTGCTAAAATCGAGCCTTTTGTAATTAAAGATATTAATTCTCCAGCCAGTGATGTTACACAGCCAGTAATTTTGTTATTTTTATCAAGAGAAATGAATTTAGAGTGGGACCCCGGAAGGATTACTACAGCCGGCCCCGCCAAGTTCAAGCGCTCAATCAGGCCGACTACCTCCACCTCTTCCCCTCTCATAATATCCATGGATTCTTTATCCTCCAGCGTTCTCACGTCTGCATGATTTTTGACTCCTGGTACAAATAGAATTTCTTTATCTATGATTTCCGGGAACCTATATGCGACTATTCCGCGAGCTAATTCCTCTATTCCTACAGGAGCAATTAAATGAGGAACTTCAACGAGCCCCACATTTGAGGTAATCATTCCAGTAGCTATTATTTGAGATATGTTTTCAAGCGTTAATCTTTTTCCAGCCAATACCTCTGTAATTGCATCTTTTATAGCAATTTTCAGTTTGCTATTATGGCCATCTGTTGCCGTATCTCTAACCCCTACTTCACGAACCGCTATACTTTGCGGTTGATCTTTATGCCAGAGAGTCACACGTGTATTGGTAGTTCCTGCATCTATAGTCAAGATGTACATTTCATCACAACCTTCAATTTAAATGCGGCCAAAATTAGCTAGGATCTCTTCGACTGTTGCTCCTTTTAATATCTCTTCTCTAATTTTCAATTCATTATCCGCAAGTTGGCGTGCCTTTCCATAAACTTCTTCTAATTGATCATAAGGCACGACCGCTACCCCTATTTCATCGGCAACAACTAAATCTCCTGGATTGACAATGATGCCTCCACATGTAATGGGTACATTGATTTTAATCGGTTCTTTTCTTCCAGAGATAGCAGTATGGGCTTGTCTTGGTCCTGAAAATTTTGCCGTAACAGGGAAATCAAGCACTTTTGACTCATCTGTATCCCGGCAGCTTCCATCGATTACCGCTCCTGTCACTCCCGCATTTCTAGCAAGGCCAGACATTAGTCCTCCCCAAATAGATGTTTCACTTTCACCAAAAGCGTCAATTACCACAACATCTCCCGGCTTTGCAATATCAAATACATCTAAACAATCCACAATGTCTCCTGGAGTCAGTTTAACAGTAATGGCCGGTCCGATAATTTTTTTGTCTGCGGCCTTAGGCTTCATATCATTAGTCATTACATTATCTCTGGCCATACAATCACCGACTATACAAGAAAGTGAAAGTACATCATCCATTTCCCGATAAGGAGCAATCAGCTTTTCATCGATCTCTGGTCTTGGGTTAATAATTTTTCCTGATTTAATTAAGTTTTGTGACATAATAAAATTCCTCCATATAATTTAATATTTTTATAAATTGGCTGTAAACTGCTTAGCTATTTCAGTCAGTTTGGAAAACTCTTTTTTACTAATTGCTTCTTTATTTACTAAACTTCCACCTACGCCTATGCCTAAGATACCAATATTTATGAATTCCTTTACATTGTCAGGAGTCACTCCGCCCACAGCAATAAAATTAAGATGCTGAAGAGGACCCATTAAAGCTTTTAAATAATTAATTCCTAACTCACCAGCTGGAAAAAGCTTTACAAAATCTGCTCCCGCTTCATTAGCAACCAATGCTTCAGTTGGTGTTAACGCTCCAGGCATGGATACTTTATTCAAACTGATTGTCTTCTTAATTACTTGCGGGCTAACGTTTGGAGATATTATAAGTTCCGCTCCTGCATTAACAGCCTGTTCTACTTCTGATTCAGTTAATACAGTCCCCGCACCAACAAGAATGCGTTCTCCAAAAAAATCTTTGATTTTCTTTATTTTATTGACGGTTTCTACTGTAAAGTTTGGCTGTTTATGATCGAAGGTTACTTCCACTATTTCAATTCCACCGTCAACTAAAGCTTGCACGGTAGCTAGTATGTCTATTTCTTCTACTCCCCTGATAATCGCCACTATTCTTGCTTCCTTTATTTTCTTAACGACATCGGCTTTATCCATTGTTAGTTACTTTCCCTTTCTCTTGAGTAATGATTTTGGGTTTAACTAAGTTAGGAGGACGCTCCCCTAGTAAGACAGCTTTTATGTTTTCAGCAGCAATTCTTCTGCACTCATTTAAAGCTGGCTGAGATATATAAGCAACATGGGGTGTAATAATACAATTATCAAGAGTGAACAATGGATTATCTTTAGGCGACCAATTTTCTACTTTTGCAGGTTCTTCCTCGGTATCATCGAGCCCTGCGGCCACAATCCATCCCTTACTCAGCGCCTGGAATAGCGCTTTGTTATCTACAAGTTTTCCTCTTGCGCAATTTATTAGAATAGAATCTTTTCTCATTTTCTTTAATGCTTCTTCATTAATTAAATGATGGGTTTCCGGGGTATGAGGGCACATAACATCTACTACATGGGAAGTTCTTAATAATGTATCCAAATCCACTTTTTTAACATTATGTGAATTCATCAACCCTTCAGAAACATAAGGATCGTAAGCTATAATATCAAACCCAAAAGCAGCTAGTTTTCTTGCCATGTTTTGAGCAATACGTCCAAACCCGACGAGCCCAAAAGTCATTTCTCTCATGCGATGAATCGGAGCCAACCAATCGCTCCAGTGCCAATTTCCATTGTGAGTCGCCTTGTCGAAAGCAGGTATTGAGCGAATGAGCGTAAATGCCATAGAGATGGAATGATTCGCAACTTCGTCGATACAATAGTCTGGCACATTTGTCACTATCATGCCATTTTCATAAGCTGCTTCTACATCTACAATGTCTACACCAATTCCATAACGAGCAATTACTTTGCATTTTGGAAGTTGTTCAATAGTTTCTCTGGAAATTTTAGCGTATTGTTGAAAAATAGCATCCGCATCTTTTGCTTGCTCAGCTAAGCTTTCACCTGTTTTACATTGCAAACCGATAACTTCGGCTCCAATTGGCTCTAATATTGCCTTCTCTATCTCGATATCCGGATAGTCAAAATCACTGACATATACTTTGTATTTAGACATTCTAGACCTCCTACATTATTTATTGCCCTACTAAAAATCCTGGCAGGAACGTAGAGACTGGCGGAACATATGTTATAACCAGTAACAAAACTATCATGACAACAAAATATGGAACGAGGCCCCTGGCAATCTTCTCTATTGAAAGGCCACTAATGCCGCTTGCCACAAACAGATTCACTCCTAATGGAGGTGTACAAAAGCCTATAGCCAAATTAACTGTCATGATAACACCGAATAACAGCGGATCAACTCCAAGAGCTACAACTACAGGCAAAAGGATTGGAGTTAAAATGATAATAGAAGCAACGGTTTCCATGAACATCCCCACAAATAGGAGGAAAATATTTATAAGCAACAATATGATAATCGGATTATCCGAGAAACCTGTTAAGAAAGCTGCTAACTTTGCCGGCACTTGTTCGAGTGTCAGAAGACGGCCGAAAGTGGAGGCAAAAACGACTAAAGAAAGAATCGTTGCTGACGTTAGAGCTGTCTGGGAAAATACAGTGAAAAGATTCCTAATTTTCAGATCCTTGTATATGAAAAGACCCACTAAAAGCGCATACAACACTCCTACTGCCGCAGCTTCTGTCGGGGAAAAAAACCCTCCATATATTCCTCCCAGTATGATAATCGGAGCCAATAATGCCCAGATAGCTTTTTTGAAAGTTTTCCAAACGTTGGATGCGACAAACGTTGTTCTCTCTGCTTGAAAACCCGCTCTTCTATACAAGATATTTGCGACAACCATAAAACCTAAAGCGAATAGCAATCCCGGAACAATACCTGCAATGAATAGCCGGCTAATAGATACTTCCGCAGAAATTCCATACATGATAAACGGGATACTAGGTGGAATCATAACGCCTATAATTCCTGCAGAAGCAGTTAATGAAGTACCATACTCTTTTGTATACTCCCTTTTTGTCATTTCAGGAATTAAATTTGTTCCTATTGCAGCGACAGTAGCTGGAGATGATCCTGAAATCGCCGCAAAAAAAGTTGATGCCAAAACATTTACATATGCCAAGCCAGCTTTGAAATGACCGACCAATGACTCAAAAAAGTCAATAATTCTTTTTGACAAGCCCCCTGAATACATAAGCTCTCCTGCCAATATAAAAAGCGGTATTGCTAAAAGGGGATAAGAATTGATGGCTGAGACAATAGATTTCGCTTGGAACATCAATGTCGTTGTTTGAAAAAGAAAAATTACCGCGATAGAGGAGATTCCTAGTGAAAAAGCAATAGGAACACCTATACTGATGAGAAGAAAAAGCAATCCGAATAATACAATGGCTTCCATTATTTGACCTTCTCCCTTAATCTATTTGACTGTTTTCATATCTTGGATGAAGTTTTGAGTAATCCTAATAACAGATAATAATGCTCCAAGCGGTGCAGCTAAATACAGAAGCCACATCGGGTATCTTAACAAAAGTGAAGTTTCGGTTACCACAGAAGGATGACTCATCCACTGGAATCCGACAACCAAGATTATCGCGAAAAACGCTAGAATCAACAAGTTCACAAATAGCTCTAAAATTTTTTGTGCTTTTGTTGGCAGAATGTCTACCAAAGCGGTGACTCTAATATGCTTTCTTTCTTTAAAGCCATAGCTAATTCCAACCCAAACAAAAAATACAAATAGTGTTAATACGGCTTCAGAGGCCCACGCTAAAGCACTATCAGCGATAATCAGCATCAATATATTGATTGTCATTATAGCGGTGATAAAAGCCAATAAAACGACACATAAAAATTTCTCGATATTGTCAGTAAAACTTTTAACAACCTGCACTTCCTTCCCCCCCTTAACATACAGAAAATATTTAGAGAATACCCACCTTTATTACAAGTGTGGGTATTCAAGGTCATTATTTCCTTGCTTCAGAAATCGCTGCATTAAATTCGTCAAAGACTTCTGCACCTAATTCCGTACGGTATTTTTCTAAAGTTGGTTGAGCAGCGTCAATCCATAGTTGCTTTTGCTCTTCAGTCAATTCTGTAACTTCCGTTGGATAATCTTTATTGTTTTTAATTTCTTCCAACTGTCCGCTTTCCTCTTCTGCAATTAAGCCCAGTTGGAAATCACGCGCATCTGCAAAAGCGGTAGTAATTTCATCTTTTTCTTCATCAGTAAGTTCATTCCAAAAATCTTGGTTCATTACAGGTACGTAAGATGTATAAACATGTCCTGTTAACGTCAAGTATTTCTGTACCTCATAATATTTCTGAGCATAAATTTGCGAAATAGGATTTTCTTGGCCATCAAAACGACCAGAACTTAAGTTGTTATAAAGCTCAGCGAACGGCGCACCTTCTGCTATTGCATCCAGGTCGTTCCATAAGTAAACGTGTGCCGGAACCTGCATTGTTCTTAACTTAAGCCCTTGCAGGTCTTGTGGAGTTACTACTGGTTTTGTGTTGTTTGTTAAATGGCGCACTCCATTTTCTAAATAACCCATGCCGATTAAACCGTCATCTTCAAGATCTTTAAGTTGAGCTTGTCCCCATTCCCCACCTAAAGTATTTATGGCAGTTTCGCGGTCAGGAAAGACATAAGGCAATTCAATCAGTGCCATATTTTTAGCTTCATCAGTCAAAAATGATGAAGGCGGTGTCGCAATAGTAATATCCCCTAATTTTGCGCTTTCTACCATCTCATCATCATTACCGAATTGAGAAGAAGGATAAATTTCAACTTCAAAGTTTCCATTTGCCTCCAAATCTTTTTCAAATTCCAACCAAGCTTTATGCATGTGGTAAGATTCGTTGGATCCGTGAGCTATCTTTATTGTTTTTACTCCTTCAGAACCACTTCCAGAAGTTCCAGATGAACAAGCAGCCATAACTACAATCATTAACAGAATCAAAAACAAAAACAGTATTTTTTTCATTTTTTTCTCCCCTTTTATAATTAAATTAATACTTCCAGAAAGTAAGCCCTTACATTTTCATTAAACTAGAGATTAAATTCACTCTAGTTTTTGTAAAGTCGCCTCTAAATGTCTTCTCATCAATAATGGAGCCAATTCCTTATCCCTATTTTCGATGGCATTCAAGATTTCCTCATGAAATTCCATCGCAATGTCCGGACCAACATCGGTATACAGTTGCTTAATGTTAAATTTTAAAATACTGTGAAGCGTCTCACTAATGCTTATGACTATTTGATTTCCAGTTCCGTAGGCAATTTCTTTATGGAAATAGAAATCATGTAAATGAAATTCCTCGGGATCTGAGTAGCTCTTTTTCATGTTCTCATGAATTTCACGCAGTCTCTTTACCCTGTCTTCATCATAATTTTTGATAAACATTTCTACATTTCCTTGTTCGAACGGAATACGAAATTCAATAATACTTTTAATATCGTTTTCATTTAAAACTAAAGCAGGGATTAAACTTTTAAAAAAAACCTGAGGTTTGATATCTTGAACGACAGTACCTGATCCTTTCTTTTTAACTAAAATCCCTAAAGCCACTAATTTATCCAACGCTTGTCGGACGGAAATTCTACTTACATTTAATTCATCGCCGAGTTCTTTCTCGGACATAATCTTCGTGTAAGGCTTCCACTCTTTTATCACAACCTTTTCCATAATGTAATCAAAGACTCTTTCACTAGGGGTTTGACCTTCTAAAACTTTCACTTTAAACACCAACCTGTATTACAAATTTTATGTTTATTTTCATATTACTCTTACTTCTTGTATTACAACTACACAATAACACCTAAAAAAGCGATTGTAAACACAATTTTCTAATTATTTTAATAAAAGTTGTATTACAAGTTGAATTTATTTTTAAAAATCTGTAATACAACTTTCGTTTTTTATTAGAGCAGCCATGCTTCTTTCAGCAATCTAATAACCACAACCTTCTCTTTAATAATGCTAACTTTTATAGCATTAACAATCTCTTAATATTCTCTTAATAGCGGCTCATTAATTAGAGGGTACACTAGTAATGAACATAGAGATGAAGGGAGAATGAAAAGACATGAGAATCGCAGTAATCGGTGACTTGCATTACCCTGAATTGACTACAGACAACCAATTTATCGCAGGTGCGCGCCAAGGATTTTACGAAACGTTTATGGAGCGTTTTTTTTCGATACCGGCAGACATATATGTATCCATTGGGGATTTAACAAATTACGGAACGGAAGAAGAGCTGAAGAATATCTATTCGATCATCCGCCGCCACGGAAAGCAGTTTGTCCACGTTCTTGGCAACCATGATGTCTATGGTTTGAAGCGCAAGGAAGTTTTGGAAATCACGCAGCAGCAGCGCTTTCACTTGGTTGAAACAGACTCGGCAATGTTGGCTTTCCTGGATACCACAAGAGAACAGGATCTCAATGATTGCGGAGGCGTTCTTGATCCCATTCAGCAGGAATGGCTTGAGTCAGTAGTCGAATATTCCGGAGAGACACCGCTTCTCGTCTTTGGCCATCATCCTATCTATGCAACAACTGCAAAATCACATGAGCCTATGCATTACATTCACCCGCACGTACAAATTCAGGAAATTCTGCAGAAAAAACAAGGCCCTGGCCTTTATGTCAACGGGCACAACCATTACAATTCAATTGCGCTGCGAAAACGCTGGACGTTCTTGCAGATTGCCGCTGTATTGGATGAGCAGGCAGCGCGCATCATTGAAATATCGGACTCGTTGATTTCCATCGATTCCATTGATTTATCTGATTCGCTTTTGGAAGAACAGGCAAAAGTTATCGGAGACGCCATTAACCATTTCAGCCTGCGAGTTGATCCGCTAGGGACAGATGCTGACATGAAGCACTTGATTCCATTAGTGCCGGCCACGAAAAAAACGGCTGCAAAAGCTGCCAGCATGGTCAACTTATAATAGTTCCAAATACCAAAAATTTAAAAAGCGGCACACAAAAACACCATTCCTATATGAACGGTGTTTTCATTTTGGCTCCATTTGAAGTTGTTGCTCTATTCCCTAATCGACAAAGCGCCATTGCCCTTCACTGCTCCGTCAAACTCCTCAGTTCCTTTACGACGTCAGGCGGCACTTGTCCTGTCACCCCAGCTACCAAGTTTTCTGCTGCTTTCATGGCCATATCAAACCGCGTATTGTGCGTCGCGGATCCGATATGGGGCAGCGTTACGACATTGTCCAGCTGCAGCAGCGGGTTGTCCGATTCCACCGGCTCCACTTCAAACACATCAAGCCCCGCACCGCGTATTTTCTTTTCCTGAAGTGCCTGGACCAAAGCTTTTTCATCTACAACCTGGCCTCTTGCGCAATTGATAAAGATGGCGTCCGGCTTCATCAAATCGAATTGTTTCTGTCCTATGATATGGTGCGTTTCGGGCGTCAAGGGAAGCATCACCACAACAAAATCAGAGGCGGCAAGCAGGTCATCGACTTCACTGTACCGTGCGCCATATTTCTCTTCCGCTTCCTGTTTTCTTGAATTGCTGTTGTACAGGACGTTCATCTCAAATCCCAGCGCAGCTCTTCTGGCAATTTTTTCTCCGATCCTGCCCATTCCGATAATGCCAAGTGTCGTATGGTGGACGTCTACGCCAAAATTCCGTTCCGAGCTTTTTTCTTTGCCCCAATTGCCTTCTTTCACCCATCGGTCAAGTTCCGGCAGTCTCCGGGCCGCTGATAATATCAATCCGAATACCAGGTCCGCAACCGTTTCGTCCAAAACAAACGGCGTATGGGTTCCCAGTACGCTTCTTTCTTTCATCGCTTCAATATCAAAAGAGTCGTAGCCTACGGATATCGTGCTGACCACTTTTAACTGAGGCGCTTTTTCTAAAAATTCTTTGTTGATTGCGCCTTTTTTAGTCATCAGCCCTTCCACATCTGCCACTTCCTCGGCAAGGATCTCTGGCGGAATCGGTTCTTTTTTGTCCCAGATCCGATAATCGCAATGTTGTGCAATATAGTTTTCCACTTCTTTTGGAATGGGTGCAGAAATAAATACTTTCGGTTTCATCGGCTCTCCTTCATCTCCCTTTTATCTATGTCCCATTTTTCTGGTTGAAAAGAAAAAGGCCAAAATCGGCCTCTTCGTCACGTGCTTGGCAAAAAGCAGCCATCTGGCCCACAGATCAGCCCTTGGTTCCGGTGGCGCTCTTCTTCCTCTTTTTCCCTTTCAAGCTGGCCTTGCTGCCATTCAAATTCAATCTCCGGACTGAATTTTTCCGGAAAACGGATATACCAACGCTGTTTGCGGATAGTGAAATTATCGGGATCCAGCAGGCATGCATCATCCAATTCTTTTAACGCCTCATCATTGCGGCCCTGCTTGGCGTATTCCATGCCCAGCTTGTATTTTGTCTGGGCTAATTGCTGCTGCAGATCGGATTGGCCGCTTTTCGGGCTGCCGCCGTCAAACTCGACTTTCTCCACTTCTTTATGGAGCAGCTGTTCAACCGCCTTGATGTTTTCCGGATTATCCAGCTTGAATCCTTCTTTGATCATCCGGATTGTTCCTTCCTCATCAAGAAAAATTCCATTTGGCACCATTTTAAAGCCGAATAGGTTGATCAACACATTATTTTCATCGACCACTGTCGTAAAAGTAGTTCCTTCAGTATACGGCTTGACGACTTCCGGCCCTTGGCCATCTGCGGCAACCGACAAAATCTCGAAATTAGCATCTTTGTATTTTTCATACACTTGCTGCCACCCGGGCAGCTGGGCACGGCAGCGTCACCAGGATGCCCACATGAAAATAAGCGTGTTCTTCCCGCGGAAATCGCTGATGGAAACTTGGTTGCCTTCCAGGTCATTCAATTGGATGTCTTGCATTTGTTCCAGTAACATAGCTGGCCCTCCTTTTTTCAATCAATATAAACATAATTCTTCCCTAATCTTTATTCTACATCCCATCTTAATATTCCTGTTACCCGAATGGACCGCCAAACCAAACAGACAGCTTGTCTACAGTCGCCCGAGATCAAGAGCGAAACATTGGCAAGGCAGATTATTGAAGGCTGGTGCCTCTTGCCCTAAAGCGAATCATAAAAACCTGATTTTATGGAAATAGGCTGCCATACCCCTGATTCGGTGTATGGCAGCCTACTACTATTTTTCTATAAATGCTGCAAACTGCGGCGACATTTCCGAATAAAGGACATCACTGTCGCCGGTAATAACAGCCACACACCCGCAATTGTTTCATAATTGGAAAACACGGAACATCCCTTTTATCTTTTACCGGAACTGGCCAACCCGGTTTACGCGATTTTCTTAGTCACAATTTTGAATGCAGGATAAACCTATTTCAGTCGATCTCCACACCAAAATATGCTTTGGCATTGTTATAGGAAATGTCCTGGACCATTTTGCCAATGAACGCGTAGTCTTTCGGTAATTCCCCTTCTTCAATCCACGTCCCAAGCAATTGGCAAAGGATTCTTCTAAAGTAGTCATGCCTCGTATAAGAAAGAAAACTGCGCGAATCGGTTAACATGCCCACAAATTGGCTTAACAGTCCCGCATTGGCCAATTCTTTCATTTGCCGGAGCATTCCTTCTTTTTGATCATTGAACCACCAGCCTGAACCGAACTGAATCTTCCCTTTCATTTCACTCGACTGGAAATTGCCGATTGTGCTGGCAATCAGCTCATTTTGGGTCGGATTTAATGTATAAATGATCGTTTTGGGCAACGCATTGCTGCGTTCAAGGCTATCCAAAAACTTGTTCAACGGACGAGCCAATTCAAAATCGTTCATCGAATCAAACCCGGCATCAGGACCTAACAGCTCAAACATCTTTGTGTTATTGTTGCGGACCACTCCTATATGGAGCTGCATCGCCCAGCCGTGCTTGGCATATAATTCCCCTAAAAATTTCATGGTGAAGGTACGGTACTTGTCTTCTTCCGCCTTTGAAACTATACCTCCGTTCAAAACTTGCGCAAAAATTTCCTTTACTTCATCAAAAGTGGCTTCACTGTAAGGCAGATAGTCAAAACCATGATCTGATGCGCGGCAGCCATGTTCGTGAAAATATTCCACCTTTTTCTTCAAAACATTCAAGAACTCTTCGTAGCTGGTGATTTCTTGATCTGCTGACTTGCCCAGCTCTTCCATATAATCCACAAAGTTAGGGTTTAGCAGATTAAGCCCCTTGTCCGGACGAAAAGTAGGAAGCACTTTAGCTTCAATATTTTCGTTCTTTTCAATAGCTTCATGATAGTTTAACGTTTCTGCAGGATCGTCTGTTGTGAAAATCGCTTTTACATTGCTGTCTTTGATGATTCCTTGAGCTGAAAAGGAATCAGAGTGAACACGTTCGTTGAATTGCTCCCACATTTCCTCCCAATTTTCTTCCTTGATCACTTTGTCGTAGCCGAAATAGCGTTTCACCTCTAAGTGCGACCAGTGGTATAAAGGATTTCCCATTGTGTAGGGAACCGTTTGTATCCAAGCGCGGAACTTTTCTTTATCTTCCGCATCTCCTGTAATGAACCGCTCTTCAATTCCCAAAGCTCTCATTGCTCTCCATTTGTAATGGTCTCCGGACAGCCAGATATCCGTTATGCTCTTGAACCGATGATTCTCAGCAATTTCCTTCGGACTCAAATGACAGTGGAAATCATAGATAGGCATATCTTTGGCATATTGATGATATAAAATCTTCGCACTTTCCGTGTTTAACAAAAAATCTTCAGTTATAAAATTCATGGATACCTCCGCAGAACTGGCTTGGTTTGATCTGTTTTTAGGCTGTTGAAATAGAAAGGTCCAGCAAGTAGAGATTGCCGAGTTTAGAAGAATCTGTTAGGACAGCGAAACTACATAGCCCTCTGCTGTCTCCTTCACCTCTTGTCCATTTACAACAAGTTTGCGCTTGTCATTTCCTTTCAAGTCAAAACGAATCTTATCGTAAGGCAGTTCATAATTGCCTTGTATGTTAAGTGTGATTTCCACAACTTCTGAAGTGGATTCCATCTCTATAGAAACAACTTTGTGATTTGTTTCATAATTTTGCGAAACTCCATCATCTTCATACAGGTGGTATGCCGCTTTTCCTTCTTCTTTATGCGGGAAGAGCATAAAGCCTCTTTCTTCTTGCTCTTTGGTTGCAAACGTAGCGGCAAAATTGTTTACCGGAATAATGCTGCCAGCTTTTATAAGAAGCGGTGCCAGTTCCAAAGGAGCCGGAACAGTTATTATCTGGCCGCCTTCATGCCATTCGGAATTATGGAAGTTGTACCAACCTGCTTCATGCAAAGGGAGGTAGACAGATCTTTCCACGCTTCCCTTTTCGACTACAGAAGCAACAAGCATCGATTCGCCAAGCATGAAATCGTCGTTTTCTTCAAACGTCTTTGGATCATGGCCAAAATCGTAGAATGTAGGACGGATGATCGGCTCATAATTTTTGTGCGCATTGTAAAGCGCTGTATATAAGTAAGGCAGGATCTTGTGGCGGAATTTGACCAATTCGCGAATATGCCCAGTTGTTTCTTCATACATCCACGGAACGTTGACGGTCTGGTCTTCATTCCAGGAATGGATGGTAAAACGAGGGTGGAAAATGCCGTTTTGCACCCATCGCACTAACAATTCAGGTTCAGGAGCCGGACCGGAGAACCCGCCCACATCATGTCCCGTGTTATAGATGCCGGACATGCTTAATCCAAGGCCCATCTTAATGTTGTATTTGAGTGACTTCCAATTTGTATAGTTATCACCGGACCAAGTCTGCACATACCGCTGCATCCCCGGACTGCCTGATCTTGAGATTAGGTAAGGCCGCAGATTAGGCGCAAACTCTTTTTGCGCTTCGAAAGATGCTTTCATCATAAGAAGCGGCTGCAAAGCCCGAACATCCTCAAAGCTGATTTTCTCGCCAAATCCATTGCAAGAAGCGTCTTTCGACCAAATTTCAAATTCATTATTGTCATTCCAAGTGGAATCGATTCCGTATTCAAGAAGTTGCTTTGTTACATTGTCTTTCCACCACTGGACCGACTCTTCGTTGGTGAAATCGACATAAGATCCGACTTCATCCCAGAACTGCACCACTTCATTTTCTTCGGAACCGTCCATAATGAACATCTTTCGTTTTTTCATTTCTTCGAATGATGGATGATCTTTCAGCAGCGCGGGTTTAATATTTGCGCAAAGTTTGACCCCTTTTTGATGATATGTATCGATGAAGCTTTTTGGGTCTGGAAACTTATCCCTGTTCCAATTGAAAACATAGCGTTTGTCACCAATCGATGTATAGCCCGAAGACAATTGGAAAGAATCGCATATAATATCGTGTCTTTCAGATTCCTCGATAAACTTGTTCAGTTGTTCCTGGGCGTCCGGGGCATCCGTATAAGTCATTGTGGAACCGGAATAACCAAGGCTCCATTTCGGTGAAAAGATTGTTTTTCCTGTAAGCCAAGAATATTTTTTGACGACGTCTTTCAATTCCGGCCCAAGGATAATGTAGTAGTCCAAATCTTCTCCGAACGATTGATAGTAGCGGTAATGGCCATGATAATTATCCATTTCGTTCCCCATGTCAAACGCACTTTGAGCCATATTGTCGTAAAAAACCCCGAAAGATACGGCAGTTTGTTTGTTTCTGGTGATGTAAAAAGGAATATTTTTATACAAGGGATCCGTATATTGCGCATCGTATCCCATTGGATCCAGACTCAACATCCGGTACCGTTTGCCATAGCGGTCCATATCCCCGCTTTTTTCTCCCAATCCGAAATACTGCTCATCTTGGCTGCGTTCAAGGTAATGGTATATCCCCTCTCCTAGAGAGCCGTCCAAATTATAGGCTTGGGTATTTCGGTCGGCTGCTATTTGAGTAAGACCTTCCTGGCCTTTTGCATACCAAGTGATTTTAAAGCCGTCCAAGTTAATTGAAAGTTTAAGCATATCCGTCTCAACGATAAACTTGTCTCCTTCAATACTTGTTTCATAAGAAGGAAGTGAAAAAGGCGTTAAATCCAGGCGGTCTCTTCCTTTAAGCGGTACATCATCCATACCAGGAGCCACGAACCAGGTTTTATCGATTTTCAGGTTCTCCCCTTTTGTAAAAAGCACACGAATTACATCTTTTTCTAAAACAAACACTCTGGCAGTGGATGAAGAATTCTCATATTGAAAAGTTAATGTATTATTCTCTTCTTTTTGCAACGTAAATAAATAGCTATCTTTTAATGACATAAATTATTCACCTGATCTTTCTTCATAGACTGTATTTCTTTGCCGCAAAACAACTTTGACCTGACTATCAATATCCGAGCAGATTAGGAAGAACCATACTGATCCAAGGGATATAGGATACTAGGAACAGAACCACTAAAATAGCTACATAAAACGGAATTAATGGTTTGATCACATCTTCTAGATCCAGTTTTGCAATACTTGCTCCCACGAACAATGCACTACCTACTGGTGGAGTAATGTTTCCGATACTTAAATTCATGACCATCATAATGCCGAAATGAATAGGGTCCATACCGAAACCGGCAACAATCGGCAAGAAAATAGGAGTGAAAATCAACACTGCAGGCGTGATATCCATGAACGTTCCAATAACCAGCAGGAAAAGATTCAGGATTAAAAGAAGAACAATCGGATTGTCGGATATTCCAATGATAAGGTCACTAAGGGCAGATGGAATTCCTGTAAACGCCATGACCCATGACATAATGGATGAGGCAGCCACAAGAAGCATGATGACCGAAGTCACTTCAACTGCCTCCATGATAATTCCCGGCAAGTCCTTCAATTTCACTGCTTTGTACATCATGGACAGAAAAAATGTGTAGGCAACGGCTACTGCTGAGGCTTCCGTCGCCGTGAAAATTCCGGATAGAATTCCGCCGATGACGATAACGATCAATAGCAAGCTTGGAATTGCATCTACAAACGTTTTAAATGCCACTTTCAAACTGACTCGTTCTGATACAGGATAGCTTTTTCGCTTCGCAATGATGAAAGCAGTAACCATACAAGCAAATGCCCATAGCAGCCCCGGAAGATAACCGGCTACAAACAAAGCTGCCACTGAAGTTCCCCCGCTGACTAGCGAGTAGATGATCAATGTTCCGCTCGGGGGGATGATCAGCCCGATTGGAGCAGAAGCAATATTGACCGCTGCTGAATATTTCGGGTCATATCCTTCCTTTTTTTGCAGCGGCCCCATTACGCCGCCAATCGCTGCAGCTGCCGCAACTGATGAGCCGGAGAGAGAACCAAAAAGCGTGTTCCCGAGTATGTTGGTATGAGCTAAAGCTCCCGGCGCCCGTCCAACCAGCACCTTTGCAAAGTTAATCAGACGCACAGCCACACCGCCGTTGTTCATAAGAATACCGGCAAGAATAAAAAATGGAACGGCCAGTAATGTGAAACTGTCAAGCCCAGTGACAATCTTTTGGCTAGCTGTGAATATTGCCATATCCATTGGCAATATAGTCAGAATTGTCACCAATGAAGCGATTACAATACTAATCGAAATAGGAACACTTATAATTAGCAGTATTGCAAATACCACTGTTAATATAATCCCAGCCTCCAAGGCCATAGAACTCACTACCTCTCGTCAATAATTTCCTCGGATTTATAGATATCTTCGTCTAAAGACTTGTTTCGATATCTATTTATATGTTCAACAATATGGATCAAGGCATAAAACAAAAACAGAATGCCAGCCACAATTAGACTCATATACAAATACTCAATCGGCAGGCCTAACGCTGAAGAAACCTGTCCTTGAGCATTTTCAAAAGCCTTGTATCCTCCAAACAGCAAAATCACAAGTATAAACATCAATACAATGATCTCAACAATGAGATCGACGATAACAGAAACTTTTTTCGGGAACTTCCGTACCACAAATACAATTGCGATGTGTTTTCTCTTTCCATATGTATAAGCTGCCCCCAACATGGTAAGCCAAATAAGGGAATATCTTAGAAATTCCTCAGAAACTGTGCTGGGTGTGTTCAATAAAAATCTCGTGAAAACCTGCCAACAAGCGACCAAGACCATGACTACCAGCAAGGAACACGTTAATGTCGCTGTAATTCTATCCACTATTTTCCTCACTAAAGTTATTCTCCCTTCTTTAAAGAACTTGGGCGGCTCCCCCATCAGCAAAAAATAAACGCTGATGGATGAAGCCGCCATCTGTCCTTTTAGTTAGCGTAGCTCTGAAAATCTTCGAAATATTTCTTGTTCGCTTCATTTTTGGCTTGATATTCTTCATGAAGCGGAGCTGATGCATCGATGAATGGAGCTTTATCGATTGTGTAGAAAGTTACGCCCATTTCTTCAGCAGCTGTAATTGCTTCTTCGATTGCATTGGCCCATACTTCTTTATGGCTTTCAGAGGATTGTTCAGCAGCGTCAGTGATTGCCTGTTGCTGTTCTTCAGAAAGTCCATCCCATTTGTCTGCACTGACGATCAAAACATCCGGTACATATTGATGTTCCGTGTAAGAATATGCTTTTGAAACTTCTCCGTGCTTGTTGCTAGTCAAAGCCGTCTCGTTGCTCTCCGCACCGTCGATCACGCCTTGCTGCAGAGAAGTGTAGACTTCTCCAAACGCCATAGGTGTTGGAGAACCGCCCATCGCTTCAATCATAGCGATAGAAGTCGGACTTTCTTGAACCCGGATTTTCATGCCATTCAGATCTGCTGGAGATTCAACTTTTTTATCAGCCGTGTAAATGCTGCGTTGCCCTCCGTCATACCAGCCGATTGCAACAAAGCCATCGTCTTTTGTACTCTGGAAAATTTCCTGTACCGATTCACTGTTGTCCATCACATTATGATAGTGTTCTTTGCTTTGGAACACGTATGGAAGTGAAAAAATAGAATAGTTTTCATTGAAAGCTTCCAATGCGCTTGCACTTACTTTCGCCATATCCAAAGTTCCAGATTGCACAAGTTCAATAACATCCCTTTCGGCACCCAACTGGCCATTCGGGAAGATCTCGACTTCCACCGCTCCTTCACCTGCTATTTTCGAAAACTCAGTTAAGGAAGTATGAATAGGATGCTCTTCCGACTGGTTATGCGCAAGTCGCATAGAAACTGACTTTGCTTCAGAATCGCCGCTTGCATTGCTCCCACTGCCACATGCACTTAAAAGAGATACAGACAATAAACCGGCAGTTGCTACAGAAAACAGTTTTTTAAACTTCATCAAAATTCCTCCTAAAATAATTGCTTTTATTCTTTTCTCACCAGATAAAGAAAGGGCTTACACATTTCTTTGCGCTACTGATTTCTGAATGCCGAATCTTCTGCTCCTCTTTATTCAAAGATTCAAACATCAAAAGGCAAGCGCTTACATTTCATTTAAATTACTGCATCTTGGCTCACACATAGTTTCCTTACTCGCAATAACAACGTTGTTATTGTTTTTTTATCTTATATGAAAACCGCTCTTATATCAACACATTTATTAGAAAATTTATATTTCACATTCATTATTCGTTTAAAATTATATTAAAATGGTTAAAATATTGTTATTTAAGTAGCTTTATAGAGATATTTGCTTTGATTTTTTCTTTAAAAATAATAACGTTGTTAATTATTCCAATTTATACTAGACTGTAAGCTATCAATCATTAGTGGGGATGAATTATGAAAATAACAATAAAGGATCTAGCTCAGCTTACTGGTGTCAGCTATTCAACGGTATCCAAAGCTCTCAATGACAGCCCTTTGGTCAAACCCGAAACAAAGGCACGAATTATAACGCTGGCCAAAGAAATGGGGTATGAACCCAATTATGCAGCACAGCGGCTCGTCTCAAAAGAATCCAAAGTGATCGGGCTGATCTGGCCAACTTTGGAACGGATGGCCCCCTCTATTCTAGTCACCAAAATTAACGAAGAAATATCTAAAAATGGTTATTCCATGCTCCTTTCAGTCAATTCGATCCAGTCTTCAATTGAAATGTTTAAGCGCTTTCAAGTGGATGGCCTCATCATTTTCAATGAGCAGCATAATGAAATGCCAGAAACCTCTCCTCTTCCGACAGTCACGTATGGCGTCGGCAAGGATAAAGCATTTCCTGTAATTGATGTGAATTACCAAGGCGCAATGCATAGAGCTGTAGAATACCTGTACAAATTGGGCCACAAAAAGATTGCTTTTATCGGTGATTTCTCACCCGTGGACGAACGCCAGCTCGAAAAATACTATGGCTTCCAAAAAGCAATGAAAAAATTCGGCTTGCCCATAAACGGAAATCTGATTGATACGGCCGGCCTGACTTGGTATGACGGCTATATAGCTACAACTCGCCTGTTGGCTTCCAACTATAAACCGACTGCCATCATCGGCTCCAGCTATGATATTAGCGGAGGAATCGTCCGCGCGCTCAGACAAGAAAATTATGTCATACCTAAAGATATTTCCGTTATTGGCTATGATAACATCCCGCAAATGGCAAACATGGAAATCCCGCTTACCAGCTTCGGGGTGCCGGTTGAAGAAATAGCTCATCATATGGTCAATACTTTGCTCAGTAATCTGAGCGATCCCGATTCTGTTCCACTTGTCCGGACACTGAGCCCTACCATCTCCGAACGGTCTTCCTGTGCCCGCTGGCAGGAACAGTAGTCTTACCGCCAAGCCTCTATTCTCCAAGAAATCTTTTAAACAAAGCTTTCGGGCCATTCTGACCGAAAGCTGAACTCATTAGAATATAAAAGGGTGGCACAGAATTGTGCCGCCCTTTCCAGGCTGTCGAGAAACTCTTGTTGCTCTTTTCACATTGCGCTCCAGGCGGACGCTTTCTTATCAGTAGTCAAGCCTTTTTCTTTTACAGAAGAGGGGAATGAGGGAAGCGTAGGCAGCGGGCTTTCCGTTCCGGCGCTCGCTTTCCGCGGGCACGGCCTTAGCCGCTTCA
>NZ_VOHC01000027.1 GCF_007859275.1 Planomicrobium sp. CPCC 101079 | reverse complement strand
CCCGGATCATCGCTCACTTACAGCTCCCCGAGGCATATCGGTGTTAGTGCCGTCCTTCATCGACTCCTAGTGCCAAGGCATCCACCGTGCGCCCTTTCTAACTTAACCAAGTCAAAAAGTTGGCCATGTTGGCCGCGTACTTGTGTTGCTTGTTTCATTTGTTTCAATGTCGTTTATCCAGTTTTCAAAGAACAAGGTCGTTTTATCGAAATAAAACGATTGGTGGAGCCTAGCGGGATCGAACCGCTGACCTCCTGCGTGCAAGGCAGGCGCTCTCCCAGCTGAGCTAAGGCCCCAAGAAGAATGGTGGGCCTAAATGGACTCGAACCATCGACCTCACGCTTATCAGGCGTGCGCTCTAACCAGCTGAGCTATAGGCCCTCTTGAGTGTGTTTCTCATGAAGTTTTCAGCAACCTGAACCTTCAAAACCGAACGCAAAACGTCAACTCAAGGCCAGCGGCCTTGATTCCGAATAAATCCTTAGAAAGGAGGTGATCCAGCCGCACCTTCCGATACGGCTACCTTGTTACGACTTCACCCCAATCATCTGTCCCACCTTCGGCGGCTGGCTCCACAAGGGTTACCTCACCGACTTCGGGTGTT
>NZ_VOHC01000026.1 GCF_007859275.1 Planomicrobium sp. CPCC 101079 | reverse complement strand
TAGAGCTTCTGTCCGAAAAGGGCAAACTCCGTCACATCGGTCACCCACTTCTGATTCGGTTTCTCGGCCGTGAAATCCCGGCGCAGCACATTCGGTGCCACCTTCCCGGCATTGCCGCGGTAGGAACAGTATTTCTTCAGCCGCACCTGGCAGGTGAGGCCGATCACGTTCATCAACTTCAGAACGGTTTTCGGATCGAGGTGGATGTCTCTTTTCCCCAATTCGATTTGGATATTCCGATGCCCATAACGCCCTTTGTGTTCGTGAAAGATGACGGAAATCGCCTCTTTTGCCTCTTTGTATTTGTCGGGACGTTCCTGATGTTTGATCCAATAATAATAGGTGCTTCTTGGAATGGATGCCACGTGGATGAGGTCGACGACCTTAAAATCATGCCTTAGCTCATAGATTACTTGAGCTTTGAGTTGCGTTGTGAGCGTTCCTTTTCCTTCACTAAGGCATTCAACTTTTTTAAATACGCGTTCTCCATGCGCAACCGTTCGACTTCTTCCTGGAGTGTTTCGTTCGACTCCATTGATGGTACGGGTTTCTTCGGTTTCTCTTTCATCGATGGACGCCCCTTTTTCTTTGGAATGAGGGCGTCTGGTCCGGTTTGATCAT
>NZ_VOHC01000025.1 GCF_007859275.1 Planomicrobium sp. CPCC 101079 | reverse complement strand
TAGAGCTTCTGTCCGAAAAGGGCAAACTCCGTCACATCGGTCACCCACTTCTGATTCGGTTTCTCGGCCGTGAAATCCCGGCGCAGCACATTCGGTGCCACCTTCCCGGCATTGCCGCGGTAGGAACGGTATTTCTTCAGCCGCACCTGGCAAGTGAGGCCGATCACGTTCATCAACTTCAGAACGGTTTTCGGATCGAGGTGGATGTCTCTTTTCTCCAATTCGATTTGGATATTCCGATGCCCATAACGCCCTTTGTGTTCGTGAAAGATGACGGAAATCGCCTCTTTTGCCTCTTTGTATTTGTCGGGACGTTCCTGGTGTTTGATCCAATAATAATAGGTGCTTCTCGGAATGGATGCCACGTGGATGAGGTCGACGACCTTAAAATCATGCCTTAGCTCATAGATTACTTGCGCTTTGAGTTGCGTTGTGAGCGTTCCTTTTCCTTCACTAAGGCATTCAACTTTTTTAAATACGCGTTCTCCATGCGTAACCGTTCGACTTCTTCCTGGAGTGTTTCGTTCGACTCCATTGATGGTACGGGTTTCTTCGGTTTCTCTTTCATCGATGGACGCCCCTTTTTCTTTGGAATGAGGGCGTCTGGTCCGGTTTGATCAT
>NZ_VOHC01000028.1 GCF_007859275.1 Planomicrobium sp. CPCC 101079 | reverse complement strand
TCAAGATGAGATTTCCCATTGCGCAAGCAAGTAAGATCCCTCAAAGACGATGAGGTAGATAGGTTCGGGGTGGACGCGTGGCGACACGTGCAGCTGACGAATACTAATCGATCGAGGACTTAACCAACTACGTGTTTCAGCGTTTCAACCGTCGTGTATCCAGTTTTGAGTGAACAAGCACTCTGAAAAAGAGTCCAGTGATGATGGCAAAGAGGCCACACCCGTTCCCATCCCGAACACGGAAGTTAAGCTCTTTTGCGCCGATGGTAGTTGGGGGTCTCCCCCTGTGAGAGTAGGACGTCGCTGGGCTATTTACTTTATATCTTCATTTACACCTTTTACCTTGCTTCCATAGCTCAGCAGGTAGAGTGCTTCCATGGTAAGGAAGAGGTCACCGGTTCGAGCCCGGTTGGAAGCTTTTGATTTCCTATAAGATTTCTTTTAAAACAGGTAGTGCATCATATTTTTTAATGGCCCCTTGGTCAAGCGGTTAAGACACCGCCCTTTCACGGCGGTAACACGGGTTCGAATCCCGTAGGGGTCACCATTATTTTTTATTTATGTGGAGGATTAGCTCAGCTGGGAGAGCATCTGCCTTACAAGCAGAGGGTCGGCGGTTCGATCCCGTCATCC
The DNA here is from genome assembly GCF_007859275.1 of Planomicrobium sp. CPCC 101079. Taxonomy (GTDB): domain Bacteria; phylum Bacillota; class Bacilli; order Bacillales_A; family Planococcaceae; genus Planococcus. The sequence goes on along the minus strand of NZ_VOHC01000028.1, from coordinate 362,905 downwards.
TCCACCATGAATATCGGTGGGGTAGCGAAGTGGCTAAACGCGGCGGACTGTAAATCCGCTCCTTCGGGTTCGGCAGTTCGAATCTGCCCCCCACCACCAGTTTTATATACATGGCATTGGGGTATAGCCAAGCGGTAAGGCAACGGGTTTTGATCCCGTCATGCCCTGGTTCGAATCCAGGTACCCCAGCCATTTTTTATTATGAGCCATTAGCTCAGTTGGTAGAGCATCTGACTTTTAATCAGAGGGTCGAAGGTTCGAATCCTTCATGGCTCATCATTTTTAAATCCTTGCGCCTGTTCAGCGCGGGGCCTTAGCTCAGCTGGGAGAGCGCGACGCTGGCAGCGTCGAGGTCAGGGGTTCGAGCCCCCTAGGCTCCATTGTTCCATGTGTATTTGTACTATCCATGTGTGAAAAGCCCGTATCCATTCATTTGGATGCGGGCTTTTTTTAGTTGCCAATGTATTCGGATTGCGGACGGAAAATAACATTGTCTTGCTGCTGTTCAAGTGCATGGGCGGTCCAGCCGACGATGCGGGCGATGCTGAATGTCGGAGTGAAAAGTTCAGGCGGCATGTCGATTGAGCGCATAATTGCAGCAGCATAAAATTCGACGTTGGTGTAGAGTGCCCGTCCAGGTTTATGGGTATTGAGCAAACGGATAATTTCCGCTTCGGCTGCTACTGCTAAATCAAGCCACGGGTCTTTTCCTTGAAGCGCCAAGCATTTCTCGCGCAATATGATTGAGCGAGGATCTTCGGTTCGGTAAACTCGGTGGCCAAACCCCATAATTTTTTCTCCTTTTTCCAGTTTACTTACAATAACCTGACTGATGTTTTCGGGTTTTTCAATTTCATCAAGCAGATCGATTACACCAGACGGCGCGCCTCCATGAAGCGGTCCTTTCATCGTGCCTAAAGCGGATGTAATGGCTGATGGCAAGTCCGATTCGGTGGAAATGGTAACGCGTGCTGCAAACGTAGAGGCGTTCATGCCATGTTCCATGGTCAGTTTCAAATAAGTTTCCAATGCTTCTACTTGGGCAGGGGCCGGTTCAATTCCTTTTAACATCCATAGAAAATTAGCGGTGTGGCCCAATCCATTGCGTGGGCGGACAAGTTCCTCGCCATTTTGGAGCCGGTAAACCATAGCCGTCAAAACAGGAAGGGCAGCTGTAAAGGCAACTGCTTGTTCAGCTGGAGGCACTGCTTTAAAAGCATGATGCGTATAGGCTGAAACCAACGTACGCAAGCTGTCCATAATCGAAGTTCCCGGCGGCAAGAGGTTGGCAATTTCTATGATGTGAGGAGGAAGAAGGCGGTGCCGAATCAACTGGTTTTCCAATTCTTCTAACTCAGCAGATGAAGGAAAGCTCCCGTGCCAAAGATAATAAGCTGTCTCTTCGAAAGATTTTCCGTTAATTACTTCATCAACCAGTTTTCCGCGATAGCGCAGTTCTCCCTTTTCACCATCTACTGAGGCGATATGTGTCTGGACAGCCACTACGCCTTTTAAACCTTTTTGAAACATGTTTATTCCTCCTTTTTCTTTTATCATACCCGGAGTCTTCAATAACAAAAATTAAAGATATATAATTAAATCAATTCAATTTATTAATTGAAAAGAGGGATTGGATGGAAATTGCTTGGCTAAAGACTTTCATTGATGCAGCAGAGACTTTGAATTTCCGCAAGACCGCTGAACGCTTGCTGATGTCACAGCCGAATGTTACGGTTCATATCCGGCTTCTCGAAGAAAGTATAGGTGTTCTTTTATTTAAGCGCGACAAGAACCGGGTGATGTTAACAGAGGCGGGGAAGCGGTTTAAACAAGATGCTGAACAAATTTTGGCAAAGTTGAATGAAAGTGTTTCAGATCTTCTGGCGTTTGCCCAAGGTTATCGTAAAACATGGATATTGGCAATTTCCCCACTAATGGCGGAAACGATTTTACCCTATATTTTGAAATCATTCACCCGCGATCATCCGGATGTGGAACTCGTGATTCGTATCGAAGAGTCGGAACGGATAGAAGACCTGGTGGAGGCAGGAGAAGTATCTGCTGGAATTTCTGCATTGCCTCCGGTACGGCGCAATATTCTTCATAAAGTGGTTTATGATGATCCGATCTTGTTTATCTTGCCAAGAGATGCATACGATGATGAGACAGGACCAGCAGTTTCTGTAGAAGCTGCATTACGGAACTCTTTTCTTTTCACGCATCATCATCCGGTTTTTTGGGAAGAGCTCCTTGTGAAATTGCGTAATCGAATTCCAGGCATCCGGACGATGAAAGTGACGCAAGCCTATATTGCAAAACGTTTTATCCAAGAAGGGCTCGGCGTCTCCTTCTTGCCACGGTCGATGGTGCGCCGCGAGTTGATTGAAGGTCGGCTCATGGACGCACACTTCGACTTGTTTCCCTTACCTGTTGTTTCAACTTATTTATTGGCAAAAGAGATGGGCGAGCTAGAACAAGAGTTTTTAAAGCGAATACAGGCTGTGTATTTTAGCTGAAAGGGGAGAACGGATATGATATTGGAACAATGTAATGTACGGCTGCGGTTAATGGATAGAGAAGACTTCGCCTTGTTATGGGAACTTTATACGCCTGCGATATTTGAGCATATGCTGGTAAGGGTGGAAACATTTGATCAGTTAGCAGCTTGGCTTGAGTCAGGTCTTGATAAACCGGATGTACTCGCTTTTGTAGCGGAAAACGCGGGAACTTCTCAGGTGATCGGGACGACCCGGATTTATGCAATTGACGAAAAAAATAGAAGCTGTGAAATTGGGTCGACATTTTATGCGGAGTCGGTACAGCGTAGCCATGTGAATACAGCGGTGAAACTAGCCTTATTGACATATTGCTTCGAAGAAAAAGGGATGATTCGCGTCCAGTTTAAAACGGATGCTGAAAACTTTCGTTCGCAAAAAGCATTAGAACGGATAGGGGCTGTAAAGGAAGGGATCTTGCGCAATGAACGGATTCGCTCGACAGGCAAACCGAGAGATGCGGCTGTGTATTCAATTATTGATAAAGAATGGCAAGACATAAAAAAAGAGTTGATGGAAAAATTGCATAAATATGCGTAATCGTATCAAGTTGAGCCAAAGGCAGCTTTACTAGTACAATAAATTCATACTAGTAAGGGGGTATATATTAATGAATAACTTAAATATATCAATCATTGGCGTCCCGATGGACCACGGCCAAAATCGTCGAGGCGTCGACATGGGACCAAGTGCCATTCGTTATGCAGGAGTTGTAGAACGGATTGAAAGCTTGGGCCATAAAGTTACAGATGAAGGTGATATCTTAATCGGACCGGCAGATGGGACGGTTGAACAGGCTACTAACATGCGCAATCTGAAAGCGATTACAGATGCTAGCACGGCGCTTGGCGATAAAGTTTTTGAAGTGGCAGAAGCAGGGAACTTCCCGCTTGTTCTTGGAGGCGACCACAGTATTGCAATTGGAACGCTTTCCGGCATTTCAGAACGCCATGAGAACTTGGGCGTTATTTGGTATGACGCGCATGCGGATATGAACACGAGCGATACGTCGCCATCTGGCAATATCCATGGCATGCCGCTTGCTGCAAGTTTTGGCCTTGGCCATGAACAATTGACGCATATCCGCGGGTATGCGCCAAAAGTGAAGCCGGAAAATATCGTTATTATTGGGGCGCGTTCGGTCGATCCAGGCGAACGGAAACTGATTAAAGAACTTGGCATCCGAGTTTACAGCATGCACGAAATCGACAAAATGGGCATGAGCGCAGTAATTGAAGATACTCTCCGTTATTTGAAAGAAGAACGGAAAACTGATGCGGTCCATTTATCTCTTGATCTTGATGGCATTGATCCAATTTATACTCCAGGAGTCGGTACACCAGTTCCAGGCGGCATTAGCTACCGGGAAAGCCATTTGGCGATGGAAATGCTTCATGATGCAGGAATTATCACTTCTGCTGAATTTGTAGAAGTAAACCCGATTCTGGACGAGAAAAACCGCACAGCTGACGTAGCAGTTGCACTTATGGGTTCGTTGTTCGGAGAAAAATTACTTTAAAACAGGCGAAAGCCTGTTTTTTTTGTATAAAAATTTATTAAAATAAAAGAAACTAAGGAGGAAGATCCATGGAGATTAAAATTGACGATCTGTCTAGTAACGAAATAGCAGGGTTGCTGCATGAGCATTTACAGGATATGGCTGTGCATTCTCCTCCAGAAAGTATTCATGCGCTGGACCTGGAACGCTTGAGAAAACCGGAAATCACATTTTGGAGTGTTTGGGATGGAAGCGAGTTGGCCGGCTGCGGAGCGCTCAAAGAACTCAATATCCATCATGGAGAACTGAAATCGATGCGGACAAGCCCAATTTATCGAAGAAGAGGAGTAGCGAAGCTGTTGGTAGAACATATTCTCGAAGAAGCAAAGCGCCGGGGGTATAGGCGGGTAAGTTTAGAGACAGGGACAATGAAAGCATTTGAACCGGCGCGAAAGTTGTATGCAAGTTTTGGTTTCCGGTACTGTGAAGCTTTTTCAGATTATCTGGAAGATCCGAATAGCACTTTTATGACTAAAGAAATGTAGAGGTTTTTATGATTTTCTTCCTATTAATAAAAAACAGAACCGGACAATTCAGGTGTCCGGCTTTTTATTTGAGAAAATCTGTAAGATTTTAGATAGATTTAACTGGCCGATATTTGTTACGATAGAAGGAGAAAAAATTTTGAAACTTTTGATCAGGTAATCCGTATATAAATGACAGCCGCATACGGCGGAGGGAAATGAAATCATGGATGCGTTAGTGAATAAGAGAATAGCAAAAGTAATGAAGGGCGACCAGAACGCGTTTGCCGAAATTGTGGAACTTTACCAGCACCAGCTTTATCAGATCTGTTACCGTATGCTTGGCAACAAGCACGAGGCAGAGGATATTGCACAGGAAGCTTTTATGCGTGCTTATGTAAATATCCATACGTTCGACCAGAAGCGGAAGTTTTCCACGTGGCTTTACCGAATAGCTACGAATTTGTGCATCGACCGAATCCGCAAGAAAAAACCAGACTATCATTTGGATGCGGAAGTGCGCGGAGCGGAAGGCTTGGATATGTACTCGAAGATTGCCAATGACGATCAGCTTCCAGAAGAAGAGTTGATGCGGATGGAAGTGCAAGAACGAGTGCAATACGAGATTAGTCGCTTGCCAGATAAGTATCGTGCCGCTATTGTATTAAAGTACATCGAAGAATTGCCGCTCGCGGAAATCAGCGAAATTTTAGATTTGCCGCTAGGGACTGTAAAAACCCGTATACACCGCGGAAGGGAAGCTCTTCGAAAGCAATTGAGCAATTTGTAGGAGGCGAACACGATGAAAGCGTGTCCGGAGAATATCGTCCATGTTATGAACGATTACTTAGATGGAGATATCAGTTCAAAAGATGAAGCAACGCTGAAAGCACATTTGAAAAGCTGCAGCGATTGCCAGAAGCTTTACCATGAGTTAAGCAAAACGATTGCATTTGTCCAAAGTGCATCCCATATACAAGCGCCTTCAGATTTTGTCCAAAAGACGATGGCGCGGCTTCCGAAAGAGAAAAAGCAAGCCAACGTCCAGCGGTGGTTCAAGCAACATCCGCTGTTAACAGCAGTTGCCCTTTTTTGCATCATGACCAGCGCCATGCTGTTCTCTAATTTTAATAATGAGCAGCAGTTTTCCTTTACAAAGCAACCGAACTTAGTTGTCGAAGGGGAAACGGTTGTAGTGCCTGAAGGCGAGACGGTGACCGGTGATTTGACGGTCCGAAACGGCGATTTGCGGGTAGAAGGCGAATTGCACGGTGATGTGACTATCGTCAATGGGCAATATATGGCTTCAAGTGGTGTTATTACTGGTGAAATTGAAGAGATTGATAAAGCATTTGAATGGCTCTGGTATACGATAAAAAGCGGCATAAAAGAAGCTGCCTCGATTTTCGACAACAGCAGCGTCCAAACCGAATGAAAAAACTCGCCCTTTCTAAAAGGGCGAGTTTTTTCAATAAAGGCAAGCTGATTTTACTTATGCTATACTATTCTATATGCAGATGTAGAAAAGCGAGGGTTGCAGATGCCGTTTTTGGAAACTATAACAGACCAAACACCACTCGAACTGCTAGTAAATGTTGTTGATATTTTATTGGTATGGTTCGTAATTTATAAATTGATCACTGTCATAAAAGGCACAAAAGCCGTTCAATTGCTAAAAGGGATATTTGTCATCGTCATTGCGCGCCTTGTGACTGTAGCGCTGGATCTGGAAACGCTCGGCTGGATCATGCAGCAAGTACTGGAATGGGGTTTCTTGGCAATTATCATCATTTTTCAGCCAGAATTGCGGCGGGCACTTGAGCAGCTGGGACGCGGAAAATTATTCTCAAGCAGCACGCTTAATGAGGAGTCCGAACGCAACCGGCTAATTGAAGCGATGTCTAAATCCGTCAGTTATATGGCGAAACGCCGAATTGGAGCACTTGTTTCAATTGAGCGGGAAACCGGATTGAGTGAATACATTGAAACAGGCATTCCAATGAACTCGGACATTACGTCAGAGTTATTGATAAATTTGTTCATCCCCAATACACCACTTCATGACGGAGCCGTCATTGTCCAAAAAAACCGCATTGCAGCTGCAGCATGTTATTTGCCGCTCTCGGAAAGCCCTTTTATCTCAAAAGACCTCGGCACGCGCCATCGCGCGGCTCTTGGCATCAGTGAAGTGACTGATGCTATTACGGTTATTGTATCGGAGGAAACCGGAGCCATTAGTTTAACAGCAAATGGAGACTTGCATCGGAATTTATCACTTGAAGATTTCGAAGTGAAATTGCGGAGAATTTGGTTTGGAGAGAACCAGCAACAACCGGCAGCTTCTTCCTTATGGAAATGGAGGGGGAAAAAGAATGGATAAAATGATAGACAACCCGTGGTTTTTGCGGATTACGGCACTTTTGTTAGCATTTCTTTTGTTCTTTTCTGTAAAAGCGGATGACAATGCAGCCAATCCGGTTGAAACTACGACAATGACCGAAAAAATAGAAGATGTTGAACTGGAAGTCTACTATGACAATACAAATTTGATGGTCAGTGGAGTACCGGAAACAGTAGACGTAACAATTACAGGACCGGCAAGCATTGTACAAACCGCTCGCCAAATAAAGGATTTTACGCTTTTTGTCGATTTGCGTGAGCTGCCGATTGGAGAGCATCAAGTACCGGTACAGACAGAAAATCTTTCTGAACAACTCCGGGTAAGAGTCGACCCGAGTGTGGTGGATGTCTCAATCGAAGAGCGGGTCACTCAGGAATTTCGGATAGACCCAGAAATGAACGAACGTTTGCTAAAAGAAGGTTTTGTTTTAAAAAGCATGGAAGTAGATCCAAAAAACGTAATGGTGACAGGTCCGCAAAGCGTAATTGATGCAATCAGCTTTGTGAAGGCAACAGTAACCGGAGAGCAAGGGCTGGATAATTCCTTCACTGCAGAAGCCAACGTGCGCGTTTTAGCGAATGATTTGACAAAGTTGGAAAATGTTACAATTGAGCCCGGAGTTGTCGATGTAAATGTTAATATAGAAGAGTACAGTAAAGAAGTGCCGGTGACCATCAAACAGAATGGGAATCCGAAAGAAGGAATTGCTATTGATTCCTTAGAAAGTTCCAGCGACACTGTCCAAATTTATGGGCCGCAAACAGCTGTGGATCAAATTGAAGAATATGTAGTGGAAATCAACGCCGGCGTCATTAGCCAAACTGATACAGATGTAGAAATTGAATTAAAGCCACCGGCAGGAGCCAGCTCCGTTAAGCCGGGAAAAGTGACCATCAAAGCAGATGTCACGGTTGATGAAACCGCCGACTTGCCTGATGGTACTGATAATCCGGAAATAGCTGATGAATCATCACCATAAGAAAAATCGCTTCAGGAAGTATATTATTCTATAGAATGAGATTAAAGGAGAGAAAATAATGGGAAAATATTTTGGGACTGATGGTGTACGAGGTGTTGCGAACAGCGAATTGACACCTGAACTTGCTTTTAAATTAGGCCGCATTGGCGGATATATTTTAACAAAACACTCAAAAGATAAACCGAAAGTACTTATTGGCCGAGACACTCGGGTATCAGGTGAAATGCTTGAAGGTGCGCTGCTTGCGGGCTTGTTAAGTGTAGGGGCTGAAGTGATGCGCCTTGGCGTTATCAGTACACCAGGTGTCGCATACTTGACGCGTGTCATGAGCGCCGAGGCGGGAGTTATGATTTCGGCTTCCCATAATCCGGTAGAAGACAACGGCATCAAGTTTTTCGGTTCGGACGGCTTTAAGCTGTCGGATGATCAAGAAGCGGAAATTGAAGCATTGCTTGATAGTGCAGAAGACAATTTGCCTCGCCCAATTGGGGGAGATCTTGGCAGCGTCACTGATTATTTCGAAGGCGGCCAAAAATATATCCAGTACTTGAAGCAAACAGTGGACGAAGAATTCGAGGGCATCCATGTAGCGCTTGACTGTGCACACGGTGCGACATCTTCACTCGCGACGCATGTTTTTGCTGACCTGGACGCCGACCTTTCTTCAATGGGCGCTTCACCGAACGGTTTGAATATCAACGACAAAGTCGGTTCTACCCATCCTGAGAAATTGGCGGAGTTGGTTATCGCAAAAAATGCGGATATTGGGCTTGCGTTTGACGGAGATGGAGACCGCTTGATTGCAGTAGACGAAAAAGGACAAATTGTAGATGGCGATCAGATCATGTACATAATTGCAAAGCATTTGCATTCAGAAGGACGTCTTCAAAAAGATACAGTAGTTTCGACAGTCATGAGCAATATGGGCTTCTATAAAGCATTAGAAGCGCATGGCATTGCCAGCAACAAAACGGCTGTAGGCGACCGGTATGTTGTTGAAGAAATGAAGAAAAACGAATTCAATTTAGGCGGAGAACAATCCGGACATATTATTTTCCTGGATTACAACACAACAGGGGATGGCTTACTGACGGGTCTACAGCTTGTCAATATCATGAAAGTTACCGGCAAGAAATTATCAGAGCTGGCAGCTGAGATGACCATTTTTCCGCAAAAACTTGTCAATATTCGCGTAACCGACAAGCATGCCGTTACGGACAATGAAAAAGTAGCAGGTGTGATTGAAAATGTGGAACGCGAAATGAACGGCAACGGCCGTGTACTTGTACGCCCTTCCGGAACAGAACCTTTGGTGCGCGTGATGGTAGAAGCGGCTTCTGCGGAAGACTGCGAGAACTATGTCGAGCAAATTGCAGAAGTGGTCCGGGCAGAAATGGGAACAAATTAATCGAAATAGACAGGCTGGAAGCTTTTGCTTCCAGCCTTCTTTTTATCAACAAGGTATAATGAACTAATGCAAAGATAAATATTAAGATAATATACCTAAATAATTATTTGATTCTATTGACGAAATTGTATTAAAAAGGTATGATGGCATTACCTGTTTAAGGTCGCTAAAAAAGGGGGATAGGAATGCGTACGAGGAAAACAGTTGAAGCGCCAGTACTGGGGAAATCGGATGGACAAATCAGTCCCTAGTAGACGAGGAGGAGGAGTATCGAGATTTCGGCGGATACCTCCCGGCCGTGAAGCCCGGTCGTTATATCTATCTTTAAAACAGTTGAGCGATCAACTGGACAAACGGATGGATGGGCTCGCTCGAAGTGTTTGCGCATCTTCGCAAACGCTCATTTGGATTGGACTTATAGAAAACGGAGGAATTAAATTATGTGTGGAATTGTCGGGTACATTGGAGAAAATGATTCAAAAGAGATCTTGTTGAAAGGTCTTGAAAAATTAGAATACCGCGGGTATGACTCAGCGGGTATTGCTGTCCGGAACGGCAGCGGAATTACTGTTTTTAAAGAAAAAGGGCGCATTGCAGACTTGCGCGCTATCGTTGAAGAGGACGTATTCGGAACAACTGGCATCGGCCATACACGCTGGGCGACGCACGGTAAACCAAATCGCGTCAATGCCCACCCTCACCAAAACGGAAACGAGCGTTTCACATTGGTTCATAACGGCGTTATCGAAAACTATCATCACATTCAGCGCGACTATTTAGCTGACGTGCCGATGGAATCTGACACAGATACAGAAATCATCGTACAATTGATCGGCAAATTTGTTGAAGAAGGCATGACAACAGAAGAAGCGTTCAGCAAAACACTTGGTTTGCTTAAAGGTTCTTACGCAATTGCCTTGTTAGATGCAGAAGAAGAAGAAACAATTTTCGTCGCGAAAAACAAAAGCCCGCTTTTAGTTGGCCTTGGTGAAGGATTTAACGTTGTTGCATCTGATGCTATGGCAATGCTGCAAGTAACAGATAAATTCCTTGAATTGATGGATAAAGAAATCGTCATCGTCCGCAAAGAAGGCGTTGAAATCTTGACTTTAGAAGGCGAAAGCATTAACCGCCAGCCATTCACCGCTGAAATTGATATGAGCGATATCGAAAAAGGCACGTATCCGCACTATATGCTGAAAGAGATTGACGAGCAGCCAGCAGTTATGCGCAAAATTATCCAAGCTTACCAAGATGAAAACGATAAATTGGTTATCCAGCCAGAAATTTTGGATGCTTTGCAAGAAGCGGACCGCATTCACATTATCGCGGCAGGCACGAGCTACCATGCTGGATTGATCGGCAAAGAATACTTGGAGAAAATGGCTGGTATCCCGGTAGAAGTGCACGTTTCGAGCGAATTCGGTTACAACATGCCGCTTCTGTCTGAAAAGCCGTTGTTCATCTTCATTTCGCAGTCAGGCGAAACAGCAGACAGCCGCCAAGTATTGGTGAAAATCAAAGAACTTGGCCACACATCACTTACAATAACAAACGTAGCCGGTTCTACGCTTTCGCGTGAAGCAGATCACACATTATTGCTTTATGCAGGACCGGAGATTGCAGTAGCTTCTACAAAAGCGTACACAGCGCAACTCGCAGTATTGTCTATTTTGGCTGCTGTAACAGCAGAAGCGCGCGGAATCGACCTTGGCTTCAACCTTGTGCAGGAACTGGGAATCGTGGCGAACGCAATCCAAGCACAGATTGATGCGAAAGAAGAGATGGAACAAATCGCAAGCGAATTCCTTTCAACAACACGCAACTGCTTCTTTATCGGCCGCGTGATGGATTACTTCGTAGGCCTAGAAGGCGCATTGAAGTTGAAAGAGATTTCTTATATTCAGGCAGAAGGTTTTGCCGGTGGCGAGCTGAAGCATGGAACAATCGCTTTGATCGAAGAAGGCACACCGGTTATCGCTCTTGCAACGCAAGAAGCGGTGAACTTGAACATCCGTGGAAACGTCAAAGAAGTGGCAGCGCGCGGCGCAAACCCGTGCATCATTTCGATGGAAGGCCTGCAAGAAGCTGGCGACAGCTTAGTGCTTCCAAAAGTCCATGAATTGCTGTCACCGCTTGTAGCCGTTGTTCCGTTGCAGCTGATCAGCTATTTTGCAGCGCTTCACCGCGATTGCGATGTGGACAAACCACGCAACTTGGCTAAATCAGTTACGGTTGAATAATTCTCAAAACATACGATAAGAGAGTTAACGCACATTAAAGTGCGTTAACTCTTTTTTTTTCTATTAATCCAGCAACCGTGTGTTCAAATAGAGGGTTTTCAGTTTTTGTAAAGAAAGAGTAGTTAGCCAGTTGGAGAAATATTGATATTATAGTCTCAAGTTTATGATATGAGTGAATGTAAATACCAGTGACTGCTATTATAAGCATGGATTTGCATAGGAAGAATCAGTAGGAGCAAACCTAATAAAGGGAGGAAGCTGACATGGCAAAGATTGATGAGAAGGAACTGGCCCAAGAACAACGTGAAGAGTTACTTAGTACGTTGAAAACCCGTTTTGAGAAAAATATGGCTCGCCATCAAGAGTTTATATGGGACAACATCCAAGCGAAGCTGGAAGTTAACACAGATAAATTGTGGTCCCTCTATGAAATGGAAAGAACAGGGGGCGAACCGGATGTCGTTGATTATGATAAAAAACAGGATGAATACATTTTCTATGATTGTTCTGCAGAAAGTCCTAAAGGGCGCAGAAGTGTTTGTTACGACCGGGAAGCGCTGGAGTCCCGGAAAAAGCACCAACCTGAAAACAATGCTATCGATATGGCAGAAGAGATGGGCATTGAGTTGCTGACGGAAAATCAATATCGAGCGTTGCAAGAACTTGGGAAGTTCGATTTGAAAACGTCGAGCTGGGTGCAAACTCCTGCCGATGTTAGAGAACGTGGCGGCGCTCTTTTCTGTGATTGCCGTTACGGGCGAGTCTTTTTATATCATAACGGCGCAGATTCTTACTATGCTGCCAGAGGATTCCGCTGTTCGCTTAGAGTTTGAATGTGGTATTGGTTCTTTTGTGTTCTTGAATCTAACTATCTAATATCTGCGGAGATATAATGTCTTTTAAGTTTGTGATGTGCTATTAGCCAGAGTTGAACCTATTTTCAGGTTCAACTTTTTTACATGGTTAAAAGAGGTCTTTTGCCGGTAATCGCTTGTATAACTTTTAGATTTAAAAGAACTAACTATTCAAAATGGTTAGGTATAAAGACTGTTTTTATGTATAATATGTTTATGGGAAAAATTGCAGGGTTCAATCGACAAGACACGAAGCAATCTGTTGCTGTAAAACGTGGAGGGGATAAAATGACGGATAAGGAAATTATGGACTATCTATCTTCTTTTACACCTGAGAGTTTGCTCATAGAGAAAAATAATGGCTTTGCGATAAGAGACATAGATTTAAAGCTGATTAAGGAATTGAGAGAGAAAGATCTGACGGATGAAATCATTAAAATCATTCTTTATTATGTGCTGCAGCGAGCTTGTGGGCTTCGGTTTGACATAGTTCGGAACATGGCTGAAAAGTGTGTGCAGCGAAAAATATGCACACGGCAAGAAGCCTTCTACTTAACGGTGGAAGAAGACTTTCATTGGAGAAGCAAAAGGGAAAAAGCAAAAGTTTGCAGGTGTTAGAGAACGATGCTTAAAGAAAATAATGAAACGGCAAAAGGTTGGATTCTATAAAAGTCCAGCCTTTTGCCGTTCACTAAGATTTCTATTTTTTTGTTCGATTTCTAACGGTATGTTCTAAAGAAAAAATGGGTAAGGGTATAGTAAGTTGACAAGAAATCTATTGTTTATTCAATCGTCCCATTAAAACGGTATTGTAGTAATTGCCGTCGGAAAGAAGTTTGTCATTCTGCAGAATGCCTTCGGTTTGAAAACCTAATTTTTTGTAGAGGTTTATAGCGGATTTATTGGTTTCGAGAGCGGCTAAAGCCATCTTTTTGATACCGTTTGCATCAGCCCAAGCGATTGACGCCATCAAAAGATTTTTGCCGATGCCACAACCCCAAAATTCTTGCAGGACGCAAACGCCGAATTCAACTTTATGAGCGAGTCGTTTTAGCGGATTTCCTTCACATCTGGAAAATCCTACAATGCTGTCATCAACTACGGCAACTAAAAAGAGATTATTGCTCTTTTTAGTATCTTCTCGGATCAATCGTTCAAAACCAGATCCATCGATGAACGCTTCGCCCGGTTCCCTGTCAAGATTTTCAGTTTCCCCGTCAATCCGCAAGCGGAGGACAGATAGAATTTGCGCATCTTTAGGAGCTGCTGACCTGATAGTATAAGCTGTCCCATTAATGTTGAAATGTTGTTCGTTGATTTTCATTTTAAGTGCCCCTTGTCATTTGTTCTTTTAAAAGAATTATACGTTGAAAAACAATTTAGTTTCTATGGCATTAAGTAATTCTTTTATCCAATAATCTGAAAGAAGGTGGAGGCTGATGAATGTTACTTCCAGCGTTATGATTTCCATGGCGCGGCGTTTTGAGGTGCGGCCGGAACGGGTTTTTGAAGCATGGGTTAAGCCAGAGTTGATGAAAAAGTGGCTGTTTACATCAGAAGCGACCAACAAAGCCGTGAACAATGAACTGCGGGTAGGCGGCAAATGGGAAATTGTCGACCAGCGTGAAGGAGTCGAGTACCGGGCTGCCGGTGAGTACCAAGAAGTGCGGGAGCCGCATAAATTGGTCTTCACATTTGAAATGCCCCAATTCAGCGAAGCTACAGATATTATCAGAGTTACGATTTCCGAGGTGAGGGACGCGGCTGAGATGCTATTTACCCAAGAAATTGTAGTCCCGCATGAAGAAGGTTGGAACGATGAAGACGTGAACAAAGCGTTAGAGGAATACGGTGCTCAAACAGAAAAAGGGTGGGCGTTAATGTTTGATAGATTGAAACAGTTGGTTGAAAAGCATAATTAGGTGGTTTGGTTAGGCTGGCTCTTTTGAAGAGCCAGCCTTTTTTATTATCTTGTTGTAAAGTAGTTAAAATATTTGTGTAATTTTTGGTAGAATAAAAGTAAAGTTCTGGAAGGAAAGCAGAAGAGGAGAAGGGTATATGGAAGCGATAGGGGGAGTGCTGGCTATTCTGGCTATGGGGATAGCAGGCGCTTATGCCTGGAGTAAAAATAAATCATGGAAACAAAAAAACGTCATTTGGGGATTGGCCGCTATGCTTATTATTGCACCTTTTCTGTCTTGGCTGATAGGCGTCCAATACGGCATTCTGGTGGGCGACGGATTTGCAGGCGGCGGTCTTATGGTCATCTTGTTCGTTATAATTTTTGTCTTCGGCCTGATTGCTGTGCTGGTCGGAATTTTCGGCAACGAAGAAAAGCACCGTGCGAAATTCAAGTAAATCGCGACAAAGGAGAAAAGTGATGAACCAAACCAACAATAATGGCTTTGAATTTCTGGAGTTTATTCGGATAAATGAAGGCGAAATGTACAAATATAAGCCGCTAGCTGGTTCTTTTGCAGTTGTGGTATGCGAAGGGAAATACTTGATCTGCTTCAACAAGTGGCGCAGCCAATGGGAACTTCCTGCCGGGCGAAGAGAGGGAGAGGAGACTCCGAAAGAATGTGCGATGCGCGAGCTTTATGAAGAAACAGGACAGATGGTGTCAAATTTAGTGTTTAAAGGATTGCTTAAGGCTAAGAATCAGCACAGTGGAAAGGTGAAATACAACCCGGTTTACTCGACTGCCATTGATCGTTTGCAGCCGTTCCGTGAAAATGAGGAGACCACCGAAATTAGGCTATGGGATTTAAGGGAAGATATCGGTTGTTTCGACGAAGTGGATATGCGGATTTTTGATTATATTTGAGTTATGAGGAGGACTTGCGAGTGGATACTGTTACATTTCGATTAGCAACAGAACAAGATTTGGACCGGATTGTGGAAATGCTTGCAGACGATTCACTAGGAAGCACAAGAGAACGGTACGAACAACCGCTTCCGGAAAGTTATTTGAATGCTTTTCAGGCAATTGCCGCTGATGCGAATAATGAGCTCGTAGTAGCTTGCCTTGGGAAAGATGTGGTTGGTGTGCAGCAAATTACGTTTACCCCTTACATCACGCATCAAGGCGGATGGCGAGCGACAATTGAAGGGGTTAGGACTTCTTCTTCAGAACGCGGAAAAGGAATCGGAACGGCGCTTATTCGCTGGGCGATTCGGCGCGCAAAAGAACGCGGCTGCCATTTAGTACAGCTGACAACCGACAAGCAGCGGGAAGACGCACATCGTTTTTATGAACAGCTTGGCTTCACTGCAACGCATGAAGGAATGAAAATGAAGCTTTAAAAAAGGCGATGGAAATAAAGTTGGAAAAGGGTGGGCCTATGGCCAAAGAAGCTGGACTGTATGGCGAATTTCTAACAATCTGCAAACTTTTGAATTGCCAATTAGGCATTGTGCCTGTGCTGTATGGATCTTTAGGGCTCACTAAAGCGGCGAAAATCGATTTTTCTCCGCAAGATATTGATGTTCTCGTGCCTGTGGTTTTTCTGCAAGAAAAATGGGAAATATTGAAGGCATTCATGGAGCAACAGGATTATTCATTGATCGATTTGACTGAGCACGAATTCCAAAAAGCAGACGTTAAACTGGGTTTTTCTTTTACCGAGGATCTAAAAGACTTTGCGGGAGTTGATGATAAGAAACTGGAGGCAGTTGTAGAGGAGGGCGCCTATTACTATCAGCTTTCTCCTGGGGCTTACCTAAAAGTCTACCGGCACTCTTCACGAGATGGTTATAGGCGAACAAAGAACAACGACAAAGACTTGGAGAAGCTCGAAGTTTTAAAAGTGCTGATTGGTTCCCCATTACGAGAAAGTTGGCTTAAAGCGCTGTAAATAACAGGTTGGTATTGGCCGCAAGCAAAAACTGGAGAATCAGTTGATTTTACATAAAAGGGGTGCCGAAATGGAGAAATGGCTGGGTGCTGCAGGCATTTGCCTGAACGACAAGAATGAGTTGTTGATGGTGTTAGAAGGCAGATTAGAAGGAGCTGGAAAATGGTCAGTCCCAACCGGAGGGCTTGCGGATAAGGAGACTTTTGAAGAATGTGCAGTAAGAGAAGTCCGAGAAGAAACAGGCTATAAAGTAGAGGTCGTCGAGAAGCTGAAAGTAAAAAGCGGCGTTTATGAAGACATTCAAATCGCTTATGAAGTTCATTATTTTTCAATGAAAATCATAGGCGGGAAGGCGCAAATTCAAGATCCGGACAGACTGATCATGGATATTGCTTGGAAGGCGCAAGCTGAAATAAGAAGTCTGGACCTGAATTATCCGGAAGACCGGGAATACTTGCTGGCGCGCTTTTGAAAAACATTGCGGCACCCTGTCAGTTTTCCCATCTACCTACACAAAGGAGGGAATGGCCATGAAGAAAAGCTTAGCGGGGGTAGGGACTGTATTGATGCTATTCGTCTTGGCTGCTTGCTCAGAAGTCCCCTTTACATTAAATGGTTCTGAAGCATCTTGGGCTTATTCGTTTGTGAAGTATGACGGTATTAGCTATGAACTGACGGATGAGGAAGCAGCGGAAGAAGAGGTCGGCGAGCTGCTTGGCGAAGTGAAGCGGAATGTTGTGGATATGGATACAGTGGTGAATTATGTTGAAACAGATTTCGATTCGAATGAGCTGAATCCCGGAGCGAAATTATTCGCTATGAAAGAAAGCGGCGATGATGAAATTATTTACGAACGATACGGCAAATATTTTATTGCCAGAAACACAATGATGGAAGAATAAGAACAAGGGATTTGGATGTTTTCGGTGTTTCAGAAGAAATGCACCTTCTGCAAAAAGGAAACTGCCGAACTCCATAAGCATTTCTTCGTTAACCAGCAAAACTAATCTGCGGTTTCTCCGGCTGTGCGGTCTATGCCTAATAAATTCATATAAAGGTGGACAAGAAATGGTAATCCAAGTTTGTTTGAACGGCGGCCGGACTAAACAAGAACACCCGCAAACACCTATTACGCCCGATGAAATTATAAAAGATATCCATCTGTTAAAAATTTAGGAGTTGAACATTTTCACATTCACTTAAGGGATAGCGATGGGAAGGAAACGTTCGATAACGAGGTGCTTAAACTGCAAATGCAGCTTTTGAGAAACGCTATCCAGATATAAAAATCGGCTTAAGTTCAAATTTGTTTGATGGCATGCACCCGGAAATCCGGCTTCAAGCAATGAAGCACTTTATAGTGAGCTAATGAAAATCCAAGGTCTTTAATGGTTCTGATGCTCTCTCGCTGTTGAAGGAACAGATGTTTTTATCCGCCATTTCAAGGGAAGGTTAAAGACAATGACTTTTAATAAAGGGAGCGATTGTGATGGAATACACAAGCATTCCGGGCATAGGGAAAAAAGCATCACGGTTTGGCGTGGGCACCTGGCCGATCGGCGGCGCGATGTGGGGCGGCAACGATGATGAAGAAGCACTGCGCATGCTTCATGCGGCGATGGACCAAGGGATAACGGTAATTGATACGGCGATAGACTATGGCTATGGACATTCGGAAAGATTGATCGGCAAAGCGCTGAAAGAAAGCGGCAAGCGGGAGGATATCATTTTGTCCGCGAAATGCGGGTTGAGCTGGAAAGGCGAAGAAATTTACCGAGATGGTTCGAAAAAGAGGATCACTGCGGAAATAGAGGAGACGCTTAAAAATTTACAGACGGATTATGTCGACGTTTATTTTGTCCACTGGCCAGATCCAGCTGTATCAATGGAGGAAACGGCTGAAGCAATGAAGCTGCTTTATGATGAGGGGAAAATTGCGGCAATCGGCGTCAGCAACTTTACTATTGATGAAATGGAGGCGTTCCTGAAAGTGGCGCCGATCCATGCGATTCAGCCGCCCTATAACTTGTTTGAACGGGAAGCGGAAAAGGAGATTTTTCCGTATAGTAAAAAACATAATGCTACATTGTATTTATACAGCAGCCTATGCCGGGGCTTATTGTCAGGGAAAATGACTCGAAACCGTGAGTTCGGGGAAGGTGATATTCGAAAAGAAACTGATCCGAAATTCAAACAGCCACTTTTCGATCAATATTTGGCTGCGGCAGACAAATTGGCACAGTTTGCACAGCAAGCATATGGGCGCCCTTTGATTGATTTGGCGGTGCGTTATGTACTGGACCAATCAGAGACAGGAATTGCGCTCCGCGGTGCACGCCGGCCAGAACAACTGGAGCCGCTTAGCCGGATTGAAGGCTGGAAGCTGACGGATGGTGATAAAAAAGAAATTGACCGTATTCTTGCCGAATCGATTGGTGAACCAATACAACCGGATTTTATGGCGCCGCCGCTAAAAAAAGAAGTGCTAGAATCTTAGGTGAAAGAGGAGGGTTCCGATAAGGGCCGTCCTTTTTTCATATGGAATCCAAAAGGGATTAGCTGCTCGAAGCCCGAAAGTATAACAAGATACTTTAGAAGAAGGTGAATAGGATGAAAGCGCCCCAAGAGATTCTGACAGTATGGAGCAAGTTTGACGAATTTCCAATGGAAACTTTTGCGAAAGCTTGGTTTTATTCGAAGGCGGAAGGGAAAAGGCAGCGGACGGTTACGTTGATGAAAGCTCATCGCGAGCGCTACGGGATCAGCGGCAACTGTTTTGACTTAGCGATTTGGCTATTGGATGAGTTTACAAAGGCCGGCATCAAGGCTTATCCTGTCGGCAGCCATCTGAATACCGAAGATGCTCATGTCGGGCTAGTGGCCGAAGACGCTTCGGGCAATCGTTATTTATGCGATTTGGGTGATTTGTGGCTGCAGCCGATTTTAATCGACGGGGACAGCAAAGCATTCAAGAAAGAACGGCTAGCCGGCTTTTTCCCGGCGGCGGAAGTGCAAGTGCTGCCTAAAGAGAAGGAAGTGGAAATTATCTATCACCGGCCAAACGGCAAACAGTCGAGACAAAGCTATGAGACAGAACCGATTGCGCTAGATTTTTTTATGGAGGCGGCAGAGTTTTCGCAAAATCACGTATATCCCAAACCACTGTTTGAAAAGCGCATTCCGTATAAGGGTGAAATCGCCCATTGGGAATTTGATGATTGGGAAAGTGTATTGAGTACGAGCAATGGGCTGTTTCCTGAAGATTCGTTATCGACAATAGAGGAATGGGCGGAGCGCATCCATAAGTGGACCGGTGTAGATAAAGCATTTTTGATCGAAACTTTAAAAATATACGATGAGATACGTCTATCTCAAGAAAAGAGTGAAAAAGCATGACAACCAATCTGTACTTTGTGCGGCATGCTCATTCAATGTACACACCGGATGAGTTGGTGCGCCCGCTGTCGGAAAAAGGTGCGCACGATGCATATGCCGTTGCAGAATTATTGAAGAAGGAATCTATTGACCTCGTCATTTCAAGCCCCTACAAGCGGGCGATTCAGACGATCGAAAGGCTTGAGGGAGGTAATATCGAATTGATGGACGAGTTCCGGGAACGGATGCTGGCTGACGGGCCTGTTGCGGACTTTGCGCACGCTATTCAAAAGGTGTGGCATGATGAAGAATTTGCTTGGGAAGGCGGGGAGTCGAACGCGAGAGCAAGGGCGCGCGGCGTTAAGAAGACGTTGGAAATTTTGCGCACCCATGCAGGAAAAAACATAGTCATCGGAACGCACGGCAATATCATGGTATTGATCATGAATCATTTTGATTCTCAATACGATTTTCAGTTTTGGCAGAAGCTCACAATGCCAGATATTTATAAATTAGCTTTTGAAGGTACTGAGTTGATTGGCGTAAAACGCATAGGCAATTTCCAATAAAGGGAGTGGAGAGGCATTGATCAAAGCTGTATTATTTGACTTGGACGGAACCTTGCTTGACCGGGATGCTTCTCTTTTAGCTTTTATCGACAGGCAATATGATCGGCTAGAGGAATGGGTGGGCCATGTTCCAAAAGAGCGGTTTGTTTCCCGGTTCATTGAACTGGATAACCGCGGCTATGTCTGGAAAGATAAAGTGTACGAGCAGCTTATCGCGGAATATGAAATCCAAGGCATCAGCCAAGAGGCATTGCTGCAAGATTACATTACGGAGTTCAAGAACCACTGCATGCCGTTTCCAAGTTTGCTTGCCATGCTGAAAAGATTAAAAGAGCGGTCCATTCCTATGGCAATCATCTCAAATGGAAAAGGGCAGTTTCAGTTGGACAATATCAAGGCATTAAAGATTGAATCGTATTTTGATGCAATCCTGATTTCCGAGTGGGAGAATATGAAAAAGCCTGACGTTAGGTTGTTCCATCGCGCTTTGGATCGTCTTCAAGTCGCTCCTTCCGAAAGTGTTTTCATCGGCGACCATCCAGAAAATGATGTGGCAGCAGCCCGCAACACTGGAATGAAAGCCCTTTGGAAAAAAGACCCGCTATGGAGTGAACCGGATTCGGACGGAGTGATTGATGACTTGATGGAAGTTGTCGAATGGCTGGAAACGATACAAGGCTCTTCGTCTTTAAAAGTGTTGGACGAAAAAAGCTGTTAAGCAGGCTAGTTATTTTTCCCTACGAGCGTTGACAAACAAACATATTTATCCAATAATTACATATTAGCATGCCATGAGAATCGCAACCTTTGGCAAGCGTTTGAACGTGTTAAAGGAGATTGTTGATAAATGGATGATAAATTACTTTTTTTCTTTCTGGAAAACATGGCTCTCATTATTGCCTTGATGTATATGGCTTTGCGGTTCAAAGAATCGCTTTCACTTGAAAAGAAGCACCCTGCTTTATTGTTTGTCGGCTATGCGCTTTTTATAAACTTTTTAACGTTCTCCGTCATGTACCACCCTTTTTTGCATGAAGGGATGCGGATTGATTTACGGGAAGTCCCGCTGTTTCTCATATCCTATATAGGCGGATGGAAGGTCGGTATTCTCTCAAGCATCCTTCCGGCTGTTTACCGGATTTATTTGGGCGGACCGACGGTGTTCGAAGGTACCCTTCAATCGATTGTTCTTCCGGTTGTAATTGGCGCTTTGTTCCATGTTAAAAAAACAGCCAATACATCTCTCGTTCTTATCAATCTAAAGCGGATGATGACAGGTTTTGTTTTGTTTGAACTGATCAAAACCGTTGCTTTCTTGCTGAGCACACCAATTACGCCATTTATCGCTACTGTAATGTTCGTCTTTGCAACGATTGCTGCATTATCAATGGCCTTGATGCTGAATGAAGAAAATCGTAAGCTGTTGTTAAGAAAAGAGCTGGAATTTCTCTCGAACCAAGATCCAATGACCCATTTGCCGAATATCCGGTTTTTCAAGAACAGGGTACAAAAGCTTTTAATGAAGGATGAGCCGGTATCCATTGTGATGTTTGATGTGGATTATTTTAAAACATATAACGATACCCATGGCCATCAAAAAGGAGATGCGGTATTAAGAACATTGGGCCAGTTGTTGAAAGAAGCGGCTGGAAAAAATGATTTGATTGCCAGATATGGCGGCGAAGAATTTATCCTTTGTTATTCGGGAGCTTCAGACGCGGACAGAGTAAATGCAGCTGCTGAGCACTTCCGGAAAACGGTGCAGGATTACCGGTTCGAAGGCGAAGAACAGCAGCCGGAAGGGAATTTGACCATTTCACTTGGCGTCAGTTTCTCGGGAAGCGGTAAAACGCTGGAACAGATCATCGAAGAAGCAGATCAAGCGCTCTATCAATCTAAGAAAATGGGCAGAAACCGTGTAACGGTTTGGGCTGGCTGAAGATAAAGAAGTCACGGAAAACCGGCATAGGATTGCCGGTTTTTTGCTCGGAAGGAGACCAAAAATGGAAGCGGAAAAAATTGCAGTATGCGATGAAGAAGGCATTTTTCTGAAAGTGGCTTCGCGCCAGGAAGTCCATGGAAAAGGTTATTGGCATGAGACATTTCACTGCTGGTTTGTTGGCAGGAAACAGGGAAAAGACATTATCCACCTGCAATTGCGGAGCAAAGACAAGAAAGATTTTCCGGGTTTATTTGATATTACGGCGGCCGGACATATTCTAGCGGATGAAACGATGGAAGACGGCGTAAGGGAAGTTGAAGAAGAGCTTGGGATTGCCGTGTCTTTTGAAGAACTGATTCCACTGGGCGTCATTAAAGATCAAATCCATGAAAATGATTTCCTGGACAACGAACGGTGCCATGTTTTTTTATACAAAGCGGAAACTAACATTGCGGCAATGTATAAGCTGCAGAAAGAAGAAGTGGCCGGAATGATGTCAGCCGACTTCTCTTCTTTTTATGATATGTGCATGGGCACTTCTGCGGAGATGGAAGTGGAGGGAATTGAATGGCTTCCAGGCGGAGAAAAGGCTGCTATTCAAAAAAGCGTGTCTTTAAAAAATTTAGTTCCTCACGGAAAACACTATTTGCGTGATGTAGCATTAGCCATCAAATCAGAACTAGACGCTTTTAAATAAACGTCAGCAAGCTGGAGCCTGTGGCGCCTAACTATGTCCCGAAGAGCAAAACGCTTGGACCAGAGTTGATTGGCCCAAGCGTTTTTTTTGTTACTGAAAAAGTTGAGGAATCCCGTTCGACAATGTATAAATTCCCATCCAAGCCATGGCAATCACGATTATTACGCCGACAATGGTCATCCACAATGGGTGCTTATAGTCGCCGACAATTTTTGCTTTATGCGCGGCGACAAGCATAACCCCTAGGGCAATTGGCAAGATTAAGCCATTCAACGACCCAACGAGAACCAAAATCAGCACCGGCTGGCCGATAGTTGCAAAAACAATAGTCGAAATGATGATAAAGCTAATTGTCAGCAAACGGTGATATTTGTCCAGCGCAGGGCTGAATGTTCGGATAAATGACACCGATGTATAGGCTGCTCCGACAACTGACGTAACAGCTGCAGCCCACATGACGACACCAAATATTTTATACCCGATATTTCCGGCCGCCAGTTGGAAAACAGATGCTGGAGGGTTGCTCGGGTCGAGTGTTAGTCCCTGGGATACGACGCCAAGCACGGCGAGGAATAAAATAATGCGCATGAGGGAAGCGATCCCGATAGCATAAATGGAACTGCGCGTCACTTCCGGAAGCGCCGCTTTGCCTGTCAGTCCCGCATCAATCAATCGGTGTCCGCCGGCAAATGTGATATAGCCGCCCACCGTTCCGCCAACCAAAGTGACAATGGCAAAAATATCAATGGTATCCGGTACAAATGTTTTAGCAACGGCTTCCCCGACAGGAGGCTGCGAGACGATCATGACATAAACGGTCAAGCCGATCATGACAAAACCAAGGATTTGAGCAAAGCGGTCCA
Organism: Planomicrobium sp. CPCC 101079; assembly: GCF_007859275.1. Taxonomy (GTDB): domain Bacteria; phylum Bacillota; class Bacilli; order Bacillales_A; family Planococcaceae; genus Planococcus. Next base: position 339,140 of record NZ_VOHC01000028.1, on the reverse strand, counting down.
TTGCCTTCCCGGCTTCTTTGACAGTGAAAATGCCGATGGCCAGGACTCCGCTCAAAAGAGCACCAGTCCTGGGAGATATGCCGAAAAGAACGTTTGTGCCAAGGCCAGCGCCCCCGATGTTTCCGATATTGAAAGCAAGGCCGCCCATGACAACCAGTAAAGCCAAAAAATAGCCAAGCCCGGGCAGGACGTCATTGGCAATATCCTGTGCCCGCTTTCCCGATACAGCAATGATGCGCCAAATATTTGTCTGTGCACCGATATCGATTAGGATAGAAATCAAAATAACAAAACCAAATGAGGCAAGAAGCGATTCGGTAAAGACGGTTGTCTGAGTCAGGAAGCCCGGTCCGATAGCTGAAGTCGCCATCAGAAAAGCAGCACCAAGCAAAATGCTGCGATTTGTGTTTTTCATGCCAGTCACTCCTTTCGTATAGTGATTATATAAATTCCTGTACTTTCATCACTTGAATGCCTGTTTCCCGAAGCGTTTGGGAAATCTGAACAGCAAAATCAAGCGCCATCGCGCCGTCGCCGTGTATGCAGATCGTATCGGCTTGGATATCGACATCTTGATGTTCAACCGTTTGAACTTTGTTTTCTTTTATCATCCGCACCACTTGATTGATAGCTGTTTGCGGATCGGTGATCAAAGCGTTTGGTTGGGTCCGCGGCGTCAAGGTTGCATCAGGCTGATAGGTCCGGTCAGAAAACACTTCGTTTGCGGTGTGCAGTCCGATTTTTTGTCCTGCTCTAATAATTTCGCTGCCCGACAAACCAAATAGCACCAGCTCAGGATCGATTTTATAAACCGCTTCCGCAATTGCTTCTGACAGGGCTGCGTTTTTAGCTGCCATGTTGTAAAGTGCGCCGTGCGCCTTTACATGCTGTAAACGGCCGCCTTCCGCTTGAACAAAGCCCGACAAAGCACCAATTTGGTAAACCGTGAGGTCATAAGCTTCCTGAGGTGAAATCGCTATGTTGCGCCGGCCGAAACCGACCAGGTCCTGAAGGCCTGGATGGGCTCCGATGCCGACATTTTTCTCGAGCGCCAGCTGCACGGTTTTTCGCATCGTCGCCGGGTCGCCGGCGTGGAAGCCGCAAGCGATATTCGCCGATGTCACATAGTCGAGTATCTCGGCATCATGGCCCATTGTGTAGGTGCCGAAACTTTCACCCATGTCACAGTTCAAATCCACTTTGTAACTCATTTCCATTCCTCCCATTTCAGCTGGATGCTGATCTTTAATTGCCGGATTCTCTGTTCCTGCTCGGTCCAAAGCCGCTGGGCTTCTTTTAAGCTGATTTCCTGGAAGCGAAGGCGATCTCCCGGCTTGAGCTGCGAGATGAGCGGCAAGTCGATCGATGCGACCTGGCCGATTTTCGGATAGCCGCCGGTTGTCTGGCGGTCCGCAAGCAAGACAATCGGATTGCCATCGGCTGGCACTTGAATCGAGCCGAAGGCCACTGCTTCAGAAATCAATTCACCTGGCTCTTTAAGAGACAATGTTGCCCCTTCTAGGCGGTAGCCCATACGGTCAGAATTTGAAGATACCGAAAAGAAATCGGTAAATATAGTGCTTTGGCTTTCTTCATTGAACAACTCGTATTGGCGCCCTCTCATTATCCGGACAACAGGTTCCATCGAGTAATGGGGGGCAGGTACTTGCCAGTCCGATTCCTTAGACAAGGCTTTGTCAAATGCGGCAAGTTGCCAAGCCGGTGTAGGATTTATTTCTACTAAATCATTCGCTTTTAACGCTCGCCCCTGATAGCCGCCGATTTCCGCCCTTAAGTAAGTAGAACGGCTATTCATCACTTCCGGAACGGAAATGCCGCCGGAGACCGCCAAATAACAGCGGCAGCCTGTCTTTGGTGCACCAAATGTCAATTGGCTGCCTTTTCTCACAGCAAGCGGCCGCCACGCATCTACTTTTTGGCCATCGATTTTAGGAGATAACTCTCCGCCGCACAATGCAATGAACAGATCTCTTTCAAATTGGATAACAGGGCCGACAAGCGTAATTTCAAGCGTTGGAGCATTTTCTTCATTGCCAACCAGCAAGTTGGCTAAGCGGTGGGCATATGGGTCCATGGCGCCGCTTGCGATAACACCGTATTTTTGGAAGCCGTAGCGCCCCAAATCCTGCACAGTTGTTTGAAGGCCGCTTTTAATAATTTTCAGCATCGTCCTCCTCCTTCCATGCGTGATACTCGCTTTCTGTGATTTTTTTAAAAACAATCTTATCGCCCGCGCGCAGCAAGCTTGGCACAGGATTTTCAGGACGGAACAACCGGACGGGGGTCCTGCCGATCAACTGCCAGCCGCCCGGAGTTTCAATAGGGTAGACGCCGGTTTGTTTGCCGGCAATCCCCACAGTCCGTTCCGGTATGCGAAGGCGCGGGGAATCGCGGCGGGGAGCTGCAATTTTCTCGGACATTCCGCCGATGAACGGAAATCCTGGAGCAAAACCGATCATGTGGACAGAATAAGTGCCGCTTGTGTGGATGGCGATAACTTCTTCCGGTGTTAATCCGTTGTGTTCAGCGACAAATTCCAAATCGGGACCGAAATCTCCGCCATAACAGACAGGAATTTCGACAGTCCGTACTTCTGAAGCTATAACTTCTTTTGTTTGTTGCAGCAGTTCTTTCAGTTCGGCTTCGACTGTTTCAAAATCTGCGGACATCGGATTATAAAACACTGCTACGGTTGTAAAAGCCGGAATGGTTTCTATCAGCCAATGGGGCGGCTTGCTTTCGAGAAGCTGAGAAACTGTCCGAACACGATTTTGCCCTTCGTCACTTATTTCCTGGCCGATTTCGATCATGATGGCTTGGTCACCGAGTGGGGAAAAAGAGTAGTCCAATCGCTCACCTCATTCATTAAGTATTCTGATTATAAATTCAGTATAAGGCTTCGCTTCAAGCAACGAAAGCAACAAGGTGGCTAATTTACAAGAAAGGAAAAAGAAGGAGAATAAAAAAGAAGCGGCTGAGAAAGTCTCGGCCGCTTCTTTTCATGCTTCTTATTCTTCAATATCCACTTTTTTTGTCACATCTGCACCGTTGAAGAATTCGCCTGAAATTTCGGTGACGGTGCCGTCTTCAATCATTTCCTCGATTACGCGGTTAACGTTTTCCGCCAGTTCCGCGTTGTCTTTGTTCATGACGACGCCTACTTCTGACGGGCTGTATTTAATGTCCGGATGAATGGTAATGTTCAATTCCGGGAACGCGGCGAGTGCCAGTGTCTGCAAGTAGTAGTCGTTTAAGATGACATCAGTCCGGCCGATAGCTACATCGCGCAGATATGTTTCATTTGTTGCATTGTCGTAGACGACTTCTTCGGCGCCGTAAGAGCGTGCAGTTTCCATGTACACCGAAGTGGAAGCACCGGCCGCTTTTTTGCCTTCTAAATCTTCCAGCGTTTCAATGCCGGACAGATCATCTTTGCGGACAATTGCTGTTCCATAAGAATACTTGAAAGGTGTTGAAAACAAGAAATTCTCTTTTCGGTCTTCAGTCACTTCGATGTCATTTGCAGCCATGTCCACTTGGCCTGTTTGGACAGATGTCAACATTTCATCAAAACCAAGTTCCGTAAATTCAATTTCGAGGTCTAAGCGCTTCCCAATTTCCTTTACCACTTCCACTTCAAAACCTGTCAATTCGTCCGTGCCTTCAGCGCGGTAAGAAGTCGGGAAAAGGGTGCCGGAAGTTGCAACAGTCAATTTGCCTTCTTCCTGAATCCGGTCCCATTCGGTTGTTGTTTCTTCAGCTGTGTTATCGCTTCCGTTTCCGCAAGCCGTTAAAAGAGCAAGTGACGCAATCCCAACAAGTAACGCGCGGCTCTGTTTTTTCAATAAATTCTTCAAAACGTTCGTACCTCCTATTTTTGTTCTCTTCAAAACATAGCACTTAGGAGGAAATAGGGCAAAGCTTTATTGCTGCGAAAAAGATATTTAACTATTCGTTCAACTTCGAGTTGACCAGGGTGGTCGAGAAGTATATACTGAGGTCGACCGAAGTGGTCTAAAGAGAAGGAGAGGTTTGCGCAATGGATAAATTTATCGCTTTGGATGAAACCAAGCAACAAAAAATCCTCAATGCCGCGTTGAAGGAATTTGCGGAAAATGGCTATGAACAAGCTTCGACTAATCGGATTGTAAAAGAAGCGGGCATTGGAAAAGGGATGCTGTTCTACTACTTTAAAAGCAAAAAGGAATTATACGATTATTTAGCGGAGTATAGCCTGGACTTTATGGTAAAGCGTTATTTCAACTTAATAGATGCGAGTGAACCGGACTTTATTGAAAGGCTCAAGCAAATAGCAGAAGTGAAAATCAAGGCCCAATCGGAAAACAGGAGTGTTTTCGATTTTATTGGGACTTTATTATTGGCAAAAGAAAGCGACCTGCCTGTATCCATACAAAAAAAGTACGAAAATATGCAGAAAGCTGGAAACGCGATGCTTTACGAAGGCATTGATCTGACATTGTTCCGGGATGATGTGGATGTAGAAAAAGCTTTTAAGTTAATCCGTTGGTCAATGGATGGCTATCAAAATGAGTTATTGCATAGGTTAGAAGGGCAGAAGTTGGCTGCTATCGACTTTGAACCATACTGGAAGGAATTTTACGGCTACCTGGATATTTTAAAGAAAAGTTTCTATAAAGAAGGGAAGCGGGAAAGATGACCATTTTGCAGACAAAAGGGCTAACGAAAAAATTCGGGGATTTTGCGGCGCTCGATGGCGTGGATATTGAAGTCGGGAAAGGAGAAATTTATGGCTTCATTGGCCCGAACGGCGCCGGAAAGTCGACAACCATCCGTGTGCTTCTTGGCATATTACGGGCGACTGAGGGGCAGGCAACTATATTTGGCAAGGATGTTTGGAAAGACGCCGTAGATATTCACAAGCGCGTTGCTTATGTGCCAGGAGATGTCAACCTATGGCCAAATCTGACTGGTGGTGAGGTGATCGACTTGTTCATCAAATTGCGGGGGAGAACCGACAAAAATCGGCGTGAGGAATTGATTCGCAGATTTGATTTGGATCCAAGCAAAAAATGCCGCACGTATTCGAAGGGAAACCGGCAAAAAGTGGCCTTGGTTGCGGCATTTTCTTCAGATGCCGACCTTTATATATTGGATGAACCAACGTCGGGATTAGATCCATTGATGGAACGTGTTTTCCAGGAATGTGTCATGGAAGCGAAAGCACAAGGGAAAAGCATCTTGTTGTCGAGCCATATCTTGTCTGAAGTTGAAAAACTATGCGACAAAGTCGCCATCATCCGCCAAGGGAAAATTATTGAAAAAGGGACGCTGCATGAGCTGCGGCATTTAACCGGGACGATTTTGCTGGTTGAGACCAGACAGCCGATGCCTGCGTTAAGTGAGATGAAAGGTGTGAGGGGCATTGAAGAAAAAGGCGGCGCTCTTTCTTTTCAAGTGGATACCGAAGAACTGGATAATGTAATCCGCTATATCAGCGGTTTTGGGGTTGTACGGATGGAAAGCTCACCCCCAACTTTAGAAGAATTGTTCATGCGCCATTATGAAGGAGCAGGTGTAGGAGGCGTGTCTTAATGGAAAAGCAGTTTTTTGCCGAAACAGCAAGTCTCTCACGTTTTGTTCTGCGGCGGGACAGGTTACGGATCCCAATCTGGATTTTTGCCTTTGTCGCTGCTACTTTGCTGATTGCTGTTGCGTTTACCGATCTCTACCAGAATGCCCAAGAGCGGCAAGCGATAGCGGAAACGATGAAAAACCCTGCAATGACAGCAATGGTTGGACCGGGATATGGCTTGGCAAATTACACGGCCGGTGCGATGATGGCGCATCAAATGCTGTTAATGACTGCGGTCGTCGTTGGCTTGATGAATATCTTGCTGTTGACCCGCCATACCCGGACAGACGAGGAAGACGGGCGCATTGAACTGGTCCGTTCACTGCCTGTCGGCCGCTTATCAAATTTGGTATCGGCATTATTGGTAATGGTTCTTGTCAATGTTCTCTTGGCACTCATTACAGGGACCGGATTATACGCGCTCGGCATAGAAACCATGAATTTAGAAGGATCTTTGCTCTACGGTGCCGCATTGGGCGCAACCGGCTTGATATTTGCGGCCATCACCGCTGTCTTTGTTCAACTTTCCCAAAATGCCAGAAGCGCTATCGGCCTGTCAATCGGCTTTTTATTGCTGGCGTATATGGTGCGTGCAATCGGCGATGTCGGGGACGAAGCAATCTCCTGGCTATCGCCGTTGGGCTGGATTTTAAAGGCTGAAGTTTACGTTAATAATTACTGGTGGCCGGTTTTATTGACAGTTGGCGTTGCGGCGCTATTGGCAGCCCTTGCCTTGTATTTGAATTCAATTCGGGACTTGGGAGCTGGCTTCTTGCCTTCACGCCCGGGAAAAATGCATGCTTCTGGTTTTTTAGCAAGTCCAATCGGCCTTGCTATTCGGCTGCAGCGCACAGGAATGCTAGCTTGGGCAGCCGGCCTGCTGTTAATCGGCGCGTCTTACGGCTCGGTGCTTGGCGATTTGGAATCGTTTTTCGCAGATGTAGATATAATGCAGGAAATGCTCGTGCAGACGGAAGGTTTTTCGCTGACAGAGCAATTTATCCCAATGTTGATGTCAGTCATGGCCATTATAGCGGCTATCCCAGCCATCATGGCGGTCTTAAAGCTGAAAGGGGAAGAGAAGAACGAACGCGTGGAACATGTGCTTGGCCGGGCGGTTTCGCGTAACCGTTTGCTGGGCAGTTACGTCCTATTGGCTTTTATCGTCGGGTTTGTCATGTTGTCGCTTGCGGGCCTTGGCCTTGGGTTAGTGGGCCTTTCCGTCATGGAAGAAGAGCTGGCACTGGGCATGTTTTACCGTGCAGCCCTTGCTTACTTGCCTGCTATTTTGGCGATGATCAGCATTGCGGTCTTATTGATTGGTTGGGCACCGAAACTTACAGGGCTTATCTGGTTGTACCTGATATTCTCTTTCGTTGTCGTTTATCTTGGAGGGTTATTCCAATTCCCAGAATGGGTGGTCCAATTATCGCCATTCGGCCATGTTCCGAGGATACCAATTGAAGACATGAACTATTTGAAGCTTCTTCTATTAACAGGGGGAGCTGCCATTTTGGCGGCCCTAGGATTTGCCGGATACAATAAAAGAGATATTGGAAGATAAAAAATGCCCGCATCCCTAATCAGAGGGATGCGGGCATTTGGATAATTAGAAAAACAGCCAGACAAGAGCAGGGCCGAGAAATGAGCCGACAACGGCGCAGAGGGTCATGGCGACTGAACTCATCGAACCGTCTTCAGGACCGTATTCGAATGCCATAGCTGTGCCAAGACCGTGGGCCGAAGATCCGAGCCCAATTCCGCGTCCAATCGGGGAATCGATGCCGAGCAATTTCATCAGCCAAGAGCCGAAAATGACGCCGCTAAATCCGGCGACCATAACAAATACGGCAGCTAGTGAAGGAATACCGCCAAAGCCATCCGCAAGCTGCATCGCTACAGGGGAAGTGAGTGATTTTGGCAGGACCGTTAAGATGAGTTCCTCTGAAAACCGGAACGTTTTTGCTAACAATAAGCCGCTGGCCATTCCGACAAAAGCGCCTGAAATGACGCCCAGCGCCACAGGCCATAAGTTTTGTATCAGCAGATCCCGTTGCTTGTAAAGCGGCACAGCTAAGGCGACAACAGCCGGCCCGAGAAAAGAGCCGATCCACTGGCCGCCGAGCATGTATTGTTCGTATGACACATCAAACAGCAGCAAGAGAATGATGATTATGGTGGTAGTCGTTAAAACAGGGGTCAAAAGTGTCCAGCGATATTTAAAATATAAGCTGTTTAGCAACAAGTAAGCGGTGATGGTCATTCCTGCAAATAATAAAGACAATAGGACAACGTCCATATCAACTGCCCCTCCTTTGATCCGCCGAACGGCTTGCCCATTGGCTAAGGAGTCCTGAAACCGCCATCGTGATTAACGTGCTGACTAATACGATGGCGATCAACCAAACTCCTTTGCCGGTAAAAACCTCTCCATATTCCATTGCTCCCACTGTTGCCGGTATGAAATACAACGATAAAAATGCCAACAAAAAATGAGCTCCGGATTCAATCCAGCGAAGCGGATAGATTTTTAGCATTAAAGCGGTGAACAAAAGAAGAAAACCGATAATGCTCCCAGGGAGCGGCAAGCGAAACAACGTCCGTATTTCTTCTCCTATCAAATAGATGCCGTATAATACAATAATTTGAATAAAAATGATGGCAAATTTCATCATCAATCGCAGCCTTCCGTTAATTTGCATTAAACTATAAAAAGGAATAGCCGCCTCCCCATAAGGAGGGACGGCTATTCCCATCATTTGAAACAGTCGTTCTTTCACTTTCTATTTTACAGCAAATGGGGCAAGAAGCGTTAATAGTAAGTTTTATCCAAAAAACTAGAATTGTTTCTTAAATAAAGATTAAAGGTATATTATTAATATCAAAAAAATACCAAAATGGGTATTAACATGATAAGCGAACTGTTCAGCTTTATTGTGTTAGGATTTTCTTTAGCAATTCCAGTCGGTGCCCTTACGATTGAAATGATCAAAAGAGGGATGCGAAGTGGGTTTTTACGAAGCTGGCTTGTCGGTCTGGGGGGAATGTCAGCTGATGTTGTTATGATGCTGCTAATCTATTTTGGCATCACGAATTTCCTAACAGGACAGTTTGCTCAATTGGCCATCTGGATACTCGGTTTCATTGTATTGATTTATTTAGGCATTAGCAGCATTCTTGATGCTTTTCAAACACTTGAAATCAAATTGGGAACCCTGAAGAAAGTAGATTCTTTATTGGGATCGTACCTTGCCGGATTTGCGATTGCAATATCTAATCCAATGAGTATTGTTTTTTGGATAGGTATTTATGGAGCTGTCTTAGCAAAGAGTTTACAAACTCTAAGCGGAGAAAAGGTTTTATTGTACAGCGGGAGCATTTTCATAGGCATTGCAATCTGGGACATTTTCGTGGCAAGTTCTGTCCATTTTAGCAAAGGGTTTGTAGGAGACCAATTCATGAAATGGTTCTCGGTCGCTGCCGGTTTGGCTTTGATTCTTTTCGGTCTGTCATTTGGTTGGCGGGCGACAATGGTTTTATACAAAATGGTAGTTGAAACTTTCTGAATTTCCAACCGTATGATAGAAAACGCGAATGGAGGAAGAGGGAATGGGCGAATACACACTCAACGAATTTATCCAGAAGACAAAACAAGATGAGCAGGAAAACGACTATTTTGAACTGGAGACCCCGAGAATTCTGGAAGTCAACTTAACTGATCTTGTATGGGCGAAGGCTGGCTCGATGATTTCTTATACAGGCCAGATCAAATTTGAACGGGAGCGGATGTTTGAACATGGCGTTGGCCAGATGTTCAAAAAAGCGTTAACTGGAGAAGGCGTTCCATTAATGAAAGCGACAGGCCGTGGCCGGTTGTATTTGGCGGATCAGGGAAAGAAAATTACGATCTTCCACCTGAATAACGAAACACTTACGGTGAATGGCAATGATTTGCTGGCTTTTGAACCGAGTGTTGAATGGGATATCAAATTGATGAGAAAAGTAGCGGGCATGATGGCAGGCGGCTTGTTCAATATAGCTTTGTCGGGAAAGGGAAGAGTTGCCATCACCTCTCATTACGAACCGTTGACATTACTTGTGCGCCCTGGTGAACCGGTCATAACCGACCCCAATGCTACCGTTGCTTGGTCTGGCAACTTGACGCCGGAATTTCGCACAGATGTGAGTTTCAGGACATTAGTCGGGCGCGGCAGCGGAGAATCGATTCAAATGGAATTCAAAGGAGAAGGGTTTGTTATCGTCCAACCGATGGAAGAAAGGCAACCGACTAATCTACAATGATTTTCCCCTTGCAGTTTGAATAGGCGGCAAGCGGGAATAAAAAGGAAAAACCGGTTTCTTATCTTTTATGGAGAGGGGCTGCGGCATGGCGGAGAGTATAGCATTGGCAGAAGTGCTTGAACAACAGTTCCGGGACAATGTCGAGAAGCAGATCAGGAAAGTGCATGAAACTGAGCAGACCCTTTATCATTATACGGGCCTTCCAAGTTTGATGGGAATGATGGAAACCAATCAGTTGTGGATGAGCAAAGGGACCTTTTTGAATGACTCGAGTGAACTAGTTTATTTTTCTAAAGTTCTAGAATTTGTTGTAAAAAAGTTGGAAAACCAAAAACATACTCCATTATGGCGGCTGTATATCCGTGAAGTCGTACGGATTATGGGCCAGTTCATCGAAGAAGTAAAAGAAAATGGATTTGAAGTTTATATTTTTTCATTATCGCACTCGCAAGATTCACTCGCGCTTTGGTATAACTACGCTAAAGGGGAAGGTTATAATATCGGGTTTTCTGCTGAACAGCTTTTTCAACGAGTGAGTGGATTTTCCATTGGTCCGATGCTCCATGGCTACGTTATGTATGGCAGGCAGGAACAGGAAGAGGTTTTGGTCGAGTTGCTGCTGAAAACGTTTGAATTAGTGGAGCCTTATGAAATAGATGAAATAAAAAAAGCGTTGCCTGAGCATTTCTTTTCCTTGATTGCTTCGTGTGCAGTATTTTTTAAAGATCCGGCATTTAAAAGTGAGGAAGAATACCGGATTGCTTTGATGAGCAGAAAAAGCGACAAGCAGCCGGATGTCCAATTCCGTGCGCAAAATGGCGTCATCATCCCTTATATTACAGTTGATTTTCAATCGAGGCTGCCGATCAGCCATATTACGATCGGCCCCAAGAACAATGTGGACATCGCCAAAAGCGGAATGGAGCATTATTTGAAATGGAAAGGTTATGATTTGGAGCATGTCAGCATCAGTAAATCTGTGGCAGCGCTCCGTTACTAAATCCAACTATCTGAAGGAGTGGTTGAATGTATCCAGATTTGGCAGGGAAAACAGCGATTGTAACAGGTGCTTCTAAAGGAATCGGCAAAGGCATTGCCGAACGGTTTGGCCAGGAAAAGATGAACGTAGTAGTTGATTATCATACGGATGCAGAAGGCGCCAATGATACCGTGGAGAAAATCCAGGCAAATGGCGGGCAAGCCATAACGGTAGAAGCGGATGTATCAACTGAGAGCGGTATCCGGAAGCTTGTGGAGGCAGCGCACGAAAAATTTGGTTCAATCGATGTGCTGGTGAATAATACCGGTTTTGGCGAAAACTCGCCTTCAGAAGAATTGACCCTGGAACTATGGCAGCGTATTCTTGATGTCAATTTAACGGGCGCATTTATTGCCAGCCGCGAAGTGCTTCAATATATGTTGGGCAAAGAAATCAAAGGAAGCATCATTAACATCACAAGTGTCCACCAGACCATTCCGCAAATAGAAGGGGTGCCTTATAGCGTATCAAAAGCCGGGCTGAAAATGATGACAGAAGCATTGGCTTTGGAATATGCGGAACGGGGTATCCGCATTAATGCAGTAGGTCCCGGAACGATTCAAACCCCTGCCAATCGGACAGACAAAGAAACGCCCGAGGAGAAGGAAAAAACCTTGGGGAAAATTCCGATGAAGCAAATTGGGCATCCCGATCAAATCGCATCAGCGGTCGCTTGGCTTGCATCTTCTGAAGCCGATTATGTAACCGGCGCAAGCTTGTTTGTAGATGCCGGGATGACGCTTTACCCGTCTCAACTAAAATAACCTGCAGGTTTGCCTTTTTGGCAGACCTGTTTTTTTGTTGCTATTTTAGTTCATAGCACGTTCACTTAATCATAAATTATATCGAAAAAGCATCAAAAGTATTTTTTCTTTCCAAAATAAGCAGATTTTTTAAATAAATCGAGTTTTTTTTGTTGCTTTTAGTTTGAAATAATGTATGATTACATTTGTGATATATTGCATACCTTAATTCGTGGAAAAATCAGTTATAGTGAAATCATAATGTTCAAATTATTTATTGGAACATTGTGCAGGTACAGGAAGGGGAAAGGGCAAGATGGATACAAAATTATCCTTTAAATCTTATGCTGTAGTAGGAATGATGTTGTTTGCTTTATTTTTTGGAGCAGGCAATTTAATTTTTCCAGCGCAGCTTGGACAATATGCAGGAACAAATGTGTGGGTAGCGGTAGCAGGATTTCTAGTTACAGGAGCTGGCTTGCCATTGCTTGGAATTTTGGCGATCGGCTATTCAAAGAGCGATGATTTGCAAGATCTTGCTGGACGGGTTCATCCTATGTTTGGATTAATCTTTACAGCCGTGCTTTATTTGACAATAGGCCCGTTTTTTGCGCTTCCAAGAACAGGTGCCGTCGCTTACGATATTGGAATTGCACCATTTGTTGGCGGGGCTTCCATGACGACAGGTCTATTTATCTTCTCGCTTGTTTTTTTCGGAATTTCACTTTGGCTTTCGCTAAACCCATCTAAAATGGTCGACAACATTGGGAAATTCCTATCACCTGCAATCTTATTGGCATTACTGTTGTTGTTGGTAATGGTTATTTTGAAGCCGTTAGGTGGAATGGAAGCTCCACAGGAAATGTACTCAAGCGGAGCGTTTTTAAAGGGTTTCACCGAAGGATACAACACAATGGATGCACTTGCTTCATTGGTGTTTGGAATTATTGTCATTTCAACTGTCCGCAAAATGGGCATCAAGTCCCCGCAAGGCATCCTATCGGCAACTATGAAGAGCGGAGTTGTGGCGGTAGGCTTGCTGGCTTTAGTGTATGTCGGAATCGCCTATCTGGGAGCAACTAGTACAGGTGTGTTCGGTTTGTTCGATACAGGCGGGCCGGTGTTAAGTGAAGCTTCGTCTTATTATTTTGGAACTTTCGGGGCAGTGTTGCTTGCAATCATTATAACGTTAGCTTGTTTGACAACAGCTATCGGATTAACGGTGGCAACATCTGAGTTTTTCAACAAACTTACCCCGCGCATTAGTTATAAAGTTTATGTCGTGATTTTCACACTATTTTCTTTGATTGTCGCAAATGCTGGATTGTCTAACATCATCACGTATTCCATCCCAGTTTTGATGCTGTTGTATCCATTGGCGATTGCGTTGATCATACTGGCATTTTTATCGCCATTGTTCAAGCATCACCGTCTCGTTTATGTCTCGGTTATCGCAGTGACTTTCCTGATCAGCCTCATTGATGGATTGAAAACATTGACTGCTTTATTAGGAGTTGCAAACCCTGCTTGGTTGCAGGCAATCATCGACTTTTATGCGTCTGTGCTTCCGTTCTACAATAGTGGGCTTGGCTGGTTCCTCCCAGTCCTTATCGTAATTGCTGTTACAGGTGTTATCGCGAATCTTGGAAAAAGTACGCGTACACGGGCTGCACAAAACGAAATGTAATTCCATTTAAAAAGGTCAGGTTGAAAAATCAGCTTGGCTTCAAAATAAAAAGCTGTCCTAAAAGCATAAGAGCTTTTAGAACAGCTTTTTTCTATTGGTTAAGCATTTGCTGGCGCTGTTAGTTCGTCAATTGTTCGGATCCAATTCGCTTTCATCAAACGCGAAACTTCTTCGGCATCTTTTTCTTCAAGAGCGCGAATGATTTTTTTATGTGTATCATACGAACCGGCGGTCAGAATCAGTGAATTATGGAAAAATTGTCTTCTAACATGTGACTGCAAGTGGTCAAGCATAGTATGCACGTAAGGATTTTGTGCAGCGTTTACAATCAACTGATGGAACTCTTCGTCAATCTTAAGCGCACAGAAGTTGTCGTTTGCTTTTATCGCCTGAACGAATCGTCGATTGGTTTCTTTTAACATGTCAATCGATTGACTGTCCATATTAGGGATTGCCAGTTCCGCTGCCAATGCTTGAAGTACAGCTACCGGAGGGAGAAGGTGGACAATATCTTCTTTATGGACTTTTGTCACACGTGTCGTCTTGCCTGGAAACATTTCAACAAAACCTTGTGCTTCAAGAAGCTGGAGAGCCTCGCGAATAGGGGTTCTGCTTAAGCTCAAAGCCTGTGCTAGGTCGGTATCTACCAATTTCTCATCGGGTTGCAGCGTGCCATCTATAATCCATTGCTGTAATTGCAGGTATGCACTTTCTTTTGCAGTAACACGTACAGGTTTCGGGTGATTTACTGGGACCGGCATTGCAGTTTCCCCTTTCTTCTTTTATAAACTACATCCAGTATACACCAATTTTCATTATTCCAAAAGATTGTTTATGCAATATACTGCAGCTTCATGTAAGAATAGTGAAATGTATGCTTGTTTGAAGCTGTAAGGATAGGGAAGAAGAAAGGTAAGAATCCAAGTTGAAAGGAGTATACGCATGTTGACATTAGTTCCAAGCAAGGATACTCGTACGATTGCAGTTGAGGTGAACGGCAAAGTCAAAAAAGAAGATATGGAAAAACTAGATAAAGTAATTCAGGAAAAATTTGCAGAAGACGGGGAATTCAATGTTTATGCAGTCATTTATGATTTTGATGGAGCGTCTTTCAAAGCTGCAGCTGAAGAAGTAAAAATTGACGTGAAGCGATGGAGCCAATACGCAAAAATGGTGGTGGTGAGCGACAGCAAAGGGCTAAAAGGGCTAACGGATGCGAGCGGCTATTTGCCGAGTGTCAAAACTAAGCATTTTCCATTGAATGAGATGGAAGAAGCCTGGGAATGGATCAAAGCATAAAAAAGGCGTTTTGCAGAAATGCAAAACGCTTTTTTATGGAAAAAAGCCTTCAGCGATAACCTATAAAAGCAATCGGTATAAAAGAAGAGCACTTTGTATTACACTGATTATAAGATTAATCGGATCTACAGATAGGATGAGAATGATGAAACCGGAAATTTCGTTAAAAGTGAATGACAAATTTAAAGCGAACTTTGTTAAAGGCTACCCGCTAATCACGAAGGAATCAGTGGAAAACATAGAATCCATTAGGGCGGAAGGCGCTATTGTGCGGTTGACGGATAAGCAGGGGCGTTTTATCGCCAAAGGCTACTGCGGCAAGCAAAACAAGGGATACGGCTGGGTGCTGACGCGCAGTGAACATGACATGATCGATCAAAGCTTTATCCAGGAAAAACTGGCAGCTGCATTTGTGAAGCGGCAGTCATTTTTTGACAATGCAGCCACGACAGCTTTTCGGGTATTTAATGGAGAAGGCGATGGATTCGGCGGATTGACGATTGACTATTTCGCTGGCTATTATCTCCTTAGCTGGTACAGTGAAGGGGTTTATACGTTTAAAGCGGAAGTTGTTGCAGCTCTTAAAAACCTTGTGGAATTCAAAGGCATATACCAGAAAAAGCGTTTTGATCTAAAAGGGCAATATATTGAAGAAGATGATTTCGTGGCGGGCGAGCGCGGGGATTTTCCACTGATCGTAAAGGAAAACAACGTCAATTACGCCGTATATTTGAACGATGGCGCAATGACCGGAATTTTCCTCGATCAGCGCGATGTACGCGGTAAAATAAAAGAAAAGTACGCGAAAGGCAAAACGGTGTTGAACACCTTTTCGTATACGGGTGCGTTTTCAGTTGCTGCAGCAATAGGCGGAGCTGCAAAAACGACAAGCGTCGATTTGGCAAAACGCAGCTCAAGCAAAACCATCGAGCAGTTCAGTGTCAATGGAATCGACTATGAGAGCCATGACATTCTCGTCATGGATGTCTTCAACTATTTTAATTATGCAAAGCGCAAAGAATTGAAATTCGATTTGGTCATCCTTGATCCGCCAAGCTTTGCGCGTTCAAAAAAATATACGTTCAGCACAGCAAAAGACTATACGAACCTGATGAAAGAAGCAATCGAGATTACCGAAGACAATGGTGTCATTGTCGCTTCGACAAATAGTGCTTCTTTTGGCATGAAAAAGTTCAAAGGATTTATCGATAAAGCATTCAAAGAACTTGGGAAGAAATACAGCATTGTGGAAGAGTTTACATTGCCAAGTGATTTCCGTGTGCAAAAGGAGTTCAAAGAAGGCGACTATTTGAAAGTATTGTTCGTTAGATTG
This sequence comes from Planomicrobium sp. CPCC 101079, assembly GCF_007859275.1. Classification (GTDB taxonomy): domain Bacteria; phylum Bacillota; class Bacilli; order Bacillales_A; family Planococcaceae; genus Planococcus. Next base: position 323,102 of record NZ_VOHC01000028.1, on the reverse strand, counting down.
CAGTAGATCCGTTCCACTAGCGCATTTATTGGCAAACTATGGCGAAACGTTGAAGGCAAGGGAATTTTATTAGCAAACTTGCTGCAGGAAAACTGTACAGGCCAGATTCCCCGCTTTTATAATGGAAAGTAGATTGTGAGGGGAATTGAATGTTTAAAAATGCACTAGAGCAATTTCGGGTAATGGGTTTTTTGGAAGGCACTTCGTTATTGGTTTTATTGTTTATCGCAATGCCGCTTAAATACGGTTTTGATTTGCCGGAAGTGGTGAGTGTGGTAGGAGCGATTCACGGTGGATTGTTTACACTTTATTGTCTAGTAATTGTCTATGCAACTTTCGTGGTGAAATGGCCGATCCGTTTTGCGGTTGGCGCAGTTGCGGTGGCGTTTATCCCATTTGGCAATTTCGTTCTGGATAGCCGGCTGAAAAATTGGAAAAAGGCTCAAGCCGCTTAAAACACTTGTGGATTCGCTTCCGCAAGTGTTTTTTGCTTGGGGTAAAATAGGCCAAAGGATTTCTGATCAGCAGGAACTGTTCTATAATGGAAGCATTCCATAAAACTTTAGTTATTGGAGGCATTGTCATGGCAAAAGCAGTTTCTTCTCCCGCAGCGGGAAACCCGGTTTATCCGGTCATGTTTGCAATAGGCGCGTGCCATTTGCTAAACGATTCCCTGCAGGCGGTCATCCCGGCGATGTTCCCAATTTTAGAAACCGACCTTGGGTTGACGTATACGCAATTGGGGCTCATTGCATTTGCGTTAAACATGGTAGCGTCCGTCCTGCAGCCGGTTGTTGGCTATATCAGCGACCGGAAGCCGATGCCTTACGCCTTGCCGATCGGCATGACAAGTTCGTTTCTTGGGATAGCGGGACTGGCGTTCGCTCCTGAATATTGGATGATTCTTGTAGCGGTAATGTTTCTTGGTTTTGGATCTGCCATTTTCCATCCTGAAGGGTCGCGTGTATCATTCATGGCCGCAGAGTCAAAACGGGGATTGTCCCAGTCGATTTATCAAGTCGGAGGGAACTCTGGCCAAGCCCTCGCTCCGCTGATCAGCGCGTTTATCCTTGTGCCGCTAGGACAGAGTGGCGCGGCACTGTTTTTAATCGTGGCAGCTATCGGCATTTTTATTTTGATGCGGATTTCTTTTTGGTACAAGGAACGGCTAGCGCAGGAAAAACTGCAAAAACAGAAAAAACCAATTCTTTCTTCACTGCCGGAAATGACCAGAAAACAAGTGGGAGTGGCCCTTGGATTGTTGTTGATCATTATTTTCGCTCGTTCGTTTTATGTAACGAACATGACCAGTTTTTACATTTTCCATTTGATGGAAACCTACGGGTTGACGATTCAGCAAGGACAATTGTACATCTTCTTGTTTTTGGCCGTCGGCGCTGCCGGAACCTTCTTTGGCGGTCCTCTAGCGGACAGAGTCGGCCGGAAAAACGTTATCGTGCTGTCGCTTTTGGTGCCGATACCGCTTGCAGCCATACTGCCTTACATACCGCTGTATGCTGTTATAGTTTTACTCGTGCTCATCGGCTTTTTCATCATGCTCAGCTTCTCTGTGACAGTCGTATATGCGCAAGAACTGGTGCCAAGCAAAATTGGGACGATGTCCGGGCTGACTGTTGGCTTGGCTTTTGGCATGGGCGCAATCGGCGGTGTCGTCATCGGTATGCTGATGGACACGATTGGCGTCTACGAAACGATGGTTGTCGTCTCGTTCTTGCCGATTATTGGGTTGGTCGGGCTGGGACTGCCAAAAGATAAAAAAATCAATGCAGCACATTAAAGGGAAGAGGTGAAAAAATGGAGACCGGATTGCCTGAAATACCGAAGGAAATCCAAACGGAGCGGCTGCTTCTTCGGATGCCGCTGCCTGGCGATGGAGAGAAAGTAAATGCCGCAATACGCTCTTCTCTTGATGAATTAAAACCATGGCTGCCATTTGTGCAAACTTTGCCAACCCCTGAAGAAACTGAAATTAATTTGCTGGAGGCCCATATTCAATTTTTAAAGCGGGAGAACTTGCGTTATCTCATTTTTCACAGGAACACTGGTGATTTTATCGGCACGACAGGCTTCCACGATATTGAATGGGAAATTCCGAAAATGGAAATCGGCTATTGGATCGATACGAAATGGAGCGGATCCGGTTATATGGTGGAAGCGGTGGAAGCATTGAACCGCTTGGCAATTGAAGGCTTTTTGTGCAGGCGCGTAGAGATCAGGTGCGATGCAAAAAATAGCAGAAGCCGGGCCATCCCGGAAAAGCTAGGATTTGTGCTTGAAGGCATTTTGCGCAACGATGAGCTGTCTGTTGACGGCAAGCGGTTGACCGATACTTGCATCTACGCAAAAATCACCTGATGTAAGCTGTTGAAAAACTTTATCTAAAGGATAGGAGTTTTGATTATGGAGCAACCGCAAGAAAAAACAGCGTTAAAACCATTCATTTCTTTGCTTTTATCTTTGAAGATTCCTAAATGGGCTCTGATTGCCGGCTTAGCGGCAAGCTTGGTCACAACACTTGTCGGACTTTTAGTGCCGTTGTTGACTAAGAATTTAGTGGATGGTTTTTCTGTCGATTCCCTTAGCCCCATGCTAATCGGTGGCCTTGCCGCAGCTTTTATCTTGCAAGCTGTTATCAGCGGGCTATCCATTTACTTGCTTAGCATGGTCGGACAAAAAGTGGTTGCTGGGCTACGCGAGCGGATGTGGGTAAAATTGATTCGGCTCCGCGTCCCTTATTTTGACCAGCAATCAAGCGGAGAAACGGTCAGCCGAATCGTCAACGATACAGGGATTGTCCGCAACTTGATCACAGACCACTTCCCACAGTTTATCAACGGCATCGTTTCAATTATTGGCGCCGTTATAATTCTGCTCGTTCTTGACTGGAAAATGACATTGATCATGCTTTTGGCAGTGCCGGTAACAGTAGCGGCGATGATTCCCCTTGGCCGCCGCATGGCTAAAATTTCACGTAATTTACAAGACGAGACAGCTGTCTTCACGGGGCATGTCCAGCAAACGATGGGCGAAATCCGTTTGATGAAATCATCGACAGCTGAAGGTGTGGAAGAAGACAGAGGCTTGAAGGGTATTCAGAAACTTTTTTCACTCGGGTTGAAAGAGGCAAAAATTTATGCGCTTATTGCTCCGCTCATGTATACAGTAGTGATGGTCGTCATTGTTGTGATTATCGGTTATGGGGGCATCCGTGTAGCTGAAGGTACGATGTCGACAGGTTCGCTTGTCGCCTTTTTATTGTATTTATTTCAAATCATCATGCCTGTCACTACATTCGCTTTGTTTTTTACAGAACTTCAAAAAGCGAAAGGGGCGACCGGACGCATCATTGGCATTTTAGATTTGACGCAGGAGGAAGAAGAGCAAGGGCTTGAATTGGACATAGCCCATAAAACTCTGCAGGTGTCGAATGTCAGTTTCGCTTATGAAATGGGAGAACCGGTTTTGCAAGACGTGTCATTCAAGGCGCAGCCTGGTGAAATGATTGCTTTTGCAGGCCCGAGCGGAAGCGGGAAAACAACAATTTTTGGACTGGTCGAACGTTTTTATGAACCCTTGTCCGGAGAAATCATGATAGGCGGCATTCCAATCAACAATTTGTCGCTGCCGTCTTGGCGCAGCCAAATCGGTTATGTTTCTCAGGAAAGCGCAATGATGGGCGGCTCGATACGCGAGAATCTGGTTTATGGCTTGCCAAACGCCAATAACATATCCGATGAAAAATTATGGAAAGTAGCTGGCATGGCATATGCAGAGGCATTTATCCGTGATTTTCCCGCTGGGTTGGATACAGAAGTGGGCGAGAGGGGCGTTAAGTTGTCTGGCGGACAACGCCAGCGTATTGCGATTGCCCGGGCTTTTTTGCGAGACCCGAAAATCCTTATGATGGATGAAGCGACCGCTAGCCTAGACAGCCAGTCAGAAGGAATTGTCCAGCAAGCGCTGAGCCGCCTTATGGAAGGCCGCACTACGTTAGTCATCGCCCACCGATTATCTACCATTGTCGATGCAGATAAAATCGTCTTTATTGAGAAAGGGCGGGTGACCGGCATCGGGACCCACTTGAAATTGGCGGAAACCCATCCTCTTTACCGTGAATTTGCGGAACAGCAATTAACGTGAAATTCGGCTTGACCTTGACGTTGCGTAAAGGTGTAGAGTGGAGCTATCAGGAGGTGAAGGGATGGAATATACTGTTCAAAAGATGGGGAAACTGGCGGGAATCAGCACTCGGACACTTCGATATTATGATGAAATCGGCATTTTGAAGCCGGCCAGAAAAAATCCATCTGGATACCGCATCTACGGAAAAAACGAGGTGGATAAGCTGCAGCAGATACTTTTTTACCGAGAGCTTGGCTTGGATTTGGATCATATCAAGAAAATAGTCAACGATCCTTTGTTCGATGGTGCTGCAGCTTTGAAACAGCATCGGGAACAACTCCTTGCCAAACGCAGGCAACTGGACCTCTTGATCAATAATGTGGAAAATACCATTTCCGCAACAGAAGGGAAGAGTCAAATGGCTGACAGCAAAAAATTTGAAGGTTTTAAACAAAAGCTGATTGAGAACAACGAAAAACAGTATGGAGAAGAAATCCGGGAGAAATACGGCAATGATATGGTAGATGCATCAAATGCCAAAATGCTGAATATGTCGGAAGCGCGGTACGCAGAATTTATGAGCCTGGAAGAAGAGTTTCGAGCTGTACTTGCGGAAGCGTTCAAAACAGGCGATCCCAAAAGCACCGCCGCTCAAAAGGCGGCTGGGCTCCACAAACGATGGCTGATGTTCACTTGGCCAAACTACAGTAAAGAAGCACATGCTGGCCTTGCACAAATGTACGTAGATGATGAGCGGTTCAGCGCTTATTACGACAAGGAGCAACCGGGAACCGCCCAATTTCTTAGAGATGCGATTTCTATCTACACAGGCAGTAAACAATTTTAAAATTGTAAAAGAAACTGGGTCTAATTAATTAGACCCAGTTTCTTTTCGGGATAATATTAATGAAATCTTCATAAAATTTACATAAAGTGAATACATTTTAATGGATTCTTTGCTATAATTGAAGCTATAGCACTCTAGCCTATGATTTGTTTTATTTGAAAGGGAGAGGATTATAGTGACTGAGAAGAACATGGCTCCAATCGTTTCTGTCAAGGTAATGTCGTTCAATATCGCTCATGGATTGGGAATGGATGGTACGGTAGATTTGGAGAAAACGGCTTCAGTGATTGAAGATTCCTGTGCCGGCATTGTAGCCTTGCAGGAAGTAGACCGCCATTTTTCAGCACGTAGTTCTTTTATGGATCAAGTGGATTGGCTTAGCAAACGATTGGGGATGCATGCGGCTTTTGGGGCAACGCTGGATTTGGAGCCGGAGATGCCTGAGATGCCAAGACCGCAGTATGGGAATGCGATTTTAAGCAAATACCCGATCAAGTATGTGGAAAATCATCTTTTGCGCCAAGTGATTACTCCAATTGGGCACAATGAACAACGCGGCGTCCTTGAAGCGGTCATTGAAGTAAAAGGATCTCATATTAGCGTTTTTAATACACATTTAGCTTTTAAGGATGAAGAACTGGAAGTCAGTATAAAAGAACTTCTCAACATAGCAGGCAATGACCGCTTTCCTCGGATCATTGCTGGGGATTTCAACGCTGCACCGGATCATGCGGAAATGAAGAAAATGAAAAAAGAGTTTTCAGATGTCTTCTTAAAAATGAAAAGAGGGGATGCTTATACGTATCCCGCTTCTTATAAAAATGAAGCTGCCGGTGAACTATTAAAACCGGTAACGCGCATCGATTATATTTTCATGGATGGCGAATTTGAGGTTGCCCAAACAGCGGTTATGGACACGGCTGTCTCCGACCACCTTCCGATTCTTGCTGATTTGATCGTCATGAAAACCAAAAAGCCTTCAGAACAGCCGACAGCAGCCGAACTTCAAAAAGCATAAAGGTTTATAGTATACGGAAAAAGCCGGAAGCGTAATGCTTCCGGCTTTTTATGGTCTGTCTCAAGAAGATTAACGGTTCGTAATGGTTTCCGGATACATATCGTGGTTCATCATACGATAAGAAGCCATTTCTTCGTATTTTGTCCCTGGTTTACCGTAGTTGGTATAAGGATCGATCGACAAGCCGCCGCGCGGTGTGAATTTGCCCCATACCTCGATGTAGCGGGGATCCATCAATTTGATTAAATCATTCATGATGATGTTGACGACGTCTTCATGAAAATCGCCGTGGTTGCGGAAGCTGAACAAATACAGCTTCAACGATTTGCTTTCCACCAGTTTTTTGTCCGGGATAAAGCTCAAGTAAATGGTCGCAAAATCCGGCTGTCCGGTTTGCGGGCACAGTGAAGTGAATTCTGGGCAATTGAATTTCACGAAATAATCCCGTGTGTGCAAATTGTCAATCGGTTCGAGAATATCTGGATCGTATTCGAATTTATATTTGGTGTTTTGATTGCCGAGAAGTGATAAGTGGTCTAGTGTGTCTTCGTTTCTTCCTGCCATTGGAAAGGCCTCCTTAAAAATGCCGGTTTGAGAGCAGCCTATAAAAAATGGACAAAAGAAAAAGCCGAATCGCATGTGGATTTGGCTGAGTTTCAACAATCCATAGTTTTTTATAGAGGGTGAAATGCTATGAACCTCTCCCGGAACCGGGTTATTTGGTTTTACTAACCCATACTATAAGACTTTGGATTTCCTGTCAATTCGGGTTTTGATTGATTGAATTTTAAGGAAGAATTGTCGCAGAGCGCTTCACGATCGTCAACCTTCTGTTGAGAGGGAGAAAAGGAAGCGGGAACGGCTTTGCGGTTGTATCTATAGTGTTACTGCTGCCTGACTTTGCTGATAAAGAATGATATTTTCCGGTGATGGTTGAACTTTCTTAACATTGCTGATGATGAATCTGCTTTTCGGCAGCGTCGGCATGCGCCTCATATCATATCGTAAATCTTGTTCCGGAACGGTGTAGCTGATGTTTTCAGTCAAGTACTTGAAGAAAGCCTGCATGATCATGACGGTCATCCACTCGCCCGCACAGCGGTGGCCCATATAATGGTCGCCGCCTCCTTGCTGAACAAAGGCGAACGGGCTGCCTTTCCAATCGTGGAAGCGCTCAGGAATAAATTCATCAGCGTTTGTCCAACTATCAGGATGGCGATTGGTCCCGAAAATATCCAGTATTACCATCATATTTTTCTTGAAGTGGTAACCGTGCCAAACGAAATCCCGTTTTACTTTTGCTCCCATGGCTGGAGTGAACGGATAAAAGCGACGGACTTCTTGCGCAAACATTCGGCTGTAGTTGTTTTGTCCAGCTTGCAGTTTTGCACGGGTCTCCGGATATTCGTGAAGGGCGAGTGCCCCAAAGGCAATCAAATAAGCGGTGGCTTGCATCGGGCGGTAAGCGTTATTAAGCTCCACGGCAGCTGTATGGAGGGGCAAATATTTTCCGTCGGTCCCTTTATGATGTGCCACAATATAAGCCGCAGTGTAAGAAGGGGGATTATAAATGCCGGAGCGAATGTCTTTGATGATTCCTTCAAGCCATTTTTCTTGGCTTTGCCGGGCTACAGCACCTTCCTTGAACCTTTTAGGAGAACCGCCAAAAGAATCGACCATTGCCGAGAGTTCTTGGGTTCGCTGTTTTACCTCACTTTCTTTTAATGGCAAGCCTGCCCAATGGCAGATGGCCCGAGCCAAAATTTCTTCCACTTCATCAAATAGCCGTACTTGTTTCTTGGTTTGCCATTCTGAAACTTTTGCATCCAGCTCTTCAATGACCATCCGTTTAATATCTTCCAGCCGCTCAGGGGTCATCATCGATAAAAACATTAACTTTCGGTGATGATGTTCTTCTCCGTCTTGTTCATGGATGCCGCCTTCACCGAGCAAGGTTTTCTTCAAGGGCTTTGGCAAAGCGCCTTTGCGTTTAAAGTATTTAGGGTCGTAAAAGAGCGCTGCAGCTTCTTCTCCCGCGATGCAAACCGCTTTTTGCCCCATAAATCGTGTTGTGAAAATATCCGAGCCAAGTGCTTGCCGGCGGCGCGGAATAAAATCAAATCCTTCTTTCACGAGGGACATAGTGCTGTCAAACTCTTTTGTTCTTGGAATAGGGCGTTTCACTTGCATCAACTTCAACTCCTTTTTCTTGGTGAGCTATCTTCTTGTTATAGCACCATCCAGATAGATGGAAATCAAAAGTTTCTTCCTCTAAACATACCCCTTCGAAATATTGGTAAACGCATTCTTAAGAGCGGGCATATACTGCGAAAAGGAGTACACATTGCGTGAGCAGGGTATGGGTTTACATACCGATCAGAAGTGTTTATTGTTTAAACCTGTCTTTTGTATGGCGGGTTTTTTGAAGTTCTTTATTTAAAAGCGATTAAAAAGGAAAGGGGCAGAATAGATGGTGAGTATTGGGCCGAGTGCATTACCCGGAGGAATTTTGACTTGGGTTATGGAGTCGATTGGGGAAGGAGCTGAAATACGCCATGTCCAGCCTCTTGCCGGCGGGACATCTTCGACGTTGCGGGAGCTTACGGTTTGCCGTAATGGGGAACTGTCCAGCTACGTTTTGCGCTTGTTTTCAAACAAAGAATGGCTTGGGCAAGAACCGGATTTGGCTTGGCATGAAGCTGAAAGCTTGCGGTATATGAGGCAAAGCGGCGTCACTGTTCCCAATCTGATTGCTTACGATGAAACGGGGGAAAGGTGCGGGTTGCCGGCAACCTTAATGACTAAAATAAGAGGCGCTGTGGTATTGCGCCCGACAGATGAGAACCAATGGATTGATGGGTTAGCTTTAGCACTTGCAAAGATTCATCAAACGAATGGAGAGAACTTTCCGTTTGAACACTTTTCCTATAATGATGCTTTAACGCTGGAAAAGCCATTATGGTCAAAAGTGCCAAATGACTGGATGCGTGCTTTTTATATAGTAGCTGGCATTCGTCCGCAAACAAAATTCTCTTTCATCCATAGGGATTACCATCCGTCCAACGTTTTATGGGAGGGCGGAAAAGTGAGCGGTGTGGTGGACTGGGTCAATGCGTGTCTGGGGCCGATCGGCGTTGATGTAGGCCATTGCCGCGTCAACTTGGCGCAGCTTTATGGCGTGTCGGTAGCTGACCGGTTTTTAGAGGCTTATCAGCGCTGTGCGGGAGAATCGTATAGCTATCATCCGTATTGGGATTTGCTTTCATTGATAGACACACTTGACGGGCCGCCGTCTGTATATGCCGGCTGGGTTGAGTTTAGTATGTCAGGCCTGTCAGATGAATTGGTCCAGCATCGTTTGGACGATTATTTGCTGAACTTGCTTGACCGTTTTGATGACTTTTAAGTGCGGAGTAGCCAGGTTTGACTTCTTTAAATTAGGCAATATACAAAACAAGCGAGTTTTTAAGGAGGAATCACAATGACAGATGAGCAACTAAACCAATTAAAAGATCAATTGACCGATCAATTGAAATCACTTGAAAGACGCGTTCAGCATAAAGAAGAATTTGATACGACCGAACTTTCCAATTACGATAACCACCCAGGCGATGCTGGAACGGATTTATTCGATATGGAACGGGGGATGGCGCTTACCCAGTTCAAGGAAGAAGAGCTTGATGATACTAAAGCGGCATTGGCAGCAATCGAAGCTGGAACATATGGGAAGTGCACGGAATGCGGAAAAGAAATTCCTTTTGAGCGGCTTGAAGCGATGCCAACAGCTTTAACGTGCATCGACCATGCGGACCAAGAGCCGGACTTGACGAGCCGCCCGCCGGAAGAAGATGTGTTAACAGGTTTTACTTCAAACCCAGTAAAGCAAGAAGACGACCGGTTAGAAGATTTCACGGATAACTTCCAAGATGTTGAAGAATACGGTTCGTCTGATGGACCTCAAGATCAACCTGGGGACGACGAAGACATGGAAGATTTTTATGAGGATAAAAGCAAAGATTGATTCTTGCCCTTGGCTTTTAATAGCCAAGGGATTTTTATGGAGAAAGGAATTGGAGATCTGGCTGTCGAACCCTCTAGTAAGGGAAGGATATTTCCCGGGAAATGGGGAGAAGTAAAATGAGCAAATTGGAAAAAGAGATATATGCTTTAGAACAGAGCCACTTGCAGCCGGATGTTCGGGTTTCGCAGCAAAAGCTGAAAGGTGTACTTGATGAAGAGTTTTATGAGTTTGGAAGTTCTGGCCGGATATGGAGGCGGTCGGATTACAAAGAAGATCACTCCTTAACGCCAGACCTCATGGATATTACAGATTTCATTATGCATGAACTTGGACCGGAAGCGGTGCTGACAACATACCATATCTATAATAGAACAACTGGGAAAAAGTCGCTCCGCAGTTCAGTCTGGAAAAAGCGTCCCGAAGGCTGGAAACTGTTTTTTCATCAAGGGACAGGGGCAAATTCTGAATGAGCAGTGTTTTAACGTTCTTTAAATAGGTTATTTATAAATAATAATAAGTTAAATTTGGAGGAGGAGAAAAAATGGAACATGCCATTGTGCTGTTTGACGGAGATTGCAACTTCTGTGACTCAAGTGTCCAGTTCATCATAAAACACGATCCCGCAGGTTATTACCATTTTGCATCCCTGCAAAGTGATGTCGGAAGAGAACTTAGAAAAGAACACCAAATTCCGGACGATGTTGACAGCCTAGTATTGATTGAGAACGGCCAGGCATACATCAAGTCAGAAGGTGCTTTAAGAATTTCACATCACTTGACCGGATTGTGGAAGCTGGCTTTCTATCTGAAATCAGTGCCGCGCTTTGTAAGGGATGGCGCTTATGATACGTTTGCCAGAAACCGCTACAAAGTATTCGGCAAACTCAATAGCTGCATGTTGCCGCCTCCGCATATCCGCAAAAGATTTTTGGACAAGTAAAAAAACAATCCGAAACAGGTGATGCGTTTCGGATTGTTTTTTATGTTCCATTTTATCAGTCGAATGTAGAGATTCGCCAATACTGGCTGGCGATGGCGTCTGACATCCAGGCGAGCCCCTTGCTTTCCGCCTCATGGATTTGTTCCCATTCAGTGTCTTTGCTTGTTCGTAAATACACTTCATGATTAGGTGCCTGATCATGGATGCCGATAATATCATAATAGCCATCCCGGTAGAAAGTCGCCGAAATTTCATAATCGATATTAGGTGAAGTGGTGAGCGGATTTCCAACACTGTGCTTCAGCGAAAGCGATACTTTATGTGGATCTTCTTTCACTTTTTCCAATACAATGCCTTCTGATGATGCGACATCTGCTTTCCGGAATTTTTTACGCCAGTCATAAGCGATGCTGGTACCCACATCTTTTTCATACTCGAGCACAGCGCCGCCTTCAGTCAGCTCGAGTGAAAAATTCACTTGTGTACGGTAATGTTTAGACTCCGGATCGAAGCTGCGGCCGTCTCCCGAAAAGTAGCGGTTGGGGGACAGTGGGTTGGGGCTCGGCAAAAACTCCTGCGGCAAGAAAGTTGTATAGCGGAAGTGCCAAACCGGGTATTGCAACTCAGTTTTAGCCAGCTCTTTTTCGGCAAGCATCCGGTCACGGCTTCCTACTTTCTTCGTTATCCAGAACTCTTCTTCTGCGGCTTTTTCCTGAGAAGATTTTGTGTTGACCAATCCGAAGACTCTCGCAACGGCAGACTTTTCAGTTTTAAAACTTTCTTCGGACTTCTCCAGCGGCCGTTTGCCGCGGATCCAATACGTATAGGGCTGATCCATTTCGGCATTGCGGTCTGTGAACTGATTCTTATCAACGGTATCAATAAGCTCGCCGTCGCGGTAAATTTCAAACTGCCCGATGCCCTCAATAGCACCCCAAGCTAGTACAATCTTCGACTTGGATAAAATGGTCGTTAAGGCGATTTGCTGCAGGCGGTTGACGAAATTTTCGACGTGGTTCTCGGTGCCTGTCTGCATTTTAATCTTTTCGACCGCTTTGCCTTCATCATCCAGCCGTTCAATGGTATACGTATACAATTCACCGCGCTGCAAATTCTCATCTTTCAGGGAATTTTGCGTTCCAGTATAGATAACTTCTTCATCGCGGGTTACGCGGCATGTATCACCGGTATAGGACCAAGTAAAATCAATGACGGTATCCGATTGCTGCAATAAATCAATTTCAAGGGAGTTCGGTAACAACTGCTATCACCTCCAAAGTGGGTTAATATGCTATACCCTTTCTTAAATCGGGCGAACCTTCCCGGTGAAAAGTTCCATGCTAAAAAACATGCGCTGTTTGCAAAAGCCAAAAACGAATAGTATGTTTAAAGAAATACAGTCAAACGTTCATGGGCGAATTGCAGTAGGAGGAATATACCGATGTCTCTACAAGAAAACAAAAAGAAGCGCAGCTTCCGCAATTTTGACGAAGCAGCTGGACATATTCTCGAAATGCTCAGCAAACAATTAAAAATTAATACATTATTCATTGCTAAAAATGATGGTCAAACAAATGAAATCGTCAAATCCCGCAATACCAGAAAAGAGCTGATTATAGAAGGAAGCTTTTTGCCTTTAGAAAATACATTTTGCAGCCTTAGCATCAGTTATGGGGAAGCGCCCCTGGTCATTGAGGATATTTCCAAAAGCAAAATGACGGAGTCGCTGGAGATTGCTTCACAGTTCGATAACGGCTCCTTTATTGGAATTCCTGTGTATTACGAGGACGGGGAGGTTTATGGAACAATCTGCGGATTGGACAACGAACCGTTCGAATTTACAGAAGAACATATATATACATTTGAAACGATGTCTTCGCTGCTGACATATGTTTTAGAACTTGAGAAAGCGAACAACCAAATCCAGACGCTTTCATCGCCGCTTGTCCCTGTTACAAAAGGTTTGGCGATTTTGCCGGTCATCGGTGAAATTACAACACAGCGAGCCCAAACTATTATCGATCACGTGCTAACAAAAGCGGGGGAAAAAGATCTGGAGTATTTGGTCATTGACGTTTCCGGCGTCTCCCAAATCAACACGGCAGTAGATGAATACTTGCTAAAGCTGGTCGATATTCTAAAAGTAGTTGGCATTGCTCCAGTCATTACAGGCATCCAGCCGTTTATGGCATTAAAGGTTCCTCACTTTGCCGCTAGTTTAAAAGGCGTCTTAATCGAAGCCAATTTAGAAACCGCGTTAAAACAACTAGGTTTTGTATTGATGCAAAATTGTCCAAAAAACTCGGGCCGCCTTTAATGGCGCCCGAGTTTTTTTAGCTTTCTTTATCGAAGAAAACGTGTTTCAATTCCCAGGAATCCCCGATTTCTAACAAGCCGAAAGAATACTGGGGTTGGGTGCGTTTATCGGTAGGAGAGCCGGGATTGAACAAGATGACGCCCTCCACTTCGCGCATGACCGGGATATGGGAGTGGCCGAATACAATAATATCCACTTTTTCTTCACGAAACGCATCAAATGCCCGCTGTTCCGTTGTTTGGCGGATGCCATCGCCATGGACTACACCAATACGAAGACCTCCGAATTCCAGGATTTTACTTTTGCCGATGCGATCTGAAATTTCCCAAGGGTCTACATTACCAGTGACGCCATCTGTTTCCGCATAAGCCGCAAACTCATAATACACATCCATCGTCTGCCAATCTCCTGCATGGATGATGAAATCCGCCTCTTGGCATGCATCAATTAAGATTTGAGGCAATTTCTTTGCGCGTATTGGAATATGGGTATCTGATACTATGACGATTTTTTTCATGTATGTACCTCCGCTCCATTGGTTTCTTCAACCGTAAAACTAATTATAGCCAATGTCAAAAACTATCTCTTTTTATTCTTCGACGCCAACAGGTTCATTACTGCCAAATAAAATAAGTTGTGATAAAATTAGCAGAATAATCAATTTGTTGTGTTGAAACAAGAAACTTTATATTAAAAGGGAAGGAGGGATAATATGCGCTATATCGAGAATTTAAGAGGGAAGGTCGGCAATGAACCATTATTGGCGGTCAAAACGTCAATTGTTGTACTGGATAAAAGGGGCTATATCTTGCTGAAGGAACGGGATGACGGCAGTTGGTCCTTGCCTGTCAGCTTTATGGAGTTGACTGAAACAGCGGAAGAAGCGGGAAGGCGTGGAGTCAAAGAGGAAACAGGAATTGAAATTGGCGAATTGAGCTTACTCGGCATTTTTTCAGGAAAAAAGTATTTCCAGGAAATGCCGAATGGAGATCAGTTGTATTCGCTAACAATCAATTATTGTTGCAGAGATATCCGAACCCCACTGCCTTTGGAAGATGCGGACGCTTCGCTGCAATTCAACTTTTTCGCGCTTGACCAGCTTCCTTCTTCCATCTGCGTACATACAAAAAAAGTCATCCATCATTATGGCGCTTCGTTTTATTGAACAGAAGTTCTTTATGCTCCGCATCAATAGACAAGGAGGAGGCAAAAGTGCCAAAACAACGCAAAATCGTGTGTTATATCGCTATTAGTCTAGATGGATATATCGCGACAGAAGATGATTCGCTTGAGTGGCTGTTCAAAGTTGAAGGAGAAGGCGATGCGGGATACGGGGAGTTTATAGAAACTATTGATACTGTAGTAATGGGCCGCCGCACATACGACTGGGTAATGGAAGCGGAAGGCGGGAAGAACCCTTATCCTGACAAGGAGTGCTATGTTTTTTCTACTGCAGAACAAGGGCAAAAAGAGAAAGTTAAATATACAAATGAAGAAATTTTGCCATTTGCAGAAAGGCTGAAACAAGAGCCGGGCAAAGACATTTGGGTGATTGGCGGCGGCAAGCTCCTGCACGGCTTCTTAAAAGAAAAGCTAATTGATGAATTTATTATCTCCATAGCGCCAACGCTTATCGGAAAAGGCATCCCGCTGTTTCAAGAACTCGATTTTGAAATCGAATACCACTTAAAGAACGTTCAGCAATTTGGACAGTTCGCGCAGCTGCATTATGAAATGAAAAAATAGAACGAAAAGAAGGATTCAAAAGCAGCAAGCTTTTGAATCCTTCTCAATTGTTGAAAAGAACAGCTTTTGCTTTGGCGATGAGATTGTCTTGATCATCGTGGCTCATGCAATCGGCATGAGTAAGGTTGCGCCCTTTTTCGACTGCGAATATGCGCGGCTGTCAAAAAATCGGATTTCGCAGCTTTTAAAAAGGTCACTGACAAATCGACCGTTACAACAGTTTGTTTGCCCTTTGTATCTGGAACTACTGTGTTGAATAGGGCAACATCCGCAAGTGCGGAAATGATGCCTCCGCGGATAACGCCGATGCTATTGACAAATAAGGGGTTGACCGGCAATGTCACTTTGACGCTATTTTCGGTTGTCCGCTCATACTTCATCTCCAAAAATTCATCGAATGGCTGGCGGATAAAAAAGATATTCCCTTTTTTTGGCATATCGATTCTTTTTGTTTATTCGCTTAAAGTTCGATAGAATCCTTTTTCACTATAAGAAAGAGCCAAGTAGATGCAATTTTTCGCTATAATGTTAAAGGGATTATGGAAAGGTTGGGTAAAGCAATGACAGAAACGTTAAATAGCGGGCTGCCGCCAAAAACATGCAGCATCGAGCGATTGGTCACGAATAAAAGAGATGTAGAAAAAGTATTAGCTGGCAAGAAAACAGCGACCCGGCGCAACGGCCGGTATGCGGATGCCGGGGAAATTATGGTTCTTGAAGGGCAAACGTTCAAAGTAGAGCGCGTCTATCGCCAAACTCTCGGTGAACTGACGGACAAAATGGCGATGCAGGAAGGCTATGACAGCGTTGAAGCATATAAGCAAACGATTTTGTCGTTTCATCCGGGCATGCCATGGACATCGGATATGAACGTTTGGGTCCATGAATTCAGTCCGGTATCCGGAGAGTAGTAAGCGATGTACTCTATTCTCTTATACGCTCACACTATGAGTGCTGTTTTATCAATCGGTCCTTTTTTTGTACTGGTTCCGCTGGTTAAGCGGATGGAGTCGGCACGAGGTGAAGTTCTGCATGCGCACATAGCTACTTTTAAATCAGCTACCCGCCTCGTTAAACATGCTGGACATGTTTTAGTGGCCAGCGGCGCTTTGCTGATCTGGCAAAGCGCATGGCAATGGTCGGCTTCATGGGTTGTTTTGACGCTGGCGGTCATGTTTGCATCGATTTTTTTCCTGGCCCGCGCCTTTACGCCGGTGTTGCGGAAGTTTGATGAAGCGGAGGCCGATCAAGCTGTGCTCGTCAAAAAATTAAACCGGTCTTTATGGATTTATATTTTTCTCCTGCTGTTGATGCTTTGGTTCATGGTGGATAAACCGGTATTGTGGTAACAAAAAAAGCTGATGTTCCGCTTTGGCAAGAGCGGGACATCAGCTTTTTGTCTAGCCTTTTACTGCGCCTGCAGTTATGCCGGCGACAAAGAACCGTTGAAGGAAAATGTATGCAACGACCATCGGGGCCGAAGCAATGATAACTCCTGTGAAAAGCATCGGATAGTTGGTGGCGTATTGCCCTTGGAATTCAAGCAAAGCAAGCGGCAAGGTTTTATACGCGTTGTCCGTGATGAACAAGAGCGGATACAGCAAATCGTTCCAGTGCATCACGAACAGGAAAATGGCAGTTGCCGATAAAGATGGCAAGGATAATGGGACGACGATAGTCGTAAACACTTTCCAATTACCCGCCCCGTCCATTGTTGAAGCTTCGAACAATTCTTTCGGCAGTGTCTTCATAAAGCCTGTCAAGATAAAGACTGCAATCGGAAGCGTTGTCGCGATGTTGACGAGAATCAGCCCGACTAGGCTATTCGTCAAATTTAGATCAAGCATTAATGAGTAAAGAGGAACCATGCTTACTTGCGCTGGAACCATCATCCCCAAAGTAAATAACAAGAACAAAAGATTGCCAAACCAATTGTTGAGCCGGGTAATGCCGTAAGCGATCATAGCTGCAAAAAGCAGCGTGAGCGAAACGGAAAATAACGTGACGATGGAACTGTTCATAAAATAGCCCGCCATCGTCTGTTCCTGGAAAATGTTGACGTAGTTATTGAATTGCAGTCCGCCCTCTGGAATTCCTAGTGGGTTGGCGAACGTTTGCTGAAGTGTCTTAACGGAAGTCAGCACAACGACCAGCAACGGAATTAAGATCAACAATGCATAGACGGCAAGAGAGAATTTTCGGAAAAGCACATTGTTGTCCTCCTTTCACTAATAAGATATGCGGTCCGATCGCAGTGCCTTGAATTGTAAAAATGTAATAATGGCAATGATGACCATGAATATAACAGAAATGGCGCTTGCATAACCAAATTGAAAGCCACGGAAGGCCACCTCATAGATATACGTAGCGATGATTTCCGTTGAGTTGTTTGGACCGCCGCGAGTCATGGCAAAGACCAAGTCAAAGGCCTTGAACGATTGAATGGTCGTATACGCCACAACAATTGTAGCGGAAGGGGCAAGCAGCGGCCAAGTCACTTTTCTAAACGTCTGCCATTTGCTTGCTCCTTCGATTTTCGCTACCTCATACAAATCTTGCGGGATAGCTTGCAACCCTGCTACAAAGATGATTAGCATTTGTCCAGCATGGAACCAGACTTGTGTTATTGCTAATGAATAGATGGCCATATCAGCGTTCCCAAGCCAGTTTTGAGCCAAGAAACCAAGCCCTGCCAACTCTAGGAGCTGGTTCAAAATACCAAGCGAAGGGTCGTAGATGAACGACCAAATGAATGCAACCGAAACAGACGACAAAATTGTCGGGAAAAAGTACAGTGCCCGCAAAAAAATCGTTGTTTTGGTATTTTTCAGGACAATCAACGCAAAGGCAAGGGCTACCATTGTTTGGAGAATCACTACAACCAACATGAATTGCAAGTTATTTCCAATAGATTTTATAAAAATAGAATCTCCTGTAAATGCGCGGCTGTAGTTATCCAAACCGACAAACTGGAAAGACGGACTGAATCCGTCCCAGTTTGTGAATGAATAAAACAACGCACTTAAGGTCGGGTAGATAAAGAAAATACTATAAAGGATAAACCCTGGGATAAAAAATAAATAGATGGATTTTGAAATTTTCATGCAATCATTCCCTGTTTTCGTCTACGATTTTCTGGGCAGCTTTTGCTGCATCCATTGGGTCTGCTCCGCCCAATACGTCTTCAATCGAGCTGAGTACAGCATCTTCAACTTGAGCATTTGTGATTAAAAAGCGAGGTTGGAATCTCGTTTTTCTTTCGTCGATCCAGTATGCCGTATTTTTCAGCTCTTCAGTTTCATAATTGACGTCTTTAACTGTCAAATGCTGACCGGTTTCATTGGCATATTTCGATGCATTTTCCGGTTGGCTGAGAAATTCGATGAACTTTTTCGCTTGCTCTTTTTTCTCGGAATTGCTGTTGACAGCAAGCATGAATGTCGCTGTGTTGATGCCCTCATATTGGGCTTCGCTTTCTTCCACTGTGATAGGGGCAAGCAAATCCAATTCAAGATCCGGATTCAAACCAATAAGAGAAGCCATATGGTAAGATCCTGTTGCAAGCATCGCTGCTTCTTCACTCGCTACCATTTGCATTGCCGCATCTTGGTTCGTACCTAGTGCATTTTCTTGGATATATCCTTTTTGTTCAAGCAACTGGAAATCTTCTAGCGTTTTGACCCACCATTCGTTGGTCAATTGTTCTTCGCCGCTTTGCAATTTAGCAAAGATTTCTTCATCAGGAGCATTATTCATCATCATACTGTTCATAAATTGGTTTGGTCCAATATCCGCTCCCGGGAAAGCGATAGGGGTAATGCCATTTTCAAGCAAAGTGTCACAAAGCGCTTGGAACTCAGACCAGCTTTTTGGAACTTCGAGGCCCAGTTCTTCAAACATCGCTTTGTTGTAGATTGGCATATTGAAAACTAGCTGATAGGGCAGAGCCAGCTGTTTGCCGTCTTGCTGACCTACGCTGATTAAGTTTTCATCAAAGTTAGAAACAAATGCTTCTCCGCTTAAATCTTCAAAGACTCCGGCGCTTTGAAGTGATTCAAATTGGGAACCAGGAAATGACGCAAAAACATCTCCAGTTGAACCTTCCTGGAGCATACGTTGGGCAGTCGCCATGTATTGGTCGGATGGATAAATGGTCATTTCAACTGCAATGTCTGGATTTTCTTTTTCAAATTCAGCAATGATTTCGTCTAATACGGCCTTGTCTTCACCACGCCAGTGCATAAAGTTGATTTGCGTTTTTGACCCGCCTTCACTGCTGCTGTTGCTGGTGCTTTCGCCGGCACATCCAGAAAGAATCAATAGTACGGCTAAGAGTGTAAGCACCACAGAAGAATACTTTTTTTTCATCTTTGTTCCTCCTCGTCTTTTTTGAAACTTCCCCTCATACCTAGAATACCTTATAGATGCACCTAAAGACAAAATTATCGAATAACTAAAATAATTCTATTGACAAGTTGCGCGATATCGCATAAGATGGGTTCAACCTTTTTGGACGGATGGTAGAGGTGCCGGGAGCGGCATCGCCATAGTCTAGTTGAGTTGAGCATAGCTGAGCAAATCGCTGAATAAGAAGAGTAGCGCATCATCAACCTCTCAAAGAGAGCCAGTGGCGGGTGGGAACTGGCGGGGAATATGCGTGAATGGGCTTATGAGAGATTCCGTGAACGTTGATTAGCGGAATTCGTCACCCCGCGTTACTGGGGATCAAGGGAAAGCTGTGTCAGCTTTAACGTGAGGTGGTACCGCGGTCAATCCGTCCTCTGCTAAGGAATGTTTCTGTTCCTGGCAGGGGACTTTTTTATTGTCCAGCGAGTGATAAGGAGATGAGCAGAGATGAAGATGAGGAAAATTAATGGAGATTCATTGACGCCGATTGCAGTATTTAATCGGCTGACGGGGCCTCGGAAATGCTTGTTGGAAAGTTCACTGAAAACGACGGCTTCCGGACGGTATTCATTTATCGGTGCGGATCCATCAAAAAGTTTTATCGGCGAGGGAAACAGCTTGGTCGAAGTGGATTATCGGACGGGCGGCAAGGCAGAACTTGCCGGCAAACCGCTGGAGCTGTTGAAGAGCCGGATGCCGAAGTACGAGGCGCAAGTAGAAGGGCTGCCGTTTACAGGAGGCGCGCTCGGCTATATCGGCTATGATGCCATTCAAGCTTATGAACCGGTGGATGCACCGAGAAAGAACAGCCTGCAAATGCCGGATCTTCATTTGCACCTATACGAGACTCTTGTCGTATTTGATCATGTAAAGAACGACGTCACGATCATTTCGTTTGAAGATAAGTTGGACCAGATTGAACAAGAACTCAGTATGCCTGAAAAGACGATAGGATTCGATGAGCAGCAGCCGCTGCAATTCCAATCGAAAACCGATGCGGCCAAGTTCCGCGCCCAAGTGGAGCAGGCGAAAGACCACATCCGCAAAGGGGACGTGTTTCAATTGGTGCTGTCGCAGCGTTTATCGGCTTCTTATAAAGGAGATGCCTTCACGCTGTACCGCAAATTGCGCAAGCAGAATCCATCGCCGTATCAATTTTTTGTTGAATTTGATGAGTACACAGTCGTGGGTGCATCTCCTGAGAGCTTATTGACAATCCGTGATGGTGGGATGGTGACCAATCCGATTGCCGGAACGCGCAAGCGCGGAAAGACGGAAGCGGAAGATGATATGCTGGCGACTGAATTGGCGAATGATGAAAAAGAGCAGGCAGAACACCAAATGCTGGTCGATCTTAGCCGCAACGACGTCGGCCGCGTCGCTGAAATCGGCAGTGTCGCCATTCCAAAATACATGGCCATTGAAAGATATCAACATGTCATGCACTTGGTATCCGAAGTGACCGGCGAGTTGAACCGAGCAATGCATCCGCTTGATGCATTGGTATCATGCTTGCCCGCCGGTACAGTATCAGGCGCGCCGAAAGTCCGGGCGATGCAGCTGATTCAGCAATTTGAAGAAGAGCGGCGCGGGGTATACGGAGGCGCCATCGGGTATTTTGGGTTTAACGGCAACTTGGATGTCGCGCTCGCCATCCGGACGTTTGTGATGAAAGACGGACAGGTGCATGTGCAGGCAGGAGCAGGCATCGTCTATGATTCCGATCCGCAGGCGGAATACGAAGAAACGCTCCACAAAGCACGCTCATTAACGGAGGTGTTCGGATGATTTTACTAATTGATCATTACGATTCGTTTACGTACAACATTTACCAAGCAGTTGCGGAGATGGGGGTTGAAGTGGAAGTGGTCCGTTATGGCAAGCTCCCAGTGGAAGAACTTCTTGCAAAGAAACCCGAAGCAATTATTTTATCGCCAGGTCCGGGGCATCCGGATGCATTGCCGGAGTCCATCCGGCTCATCCAGGAAACCTACAAATCCATTCCGCTGCTCGGCATTTGCCTTGGACACCAGCTGCTGGGGGCGGCGTTCGGAGGAAATGTCGTGCAAGCTCCCGTTATTCGGCACGGCAAAGTGTCGGTCGTGGAGCATCGAAACGAAGGGCTGTTTTCCAATTTGCCGCAACCACTGCCGGCGATGCGCTATCACTCTCTTGTACTTGAGGCAGCGACTTTGCCGGATTGCTTCAAGGTACAAGCTGCTGCAACGGATGATAATTCAATCATGGCAATCCAGCACCGAGATTATCCTGTGTTTGGCTTGCAATTTCATCCGGAATCGATTGGCACGCCGGATGGAGTAAAATTGTTGAAGGGCTTTGTTTCAGAATTGAAGCGGGAAGCTGGCGTAAAGTAAAGGAAGGGAATTGGAAAGTATTTTCGTATTTTAGAAAGTATTTCAGAGAAAACGGAAAGTATTTTATCCATTTCGAAAAGTAAATCCAATCGACTAAAAAACCTGGCCCACAAAAGTGGGCCAGGTTTTTTTAAGGTTCCCGGACAACCGGCATTGTGCAGCAGCGAAAGGCGCCGCCAGATTTGATGATTTCCGAAAAGTCGACTTCAATCACGTGATACCCGCGCGAGGCGAGCTGGCGATTGACGCCCGCGTTTTGCGGCTGGCTAAAAACGCGCTTCTCTCCGATAGACAAAACGTTCACGCCGAGAGAAAACTGCTCTTCGCTGCTCACACGGATCAAGTCATAAGATTCGGCAAGCAGATTGATGGTCTTGGAGCTCAAAGCTTCTGGATAGATGAGGGCTTCTGTAGGAGACAGAATATTAAAGACGCAATCAAGGTGCAAATATTTCTCGTCGAAAGGAATCGGCATTATGCGGCGGTCGGGCAATTTTCGCTGCAGCTCTTGAATGACTTGTTCGGATGTCCGTGAACTGATGCCGACAAATGCCTTATTGTGATCCAAGAGAACGTCGCCGCCTTCAATTGGCTCGCCGAAAAGCTGTTCACAAGTGATGCGATGGCCTGTAAGCCAGTTTAGCAATATTTTTTCTTCGCCTTGACGGATTTCTGAAGCCATGGCGCCAATAAAAACTTTTTCGCCAATTGCAAAGCCGATATCCCGAGTAAAAACTTGTTCAGGAAACTGAGGGGCCGGCTCAAGCAGCGTGGTCTCGACTCCGTTTTTTTGCAATGCTTCCACAAATGCAGCATGCTGGGCCAACGCTTTTTCATTATTGATGTTTTCATCTTTATACGCTTCTTGTACATCGTTGATCACTTCTTTGATTTCCATGAAACGGGGAGGGCATAGGACAGCGCGGCGCAAAGTGCCATACTCGCTTTCGCACCGGCCATCGGATGATTCTTTTGTATAAGCTTGCATTTGATTTCCCCCAATAAACAGAATTTATTAAGATGTTATTCCCTTTTGGCCGGCCGAATAAAACCTGAATTCCACAGCCCCATTCACAAGGAGGAGGACACATGAGAAAATGAAGAAGCGAAAAGAAAGGAGCAAACAGATGAAAATCAACAAACAGGAAGTTCAGGAAGACCGCGAATTTATCCGTTCAAAAGTGATTGAACACAATATGGCGAGCTTGTCAGATGCGATAAAATCACCGAGTGAACAAGTGAGTTTCATCGCTCGGAACGATGATGGGGACATTATCGGCGGCGTGACCGGCACAAGTTTCTGGCAGCATATGCACATCGATTTTTTATGGGTGGATGCGGCTGAACGGGGACAGGGAATTGCTAGGCAATTAATGGAGCAAATAGAAGCTTATGCCCGTTCAATAAGCTGCCGGTTAATGATTGTGGAAACTTTCAGCTTTCAAGCACCAGGCCTCTACAAAAAATTAGGCTTCAATGAATTTGGCATAATTGAAGATCATCCGGCTGGACACAGTTTCCACTATTTTGAAAAGCGATTGACTACATAAAGAAAAAACGGGCGCCAATGGCAGCCCGTTTTTTAGTCTTTGTAGAAAACTTTGTCTACGTTATATTTTGCTTTTTGCGTATTGATCACATAAGTTTCGTAAATGTCGCGTTCCATCGGATCTTCAACGATCGTCACTGAAATGCGGTGAATTTCTTCGCGGTGGTTTTTCAATGGTGAAACGGTATCTTCCAAGTGTTTTTTCACTCGTTGGCGAAGTTTGCGGGCTTTTCCGACAAACAATAACTCGCCGCTGTGATTGAAAAACTGGATGATGCCGCCTTTGTCACGTGGAATCTCGTGCAAATCGATGAAGCCGTAAATCGGTTTGATGACCGGTTCATCGCCATTGATTTCCTGTTTGCGCTGGGTAATGGTCACGTCTGCTTTTGGCAATTGAATATTAATCATGTTTATCACGTCCTCTAATTATCGTATTGCCTATCGTAACACAAAAAAGAGCGAAAATCTATTCGCTCTTTTTTCATCGTCCAAGAAAATCTGGCAGTTACAACGATTTTAACGCGTCTTCAATAACTGTATCGCCTTGCAGTACCTCAAAAGTCTTGTGGTAAGTATTGCTTCGGCCAAGCACATCGACAAGCAGCGTTGCCACATCTGCCCGGGTAATGGAACGTCCTTCCATTGAAGGAAATCCATCTTCGGCTATTTCGATTTTGCCGACGGGATCTTCATTGGCAAGTGAGCCAGGGCGGACAATGGTATAGTCAAGGCTGGTATTTCGCAAAAGGTCGTCAGCTGTCCGCTTGGCCACAAGATAAGGCTTCATTTCCTCGCCGCCCGCGTCCGGATTGCCGGAGCCAATGGAACTCAGCTGCACAAAGCGCTTCACGCCTTTTTCTTCTGCATACTTCGCAGCTTTAACAGCACCCCATAAATCGATGGTCAACGTTTTGTCAGCGCCTGTGGAGCCGCCGGAACCGGCTGCGAAAATGACGGCGTCTACACCTTCGTAAGCATCGCTGAAATCTTCCTCAAGATTGCCAAGCACTACACGAGAAGCGCCCAGTTCTTTCAGGTTTTCCACTTGTTCTTCTTTGCGTACCATGGCTGTCGCCTCGTGCTGTGAATCGGCCAATGCCTTTACAATCTTCTGGCCTACTTGCCCGTTCGCACCAATTACTAGTACATTCATGTATGCCCACTCCTTTTATCTATTCGACCTTTTTATAATTCCCTCCCATTTGTCTATCAAACATCTGCTATTTTTATACTTTTGCTATCCAAAGAAAAGGAGACAGGCTAAAATGAAAGGACGGAGGTGTAACAATGGAAATCACGAACTATGTTTTGGAAGAAATAAAAGATCCGACAGGAATCATGGTCGGCAAACGCTACGAATTTTTATTGGACGTCGAAGTGGACGAAGACGACGAGTTATATACAACAGGCGGCCTTGAGTTGCGCGTCATTCTGGCAACAGACGGCAGTGCATCGCGCATCGCCCACTATAACTTTATCGACAAATTGTCGCGTGACGTGCTCGAATTCGGATTAGAAGATGACGAAGAGGCGGACGTGCTGGCATTTTGCGCAGATAAATTATAAAAAAATCCCCAGCCAACGCTGGGGATTTTTTAGACTTTCACTTCAATTTTTGCATCTTTTTTCAATTCCTCGATGCGCTCAAATACCGCATCTTGTGTTTTTTGCTGCTCGAGTGACTGGCGGATGGTCGGTTCCATTTCCTCAAAGGCCGGAGCTTCTTGTTCCGATGATTCCACAAAACCATCGTATGCTTCTTGTACTTCTTTGTCCGTAACTTTGCCGCCTTCAATTTCTTCTGCTACATAGCTTTCGTAAACAAGTTGTTCACGGAGCTGTTCTTCTAGCTCTTCCATCGTATAGCCTGTCGATTTTAGTGTCTCGTTCATGGCTTCTTCATTTTCAAACTGGCCCTTCATTTCTTCGAGACGCTCTTTCAAGACCGTTTCATCTGCTTTATGGCCTTTCTTTTCTGCGTCCTGGATGATGAGCTTATTGCCCACAATCACTGTAACGGCCTGGGATTTAACTTGTTCCGCAGTTTCTGCGCTGCTTGTATCTTGCCCTTGGGTGGCAAGAGAAGACTCCAATTGGCGGGCAACACTGCTGTAAACATTTCCTTTAATTTCTTCACCGTTGACAATTACTGCAACTTCATCGTTAGCTGGCAATTCCATACTTGAAGCTGGCTGTTCTGTGGCAGCTTCTTGCTGCTCTGTGGTTTCCACAGCGGTTTCTTCCTTTGGTGCAGCTTCTTCATTATCTGAACACGCTCCAAGCGTTAATAACAAAAGAAAAGGGGCTAAGGTGAATTTCATTTTTTTAATCATGCAAAATCTCCTCTTTGTTTGTCTCGTTTCAGTTAACCATATTTATATAAGCGATACAAATAATTTAGCGGTTCTGTATAATGGAACCTATTATAAGCAGGAGGCTTGGAAATGGATAAATTTTTTACACGGGCAATGGGCTTGCTGCTGTTTTTGGTGGTGATCTGGGGCGTCAGCTGGTCTATATATAAAGTGGCGCTTGAGTTCACACCGCCGATTTTATTTGCAGGAATTCGGTCGCTTCTAGGAGGCCTCATGCTTGGCCTTGTGCTATTGCCTTCATGGAAACGCATCCGGTGGCGTGAAAACTGGCGAGCCTATTGCGTTTCTGCGCTATTGAACGCTGTGTTTTTTTACGGTCTCCAAACAATGGGGCTCGAGTATTTGCCTGGAGGTTTGTTTTCGGTTTTGATTTATTTTCAGCCAGTGCTCATTGGCATATTTGCATGGCTATGGCTTGGCGAATCAATGACGGCCCTAAAAATAACCGGTTTGCTTGCCGGTTTCTTTGGCATTGCCGTAATTAGTGCCGACAGTTTTGGCGGTGCACTTTCGGTTCCGGGAATTATTTTGGCTTTACTGGCAGCGGTCAGTTGGGCACTTGGAGTGGTTTTTGTCAAAAAAGTGAGTGATACTGTCGACTCGATGTGGATGGTTTCGTTGCAATTTATTGTTGGCGGTGTGATTTTGACGGCCGTTGGTACTGTGGTCGAAAGCTGGACGGATATTATTTGGAACACATCTTACTTTATTGGACTTGGCTTTGGCTCAACACTTGGCATTCCGGTTGCATTTGTCATTTATTTTCATTTGATCAATAGAGGAGAAGCGAGCAAAGTGGCGGCGTTCACTTTTCTTGTGCCTTTGATTGCGGTATTGACAGGCACGTTCTTTTTGCAAGAGCCGGTTACTTATACACTGGTTATTGGATTGGTTTTAATTGTCTCAAGCATTTACCTGGTGAATCGCCAACCGAAAAAAAGCAAAATATAGCGAGTGATGCTCCACCGGGGACTATGACGAAGTGTGAGTGTTTGGCTGGGGAAATACCGAAGAAGTCGATTTGCTGCATTGATTTGGCAACTAGGGCTGTTATAATTACCTATGAAACCAAATATTCATACTTTTTTCATTAACAACTAAATCGAGTTTTTTGGAGGAATTGTAATGGGACAGACAAATAACATCCAACCGCGCAAAACATTAGATGCAATTGAACCTTATTCACCGGGCAAGCCGATTTGGGAAGTGCAAAAAGAATTAGGGCTTGAGCGTGTCATCAAGCTCGCTTCGAACGAAAATCCGTTAGGGCCTTCACCGAAAGCGCTCGAAGCCATCAAAAATGGCTTAGCGGAACTGAACCGTTATCCGGACGCAGACGCCTCCATGTTGAAGCAGGCCATTGCCAAGGAATACGGCGTTAATCCCCAACAGGTAATTCCGACAAACGGGGCAGATGAACTGATTACATTGATTTCCGAAGCCTTCCTGGAAACGGGAGATGAAGTGATTGTTCCTTCACCATCGTTCAGTGAATATGATTTTGGAGCTCATATTATGGGGGCAACCGTTGTTCCTGTCCCATTTGCAGAAGATTTTAAGTATGATGTGGATGCATTGATTGCAGCGGTAACAGAGAAAACAAAACTGATTTATATTTGTACGCCTAACAATCCAACAGGCACATATATAGCAAAAGCGGATATTGAAAAGTTAGTGAAAGCGGTAAAAGGTGCACTTATCGTGTTTGACGCTGCGTATAGCCACTTTGCTGAAGATGAGGATTACACGAATGGCATTGAATTTATCCAAGCAGGCTATCCGGTGCTGACTCTTCAAACATTCTCCAAAATATACGGCATTGCAGGGGTGCGTGTCGGTTATGGCATCGCGCCGGAATTCATTATTCAAGCGATATTGAAAGTGAAAGAACCGTTCAACGTCAACAGCCTTGCCCAAATCGCTGCAACTGCAGCCATCGGCGATACAGAGCATGTCCGCTCATCGCAAGCGGTCAATAAAGCGGGAAGAGAACAATTATATAAAATCTTTGACGGCCTTGGCTTGGCTTACACAAAGAGCATGGGCAATTTTGTGCTTGTGCATGTAGGGCCTGAAGGTGAGAGAATTTATAAAGAGTTGATGGCAAAAGGCGTGATTGTCCGCTACGGGAAAACGTGGGGCTTGCCGGAACACATCCGTGTGTCAGTAGGGACTGAGGAAGAAAACGCATTTTTCGGTGAAGTACTGTCCGGATTATTGGCAAAACAACTATAAGCAGAAGCTGTTTCCTAAGGGAAGCAGCTTTTTTTTATGCCCGGCAAAAAACATGGCGGGAGCGCTGGTGTTCTTGTTTAATAGGCAAGCAGAGCGGGAAGATTTGAGGTAACCGATTTATGCGAAGGATGGATGTTATGATATACGATTGCGCAATTATTGGAGGCGGGCCTGCGGGCCTGAATGCAGCATTGGTTTTGGGAAGATCAAGGCGGAAAACAGTTCTTTTTGATGACGATAATGGACGCAATTTGGTTACTCGGGAATCGCATGGCTTTATCACGCGGGACGGCATCCAGCCGGAAGAACTTAAACACTTGGCCCGCCAAGATATTAAGAAGTACGATACTGTAGAATTGAAAAAAAAGAGAATTGATCGAATTGAGCGTTTAAGCGAAACGCATTATCAATTGACAACATCTGAAGGGGAAACTTTTCACAGCATCAAAATTATTCTGGCAGCGGGAGTGAAAGAACAGCTTCCGAATATTCCGGATATCGAGAAATACTACGGCACAAGTTTATATAGCTGCCCGTATTGCGACGGATGGGAATTGAAAGATCAGCCGCTTGCTGTTATTGCAGATAAAAACGTTTATGCACTTGCTAAGAAAGTGTATAACTGGAGCCGGGATTTAGCGGTATTCACTAACGGAATCGGCAGGCTTGAAGAAGAAGAAAAAGCGAGTCTCATCAAGCAAGGCATCAAAGTCTACGAAGATATCCTCAGTGGCCTGGAAGGGGAAAACGGGCAATTGCGAAGTGTCAGGCTGGAGGATGGCACCTTGATTGATCGGGTAGGCGGCTTCACAACACCGCTTTGGAGCCATTCTACTTCTTTCGCTGATGAACTCGGCTGTGAACAAAATAGTTACGGCGGCATCAAGACCGACGAATATGGCCGGACCAATGTCTGGAATGTTTATGCCGCAGGGGATGCATCGCTTATCGTCCCGTCGCAACTTGTTATTGCGGCTGGGGAAGGAAGTGCTGCGGCGATTGGCGTCAACGGCGATTTATCGAATGAATACTTCGACCCCGAGAAATAATTTGAGAAGATTTTAACTTTCGCTTGTTATCGTCCCGTTCCATGGGGTAAACTGCAGAAAACAGAACGCTGGGAGGCAGTGAAATGGACAATTCCAATCTATTGGCATCGATTACGTACATTGACACTGAACGATCGATCGAAGCCGGTGAAATGAAAATCGTCCATACGGAACATGCCCTCCACCTGTATGAAGACACAGTGACCACTTCTGCATCACATTTCCATTTGGCCAATGTATGGGACATGTCTTATCGTTCCTTTTCCGATGAAGCGAATCTATTGTATCTGCATACGCACCGCGGTGTTGTTGCCTATAAAGTGTACACAGATCCGGGGCATTTCGTCACCACTTTCAAAAAGTTGAAAAATGACAATTATTGATGTAGACGAAAGGAGAGCTTTTCATGAGCAACGTGATTGAAACGGCAGATGTTTGGGTTGATAAAGTGAACGCACAAGATGTGGAAGGCGTTCTTGAAGTATCTGACCCAAACATCGAACTGATAGGTCCGAGGGGGGCGGGTTTCGGCCATGACTTGCTTGTCCAATGGATGGAGAATACAGGTGTGAAGTTGCATACAATGACCCGTTATGCTGATGACCACCGCGTTGTTTATGAACAAGAAGCAGTCTGGGAAAACCAAGACGGGCACGTTATCGTCTATACATTCATGGAGATTAAAGAAGGCAAAGTGACACGGCTTGAACGGTTTGATAATATTGACGACGCATTCAGCACAAGCGGTTTGAACGAAGCGAATAAAGTGGCATGAAAAAAAGCGGCTCCGAATGACGGAGCCGCTTTTTTTACTGCCGTTTTAAGGTCAGCCTCTTTAATTTTAATTCTTGATCAAATTTTTAAAATCCGCCCATTGTTTGATGCGGGGCATATCCAAGTGGCGATTATACGATTGGTCTTTTACCAGTACTTTGACTGGGCTGCCAGCTAATGTATCTATCACTGAGGGTTTATCGTCAACATAATAGTCCAGCTGCAAATTTTTAATGATTTCCACTTTCTCCGCATCTTTCATGCCGCAGAAAAAGCGGTCATCGCGTACGGGAAAACCTTGCCGTTTCATCCATTCCTTCGTATTTTCAGCATGTTTGGCGCTTCGCGCCGTTATATAGTAGATTTCATGGCCTTCTGTTTCAAGCTGCTGAAGGAAATTGATTGCTCCAGGATAAGGAGGGCAGTCGGAATAATAAATTTCTTCCAGCGAGCTATTCCACATTTCTGCACCTTCTTGGTCTGTCATGCCAAACGCTTCATGTATTTCCACCCGCTCAAGAGCATGGAAAACATCCATTGACACAGTTTGGCCAAGCTTTTTTTGGTACAGATTGAACGCATACTCGCGCAATCCAATCAATGTATCGTCTATATCAAAACCGAATCTCATTTATTTGCTCCTTGTTTTTCGGGATAACCAGTAAACCGGAAGTCCGTCCCGACTTTTGTGAATTCCCCGTCTACTAGTTCTACCGCGTCTTTCATCAATTCAATCCCTTCACCCTCAATGAAAGTAGGCGCGTCTTTGCCGCCAATAAGTTTCGGGGCAAAATACAGCACCACTTTATCAATCAACCCTTGCTCTAGAAACGCTGAATTGATCGTCCCGCCGCCTTCGATAAAGAGGGAGGAGATGGATTTTTCTCCAAGTATGCGAACCACGTCTTGCACATCCACCCGACTTTCACCGCTTGTCTCAAAGATGGAAATTCCCTGAGCTTCAAGCTGTTGCCGCTTTTGCTGGTTGTATTTCTGGCTCGTGAAAATCCAAGTTTCTGCTAATCCGTCATTTAACAGCTTTGCTTCTAGTGGGATACGAAGTTTCGAATCCATCACAATGCGAAGCGGGTTGCGGCCGTTGGGAATGCGGGCGGTCAATTCCGGGTCATCTTCGATAACAGTTCCTACACCGACCAAAATCGCCATATGTTCACTTCTCAGTCGGTGTACATCCTGACGGGCACCTGCCGAAGTGATCCATTTGCTGTCCAAAGAATGAGTTGCGATTTTGCCGTCCAACGTAGAAGCGGCTTTTAAAGTCACAAAAGGTATTTTTTCAATGATAAACTTATTGAACACTTCGTTCATTTTCCGCGATTCTTCTTCTCGGATCCCCACTATGACTTCAATGCCGGCATTTTTGAGCATCTTTACACCATTCCCGGAAACAAGCGGATTGGGATCAAGTGCAGCGACGATGACTGTCTTGATGCCGGCATCGATAATGGCTTGGGCGCATGGGCCTGTCCGCCCATAGTGAGAGCAAGGTTCAAGCGTGACGTAGATTGTTCCGCCCCGCGCCAAGTCCCCAGCCATACGGATTGCGTGGATTTCAGCGTGCGGTTCGCCTGCTTTCAAATGGGCGCCGATTCCGACAATCCGCTGATTGTTGACGATGACAGAGCCGACGAGTGGGTTTGGGTCGGTTTGGCCTTTCATTGTCCGGGCATTGGTCAAGGCTAAATCCATGTGGAATTCATGGTGCGACATGGACAGAAGCCTCCTCATTCTTTAAGTGGCCTGAGCGGTTGATTTTGGTTTGCAAGTAATTTGAATTGAATTCAGATTCGTCTCCCCATATAGAGGCTCTTCCGGTAAGCTGCAATCCAGCTTCTTCTAGCGCGGCCAATTTTTTCGGGTTGTTGGTGATAAGGGTGACCGGTCTTGAACGCAAGGTTTTCAAAACAGCAATAGCATCTCCGTAATTTCTCGAATCATCGACAAATCCCAGACTTTCGTTTGCTTCTACTGTGTCATAGCCATTTTCTTGGAGAACGTAAGCCATTGCTTTACTAAATAGGCCAATGCCTCGCCCTTCGTGATTTGCCAAATAGAACAAGGCGCCAGTGCCGGACTCCACAATTTGTTTCATCGATTTTTTCAGTTGGAAACCGCAGTCGCAGCGCTTACTTCCAAAAATATCGCCAGTGTGGCAAATCGAATGCATGCGAATCAAGGCATCTTCCGCTTTTTCAAAATCCCCATAAACAAGCACGCTGGATTGCTGGTACTCGGCCAAATTCGAAGAAGAGAGCTTCTCGATAATGCGTCCGTAGTCTTCGGTTACTTCATCGTAATTGAGCCAGCAATACCAGTTGAATACGACCGTTTCACCGTATAGATTGACTGGCAGCCGGATTGGCCCCACTAAGTAAATGGCACCTTCGTCAGATGAGATCATTTGTATTTTATCTTTTAACACTTCAAAAACTTTCGGTTCAAGTTTCATAGTTTCCATAAAGATTGTCCCCCTAAAGTGGATGTTTCTAATTTGTATAGTTATCATACTACAACTGCTTACTAAAAGTAATCTATTATTTCTTCACATTTTCAATATTTCTTTGAATTAAAGATATTCAGCATGGAAATTAGTTGAAAAGCGCTGTCCGAAAGTTCATGCTGGCTTTGCAATTAGAAGGCGGATATGCTATATTTGCTACATTATAATAATTCTAAATAAGGAAGAGGAGGAATAAGCATGTTACCAGCAAAATTGACATTGGCTTTAAATGATCAGTTTAATAACGAATTACAAGCAGCGCATTCGTATACCGCAATGGCAGCCTATTTTTCGAAAAAAGGGTACCATGGTTTCGCCAATTTCTATTTAATACAAGCGCAAGAAGAACATTTTCACGCAATGAAATTTTATCATTTCTTGGTCACGATGGATGAGAAGCCGGTATTGCAAGCGTTGGCAGAACCGAAAAACCATTATGCAGATGCGATGGACGTGCTCGAAAGCTCGTTGGCCCAAGAAAAAGATGTGACCAGCCACATTTATGCGCTGGTGACATTAGCCGCTGACTTGCAGGAACATGCCACTGCATCTTTTCTGGATTGGTTTATCGAAGAGCAGATGGAGGAAGAAAAGCTGTTCCGCGATACCATCACACGCATGAAAAACATTACAGAAGGCGGAGAATATTTCTTAAAAATGAACGATGAATTTGCTGCACGAAGAATGGAAGAAGCATAATAATTAAAAAGCGGCACACACTTACTAGTGTGCCGTTTTGTTGTTATAGAAGGAAGTGGGGACATGTTTACTGATTACAAACCAGCTGTGCACCTCAATCAGGTCAGTTATATCATTGACGGCAACAAAATATTGAAACGCATTACCGGTTCATTTCCGGAAGGGAAAATAACGACATTGGTCGGGCCGTCGGGCGCCGGCAAAACCACCTTATTAAAATTGTGCAATGGGTTGCTGTCGCCAAGTTCAGGCGAACTGTACGTCAAAGGCCAGCCAATTAACAGCTATGAACCAACTGAATTGCGCCGATTGGTTGGGATTGCGCTACAAAGCGCCCCGATGGTCAGCGGTACTGTTTATGACAATCTGGCATTGCCGATGGAACTTCAGAGCAAAAAACTTTCTGCAGATGCGGCAAAGCAGCTGTTGCATGATGTCGGGCTGGAAGAAGAGTTTATGCACCGGAAAGTCAGCGACCTGTCAGGCGGCCAGCGCCAAAAAGTCTCCATTGCGCGGACGCTGGTAAATCGGCCGGACATATTATTGCTTGACGAAATCACTTCATCATTAGACCGGACCTCACTAAAGGAAATAGAAGAACTCATTGCAGCAATCAACCGAAAATATAAAACCACTATTATCTGGATTACCCATAATTTACAGCAGGCATTGGAGATCGGTGATTTTACATGGGTGATGATGGAAGGCGAAGTGATTGAAACCGGTGAAAGCGAGCTCTTGAAGTCGCCGGCTACCGATAAAGTCAGGCACTTTGTGAAAGGGGGAGCGGTATGAGTTATTGGACCCTGTCGATTACACTGATTTTTGTCGCTTTGCCGCTCTTGCTTTCAAAAACCTTGAACCTTGGATTAGAAAGAGATACGGTAATTGCAACAGTCCGTTCTATCATTCAACTGTTAGCGGTCGGTTATATTTTAAAGTTTGTTTTCGATTCTGAAAGCTTGTTGTATATTTTCTTAATGGTTACCTTAATGATTGCTGCTGCGACACATAATGCCCAGAAAAAAGGAATCGCCATTAAAGGCATTGTGTGGAAAGTTGCCGCGACATTAGTGTTTGTTGAAGTTTTAACGCAAAGCGTGCTGCTTGGCTTCGGGGTTACACCACCTACCGCGCAATACATTATTTCAATCAGCGGCATGGTCATCGGAAACTCGATGGTGCTGGCGATTTTGTTCCTAAACCGCTTTACTGCCGAAGTTGAAACACATCAAGATGAAACGGAGCTCGTCTTATCGCTCGGCGGAACGCCGAAGCAAGCGATACATACTCAGCTGATGCATTCCATCAAAGCGAGCATGATTCCGACGATTGAAAGCCAAAAAACGGTAGGGCTCGTCCAGCTGCCAGGGATGATGAGCGGCCAAATTATTGCAGGTGCAGATCCGATTCAAGCTGTGCAATTCCAATTGCTTATCATGTTCCTGCTCCTGACGACTGCCGCAGTCACCAGTGTAATGCTCGGATTTTTGTCTTATCCAACTCTTTTCAACCAACGAATGCAATTGCTAAAAAGCTGACCCGCAATCAACGCGGGCCAGCTTTTTTTATTCAATTTGAAAAGTTCCGGAACCCGGCAATTCTTCAATCAACTGTGCCCCAAAAAGGCCGGCAGGTGTAAAGCTGCCGCCTTTGTAATGGCCGTTAAGCAGCTTCTCCACTATAGCGAGCGAGCCATATACGGTAAGGTCATAGACATTAGCGGTCTGAATCCGTACAGTTTTCACTTGTCCACTGGCATTTCTTGCTTCTCCCCAAACAAATGCAGGAGCGCTGGATCGCAAGGCTTCATCCGGACCACTAATGTTTCGGTCCACCCAATCCGCCAATTTTTTTTGCATGAAAGAAGTTGCGAGCGCAGGGCCGAATCCTGAAAGCAACCGCGCGCCTAAAATGCGGTATTTCGCCATTGGGATCCAGGTGGAGATGTTCGGGATGCCGGTCGTGTGAAATGCCGTCGATACGTCGCCCCATGGAATGCCCATCGCAGAACGGGCGCCTCTGCCAAAGTCGATGGTGCGGCTCTGGCTTCCAAGCGGCACTGGAGTCAATGTGCCACTCCGTCGTTCCGCACTTCCCGAACCAAGCCCTTGAATCATTGTTTTCATCGTTCCCGGCGATATTCCCGAGTCTGAATCGAATCCGAGTGAGAGATGGGTGGCGTCAGGCAATAGCTCTTTTAGTTTTAACGCAATGCAGTCGGTCGGAATCACATCGAATCCGACGCCTGAACAAAGAATGACACCGCGTTCTTCAGCCAATAGGTTTTTGGCCTGTGTATGTTCAAGAACAGCAATCTCGCCTGTTATATCCAAGTAATGGGTTTTTGCTGCGATGCAAGCTTCAATCATGGGAGCGCTGGTGTTGCTGAAAGGGCCGGCACAGTGAAGCACCAAATCGATGTCTTCTAAAAATTTGGAGGCTTCGGCGTCAATTGGGAATTCCCGAACCTCCAATTTCAGTTTGATAGCAAGAGGCAAAAGATTTTCTTCGCTGCGGCCTCCTAGAACCGGAGATAGGCCGCGTTCTGCTGCTTCATGTGCAATCAAATCCCCTGTATAGCCGCTTGCTCCATAAATCATCCATTTCTTTTTCATTTGCTGTTACCTCTTTTCCAGTTGCTTTTATGAACTTTCACTGTAATTAAAGCCTAAAAGCAAAGAAACTTTGTATAGACGAATTATCGCTGTTCTCTCACCTGGACAGTAAGCTCATCATCCTTTTGTGTCCTGACAATTGTTTGTTGCTCATAAGTATAATTTATTGAGAATACAGGAGTATATAAAATTACAGGTATTTTTGCATCCCAGGTGCATCGGCAGGCCGAGCTTCAAAACCAAATTTTTTATAAAATTCCATCTTTCCTTTTGCGCTCGCAAGTTGGACTTGCTTCATGCCATCTTCTTGGCATTTTGCTAGAAGCGTAGTTAGTATTTCGCTTCCGATGCCTTGCTTTTGAAAGTCCGGATGAACAATCATATCGCCAATCAAGGTTTGATAAACACCATCCGAGATAATGCGCCCTGTGCCGACAAGCTTTTCGCCGCTATAAGCACAAACCATAAAATAGCTGTTACTGATCGCTGTCGCCAAATCGTCCGCTGTAAAACTGTATTTGGCATTCCATCCGGTTGTCGCAAACAAAGCGAAAAAAGCTTTTTTTTCAGGCACGGCGCTTTCGTAACGTATGGCCATGGCAAGCCCTCCATTCCCTCTTTTTTAATCCTTATCATGCCATTTAGTGTTAATAATTGCTAGACATCGATAAAAAGTTTTCAGAAAAAGAAAAAAAGGGAAGAGAGGGGTAAGAAACGGAGCACTAGCTTTTGCTTCTAACTAAGGAGGGGGAAGAATGAATAGAATCCATCTTATTCCTTATCGCATTGAAGAAATAATAACTGTGGCCCCGCAAATTCCAGAAGGCGTTCGGATGATCAAGGCACCGGAAGTATGGGGAAAAGCGGAAGGCGGCCAAGGCAATGTTATTGCGATTTTGGACACAGGCTGCCAATCCAATCACCCGGATTTAGAAGACCGCATTGTTGCCGGACGGAATTTCACGCCAGATTATAGTAACGATGAAGCAAATTTCGAAGATAATAATGGCCATGGCACGCACGTTGCTGGAACGGCTGCCGCTTCTTTAAGAGATGGGGGTGTAGCTGGAGTGGCTCCTGAAGCGCAGCTCCTCATTTTGAAAGTGCTGGATGCTAAAGGCAGCGGCGATTATGCAGGGATTATTGAAGCCATCCATTACGCAATCGATTGGACAGGACCGCGCGGCGAAAAAACGACTGTCATCTCAATGTCTCTCGGTGGGCCAGATGATGTACCTGAGCTCCATGAAGCGATCAAGCGTGCAGTAACTGCAGGAATTCCAGTTGTTTGTGCTGCTGGCAACGAAGGCGACTCCAGTCCTGACACCGACGAATTAGGCTATCCCGGGGCTTATAGAGAAGTGATCCAAGTAGGGGCTGTTGATTTTAACCGGAAAATTGCGTCGTTCAGCAATACGAACGATGAAATAGATCTTGTGGCGCCCGGTGTCAACATACATTCCACCTATTTGGACGGGCAATACGCCAGCTTGTCTGGGACATCGATGGCGACCCCCCATGTTTCAGGTGCTTTAGCATTGATTAAAAATATAGCAGAAAAAGAATTTGCCCGTAACCTGACAGAAGCAGAATTGTATGCCCAGCTTGTCCGGAGAACAGTGCCGCTTGGCTACCCAAAAACAGCAGAAGGGAACGGTTTAGTGGAACTGGATGCTTTAGAGAAAATCGAACAGTTTTTTGGACTTGACAATAGAGGAGGCGTATAATCTATAAGGGTTTATGGTCGCCATAAACCCTTGCTTCTTTGTTAAGAAGCAGAAAGAGAAAAGAGGAGGAAAGCAGCAGTGCCTACAGAGAAAAAACAGGGAGAAGTAAATTGGCGCTCCCTTTTAATATGCGTAGCAATTGGCCTCGTATTGTGGTTTATTCCAGCGCCTTCCGCACTAGAGACGGAAGCGTGGCATCTATTCAGCATTTTCGTGGCGACAATAGTCGCTTTGGTCATCAAGCCAGTACCAATGGGCAGTACAGCTATCATTGCTTTGACACTTATTGTTTTAACAAAAACTTTAACGTTAGAGCAATCATTGAGCGGTTTTCAAAATACTACGATATGGTTGATTGTTATCGCGTTCTTTATTTCCCGCGGGTTTATCAAGACGGGCCTCGGAACCAGAATTGCCTATATTTTTGTTCGGCTATTTGGGAAAAAAACATTGGGGTTGTCCTATTCGATGCTTTTCAGCGATCTTATACTGGCGCCTGCAATGCCTTCCAATACAGCTCGCGCTGGCGGAATTATTTTTCCGATTATCCGCTCGCTTTCTGAAACGTACGAGTCAAGAGTCGGGGACGGAACTGAGCGAAGAGTCGGTGCCTTTCTGACAAAAGTATCTTTCCAAGGTGATATGATTACGTCTGCTATGTTCGTGACTGCAATGGCCGCCAATCCATTAGCCGTTCAAATTACGCAAGACATTACAGGCGAGACGATCACATGGGGAGGATGGGCATTGGCCGCAATTGTGCCTGGTCTTATCAGTCTTTTTATCATCCCTTTAGTTATTTACAAGCTTTATCCGCCGGAGTTGAAAGAGACACCGGAAGCTGCAGACATCGCCGGCCGAAAATTAAAAGAGATGGGATCGCTGAAACGAGAAGAAAAGTCCATGATTGGCGTGTTCTTCTTATTGCTTTTTCTTTGGATTTTTGGCACCCAATTCGATATTAGTGCCACTACCAGCGCATTTGTAGGCCTATGCGTTCTTTTGCTGACGCAAGTTCTTACTTGGACGGACATCAAAAAAGAACAGGGGGCCTGGGATACACTGGTCTGGTTTGCTGTACTGGTCATGATGGCAACTTACCTGAATGAATTGGGGATGATTCCTTGGTTCAGCGGGTTGATGCAGGAATCTGCAAGCCAGTTATCGTGGATGACTGCTTTAATTGTATTGGCAATCGCTTATTTTTATTCCCATTACTTTTTTGCGAGCAACACCGCGCATGTCAGCGCGATGTATGCAGCGTTTCTATCCGTTATTGTGGCGGCCGGGGCTCCGCCTCTTCTATCCGCTTTGATTTTGGCGTTTTTCAGCAACTTATTTGGCTGTTTGACCCATTACGGGGCTGGTCCTGCGCCTGTCTTTTTCGGGAGTGGCTACGTAAGCCAGCAAAAATGGTGGATGCTTGGATTTATTATTTCCGTCATTCATATTGTTGTCTGGATAGGTGCTGGAGGACTTTGGTGGAAATTGCTGGGCCTTTGGTAAAGCTAGATGAAATATGAAAATTAAAAGAGCAACTTAGTAATTCGAAAAAATCCCTCTCTTATTTATTAAGAGAGGGATTTTTTCAGGTTTTAGAAAGTGTTCATTGCGCTCCAGCCGGACGCGTTCCGCTCTAATCAATTTGGTGAGCCATCGGCAAGCGCAGCTGTTTTGCAAAAATAGCAAGAACGATAACAGTTTCAATGCAGCAAAGAATAAAAGTTTTTCGACAAGCTACAAAGATTCTTCCCCTGTATATGGAGAGGGATCTTTGTATTAAAGCCTCCTTCAACGATACAAGTAAATTATCATACCGATCGGTATCTTATTGTATTGACTTGTAAAATTATACATGTTTTAATTGTTTTTAGATTCAGAAAATTAAATCAAAGAGGGGTGTTAGTATTGGCGAAAACCATTGCAGGAAGTAAAACACGTGCTGTTCAGGTCAAAGGAAAAAAGCGCGGCGAATCGGAAAATGGCAATGTTGTTAAAGAAGCGGGGCCAAATTTTGATGCAATCGAAGCGTCGGCTGGTTTTAGAGACCTGATGAAGAAGAAAAAGGCGTTCTTGATACCAGCCATTACATTGTTTTTAGGCTTGTATCTGCTTTTTAATTTCGTCATTTCGTATACAGATTGGTTGGACAATCCGTTCATTGGAGATATTTCATGGGTATGGGTATTTGCTTTTGGGCTATTCGCCATGACGTGGATACTTGTAACCGTTTACATGAAACGGGCGGAAAAATTTGATGAAATGGCTACAAAAACGTTAAAAGAATTCAACTATGACAAGGAGGAAAACCGATGAATGCTACTGTAATCATTATCTTTTTAATCATCGTGGCGATGACCCTTGTCATTACTTACTTTGCGGCAAAGCGTACGAACACTACCAGCGATTTTTATACGGCAGGCGGCGGTTTGACAGGCTGGCAAAACGGAATGGCGATTGCAGGGGATTATTTGTCGGCAGCTTCATTCTTGGGGATTGCCGGATCTATTGCATTGTTTGGTTTTGACGGATTCTTATTTTCCATCGGATATCTGGTAGCCTATTTGGTTGTTTTGTTCGTAGTGGCAGAGCCTCTTCGCAACCTTGGGAAATTCACCTTGGCGGATATGATCAATGCCCGTTTTGATGCAAAGAAAGTGCGCGGAGCGGCGGCTCTGAGTTCTATCACAATTGTTATTTTCTACATGATCGCCCAGCTTGTAGGGGCAGGCGCACTTATTCAATTATTATTCGGCATCGATTATTTATGGGCCGTTTTGCTTGTAGGAATCATGATGACCATCTATGTATTGTTCGGCGGCATGACAGCAACAAGCTGGGTTCAAATTATCAAAGCGGTCTTGTTGATGGTCGGTACGGTAATCTTGTCGTTCTTGGTGCTGCAGCGTTTCGATTTCAGTATCCTGGAGATGTTCGCCCAAGTGAAAACAGCCACTCCGCACGGGGAAGCTTTCTTGAATCCTGGAGTCAGGTATAAGATTCCATTGGATACCATCTCTCTTATGCTTGCGTTGGTACTGGGTACAGCAGGCTTGCCGCATATTCTGATGCGATTCTTTACGGTAAGGGATGCAAAAACTGCGAGAAGTTCAGTTATGTGGGCAACTTGGATTGTCGGGATTTTCTATGTTATGACGATTTTCCTTGGATTCGGTGCTGCTGCATTTGTTGGTTCAGAAACAATCATCAGCACAAATGCTGCAGGCAACATGGCGGCGCCGCTGCTGGCTCAGGCACTGGGCGGAGACATTTTGATGTCCTTCATTTCTGCGGTCGCTTTTGCCACCATCTTAGCGGTTGTGGCAGGCTTGGTCTTGTCGGGCGCTTCAGCATTTGCCCATGACATTTACGGCCAAATCATCAAAAAAGGGAAAGCCACAGAGCGCCAGCAAATGCTGGCTGCCAGATATGCATCTGTTGGAGTGGCGGCATTATCGATTTTACTGGCAATTTTTGCACAAAGCTTGAACGTCGCATTTTTAGTATCATTGGCATTTTGTATTGCGGCGAGTGCAAACTTGCCGGTTATCGTTTATACGATTTTCTGGAAAAAATTCAATACAACGGGAGCAATGGCGGCTATCTTTACTGGTTTAATTTCCGCCCTGGTTCTTGTATCGATCAGCCCAAGCGTTATGAATCCAGAAGCAGGAGCTGCCATTATTACAGGTACGCCAATTTTCCCGCTGACAAACCCGGCGATTGTCTCAATCCCACTTGGCTTTATCGGTGGAGTAGTCGGTACGCTGCTTTCAAAAGAAAGCGACGTCAGAAAATATTCCGAAGTCAAAGTCCGGGCCAATACCGGCGGTTTCAGACAGCTTTAAATAATTTTATCAATCAGAAGAACCGCTTTCTCTATAGAGAAGGCGGTTTTTTGTTGAGACTGGAACCAATGACGGAACACCTAGGCAGAAAACAAGCCATCTCCCTTCTAGGAAAGGGGAGATGGCTTGTTTTGTTTTTGCAAAAATTTATGGATGGCCCTGTTGAATTTAAGGAAATGCCGTGGGGGCACTCTATGAGAAGCCCCTTTTATATACTGTATTTCCGTTTGAGAAGCCGCTTTTTGAAAATCTTTTCCATAGTGGTGCATGGCCACTTCAAACGAGCCATATACCAATAAGATCGGCATCTCTAAACGATGAAGGGAAAGACTGGCATTATAGTCAAGTCCTGCCCGGCAATATTCATAGACCTTTTGGGCATCGGCGTTTTTGCCGTAATTGAAAAACTCTTGTTCATCTTCTTTAAAATACTTATGAGTTCTGGCTTGCAGCTTGGCGAGAAAAGGGACTTTACCCAACTTTGCCATCAACATAGCGAAATGAAGTAAACCGTATAGGTTGGGGCTGTTTACCCGGGAATATCCACCGCTTAATATTAAAGCGGCTGTCCGTTCAGGGTACAACAAAGCAAATTCCTGTGCAATGGTACCTCCATTTGAAAAACCGCAAATCACCGCTTTTTCGACGCCGATTTCATCGAGCAATTTTTTTAAATCAGTAGCTAAGAGGAAGATGGACAGAGGTGCCTCTCCATTCGAGCTTTGGCCGTGGCCGCGGAGATCATAAAAGATAATTTGATAATGCTTGGAAAGCTTCTGCTGATGCTTAAAAACTCGATGGCCAATGACAGGCGGATGGATGAAGACAATCGGCAGTCCGGTGCCATGCGTCTCAAAATAAAGGGAAACTGATTCTTCTATAGTTGCA
Organism: Planomicrobium sp. CPCC 101079; assembly: GCF_007859275.1. Taxonomy (GTDB): domain Bacteria; phylum Bacillota; class Bacilli; order Bacillales_A; family Planococcaceae; genus Planococcus. Next base: position 281,002 of record NZ_VOHC01000028.1, on the reverse strand, counting down.
TAAGGCATAAATATCCTCCACTTCTCATGGGAATGTAACGATGGGTACAACCCTAATGTGATTGTTCCTCTATACCCTTATCAGCAAAAGCTAGGCTAATAAATAGAAGGAAAATAAAAAAACATAAAAATTTGCTAAGGTTATAGAAAATTGCTCATAACTTTCGTATAATTAAAAATATTTCGACAACCGAAAGGGGGAAGAAAGATGAAACTAAAAAAATTTGGCCAGTTTCACTTAATGCTGGTGTTTACATTAATGTTATCCGCTTGTTCAGGGGGAAACGAAGCTGCGCCCGCTGAAAGCGGCGGTACGGTTTCTGAAGCAGAGAAGCAAGGAGGGACGCTTGTTTATGGGCGGGGAGCTGATGCCGTAAGCTTAGATCCGATTAATGTGACGGACGGAGAGTCCATACGAGTGACGCATAATATTTTTGAAACGCTGCTTGAGTATGATGAAAACTTAGAACTGCAACCAAAGTTGGCGACGGAATACAGTTCAAGTGAAGATGAATTAACATGGACGTTCCAGCTGCGTAAAGGAGTTAAATTCCATGATGGAACCGATTTTAATGCTGAAGCCGTCGTGTTTAACTTTGAACGATGGATGGATCCGGAAAATCCATACCACAAAGGTGATTTTCCTTACTATCCATTTCTATATGGAGGATTTAAAGGGGATGAAAACCATTTAATCGAACATGTAAAAGCGACCGGTGAATATGAACTTGAAATAAAGTTGAAGCGGAAAACTGCTCCATTTTTGAGCTACTTGGCTATTTCGATGTTTGGAATCGCCAGCCCAGCAGCGATTGAGCAATTTGAGGGCGATGTAAATGAGCATCCAGTCGGTACAGGACCATTTACATTTGAAGAATGGAACCGAAACAATACCATTACATTAGCCAAAAACCCCGATTATTGGATGGAAGGCAAACCCTATTTGGATACAGTCATTTTCCAAGTAATACCAGAAAACTCCGCTCGGCTTAATGCATTGCAAACAGGGGAAATCGATATATTGGATGGCATGAATGCAACCGATACGGATATGGTTGAAGAAACGCAAGGACTGGAATTATTGAAACGCCCAAGTTTCAATATCGGCTATATGGCCCTCAATACCGAAAAAGAGCCGTTTGATGACCCAAAAGTGCGCCAAGCAATTAATATGGCTATCAACAAGGAAGAAATCATCAACGCTTTCTATAATGGCCTTGCAGAAACCGCTACAAGTCCGTTGCCTCCATCGCTATGGGGATATGATGACACATTAAAACCATATGACTACAATGTAGAAGAAGCGAAAAAACTATTGGCAGAAGCGGGTTATGAAAACGGTTTTGAAACGGAATTGTATACGATGAGCAACCCGCGCCCTTATTTGCCGGAACCGGTGAAAATTGCAGAAGCTATCCAATCGGATTTGGCTGAAGTCGGCATCACAGCAGAAATCATTTCTTCGGAATGGGCAACTTATTTGGATGATACAAAACAAGGGAAGCACAGTATGGCGATGTATGGCTGGACAGGCGTCATGGCCGATCCGGACAATTTCCTATATCCGAACCTCAGTAAAACCAATACGGAAAAGCCGGCCCAAAATATTGCTTTTTATAAGAGTGATGAATTCACATCATTGATTACGGAAGCGCGTGAAACAATTGATCAGGACAAGCGAATCGAATTATACAAACAAGCGCAGCAGCTTTTCCAACAAGACGCGCCTTGGGTCATGCTGGCATACACCACGCCGCCGCTGGCGCAGATGAATTATGTAGAGGGTTACGAGCCGCACCCAATGAGCAACGATTTACTGACTGAAGTCTATTTGACCAATCAATAAACAGCCTCAATGATTTCATGGCAAAACAAGCCACCTTCCTTTTGGACAAAGAGAGGCGGCTTGTTTTTTATGTAGTTAATTGGCTGCGGTGCTCCATAAGGGCCCAAATATGCGGGGGTTTTTGTTCTTGGAGTTTATCACAGATTTTCTTTGCGGAAGCCGCATAACTTTCTTGGAAAGTATTTACTTCGATATCATACGGTTCGTTTTGCTGATGAACAAATTGCAGTTGCCGTTTTGATAAGCCTGGTTCCCGGTCTCCTCTTGCTCGTTCTCTTTGCTCGAGCTCCTGAATCGGGCAATGAACGCCGACGAAAAAAACAGGATAGTCTTGAAGCACCTTAAAACAGTCGTCCATGGTGAAGCGGTCGTGCAGCAACTGGTCTACAACAAGGTTTGTACCGCGGTCCGAAAACATCGCAACGGTCCGATGAAAAAAATATTCCGTTGGCACCGGGATTAACCGGCCCTTTTCACGGTCTTCCATCTGTTCGATGACAAGATCAAAATCATCGATGCTTAGATGGAAATAATCGGGCAGCAAACGGACGATTTCCTTTGACAAAGTAGTCTTTCCGGAACTGGATACTCCATTTAATAAAATGATGGTTCCTTTTTCCATACTTCTTCCTCCAACACGATAATAATACAGATCTTAATTATACTATTACATAAAAGTAAACAATGAGAATACGGAAAAAAGTAAAAGAAGGTTGGCGGTAATGTACTTCCACATGTTTAACTTCCGGTCTTCATCAAAAATAAACACTTCAATAATTAAGGCTGTTACCATTATATACAAAAATTCATATCTGGCAGACAAAGAAGCACAAGAAAAGCCAAGGACAAAAGTAATGCACATAATAATCGGCAATCGTTTGTTATCCATAATCATTTCCATAAATCAGTCTCCTTTTAGGTAATTTAGCGCGGATGCTAATACTTATGCCTTAATAGAATGAATATACTGAATATATTGTAAAATAAAATCTGGGTAATTTCTAGCAGAATTTTTAAAAAATTGGAAGTGGGTCGAAAAGTATGCCATAGGGCAAATTAGTATGATAAAATTCCATTTGTGTGTATAAAGAGAAATTTTATTAAGTAGGGGTTTCTTCATTCCAGCTGACCGTTAAGGCGGGATAAAAAGCTGGTATTTTCATTGGAAAACGCGAGAAAGAGCAGGTGCGAAAATGATTTTCGGAATAGATGCGGGCGGTACGCTGATTAAAGTGGCTTACGCCGAAAACGATACGCTTCACTTCACTAAGTTTCCGATTGCTGAAATCGAGAAGGTAGCTTCTTGGGTGAACAACCATAGCGGAAGCCGTGTTTGCGTAACGGGAGGGAAAGCGGGAGTTCTTCTTTCTTTGTTAGATAAAGAGGTTAAGGAGATAGTAGAGTTTGAAGCAACCCACCTTGGCGTGAAGTTGTTGCTAGAGCGTATGGAGCGCAGTGAAGATTCCTATTTAGTCACAAATGTTGGAACGGGGACATCCATTCATTGCATCGAAAACAATCGTCAAGAACGAATCGGCGGAACAGGGGTCGGCGGTGGGACTTTACTTGGACTAGCGCATTTGTTGACCGGTGTAACCGATTTCGAGGAAATTGTAAGGATGGCAAGCGCCGGTTCAAGAGATCGAATCGATTTAAAAGTAAAACATATTTATGAAGGAAAAGAACCGCCGATATCTGGAGAATTGACGGCCAGTAATTTCGGAAATAACCTTATGGGAGTTGCAGGACAACTGTCAAAAGAAGAATTGTTAGCGACAGTCATCGGATTGGTCGGCGAAACAGTCAGTACGGTTAGTGTCCACGCCGCTAAACAATGCGGAGTTTCGACCATCATTTACATCGGATCGTCGTTTTACCAAAACCCCCTGCTTAAAGAAGTGGTAACTAGCTATACCGTGCTGCGCGGTGCCGAACCGCTATTTCTTGAAAACGGAGAATTTTCAGGAGCAGTGGGAGCCTTATCCCTTGTAAAATAAAAAGATGGCGCATATCTTGCGCCATCTTTTTTGCGTTTATTCATTAATAATAATCAATTTCTCGCGGATATCGGTGCGTGGCCGTTTCTCCGGCACATGCTTCGGGTAGCCGATCATTAATGTTGCGACAATTTTTTCGCCAGGCGCTACGCCGATTGCTTCACGGAACTTTGGATCGTAAATCCAATCATTCGACCGCCAAATCATGCCAATTCCGCGCTCCCAAGCGGCAAGCTGGAAATTTTGGATAAGAGAAGAAATAGCGCCATAGTCTTCATCCCATCTTCTTTGGCGAGGATCTTCTGGCATAATTACCACCAAATGCAACGGAATGTCCCGAAAATACTGCGCCTTATTCTTCACCTTCTGTGAAACTTCCCCTTCGACGGTCGGCATAGCGTCCACATAAGCCTGGACGAATTTGTCTTTCCCGGCACCCGCATATAACTGGAAACGCCATGGTTCATTTACTTTATGGTTTGGTGCCCATTTTGCGATATTCAACAATTCAATAATTTCTTCCACCTCAACAGGGTCTTGTTTAAAAGCCTTAATGGTGCGTCTGTTGACGATATTTTGATCCACTGCATTTAACATCTTAGTCTCTCCTTTAAAAAAATCCGTTTCTTTAATAAAACCAGTCTTAACAGGGAATAGCAATAAAAGCGTGCCTAAAATGACAAAATATCTTGTCTCTATGCCGTTTGATTGTTGGTAAAATAGAGACAACAATAAGGAGTGAATGTGGATGAAAACAGCGGTTGTTATCGGTGGAGGCATTACAGGCCTCTCCGCCATGCATTATTTGCAGAAGTTAAAAAAAGAGCAGAGCCTTGATTTGGACTTGGTGCTCATCGAACAGCAAGCGGAGCTGGGTGGGAAAATTCGAACCGTAAAAGATGGGGAGTTTATCATGGAGACCGGTGCCGACTCTATTGTAGCCCGAAACGAAAGCGTAATGCCGCTCATTCAAGATTTGGATTTGGAGGACCGGATTGTCTATAACGGCACCGGTATTTCGTATTTATACGCCAACAATGAACTTCATGCCATCCCTGCAGATACGGTATTTGGCATTCCAATGAACGAAGAAGCATTATTTAGCTCAACTCTGATTTCAGAGGAAGGGAAGAAAGCAGCACTGCGCGACTTTGAAACCCTAAATGAAAACTACACACGCAATAGCTCGATAGGCGATTTCCTAGAAGAGTTTCTTGGGGAAGAACTGGTCAAAAATCAAATTGCTCCAGTTCTGTCCGGCGTTTACTCAGGAAACCTATACGAGCTGACGCTTGCTTCGACATTGCCATATCTCGTCGATTACAAAAACAAATATGGCAGCATTATCAAAGGGTTAGGGGAAAACAAGCAGCGTTTCCAAGGCGCAGCCAATAAAAAATTCATATCGTTTGATGAAGGTATGAGTGTACTGATTGACCGGCTGGAGGCGAGCTTGGATAGTGCTGTAATTCGAAAAGGCATCGGTACAAAACGGATATCAAAACAGGGAGGCCGTTATAGTATTGAACTCGAGACTGGAGAAGAACTTGTTGCTGATTATATTGTGTTGGCTACGCCGCATGCTGCTGCACAGAAAGTGCTGGGACTCCACGAATTGAATCCGGAATTCGATCAATTGTTGGATTCTTCATTAATTAGCATCTATTTAGGATTTGAAATTCCGGATGCTGAACTCCCTGCAGATGGCACTGGCTTTATTGTTACGCAAGAAAGCGATTTACAGTGCAACGCATGTACATGGACGAGCAGAAAATGGGCGCATACATCTCAAAAACATAATTTACTTGTCCGCTTATTTTATAAGAGCTCGCATCCCTCGTATGCAAAGCTGAAAGATTTGTCAGAATCAAAATTGGTTGAAGTTGCCTTAAGCGATATCGAAAAAAGCTTAAAAATAAAAGCCGCACCTTCAGTTATCCAAGTGACAAATTGGAAAAGCTTAATGCCAAACTATCATATGCACCATAAGTCTGCCATTAGCGCATTAGAAGAAAAGATGGCTGCCCTGGTGCCGAATATCAAGCTTGCCGGAGCTTCCTATTATGGTGTCGGCATCGGTGCCTGCATCCAGAACGGAAAAAACTTGGCTGAGAAAATTGGAAAAGAGCTAGTGAAAGAAAGATGAAAAGAGGGTGCCAAAGTCTGGCATCCTCTTTTTTGTATATAAAAAGCAGCCGCCCTTTGAAAAGGCGGCTGCTAATTGAGAATATCACGACAGAAATAAGAATCAGATAGTTTCAGCCAGCCCAGGAACTGGCAAGCCAAGACCTTCTGCAACACGAGTTCCGAACTCAGGATCTGCTTTGTATAGGTGGCCGATTTGGCGAAGTTTTATTTCCTCAACAGTTACTGCACTTAAGCCGCCGACGAACGTAGCAACAAGGCGTTCTTGTTCTTCTGGGCTTTGCAGGCGGTAAAGGTCGCCAGGCTGCGTGTAATAATCTTCTTTAAAGTATGGAACTGAATCTGTAACGCCTGAGATTTCAAGCGGAGCTGGTTTTGCAGCTGCAGTTTCAGTTGGGCCGCTAAAGCTGTTTGGCTCGTAATAAACAGAGCCACCGCCGTTTTTGCCAAAGTTCATTTGGCCGTCGCGCTGGTAATTGTTCACTTGGTTTTTGGCTGCATTGATCGGCAGCATTTGGTGGTTAGCGCCTACACGGTAACGGTGAGCATCATGATACGCAAATAAACGGCCTTGCAGCATTTTGTCCGGTGACACATCGATGCCAGGAACCAATGTTCCAGGTGAGAACGTCGCTTGTTCAACTTCAGCAAAGTAGTTTTCCGGGTTGCGGTCGAGCACCATGCGGCCAACTTCGATCAACGGATAGTCTTTGTGAGACCAAGTTTTTGTTACATCGAATGGGTCGAAGCGATATGTGTTCGCATCTTCCAATGGCATAATTTGAACATACATTTTCCAAGCAGGGAAGTCGCCCTCTTCGATGGCGTTGAACAAATCTTCCGTATGGAAATCAGGGTTTTCGCCGGCAATTTTATCAGCCACATCTTGCGTGATGTTTTTGATGCCTTGCTCAGTCAACATATGATATTTAACCCAAACAGACTTGCCTTCTGCGTTTGTCCATTTGAATGTATGGCTTCCGAATCCATGCATATGGCGAAGAGTAGCAGGAATTCCGCGGTCGCCCATTAAATATGTAACTTGGTGCAAAGATTCAGGTGACAATGACCAGAAGTCCCATACAGCGTTAGGGTTTTTCAAGTGAGTTTTTGGATCGCGTTTTTGTGTATGGATAAAGTCAGGGAATTTGATTGCATCTTGGATGAAGAAAATCGGTGTGTTATTGCCGACTAAATCATAGTTTCCTTCTTCAGTATAGAACTTCAATGCAAACCCTCGAGGATCGCGAACTGTGTCTGCAGATCCGTTTTCACCAGCTACTGTTGAGAAGCGCGCGAACATATCTGTCTTTTTGCCAACCTCTGACAAGAAAGCGGCTTTTGTGTACTTGGTCACATCGTTTGTAACTTCAAAATAACCGTGTGCACCTGCGCCTTTTGCGTGCACTACGCGCTCAGGAACCCGTTCTCTGTTAAAGTGAGCCAATTTCTCAAGAAGATGAACATCTTGCAATAGGACAGGGCCGCGTTGTCCAGCTGTCTGTGAGTTTTGGTTGTCTCCGACTGGGGCACCCCAGCTAGTAGTTAGAGCTCTTTTATCTGTACTCATTAATCGAACACCTCATTCTCATTTTAGTTATAATACTACAATAACAATGATAACATTTTTCATTTAAAAATCAATACTTATTAATAATCATTATAAATAAAGGAGGGTAAGCGATTGTTTTACTTGGTTAAGAAGGTCAACTAAACGATTAGAATATTTATAAATTTTTACTAATATTTAGTTTATTAAGGTAAAAAAAGGGTAATTACTTAATGAAATACATGAAAAACCCACTGCATTTTGCCGAATGCAATGGGCATGATTTTTGTGTATTCTAGTTAGTCCATGGCGTACAAGCGTTTAAAGCTGTCAAAATGCTTGCCCCAGTAACTATCGTTCAAACTCGTGATTTGAACGCGGTCACCGCCTGCGTGGATGAACTTATTGTTGCCCATGTAGATGCCGACATGTGAAATGCCTTGGCGGTAGGTATTTTTAAAGAAGACCAAATCCCCGACTTGAGGTTTGCTCACATCATACGAGCGTGCATCAAGTCCAGTCGTATTTGTGCGTGGCACACTTATGCCCGCTTTGTTGTATACATAATAAATGTATCCACTGCAATCAAACCCCCGAGTTGTTGAACCACCCCAAACATAAGGAATGCCTTGTAGAGATGTAGCAGTAGAAATAATCGTATTGACGGTGCTTGAATTTGTCGGAGCAGTTACAGGAGCGGAGACCGGAGTCGTGCTTGGCTGTGTCGCTACCAGTGAATTCTCAATTTTGAGTGTCTGTCCAACGCGGATCAAGCTGGAAGTCAAGTTATTCCAGTTCATAATTTGTGTGACCGAGACACCATGTCGGTGAGCGATGCCAGATAACGTATCGCCGCTAACTACTTTGTATGTTCCAGTTGCTGAAGTCGACGGGGCAGAAACTGATGAAGCAGGAGCGGTTGCCGCCGGGCTTGTATTACTGGAAGAAGAGTTCTCGATTTGGAGCACTTGCCCCACACGGATAAGGCTGGAAGATAAATTATTCCAATTCATAAGTTGTGTTACGGAAACCCCAGCCTTTTTAGCGATGCCAGACAATGTATCGCCGCTTGCTACTTTATAAGTAGAACTTTTTGACGTTGAGGTAGTAGTTGCGGGTTTAGTAGCCGCAACAGATGAAGCTGTGCCAGTCACTTTCAGTTTTTGTCCAACATAGATCGTGGAACCGGAAATGCCATTTGCTTTTTGAAGCGTGCTGACACTTGTCTTGTATTGCAGAGCAATCTTTGATAAGGTGTCTCCCGATTTTACTATGTATGTACTTGAAGAAGCTGTACTTTTAGTTGCGCTTGATTTACTTGCTGCTGTTGAAGAGGTGGCCGATTCGGGTGCTGATACCGTTAATTTTTGATTGGGGTAGACGATATCGGATGTTAAGTTATTCCATTGCTTAAGGCTAGAAACAGAAACATTGTTATCGTTAGCAATCTTCCAAAGGCTATCCCCCGACTTGATCGTATAAGAACTTGCCTCAGTATCCGAAACTCCGAAAAATAAGGCTAAAGAACCTGTCGCGAGGACTGAAAAAGCGATTTTTTTCATTTTTTCTCTCCTTTTTAAAAATAAGTGATAAAAATAAATACATTGAACTTAAAGCACGAGCATGTCTTATTCTAACTAACTAGGACAGAATAGGCAATATGATTTACATTAATGTCATATGATTGATATCTTTAGCTTAAAATAAATCTAAATATAGGAAATAATAGGAAAGATTTGAGTATCATACTTATGCTCAAGTCTTTTTATGTTTTAGAGAGCATTTTCTTAGTATGGAGCGGCTTCCCGTAAGTTTTTCGGATTTGCTGAAATGAATGAAAAATATTAACGGTTAATTTTAAGTCGAGACTATTTAATCATTTTTAAATTAATTAAATATTTTATTTAGTCTGACATTATAATGTGGATTAAGAGGCTGAATCATCATTCATAATGAGGGGGGAAATAAATGTATACGACAATTGGAAGCATTTTTGATCAGACAGTGAGCAAGTATCCAGAGAAAGAGGCATTGGTGGATTTAAGGAAAAATCAGCGTTTGACCTATCGGGAATGGAAGGATAAAGTGCATCGCACAGCAAATGCATTGATTGAGGCTGGTGTTGAAAAAGGCGACCGGGTATCGACATATTTATTCAATACTGAGGAACTGGCAACCTCCTTATTTGCATGTGCAAAAATCGGTGCTGTTTTTAATCCAATTAATTTCCGGCTGAAATCGGAAGAAGTTGCATATATTCTAGATGATGCTAACCCAAAAGTTGTGATTTTTGAAACACAGTTAAAAGAGGCTATTGCATCCATTTGCGATCAATTCCCGGCTATCCAGTTTTGGGTGATCGATGGCCAAAAGTTAGATTATGCTAAGAGCTACCATGAATTAATAGAGGATTCCAGTACACACTTAGCAACAATTGAAGTAAATGAAATGGATACATACGCCATCATGTATACGAGCGGAACGACCGGGCGGCCGAAAGGCGTCATTCACCGACATCGGGATATGGCTGAACAAAGCCTTATTTGCACGGCAGCCATCAAGTATTCCAAAGACGATGTCGGGCTTGTTCTTGCCCCGATGTTCCATTGCGCTGAACTGCATTGCTGTATCATTCCAAGGGTTCACGCAGGAGCATCGAGCATTATCATGCACCAATTCAATCCTGTGGACGCACTGGAAGCGATTGAAAAAGAAAAAGTTACAGTCATGTTTGCGGTACCGACAATGTGGAGCATGATGGCAAGGCAAGAAGGAGCAGGAGAAAAAGCGAAAAGTTTGCAGCGAGGCTTATACGGAGCTGCTCCGATGGCTCCAATCCTTGTGAAGGAAGTGAAAGATGTTTTAGGCATTGATTTGATTCAGGCTTACGGCCAAACGGAAATGGGGCCTGCCATTACATTCCTTGCCGAAGATGAGCAGTTGGCAAAAGCCGGATCTGCCGGAAAAGCTGCTTACAACCATGAAATCCGGATTGTGCGTCCAAATGATGAGGGCCCTTCCGAACCGGAGGACATTTTAGGGCCGGGAGAAGTCGGTGAGATTATTGTCAAAGGGCCATGCATGATGAAGGGGTATTTTAACCGGGAGAAAGCTACGGAAAAAGCATTGTACAAGGGCTGGTATCATTCCAGCGATCTGGGTTATATGGATGAAGAGGGCTATTTATATGTAGCGGACCGAGTGGACGATATGATCATAAGCGGCGGTGAAAACATATATCCAAGGGAAGTCGAGGACGTCTTGCACGAACATCCGGCGGTTGATGATGTGGCAGTCCTGGGAACTCCGGATGAGAAGTGGGGAGAAAGCGTCTTGGCGTTTATTGTCTCGAAAGATTCAAGTCTTACAGCAGAAGAGCTGGAAGAGTTCTGCAAGAACAATAATAGTCTGGCAGGTTATAAACGTCCAAGGAGCTACCGTTTTGTTGACGAACTGCCTCGCAACGCAAGCGGAAAAATCCAAAAGTTCCTGCTTCGGGAGCTGGGTGTGGAAAGCGGCAGCAATCAACCTTAATATATTTCAATAGCCGAGTCGGGAAGGAGATTAAGCGGAGATGAACATGAAGCCGTTCGAAGAAACAATTGTAGGTGTATTGGGCATCGAATTTATAGAGGTGCAACCGGACCGGGTGGCGGCGACAATGCCTGTCCATGCAGCCACCCATCAGCCGCAAGGCCAGCTTCATGGTGGAGCGTCCGTCGTGTTGGCGGAGTCCGTGGCAAGCGTAGGAACGTGGAATCTTATAGACCAAGAAAACGAATTAGCGGTTGGCCTTGAAATAAACGCAAACCATATCCGGGGAAAAAGCGAGGGGCTGGTGACAGCCATCGGCACTCCATTGCACAAAGGGAGGACAACGATGGTATGGGATATTAAAATTGTTGACGAAGAAGAAAACTTGATTTGTGTTTCGAGGTGCACAGTGGCGATTGTTAAAAAGAAAAAATAACTTATAAGCCAGTGACATCCCTCTTCTGCCTAGTAGAAGAGGGATGCTTTGTTTTAGATTTTCTTCTGCAAACTTATTGCCCTTTCATTGTTTATTATTTTAGCAAAAAAGTATAAAAATCGAGCGAAGAATAGTTTATAGTAATTTACAGGGGTGATGTGATGTTCGACTTTCAAATACTCGGAACGCAAATTGTGGAAGAACTTTCTTCCTTAATCGACAAGAATGTATTAGTGACAGATAAAAATGGGTTTGTGATAGCGAGTACGGATCCGGTGCGATTGAACACCTTCCATGAAGGGGCTTCGCTCTCGATGAAAAACCAAGTCGAAATAAACATGACAAAAGAGATGTGTGAAAAATTAAGGGGCGTCAGGCCAGGCATCGTAATGCCGATTATTATTGCCAATACGCCAATAGGCGTCATAGGGATTACCGGCAAGCCGGCTGAAGTGGAAAAATATGCAAAATTGGTCAGAAAAGTTGCAGAGCTTTTTATCACCGATTTTATGTCGCGCCAAGAAAAAGAGCGGGATATCCGAGAAATTGAGTTTTTCTTTTTTGACTTAATCACGACTGAGTCAACTAACGAGGCTATTGAAGACCGCGCAAAGGTTTTGAATATTGACAGTTCGCTATATGAACAAGTAGCGGTAATTCAAACGGACCGGCAACTTGAAATTGCGGATGTTGAAAATCTATTGCGCACCCAAACGGTTCATCCCGATTTAAAAATCGTCCGGTGGGGATTGGAAAAGCTTGTTTTGATTTTGCCGAACATACCAAAAGAGCGACTATGCGAAGGACTACTGAGCATTTCAGCAAAATTGCAAAAGAAGACAAAAAGAAAGCTTCCAATCGGTGTTGGAAAAGCTACTGGTTTTTACAATATAAAAGAATCTTTCAAGCAAGCTGAAATGGCAGCTGCTATTTCGGCAAGGCAGAATCGCATGGTCTTTGAAGAAGACCTAAAATTGGAATTGCTGTATTACTCGATTCCGCAAAAAGTGCAGGAAGAGTATTTAAAGCGCACAATCGCGCCGCTCCTTGAAGAAAAGGAGCTGCTTCATAACCTGGAAGTGTGGATCCAAAAAAAGACATCGCTTCAAGAAGTAGCAGATGAATTGCATATCCATAAAAACACCTTGAATTACAGGTTAAGCAAAATTGAAACGATTCTTGGGTTAAAGCTTACAAATAGTGAAGATATAGCTGTTATTTATACAGCCTTGCGCTTATATAGAAAGAAATGACACTCTGATAATAGGGTGTCTTTTGTGTTTTTATACAAAAAACAAGAATGAATTATGAAAAACTTTGTATTCTGCACACATAGTTTCAGAACAGTTTGAATATTAATATAAATGAAAGCGTTAACACGAAAGCGAGGTAGAAGCCGTGGATGCAAATTTAGCAAAACCGTTCACCTCAATAGTAGGTGAATCCAATATAAAACACTCTCAAGCTCAATTGCTGGCCTATTCATATGATGCAACCGCAAATTTTCAAGCAAAACCGGATTTGATTCTTTCTCCTAAAAATACAGAAGAGATAAGGGAAATCGTTAAAATTTGCGCAAGCAAAAAAATCCCGATTGTTTCCAGGGGGTCTGGAACTAATTTGGCTGCTGGTACTGTGCCGACGCAAGGCGGCATTGTTCTTTTGTTTAACAATATGAATAGAATTCTGGAATTGGATGAAGAGAATTTGACGATCACCGTCCAGCCTGGTGTAATCACACAAGATTTGAGCAATTTTGTTGAAAAGCATAAATTGTTCTATCCGCCAGATCCCAGTTCCATGAAAATTTCCACAATCGGTGGAAATGTGAGTGAGAATTCCGGAGGGCTCAGGGGATTAAAATACGGCGTAACAAAAGATTATGTGAAAGCGCTTACTATTGTGCTGCCGGACGGTGAAGTATTGAAGTTGGGCGGCAAGTTGGCCAAAGATGTTGCAGGCTACGATCTGATGTCCTTGCTCGTCGGAGCGGAAGGCACACTCGGCATCATCACGGAAATCACTTTGAAATTGATTCCGTTGCCCATTTCGAAAAAAACAGGCATCGCCTATTTCAATTCGCTGGAAGATGCAGCAAGGACTGTATCTTCGATCATTGCCCATAAAATCATTCCGGTGACCTTAGAGTTCATGGATAAAGGAACCATCGGCGCTGTTGAAGATTTTATGAATATCGGATTGCCAAGGGATGCGGAAGCCATGCTGCTGATGGAACAAGACGGCAACGCAGAACAAGTTGATCGGGATATCCAGACGATGATTGCCATCGCAAAAAAAGAAGGGGCTACTTCCACAACCATGGCATCTTCCAACGAAGAAGCAGAAATATTAAAAACGGGCAGGCGGGCAGCGCTTTCTGCGCTTGCCCGAAAGCGGCCTACCACAATATTAGAGGATGCAACGGTTCCACGATCTGAAATTGCAAGAATGGTCAGGGCCATCCAGGAAATTGCAGAAAAATACAATGTGCAAATTAGCACCTTTGGGCATGCCGGAGATGGCAATTTACATCCCACTTGTTTAACGGATGTGCGCGATAAGGAAGAAATGGAGCGTGTGGAACAAGCGTTGGCTGAAATTTTCCATGTTGCGCTTGAACTTGGCGGAACTATTACAGGAGAACATGGTGTAGGGGAAATGAAAGCCCCTTACCTGGAATGGAAGCTCGGTGCAAGCGGTATCGACCTTATGAAAGCAATCAAAAATTCGATTGATCCTTTTAATATTATGAATCCCGGAAAACTGTTTGCGAAAGAAACCAAAATGAGGCTGGTGATTCACAATGGTTAGTGAATTGCAGCAGCATATGCAGGAGTCTTTCAAAGAACATGTCAATGAAGAATATTTAATGGATTGCATGAGATGCGGTTTTTGTTTGCCGGCTTGTCCGACCTACTTAGCGACAAACCAAGACGAAACCCACTCCCCGCGTGGCCGCATCGCTCTTATGAAAGCGATGCGCGACGGGGACGTCGTATGGGATGGTTCTGTTGAAGATGCGTTTGATATGTGCCTTGGCTGCCGGGCATGCGAGCCGGCTTGTCCGGCAGGGGTCCAATACGGGGTGCTGATCGAAGAAACCCGCGTTGCTATCCAACAAGCAAAGCCGAAAGACTTGATGGAAAAAATCGTTCGGAAGGCCAGTTTTGATGGCGTCTTTGCAGATCAGAAGAAAATGGCGGCAACGGTGAAGTTAGTCCAGTTTTATCAAAAGTCGGGTTTGCAAACTGCAACACGCAAAATCGGTTTTCTAAGCCTTTTCCCGCCATTCATGAAAGAAATGGAAGGTGTATTGCCTAAAGTCGAGACGAAGAAAAAGAAACCTCCTTCATTAAAACCGAGAACGATGAGAGTTGCTTTCTTCGCCGGCTGCCTGATGGATACGCTGTTTCAGGAAACCAACCGCAAAACCATTGAACTGCTTGAATGGCTAGGGGTGGAAGTGGTTGTTCCTAAAGAGCAGCAATGCTGTGGCGCTTTGCATGGCCATAGTGGAGAAATGGACAAGGGCTTAAGAAACGCCAAAGCAAATATAGATGCCTTTGACTCCGACGATTTTGATTACATCGTTAATAATGCCGGCGGCTGTGGCGCTTTTTTAAGCGAATACGAAAAGCATTTGGTAAACGATCCGCATTATGCCGGAAAAGCGGCTAGGTTCTCTGAAAAAATGCTCGACATTTCATCCGTATTCGTAAAGCTCGGAATGAACGCTCGGCTAAAGGCATTGAAGTCTGAAGAGAACGCAATTGTCACTTATCAAGATTCCTGTCACTTGCGGAACGTCAACAAAGTATTTTTAGAGCCTCGTTCGCTCCTGCAAGACGCGCCGGGCTTTGAATATAAAGAATTAATCGATGCAGGGAGTTGCTGCGGGTCCGCGGGAATCTATAATTTGCTTCAACCGGAAATGGCGAAAAAAATCCTGGAGCTGAAGATGAAAGGAGTGCGGGAGCTGCAGCCGTCAAAAGTTGTAACCTCCAATCCAGGATGCCTCATGCAAATGCAAGTAGGAATTCAGCGAGAAGGCTTACAGAAGGAAATGCAGGCTGTCCATATTGTCGACTTTTTATATGATGCAATTCAAAAAAACCAAAATTAGGGGTGGATCGAATGTTGAAGAAAAAATTCAATTTAGCAGCGATAGGCTTATCGGCAGCATTAATTTTAGGGGCGTGTGGTTCGCAAGCGGAAAGTGGCGTAGATGCTGAAGGAAAAGAATATGATTTGAAAATGTCGGTAACTGTATCAGATTCATCGACTTGGTATGAAGCAGCTGAGAAGCTGAAAAAAGATCTCGCTGAAGAATCCGATGGCCGCATCAACCTTGAACTTTTCGCCAACGAGCAATTGTCGGGCGGAGATTCTGCAAAAGCAGTTGAAAGTTTGGCAAAAGGTTCAATCGATTTGACGTTCAACTCGACCATCATCTATTCAGTTTTGGATGATCGCTTTGGTGTAGCAAGTGCTCCTTTCTTATTCGATAACGTTGAAGAAGTGGATCCGGTATTTAACGGCGAAGGCGGAGAGAAGCTGAAAGCCATCTTAGATGAAAAAGGCGTCCACGCATTAGGATTCGGCCAGAACGGTTTCCGTCAGCTGACGAATAACAAATTGGAAGTGAAAACGCCTGAAGATTTAGCTGGTTTGAAAATCCGTATCCCTGGCATCACAATGTACACAGATCTTTACCGTGAGCTAGGAACAGATCCACAAACTATGACATTCTCAGAAGTATTTACAGCGTTGCAGCAAGGCACAATCGACGGACAAGAAAATCCGGTTGACGTTATCTCTTCTTCTAAACTTCAAGAAGTCCAAAAATACATGACAATGTGGAACTATTCTTATGACCCACTAGTACTGGGCATGAACAAGAAATTGTACGAATCAATGAGTGACGAAGACAAAGAATTGTTTGACCGTCTAGGAAAAGAAGCGGCAGAGTACCAAGTGAAAATTGCACGCGAAAAAGAAGAAAAACAAATTGCCGATTTAGAGGCGGCGGGCATGCAGCTTTATACACCAACTGAAGATGAACTTGCTCAATTCAAGGAAGCTTCGCAACCGATCTATGACAAGTACACAGATATTTGGGGTGCGGATTTGCTAAAAGCGTTCCAAGGTGAATAAGGAGGTAGTTCCTAATGAAAGTTTTAACGTATATCGAAGAAGTCATTTTATTTGTTGCCTTCTTGGTCATGACCGTCATCACATTCGCTAATATTGTTTCCCGAAATATAGCGAGTCTGTCTCTCTCTTTTACCGAAGAAATTACCATTAACTTGTTTGTTCTGCTGACATTTGTCGGCACGGCTGCAGGTGTGCGTCGATACGCACACCTGGGCTTTACTTTAATATTCGACCATATGAACAACGGGTTGAAAAAAGTTCTAATCCTATTTTCGGCATTGATGGGACTGACCCTGTTTGGTGTACTGCTATGGTACGGAATCCAGATGGTAATGTTCCAAATGGATATGGGGCAAAAAACACCTGCTTTAGGCTGGCCGCAATGGATATTATCTATGGCTTTGCCACTCGGGGCCTTGTTGTGTGTCATCCGCACTATTCAGGTTTGTGTAGAGGAAATCAAACTGGTCAATCAAACTGCCCGTGAAGAAAAGCAGAAGATACTGAAACGTTCTGCATTGGAAGGAGATGGGCTGGCATGACAGCTGTATCCTTATTTGGAACATTCTTTGCGCTGGTATTTTTGCGGGTGCCGATTGCCATTGCATTAGGTGTCGCATCGCTTGTGGTTCTTGTGGTTTCAAGTGGTGTTTTCGGGCTGGAAATGGTGACGGACATCATGTATACGAGTGTCGCGAAATTTACATTGCTAGCGATTCCTTTTTTCATTCTGGCAGGCGTCATTATGGAACAAGTAGGGATTTCCAAGCGCCTTATTGATTTTGCCCAAGCGCTAGTTGGGCACCGGAAAAGCGGAATTGTACTTGTAACGGTAATTGTAGCAATTTTCTTTGCGGCGATTTCAGGATCAGGCCCGGCAACGGTGGCTGCAATCGGGGGAATCCTTATTCCGTCGATGGTCAAGAACGGCTACAAAAAAGAAACGGCAGGCGCTTTGGTGGCAAGTTCTGGAGCGATTGGCATCGTTATTCCTCCGAGCATCGCGTTCATCGTTTTTGCAGTTGTAGCAGGCGATCAAATACCGGTTACGATCAACCGGCTATTTGCGGCAGGTGTAATTCCAGGGATTCTTATGGGTATCGCCTTTATCATCGCGGCAATGATTGTCCGCGCCAGACAAGAAAAAAAGGGAGAATTTATCCTGCCGGAAGGCTTGGAAATCCGTAAAGCGACTAAGAAAGAGCAGTGGTCCGCCTTTGTTGGAGCCCTTCCTGGGTTGATGATTCCGGTAATCATTCTAGGCGGAATTTACGGAGGATTCTTTACTCCGACAGAAGCTGCTGTGGTAGCGGTTGTTTACGGTCTGCTCGTCGGAATTGTAGTGAACCGCAAAGATACGTTTGAGAAGATCTACAAAATTTTTGTAGAAGCAGCAATCCAGACGGCGGTAGTAATGATCATCGTCAGTGCCGCCTCCGTATTTGCTTACATTATCACGACTGAACAAATTGCACGGGATCTTTCAGATAGCATAATGGGGTTAACGAGCAACCCGATTTTGATTTTGCTGTTGATCAATGTATTGCTGTTGATTGCCGGTGCATTTATCGATGCAATTTCAGCTTATTACATTTTCGTGCCAATCTTGTTGCCGCTTATTATCTTCCTTGAAGTGGATCCGACGGTCTTTGGAGTCATCATGACGGTAAACTTGGCGATTGGGCTGTTTACGCCACCTGTTGGTTTGAATTTGTACGTGGCGGCAGGAATCTCGAAAACAAATATTGTGGAAATTTCAAGAGGAGTTATTCCTTTTGCAATTGCTGCAATCATCGTACTGATGCTGGTTACTTACATCCCGGCATTATCAACTTTTCTACCTGATCTATTAAATGTGAAATAGGGAGCTGAAGATAAATGAGAATGCAAAATGAAGTGGCGATCGTAACAGGAGCGGCAAGCGGCATCGGACAGGAGGTATCAGTTCAGTTTGCAAAAGAAGGCGCAAGGGTGGTCTTGGTGGATTTGAATTCGTGTGAAAAAACGATTGAACTGTTAGGAGGAGCGGATTACTTGGAATGTCTGGGAGATATCCGAGATCCCGATTTCGTAAAGGCCGTGGTAAACCGGACAATCGAGAAATATGATGAAGTCCATGTGCTAGTGAATAATGCGGGCACTTGCAGCCGTTTGGATCTTGAAGACATGACGCTTGATATGTGGGAGCGGGATCTGGATACCAATTTGAAGGCGACATTCCTGTTCACGCAAGCCGTCATTTATCCGCATATGAAAGAGGCGAGGTATGGCCGCATTGTCAACATCAGTTCTGTTTCAGGCATAAACGGTGGAGTGGTATCCGGAGGGGATGAGAAAAATGGCCGCTCAGGCCCGGCATATGCGGCATCAAAAGGCGGCGTCATTGCGTTAACCAAATGGGTGGCGAAAGAAGTCGGCAAGTATGGCATCACGTGCAACTCAGTAGCCCCTGGAGCGACAGCGACGGCCATTACTGCAGGTGTCCCTTATGATACGAGCAATCAGGTCATCGACCGGATGGGAGAGCCGAGTGATATAGCCAATGCCGTTCTTTATTTTGCAACGAAAGAAGCCAGTTATACAACTTCCCAGATTCTGAAGGTCGATGGAGGGGTTAGTATTGGATAACATTCGGACTCAGACGGCGTATGATGAAGCCACTCACCAATTTGCTGGACAGGAAGAGGGAATGTTAGATCCCGCTCGCATCCAAGCGGTATATGATGGGCGATCTCACCGAATTGTCGGACGTTTGATGAAGGATGTTGATTTGTTTGGGGGAATCAAGGAAATCTGCAACCATTTCAATATAGAGGCGGCTCATTTCCAATGTTTTGGATCATTGAAGTATGCAACATTTGTCCAAATGGAGCGAGGCGATGTTGAAGGCGCAGTAAGATACTCAGAAAAAATAAAATCCGATTCAGCTGTGGAACTGCTTTCTGGAACAGGGTTTGTCGGCTGCGGTGAAGATGGAAAACTGGATGTTCATTTTCATGGCATGATGATTGACTGCGATCGGCAGATTAACGGCGGCCATTTCTTGGCAAATGAAAATCCTGTAGCCGTTACTGTTGAATATATTATATTTCCGTTGGACGGTGTTGAAATGCAGCGCGGAAAAGATCCTCATTGGGGGCTGCCTGTTTTCCAGTTTACAAAAGGAGTGAAGAGTAAATGGAAACTTTAGGACAATTAGCTTTAAAGTCAGCGGATGCATATCCGGGCAAAGTGGCAGTGAAAGATGAAAGGCGTTCATTCACTTATCAAGAGTTTATCGAACGTGCGAAAGCATTGGCTGCTTACTTTAACAGTTTGGGATATAAAAAAGGTGACCGCATTGGTGTATTAATGTCAAACCGCTTGGAGCATATCGAATTGGATATCGCTGTCGCTTTAGCTGGAATGATTAAAGTTCCCCTTAACTATCGCCTTCATCCGAAAGAACACCAGTACATGATTGATGATGCCGGGCTCAGCATTTTGATCGGTGACCAGTTATTGATTGATGCTGTTGAAATGGATGTGCCGGTGCTTTATATCGGGCAGCCGTATGAAATGGTAATTGAGCAGTTTAAAGGAAAATCATTTTTTGAAACTGTTGCTGAAGATGATTTATTCGCAATCATGTACACCTCCGGAACTACGGGAAATCCGAAAGGGGTCATGTTGTCCCATCGGAACATGATTGCCGGAGCCCTGTCGCTTGCTCAAGTATGCGAAGTGGGTTATGAAGACATCGTCGGCCACGTTGCGCCGTTGACCCATGGCTCCAACTTCTTGAGCCATGTTTCCTGGCTGTACGGATTGACGCAAGTGGTCTACAGCAAATTCGAGCCGGAAGAGTTTTTGGACCATTTGGCAGAAGACAAGATATCCATATTGTTTTTAGTCCCGACAAT
Organism: Planomicrobium sp. CPCC 101079; assembly: GCF_007859275.1. Lineage (GTDB taxonomy): Bacteria > Bacillota > Bacilli > Bacillales_A > Planococcaceae > Planococcus. The sequence continues at coordinate 260,440 of NZ_VOHC01000028.1, read as the reverse complement.
GGTCAATCTCATGATTCAGCATCCGGGGTTTGATGCTGCTAAATTGGCGACTGTCAAATCGATCAATATGGCGGGATCACCGATTGCAGCAAGCAAACTGCAGGAAGCAATTGAAAAAGCCGGCACTATTTTTGTGGAGACGTACGGGCAAGTGGAAGCGCCGATGTGCATCACGATGATGCCGCGAAACGAAATTCTTCATCGCCTGGATTCGTGCGGGCGGATTGGCATGTTTGTTGATGTGAAAATAGTGGATGATGAAAATAAAGAAGTGGCGCATGGCGAAGTTGGGGAAATCATTGCAAAAGGTTCGCTCGTCATGAAGGGTTATTGGAATAACGAGAAAGCGACCAATGAAACGCTGCAAGATGGTTGGCTACATACAGGAGATTTAGGCTGGCGCGATGAACAAGGATTTGTGCATATCGTGGACCGCAAAAAAGATGTTATCATTTCCGGCGGCGTCAACATCTATCCGCGCGAAGTGGAAGAAGTGCTGAATCTGCACAAAGGCGTCAAGGAAACGTGCGTCATCGGTGTACCTGACGACAAATGGGGAGAAAACGTCATCGCCTTTGTTGTGCCGAATGGGAAAGAAGAAGTGACGGTGGAGCAGCTTATCGAATTGTGCAAAGAAAACTTGGCCAGCTTTAAAAAACCGAAAGAAATTTTCCTGGTCGAAGAGCTGCCGAAGAGCTCATACGGCAAAATCTTAAAGCGGGAAATGAAACAGCAGCATGTGGAGGTGAGCAAATGACGAACGTATACGTCCATGGTATTGGAATGACGAAGTTTGGGAAGTTGGATTCTTCTTTGAAAGAGCTATTGCTGGAAGCCAGTACAGAAGCGTTAAATGATGCGGGGCGCCCGAAAATCGATGCGGTATTTGTCGGCAATTTTATGGGAGGCAGCATTTCAAACCAGGAAATTTTAGGAGCGCTTATTGCAAATGATCTGGGCCTTGGCTATATCCCCTCTACAAAAGTGGAAGGAGCTTGTGCTTCAGGCGGAATCGCTTTCCGCCAAGGCGTAATAGGGGTGTTAAGCGGGGAATATGATACCGTATTAATCGCCGGAGTAGAAAAGATGAAACACGCTTCTACACCGGACGTAACCCAAGCAATCAATTCCGCAATGGATACAACTTCTACAGAAAAGCACGCAGGGCTGACATTCCCAGGTTTTTTTGGGGTGCTGGCGAACCGCTACTTTTATGAAACAGGAGCTTCGAAAGAACATTTGGCTCGCGTAGCCTTGAAAAACCGGGAGAACGGCGTCCGGAATCCGTTAGCGCAGTTTCCAAAACCGACAAGTTTGGAAGAAATTATGGCAGCTCGCATGATTACCGATCCGCTTGGCTTGTTCGACTGTTCGCCGATGACCGACGGCGCCGCTGCCATCGTCATTTCCCGCAAAAAATCGCCGATTCATGTCCGTTCTTCGGCCCAAGTTTCGGGACCGACGCAAATGCAGGATGCGGTGGACTTGTTGTCGATACCGGCGATCGGCGAATCTGGACGCTTGGCTTACGAAAAGGCAGGCGTAGGTCCTGAAGACATCGACGTCGTCGAAATCCACGACTGTTTCTCCATGACTGAAATCATCGCAACAGAGGAACTCGGTTTCTTTAACCGTTTGGAAGGCTGGAAGGCAGTTGAGGAAGGCCGCACAAAAGTGACAGGCGATAAGCCGGTCAATACAAGCGGCGGCTTGTTATCGCGTGGTCATCCAATCGGAGCCACCGGTATTGCGCAGCTCTATCAATTAGTGCGCCAACTGCGAGGCAATGCGGCCAACCAAGTGGCGAACACTCCGCGTTTGGCGCTTGCGCAAAATCTAGGTGGAACAGGATCTTATTCGACTGTCCATATTTTAGAAAGGGTGTAAGGGATATGAAGATTTATTCATGCTGTGGCACAGATTCCATTACAAAAAAACACGCTTGTCCAACATGCAGAGAAAGCAAGCACGAGGAAAAAGAAGTGTCCGATAAAGGAACGGTTTACAGCTACACGAAAATCCATATAGCCCCAGCGGAATTTGCGGACATAGCCCCGTATAATGTTGTGTTGGTCGATTTAGATGAAGCGAATGCTAAAGTGACGGCGCGTATTCAAGAAGATGTGGAAATCGGGGACGCAGTCAAACTGAGCCGCGTCGAAAAAGGTGCCTATGTCTACGAAAAAGTATCGAACACTTCAGCAGTTGTGTGAAACAGAGAAGGTGGCTTATAATAGCGGCCTTCTTTTTATAGAGTTGAAACTATTGTTGAATGCCGTTCGGAAAGTAGGTTATACTGAATTTCAAGACGAATAGAAAGCGCTTTCAACATTTTCCGGGTATTAAAGAGATTGTTTTTTGGCATTTACATACCGGCCGTTCAGTATTAAAAACTAAGACGCTTAAACATATACAGCAGATGAAAAGGGAGGAACTTTAATGGGAAAAAAATTTGCAGGAAGAACGGCGTTCGTGACAGGCGGAAGCCGTGGCATTGGCAAAGAAATTGTGGAACGTTTTGCGAGCGAAGGAGCCAATGTCGCAATCATTGATGTGAACGAAGAAGCGCTGGCGTCAACGGAGAGCGAATTAAAGGAAAAGGGCTATTCCGTTTACACAAAAAATGCCAGCGTAACCGACCGGGAACAAATCGAAGGAGCGATGAAGGAAGTGTTCGACCTTTTTGGCTCCATTGATATTCTGGTAAATAATGCAGGTGTCATCCGGGACAATATGCTGTACAAAATGACGGATGAGGATTGGCTGACGGTAATGGATGTTCACTTGAAAGGGGCGTTTTACGCTTCTCGTGCCGCGCAGCAATACATGACACAAAGCAAATACGGCCGCATCATCAATATTTCATCGACTTCCGCACTAGGAAATCGAGGGCAATCCAATTATTCGACTGCAAAAGCCGGCTTGCAAGGATTAACGAAAACGTTGGCGATCGAACTTGGGAAATTTGGCGTAACGGCAAATGCAGTGGCGCCAGGGTTTATCGAGACGGACATGACTAAGGCGACTGCGGAACGAATTGGCATTCCGTTTGAGGAACTGATCAAAGCAAGTGTATCGCAAATTCCGGTGGGGCGCAGCGGAAAGCCGGAGGATATTGCAAATGCAGTGGCGTTCTTTGCAGATGAGCGCTCATCTTTTGTCAGTGGGCAAGTATTGTATGTGGCAGGTGGACCGAGAAACTAGCAAGGGGGTTAAAAAATGTTGAAATCAAGTATCGGCAAGTCCTCGAACAAAGTGAAAAATACCATTGAGAAAGAGGCCGTCCGTAAATTTGCAGAAGCGATCAGCGATCCTGCTCCGATATACTCAGATGAGTTCACAGGAGCAAATTCGCGCTACAAAACTGCAATTGCGCCGCCTACTTTTCCTGTCACATTTGATGCCGGAATAATTCCGGATTTGCACTTGCCTGCTAAAGGCTTGATCCATGGAGAACAGATTTATCATTACAATCGGCCTTTATATGTCGGTGAAGATGTGTATTGCTGGATGGAAGTAAAAGACTACTTCGAGAAAAGCGGCAATTTTGGAGATATGGGGTTTTTGGTGTTGACGAAATTCGGAGAAGATGAATCCGGAGCGCTTTTGTTTACGGAAGAACGCACTGTAATTATCTCTGAAGCTGCGCAAAAGGAGATGCTGCCATGAAGTTCCTGGCTGAGTTGCAAGCAGGAGAATCGCTGCCCTCCATCCAATTGAATCCAGTAAACCGTCTGGATCTGATCAATTACTCAGAGGCATCAAGTGATTTCAATCCGATTCATACCGTAGATGAAGAGGCCGAAAAAGCCGGTTTGCCAGGAATTATTGCTCATGGCATGTGGACGATGGGCAATTTGGCGAAATTATTCACACCTTATTACGAAGAAGGATTCATTCAAGACTATGCTATCCGCTTTAAAGGGATGGTCTTTCTCGGCGACACCGTCACCTTAAAAGCGACGGTTGTGGAAAAGAGAGAGCAAGAGGTGAAATTCACAGTTGAGGCTGTCAATCAAAACGGCAAGAATGTCTTAAAAGGCCATGTTATTTTCTCCTTGTAGTCATATCTTAGGTTGCCGTTTCTGAAAAGACTCGGCATATTCTTTTGGCTTTTCTGCCGCGGAATGAGGATAGAGGAATGGTATAATAAGCTAAAAGGCAGTTAGGAAAAAGAGAAAGGCAGTGGCTCTCTATGAAAGCAGAATTGATGAAGCAAAGCACCGACCTGTTTGTGGAAAAAGGGTTCAGTGCAACATCCATCCAAGACATCGTGGACGCATTAGGCGTCACTAAAGGCTCGTTTTATTATCATTTCAAAAGCAAAGAAGCTCTCCTTATGGATATCCATCTTCGCTATATCGATGATTTATTGAGAAGGCAAAAGACGATGTTGGAAACCGAATCAACAAATCGGGGGAAACTGGTGAAAGTTGTGGAACTGCTTATCCACGACATTGAAACTCAAGGGGCGATTGGACGAGTGTATTACCGGGAAATCCGCCATTTATCACCTGAAAACGCGGCGACCATCCGGGCAAAACGCGCCGAGTTCCGAGAGAATATTGAACGGGTCATTGAAAATGGCATTAAATCAGGTGAATTCCGGGAAAGCTTGCAACCGAAGATGATCACTTTCGCAATTCTTGGCGTCACCAACTGGAGCTACCAATGGTTCAATCCAGAAGGCTCGCTTTCCGTGGCTGAATTGGCAGATATGTATGCCGATTTTATCTTGAGTGGCATTCTCGCACCCCAAGCGTAAAGCGCAATAAAACCCCGCCAAAGTTTTGGCGGGGTTTTTCATGTCTTTTGAAGCTCTAAGTCCAACAGGAACCGCTTAAGTTCCATGCCGCCCCGGTAGCCGCTGATAGCTCCGTTTTTACCGATTACGCGGTGACAAGGCACCAAGATAAGGAGAGGGTTGGCCCCGATAGCGCTGCCGACTGCTCGGGCGGCGGATGGCCGGTTAATGCGTTCTGCAATTTCCGAATAGGAAACTGTTTTTCCGTAAGGAATCGCCTGTAAAGCGCGCCAAATTTCTTCCTGAAAAGGAGTTCCTTTGACGTCGATGGGCAGCGAGAAAGTTTGTTTAGCTCCGCTAAAGTAATCTGTCAATTCTTGGACATATGGCGCTAACGTTTCAGGGTTTTCGATCAGGGCAAAAGCGGGATAGCGTTTGGCGAAATAGGCTTTGAATTCTTCAAAAGAACTGGCAGGGGACCCGATATAGCAGAGCCCTTTGTTTGTTTTCGCCACATAAAGCTCCCACTGTCCATGTTCTAGAACTGTCCACTCAATCACTTGTTCGCTTTGCTTCATTGTGGTTCACTCCTCTTCGGAATTGGGCCGGCGTTTGGTCGGTCTTTTTTTTGAATAACGTTATAAAATAAGGCGTATTCAAGAATCCAACAGCTCCGGCGATATCAGCGACAGAGCGGTTGGTCGTTAATAGCTCTTGTACGGCTTTTTCCAACCGCTTTTGTTGGAGATAAGATAAAGGCGAACGTCCTGTTGATCGTTTGAATGATCGCTGTAAATGATAGGGACTGCTATGAAAAGTATCAGCAAGTTTTTCCAGTGTTACATCTTCGGCGAAATAGATGTCTAACCATTCCATGATTTGCTGGCTCCATTCTTCCGCAGGCAGCTTCAATCCATCCGGTTTGCACCGTTTGCAAGGCCGGTAGCCTTGTTCGAGGGCGATAAAAGCATTCTTGAAAATACGGACATTTTCTTTGTTGGGCAAGCGGGATTTGCACGAAGGGCGGCAAAAAATACCGGTTGTTTGAACACCGTAAAAAAACTGGTCGTCGAATGCCGGATCGTTTTCCATGATGGCTTTCCAGTAAATCGCTGGAATTGAAAAAGTTTTTTGCGTTTTCATTCTTCCATCACCTCTACTCACAGTATACACTCAGCAGTTGTCCTATCAACGCTTTTGCAATGAAAGCGCAAGATAACGAAACTTGGATTGTATAAGCTGAAAACTTTCCGTTTTATCATTTTTCAAGAGGGAATAAAATAATAATGACATCAATTGGAAAAGAGAGTGGAACTTATGATTGATTCCTTGGCAGAATTGCTCGAAGAGAAAGGCTATAAAGACAAGCGTTCGGTATCATGGAACGCCGTCAGCAGAGATGAAGAGCTGTCAGAAAACTTTTTGCGAGAAAATAGTGACCAAGTAAACTGGAAGTTGGTTTCTGAATTTCAGGTATTGCCTGAAATATTCGTCCGGGAATTCGGCGGCCGCTTATATTGGAAAGAAGTAATACAGCATCAACAAGTTTCGGAAGGCTTCATCGAGGAGTTTGCTTCAGAAGAAAAATGGCAAGTAGAGACAGAAAAGTTAAGCAGACGCCAGCAAACCTTATACGAGAAGGAAGGGCTGCCATTTGATGAACGCGAATATTGGACGATTGTCTCGATGAAACAACAGCTTGCTAATGGCAAAGGGCTGTCCCCGGCGTTTATTGAGCGGCACCAAGAAAAGTTATCATGGCATTGCCTTTCAAAGTGCCAAAAATTGCCGATGCAGTTGATCGACCGCCACAAACGCCATGTGGACTGGCATGAAATTACCCGCATGCAGGTGTTGTCAGAAAGATTTATCGAAAAGCATCGTGACAAGGTGGAATGGGGGACTATCTCCTTCCATCAACAGTTGACAGAGCGGTTTATCAATAAGCATCATGAGAAAATGAGTTTTATCTCAGCGGAGCAAAAACGCTCGGAAGCTTTTTTGTATACTTATCTGAATAAAATGGACGCAGCTTCGATTATTGAAAACCAAAACTTGCAAACTGTGAGAAAGTATCACGACATGGATGTTTATGTGATTGCGAAAAATAGAAGGAAAAAGTATATTATCGAATTTCACAATCCAGAAGATTCCCGTAAATTCTGCAAAGCGGGAGAAGAAGAGCTGTTCGAATACTTGGCAGAAAATGATATGTTCGAAGTAATTGAAAAGGATTTCCCCGAACTCACCCTCGCGGAAGGCGATGGTTATTAATGGGGAAACCCTTTACATAAGTTATTGCTTTTCAAAACTGGTTTTTGCTTTTTCTAAAAATTCGATGGTGTATGCAATGAATTCTTGTGCAGTCTTGGTTTGGGTCCGTTCTTTATGCCATATCAATCCGACGGAACGGGTGCATTTGGGTTCAATAATATTGAGTTCGGCCAGCTTTAAAGAAGAGAGGCGCTGGCTTCTGATCATGGAGGGGCTAAAGGCGATGCCTAGCCCTTTTTCTACGAGTTCATATGTGACCCCGGTTTCGTCTCCCTCAAAAGCAAAATCCGGATAAAATCCTGCTTCAGCACAAAAGTTTTCCGTCATCTGCCGGAATCCATAGCCAGGAGGCATGACGATGAACGGATCATTTTCCACTTCATGCAAATAGATGCTTTTTCGCTCCGCTAAAGGATGGGATAGTGGAACCGCCAACAGAACTTCTTCTTCGATGATTGGATACCATTCGATATTGTTTCCTTCGATAGGGAAAGTCGAGATGCCGACATCGATTTCTCCAGTCTCAAGCTGCGTCTTCATCCGATCGGCGAAAGCTTGATACTGGCGGAATCGTGCTTTTGGGCGATGTTCCAGAAATCCTCCCAGCAGTTGTGGCAGAATCGTTGGAATGGTTACCGCAACTGAAATGAGTTCGTTTTGTTTTTCGGTTAAAAATGCAAGTTCTTTTTCCCCTTTTTGCAGCTCCAAAAAGACATTCTCGACTATTTTCAAATAGGCTTCCCCTAAATTATTCAGCCTGATTTGGCGTCCGGTGCGATCAAACAACTGATAACCCAAGCGCTGTTCCAGTTTAGATATCATTTTGCTTAAAGCGGGTTGGGAAACATTCAATTCTTGTGCGGCTTTTGTTAAGTGCTGGTGTTTTGCCACCTCTTGGAAATACTTTAATTGCAACAAATCCATGCGGCCTACCCCTTTCGAAACATAGAACCAATTCTCCTATTGTAGTCGATGTGAGCCGAGTTTCGCAAATAAGTAAACCAACTGCCAGCAAAAGGCTTTTTAGAAGGAAAAGCGGGATATAAAAAAAGCTGCAGGTTCTATAGACCTGCAGCAAAAAGATTAGAAAGCTGACTAAACAAGAGAGCCGCCTTTTTTCAGGAACATTTGTATTCCTTCTGATGCCCGATAAGAAAGGGCGCCAAGCGTAGCGGTCGGATTGAACGAGCTGTTGTGAGGGAAGGCGGATGCTCCCACCACAAAAACGTTTTCTGCATCCCACATTTGAAGGTAAGAGTTTACTGCAGACGTTTCCGGATCCGCGCCCATAATAACGCCTCCTGTGTTATGGGTGTTCGTATCTTTGTTGACATTAAAATCATTTTGGACGTCATTGGTTTGAATAATATCGGCGCCAATTTTCTCCGCGATTTCATGAGTCTTTTTAGCCATGAATTTGACTAGCTCTTTGTCTTGTTCTGTATAATCGAAAGTCATGCGCAATAACGGCTTGCCGTAAGCATCCTTATACGTCGGATCCAAATCAAGGTAGTTGTAGCGATGTGGCATGCTCGCCCCTTGGGATTTGACCGGGAAATAGCTATTTGCATATTTAATAGATGCTTTTTTGAATTCCGCTCCCCATTTTGGCGTGTCGCCTGGAACTACATTATTGGCAATCGGGCGGTTGCCATACTGGGTTACGCGAATGCCGGCGCCATGAAGGAACTTTTCATTGGTATGGTCAAAAGCATCTCCGACAAAATCAGGAATTTCGATGCCAAGCGCTCCAGCTCCACCGTATAAGTTGAATTCCTTATCTTCAAAGAACAGCATCGATGAAGCTGAACTTACTTGATAGCAGTAGTTTTTGCCGATTACCCCAGTTTGAGTGGCTGAATCATAAGGACGGCCTAGACCAGAGTTCAACAACAGTCTTACATTGTTATACACATAACTTGCTATAACAACAACTTCCGCCGGCTGCTCGAATTCTTCACCTGTAATTGAATCTACATAAACGACACCAGTCGCTTTGGAGCCGTTGTTTAAAATTTCAATGACATTCGAGTGGGTGCGAAGGTCCAGGTTTCCTGTTTGCTGCGCTACAGGAATAACCGTAACGGCGGGATCGGCTTTTGCACCGTACTCACATCCGAAGTTTTCGCAGTATGCGCAGTATTGGCAGGCACCGCGTGAAATGCCATCTGGATTCTTGTAGGATTCAGATAAATTGCCGGATGGAATGACGTATGGTGAATAACCAAGATTTTTAGTCGCAGCTTCAAACATTTTCATTATTGGTGTTTTTAACATAGGACCGGTCGGATATGGATTTTGGCGGGGACCATAGCCAAACCCTTCGACGGTTTCCCCGGAAATGCCAGCCATTTTCTCGAATGTGTCATAATACGGTTCAATCTCATCATATGTAATGCCCCAGTCTTGAAGTGGCATATCCTTGCTGATTTTATCTTCTCCGTATCGTTCAACTGTTTTGGTTTTGATTTCAAAATCGTATGGAAGGAAGCGGTAAGTTTGGCCGTTCCAGTGGCTGCCGGCACCTCCAACGCCGTCTCCGACAATAAATGTACCGTAATCGCGCATTGGAAGAGCACGCATTTTTTCATTGTTTCGGCTCGTAATTGTCTCTTTTGAAAGATCCTGCATCAACTCTTCGCGATGCTGATAACGCAATTCGTCATGTCCCATGGCATAGTCGGCGGTTTTTCTCTCTTTTCCGCGTTCTAGTCCAACCACGTTGATTCCTGCTTTTGTAAGTTCAGCTGCTACGATTCCACCGGCCCAACCCATGCCGACGATGACAACGGGAACTTTAGGTAATTTTTTTGCCATTAGTTTTCAATCCTTCCTATCATCAATGACCCATATGGCTGTTAAGGCCTTGTGGATCCAATTTTACAAATTCTTCTTTTTGGATTTCTTGGGTATAGCTCATCCGGGAACCAGGGAATTTCCGCATTGCCCAGCCCTCCATGTTTTTGTTGCCGCCGTATAAAGGATCGGCGTACACGCCTTCGATTGTAAGTGTGCGTAATAAATTAAAGAAATTGCTGGATCGGACTGAAGAGATTTTAGGGGCTTTATCTTCACTGAAATCTGTTAAAACCTGGTCTTGTTGTTCAGCTTCCAGGTCGACAAATCTTGCATCGAATTTTTTGGTGCTATATGAATCCAAAGCTTTTAACCCCAGCAAAAATAGGTCTTTGCGCAAAATCCTGATTTGGCTTCCTTGAGTTTCTTCGGCTTCGTAAAATGGGCCGGACATATATTCCTTGGCGTTGATGCCCCATGAACCGGCCAATTGGTGGTCGATATAGATTGCTGCATTCAATTCCATGGCCCCAGGCCCGTTTTCATCTTTCGGATAAATACGCTCAGCAGCCGCTTGGGTCAATTGATATTGTTCGGGTGTGAAGAACATCAAGGCTTCTGCTGGATTAACCGTTAATGCAGGGGATGCGGGGTGGGCTGAGGATTTTGAAGTGGTTTCAGCATTGACGCCAAACAAACTGCCGACGGCCCCTCCTAATACAATTCCGCCTACTGTCATTCCTGTATTTTTCAAAAAGGTTCGTCTAGTAGTCCCTTTTTTGGTGATTTCTTTGTTTTCTTCCATAAGTAAAACCTCCAGATTTGTTAAAAAGCTGAGAAAAACAGGGTAAAGCAGATATATAAAACTTGAACATCAGCTGACGTACATACAAAACGAAATTATACTCCGATAACAATTAAAAATATAATACCAATTTATATAAAAACAGATAACCTATAGGTTATGAAATGAATTTCAAAAAAGAAAGGCCTTCATCGGAAATGAAGGCCTTTCTTTTAGAAGCGGAGATTTAAAGGATAGCATTGAAGTTGTATACCACTGAGAACACCGCTGTGCTTAGCAGCAATATGGTGTTGAACAGCCAATATTTTGTGCCAGACCAGCAATATACGATAATAGCTAACCCTACAGCTGCCCCTGCTAATGTAAACCATGGGAAAACGGGATGGTTCAAATATAAAAAGTAGCCAAAATCTGTTACTAGAAATATGGCTAAGAGTAATTGGTTGATCAATCTCAATTCCTCGTTGCTATGTTGTGTCATTTTATTCACCTGCCTCTTAAAAATAATAACCTAAAATATATGATTTACAAAATACTACTCACGAGTATAATAACAAATAGAAACAAACGTCAATCCTTCTTTTCCTGGTTGTCATTGGAAAAGAAGAAAAGGCCAGTGCTTGCAAGGAGGAATAAGTGATGCCAAATATCGGTGTGCCAGGCTTAATTTTGATCTTGATTATTGCTTTGATCATATTCGGACCGGCGAAATTGCCGCAGCTCGGCAGATCGGTCGGCTTAACATTGAGGGAGTTTAAAAATTCGACAAAAGAAGTTGTGGATGAAGTCGCAACAGAATCCCGACCTGAAGAAAAAGCTCATAAATAAGCCATTGATAATTTTCTTGCATTTTGATGCACAATAGAAAAAGGCAACTCTTTCTCAGTTAAGAGAGGTTGCCTTCTTTTGGTGGAGAAAAGTTATATGGAAGAAAGTCGGTCACACAGATGATTCCTGAGCTTCAAATGCTTTACAGCTGTTTTGCAGCATAAGCTTGCTAGGAGCTTGGCTGATCACTGTTACAGCTTCTTGCAGAGGAATTTTGTCTGTTTTGTTTACTAGCTCTTCACAATTTAATAATAGGAATGTCTATATGATTTACAAATTGTGCATGAGGAGTATAATTACAAGTGGAATAGAGCAACAATCAAAAATTTATTCATTTAATTCCACATGATACAAGCCTTTTGACGAAAGACGATGGGGTTTTTCGCTGTCAGAATTGACATGTTTCCCGAGTTAACGAAGTAGGTGGTTAAAGATATGGATAAGGAAGAAACAGTTGTCGAGCACTTAGCTGAGCTAAGAAAACGGCTTATCATTATTGCGGCAGCATTTATTATTTCCCTGGGAGTCGGTTTTGCAACTGCTGCAAGAACTTTGCAGTACATCAAGTCGCAGCCGACAGCAGTCAATGTAGAATGGAACGTATTCGGGTTTACAGATGGAATCTTGATCTACTTCAAATGTGCGTTGATATTGGCCTTGTTGATTACATTGCCGATTGCTTTGCATCAAATCTGGCTATTTGTAAAGCCGGGTTTATCGGAACAGGAAGCAAAAGGAACGTTCCTTTTTATCCCGATATCTTTCCTGCTATTCATAGCAGGTGTAAGTTTTAGTTATTTTGTTTTGTTTCCATTGATGTTGAATTTCATGTCAGACGTTAACCAGTCCATTGGGGCAACGGAGACGTACGGGATGAACCAGTATTTTACGTTTATGTTTAACTTGATCATTCCGGTGGGTATTGTGTTCGAAATGCCGGTCGTCATTATGTTTTTGACGAAATTAGGCGTTGTTACTCCATATACATTGCGGAAAATGCGCAAAGTCGCGTATTTCGTATTGGTTGTAGTCGGCGTTGTCATCTCGCCGCCTGATTTTGTTTCAGATATATTGATCATCATTCCGCTATTTATATTGTTTGAAATTAGTATCTTCGTTTCAAGTTGGACATATAAGCGGACATTAAAACAGTACGAAGAGCTTGCAAAATAAACAGATCCTCAGGAGGGAAACCCATGCCAAATATCGGTGTACCAGGTTTAATCTTAATTCTTGTTATCGCTTTGATCATTTTTGGACCAGCTAAACTGCCGCAATTGGGAAGAGCAGTCGGCCAAACCTTGAAAGAGTTCAAAGATTCGACAAAAGGAATCGTAGAAGATGTAACTGAAGAATTTAAGACAGACGATAAAAAAGACAGCGACAAAGACAAAGTCGTTATCGAAAAGAAAAAATAAAGTTCACAAAATAACCGCCTTTCGCATCTGCGATGGGCGGTTTTTCTTTCATTTAGCGGCTAACACGTTATAATAAAAGAAAAAATTGAAAGTTGGGCGATTGATGGCGTTTACGGATTTGTCGATAGCGAAAGATGCGAAAATTTTACCGATTCAAGTTATTGGGAAGCGAGCGGGAATTCCAGAAGATGCGCTAGAGTTATACGGAAAATACAAGGCGAAGATCAATGTAGACTTATTGCCGGCAGCCGAGAAAACAGGGAAAGTGGTGCTTGTCACGGCAATTAGCCCGACTCCAGCTGGGGAAGGGAAATCGACGGTGACAGTAGGGCTCGCTGATGCGTTCAATCAACTTGGCGAATCCGTGATTGTGGCGTTGCGTGAACCTTCTTTAGGGCCGGTTATGGGAGTGAAGGGAGGCGCAACCGGCGGCGGTTTCGCACAAGTGTTGCCAATGGAAGATATCAATCTTCACTTTACTGGCGATATCCATGCAATTACTTCAGCCAATAATGCGCTTGCCGCATTTATCGATAATCACTTGCATCAAGGAAATTCATTAAATCTCGATCCGCGGCGAATTACTTGGAAACGTGCTTTGGACATGAACGACCGGGCGCTTCGCCAAGTGACAATTGGTCTTGGAGGACCAGCACAAGGGATTCCGAGACAAGACGGGTTTGACATAACCGTTGCTTCTGAAATCATGGCTGTACTGTGCTTGGCCAGCACGCTGGAAGATTTGAAAGAGCGTCTAGCCCAAATGGTAATTGGCTATACTTACGAGAAAGAACCGGTTCTGGTGCGTGATTTAGGAGTTGAAGGGGCGCTTGCGCTGCTTCTAAAAGATGCCTTCAAACCGAATCTGGTGCAAACGATCGAAGGGACGCCTGCCATTATCCACGGGGGGCCGTTCGCTAATATTGCGCATGGCTGCAATTCTTTGATGGCGACGAATACAGCGCGTCAGCTGGCTGATGTAGTTGTGACCGAAGCTGGATTTGGCGCTGATTTGGGTGCCGAGAAGTTTATGCATATCAAGTCAAGAAAAGGCGGCTTCAACCCCGATGCAGTTGTGATTGTTGCGACAGTCCGCGCTTTGAAAATGCATGGCGGCATTGACAAAAAACTTCTTGGAGAAGCAAATAGTGAAGCGGTCCGGCGCGGGATGGTCAATCTGGCGAAGCACGTTGATACCATCCGCCAATTTGGCATAGAGCCGGTTGTGGCGTTAAACCGCTTTGTCACTGACACAGTGGAGGAAATTGCGGAAATCATGGATTGGGCGAAAGACCACGGAGTGGCCATCGCATTGACGAATGTTTGGGAGCAGGGCGGAAAAGGCGGTGTGGAACTGGCGAAGCTTGTGAAAGCAGAGCTGGAGCGGCCGACAAACTTTGCGTTTCTTTATGATGAAACCGATTCTGTTGAAGAAAAGCTGCGTGCGATTGTTCAGAAGGTATACGGTGGAGCGGATGTTCTGCTTTCTGACAAAGCACAAAAGCAATTGGTCGATATTAAGAAATACGGCTGGGACACATTGCCGATTTGCATGGCGAAAACACAGTATTCGTTATCAGACCAGCCTAAGCTATTGGGGCGTCCTGAAGGATTCACCATTACGATCCGTGAAATTATGCCGAAGCTAGGTGCCGGCTTTTTGGTTTGTTTGACGGGTGACATCATGACGATGCCGGGCTTGCCGAAACAGCCGGCAGCTTTAAAAATGGATGTAGGGGCAGACGGCGAGGCAATCGGATTGTTTTAATAACGAAAAGCCCAAAAGCGCTGCTTTTGGGCTTTTTTTCAAAGGAGAAAAGAATGGCTGCAAACCATTACGTAACTGTCATTGATTTTGTTGATCAAGGAAGTTCAATCTATATACAAGTGGAAGTGTTTGATGCAAAGAAGGATCAGCATTTTCGTGAGGAAGTCCGGTTTTTAGACGATCTTCTGTATGGTGAGTTGGTGCATCCTTCCAAATCACCGCTTTCGGAACCATGCCGTTTGATGATGGTTGAATATTTGAGAAAACACTTCGGGCGATGAGCTCGAAGTGTTTTCTATTAAGCAAATACTTTTTCGGCTGTTGATAAAAAGAGATCCACGTCTTCTTCTGTTGTATCAAATGAGGTGACGAGCCGGATTTCGTTTTTTCCGGCATTCCAAAGAGCGAAAGCGTATGATTTTTGCAATCGCTGAATCTGCTCATCCGGAACACTGGCGAAGACGGCATTGGATTCAACTGGCTGAGTGAGTACAATGCCCGGCAACTTTTGCAGTCCTTCTGCAAGCCGAAGGGCCATGCAGTTTGCGTGGGTAGCATTTTCTAACCACAATTCATCTGTCAGCAAACGTTCAAATTGAGCGGAGATAAAACGCATTTTAGACCCTAGCTGCATGCCTTGTTTGCGGATGTATTTCAGATCCGGCGCGAATTCTTTGTTCAAGCACACGATGGCTTCACCGGCCATCATGCCGTTTTTTGTGCCGCCAAATGACAGCATATCGATGCCCGCATCCGTTGTCATTTCTTTCAAGCTGCATCCAAGAAAAGCGGCGGCATTGCTGATTCGCGCGCCGTCCATGTGAACATACAAGCCGTTGGCATGAGCGAACGAAGTCAGCTGCTTTATTTCGTCGACCGTATAGACAGTGCCAAGTTCTGTGCACTGGGAAATGGAGATGGCCTTCGGCTGGCTGCGATGCTGAGAGCCAATATGGTGCAGTTGCTGTTCGATTTGTGCGACGGTCAGTTTGCCGTCTGCAGATGGAACAGTCAACAGTTTCCCGCCGATAAATCCTTCAGCAGCTCCGCCTTCATCTGCATGAATATGCGCCCCTTCCGTACAAATGATGGCTTGGTGAGCGCGTACCATCGCTTTTAGGCCAATCACATTGGCTCCGGTTCCATTAAAAACAAAAAGGACATCGCTTTCTTTTCCGAAGTGTTCAACAAACTTGGATACCGCAGTTGTTGTGAAAGAATCATCGCCGTACGCGGGAGTGTGGCCATCATTGGCTCTTGAAATCGCTTCTAGAATCGATGGATGGATACCGGAATTATTATCACTTGCAAACATTTTTTTTGCCATTAAAATCGCCTCCTTTTTTAGTTTAAGGTAGTTTCTATGCAATGAACAATAGCCAAAGTGCTCCTCATGGAGAAATGAGCAGTTGAATTTAAGAGAAAATTCTATAAAAAATGAATATTACTAATAAAAATACAGAATTTTTATGTTATTATAAATTTTATTAAAAAGAGGGGGATGGAAGATGGAAAATGCAAAGAAACCCGGAATGTTTATACGCATATTAAATGGAGTGGAACGGATTGGGAATAAGTTGCCGGATCCATTTATGTTATTTGTTTATTTAGCGGTTCTAGTCATGATAGCGTCGTTTATCTTCGCTCAGTTCAACGCAGCAGTTATTCACCCGGGTACAGGTGAAAACTTGGCTATCCAAAATTTGCTGTCGGGAGCAGGACTTCAATTTATATTGACATCGATGCTTGAAAACTTCACTGGCTTCGCTCCGCTTGGCCTCGTGCTTGCAATGATGCTGGGCATCGGCCTTGCCGACAAAGTGGGTCTTCTTGAAACAGCGATTAAAAAATCAGTGCTAAAAGCGCCAAAGTCTATTATTACGTATGCAATTGTTTTTGTGGGGATTATGGGGAACATCGCTTCTGATGCTGCCACCATTTTGATTCCGCCTTTGGCTGCTATGGTTTTTTACCGAATTGGCCGCCATCCTCTAGCAGGTTTGGCAGCAGGCTTTGCCAGTGCGGGTGCTGGATTTACCGCCAACCTTTTGATTGTTGGAACAGACGCGCTTTTGTCTGGTATTTCAACTGAAGCGGCACAGATTCTAGATCCGAACATGGTCGTAACGCCGGTTGATAACTGGTATTTTAACATTGTTTCTGTTTTTGTTTTGACCCTTGTGGGCGGGCTCATAACAGAAAAGATAATCGAACCAAAACTGGGTACGTATAAAGGGGAAGCGGTTGAAGCGGACATTGGAGAAGAAAATCCAAAAGCCAATAAAGGGCTCCGCAATGCTGCAATTGCGGGACTTTTATATCTTGCTGCCCTGTTGGCGCTTATCCTTCTGCCTGATTCACCGCTGCGCAATGAAGAAGGGGGCATGATTCCATCGCCATTTCTAAGTGGTATTGTCCCTATTATTTTAATTTTCTTCTTGGTACTAGGGGTGGCGTATGGAGCAACTACGGGTGCCATCAAGCAAATAAGTGACATATCAAAATACATGACAGAATCCATTAAAGATTTGGCGGGCTATATTGTCCTTATTTTCGCTGCTGCCCAATTTATTGCTTATTTCACATGGTCGAATATCGGAACGTGGATTGCCGTAAACGGAGCAGAATTTTTATCAAGCATAAATTTGACCGGCATAACGGTAATTATCGGGTATAGTATCTTTACTGCTTTGCTCAACTTCTTAATTACATCCGGATCTGCAAAATGGGCATTGGAAGCCCCGGTGTTTGTGCCGCTGTTCATGCAGCTTGGCTATCACCCGGCATTTACTCAAGTAGCATACCGCGTTGCCGATTCATCGACAAATATCATAACGCCATTGAATCCTTATTTCATCGTTGTTTTGTCGTTCATGCGCCAATATGATCCAAAAGCGGGGCTTGGCACGTTAATTTCACTGATGATTCCATATTCAGTTATCTTTTTTATCACTTGGATCATTTTAATATTGATTTTCTTCTATGCAGGAATTCCTTTTGGACCGGGGATTACACCTTATTTATAAGAGAAAGAAGGAGAGCGAATGGTTACAGATATAAAGCAAGCAGTGGAGGAATTGCGTCCGCAGCTCCAGACATGGAGGCGCGATTTCCACAAATATGCAGAATCAGGTTTCTTGGAAATGCGGACTGCCTCTATTGTGGCCGCGCATTTGGAGAAGCTGGGCTATGAAGTAAAAGCAGGCAGTGAAGTGATGAAGGCGGAAGCGCGCATGGGCGTTCCGGATGAAAGCGTGTTGAAACAACATGAACAGTGGGCAAAAGAGAACGGAGCCAATGAAAATTGGCTGCAGAAGTTGACTGGAGGAATGACGGGGGTTGTCGGCATTCTTGATACCGGCAAACCGGGTCCGGTCGTAGCGTTTCGGGTGGATATGGATGCGCTTGATATCCAAGAAGAATTGAGCGAAGGCCATATTCCGTTTGCGGAAGGGTTTGCCTCGGTCAATGCCAATATGATGCATGCGTGCGGCCATGATGGTCACACTGCTATAGGCCTTGGGCTGGCATCTCTTCTTATGCAGCAAAAAGAAGAGTTTAAAGGAACCTTTAAATTGATTTTCCAGCCGGCTGAAGAAGGGACTCGCGGAGCCAAGTCAATGTCAGAAGCGGGCGTCGTTGATGACGTGGATTATTTTATCGCGACCCATCTAGGCACTGGGGTTCCTGCAGGCGAAATCATCGCGGGCAATGCCGGGTTTTTAGCCACGACGAAAATGGATGTTGTGTTCAAAGGAAAAGCATCCCACGCCGGAGGCCGGCCCCACGAAGGGAAAAATGCCTTGATGGCCGCCTCTACTGCGGTGCTCGGATTGTACGGGATTCCGCGCCATGCAGATGGCGCTTCCCGGGTGAATGTCGGGGTGCTTCAAGCTGGAAGCGGGCGTAACATTATTCCCTCACAGGCTCTTTTGAAAATTGAAACACGGGGCGAAACTTCGGAAATCAACGATTATATCCGCGAGCAGGCATTGAATGTCTTAAACGGAGCCGCAGCGATGTATGACACGGAAGTGGAAGTGGACATTGTCGGTGAAGCGCGGAGTTGTATGCCAAGCCCGGAACTGGTTGAAATTGTAGCAGAAGCGGCAGCGCAATCGCCGTTTGTCGAGAAGGTTACCAATTTAAGCACCGATGCGGCCGGTTCTGAAGACGCCACTTATTTTATGGAGCGCGTAAAAGAAAAAGGCGGCCTCGCTACCTACATTATCGTAGGAACGCCACTTGCTGCGGGACATCATAACGAACGGTTCGACTATGACGAAGAGGTATTGCCGACAGGGGTTGACGTGCTATCCCGAATTGCCGCCTCTCTTGCAAAAGAATAAATGAAAGATAAGAAGCCCGCCAAGAGAACTCGGTTCTTTTGGCGGGCTTCTTTTTTAGCTTTTAATAGCAGAAGGTTTCACGTCTGCTGGAATCGGGCAGACGTACGGGTTTTTCTCCCGTTTCCTTTCATGTTCTTCTTTGATCGCTTTTAGTTCGTCCGTGTTCTCGAGCAGGTGGATTG
Organism: Planomicrobium sp. CPCC 101079; assembly: GCF_007859275.1. GTDB lineage: Bacteria > Bacillota > Bacilli > Bacillales_A > Planococcaceae > Planococcus. Next base: position 241,276 of record NZ_VOHC01000028.1, on the reverse strand, counting down.
CCGTCAGCGCCATTGCCGTACCGGCGCGCAGCATTCCGGAATGGGCAAAAGGCGTGATGCCTTGGGTTACCATTTGCCATGTGTGAAGAGGCGTTCCAAGTGCAGCCGTTGCTGTTGTGCATTGTGCAGTCGGTACAAGCCAGCTGACATCTGAAACATCGGTCGATCCAGACAGCACTTCATCAGAAGGAATGTATTCTGATACATCGTCGTATAAATACTTGCCCTCGAATTCAGACCCATCCCCCGTATACCCGAAGCCTTTCAGCACTTCAACAGCACTTTTTTGTTCCCCTTCATTCAAGGATTCCCAAATGGCTTTTGCAAACTGCTGATCTTCCTCGCTTGCGGACCCTGCGCCGGTTTCCACAAGATATTGGTGGAGTATTTTTTCCAATGCCCGGTTCGGCTCATAGTTTGAACAGGCTTTATCAAATTTTATGGTAAGTTGGGTTTCGGTCATGAGTGCGGCACCTTCTGCCACTTTACAGACCCGTTTATAAATTTCATCCACTTGCTCAACTTTTGGCGCCCGGATCAAGTAAAGGACTTCGGCGTCTGCTTGGACAACGTTCGGCGAATAGCCTCCTGTATTGGTGACGGCGTAATGCATGCGTGCATCAGCGGGCACGTGCTCGCGCAAATAATTGACGCCGACATTCATCAGTTCAACGGCATCCAATGCGCTTCGCCCGAGGTGCGGGGAATTTGCGGCATGGGAGGTGATGCCTTTGAACCGGAAATACACTTGGTAATTGGCGAGCGTGCTAAGGTGCATAATGCTGTTTACTGGCGACGGATGCCAAGACAGCGCGATGTCAAGGTGGTCAAATACGCCTTCTCTTGCCATAAAGGTTTTGCCTGAACCGCCTTCTTCGCCGGGACAGCCGAAAAACTGGACCGTCCCAGGCAAGTTGTGTTCTTCCATATAAGCTTTTACTGCGAAAGCAGATGAAAGAGCGCCGGTGCCGAGCAAATTATGGCCGCATCCATGGCCAATTCCCCCTTCGACAATCGGTATCTGTTCAGCCACATTTGCTTGCTGGCTAAGGCCGGACAAGGCATCAAATTCTCCTAAAAAGCCGATGTACGGTGCTCCTTCTCCAAAGGTGCCGATAAAAGCGGTTTCGATGCCAGCTACATTTCGGTCAACCTCAAAACCTTCCGCTTCCAGCGCGTTTGCCAAAAAGGCAGCCGATTCGTGTTCTTGAAAGCGAGTTTCAGGATGGTTCCATACGTAGGCGCTGATTTCTTCGAAATGAGCTCTGTATTTTTCCATATAATCTGTTACAAAAGACTTGGTGCTTGCCATTTGTTAGTCACTCCTTTAAAAAGTATTAACTTTATTGTACAGGAAATTAAATGAATTGCTCTAAATAATCTGAAAACATATTTAGTTCTTAACAGAAAATGATAAGATGACCATAATATATAAAATATCTATACTGTTTTTTCACAGCTGGTTGTTTAAAGAAAGGGGCGGCAAGATGAAATACCAATCGACAAGCGAAGAACGAGTATCTCTCAGTTTAACCATTTATCAAAGTGGCTTTGGCATGGTTAAAGAAGTGCGCCAAATCGCAACCAAAGATGAAATCAGCGAGATTTATTTTAAAGATATAGCAAAAGGGATTGCAGTCGATTCGGTTTTGGTAAAGGGTTTAAATATGCTTGAACAAGATTATATCCATAACTCGATAAGCAAAACCAAGCTGCTCGAAAACTACATTGGCCGTGAAGTGACGGTGCGCAACCACGATACCGGAAAAGACATACAGATCATCTTGATAAGCAGTGTAGATGGCCTGATCGGAGAGCGGCAAGATACGAAAGAAGTGATCATTGACCCCGAAGGAGAACTTATAGTGCCATCGATACCAAAAAGCCTGTCCGCTAAACCGGTGCTTTTTTGGAAAGTAGTTCCTGGCAAAACGGATGAACACATTAAAGTCTCGTATATAACGCAAGGCATTGAATGGCGGGTAAACTATATAATGGAAATTGAAGGAACAGCACTCCAATTGACAGGATGGATGGAAATCCGCAATGATACAGGAACCGATTTCAGCGACGCGGCTGTAAAATTGATGGCTAGAGAAGTTTATCGGCAGACAAGGGCCAATGATTTTTCTCTTGAACCGAGAATGTATGAAAACTCAGCCAAACATCCGCAAGTTGAAGAATACGATTTTAGAGACCAGCCCGCTTATAAGTTAGAAAGATCCGTTACGCTTCTGGATGGACAGACAAAACAGATCCCGTTCTTGGAAGCACATGTAGCATCGTTTCGAACCGTCTATGAAGTGGATAAATGGAGCGAACAGGCACGTGTAAAGCTGGAATTTGCCAATAAGAAAACCAATGGGCTTGGTATGCCGTTACTAAAAGGCACGGTAAAACTATACGAGCTGGACGCCGACAAAGAACTGGAATTTATCGGAGAAGATGCAATCGCTCCTTTAGCCGTGGAAGAAGTCGGATCAATCCGAATTGGGGAAGCGTTTGATATTACGTGTAAAAGCAATGAGAAAAAGCGATGGAAAAAAGAAGGCGTGGAGTATGTTACTCATAGCTATGCCTTGACGAATAGAAAAGAGGAGAATGCCCGTATCCATATTAACCATTTCATGAATGAACCGGTTTGGGAGATGGAGTCATCGTCGCACGATTATGAAATCAAAAATACGGGCCATATAATGTTCGTTGTGCGTGCGGCTGGGAAGAAAGAAGTGCCGGTAGAGTTTACGTACCGTGTGGATAGGGAGTAGCAAAAAAGACAGATACCGGCTATCTGTCTTTTTTATGACGTTTTAGTGGCAATAGTTGTAATTGACAGGAAAAAGTGGTTTACTATTTGTGGATATAAAAAGTCCATAATGGATAAGTTAAGTCGATAAAGAATGAGGTGAAGAAGTTATGCAATTGACTAAAGGCGTAGAACAGGCAATCTGCATTATTGTCTTGCTGGCGACGCAGGAAAGCGAAGCCCCCTTAGCGTCAGACGAAATCAGCAGGCGGTTAGGCGTTTCACCGTCTTACTTGAAAAAAATAACTAGGAAGCTTGTAGTAGGAAAAATCATTTTATCGGTCCCAGGCAATAACGGGGGCGTATCGCTGGGAAAACCGGTGGCAGAAGTGACAATGCTCGATGTCATTGAGGCGATGGAAGGGCCGATTGCGATGTATCCGGACACAGGCCTGATTAGCCGTGCGTTTCATGATGGACAATATGCTGAACGCGGACAAGATGTATTGCGCAAAGTATTTCAGCAGGCGGACCAGTTGATGGTGGATTATTTTTCAAAAGTGACAGCCGCCGATTTGCTTGAAGAAGGATTAGGGACAACAAACTTGCCAAGGTTGGACTGGAATAGAGAAACCTTGAGCGATGTATTAAATAGAGAACGGGATGAGAAAAAATGAAAATGTTGAAACAGGAATGGAAACAACTGCTCGCTAAACCACTCCTGCTTGGAACGATGATCGTTATGATGTTCATACCTATAATTTATGGCGGCTTTTTTCTGGGATCATCATGGGATCCATACGGCAAAACAGAACTGCTGCCAGTAGCTGTCGTCAATGAAGATGAACCAGCCGAATATGAAGGGCATACGCTTTCTATCGGCCAGGAACTAGTTGATAATTTAAAAGATAATGAAGACTTGGAATGGCATTTTACCAATGCGAAAGAAGCGGAACGCGGGATGGAAGACGGCCACTATTTTATGGTATTGACGATACCGGAGGATTTCTCGTTCAATGCTTCTACTGCTACAGGAATACAGCCGAAGCCTATGAACTTGCAGTTTGAGACCAATCCCGGGCGCAGTTTTTTTGCCGAAGCTGTCAGCAAGCAGGCGACGGCGAGCATCCGGGAAGAAATAGCGGAAAATGTTACGCAAGAATACGTTAAAGCGGTATTTGCACAAATTGAAGCGATAGGCAGCGGCATGGAAGATGCTGCGGATGGCGCAGGGCAGCTAGAGGAGGGCTCGGCTGATTTGGCTGAAGGAAACGCCAAGCTGACTGCCAGCTTAACAGAGTTGGCTGCAGGAACCTTGAATTTCCAAGAAGGTGCCGATCAATTAGAAATAGGCGTCCGCCAATTTGCAGACGGTGTCCTTCACTTGGATAGCGGAGCGGAACAGCTTGGCAAAGGAGTTCTGGCTTATACGGAAGGTGTCGGCAGTTTGCAAACAGGCATCAACGGGCTTGCTGAAGGAGCATTCAAATTAAGTGATGGCGGCTCTGCGCTTATCCAAGGATCTGCTGATTTGGCAAACGGCATCGGATCGCTTTTGCCGGGCGCGCAACAGTTGGATAGCGGGCTATCGAAAGCCCAAACCGGCAGCAGCCAGCTGAATGACGGCTTGCACGAGCTAGCTTCCCAAACCAGCCAACTTGCAGATCCAGCTTCTGGCATCGGGCAATTGGTTACAGGACAGCAAACATTGAATGCAGGGCTAGCTGAATTGGAAACAGGAAGCCAGACACTCAAAGAGGGGCTTGCCGCATTAGATGGCAAGCTGCCTGCTAATGGGCAAATAATAAGTTTGCAGCAAGGTCTTGCTGGAATCAAAGAAAGCATGAGCCAGTTGAATAATTCAGTTTCAGCCGGAGGGGCTGTCGGCGTTTCCGGATTGCAGGAAAATATAGCAGCGGCGCAACAAGCTTTGGAAAAGTTGGAAAATGACGACGGGGCTTCAAATGCAGTTGCTGCTTTAGAAGCTGCACCGGCCTATGCCGCATTAACGGCAGAACAACAAGCTGAACTATCAGCAGCGGTAAGCCGAAGTGATGCAGAACAAAAGGCGGCACAACAAGCAGCCTTTGAAACCCTATCCGCCAGCTTATCTGCAATCTCTGCTGATTTGAGTGATTCAATCATACCGGCGTTTCAATCACTTGGCGCTTTGCCGGAACAAATTGCCGGTTTAAATAGCGCAGTTGCTCAAGTCGCTCCAGCGGCGAGCGAGGCATTAAACGGCTATGCGTCCATCCACGGTGCGCTCGGGGACCAATTGATTCCGGGAGCTGCAGCTTTGAATAGCGGCATTGCAGAAGCTTCGCAAGGCAGCGATGAATTGCTGGCAGGTACAGCAAAAACAGCTGAAAAAATTCCACAACTTGCAGCTGCGGTAAACCGGCTGGCAGAAGGCAGTTCGTCGCTGAATGACGGCGTATCTGCTCTAGCTTCGGGTTCTACCGGATTAGTTCGGGGAGCCAGTGAACTGCAGGAAGGCTCACAACAGTTACAGGAAGGAACAGCTGCTTATACGGCTGGTGTCAGCAAAGTGGCGGAAGGCGCAAGCCAGCTGCAAGAAGGTTCCAATGAGCTTGCTGAAAATTCAGCCGGCTTGAATGCAGGTGTGAATGAATTGAAAGAAGGCACCAACCAGCTCGTCGGCGGGCTGCCTTCACTTACAGGCGGTGCTGGGGAACTGGCGAACGGTGCTGGCGCAATCGGAAAAGGGGCAAATGCAATTGAGAGCGGCTCTGAAGAAATTGGCAGCGGGATCGGCCAGTTGCTGAAAGGCTCCGATAAATTAGCTGGCAGCCTGGAAGGCGGAGCCGAAGAAATCAGTGAGCCACAGTTGACAGATGCCAATATTGAAATGATTGCTGCGCCAGCAAAAGCCACCGAGCATAAACTCAGCGAAGTGCCAAATTACGGGCATGCACTCGCTCCGTATATTTTATCGCTTGGCTTGTATGTCGGCGCTTTATCCTTTAATTTGGTCTTTCCGATCAATGTGCCGGCAGGACGCCCGACATCAGGCACCGCTTGGTGGCTCAGCAAGTTCTCGCTCGGTGCGGTTCAAGCGACTGCATCGGCCCTGATTGTTGATGCCATTATGTTGTTGGGCTTTAAGCTGCAAGTTTTGCATATTGGGGAATTTATCGGCATTTCCATCGTGACATCTCTCGCTTATATGTTTTTAATTATGTTCCTTGGCATAACGCTGGGAAATCCTGGCCGCTTTTTAGCCATGATTATTCTTGTAGTGCAATTGGGAGCAAGCGGAGGGACTTTCCCGGTTGAATTGACAAACTCATTCTTCCAAACGATGCATGATCTAGTACCGATGAGTTATGCGCTGCTTGGTTTCCGTGAGGCAATGTCTTCGGCCTATGGCACCGAAACGTTTGTAACAAGTGCGTTGGTATTAGCCGGCTTTGTTGTGGCCTTTAACTTCTTGTTATGGGTTGTGCTGAGTGTTAGGACCCGCAAGCAATGGAAGACTACTGAAGCAATTTAATATAAAAAAGGGGTGCGTGGATTTTACGCAGCCCTTTTTTATTTGACCGAAAAGGCCATTACTTCCTCGTGTTCACCGAAAACTTCGCCGGTCGGAAGGAAGCCGAAGTGCATATATAGAGCCCGGGCAGCGGTATTGTCTTTGTGGACGGTCAGCCGGATTTCCCGGCATTCAATGAACCGCCTTGTTATCCAGCGCATCATCTCAGCCAAAGCAGCTTTCCCATAGCCTTTGCCTTGCAGCTTTTCATCAATTAAAAAGCCATTTATCCAATACATAGTGTCTGTCCCTTTTTCATAAGCATGCATGATAAATCCAACTAAGTTATCTTTATCATAGATGGCAAAGGGCAAGTAAGTAACATTATCGCCGTCCGGTTTGATGGCAATTTTCGCGAGCGATACTGCAACAGAAGGAGTAAAGCTGCGTTGGGTTTCTTTCACTTGCAGCGTTAAAGCCTGCTCCCAATTTTCCCGTGTCACGGGCTCTAAACGAATGTCCATTCCAACACCTCTTTCAAGTTGATACAGTAAAGGTTCGATATGCTGGAATAAATTCCTGCCAACTTTAAAAACGCATCATGTTTATTATTTGCGAGAGAGGATAGAGTAATACAAAAATCAAAGCGAAAAGAGGAGTGGGAAAAGTGGAGCTAGTGAAAGTGAATGGACAAGTCAATGTGAAAAAATTGGCTATTGATGTGTTGGTTCCCGTTGTCGGTGGATCGATTGTCGGGGCGTTTGCTAACCGCGACTCGCAGGAAAAGTATGACAAACTGAAGAAACCATCGTTTTCTCCGCCCCCGTGGGTGTTTCCGACTGTCTGGACCACGCTATATGCAATGATGGGGATAGCAAAATACCGGGCGGATGAAAAAGCGAAGCTTCAAAACAAGCGCGCCAAAATAAATTTGCCGTACGATGTACAACTGGGCTTGAACTTCTTATGGTCCTTCCTGTTTTTTAAATGGGGACTGCGCGGCACCGCTTTAGTGGAAATGGCCTTCTTGCTTGCGGCAATAACTTTTACAGCGTATAGATTCAGCAAATACGACAAAGCCGCTGGAGCGCTTATGGTTCCATACATCGGCTGGGTGGCTTTCGCGCTCGGATTGAACTATTCCATTGTTAAACTGAATGCACAGTAAGTTGAAAGGGGGCTTATCCCCTTTTTTATTTTTAGATGTAGCTATTTTGATTCTTTGTTAAACTGGTTATAGAAGGAAAATCTTTTCCGGGCAAAGAAGGAGTTGCATACATATGTTCAAAAAGATGGCTTCAGACGCTTTAGGATTATCGGATGTAGGAAGGATTATTGATCCGCAGGATTATGACAAGACCGATGCTGACGATTATGTTATGCATGAAGATGATGAGAAAATTTACTTTTTGATCAAAACCCGTGCCGACGAGTACTGCTTCACAAATTTGGCGCTGATCCATGTCGACGGAGAAAGTGCCATGTCTTCAAAACGAACGCTGCGGCGCTATCCATATTCTCAGCACGCTATTTCAGAAGTGGTGCTTGAAACGGCCGGGAAAATCGACTTGGACGTGGAAATCGGATTCCGTTTGGGATCTGCTGCGTTTAAAATTGATGTGCAAAAAGACCAAATCGAGAAATTGAAAGATTTGTACAAAACCTTGTTGCGCATCGCCGAAATGACTTATGAAAACACGATTCTTATCGACATGGCAGGGCAAAGTTTGGACAAGGCGGTGACAGTCCTGCAAAATTCCCGCCCATCAAATGTTGACCTTGATGTCCAATATTCAAAGCTGACGGACTTTGGCTTCACATGGCTGACTTCAGTACGGAACCAGTACCATGTCAAAGACTTCGGAGCTGTTTTCGAAAAATACATCAATAACTAATTCGAACAATCCTGAAAAAACTGCTATGGGCGTCAGTCCATGGCAGTTTTTTGATTTTCAGGAATGCCAGAGGACGAACACAAACTATCCCTTTCGCCGCCAATAAAAAGTTATTATTTTTTCAGTTCGGGTATCAATACGATAACAACATTTTAAGCGGCAGCTAAGCCGGCTGAAGGAGAGGACAAAATGGCGATTAAAGTGGCAGCTATTATTGGAAGCGTAAGAAAAGACTCAAACAACTTGAAGTTAGTGGAATACATGAAAACCCGCTATGCAGACCAAATGGATATTGAGCCTATCTCGATCAACGACATCCCGATGTACAACCCTGATACAGAAGAAGATGCACCGCAAGAAGTGCTCGAGTTTAGAAATAAGATCAAACAAGCCGACGCAGTTTTGTTTGCAGTAGCAGAATATAATTTTTCAATACCGGGATCTTTGAAAAATGCGATTGATTGGTTATCGCGCGGTGGATTTGTGCTGCGGGAGAAGCCGGCTTTTATCGTCGGGTCCTCTATGGGCGTGCTAGGCAGTGTACGCGCACAAATCCATTTAAGGGAAATATTATCCAATCCTTCACTTTCACCCTGGCTGCTTCCGAATAACGAAGTATACATCGGATCGGTCCATCAAAAATTGAACGACCAAAACGAAATGGTCGATTCGGGTACAAGAGGATTTTTAGATCAAGTGGTCGAGAATTTCGTGTCTTTTTACAACAGAATGGCTTGACGCTAAAATGCCGCATTAACCTTTTGGTTAGTGCGGCATTTTATGCGGCAAAAAAGTTAGAAAAATATTTGTGATATATTGCATTTAGGTGAAAAGCGAAAGGCCTTGCGGCATAAGGTTTTTTTCTTATAAACGCCGTCAAGCCGGCAAAAAACAGCCATTATTTTTTTCATTTAGGAAAATAAAAGCAGTGCTATTTTCTGTGGAAACGGCTACAATTAAGCTTGCGTGTATCAAAAGAGATAAGCTGAGGTTTAGCGTCTATTTCTTGCGAGCAGCTTTTTGGTCAATTGTATCAGGAGGGAAGAATATGTTAAAAGAGATCTTTATTGGATTGTCTACAAATCAAATGTTGACAGCTGCAGCGAAAAAATACGGCTTGAAGCTTGGAGCCCAAAATGTTGTGGCGGGAACGAATGTTGAAGAGACAATCAAAAGCATACAGGAATTGAATGCGTTGGGCATCAGCTGTACAGTTGATAACCTGGGTGAATTCGTTTTCGAAAGAGAAGAAGCTTTGAAAGCGAAAGACAGCATTCTAGAAGTGATTGAGGCGATCCACGCAAATGGTGTAGACGCCCATATTTCATTAAAACCTACACAAATCGGTTTAGACATCGATTATGATTTCTGTTACGAGAACTTGAAGGAAATTGTAGCTGCCGCAAGCAAATACGATATGCACATCAACCTCGATATGGAAGACTATGGCCATCTCCAGCCTTCATACGATTTGCTGGAAACCCTTTTGGAAGAGTACAGCAACGTCGGAACTGTAATCCAAGCTTATTTTTACCGGGCACAAGAAGATATTGAAAAACATAAAGATTTGCGTTTGCGCATTGTAAAAGGCGCCTATAAAGAGCCTGTTGAATATGCTTACCAAACACGTGAGGAAATTGATGCAAACTTCGTTAAATTGATCGAATACCATTTGATGAATGGAAAATTTACATCTATTGCCACTCATGACCACCACATCATCAACCACGTTATTGATTTTGTGGAAGAGCATGGCATTTCACGCGATAAATTCGAATTCCAAATGCTGTATGGCTTCCGCAAAGACATGCAAGTGGATTTGGCGAAAAAAGGCTATAACTTCTGCACATATGTACCGTTTGGCGACGACTGGTATGGCTATTTTATGCGCCGGTTGGCAGAACGTCCGCAAAACTTGAACCTTGTCGTTAAACAAGTGTTCAACAAACGCACGAATACAGCAATTGGCCTGTTTGCAGGCGCTTATGCGCTTGGCCGTCTAACAGCAAAGAAAAAATAAATATTTTAAAAGGCTGCCGAGAGTTTCTCGGCAGCCTTTTTCATTCAGCTTTTAGCGGACGCTTTCTGCAGGCGTGGCCTGCTCCTCTGCCAATTTTCTTTTGCCGAAGATGAAGTAGTAATACGTTGATGAAACGATGTAAAGGCCGGCTGTAATGGTAAAGGCATAAGCATAGCCCCAGAAAGATCCGAACGCAATAACAAGGCCGGCGGCAACCGGCCCCATTGTGGCCCAGCCGATGTTAAAGACCATCTGGTTGATGGAATTGGACAGTCCTTTGTATTTATCGTGGACCAATTCCATGGCGACGGCACTTTGAATGGGATTGGCCGCATTCATCAATGCCTGCCGGAATAGGAACCCGACGGAAGCGAGCAGGAGAGATGTCGTAAAGGCGGTTAGCAGCAAGAACGGAATAGACAGCAGTTGAAAAAAGATCAGCGCCTTAACTTTTCCGACTTTGCGCACCAGCATCGGACCGATCAACATAGCCACTGCCGTCATTGCAGAACCGAGCGACAAAATTAACCCGATATAAGCATTTGAAGCATCAAACCGGTTGGAGAAGTACAAATTCAAATAGGGAACCACCAAGCCGGAACCGATGCCTATCAACAAGCTGGCAAAGGAAAAATGAAAGATGACAATCAAGTTTTTCTTTAAATCCATGTCTGCAGGATCGATTTTAATAGGGGCTTCCACTTTTTTCTCAGCGGCAGGCAGGCTGTAATTCAAGCGGAATAGGGGAATAAGCCCCGTGGCAAAAAGCGCGGCGCCAAAAAGCAGCGACCACCGAATCGCTTCGACTGCAGCCATGGAAAGGAAGGTTTGGAACACATCTGAAACGACGCCGCCAAGCAAACTGCCGATGACGTTTGCAACAGTCATTAAAGCGAAATAGATGCTGAATAAGTGTACGCGTTCTGCTGACTTCGAATTTTCGGCCAAGAAAGGCACGCTGGATACTTGAACAAATGCCATGAAAAGCCCTGTAAAAAAAGCTGCGTAAATGAGTGGTGTTTCCGCGATGGCAAAACTTCGGTAAAAAAGAGTAGCGGCGGTCAAAATGGCTCCGCCGATAATAATCCATTTGCGTCCAAATCTATCACTCAAAAAACCGGCTGGAATCAGTATGATTGCCGATGCCAGAGCGGTCATTGAAATCACTTGCCCATTCACCGTTTCAGGCATGCCTAATTCTTTTATGTATAAATTGTACATGACCATAAATACACCCATCCCGATTTGGATGAGCACATTGGCCAGCATGAATAATTTAATGTTGCGATTGAAGGACAAGATTTTCATCTTCCAGTCACGAAGCCAGTCTGCCATAATATCCCACTCGTTTCATTGTGTATTTATTCCAATTTATTTCGACTCTCTAAATATAAAGGCTGCATGGAATTAAATCAAACATATTTTGCGGGTGGGCACACTAAAGTATGGCGTTGCCTTCAGAAAATTCTAACGGGAGCGTTGGGAAATGATAAAGTAGAGGTAAAAGCAGCCATATTAATTGGGATAAGAGGGGATTCATAAATGTATCAAACAATACTGACGCCAAGAGTTTCTGAAACAGATGGAGTGGGGCATATTAACAACACAACCTTGCCGGTCTGGTTTGAAGCAGCCCGGAATCCAGTGTTCAGCTTGTTTACACCGGACCACGATTTTGGGAAATGGAAAATGGTGATCGTCAAGACTACATTGGAATTTATCAAGCAAATTTATTTTGGCACTGATGTGGAAATCCGCATTTGGATGAAGAAAATAGGCAATTCTAGCCTTGAGCTCTATGAAGAGCTTTATCAAAATGAAATCTTATGCGCTAAAAACACAGTAGTCTATGTGAATTATGATTTAGCAGCAAAAAAATCGGAAAAAATCCCAGAAGAAATACGCCAAGAATTAAGCAAACATTTAATGCCTGCAGATTTCTGAATTAACAGAATTATATTTTAATTATGTAAACCTTGAAAGGTTTTTTTCACATGCTATAATAAGACCATTCTAATATATTCACTCATATAATAGCGGGGATATGGCCCGCAAGTTTCTACCGGTTTGCCGTTAACAAACCGACTATGAGAAGCAACGGAATGGCAAGACTATGCCTGTGTATACTGGCATATTTCTTTTCGTTTCCTTTCGGCATCAAGCTCGAAGGACATTGCTCCGCTCATGGTATGAATGGATGCACGTTCTGAGGGCTATTTTTTATGCCTTTAGGCGTGACGAAAGGGGACCAGTTGCATGAAGCAATTACAGGAGAAAATCTTAACTGACGGCAAAGTGCTGTCAGAATCAGTGTTAAAAGTCGACTCTTTTTTAAATCATCAAATTGATCCTGCTTTGATGCAAGCCATCGGCGACGAATTTTCAGCACGTTTTAAAAATGAGGCCATTACCAAAATTTTGACGATCGAGTCATCAGGGATTGCGCCGGCAGTCATGCTCGGATTGAACCTTGGTGTACCTGTCGTGTTTGCGCGCAAGCGGAAATCATTGACGTTGGTCGATCAATTATATACAGCAAGTGTGCATTCTTTTACCAAAAATGAAACAAACGATATTTCTGTCTCCAAAGACTTCATCAAAAGTGATGATGTGGTACTGATCATCGACGATTTTCTGGCTAATGGACAAGCAGCTCTCGGCCTTGTAGACATTGTAGAACAAGCGGATGCGGCACTTGCAGGCATCGGCATCGTGATTGAAAAAGGCTTTCAGACAGGCGGCAGCATGATCCGTGAACGCGGAATCCGTGTAGAGTCGCTTGCAAATATCTCGTCGATGGCCAATGGCAAAGTTGAATTTTTCCAGGAGGTTCCGTCCCTATGAAAAACTCTTTAGGAGCAGCAGCTTTAGGATTCCAGCACCTTCTCGCTATGTATGCAGGCGCAGTATTGGTGCCGTTAATTGTTGGAGATGCTCTTGGACTTACACCTGAACAATTAACTTACCTTGTAGCCATCGATATTTTGCTTTGCGGTGTGGCAACTATTCTTCAAATCGTCAACAACCGGTTTTTCGGCATCGGCCTGCCGGTAGTTTTAGGCTGTACGTTTACAGCAGTCGGCCCGATGATTGCGATCGGTGCTGAATTTGGAATTTCCGCAATTTATGGCTCTATTTTGGCTTCGGGTTTATTCGTTGTTTTGATCAGCGGTTTCTTTGGCAGCCTTGTCCGTTTCTTCCCGCCAGTTGTTACCGGTTCTGTAGTGACGATTATCGGGATCACATTGATTCCGGTAGCGATCAATAATATGGGCGGCGGCCAAGGGGCAAGCGATTTCGGTTCAATGACTAACATCGCTTTGTCTTTTGGAACCTTGCTGTTCATCATTTTGGTTTACCGCTTCGCGACTGGTTTCATGAGAGCTATCTCCATTTTGCTTGGATTGATCGCAGGAACAGTTGCAGCAACAATTATGGGCGTGGTTGATTTTACGGCGATCAAAGACGCTTCCTACTTCCATATGGTCGAGCCGTTCTACTTCGGGGCGCCGACATTTGAATGGTCTGCTATTATTACGATGATGTTAGTGGCAATGGTATCTCTAGTCGAGTCAACGGGCACTTACTTTGCCCTAAGCGATATTACTGAAAAGAAATTGACCGAAAAAGATTTGGCAAAAGGTTACCGGGCAGAAGGTTTGGCTATTGTCCTGGGCGGAATTTTCAACTCATTCCCGTACACGACTTTTTCGCAAAACGTTGGCCTGATACAGATGTCTGGCGTCAAATCAAGAAAGATTATCTTAATCACTGGTTTAATGCTGATTGCGCTAGGTTTCTTGCCGAAAGTTGCAGCTGCAACCACCATTATTCCGACTGCTGTTTTAGGCGGAGCGATGATTGCCATGTTTGGTATGGTGATTGCACAAGGCATTAAAATGCTCAGCAAAATCATTAGCGAATCGCAGGAAAACTCCATGATCATCGCTTGTTCTGTCGGTCTTGGCCTTGGTGTAACAGTTGTTCCGGAACTATTCGCACAACTGCCTGCAAGCATTCAGATTTTGACGAGCAACGGCATTGTAGCTGGAAGCGTCACAGCAATCGTCTTGAATATCGTTTTCAATATGCTGCCTTCAAAAAGAAAACAGCCGGTTCGTGTGCCTGTACAAAAAAGCGCAATTAACCATTGATATGTAGAAAAGAGCCTCCTACTTGGAGGCTCTTTTTTTATGCTAATTGCTTTTCGCAGCCAGGAAATTGAATGTTTTTTCCAATGTTTTCTGTGCATCGATGGTATCGAGCGCGTATTGGAATTCATGTTTGAGCTCTTTGCCGCTGTCTTCAAAAAACACACTGTCTACTAAAACATTTTGCGAGTCCAGCGCTTGAACCAGTTCCGCTGCTTGGGAAGCAAATGGGTCTCCGTCTCCGACCGTTATGAATACCGGAGGGTAATCCGGTGTGATTTGATTGACAGTCGACAATTCGTCGATACGGGAAAACGATTCAAATTGATCCGATCCAGTATATGTATTCAGGAACAAGTCGATATTCGGAAAGCCGGTTGCCCGGACTGTTTCCATATTATATAAACCGCACATCAACAAAGCGCCTCTCAGATGCTCCAATTGGACAGCTGGCCGAATGTCCATGGCGCCGGCCAATTTTTTGTTGGAAATTACTGCAGCAAGCTGGCTCGCTATTTGCGCGCCAGCTGAATCGCCTCCTATGAACAAACGGCTCATGTCTCCACCGAATTCGCTGGCATGAAGCTTCATGTATTCAAGTGCGGCATTTGCCTGCAGAACCGGCCCTGGGTACACTTGGCCGGGGGCTAAGGCATAATCGATGTTGGCCACAATGTAACCGGCATTTGCAAGTGCCATGCCGTAATCCTGCCGGCTGTCTTTTGAACCGCCGACGTAGCCGCCGCCGTGGATCCATAAAATAACAGGAAGAGGATCGGCTGCATATGCAGGACGGTAAATATCCATAAAACTATTTTTAGTTTCATCGTATATCAGGTCTTTCAAGACGTGCACTTCTTTTTTAATGGCCTCTATATTGGGCGGGGCACTGAAAATTGCAGAGCCGGTAACTTGATCGGAGGCTGAAACGTTTACGGAAGTTGCGATTTGTTCGGCAGGAACAATTGTAAACATGACAAACAATATACAGAGGAGAACGCTCAGTTTTTTTCGTTTATAGGGAATTGGATAAGTGTTTCTCATGCGACACTTCCTTTGGCAGATAAAGTTTCTTTGAAGAATAGTAATATCATCTTATCTGGGACTTATGGCAAAAAGATAGGGACTTTTAACTTATTAATTGTTTTACAAAATCAAATTTTGTGATAATACGAGTCTTTGCGTGGAAAAACGGGTATAAAAATGATTCATGCGTTTAATGGACAAACGAAAAAAGAGGGGATTTAATGTTTGGTCTTTCAGATCTACTGTCACTAATTATTTCCGCTTTTCTCATTTTGCCTACAGTTGTGTTTATAAGAGAAATGGGTTATTTAATTGTCAGTGAAGTCTTCGGAGTGGAAAATGCCAGACTAACGATCGGTACTGGTCCAAGGATTTTTAAACTTGGAATATTCGATGTGCGTAAATACTATCATCTCTACAGCTGGTTTTCCTACGACTCCCTCAAAAGAAAAAGCAATTTCGCTTATGTATGCATTTACGCGGGTCCGATATTAACGAATCTAGTGCTGGCTTTAACATTGAATGCTCTTCTGGCTAATGGCGTAATTCAGGAATATGTGAAGTTTTGGGACCGCTTTGTTTTTTATGCGTTTTACTATGTATTGTTTGATGTTGTCCCGATGAAGACATTTAATGGCAGACCGAATAATGGTTTAATCATTTATGAGATGCTGCGCTACGGAAGACGTACAGACTATAACCAAGAGCCGTTCATCCCATCAACGACTGAAGTGGAAAAGCAATACGAAGAAGAAATGGAAAGAATAGAAGAAATCAGTGAGCAAGAGAAGGAAAATGAAAAGGATCCGCAAGAAAGAGCGGAAATCGAACAAGAAAAAAAGCAAGAACAAGACGAGCTGAAAGAACAAGAAGAAGAGGAGAAAAAAGAAGTAATCGAACAGCGGCAGAAAGGAGACTGACCATGCAATTAGATCAGCAGATTTTACGGATTCCGGGTCCGACCCCTCTTCCGCCCAGTGTGGTGCGGGCGATGAACCACCCAATGCACAGCCACTCGGGTGAAGAAACGGCGGCTTTGATGAAAAAACTTGAAGAAAAAATCAAACCTGTTTTCGGTACCTCCCAGGAAGTGGCGATTATCGGAGGAAGCGGCACAGCCGGACTGGAAACGGCTGTGGCGAATGCTGTAAAACCTGGGGACGAAGTGGCAGTGATTGTCACCGGTGCCTTCGGGGAGCGATTTATGGATATCTGCGGCTCTTATGGCATTAAGGCCCATCGTTTTGATGTGGAGTGGGGCCGGGCTGCCAATCCTTCAGACGTTAAAGAATTTTTGCAACAACATAAAAACGCCAAGGCCGTCTTTATAACCCATAGCGAAACGTCGACGGGTGTATTAAATCCAGTGGCTGAATTAGCAGAAGCGATTCGAGAAGCAAATGATGCGCTGGTTATTGTAGACGGCGTTTCAAGCACAGGCGGAACCGAAACCGAAATGGATGAATGGGGCGTCGACTTTTTTATCACTAGCTCGCAAAAGTCCATGATGCTCGCTCCTGGTCTGGCTTTTGTAGCAATCAGCAAACGGGCTTGGAAAACGATTGAAGCGAACGGCCAACCCAGATTTTACTTTGACTTGTTGAAATACCGTGAAAGCATGGCGAAAAACACCACTCCATTTACGCCTTCTTTGTCATTGATGTACGGATTGGATCGTGTTTTAGACCTAATGCATGCAGAAGGGCTGAAAAATGTCTATAAAAGGCACGAACTGATGAAAAATATGACTCGTACTGCGTTTAAAGCGTTGGATATTCCATTGCTTGCTGACGATGCAGCAGCATCGCCGACTGTTACAGCGGTAAAACCAAAAGACTTTAAAGCGGAGGACCTCAAAAAAATTCTTAAAGAAGAATTTAATTTGGAAGTGGCGAGCGGTTTGCAAAAACTTGAAGGCGAAATTTTCCGGATTGGGCATATGGGTTATTGCACGCCCGCCGATATGCTCCAAGCCATCAGCGCTATAGAAATCGGTTTGCACAAGCTTGGAAAACACATTCCGTATGGTGCTGGAACTATTGCCGCTCAACAAGTGTATATAAGCCAAAAAAATAGTTAACCTTCTTGAATGTATTTATCTTTAATTCGAGATATATAATGCTATAATAACTCTTGGGTAAGGAAAGAAACGGAAGTTAAGGAGAGGTTATAGATGGCAAAAAATTCAATGGGGATCCATCATATCACTGCAGTAGTCGGCAATCCACAGGAAAACGTGGATTTTTACGCAGGCGTGCTGGGCCTGCGTCTTATTAAACAAACAGTCAACTTTGACGATCCAGGAACTTATCATCTCTACTTTGGCAACGAAGGGGCAGACCCTGGCACAATCATCACCTTCTTTCCATGGGGAGACGCTTACAAAGGCCGGATTGGCGATGGCCAAGTAGGTGTGACAACTTATGTGGTTCCGGCCGGCGCTTTAGAATTTTGGGAAAAGCGTTTAATGGACTTCAATGTCGGCGTGATAAAGAGCGAGCGTTTTGGCGAGCAGTATTTAGGGTTTGACGATCCCCATGGCTTGCACTTGGAAATTGTGGCGCGACAAGCAGGCAAAAACAGCAAATGGAGTTTTGGCGAAATTGGACCAGACAAAGCGATTAAAGGTTTTGGCGGCGCAACGCTGTATTCGTCCAATGCTGAGAAAACAGCCGAGTTATTGGAAACGGCAATGGGGTTGGAACGGATTGGAGACGAAGGCGACTTGCTGCGGTTTCGATCAACAAGCGACATCGGCAATATTGTTGATTTAAAAATGACGCGCCAAGGCGCCGGCCAGTTGGGAGTCGGTACGGTCCACCATATCGCATGGCGGGCAAAAGACAACGAAGACCAATTGGACTGGAAGCGGCATATTGAAACCTATGGCCTTGGCGTCACGCCTGTCCAAGACCGCAATTACTTTAATGCCATTTACTTTAGGGAGTATGGGGATATTTTGTTTGAAATTGCAACGGATCCTCCAGGATTTGCGATTGACGAGCCGCTGGAAGCGCTAGGGGAAAAACTGATGCTTCCGCAGCAATATGAACAGTACCGGGCAAGGCTGCAGCAAGATTTGGAGCCGATCCAGGTCCGGGTGCTGGATAAATGATAAAAAAGCTGTTTCTCCTGCTCGAAACGAGCGGGAGAAACAGCTTTTATTTTGATACCATGCTTTTCAGCACTAAGTTGATATTTTGCGGGCGCTCAGCTAAGCGTCTCATGTAGTAACCATACCAGTCTTGGCCGAATGGAACATACGTAGTGAAATTATAGCCTTCCTTCGCCAGTTCTTTTTGCATTTCTGAACGGAATCCGTAGAGCATTTGAAATTCAAAGCGGCTAAATGGAATGTTATTTTGTTGGACGAATTTTTTCACTTCATTGATGATGTTATGGTCATGCGTGGCGATGGAAGTGAAAGCTTTGCCAAGCAGGCGGTTCTTGATCAGGTTCATATAATTTTCGTCGATTTCCTGTTTGCCTTGCAAGGAAACCTCTTCGTTTTCTTTGTAAGCGCCTTTGACGAGCCGCAGCCGGACATCTTGCAAGTTTTCAAGATCTTTTTCCGAGCGGTACAGGTACGATTGAATAACCGTTCCGACATTATCATATTCCTTCAGTAATTCGGCAAGCAGATCCAGCGTCTGTTGCAAATGTCCGTAATCTTCCATGTCAATGTTGATGAAAATATCGTAGTGGGCAGCGAGATCCGCAATTTCCCGCATATTATCGAGACAGAATTTATAATCCACGTCCAACCCCACTTGGGTCAACTTGATCGACATATGCGCGTTTACCGCATGCAGTTGAATCGCTTCTAGCGTCTCTAAAATATTTTTTTTCGCAAGGAGGGCTTCTTCTTTGCTGTAAACAAATTCGCCGAGGTTATCGATGGTTGCGCTGATGCCGTTGCTGTTTAGTTCTTTAACCGATTTCATCATGCTGTCAATATCCGTACCGGCGACAACTTTGCTGGCTCCGAGCTTCAATCCCCATTTTTTTGCGCCATTATTCAATAACTGATTTTTAGATAATGAAATAAAAAAATCTCTAGTCAACCCCACTTTGTATCCTCCTATACCTTCATAAGCGCCTGTTTTATATGCATCGCTCTTTAGCATTCATATCATGCTAAAGAGCGATAAAATGAAACTCTAATCAGCGGAGTCATCCTCGTCCCCGCAATCTGTTAAAGCAAGACTTCTATTCCTCGAAAGCAGCAGAAGCTGAATTCTAACTTTTATTATAATCGATTGTGCCCATTCAGCCTAACTTTACTTCGAAAGAAAGATTTTAAAAAGTTCTTAAACAAAAAGCAGCCAGAGGCCGAACCTCTGTCTGCTTTTAGCTATCACCAATCTTCTGTCTCTTTTTCCATGATGCCCAGCTCTTTCATCAAGCTGACAAAAAAACTGTCGCGATTGCCTTGAAACGCTTTTTCTGTGCAAGCGGACTCTGCGGGGTAGTTCAAATCGCGAGCTTCTTGCAGCGTGGATTCCTCGAGGAAATTCGTCGCATTCGAACCTTCAAAGCAAGAATAGGCAATATACGTCCGGTGCGAATGTTCCAAAATGACCCGTGTTTTTGGTGGCGGCTGGTTATCGCGCGGCATAAGGAAGAGCACAAGAAGAACAGCCGCAACCACAGCGCATAACCATAGCCATTTCTTGTTTTTGCCCATGCTTATTCCTCCGCAGCCAAAATCTTAATATCTGAAATGATATCATCCACTGGCGGCTTAAGGCCATTGTAGTCTTTCATCACGACCCCGTTTTGGTCTACAAGAAAAAACGAAGTGCCGTGCATGGCCTGGTCCTGATCCTCAGGCTTTCGCGCAATTGTCTTGAAGTTTTCTATGGCGAATTTATCGATAGTTTCTGAAGAGTACCCAGTAAGCAAATGCCAGCTTGTTAAATCAGCGCCGTAGTTTTGTGCATAGGATTTTAAAACTTCAGGTGTATCAAAAGCAGGGTCAGCTGTAAACGAAACGATTTTGACATCAAGCCCTTCTTGTTTTAACTGCTCCTGAAGGTCGGTCATGTTTGCCATCATCGGCAAGCAAACCGTAGTACAATTTGTAAAAACAAAATCAGCCAGCCATACTTCCCCTTTTAAATCAGCCAAGCCTATTTGTTCGTTTTCTTGGTTCGTGAACGTGAACTCTTCCAGTTCCCAGTTCAACGGATCTTGTATCGATTGTCCGCATCCTGAGAGGATGAGGGTAAAAAGCAACAGTGAAAAAAGCCAGACGTTTTTTTTCAAGGTTCCTCGTCCTCGCTTTCTTAGCTAGTTTGTTCTTCATAAGCGTATTAGAAATGCTGCCGGCAAACAAGTGCTTTGCAAGGGGAATATGTGTAAACATTTCGAACGGCAAGTAAATTTTATCCTTAAAGTGTTAAGTTTAAGTAATATTTTCTGACTATTTTGTAATTTTACAAGGGATTCTTAAGCTGTTTGTAGAATAACTAGTAAGAAAAGACGGGGAGCGGCAGTCCTTTTGGAGGTGTTAAATTGATCAGCCAAGCAAATTCTTTAACACACGAAAAATTAGTGGAATTCCATAAAGGGCGAATGATTGATGCCTACCGCTATTTTGGCTCGCATGTGCGAGGCGGCGAGACAACTTTTACAGTTTGGGTGCCAGAGGTGGAACAGGTCACGGTAGTTTGCACAGATGCCAAAAATAACATAGAAGAAAGATTTCCCATGGCTTCCCATCCGCTCGATTCAACTGTGTGGCAATTATCAGTGCCCAGGATGATGATGGGCTATCGGTATGAATACGAAATAGAAACAACGCAAAAGGAAAGGCTCCGCAAAGTGGACCCTTTTGCCCGCTCGAGTGAAAAGAGGCCGCAAAACCGTTCAATTGTGCAAGCGGACTCCCAATATGTATGGCCAGAGGCGGTGCTTACCCAGAAAAAAGCGCCAAACCGCCAGCTTTTTGAAGAACCCATGGCAATTTATGAATTGCATATCGGCACATGGAAACGCACAAAAGATGGCCGGTTTTTAACGTACCGGGAATTAGCTGAAGAAGTAATTCCGTATGTGAAAAAGCAAGGATTTACCCATATTGAAGTGATGCCTATTACGGAACATCCGCTTGACGAATCATGGGGATATCAAACCACCGGCTATTTTTCTCCGACCAGCAGGTATGGATCAGGGGATGATTTGAAGTATTTCATCCAAAGATGTGCAGAAAGCGGAATTGGTTTGTTTCTTGATTGGGTGCCTGGCCACTTTTGCGTCGACCTGCATGCTTTAGCTTTATTCAATGGTACGCCTCTTTACGAAGAAGCGAGAGCGGAACGCCGGATGAACCCGGATTGGGGAACGTTGAATTTCGACGTGCGCAAAGGGGAGGTCGTCAGTTTTCTCTTGTCGAGCGGCCATTACTGGTTGGATGAATTTAAATTCGATGGCTTCCGGATGGACGCATTGGTCAACTTGCTGTTTGTTCCAAATGATCCGGAACGAAGCCCTAATGAAGACGGAGTGGCGTTTCTGCGCACGCTGACAGCTTCTTTAAGGCATCATTATCCGGAAGCCGTGCTAATTGCAGAAGACGCTTGGCATTATCCGAAAGTGACGGGCGAAATTGAAGAAGGAGGAGTTGGATTCCATTATAAATGGAATTTCGGTTGGATGAACGATGTCCAAGAATATATGAAACAGCCGCCCGCAGAACGCTCTAGCGTACATGGCAATATCAACTTCTCGATTTTTTACCATTACGAAGAACGATTCATTTCCACTTTTTCTCACGATGAATTTGTTCATGGCCAGGGGTCCTTGCTCAACAAGCTTCCGGGAACTTACGAAGATAAATTTCATCAATTGCGTCTGCTTCTCGGATTTTGGATAGCCCATCCAGGAAAGAAACTATTGTTTATGGGCCAGGAATTTGGCCATTTTGACGAATGGAAATTCCAGCCCCAATTGGACTGGCATTTATATGACTTTAGAGCCCATCGGCAAATGGCCTTATTTACAAAAGAATTGTTGATGTTCTACAGGAATGAACCAGCCTTATTCGAACTGGACGATAAACAGGAAGGATTTCAGTGGCTTGATGCCGACAACAGCAAGCAAAGTGTCGCTTCGTTTATTCGCAGAGGCCGTTTGCCGGAAAACGAATGCATCATCGTCTGCAATTTTTCAGACCGCCATTATCCGAATTTCCAAGTTGGGACACCATCAAATGGCATTTACTTACAGGTATTTTCCACAGACTATACTCTTTACGGAGGAGGTGGTGGACAGCAAAATGTGCTGGCCGTTTCCAAGGAGACTCCACTCAACAATCAAAGCCAATCAATAGAAATTGATTTGCCTGCCTTCACCATGAGTATTTGGAAGAAAAAAAGGGATAGGAGTGAAGTTGAATGAAAACTGAAATCGTTGCCATGCTTTTAGCAGGAGGACAAGGAAGCCGGCTAAAATCGCTGACCTACAATATTGCCAAGCCCGCCATTCCCTTTGGCGGTAAATACCGGATCATCGATTTCCCTTTATCGAATTGCATGCATTCAGAAATTCATACGGTCGGTGTGTTGACGCAATACCAGCCGCATGTCCTGCATAATTACATCGGCCTGGGAACCCCATGGGACCTCGACCGGCGCAATGGGGGAGTTACGATGCTGACGCCTTACGCAGCTATGAGTGGCATTCGTTGGTACGACGGGACCGCTAATGCAATCTACCAAAACATCAAATTTTTAATGGGACACGACCCCGAATATGTCATCATCTTATCAGGCGATCATATTTACAAGATGGATTATGGCATGATGCTGGATTTCCACAAAGAACAGCAAGCGGATGCCACCATCTCGGTCATCGAAGTGCCGTGGGAAGAGACCAATCGATTTGGCATTATGAATACAGACGAAAACATGAACATAACCGAATTTGTTGAAAAGCCGAAAGATGCGAAAAGCAATTTGGCTTCGATGGGTGTCTATATATTCAATTGGCAGAAACTGAAAGATTACTTGATCATGGACAATGAAAATGAAGACTCTTCTCATGACTTTGGGCATGATATCATCCCCCTCATGCTCGGCAAAGGGGAAAAGCTGGTTGCCTACCCTTACAAAGGATATTGGAAAGACGTGGGAACTGTAGAAAGCCTATGGGAAGCGAACATGGACTTGTTGAACCCGGATTCAGGATTGAACTTGCACGATTCTGCATGGCGTATTTTTTCTTCCAATCCTCAGCTGCCGCCGCAAGTTATCACAGAAACGGGCTATGTCCAGGAATCTTTTATCAATGAAGGCTGCGTTATTGAAGGGCGAATAACCAAATCAGTGGTTTTTCAGGATGTTTACGTAAAAGAAGGGGCAATCATTGAGGATTGCGTCATCATGAGCGGAGTGGTTGTTGGCAATGGCGCAAAATTGTCGAGAGCCATCGTGCCTCCTTCCTTTAACGTTCCCGATAATTTCGAAATAGACAATCCAGAAGGCGGAATCATTTTATTGACAGACGAAATCGTCGAAAAATGGAAAGGAAGTGGTGAACATGCGTTTGATGGCAATCGTTGATGCGGCAGTGAGAATGCCTGGGTTGGAAGATTTGACGATGTACCGTTCGACAGCCTCTGTCCCTTTTGCGGGGCGGTATCGGTTGATTGACTTCACATTGTCCAATGTTGTCAATTCCGGCATAAGCTCAGTAGGCATTTTCCCTACCAATCCATTTGTGTCGCTTTTAGACCATGTGGGCATGGGGAAAAGCTGGGATTTGGACCGCAGAAAAGACGGTTTGTTTCTCTTGCCGCCTTCACAACTGACTGGCGGACATATGAGTGTTGGAGCTTTTGCGGTGATGGAAGAACATAGAGCGTTTATAACAAAAAGCAGACGCCAATATGTCGTGATTACAAATTGCTACACCGTTTCCCAAATCAAATACCATAAAATGCTGCAGGCCCATATTGAATCAGGTGTAGATATTACGGAAGCGGTCAGTGGGGATATCTCGTTAAAAAGCTATATCATGTCCAGAGAGCTGCTGATGGAGCTGGTGGATGTCTATAAAGAAAAACGAATTATCAGTGTGGAAGACCTTGTCAATTTGAAGAAGAAGCCTTACACATACGGCCGCTATGAATATGAGGGTTATTTGGCTGTCATTGACTCAGTCCAAAGTTATTTCCATGAATCAATGGCTTTGTTAGACGTTGAGCGATGGGGAGAGCTGTTTCTTCATGAATGCCCGATTTTTACAAAAGTAAAAGACGAACCTCCAACCCGTTACCTGAAGGGCTCGTTAGTGAAGCGGGCATTGCTCGCTAATGGCGGCACCATTGAAGGTTCGGTAACAGAAAGCATTCTCGGACGCGCGGTTATGGTCAGGAAGAATGCAAAAGTCGATCACTGCATCATTATGCAGAAATGTGTGATTGGTGAAGGCTGTGATTTGTCTTATGTGATCGCCGATAAAGATGTCCATATTGAATCGGGAGTAGTTTTGCACGGGACTAAAGAAAATCCGGTTGTCTTACGAAAAGGGGAGCGAGTATTGAAGGAGGAAGTTGGATGAAAATTGTCATGGTGGCAGCAGAGTGTGCTCCTTTTATAAAAGTAGGAGGACTGGCTGATGTGATGGGGGCATTGCCTAAAGAATTGGTGGAGCTCGGCCATGAAGTAATGGTTATACTCCCGAAATACAATTTGTTTCCAGAAAAATACGAGGAGGAATTCACATTCAATAGAGAAATCGAGATTTCCTTCAAGCACGATCAAAAAAAGTGTGGAATTTTTGAATATATGCTTGATGGGGTGCGATTCATTTTTTTAGAACATGATCATTATTTTAAGCGGGATCGGGTTTATGGGCATACCGATGATGCCGAACGTTATGCTTTTTTCAATCGTGCCGCTTTAGCAGTTATGCGAACCTTGAATTTTAAAGCAGATATATTACACGTACATGACTGGCATACAGCGATGCTGCCGTTTTTGGTGCGGGAGGACAAACAGTACCGGGATTTCAATGAAGGAGTCAAAACGGTATTGACTATCCATAATCTGTTCTATCAAGGACCTTATTCAAAAGAAGTCTTCCTCTCCAATTACGAGATGGATGAACGCTATTTTGACGAGGGCACAGTTGAATGGAACGGCAAGTTTAATATGATGAAGACCGGCCTGTTATACGCTGACCGGATCACCACTGTCAGCCCTACATATCGGGATGAAGTTTTGACAGAGAAGTTCGGAGAAAAATTAGACCCTTTGCTTCAAGAGCGGGAAGCAGATTTTGTCGGCATATTAAACGGCATCGATACAGTTGCTTATAATCCCGCGGCTGATTTGATGATTGAAAAGGAATACGACCAAACAAGCATGGAAGAAAAAGCGGTCAATAAACGGGCAGTACAAGCAAAATTCAAATTGCCGGAACGCGGAGATGCTCCTTTATTTACAATGGTTTCCAGATTATCCAAACAAAAAGGCGTGGATGTGTTGATGGAGACATTGCCGGATTTCCTTGAAAAAACGGATTTGCAGTTTGTGTTGCTTGGAACTGGCGAAGAAAAAAATGAACAGTTTTTTCGTCAGCTAGCCGAAGACTATCCACAAAAAGTAGGGGTTTATATTGGTTTCGACGAAGCGCTTGCGCATTTATTGTACGCTGGAGCTGACATCTTTCTAATGCCTTCTCATTTTGAGCCTTGTGGATTGAGCCAACTGATATCAATGCGTTATGGAACCGTTCCAGTTGCCAACAAAACCGGCGGCTTGAAGGATACTATTGAAGAGTATGATGAAAACAGCCACAGCGGAACAGGTTTCCTTAGCGATTTCATACAAGGAAAACCGTTTTCTGCCGCGGTAGAACGGGCTTTGTCACTGTATTCCAAGCCGGAACATTGGGAGACAATCAAACGTAATGGAATGGTCGGCGATTATTCTTGGGCTCATTCAGCGAAAGAATATGCAAAGGAATACGAGAGGTTAGCCAGAGGGTGAGGAAGAATTATGTTTCATTCCAAAGAGAAGTTCAAAGAAGAATTTGCGAAACGGCTGGAGCAGGCCGGTGGGAACAAGGAGCCCCGGCTAGCGTATGCAGTACTTGGCGCCATGGTGAGAGAGGTCGTGGAAGAAGATTGGATCCGCACCAATAAGCGCTACAAGGAATCTGAAACAAAGCAATTGTATTATTTTTCAATTGAATTTCTAATTGGCCGGTTGCTTGGACAAAACCTTTACAATTTGGGGATTTTCACAATTGTTCAGGAAGGGCTGCGCGAACTCGGCTATAGCTTGGCTGAACTAGAAGAAATGGAGCCGGAACCAGGTCTTGGCAATGGTGGCCTTGGAAGGCTAGCGGCTTGTTTTTTGGATTCGCTTGCTGCTTTGCAACTGCCGGGGCATGGATGCGGAATCCGTTACAAAGGCGGTTTGTTTACGCAGCGGATTGAAGATGGCTTTCAAACCGAATACCCGACTGATTGGATAAAGGAAATGGGGAATTGGGAAATCCGGCGGGAAGATCTAACAGTGGAAATTCCGTTCTATGGCCGTTTGCATCCGCACCTTACAGACATGGAATGGGTCAAGGCTGTTCCATACGACATGCCGGTTATCGGTGCATCCAACGGGACAGTAAATACTTTGCGGCTATGGCAAGCGGAGATTTCCGAACGTCCGCTTCCGGCGCATAAAGATTTTGAGGAATATGCGATGGAAACCGCGGCGATTTCCGATCGGCTTTACCCGAATGATTCCCTGGTTACAGGGAAAATATTGCGCTTGAAACAGCAGTATTTTATGTGCAGTGCTTCTCTTCAAACCATTTTAAAAACCTTGCCTTGCCCAGTTCGGCAATTGCCTGCTCATGTAGCGATCCAGATCAACGATACTCATCCAGCCATTGCGATTCCAGAGCTGATGCGTATTTTGCTTGATGTGGAAGGATTGGAATGGGAAGAAGCCTGGTATTTGACCACCCAAACAATTTCTTATACAAATCACACCATCTTAGGGGAAGCGATGGAAAAATGGGACAGCCACCTGCTGTCGGCATTGGTTCCCCGCGTTTATGAAATTATCCAAGAAATTGATCGCCGTTTCAAAGCACAATTGCAGGAACAGCAGTGCAAAGAAGAGGCGTTTAAAAAGATGTCCATCATTGACGACGGCATTGTGAAAATGGCCGTGCTGGCGGTTGTGGGCAGCTATAAAGTAAACGGAGTAGCACAACTCCATACGGATATTTTGAAGAATCGGGAAATGAAGGAACTGTATAGGCAGTTTTCAGGGAAATTCCATAACAAAACCAACGGCATCAGCCATCGACGCTGGTTGATTAAAGCTAATCCTGAACTGACAAATCTAATCACAGAATCTATCGGACAAGAGTGGATCAAAAAGCCGATTCTGTTGAATAACTTAAATAAGTTCGCTATCGATGCTTCTTTCCAAGAGGCGCTGAAAGCGGTAAAGCAGACGAAAAAAAACCAGTTGATCGACCATGTTGGGAAAGCGGGAAACAGCCCAATTGATCCGTTGTCTATTTTCGATATCCATATTAAACGGTTTCATGGTTATAAACGCCAATTGATGAACATTCTTCATATTCAATCGCTCTACGACCGCATCAAAGAAGACAGCACATTCCGGCCTTATCCACGGACGTTTTTCTTTGGCGGTAAAGCGGCTCCTGGATATGAATTTGCCAAACAAGTCATTAAATTAATCAATGCTGTAGCAAGTAAAGTAAACAAGGACCCTTTAGTACGCAAGCATATCCATATTGTTTTTGTGGAAGATTACAATGTCAGCCATGGCGAAAAGCTGTTTCCGGCTGCAGACGTCAGTGAGCAGATTTCGACCGCATCCAAAGAGGCTTCAGGCACTGGGAACATGAAGTTCATGATGAATGGAGCCATAACGTTAGGTACGCTAGACGGCGCAAACGTTGAAATTGTTGAGCGGGTAGGCAAAGAAAATGCTTTTATTTTCGGTCTTCATTCTCAGCAAATTATGCAGCTTGAAAAGCACAAATCGTACCGGGCACAAGACGTAATCGAGCAAAGCCCGGAATTGGCAACCCTTATGGCCCGACTTCTGCATGGGGAATTTTCTGATGGCAGTGAGAATATCAGTTTTATCCGCAAGCAATTGGTGGATTTAAATGATCCTTATTTTGTGCTAAAGGATTTTCAAAGTTATGCCACGGTACATGAAGAAATGGTGGCGGCTTATGCAAATTCCGCAGAATGGTGGGGGATGTCAGTGAAAAACATTGCAGAATCCGGCGTTTTTTCCAGTGACCGAACCATCCAGCAATATTCGGACGAGGTTTGGCACCTTGAAAAAATTTAAGCACGCATTGAAATTTGAAAGGGTGGTAATGGAGTGGACAAATCGTTCAATAATACGGATTTGGAAGACTACAAAGAAAGCGGGGTATTAAAGGGCAAAGTGGCTCTTGTTACTGGGGGCAGCAGCGGCATTGGCCGTGCTGTCTCCATTGCTTACGCCAAAGAAGGCGCGAAAGTCGTGATTGGCCACTTGGACGATGAAGACTCGGCAAATGAAACGATACAAGTTATTGAAAAGTACGGCGGTGAAGCAAGGGCGCTAAATGGAGATTTGAGTACCTCTAAAAACTGTGATCGATTGGTCCAGTTTGCGCTGGATGAATTTGGCCAATTGGACGTCGTGGTTAACAATGCAGGCTTTCAATACCCCCAGGAGTCACCGCTCGACATTTCAGATGAGCAGCTTCTTAAAACGTTTCAGATTAAAGTGTTTGCGATGTTCTACATTACCCGAGCCGCGCTGCCCCATTTGAAAAAAGGGAGCCGCATTATCAACACAGCTTCCGTTAATGCTTACCAAGGGCATTCTGACCTCATCGATTACGCAGGCGCAAACGGAGCCATTGTCTCTTTGACCCGTTCATTAGCACGGCGCTTGGTTGACCAGGAAATTGCAGTGAATGGCATTGCGCCTGGACCGATTTGGACACCGCTCATTACAAAGACATTCGAAGACATAAACCCGAATGTGGCGGAAGATTTCGGAGAAGATGTACCGGCTGGCCGCCCAGGCCAGCCGTACGAACTGGCGAAAGCTTTTGTTTTCTTGGCCGATCCTCAAAACTCCTATATGACTGGCCAATTCTTGCATGTAAACGGCGGCGGTTATATGTCATCTTAATGCTCCAACTTAAAAAAGCAGAACAAGGCCGCTTCGGAATTTCTGAAGCGGCTTTGTTGCGATTGGGTATGGTTATCTGCCTGGTGCGCTGAAGAAAGGGCAAAAAGAGAAAGAACCCTATGCCTTATGGTAAAATGCAGTATGAAATGAGGGGGAGTCCTTGAAGAAAAAATGGCTAATTTTCTATAGCATACTGATTTTATTACTGCTGGCGGCTTGTATTCGCCCAGGAGAGCAGGCAGAAGAGGCTGAACCAGAAAAGCAAACAGCCCAAAAGCAGCAGGCTGGCGGCTTAAAAGTGCACTTTATTGATGTTGGGCAGGGAGATTCGACTCTGCTTGAGATGGAAGGTTATACGATGCTCATTGATGCAGGCGATTGGAATTCTACGGATGCCGTCGATTATCTAGAAAAGCAAGGCATTCAAAAAATCGATATTGCTGTCGGGACCCATCCCGATTCCGACCATATTGGGCAACTCGCTGATATCATCAATAACTTTGACGTTGGGGAAGTGTGGATGTCGGGCAACGAAAGTACATCTGATACCTTTATCGAAACATTGGAGGCAATCGACTCCACTGGCATAGATTATTACGAGCCTCGGAGCGGAGAAGTATTCGATCTGGGAGATATGAAAATCGAAGTGTTGTATCCGGAAACGGCCACAGGAAAGGCGAACGAAGAATCGATTTCGTTCCGGCTGTCGTACGGGGATATCCGGTTCGTCTTTACGGGCGATTCCGGCATTAAAGAAGAGCAGACCATGATTGATAGCGGAATAGATTTGGACGCTGAAATTTTGCATTTGGGGCACCATGGCTCTAATACGTCCACGGGCAATGCCTTCTTAAAGGCAGTTTCACCTGAAATCGCTATTTATAGTGCAGGAGCGGATAATTCATATGGCCATCCCCATGCGGAAGTATTGGCTGCTGCAGAAAACGCTGGAGCGGAAGTGTACGGCACCGACGTCAATGGCACTGTCATTATAGAGACAGATGGAAAGACATACAGCGTATCGGCGGAACGGAACGGACTTGTTAAAGAAGGCAAGAATCGGTGCATCGATTTGAACGCCGCTTCTTCTGCAGAACTGCAGGAAATCGAAGGCATCGGACCTGCTTTTGCAAAAGATATCATTGAGGAACGGCCATTCCGGACAATCGACCAACTAACGGAAATAAAAGGCATTGGACCTGCAAAACTTAAGAATATCAAAGAACAAGGTCTTGCTTGTTTGGGGGGAGAATAGGATGAGAGGGATGCTTGACCGAATCGAGGATGGCTCCAATGCAGTGATTTTATTAGAAGAATATGGCCGGGAAATTGTCATTCCTGCTTCTCAATTGCCTGAAGGCAGCCAAGTACATTCATGGTTTACCATCACGATGAATGAAGGAGAAGTTGTATCGATTGAAGTGGACGAAAATTTGGCTAAAGCTAAAGCTGCACGGGCAAAAAACTTAATGCAGCGGCTAAGAAGCAAGTCCGGAAGCCGTTTCAAAAGATGATGAAAAGAACTGCCCACACCCATTTAGGGGTGTGGGCAGTTCTTGCTTTATGCTTTCTCTGTCAATTCCAGCTTATAGTCAGCCACTTGATTTTCTTTATAAAGATTGGTGATGGAAGTCGAATAGTTGGAAATTGCAGCAAAAAAATCCATTTCTTTTTCAGGAACTCGAATGCGAAACTCCATTTTATACAACAAGACGGCAATATCGTGGTACTCTGCGCTCGTCACTTTAAAATCAAAAGTGATTTTCTGCTTTTTCTTCCCTGAAACAGCGTCGGGTATAGTTTCTGCTCGAAAGTTCAAGGCATCAATTTTGGTATCATCAATCCATACTAGGGTCATTTTGCTTTTCTCCACCTTTCAATTTTCTTCCGCGCGAAAAATTCCGATTGCCTGGCTGGCAAGCTGGGCTTTGACCATATCTTCCATCGGCGGGTTATATAGGCCAGCGCGCACATTTAAATAATGGCGGTGCATCGGATTTGATTCCGATAAGGCACGGGAACCGACAATTTTCATCGCTTTGTCGACGATGCCGATGGCTGCATTGGTAACGGCAATTTTCGTGATGCTCAACGCTTCAGCCAGCATTGCTTTGTCTTCAGCATGTTCGTAGCGTTCGACTGTACCATATAGCAGGTGGCGGGCGGTGGCTAGTTCCAGTTCCATCTCACCAATGAGTTGCTTGATATTCGGCGTTTCTGCAATAGGTTTGCCAAGCGAAGCGGGAATATAGCCCGCTGCAAACTGCACAGCATACGTCCGCGCGGCAGCGGCGATGCCGATATAACAAGCTGGAATATGAAGCAGCCAGCCTTTTGCCGGTGTTTGAGCATGGGATGGTTTCAGTACATAAGAAACAGGGATGCGGACATTGTCCAATATGAGCGTTTGGCTTGCTGTTCCCCGCATGGCGAGCATGTCCCATGAGTCGTCGATCGAGACGCCTTCTGCATCGCGCGGAACGATAAACGTCATGACAGTGCTGTTCTCAGTTGTAGCGGTCACAAAAATATAATCGAGGACAGGGGCGAGCGACGTATATGTCTTTTCGCCATTGAGGACCCACTCATTTCCGTCCTGCACAGCTGTCGTTCTTGGCAACGCGCCACGCAGCGGACTGCCTGCATTGTTCTCAGTCGCAGCAGTATTAATGAGCGCACCATGCTGTATTTTTTCCATCAGCCAATCAGCCGATTCCCGATGCCAATGCCGGTTTTCGGCATATTCGAGGACAATGCCGACATGCCAGCCGATGGATAGGCCGGTGGCGCCGGATCCTTCTGAAATTGCTTCTTGGGCAAGTATGTATTCATAAAGGCCGAATCCTTGTCCGCCGAACTCTTTTGGCAATGTCAGCGTATGGTAATCCAGTTTTTTTAAATCGGCAATATTGTTGAAAGGAAAAGAACCAAGAGCGTCCAATTCCGGTTCGCGTTTTTGGAAAGCTGGCTGCAATTCTTTGAGTTGATCCAGCAACTTTTGCTGTTCGGGTGTTTTGACGAACGACTCCATCAATGAGCACTCCTTTCAGGTTATTATCTAACTAGAACCATATCATGAAAAACCGCCAAAGCGGAATTGCCTGCTTTGGCGGCTGGGATTTTTGAGAAAAAATTAATTAAATTGTAGCTGTTTTTCTGTGGTACCTGAAAGCTGCAACAATGATTGCCCCTACCAGGAAAAAGCCGAGATAGCCCACAACCGGATAGAAGTCGTTGACAAGATTTTTAAAGCCGACAAAGCTTAGGATAAACGAAACCACTCCAGTGATAATCACGAAAATCCGGAATTTTGCCGTGCCGAACTCGAAAAATCGAGCAGAGAATGCAAAGACCATCCCGACTGCGGTATTAAAAATCATTCCAAATAAGATGATCGACATGAAAAACCCGAGGATAGGGGAAATGTCATTCGCAATTTGCAGCATCGGCATATCTGCATTGCCGACTGCATCCACTTTAGAAAAAATTGCCAAGTGGCTTAAGATAATCAGAATTCCAAGCCCGAGCCCACCGATCAAGCCGCCGCGTGCCGCCACTTTTTCATCTTTTTCCGTACCGCCCATCACGATTGCCATTGAAGCACCTAACGCAATGTTAAAAGATACATAGTTAAAGGCTGATAAAAACCAGTTAGGCACGGCAGATACTTGTTGTTGAGCGATTGAGTCAAGATTGGCGAACGAGCTGTCCATTGTCACCAAACTATATATAGCCAATACCACAACCATCAAGATTAAAAATGGCGTAATGCTGCCAATGATGGCAATGACTTTGTGGACATTGAGCATAATGGTTACAATGACCAACACTGTCATCAACGTGCTGCCAGCAATTGCCGGCAGTCCAAATTGCTGGGACACTAAAGAACCTGCTCCTGCAATCATCACTACCCCTACGCCGAACAAAGTGAAAATAATGATGTAATCGACAACTCTTCCAAATACTTTACCGCTGATGCCGTAAACCACTTCTTTGTGGGAAGTGGTCTGCATCCGGCTGCCGAGAAGTGTTAAATTCATGCCCAAATAAGCAAATAAGGCTGTTGCGATACCGGCTATAATGATGCCCATCATACCGAAACTCGTGAAATACTGAAGGATCTCCTGTCCAGAAGCGAAACCTGCTCCCACGATAATGCCGATAAAGGCGCTGCCCATTTTTATGCTGTTCTTCATTCCGTTCCCCCTTGATGCCCTGCAGAAAAAAGCTGCGATGCTATCATTTCGAAAATTAAACTTATTCAAATATAGCAAAAATCAAATGCTATATCAATGAGAAGAACGGTACTTCCAGTGTTCCTAACTATTTCCCTAAGTAACTGGAAGAAAAATGTTTAAGTTAGAATAATAAAAATATAAAAAATTTTCATTATATTGAAAAGTGAAAGGCCGTTCTCTAGAAGAGAAGCGGCCTTTTGTATTGCTTATTCGTCTTTAGATGCAATGATCACTAATTTTCCTTTATCAAGCTCTTCTTCGTATTCTTCGGCTTCTTGATCGGATAAACCGACTGCGGCCATTTGGGCCCGAAGCTCGTCTCCACGGGAACTAGTCATGTTTTTCATGCCGGTCAGAAAGCCTTGTTCTTTCATGCCGACACTTTCAGTATCCAACGCTTCAGTGATATCCTCTTCACGGCGTTTGTCATGGGCGAAAATATAAATATTGTCATCGCTATATCCTTGGCTTTGCAATCTTTCAATTTCCGCTTTTGCTTGTACCGCGTTTTCTACTGTTAGTTTTACTGTCAAAGTAATCCCTCCAATTTGATTATCACTCATTTGTATACATACCACACATAAATAACGCCTAAACAAGATGGCTTTGATTGAATCAGGTATACTGAAGAAAACAAATTGGCAAAGGAGCGGTTTTATGAAGGTTACACCAATTGGGATTTGGGGAGCTTTCCCGAATAAAAACGAAGCGACTTCTTCATTTTTGATTGAACAAGATGGTTTCCGATGTTTAGTTGATTGCGGAAGCGGAGTGTTGGCAGCGGTACAGAATTACACGGAGCTGCGCAAAATCGACGCGGTAGTTATCAGCCATTATCATGCAGACCATATTGCGGATATCGGTGTTTTGCAGCATGCGGCGATGATTGGCATGCAGTTAAAAGAGTGGGACAACATACCCTTGCCGATTTTTGCCCATGACAAAGACAAAGAAGCGTTCGACCAGCTCTCTTTTAAAGGAGTCACTGAAGGAAGAGCGTTAAATGTAGAGGAGAAAATTCAAATTGGGCCCTGGGAAGTGTCGTTTTGTGAAACGGTCCATCCGGTGTATTGTTTAGCCCTCCGGTTTTCTTCCAATGGGAAATCGGTGGTCTTTACAGCAGACACGGAATGGACAGAAGCCTTGGTTGGCTTTGCTGAAGGCGCAGATCTACTAGTAGCTGAATCCAATTTATATGAAAAGTACATCGGCATTATTGAAGGGCATATGAGTGGGAGCCAAGCTGGTAC
The DNA here is from genome assembly GCF_007859275.1 of Planomicrobium sp. CPCC 101079. Lineage (GTDB taxonomy): Bacteria > Bacillota > Bacilli > Bacillales_A > Planococcaceae > Planococcus. The sequence goes on along the minus strand of NZ_VOHC01000028.1, from coordinate 206,259 downwards.
TCTTGCAGAAAAAGCAGGTGTGGGCAAATTGCTGTTGACGCATTTGCCGCAATACGGCAGCCTCGATGAAATTCTTCAAGCGGCTCAAGAAACGTATAGCGGCATCGCAGCGTTTGCTGAAATTGGTAAAGTTTACGAAATTTAAAGTGCAAAAAGGAGAGCCATGAAAAATGGCTCTCCCTTTTCTATGCCGAATTTTTGGCGTTTACGTGTGAGCTTCTTGAAATTGGGGAACAAAAAGAATAGCAGAAAGTTAAAGTAAACGGGGAGATGAAGCCGAGTGAGAGAATTTTTTCGACTCCTAAAAGGAGGAACAAAGTCCGCTTTTTGGGCTGCTTGCGTCAATACTATTGTTGCGATTATCAAAACCATCGCTTATCTAATTACAGGAAATGTCGCGATGTTTGCCGAAATGATGCATAGTTTTGGCGATGCCGCCAACCAATTGTTTGTTTTTGTCGGTTCTGCCTTGAGTAAGAAAGCCCCTACGGAACGGTTTCCAGGCGGTTTTGGCCGTTTGGTCAATTTGGTTTTGCTGGGGGCAGTATTGGTTGTCGGTGTTTTAGCTTACGAAACCATTGTAGAAGGCATTCATCATATTTCCGATACCACGCATTCGGAAGACTGGTTTTGGCTGAATATCAGCGTGCTGGGCGCTTCTGCTTTATTGGAGGCTTTTGTCCTTCAAAAAGCGATGAGGGAAATCACAGAACATCTGCCTGCGGAAAAAATCAGCGGAATGAAATTCGTCTTTCAAAGCTACAAGCACGTAAAAGAAGCGAAGCCAGCCACAAAATTGGTCTTTTTGGAGGATAATGTAGCGGTCGGCGGAGCGGTGCTGGCATTACTGGCGATTGTCATTTCGACATATACCCCGTTTCACAGCGCTACCGGTTATGCATCCATCATTATTGGTGCCATGCTGATTCTGGTAGTAGGACGGGTATTCCTGGATAATGCGGCAGGGGCGCTTGGTGTAGCTGATGTAAAGATGCAGGCAAGAATCGGAGCCAAAGTTTTACAGCATGAAAAAGTTCGGGATATCCAAGACTTGGATGTCATCAAAGAAGGGGAAAGCTTCCACATTGAATTGAAGCTGGAAGTAGATCCTAAAATGACCATAGCAGAAGCGGACGATGTCAGGGATTATATTGAAAAACGAATCAAAGAAGGGGTGAAAGGCGTCACGGACGTAATTATCGAATTCGACGAAGACGATAAAATCGACACATGGCGCAGCCTATCAAAAGAAACGCCGACTTCTTAAAGCTGCAAGCAGAAAGTTTGTATTCAAGATTTTCTGGTTCTATGCTTAAAGTACAGCTATAGAAGAAAGGGCGTTAAGAAATGAGTGAAGTACGAACAGCAATACCGGTATCTGTGTTGGATTTAGTGCCGGTGCGTGAAGGGTATACAACCAAAGAGGCATTACAAGACATGGTCGAGCTGGCGAAACACGTGGAAGGATTAGGCTATCGGCGCTTTTGGCTGTCGGAGCATCACAATACGCCGACGCTGGCCAGTTCAGCCACTTCTATTTTAATCGCAAAAGTCCTGGATAACACGGAATCGATTGAAGTCGGCTCTGGCGGTGTCATGCTGCCAAACCATACACCGCTTGTTGTAGCGGAGCAGTTTGGAACGCTGGAAACCATGTATTCGGGACGAGTCAATTTAGGGCTTGGCCGTGCGCCGGGAACCGATATGCAAACTGCCCATGCTTTGCGCAGAACCAATCAGGAAACGGCTTTCGTTTTTCCGCAAGATGTGGTCGAACTGCAAACTTATTTAAAGTCTGCCGAACACCAAGGAAAGGTCCATGCGCATCCTGGAGTAGGGACAGAAGTGCCGATTTTTATACTTGGATCGAGCACGTCCAGTGCCCAGCTAGCGGCACGTCTCGGTTTGCCTTACGTGTTTGCTGCACATTTTGCCCCTCAGCAGCTTGAGCAGGCGCTCGGCATTTACCGGAGTGAATTCGAACCTTCCGAATATCTTGCCAAACCTTACGTAATGGTTTGCGTTAATGTGATTGGGGCAGAAACCAATGAAGAAGCTGAAATGCTTTCAACCTCAAGCGATCTGTTTTACTTGAACGTTGTCAGAGGAACCCGGAATCTTCTTCAGCCGCCAGTAGAATCAATGGATGGCAGATGGAATTTCTATGAAGAAAGCATGGTGCACGGCATGTCGAAGTATACGTTCAAAGGGGACCGGAACACCCTGAGCGAACAAATCAACCGCTTCTGCGGAGAATTAGGAATTGACGAATTGATGGCGGTATCTTATATATACGATCAGGAAAAAAGAAGACGGTCCTATGAAATATTGAAAGATGCCATAGAGCAGTAAGAAAACGCTGGGAGGAACCCTGAATGAAAGTTGGAATTATTGGAGCAACTGGAAAAGCGGGAAGCCTTATTATGAAAGAAGCGATGGTGAGAGGCCATGACGTTACAGCCATCGTTAGAAATGCCCAAAAACTTGAACGGCCAGATGTAAAGGTTTTGGAAAAAGAAATCTTCAACTTAACTGCTGAAGATTTAAAGCAATTTGACGTAGTAGTCAATGCATTTGGCGTGCCGGTTGAAAAAGCAGAACAGCATGTGGACGCGGGAAAATTTCTGATTGAAGCATTAAAAGGTGCACCGAACACAAGAATGATTGTCGTCGGCGGCGCCGGAAGTTTGTTCGTCGATGAAGCAAAAACGACGCGCTTTTATGAGACGCCGGAATTTCCGGAAACCTTTAAAGCGATTGCCTTGAACCAGAGCCAAAACCTAGCCGATTTGGAGGCTTCAAAAGGGATTCAATGGACTTTCCTGAGTCCGGCTGCTTTTTTTGATCCGGAAGGAATGCGGACCGGCTATTACCAGTCGGGTGAAGACGGATTTATCGTCAACTCAAAAGGCGAGAGCTACATCAGTTACAGGGATTACGCCATCGCCTTAGTTGATGAAATTGAGGATCCTAAACATAAGAACAAGCGGTTTACTGTGGTTTCAGAAGGCGAATAGGAAATTTGTAAAAAATGCCAGCCAGCGTAACAATGCGGCTGGCATTTTTTCTGAACAAGTATGTATGGAAGAGAATTGAAGATAATGGATTGCCACTAAACGTTCACGTTCCTTCCTTAAACAGCTATAACTATCATGTATAATAGGGAAAAATTGATTAGATAAAGGCGGGAAAAAATATAATGGAATTTCTATATTTTCCAGAAGACAAGACCGAGTATATTCCAGGAATTATTTCCGTTATTGTGATATTCATTTTATCTCTTGTTATTATTTGGCTCTTAGTGAGAGCTTCGAGAAAAGAAGTGAAGAACTTAGAGGATCAAGGATATACAGTAACGTATGATAAAGACGGCAACAAGAAAAAAGAGTCCTGACGGCGTCAGGCCTTTTTTTTGTCTTATATAAAATGGGGTATACTGGATAATGATATGACATATGCAGGAAGTGGAGAAAGTGTTGATGAAAAATTTAGTTGGTGGAATTCAGTGGGCGGTCTTTCTTTTGGCTTCGTCAATAGCCGCACCAATTGCAATCGCGAGTGTTTTTGGCATGGACGGGGGAGACACAACCTTATTTGTGCAGCGTACCATTTTTGTTTTGGGAGTTGCTTGTCTTGTACAAGCCGTCATTGGCCATAAAATGCCGATCAACGAAGGGCCGGCAGGTTTGTGGTGGGGCATTTTCATCGTTTATGCCGGATTGATTGGCATGATGTACCCAACAATGGATGCGTCACTGCAGGCGCTCCAAAGCGGCCTGATTTACAGCGGGGGTTTGTTTATCATTTTTGCGTATACCGGGCTTGTGGACAAAATGAAAAAATTGTTCACGCCGACGATTACGTTCATTTATCTGCTGCTGCTCGTTTTGCAGTTGAGCGAATCCATTTTAAAAGGGTTGCTTGGCATTGTGGCTGAAGGCGATCCGATTGATGGCATCATTGTTTTTGGGGCGGTGCTGGTCATCATGATTACGTTTTATTTGATGGGCCACAAAACGGCTTGGGTAAACCGCTATTCCGTACTCTTGGCTATTTCAGCCGGATGGCTCATTTTCCTTCTATTGGATAAAGCGCCAAGCGCCGCATTTGTTGAGAGTTCTGTCTTTTCGCTTCCAGAGATATTCGTCTTCGGACCAGTGATCTGGGATAGCGGCATGTTTGTGACGGCGTTATTCCTCACCATTCTGTTGATCGCCAATATGATGGCATCGGTCCGTGTCATGGAATCGGTATTGAAAAATGAATTTTCCATCACCAAAGAAGATCGGATCAAACAAGCTTCTGTAGCGTCAGGGCTCAATCAAATATTGGCTGGCGTATTTTCATCCATTGGACCGGTTCCGATTTCCGGCGCAGCTGGTTTTGTCAGTGCTACGAGAACACCATCGCTTAAGCCGTTCATGATCGGCGGGGTTCTTGTGGTGCTGGTCAGTTTATTCCCGAATATCATGGCGCTGCTCGCAGCATTGCCGGCGCCAGTTGCCTACGCGGTCATTTTTGCGATTTTCACTAAGATGGTCGAAATGGCATTTAATGAGTTAACGGAAGCTAAAGATCAGCAACGCGCCTATAAAGTGTCGGCATTTGGGTTGATGATCGGCGTTGGGCTCATGTTTGTCCCGCCGGAAAGCATGGTCAACTTGCCGTCTGTCTTGGCTGCTACACTGTCGAATGGCTTGATTGTCGGAACAATGGCGGCAATCGCAGTCGAACAAACATTGAATTGGAGAAGCGCTAAAAAATGAAAAAAGCCGGACAGATCTTGTCCGGCTTTTTTACATTATATACTTGTTACTTCACTTTAATTTCTTCAGTCAGTTTGACAAGTTCGTCCACCAATTCACCGATGTAGGCAATGGTATCACGAAGCGGCTGTTCAGTTGTAATATCGACGCCGCCCATTTTGGCCAGTTCAACAGGCGTTTTCGTGCCGCCGGCTTTCAATACTTCGATCCAGTCATCGACAGCCGGTTGGCCTTCTTTCAAGATGCGCTTGGATACTTGCGTGGAAATTGTGAGTCCTGCGCTGTATGTGTACGGATACAAGCCCATATAGTAATGCGGCTGGCGCATCCATGTCAATTCAGCTCCTGGCGTAATTTCCACAGCATCTCCCCAGAATTCTTCGAGCACACCGCGTTTTAAGTTGTTCAAAATGCCCGCGTTAACGCTTTGGCCAGCGTCAATGCGTTCATATACTTTACGCTGATAAGCTGCTTCAAGCAAATGCGTCACAAAGTTATGGTAATACGTTCTGGCGACAATTGAAGAAATGACCCAACGCTTGAATTGCGGGTCGTTCGAGCTTTCAAGAAGGTGGTTGGCAACGAGCATTTCGTTCATCGTTGACGGCGCCTCGATAAAATACAGGGATGGGCGCGCGTTAAATACGTTCTGCTCGCGGTTGGCGTTGTAGAAATGGCCGGCATGGCCCAGTTCATGAGCCAAAACAAACACTTCGTTCATGCGTCCTGTCCAGGATATTAAAATATACGGATGGTCGCCGTAAGGGCTTGAGCAAAAAGCACCTGTCGATTTCCCGGTATTTTGTGCAAAATCGATCCAGCGTTCTGAATACGAGCGATCGACCATCTCCAAATAGTCCGGACCCATAATTGCAAGTGCTTCATTGATGTATTTTTTGGATTCTTCTACAGTGATTTCAGGTTCATACGATGGATCCAATGAAATCTTCAAATCGGCAAAGGTCATCTTGCCAAGGCCATGGACATCTTGCAGCAATTTTGCGTATTTGCGCATATGCGGAGCCAATTCTTTCATAATCAAGTCAATTTGGCGATTGTAGAGGGACTGGTCGACTTCCTGATTAAACAATAAATAATCAAAAATACTATCGTAGCCGCGCAAATCTGAAGTTGTCTTTTCCGTTTGCAGTTGCATATCATAAGTTTTCGCTGTTGTATGCTGATAATCTTTCAGCTTAGCAGAAAACGCGTTGAAGGCTGCGCGGCGAAGTTCGACATTCGGTTCGGCTTCCCAGTCACCTTCAAACGAAACGTAGCTGAGCGGATGGTTTTTGCCGTTCACTTCAAAATCGTCAAATTTCATATCAACCATTTTAGTGGTGTTATACAAACCGTATGGCGCGCTGAATGTGGGCGAATAAGCAGCTAGGGTTTTTTCCACTTCGGGATGCAATTGATATTGTTTTTTGCGGATCAGCTTTTCCAAGTACACTTTGAACTCTTCGGATTCATTCATCGCTTGCTGCAGCATCTCTTCAGGCAAGGCCAGAAGTTCACTGTTTAGAAAAGCCAGTTTGCTGCTGATCTTTGCGGCGACCGATCCAAATTTGCTCGAAAGCATTTGAGCGGCGTCATCTGTTTGGTCGGTGCTTAACACTAAACTAGCATATGTACTTAGGGGAACCAGTTTTTCGTAAAGCGCAGCATAGGCAGTCAACGCTTCAATGATGGAAGAAGCATCTGCCACTTTTCCTGAATACTGCTGCTGGAACGAGTTGGCATGCTCCTCAAGCGCGGACAATGCTTGATAAAATTCTTCTTCTGAAGAAAATAAACTTCTTAAATCCCATGTATCTTCTACTGGTACTTCTGAACGCAAGGGTAAACTCTTAGCCATAAAATCTCTCCTTTATTACGGAATTCGAACTAATTCCTAGTATAGCTTGCTAAAAAGGAAAAGTAAAAAAATAATTAAAATTTAATAAAGATTCTAATAAATTTTTAAAAAAGAGGTTTGAAAAAGATTAGAAGGGGTATTTTATTTATACAAGGCAGAACTACCGTAGGAAGAAACGAGTAAACGGGCAACTAAGATAAATCGTTTACAATCGCCTTCAGACGAGGAATTGCACAGCCTTGGCGGAAAATTTGCTTTACTGGCGATTATCACTCTCGTCGGGGACCAACGTTTCATGTGGTTTCTAATTGGAAAGTGTAACAAAAGTAAGATGTAAGTTTTTTGTGTAAGTGCATTTGAAAGACTGGCTGCCATCAATCGTCACCAAAATGTAGATGTGAATCCACATGCCGGAATGGCAAAAAGCAGTCAGAGCAAGTGAACTATAAGAATGGCGAGGGTTTGTTATTCGTCAGAAAATGACAGTTTGTAGAAGGAATTTAATCGAATTTTCCGCGTGCAAAGCCCCTTCAGGAAGAAGGGGAAGCAAAAGGGAAAGCATGATCTGATGAAAAGGATCATGCTTTTTCTTTTGGAATGCAAAAAAGGTTTGAAGCGAAAGGGCTTCAAACCTTTTTTGTTTAGGGGGAAAAGTTTGAATACTTGCATTAATCCACTAGTGCTGTGATAAGATAAAGAATATTTTGTGCTTTGGAAACCGGAAGAAAAGAGGGGTAGTTGATGGCATCGGACACGCGACATGCAATACAAGACGATTATGCGGAAGAATTCGCATGGTGTTATGGCTGCGGCCGGTTAAATCCGCATGGACACCATTTCCGCACCAGTTGGCAAGGGGAAGAAACGGTGACTTTCTACGAACCAAAAGAAGAACATACCGCCATTCCTGGATTTGTGTACGGAGGGCTGATCGCTTCACTGATCGACTGCCATGGCACTGGCTCTGCTTCTTTGGCGCTTCACCGGAAGAATGGTTTTGAACCGGGAAGCGGAGAGGAACCCCCTCGTTTTGTCACTGCTTCTTTGCATGTAGATTTCATGAAACCGACACCAAAAGGAGCAATGTTAAAAGCTATCGGAAAAGTGGAAGAAATTCACCCGAAGAAATTCCGGGTTTCGATCGAAGTGTTTGCAGATGAAACGCTATGCGCGGGAGGAGAGGTAATGGCTGTTGTCATGCCCTTATCTTTCGGAAAGTGACGAGTTCTTGCCTATAATGAAAACAAGAAAAGCCTGTTATGAAAAGTTAAAAAATTTATAACCAAGTTCACTGGTAAGAATAAACGGGTTTATTGTATAATACGTTTAATCTTCAAAAAATGGATAATGAAGTTTCAACCAATTTCTATTTTTTAAGTTGGCTCTATAAAATTACAACTCTGGGAGAAACTCCGGGAGTGACAATCACTTCATAGATGAGAGGAAGCGAGTAGAGATGAGATATGGTTTTTGGATGCCGATTTTCGGTGGATGGCTTCGCAATGTAGAAGAGGAAAATATGCCCACTACATTCGAATATGCAAAAAAAGTGACTCAGTCAGCAGAAAAATGGGGATATGACACTACCTTGATTGCTGAATTGAACTTGAATGACATAAAAGGGATGGAAGCTGATTCGCTTGAAGCTTGGTCTACGGCAGCGGCACTTGCCGCTGTAACTGAAAAAATCGAAATCATGACAGCCATCCGGCCTGCTTTCCATAACCCTGCTATCACGGCTAAAATGGCGGCGAACATTGACCAGATCTCTAATGGGCGCTTTACGTTGAACGTCGTTTCTGCATGGTGGGCAGAAGAAGCGCGCCAATACGGCGGCGAATTCACAGAGCATGACGAGCGCTATGACCGGACAGATGAGTTTCTTGAAATAGTAAAAGGAATGTGGACCCAGCCAGAGTTTTCGTTTAAAGGAAAATATTACGATATTCAAAACGCACGCTTGGAGCCGAAACCGGTGCAGCGGCCGAACCCGATTTTATATGCTGGAGGCGAAAGTCCGCGCGGCAAAAAGTCAATCGTCGAGAATTGCGACGCTTATGTGATGCATGGTGGAACAGTGGAAGAGATTGAGAAGAAAATACAAGATATGAAAGACCTTCGCAAAGCGGCAGGAAAAGAGCCGTTGCAATCATTCGGTATGGCGGCATATGTTGTGTGCCGTGATACAGAAGAAGAAGTCAAAGAAGAGTACGCACGCATTGTTGATATGAAGGATTCGAGCGGCTATGTTGGCTATAACGACTTTGTCAGCAAATCGCAGCTCGAGCAGCAGGTGAAATTGGAAGATTATTCGGTTTCCAACCGCGGCTTGCGCCCGAATTTGATCGGTACGCCTGAACAAATTGCAGATCAGATTCTGGCTTATGAAAAAGTGGGCCTTGATCTATTGCTTCTGCAATTTTCTCCGCAGCTGGAAGAGATGGAACGCTTTTCGCAGAAAGTAATGCCGTTGGTGGAAGAAAAACGAAAAGCGCTTGAAACGCTTTCTAAATAGGAGGACTTTTTATGACTGAAAAAATATATGTAATTCACGAAAATGAAGAATGGACAACCCACTTATTCAAGCGTTTGGATGAACTGGGCTTGCCTTATGAAAACTGGTTTACCGATGAAGGGCTTGTTGACTTGAACGAAGCGCCGCCAGAAGGCGTATTCTATAGCCGCATGAGTGCTTCCTCGCATACTCGCGGCCATCGCTATGCGCCTGAACTTGCAGAATCTTTATTGGTTTGGCTTGAGCACCACGGACGCAAAGTCTTTAACGGAAGCCGGGCTTTGCGTCTTGAAGTCAGCAAAGTCAATCAATATATGGCGTTGAACGCAGCAGGCATCCGTACGCCAAAAACGATTGCGGCAAACGGCAAAGAGCAAATCGTCAAAGCAGCAGAAAAACTGGGAGAATCTTCTTTTATTATCAAGCATAACCGTGCAGGAAAAGGATTAGGCGTGCAATTGTTCCATTCGATGGCAGCGTTGCATGAACACTTGGATGGCGGCGGTTTTGAACCATCAATTGATGGCATTACGCTTGTCCAGCAGTATATCCAAGCGCCGGAACCGTTTATTACGCGCTGTGAATTTGTCGGCGGCAAATTTGTCTATGCGGTGCAAGTGGATACATCAGAAGGCTTTGAATTATGCCCGGCGGATGCATGCAGCATTGAAGACTTGTTCTGCCCTGTAGGAGAGCAAGTGGAAGAAAAGCCTAAATTCCAAGTGGTTGAAGGCTTCAATGACCCGATCATTGCGAAATACGAAGAGTTTCTTCGCCAAAACAATATTACCGTGGCGGGAATTGAATTTATCCGCAACAGCGCGGGTGAAATTTTCACTTATGATGTAAATACCAACACCAATTATAATTCAGACGCAGAAGCGGCAGCCGGGAAATTTGGCATGTTAGAACTGGCGAAATTCCTTGGGAAAGAGCTGAAAAGCGTAAAAGTGACTGTCTAATCAAAAAAACCGGACCTATAAAAGGGTCCGGTTTTTCTGTGTGTTTAAGTGTAGGCGTGGAAGGGAAAATTATATATAAACAGAGGGGTGGAAGCGATGGAAAAGGAACGGCCAGAAGAAACGATTGAACCAGAGGCGGAAACGGAAGAAAAGGAAGACCATTCGCGCTTGGACGAAATCTACAGCAATATATCTTCGAACCGCTATGAAAACCTTCGAACCAGCTATATTGAAAACAAAGCGAAAGAATTGAGAAAGAAAAAGCGCTAAAATACCGGGTGCACCTAGCACCTGGTCTTTTAGCGTTTCGGGAAGTTTTGAATTTCTTCGGTGACGGCAAAAGCCAAATCGTCATTGCCGAACAGTTGCAGCACTTCCAAAAGGGTGTCATGCCCGATTTCCATATGTTCTTGTTCTGCTTCTTCCACTGCTTTCAGCAGCGTGTCATTTTGTACTTGGCCAGGATAAGCGCGCTGGTATAAAGCAACGGCATCCACGTCATGGTTCAAGCACCATTGCACGTAAAGCTGAATCATTGTTTCTTCATCTTGCTGGTATTTTTTGATAATGAATTCATCGCGATTTTTGAAGTCCATTCGCATGCTCACCCTTCTTGTATATTTGCTTGTTCTACCATACCAGACAATTTTATCGATTGCATGGACTTCTGCCATTATTTCCTCTAAAATCTACAGAGGAGAAATACAAGTGTTGGAGGGGAAAACATGAAATTAATTCAAGCACGCAAAGGACAGTTCGTTTATTATAATAACGAGCTGCACAAAATTTATTCCATTAAGCCCCTAGCTAAAAAGTCGATTTTGATGTTTCGGATCAAAGATATGGAGCAAGTGGCAAGCAAAGCGGAAGAGGTAACTTACTACAAACCGAAGCATATGGATTCGTTTTTGTTTTTGGGAGCAAAATACACGCTTCGTGAAGACCGTGTAGCAGAAGAAGGCGGCTATATTTTAATCAGCAAGCCGGACCCGGACTATATGGATCATTACTCCTTGAACGAGTTTGAGAAAGTTGAAATGGTCGAGGGCAAGGATGTAATTACCACTCGCCAAAACACAGTGAAGGCCAGGGAATTTTTTGTCATGGTTCCTGGTGAAGAACCTGGCAGCAACGATGTAACTTATCAGGACAAATCCAAGGTGTCTGCAGATCAGTTGGAAGAAGATGTGAAGCTGGAAGATACGATAAAAGAAAAGCATGCGCTAAGACCTTCAATTGGTGATGTGTATTTGAATTTGGACAATGGGGCGACCGCCATGGTGGTTGCGATTACGCAAGAAGAAGTAACATTGGGTACAGGGGACCGGTTAACGATCCACGCTTTGTACAAAGCTGACAATTGGAACTATCTCTATAGCCTTAACGACGGCGGTTTTATATGAAACAAAGGCAGACCATTCCAGGTCTGCCTTTTTCTTTGGGGTTGAAAAGCATCAAAAGAAGCCGTGAAAGTTGAATTCGGTTAATCGACTATTGGATTTTCAACTTCTAAGGGAGTTAATGCTTTTGTTTCGTCGATAAATATAAATGCATCGTAGCGCTGTGAAATTTTTGACTGGACATAATTGCCATAAGCTTCGAAATCCGGATTGTAGACAACGCCAATAGCCCGGTGTCCGACCCAATCCTCAAATAGCAAACGGCTTTCTTGATTGAAAACCAAAAATTTGTCATGGGCGCCGGAACGATGCAAAATCTCTTCCCATGAGTGGATGCGAGCAGGCGGGACGGACATCCGCTCATACGGTGCTCCCCAAGAGTCGGATGCAATGACGGTGCCGCGATAAGTTCCAAAGCCAACGGCAAAAACGTCTTGCGGGCGGTTTTGTTCCCGCAGTACTTGTCCGACATTGAGCATGCCATCTCTTCTCATGTCAGTTGCCCGGGCATCACCGATATGGGTATTGTGCTCCCAAATAATGATTTTAGCGTCGGGTCCATGGTAATCCCGCACTTCGTTGATGGCTTCGACCATATGCTCATCTCGAATATTCCAGGAGATTTCACCGCTTCGAACCATTGCCCGGTAATAATCTTCCGCGTTTTTCGCAACGAGGGCGTTGATTTCCAAGTTCAAATCGCTTTCCTGATCATCTTTATACTGTTCCTCATTGCTGCGGAGCGAGGACAACAACTTTGAGACTTCATCGACGCAAACTTCTGTGAAATTTGCTGTCGAAATGGCGTATTTTTCCGGTTGACGATTGAATGGCTCAAAGCAGGAAAACGCTTTTTTCGCCAAATCCAAATCCCCTCCGGCAGGGTTGGTATCGGTCAGGTACTGCACCACTTCTTCCATCGATTCCCACAGACTATAAACATCAATCCCGTAGAAACCAACCTGTTGTTCATTATTCTCGTTGTAGTTTTTCAGCCATCGGGTAAAATCGGCAATTTCTTCATTAGCCCACATCCAAGTCGGCCACCGTTTAAACGCCTGCAGCACTTCCTCCGAACTTTTGCCATTGCTGCTGTATCCTCGAATATAGCGGTTGACTTGCTGCGACGACGGCCAATCGCCTTCAACTGCTATTAACGTGAATCCTTTTTCTTGGATTAGCCTCTTTGATAATTCTGCACGGACGGTGTAAAATTCAGATGTTCCATGGCTCGCTTCACCAAGCATGACGATTTTTGCATCTCCAATGGCATCAAGCAAAGGCGTTAAATCCTGGGGTGATTGAAATGGCTGGGCATATTTTTTAACAGATTCTTCGAGCGGCTGGGACATGAGCATAAACCCCTTTCTGCTGTTTGGTCTTACTGTTTCCCCAAATTGAAGCGCGAAACAACTAGCGGAGGGACAAAAAAACACCCGCTTTCGCGGATGCTGTTCATTTTGCCAACACATCTTGAAATTCGGGCGTTTTCTCGATGATGGCGCTGGCAAAAGGACATTGAGGATCGATGGTCTTTCCTTCATCACGCGCGTATTGCACAACTTCCGCCACCAACTTTTTGCCGATTCCTTGGCCTTCCAATTCAGGCGAGACAACAGTATGATCAACCGTCAACATGTCGCCATTCGGCACGTAGGAAATAAACGCCATTTCTTCTTCGTTGTCCAAAAGAGAAATCTTATTGTTTTCGTGTTTCATATCCATTTTGTTTCCTCCTTTAATTCAAACTTTGTATATGTATTCCCGTTATCTGATGAGATATTCAATAAACAAGGCAACTTCCACTTGAATTTCACCTTGTAGTTTCTCGTTCAAAAGACCATAATGGTGGCATGAATACGCTTTTTCTTCCGCTGGAGTTGAACGGGAAGTTGCTTTTATGCTGAGGTTCTGACAAGGGAGCGAAGTGAAATGAAAAGCCTTATCGAAACAGATAGATTGTCTAAGCGCTATAACGGGTTTCAAGCAGTCGAGGATCTTTCACTAAGTGTCAATAAAGGGGAAATTTACGGATTTATCGGATTGAACGGTTCTGGAAAAACCACCACCATCCGAATGCTCTTAGGCATGATAAAACCAACTTCAGGAACTTGCTTCATCTATGGAAAAAAAGTGAATCTCCGCAATTACGCTATTTGGGAAAAAGTTGGTTATATGGTCGAAACACCCTATGCCTATCCTGAACTTACAGTAAAAGAAAATTTGCATGCTTTTCGCCGACTTCGCTTGATCTCCAATCCGGACGTGGTAGACCAAGTGATCGATCGTTTGAATTTAACGCCATATGCCGACAAAAAAGCGAAAAACCTGTCCTTGGGCAATGCGCAGCGCCTCGGAATTGCCAAAGCTCTTTTACACAAGCCCGGAATTTTGATTTTGGATGAACCTGTCAATGGGCTGGATCCTGCTGGGATTGTTGAAATTAGAGAGTTTCTTCAGGAGCTGGCTTTTAATGAAGGGATAGCCATTTTTATTTCAAGTCATTTGCTGACAGAAATCGCCAGGATTGCGACAAAGGTCGGCATCATTCATCAGGGCCGGCTCGTTCAAGAAGTGGAAGCTGCCCAATTGCATCTTCTGTTAAATCAAAGGCTTGTGTTAGGGGTGCGTGAGAAAACGCAGGCTCTTGAAGTGATGGCATCAGCAGGCTTCGTTTCTTCCTTAAACAAGGATGGATTCATCGAGACTTATGATGTGAATGCCATCAAGCGCCCGGACGATGTTGCGCGTTTTCTTGTCCATCAAGGGCATTCCCCCACTAAATTAGCAGTGGAGGAAGAGGATTTAGAAACCTATTTTCTGCGGCTTATCGGCCAGAAAGGGGACAAGCTGTTATGACTCCTTTACTGGCTGTATTGCAAGTGGAAGCAATGAAGCTCCGGAAATCCAAATTGCTCTGGATTGTTCTGGCGACTTTTACGATTGCGCCGTTAATGGGTGGATTTTTTATGTTCGTCTTAAAGAATCCGGAACTGGCGAAAAGCACAGGTTTGCTCGGCGCGAAAGCGCAAATTGCAGGAGAAGCTACTTGGCCAGCCTATTTTTCGATGTTAGCTCAGATTATTGCGGTAGGGGGGCTTCTGGTGTTCGGCTTTGTGGCAAGCTGGATTTTTGGCAGAGAGTATACAGACCGGACGATAAAAGACCTTTTGGCGCTGCCGTACCATAGAGGAATTCTAGTTTTAGCCAAGTTCTTAGTGGTTTTTGCCACAGCGGGTTTATTGAGCTTGTATGCTGTGGGTTTCGGCATGTTGATCGGATGGGGAATCAGCCTTTCCGGCTGGTCGTCAGCTGTTTGGCAAGAAGGGCTATTTATTATAGTGATCACAGCATTATTGACAATCAGTTTGAGTACGCCCATCGCTTTTTTTGCTTGTTGGGGAAAGGGGTATTTGGCCCCTTTGGGTTTTATGATCCTGATGGTCGTTTTTTCGCAGATTATAGCGGCTATCGGTTATGGAGATTATTTCCCATGGTCTATCCCGGCTCTTTATAGCGGCATAGCTGGAGAAGGATACAATCTGAAGGCGAGCAATGCCTTCACCGTACTTTTTACCAGTTTGGCAGGAATTATCGGTACATTGGTCTGGTGGCTATATGCCGACCAATACTAAGTTAAGTGTTTTGTTAACTGCGCTTGTAAGAGGGGTATAGCAAAAGCAACGAGGTGATAAAATGGATAAACAGCCATTAGCGGAAACAGCAGTCAACCAGATTGAGAAAGTGTTCGGGAAATATCCGGGTTATCGGCGTGCCCACGCCAGAGGAGATGTCTACGAAGGGGTCTTTTCGGCGAATGGGGCAGCGTCAGGACTAACGGCGGCACCGCATTTTAAAGCAGGCGAAGTCAAGGTGCTTGTCCGTTTTTCGCATAGCTCGCCGGACCCCACTTGGACCGATATCATGTCTCCGGTCAAAGGGATGGCGGTCCAATTTCAATTGCCGGAAGGCGCCGTGGCGAATATCGTCGGAGTGAATTCACCCATTTTCATGGCAAAAACGCCTGAGGTCTTTACCGAAATGCTGACTATCATGAAATCGTTCAAGAATGGAAAACCGCGTGTAGTCGACTTGGCCCAATTAATCGCAAAATATCCGGAAAGCAGAGCTGCCATTGAGGTCTTGAAAAAAATGCATGCACCTGCCAGTTTTGCTACCGGGCGTTATCATGCTATCCATGTGTTTTACTTTGTCGATGATCAAGGAAACAAAAGGCCGATCAAATACGAATGGGAGCCGGAAGCGGGAGTGGATACGCTGTCGCTGACAAGTGCCGCTTCGATGCCGATTGAATATTACAAAGCTGATCTGGAAGACCGGCTTGCTGCCGGGCCGGTAGCTTTTCAGCTGAATATCATCCTAGGTGAAACAGAAGATCCAACGGACGATCCGACGCAGGAATGGCCAGCAGAGCGAAAGAAGCTCACCATTGGCCGCTTGATGGTTACAAAAAAAGCGGAAAACGCTGAATCGGTTATTTTCGATCCGACTGTTACAACTTTAGGCATCGAATGTTCAGAAGACCGCATTCTCAATTTCCGGAAAGAAGCTTATTCCATTTCTCATGAACGGCGGACGAATGGAATGTAAGAAACCGGGGCCTCAATTGGCTCCGGCTTTTTGCATATAAGGAGATCTAAACTTTTGTCTTCGCTTTTGTT
The DNA here is from genome assembly GCF_007859275.1 of Planomicrobium sp. CPCC 101079. GTDB lineage: Bacteria > Bacillota > Bacilli > Bacillales_A > Planococcaceae > Planococcus. The sequence continues at coordinate 190,076 of NZ_VOHC01000028.1, read as the reverse complement.
AATACAGTTGGCCTTGGCGGTACAAAATCGTAGATAATCTTCTAACCGAATGGATATAGCAATTTTGGCGAAGTGGGAATGGATCACCGAAAAACTGAGGGAAAATCAAATCCATTGTGTCTTTCATTTTTTCCAGCAGCAGCCGGTAAACTTCTTCTTCCGAATAGAATTGAGTTTCCCGGCCTTGCAGCCATTCGAAATAAGAGACAATTACACCGCCGGCATTCGCTAAAATATCCGGAATGATGATGACGCCCTGATCGCTCAGGTATTCATCCGCTTCCTGCGTGACTGGAGCATTTGCACCTTCAATAATGATGCGTGCCTTGATGTCCTGCATATTATTGGTATGGATCTGGTTTTCCAATGCAGCAAGCAAAAGAACATCAACAGGCATTGTCAGCAACTCATCGCGCCCTCTGATGTCCGCTGTTACTTTGGCTTGTTGAAGCTGTTCTTCCGTGTTCGGCAAATCTCCCCGGTTTGTTGCAGCAAATTCGACCAATGACAAAATGTCCAAGCCATCTGCATTATATAATGTGACGTTGCGGTCACTGACGGCTACGACTTTATTGTTGATATGGGTGCTTTTATAAGCTTCAAGCGCCGCTACAGACCCAACGTTTCCGAAACCTTGTACAGCCATTGTCAATGGCCGGTCAAAGTGGGCTAGGGCAGTTGCTGCGAAAATATTGTCGGAAGATTTTAGTTGTGTTTCATTTTCTTTTATAAAGTCATGGAGCAAATAGCGGAATGTAAAGTAGACGCCTTTGCCTGTTGCTTCCCGTCTGCCAAGCGAACCGCCATTTTCAATGCTTTTTCCGGTAAAGCTTCCAAGGTATGCGCTGCCGTTGGTGATTTTTTTGTATTCTGTCATCATCCAATCCATTTCGCGAGCGCCCGACCCGACATCAGGTGCGGGAATGTCTTTGTCAGGCCCTATGACATCGGAAAAATAACGGACGTATTTACGGGCGATAAGATTCAACTCTTTTTCCGAAAATTTGCGGGGATCCAAGACGATGCCGCCTTTTCCGCCGCCGAACGGCACGCTGTGCAGCGCATTTTTCAACGTCATTAAAAAAGCCAAGTTGACAACTTCTTCTTCATTGACGCTTTCATGGAAACGGATTCCGCCTTTGTACGGGCCAAATGCGTTATTATGCTGGACGCGGAAAGAAGGAATTCGTATAACCCGGCCATCATCCAATGGAATGCGGAGGAACGACTTGTGTATTTTGTTCGGAGTCGAAAGAATAGAGCTTAATGAAGTAAATGCTTGATTTCTCATTGGCCCTTGCAGCTCCGGCAAAAACTCTTGATTTTCCATTAAGGCATCCAAAGAATCCTGGATAATTGCTTTCGTTTGCTTTTCCATTGAGTTGAGCACCTCCAATTTTGGCTTTCTTTTTTCCTATACCCTGCTTAGTAAAAAGTATGTATATGATAAAACCGCCTCCCACTGGATAAGTGGAAAGCGGCTAAAAGTCATTTCTTAGGTTTTATTAATTTTAATTCAGCATTCAATGCTTTAAATAATGCAATGAGCATCAGAATTATGATGAATGAAAACGGCAAAGCAGCAACGATAATGGTGTTTTGCACGGCGGTAAGTCCACCGACGGACAGCAGAATTGCAGCCACAAGCGATTGGGCGATGCCCCATAAGATTTTAATCTGGTTGCTTGGCAATAACGAACCATTAGTCGATTGCATCCCCAACACAAAAGTAGCGGAGTCCGCAGATGTGATGAAAAACGTACTGACAAGCAAAATGGCCACTATTGCCATTAATGTACCGATCGGCATTTCACTGAACATCGCGAACAATGTCTGTTCTGTTGGAAAAGCTGTCAAATCAAAGCCGCTTTTCTGAATATCAATAGCGGTTGTACCGAAAGCGGCAAACCAAATCGAGCCGAATACCGTTGGGGCGATCACCACACCGATTAAAAACTCCCGGATTGTCCTGCCTTTGGAGACACGGGCAATGAACATGCTGACAAATGGTGCCCATGAAATCCACCAAGCCCAGTAAAAGATGGTCCAAGAGTTTAGCCAGCTGCGGTTTTCTGCATCCAGCGGAGCTGATTGGAAACTAAGGCCGATCAGGTTCTGGAAATACGCGCCGAATGTTTCGGTGAAGATATTCAAGATAAGAATGGTTGGGCCGAGAACTAAGACAAGGATCAGCAACGTGATGGCAAGCACCATATTGGTATTAGACAAATACTTGATGCCTTTGTTGAGCCCCGACCATGCGGATATGATGAAAAGGATAGTAACTACACCAATAATGGTCATTTGAGCAGCGTAACTTTGCTCAATGCCAAACAAATAAGCAAGTCCGCCATTAATTTGAGCAGCGCCGAAGCCGAGAGAAGTAGCTACGCCGAATACCGTTGCAAAAACTGCAAGCACGTCGACAAGCGTCCCTAAAGGGCCTTCCATCTTCTTGCCGAAAATCGGCTTCAATGTTGATGAAATTAATGCAGGTTGGCCTTTTCTGAATTGGAAAAAGGCGAGTGATAAAGCAACCATTCCGTACATTGCCCAAACGTGGATGCCCCAGTGGTAATAGGTGCGCTGGAGCGCCTCTTTGAAAGCAGCATCCGTTCCTGGTTCTGCAGTAGCAGGCTGGATAGCAAAATGGGAAAGTGGTTCGGAAGCGCCATAAAAAACAAGTCCGATTCCCATCCCTGCTGAAAAGAGCATGGAAATCCAAGATATGGTTGAAAACTCCGGACGATCCGCATCTTTGCCGAGCCGGATTTTTCCGTAAGGGCTAATGATGATGATGAATGTGAAAATCAATAAAAATGCCATGAGCATCAGATAATACCAGCCAAAGGCAGTATCGATAAATGATCGAATATTTCCAGTCACTTTTTCAAACAGTTCAGGAGCAATGACTCCAAATGCTACCGTTAAAATAATTAAAACAAATGTGATGTAAAAAACTTTTGAAGCTTTCTTCATAAATTCCTCCTCGTAGTGCGTTTTGCTAAAGACAATTCTTTAAGGTTACCGAAGGCAGCTAACTTAGTCAAATGTCAAAAAAATCAATCAGGCGCTTATTGGCCTGATTGATCATCCCCACTCATCCAGTTGTTCTTCTTCCGTCACGACGCGGAGGTCATCTGCAGTAATTGTCAGTACCGCATAATCCGCTTTTTCAGCATAGCGGTCCGCTTCTTGTTTGATAAATTTGGGTGAGCCGTCTGTTTCTTCATCATAGACAATCAGAATGCCATCGGAATTTCGAAGGAAAAACTTATTCTTTTCGATAAACTGCCATGGTGCTTCATAGGGTTTGTTTGTCAAACTGCGATGAAAATCTGCTTGTTCAACAATTGACCGGTACTTTTCCTGCTTGGTTTCGTTCCAATTCTTTTCTTGTTCGAGAAAAGGAGTAAGCACGGCATACTTTAAATCCGGGAATTCCTTTTTCATCTCTATTACGACTTCAGCCGCCCAGGTTTCGACACCAAGCTGACCACTCAAAATTACCCATTCAAGCCCTTCGTCAAGCAGCGAGCGCAGACGGTTTTCCAGTGCTTTTTTAATAAAGCGGACTCCAGGGTTTTTATCATCGAATATGCCTAATTCATGTTGCTTGTATCCAGTGATCACTAAACGTTTCAGCATAGCAGCCGCCCCTTTCCTGTATAAGGATAGTTTACCATGTGAAAGGGTCACTTTCTTCAACGGCAGTAGGAATATATGGTTCAAATAACGAAATTATCAGACTATTTGTGTTAAAATGGCTTCCATAAAGGAGGGAAGCTATGGTCAATCTAAATGATGTAAAAAAAGCGCAGCAGGAACTGAAAGGCATCATTCATCAAACACCGGTTTTAACTTCAGCTTTACTGGATGAAAAAAGTGGAAATCGCATTTATCTCAAATCAGAACATCTTCAAAAAACCGGCTCTTTTAAATTGCGCGGCGCTGCAAATGCGGTCATACAAGCAGTTAAGGAAGGAGCCCGTCTTGTCACGGCGGCTTCATCCGGCAACCATGGCCAGGCTGTAGCATATATAGCTGCTGAATTGGGCATTCCTGCAATTATTGTCGTTCCAGAAGACGCAAACCGCGCGAAGGTTGCAGCCATTAAAGCGTACAAGGGGGAAGTGGTGTATTGCGGTACCACATCTGCTGAGCGAATCCCGAAAGCGGTCCAGCTCGCTGGGGAAAACAATGGCTTTTATGTGCCGCCTTATGACCATCCGCACATTATCGCTGGCCAAGGCACGGTTGGGCTGGAACTGCTCGATCAAGTGCCGGAAGTGGACGCCATTGTGGTTCCCGTTGGAGGAGGCGGATTAATCGCCGGCATATTGACAGCCGTCAAAGCTGCTCAGCCGAATGTAAAGGTGATTGCTGCCGAACCGGAATTCGCTAATGATACGTACTTATCACTTAAGAACAATAGAATCACAGCGATTCAAGGGACGGCGACAATTGCAGATGGGTTGCGGACTTCACAGCCAGGTGATTTGACATTCCCGATTTTACAGAAGCATTTGGACGGAATCATTTTGGTGGCAGAAGAAGAAATCAAAGAAGCATTCCAATTTATGGCCGAGCGGACAAAGCAGCTGATTGAGCCTTCCAGTGCGGTGGCGGCCGCCGCTATACTTTCTGGCAAACTCGAGATGGCTGATAAAAATATTGCCGCAATTTTATCTGGAGGAAATGTGGACTTGCGGCAAATGGAACTGTTTTTGCCGCATCTGCCCAAGGATTGAAAAGTGGAACGAAATCTCTTGTTTAGTGTCTTGTTGAACGGGAAAACAAATTGAAACGGAGCGTGGAAAGAAAGTTGGAAAACGTGTTCCGTTAGGCATTTCTTTTGGAGAAGTAGACAACCGTACATATGAAAGGAGGCATATTACATGAGCAATAACAAAGAGCCACATGAACAACTGGCAAAAGATGAGTTGGATTTGAAGGCGGCACAAAAGGTGAACTATGCCGACGATTTTAAAAAAGCGGACCAAGCCGGAAAAGAGCAGGATGACCAAGGTGAAAAAGACGACGCAGAAAAATGAACATTAGATGGCCCTCAAGTTGCAATTGAACTTGAAGGCCATTTTTGTTTTAGAAATGGGCAAATGCCTGCTGCAAAAAAATTTGGCGTGTTGCATTCCTATTATGAAAGCGTTAACATATTGTTTAAGTATTTAGAAAATACCAACTAGTCGGTATGTAACCGGTGTCTAAGGAAACGGAGGAGGCAGACAATGAACGTAATGGATTTGTTTAGGCTAGATGGCAAAACAGCAATCGTAACAGGAGGAGGCCGCGGACTTGGCGCCCAAATTGCTGAAGGATTCGCGGAGGCAGGGGCTAACGTAGTCATTTGTTCGAGAAAGATTGAAGCGTGCCGGGAAATGAGCGATAAGCTGAAAGAAAAAGGTGTACGTTCATTGGCGCTTGCTTGTGATGTCACCAATCCGGAAGATGTGAAAAATGTGGTGCAGCAAACAATAACGGAATTTGGGGCAGTCGATATTTTAGTAAACAATTCCGGTGCCACTTGGGGAGCGCCTGTTTTGGAAATGCCGTTTGAAGCCTGGCAAAAGGTTATGGATGTCAATGTCAACGGCACGTTTTTGATGAGCCGCGAAGTAGGAGAAACAATGATTAAACAAGGCGGCGGGAAAATCATTAATATCGCTTCTGTCGCCGGTCTTGGGGGAATTGATCCCCGTTTCATGGACACCATCGGCTACAACACCAGCAAAGGCGCGGTCATTACGTTCACGAAAGATCTCGCTGCGAAATGGGGCCAGTATAATATTAACGTCAATGCGCTGGCTCCTGGATTTTTCCCTACAAAAATGTCGGAAGTGTTGATTGAAAGAGGCGGCCGGCAACTTCTGGAACACACGCCGCTTAAGCGGTTCGGAACAGATGAAGATTTAAAAGGCGCAGCTTTATTCTTGGCCTCAAAAGCGTCGGATTATATCACCGGAGATGTGGTCATTGTAGACGGCGGCATGCACGCAATATAAGGGGAATCGGCATGGAGAAACAGAGCCCTTCCCACGGCAACCAGGAAGGAGAGGGAAGAAATGGCCCATGAAACAACTATAAAAGTGCGTTTTAGTGAAACTGATGCACTTGGACATATCAGCAATATCAGCTACTTTATCTATTTGGAAGAAGCACGTACCGACTTTTTCGAGAAAATTGGCCTAGGCACAAACATTGCTGATTGGAAAATTATCCTTATATCAGCTAAATGCGATTTTGTCCGCCAAGGGTATTTTAATCAAAGCTTAAAGGTTATTACGGGAATCAGTAGGATTGGGAATTCAAGTTTTATGATGGTGCATCGAATTATGGACGAAAAGACGGGCGAATTGATTGCCAAAGGGGAAGCGGGGGCTGTCTACTTCAATTTTGAGAAACAAAAAGGCGAAAGATTGCCTGCCGAGTTAAAGGGCGAACTGGAAAACCATTTAACAAAGGAGGCGGGACAGCATGGAACGTAAAACGTTCACTTATAGCGGAGCAAGTTTTCTCTATAGTTCAACAAAGGCGGAAAGCATTTTTACTCCAGAAGATTTTACCGATGAACACCAGCTGATCGCCAAAACAGCAAAGCGTTTTCTGGAAAGCGAAATACGGCCGAATAACGAGGCCATCGAACAGCAGGATTTTCAATTGGTCAAAATGCTGTTAAAAAAAGCGGGTGATTTAGGCCTCTTAGGACACAGCATTCCCGAAACTTATGGGGGTCTCGGCTTGGACAAGGTCAGCAAAGGCTTGGTCGGTGAATCACTCGGTTCAGCCGGGGGCTATGGCGTCGCCCAGTCCAACCATACGTGCATTGCGACATTGCCAATAACATATTTTGGCACAGCCGCCCAAAAAGAAAAGTATTTGCCGAAAATGGTATCAGGCGACTGGATCGGCGCTTATTGCCTGACCGAGCCAGGAGCGGGATCGGACGCTTTATCTGTTAAAACGACGGCAAGGCTTAATGAAGCCGGGACCCATTACATATTGAACGGGACTAAGATGTTTATCACCAATGCCGCTTTTTCAGATACTTTTATTGTCTACGCTAAAGTGAATGGCACCGATTTTACCGCCTTTATCGTGGAAAAAGACTGTCCCGGTTTATCGCTCGGCGTGGAAGAGCAGAAAATGGGCATTAAAGGCTCTTCGACACGGACAGTCAGTTTTGAGGATTGCGAAGTACCGGCGCAAAACTTGCTTGGTGAAATTGGCAAAGGCCATGTTATTGCGCTCAACGTATTGAACCTTGGCCGCTATAATCTTGGTTCGGCCTGCATGGGCGCCGCAAAATATGGTCTGGAACTGGCATTGAAATATGTGAAAGAGCGCCGGCAGTTCGGCAAATCAATTGCTGATTTTACAGCGACCCAAGAAAAAATCGCCGATATGGCATTGCGGATCTATGCGGCTGAATCGCTTCAATACCGGACAGCCGGCTATTTGGAAGAAGCGCTTGGCGACTTATACGAATCGGAAGACCACGGACTAATCGCCAAGCGGATGATGGAATACGCAACAGAATGTGCTGCATGCAAAGTGTACGGTTCTGAAACGTTGGATTTTATTGCCGATGAAGCATTGCAATTGCACGGCGGATACGGCTATATCAAAGAATATAAAATTGAGCAGATGTACCGGGATTCCCGCATCAACCGGATTTTTGAAGGGACAAATGAAGTGAACCGTTTATTGATTCCGGGTAATTTTCTGAAGCAAGCTGCTAAAGGGATTATTCCGTTTGAGCGCTTAGTGGGTCAGGCGCTGGCTGAGATGCGCTTGCCGAAAGTGGAAGCAATCGGTTCGATTTCCCGGGAAATAGAAGCAGTACACGCCATCCGCCGGGTTTTCCTGCTTACAGCCGGCATGGCATCAGAGATTTTTGGGGAAGCTCTGGGGGAAGAACAAGAAACACTCATGAAGCTGGCTGATATCGGTATCACTTTGTTTGCAGCGGAATCGACTGTCTTGCGGACGGCAAAAGCGCTTCACAAAGGCGAGGAGAAAGAACAAGCGGTAAAAGTGGCGTTGACAAAAGCGTTTGTTGACGATGCGCTATTGACAGTTGAAATGATTTCCCGAAAATTGATACAAGGCATCGCTTCAGGAAAACAACTGCATGAAGCAAGTTTGGCGGTAATTGGAGAACTTAGCCGCATGCAACGAGAAGGCGGCCATCAAACAAAGCGGTATATCGCAAGGCGAATGCTTGAAGCTGAACAGTATGTGGTTTAAGGAGGAGAAGCGGTGAAAGCTATCAAGTTCGAAGAATATGGCGGTCCGGAAGTGCTGAAGCTTTTGGATATTGATAAACCGGAACCGGCAGAAAATGAAGTTCTTATCGAAGTGAAGGCCAATATGTCGTACCCACCGAACTGCCCTATGTGCCGGGTTCTGAAGTGGCGGGGGTAGGTGTCGGGGTAGGCAGCAACGTAAAAAAATTCAAGGTCGGCATGCGGGCAATGGCGCTTATCGAAGCAGGCGGCTATGCGGAATATGCAGCAATCGATGAAGCAACTTTGACGGCGCTTCCTGATGGTGTCCCTTTTGAACACACGGTAGCTCTGCCCCAGATTATGCGCAAACCGGAGCTGTTCCAGCAAAGTTTCGAAGAATTGCTGGGTTATATGAATAGCGGACAACTAAAACTGACAATCGGCGGAGTGTTTTCGCTGGCAGAAGCGGAAAGCGTGCATCGCTTGCTGCAAGGCAGAGAAGCCATTGGAAAACTAATATTGAAACCGTAAAAGCTCCTTGCAAGCTAAGGGGCTTTTTTATAAGAGCAGAATTGTGGCGCAATTTAAAAACTTGCTCCACAATGAAGATTAACCCAGGCAATGAAAAGGAGAAAAGTTGATGAAAATTCTTATTGTAGGTGCTGGTGCAATCGGCGGTTATTTTGGCGGCCGGTTGCTTGAAAAAGGTGAAAATGTTACTTTCTTGGTGCGTGAAAAACGTAAAGCACAGCTTGAAGAAACCGGATTGAGGACTACGAGTGTCAACGGGGACAGCCATTTGACTCCAAAATTAATAACAGCGGAAAATGCTGGCGAATCTTTTGATGTGGTGGTTGTTTCCACAAAATCTTATCAGCTTTCAGGGGCGATTGAAGACATGCGTCCATTTGTCGGAAAAGAGACGATGATCTTGCCTTTATTAAATGGCATTGCCCATATCGATACTTTAATAGACGCGTTTGGCGATAGAGCGGTTATTGGTGGCTTATGCTTTATTGAATCGACGCTTGATGAAAGCGGGGCAATCATCCAGACGAGTCCCATCAACCAACTTGTTTACGGAGAACGGACGGGAGAAAAGACCGAACGGATCATGAAACTGCAAAAAGCATTTGAAGGCACAAAAGCTGATATTGTTTTCAGTGAAAATATCAATCAGGATATGTGGCATAAGTATTTATTCATCACTGCGATGTCAGGGATTACGACCGTAATGGAGTCGCCGATCGGCCCGATTCGTGAACTGGAGACGGGGCGGCGGACAATTGCCGCTTTCATCGAAGAACTTGCGGCCATTATGTTTAAAATAGGCGCGCCGATCAAAGAAGCCATTGCACAAGAACAAATAGAAAAAATCAATCTAATGGCAGCTGGCATGAAATCTTCAATGCAGCGGGACGTGGAAAAGTCATTGCCGATTGAAGCGGATCATCTGCAAGGGTATTTACTAAAAAAAGCTAACGACCACAAGGTGGCTGTTCCGATTCTTGAAACGATCTACACAAAGTTGATGCTTTATGAGAATACATACATTTAAATCTTGAAATAAGCAGGAATCTAAAACGAAAAAGGAGAGGATGTCAAAGGTGAAAGCATTTGTAATCGAATCTGGAGAATTGAAGCTTAAAGATATGGAAGAACCGAAAGCGGGCGCTGGCGAAGTTGTCGTTTCTCTTCGGACAGCAGGGTTAAACCGCCGGGATCTAGGATTAGTAAGGCGCCATGGCAATCATCCGGAAGCGCTGATCATCGGATCAGACGGTGCTGGCATTGTTGAATCGGTTGGTGAAGGAGTCTCGGACGTTTCTGTGGGAGATGAAGTGATTGTAAATCCTGCTTTGCGCTGGTATGACAACAGTGATGCCCCGCCGGAAGAGTTTGATATTCTTGGTATGCCTGACCACGGAACATTCGCTGAGAAGGTTGTGGTAGCAGCTGAGCAAGTTGAGCCGAAGCCGGGCTACTTGTCATGGGAAGAAGCAGGCTCTTTGGCGCTGGCTGCGTTGACGGGCTATCGCGCTTTGTTTACAAAAGGAGAAGTTAAAAAAGGGGACACCGTGTTTATTCCCGGAGCAGGCGGCGGTGTGGCCACTTACCTGATCCAATTTGCTAAAAATGCGGGCGCAAAAGTCATTGTGACATCACGAAGTGAAGAAAAACTGGCACATGCGAAACGGTTAGGGGCTGACATTGCCATCGATACGGCAAGCGACTGGAAAACAGAACTGTCCGGAGAAACCATTGACCTCGTCATTGACAGCGTAGGGCGTGCAACCTTTAACCGTTCGCTTGAAGTATTGAAAAAAGGCGGGCGCATCGTTATTTTCGGCGCAACAACCGAAGACAACGTCGATTTCAACCTTCGCCAATTTTTCTATGGCCAGTACCAGCTGTTTGGATCGACGATGGGCAGCAGGGAAGAACTGCGTGACATGCTTGCGCATATCGAACAGCATGGGACGCATTCGCTTGTCGATAAAGTCTTTCCGTTAGAAGACGCCCAAGCGGCATTCGACCGTTTATCGGAAGGGAGCCAATTCGGGAAAGTTGTTTTGCGGATTAGTGAATAAAAAGCGGAACTTTTCAACTGGTCGCTCGTATAACAGGTATTAGAAAATGACTGGAGATGAAACTTATGCAAAATACCGGATTAAAAGTCCTTGTCCACGCCAGTGCCTTTTTTGCTCCATTTCTAGTACCGTTTATCGTCTTTCTCATTACGGACGATAAGGAAGTAAAGAAATTGTCTATTCAAGCCTTGCTGTTCCAGTTGGTCATGGGTGTTCTGATTTTCATTTCGACGCTGCTAATGTTTGTCATCATCGGTTTCCCTATGTTAATTATCTTCGGAATTATGACAGTTGTCGTGCCAATCCTGGGCATCATCAGAGCATTGAACGGCGAGCGCTTCGACTACCCATTTGTCGGAAGCTGGTACCAATAAAAAAAACGTCCATTAGGGCGTTTTTTTTATTGGGCTGTCGAGAAACTCTTGTTGCTCTTTTCACATTGCGCTCCAAGCGGACGCTTTCCGCGGGGTGCGGCCTAAGCCTCCTCGCTCGCCCGCGGCAAGCGCAGCTGATTGGCGAACTATCGGTTATGGGATGATTGCTCATACAACGTTAACTTTCTCAACAAGCTGAAAAAAACACGGCCATCTCTGCAATGGCCGTGTTTTGTCATTCGAAAATATACGATAATGCTTTGAGGGCTTGGTCGACGGTTGCGACGGTAGCGCTCGCTTTTCGGGACAGCTCTTTTAACGGATGGTGCAGGTTTTCAGGTCGAATGATGATCAGCGGTTTGCCGGCTGCAATCGCGGAACTGGCATCCATGGCGGTATTCCACTGTTTATACTGCTCACCAAAAAAAGCGATGACGAGATCCGCTTTATGGATCAAAACCCCGGTCCGCAGATTGTTGAAACTGGAGGCAGTCATGTCTTTGGCTAACGCGTCGGTCTGTTTGCCCAGAATTTCTTCACCGATGTTATCTGAACGCTCATGATTTTCCATCGGTCCGACAAAATCAACGGGCAGCCTTAATGCCAATGCTTTTTTCTTAAGTTCCTCGCGCCACGCGCTATGAATTTCTCCGGCCAGGTAAACTGTCAATCTCATGCTAATCCCTCCAACAGCCATTTCTTTCAGTTTAACATATTTGGAAGCCGGATTAGATGATCAGGCGTTCTTTTTGCGTTACCGGAATCAATGAAAGCACATTCTCTACTTTAAACGTGCGTTTTTTGTTCCGCAGAAAGCAATAAGCCTGGAACGTGTCGCCGCTCACTTTCAATATTTTAATCCGTCGCTTGCTGATGGAACCATCGTTCGCCATGTACATCATGTCAATGAGTTGTTGGTGTTTAAAGGCTTTGAGAATTTGTGCTTTCATGATTTTCACTCCCTCGAATAGAACGTTTGTTCTTATTATAACCCAATTATTTAAAGGAAACAAGCGAACGGATTTCGTGTATAATGGAACGAACATATATTCTTTTTAACTGTGGAAAGGAGCAAGAAACCATGAAATTTTTCCATACTGCCGATTGGCATTTAGGCAAGCTGATTCAAGGTGTTTACATGACAGAAGAGCAACGCTTTGTCTTGAACCAACTGATCGCTGCCATAGAAGAAGAACAACCTGACGCGGTAGTCATTGCAGGAGATTTATACGACCGGGCGGTGCCGCCGACTGATGCAGTCAATTTGCTTGATGAAATATTGGCCAAAATTGTCCTGGAGTTAAACACGCCGGTGCTTGCCGTAGCAGGTAACCACGACAGCCCAGGCCGTTTGAATTTTGCCAGCCGCATCATGAAGATGAACGGCATCCATATCGCTGGGCATGTCCACAAAGAACATGAGCCGGTCATCTTGAAGGATGAACACGGGGAAGTCCATTTTCACCTGGTCCCGTACACCGATCCTTCGCTAGTTAAATATGCCTTTGATGATCCGGAAATCCGTTCGCATAATGATGCCATGAAGGCAATCACAGAAAATATCAAACAATCGCTTGATCCTAGCGCCCGTCACGTTCTCGTCGGACATGCATTTGTTACGCCGCACGGTGAACAGGAAGATAATACGAGCGATTCTGAGCGCCCGCTGGCTATTGGCGGGGCGGAACATGTTTCGGCGCATCATTTTGACGGCTTTCATTACACTGCACTCGGGCATTTGCACAAAGCCCATTATGTACTGAATGACACCATTCGTTATGCGGGATCACCGCTGAAATACTCGATTTCTGAAGAAAAGCACCAAAAAGGATTTCATGTGGTGGAACTGAATGCCAGCGGCGAAGTGACAGTCGAGAAACGTTTGTTTGCGCCAAACCGTGATATGCGGACGGTTGAAGGCACAATGGAAGAAATTTTGAAGCATGAGCTCAATGAAGATTTTGTATTTGTCAAACTGTTGGACGATGCGCCGATTTTGTATCCGATGGAAAAAGTGCGTTCGGTGTATCCTAATGCCATGCATGTGGAACGGAAAAACTTCAGTGGAACGGCTGGGCAAAGCGGAACCGGCGCCCGCAGGAAAATGGATTCACTGTCGCTGTTCAAAGCATTTTACGAAGAAGTGAAAGGCGAGGCGGCTTCAAAAGAGACAGAGGCAATTTTCAAAGACGTATTGGAAGAGTTTTTAAGTAAAGAAAGCGATAAGAAAGAAGGGGTGAGCGTATGAGGCCCCTAAAATTAAAACTGACCGCGTTTGGACCATATAAACAAACAGAAGTGATTGATTTTGCAGATTTGCAAGGCAATCAGTTGTTTGTCATCTCAGGGAGCACCGGTTCAGGAAAGACAACGATTTTTGACGGCATTTGTTTTGCGCTTTATGGATCGGCAAGCGGTTCAGACCGCAGTGAATCACGGATTTTGCGGAGTGACTTCGCCGATGATGGAACGCATACGTGTGTTGAAATGGAATTCGAGATACATAATAAGGTATACCGGATTTTGCGCCAAATGGGCCATGTGAAAAAAGGCAATAAAGGCGCGACTGGCGAACGCTATGAGTTTTTCGAGAAATGTGAAGATGGCGAAAAACCATGCGTCGAACGGCAAATCGTTTCGGAAATCAACCGCCGAGTAGAAGAAATCATCGGCTTGTCCCAAAATCAGTTCAGCCAAATCGTCATGTTGCCGCAAGGCGAATTCCGCAAGCTGTTGACTTCGGAAACCGATAACAAAGAAGAAATTTTACGCAAAATTTTCAAAACCGAACCTTATAAAATGATTAGTGAACGGCTGAAGCAAAAGAAAGACGCAGCGGCAAAAGCGTTTCAATTGGAAGAGCAGGTTTTGGCAAGCCACATCCGAAGCATTGCATCCTCACTTCCTGAGCGGGATTCGGCGATTTTTGAGCTGCTTTCGCGCGACCATTACAATGTTCACCAAGTGATGGCAGCCCTTGGGCAAGAAGCGGAATTTTATGAAGAAAAGATTGTTTCGGATGAGACGGTGTACCAAAGTGCTTATAAACGGCATGCAGAAAAACAGCAGATTTTCCATGAAGCGAAACAGTGGAATGACCGTTTTGACGAGTTGGCGCAAAAAAGAGAACGGCTGGAGCGGATGACAGCTGAACTTCCGGCTTTTGAAGAAAAAGAACGGCGTTTGCAACATGCGGAACGCGCAAGTTTAATCGAAGGGCTGGAAAACTTTTTTAGAGAACTGCAAGCAAGTGAAGCTGAGAAAATGGGGCTATTAAAAGCGGCCCAAGAAAATGCACAGACCGCTCTTGATCAATGGAGCGCGGCAGAGGCGGAATTTGTGGTGCAAGAAAAACGCCAAAGTGAGCGGGAGCAGCTTCATAAAAAGGTCATCGAATTGCAAAGCAAACTTCCGGCTGTGGAAGAATTGGACGGGAAAAGAGCGGAACTCAAGCGACTTGAAGCGCTGGCAAAACAAGCGGCGGCAGAGGCGAAATCTGCTGAAGAAACTTGGCAAACTGAAAAGCAGGTCCGCGAGAAGATAGCCCTACAAGCGGCAGAGCTGGAGCAAAAAGTTGAGGCGTTTGATGCGAAAAATGCAAACTTGGCGGAAGTGAAAGACAAATGCCGAATAGCGGCAGCATTCCTTACTGCAAAAAGCAGCTGGACAAAGCAGGAGAAGGAAAGCCGGGCATTGGAAGCGGCGCATCTGCAAGCTGCGGCCCACTATGCGGAGCTTGAAGCGAGCTGGTTTGCTGATCAAGCAAAAGTGCTGGCGGAGCAATTGCATGAAGGCGAAGCGTGCCCGGTATGCGGAAGTTTAGAACATCCCAATAAAATCAAACACACGCATGAATCGATGGTTTCGAAGGAGCAGCTCGATTTGGAGAAGTCCAAACTCGACAAAGTGGACAGCCGATTCCGCGATGCATCAGCCCGATTAAATGCATTGGCTGAACAGTTGGACGATAAGAAATCGGAAGCGCTTAGCTTTGGATTAAAACCGGAATTGGTGGAAGAAGCCTATCCGGGTCTGGAAACGGAACGAAAAGAGCTGGATGCGGAAGTCGGGGAGTTGCAAAAAGACAAGCAAAAGCTGCGCGCTCTAAAAGAAACCCTTGGACAATCGACGCAACAAGTGGAACAATTTGAACGGCTTAGAGAAGATGCGGCAGCGGCCATGCAAAAACAACGGGCAGTGTTTGAGACAGCGACAGCTGTTTTTGAGCAGCAGTTGTTGTCCATTCCAGAGGAGATCCGGGTTCTTGCCGTTTTGGAAAAGCATATTCAACAAGCTTTGGCCGAAAAAGACCGGCTTGAAAAACTATGGGCACAAGCGCAGGAGCGTTTCCAAGCGGCGAAAGAAACAAAAGCTTCTACAGTTGTAGCACTCGAACATGCCGAAAATACAGCCGAAGAAGTAAAAAATAAAAAAGAACAGGCCGGCCAACAGTTTTTCGCTGCACTTCAAAAGTCGGCGTTTGAAGCGGAATCGGCTTATCATCAAGCAAAACTGACAGAATCAGAGCAAATGGCGTTGAAAAAAGAAATCGAAGTTTATAAGCAGAACCGCCATACATTGGTTGAACAAGTGAAGGAATTGGAAATTTTGCTCGTAGGGCGCGAAAAAACAAATTCGGCCGATCTCGAAGCCGAGCTTGCTGAATTGAAACGCATTTACGAACAAGCTTTTGCTCAATTGAATCACTCTAGAGAGTTTGAAAAAACAGCGGTGGCTTTGATCGGCAAGATTGCCCAAGCAACTGAACTAGCAGCACAGGCAGAACAGGAAATGAGCCGGGTTGCTGATTTGCATGATATGATCCGCGGCCAGAACCCGCAAAAAATTTCATTTGAACGATACTTGCAAATTGAATACTTGGAACAAATCATTCACTCCGCCAATGAACGTCTGAGAGAATTGTCGAATGGCCAATTTTACTTGATCCGCAGCGACCGCCAGGAAGCACGGGGCAAACAAAGCGGACTGGGGCTTGATGTCTATGATTCGTACACAGGACAGACGCGCGACGTCAAAACTTTGTCGGGCGGAGAGAAGTTTAATGCTTCATTATGCCTTGCGCTTGGCATGGCGGATGTTATCCAAAGCTTTCAAGGCAGTGTATCGATAGACACCATGTTCATCGACGAAGGATTTGGCTCGCTTGATGAAGAATCGCTGAACAAATCGATTGAAACCTTGATCGATTTGCAGAAGTCTGGCCGGATGATCGGGGTCATCTCCCACGTTCAAGAATTGAAATCAGCTATCCCGGCAATTTTAGAAGTGAAAAAATCGAAAGAAGGCTACAGCCAGACTCGTTTTTTGCTTAAGTAAAGAGTTGTGCCAGTTATTTATCCATTCGTCAGTGTTTAATTCCTTCCTGAATAGTGAATGACAAAACTAACAGAGCGGTTCCGGAAGGAGAAAACATGGATACAATTCTTTACTTTTTCTTTTCAGCAGCTTATCTCCTGGTGCTGATATGGGGACTAAGCCGCCAGAAAAATTGGAATATGATGTCGCTTGTGTTTTTAGTGGTGCTTGGCCTTATTTACGATAATGGCATAATTGCGCTCGGCAGATTTATCGGCGAAGGAGAACTGCTTGAAAAGTTAAGTGTGCCGCGTTTTTGGATCCATGCTTTTTTGACGCCTGCACTTGTCTTATTTTCGTGGGGAGCTTTAAATCAGGGCGGCGTGGACTGGGTGAAGAAAGCACCGGTTTTGGCTGGCGCTGCAGTCTATACGCTTGCGCTAATAGCAATCGAATATGTCTTTGAAACAGCCAACCTCAACTTGGAAAGCACGCGGGAATACGGGGTTTTGCGCTATGTTTCGGCAGAACCTGCAGCCGGGCCGCCAATCATGGTCTTGCTATTGACTGCAATACTTGTCTTTTCGGGTGCCGTGTTATGGAAAAGAACAGGCTGGAAATGGATGTTGGTGGGTTCAGTTATAATGGTTATAGGCAGCGCTGTCCCGATTCCAGTGAAAAGTTCAGCAGCGACCAATGCGTTTGAATTGTTCTTGCTAATCACGCTTGTCTGGACCAAAATTCATTTGGAACCCCCTAAAGCCCGATAGTGAATCCAATCATTCAAAGGAGTTTTTTCTATGAGAAATTTTAGTTTTAAAGGCCGAATCGCTTATTTCGCTGTAATTGCAGCCATCAGCTTAGCTTTTTTTGGCCTCCAGTTTTATGCGAATTCCGAAGGCTCTCCAGGGGTAGGTTCTACCATCTTGCTGATTTTATGGGGCTTGATGGCAGCGTTTGGCATAGGTGGAATAGTTTTAAGCGTTATACAACGAAGCCGTCAGCAAAAATGATGGCTTTTTGTTTTGCAGAAAAAATAGCAAATTTGAAAATAAGCAAATAAAAGAAACTATGATAAAATTTAACGATAGTAGCAGAAGTGGGAGTGAGAGATGGATGACCAAAAAGTTGAGTATTCCAGATTTGATCGGCTTGATCGAACCGGGAGCAGATATCATTATTCCGATAGCAAACGGGGAGCCGATCCGGTTGCTCGATCTACTGGAAGAACATGCTGAACAGTTGAGCGGCGTAACCATTCACCAAATGTTGGCCTTGCGCCCTAGGCCATATATTGAAGGGCAGTTTGAACAGCTGAAGCACGTTTCGTATTTTCTTAGCGGAGCCACAAGAAAAGTCTACCAGCAAGCAAAACTGGAGCTGGTTCCAAATAATTTCCACGAAGTCCCGAGAATGCTAAAGAAAATAACGAAAATGTCGATGATCATGACTGTCGCTTCCCCGATGGATGAGCATGGCTATTTCACGTTGGGGACACAGGCGGATTACGTAGCGGAATTTATCGGCAAAGTTCCCTTTGTGCTGGAAGTGAACAACCAAATGCCAAAAACCTATGGCCGCAACCAAATTCATGTCAGCCAAGTTGCGGGCTTTGTTGAACACAATGCGACGCTAATCGAAGAGAAATCCTCTGAAATTGGAGAAAAGGACATCCGTATTGCATCTTCCGTGACCGCAGATATTGAAAATGGCGATACGCTGCAAATCGGCATCGGTTCAGTGCCGAATGCAGTCATTAGCATGTTGAAAGACCATCGCCATTTAGGGATACACACGGAAATGCTGCCGGATGGCATTGTCGATCTGGTAAATGCCGGGGCAGTGGATGGAACGCGTAAATTTACGCATCCTGGGAAGATTATTGCGACATTCGCTTATGGAACGAAAAAATTATACGTTTTTATCGATAACAACCCAGGGGTCGAATTTCTGCCGGTCAGCCTAGTCAATGATCCGCGCGAAATTGCTAAAGAAAAAAATATCGTGTCAATCAATGCGACAACAGAAGTGGATTTGTTTGGCCAGTGCGCTTCAGAAACAGTAGGCGGCAAATACTATTCATCAAGCGGCGGCCAAATCGATTTCGCAAGAGGCGTCCGGTTTGCTGAAAACGGCAAAGGATATATTTGCTTGCAGTCGACCGCAAAAAATGATTCCATCTCGCGCATCAAACTCGATTTGGCTCCGGGCTCAGTCGTTACAACGGGAAAGAATGATGTCGACAATATTGTGACGGAATACGGCATTGCGCGTCTTCACGGTGTATCGCTTTCTGAGCGCGCAAAACGTTTAATCGGTATTGCGCATCCAAACTTTCGTGAAGAACTGCTGTTTGAAGCGAAAAAACGCGGCATCCTGATTTAGCAATAAAATTTGTGTGCTTCTCCAAGTAGCCGTAGAGGACGCTTTCGGTCTCACAGCATGGAAAGTGTGACGCAGCTTAGTGGAAGGCTTTTCTATTTATACGGAAAAGCCTTTCAGCTTGTTAAGGATTATTATCGCCAATCGCCTTGGACTTATGTCGCCCGATTGGATTTCGGCAATTCAATATCCCGCAAGCGTTCGCCTGAAACCAAATGAAAAAAAGCTTTCGAGAGTTTCTCGAAAGCTTTTTTATTTTATCTATCAAAATAATATCTTTACTTGCCTATTGCCAGACGATATACTTACTTAGGTAAATAATTTGAGGGTAGGATATTTATGCGGAATTTATTGTTTCATGAGATCCATCAAACATCGCGGTTGTCTGTAAAAGAAGTGAATGAAGTATTAAAGGAGTTCGACTTGTACAGCTCGCAATGGTCGGTTCTTTTTTGTTTAAAGCAATTCGGGGCTATGACGCAAAAAGAGATTTGGCAGTATTTGAATGTCGAAGCGCCGACAGTAACGCGCACTATTGCCCGGCTTGAAGAAAGCAGATGGGTGATGCGGCGGGAAGGGGAAGACAAGCGGGCACGAATTGTCGTCTTGTCGGACCGGGCGGAACGGCTGATGCCGCAAATCGAACAACGGATTACGGAACTAGAAGAGCGGCTGCTGGCTCGCCTGACAGATGAAGAGCAGCGGCAACTGATTGAGTTATTGCGGAAAATTGGAGTAGAACCAGAAGAAAAGGATGTAAGGAATGACTGAAAAAAGACCGATTTGGACAAAGAGTTTTATCAATATATCAATTAGTACATTTTTTATTTTTGCCGTATTTTATGCATTGCTGACATTGGTGCCGATTTATGTATTGGACAAAGACGGATTGGGCGGCACAGCGGCAGAGAGCGGAATTGCTGTTTCGATATTCCTGGTATCTGCAATCATCATGCGGTTTTTTGCCGGATTGATTTTAGAGAAGTTTGGCAAGCGAAAAATCTTGGTGCTCAGTGTCTTGCTATTTGCTATCAGTACCTTTTTGTATATGTTTGCGACAGGATTGCCGGCGCTTTTAATGCTGCGCTTTTTTCAAGGCATTTGGTTTAGTTTGGTGACGACTGTCGCCGGAGCTATTGCGGCTGATCTGGTTCCGCCCGAACGGCGGGGGGAAGGGCTTGGCTATTACGGTATTGCAATGAACTTGGCTGTCGTTGCGGGGCCATTCCTTGCCTTGACGCTTCAGCCTTTTGTGGCGTATCGGACAATTTTCCTGATTTTTGGAATTATCATGGCCGTCGGCTTCTTGTGTGCCTTGTCCGTTCGAGTAGAGGAAAAACCTGCCATCAAATCGGAAAAACGCAGATTGGCATTCAGTGATTTTATAGAAATCAAGTCATTGCCAGTTGCCAGTGTCGGTTTCTTAATTTCCTTTGTTTATGCCAGCATCATCACGTTTATCTCGGTTTATGCCGAATCGCTCGGGCTGCTTCAGACAGCAAGCTTTTTCTTTGTGGTTTACGCGGTGGCAATGTTGTTGGTACGGCCGTTTACCGGCCGGTTGTTTGATATGAGAGGACCGGACATTGTAATCATCCCATCGTGTATTATTTTTGCAATCGGGCTTCTCTCGTTAAGTTTTACTCATACCTGGTGGATGCTTTTATTGTCCGGTGCATTGGTGGGATTGGGATATGGAACGCTTTTGCCGAGTTTCCAAACATTAGCGATTCAAGCGGCCGATAAACATAGAAGCGGTTATGCGACTGGCACATTTTTCGCTTTATTCGATAGCGGAATGGCGGTAGGCGCGGTTTCGCTTGGCGTTATTGCCGGGTTTTTAGGATATTCGAACCTTTATCTGGCACTTGCAGCTGCCTTGGTTGCTATCATTTTTTATTACAAATGGATAATGACTAAGCATAAGAATTCCGTAAATTAAATGAGAGAAAATGTCTTCTGTTAATGCAGAAGGCTTTTTTTAGTAATAAGTGGCTAATCGCCCTCTTTTCTTATAATATGAAAGTACAATGAAAAAGGGGATTTACAAACAATGAGCCAAATCAGCAAAGATTTATACGAATTTATAATTCAAAATGAATGCAGTCTGACGGATGAGTGGCTCAGCAAGCGCATAAAAGTGGATGGCTCCACTTATTCGAAAAATGCGGCGCTTGAAATCGAAAAGCAGCTGAGGTTGCAGAACACGAAATTCATCGAAGCGGTTTCTTTGGTTTTTATACAAGAACGGGGAGAATACGGCAACTTTATTGAAGATTGGGTGGCAACAGTCGCCAAGGAGCGCGTTCAACAAGCCGTCCCGCTTCATGAAGTGATCACACAGCTGCGGATCTTCAGAGAAATTTATTGGGGATTTGTCCGGAAGTTTTTTGAGGAAAACCCCGATGCTACGAGTGAAGACGCACTGCGCTGGAGTGAGGCGATCAACCATGCTTTTGACTATATCATTGAAAGATTTGCTATCCATCATCATGAAGCGACCCAGAGAATTTTGGCCAGCCAGCAAGCAGTGATCAACGAACTGAGCAGTCCGGTCATTCCTATAAAAAAGGGGGTAGGGATTTTGCCGCTTGTCGGCGATATTGATACCCACCGGGCTAAAGTCATTTTGGAGACGGCGCTTGAGCAAAGCGTCAAACGGCAGTTGCATACCCTATATATCGACTTGTCAGCAGTGGCAATTATCGATACGATGGTTGCCCAGCAATTGTTCCAATTAATGGCATCATTAAAAATAATTGGAGTCCAGTCGGTGCTTTCTGGCATCCGCCCAGAAATTGCTCAAACGGCCGTAACACTTGGCATCAATTTCAAAGACATTAAAATTCAAGCCAATCTAATGAGGGCGTTGGAAACATACGAAAGCTAACAACCAAAAAAGCCTGTTCTTCTTTGAATGAGAAGAACAGGCTTTTTTATATTAAATGTCTATTTGCTGAAAAGCATAGATCCTGTCTCCGCCAAAGCATGCGGAAAATGCACTTGATTTATAAAACATAAAAATAAACCGAAATGAAGTGGCATAAGCTCCCGAACAAAATGAAAATGTGGAAAATTTCATGGAAACCCAAGTGTTTGGTTGATAAAAAATCAGGTTTCAAACCATATATTATTCCGCCCACTGTATAGAAGAGCCCGCCGGCGACCAGCCACAGCAATCCGCTAAGCGACATGCTGTCAATAAGCGGCACAATGGCAAAAATGATGATCCAACCCATAGCAATATAGAGAGCAGTTGAAAGCCAGCGCGGAGAATGGAACCAGACCATTTTAAACAAGATCCCGCTGATGCCAATGACCGCCACAAAGAAAAACAACACCCAGCCAAGTTTTCCAGAAAGAGCAATCAAGCAAAACGGTGCATATGACCCTGCAATAAGCGCAAAAATCATGGAATGGTCAAGCTTCCGGAGAAAAGCAATGGTCTTGGGTGTGGCTATCGCTGAATGGTAAATGGCTGATGCAGAGTAAAGGCACATCAAACTAATGCCGAAAATCATAACAGCAGCGACGTGCAGACCTGGCGCATTGGCATAGGCTGCTTTTAATACCATGGCGCAAAATGCAATAAACGAAAGGGCCGCCCCTGCTAAATGAGACAATGCATTGAAAGGTTCCCGTATGTAAGGGGTCATATAATACGCTCCTCTTCTTATGTAGTTTTTAAAACTACTTTTAATGATATACGCATTAATTTCACTAGTCAAGCTTGGAGAATGCTTAATGATAAGGTAATATAATGACTAACAAGCAACAGGCAAGGAGGCAGGCAGTTGGAAAATCCAAAAAAACTAATTGATAAGCGGGATTTTTTAAATCAAATTCAAG
Source organism: Planomicrobium sp. CPCC 101079 (assembly GCF_007859275.1). Classification (GTDB taxonomy): domain Bacteria; phylum Bacillota; class Bacilli; order Bacillales_A; family Planococcaceae; genus Planococcus. The sequence continues at coordinate 167,318 of NZ_VOHC01000028.1, read as the reverse complement.
TGGAGGATATCCCGAAAATTGATTTATACATCGATCAAGTGATCCAATTGTTTGAAACGGGCTTTGCTGATTCGAAGCGAAACGACGAAGAAAAAATCCTGACCAAGACCATGATCAACAATTATGCCAAAGGAAAACTTTTCTACCCGCTGCACAATAAAAAATATTCCCGCAACCACATCATGTTAATCTCTTTGATCTACCAAATGAAAAGTGTGCTGTCGATCAATGACATCAAACATGTACTCGATGGCATTAATGAAAAAGCCATACAGCAGGATTTGAATCTGCAGCCTTTCTACGAGAGTTACTTGCATCTTCAAAAGGGCAATATCGAGAGTTTTGCAGGAGAGATGGATCGCCAGGAAAAAGAAGTGGACAAGCAAATGAAAGAAGCTGGAGAAATGGCGGAATTTGAGCGTGTGCTGCTGATTGCTTCATTGGTGCATACAAGTAATTTGTATAAGCGGGCAGCGGAAAAGCTATTGGACGAGATGAATGAAAGGGTGGACAGCTAATGGCGAAAATACTTATTGATGCTGATGGATGCCCTGTAGTGGATCTGACTATTGCGGCGGCGAAACGCTATCAGCTGCCTGTCCTGTTATTATGTGATACTGCCCATAATATGCAGCGGGAAGGGGCAGAAACGATTACGGTATCGAAAGGGGCAGACGCAGTCGACTTTGTTTTGGTCAACCGAGTCCATAAAGGGGATGTGGTGGTCACTCAAGATTACGGATTAGCGGCGATGGTTTTAGCGAAACAAGGCTATCCCATCGATCAAAACGGGCGCATCTATTCAGCGGAAAATATTGACCAGCTGCTCTACGGGCGCCATGTAGCCAAGAAAATACGCCAAGCGGGAGGGCGCATGAAAGGGCCGAAAAAACGCCGTCCGGAAGACAACGAGAAATTTGAAAAAAATCTAGTGGATTTGCTGGAAGAAATCACCGCATTCGAAAGATAGAGTCGGCATTAGCCCATCGACTCTATCTTTTTTCTTTGAAGCAATCTTTCATCAGGATTAGGCGGATAATGACTAAACTCCGTTTTAAGGGGAATACGAAGGGAAAAGATGACTTCGGCTGAAAGGGGATTCGCATGAAGAAAATTTTAATAGTGGCAACAAATAATGCCTCATTAGGAGTGCCAGGAAAAATGACCGGGCTATGGCTAAGGGAACTGACTGATTTTTACCATGAAGTAAAAAATGATTTCGCTGTCGATATCGTCAGCACGGCCCCGACACGGGTACCGATCGATCCAAGAAGCCTCTTGGCTGTTTTGACCAATAAAAAAACCCGTCATTATTACATGGATGATAGTTTGATGGACAAGTTGAAAAAGCCCATGGTGCCAAGCCAAGTCGATGGCAATGACTATGAGGCTATTTACTTTACCGGCGGCCACGGCACCATGTGGGATTTTCCGGGTCATAAAGGCTTGCAGGACTTGACTAGAACCATTTTCAAAAAAGGCGGAATTGTATCGGCGGTCTGCCACGGGCCAAGCGGCTTGCTGAATGTCTATTTAACAGAGGAACACCATCTTCTTTCCGGGCATGTTGTTACCGGATTTACCGATCGAGAAGAAAAAGTGATGGGGTTATACAACTACATTCCTTTCTCGCTCGAGCAAGCAATGAAAGCACAAGGAGTGCTTTTTAAGCAAGCGTCGCTTCCTTTGACAGAATGTGTCGTAGTATCCGGAAAAATCATCACCGGCCAAAATCCTGCATCGGTTAGAGGGGTTGCCCTTAAACTGATTGAACAGCTTAAAACCGAAACGGCCTAAGCGTTTAGCTCTCCTAAGAGTAGGGTATTTTTGGGGTAACTCATTCATGCGGGGAAGCTGTCTTGATAAAGTGAACCGGCAAGCTGTCCTTCTTGAGAGGATGGCTTTTTATACCGAAAAGAAAAAGGAGGAAAGCTGATGTCATTTATCCGGAATGTAGTCATTGAAAACGCACCTTATTATGTCGACCAAAAAGAGATTGTCGGGGTCGTACGGAACCTTTTTGGCGGGCATTATGATGACATTGAAAGGCTGCTGCGGGTATTTGGCAACGGTCAGATCGAGGGCCGGTATTTTGCGGCTCCGCTCGATTGGTTTGAGAAAGAGCATGGACTTGAGGAAAAAAATCAGCGTTATGTTGAAGAAGCGGTGCGAATGGGCAGCCGCGCCGTTGCTCGCTGCCTGGAAGAATCGGGCGTGGAAAAAGAAGAGATTGATGCTTTTGTCTTTGTATCGAGTTCCGGCATGTCGACGCCGACCATTGATGCACGGATCATGAACGAACTGCGGCTGCCACCTCATATTAAACGGATTCCATTATGGGGGCTAGGCTGTGCTGGCGGGGCATCCGGAATCAGCCGTGCCCATGATTACTGCCGCGCTTATCCTGAAGCGAAAGTTCTCGTGCTGTGCATCGAATTATGCAGTTTGACATTTCAGCGTACCGATACCTCGAAAAGCAACTTGATCGGAACTTCGCTATTCGCCGACGGTGCAGCATGCGCTCTTGTAACTGGCGAGAAGGCACAAGTTGCAGGAGCCGGTTTTTTCATCAAAGACACCCAGTCAACGCTGATGCAGGATTCGGAAGACGTTATGGGATGGGATGTAAAGGACCAAGGCCTGCATGTTGTTTTTTCCAGGGATATCCCCAAAATAATCGAGAAATGGCTCAAACCGAATGTGGAGCTCTTCTTGGAAAAGCTCGGCAAGACTTCTTCGGATATTATCCATTTCGTTGCTCATCCCGGCGGCAAAAAAGTGCTCACTGCTTATGAAAAGTCACTTGGCATTTCCAACGAAAAAACGGATATCTCCAGAAACGTGTTAGTGAATTATGGAAATATGTCTTCGCCCACGGTACTTTATGTCTTAAAAGAATTTATAGAAACACAGCCGAAACGAGGGGAAGAAGGGCTGTTGACCGCTCTTGGGCCCGGGTTCAGCTCTGAAATGCTGTGGCTTGAATGGGGAGAAGTGGGCCGATGACTTTTTTTTGGATCGTATTCGGCTTTGTCATAGTCCAGCGCTTGCTAGAAATCATGTATGCGAAATCCAATGAACGGCGGATGAAGCAGCAAGGCGCCATTGAAGCGGGAGCTTCCCATTATAAGTGGATCGTCTTGCTTCACGTCCTTTTTTTCGTTTCGTTGCTTCTGGAAGTCCTGTATATGGAAGTTATTAGAGACGGTGCTTGGTTCTTTTTCTTGCTTCTCTTCATCGTGGCGCAAATTTTGCGTGTGTGGGCTTTGGCTTCCTTGGGGCAGTTCTGGAACACCAAAATCCTAGTCTTGCCAGGAGCAGAAAAAGTGAAAAGCGGTCCTTATCGATGGATCCCCCACCCGAATTATGTGGTTGTCGCGTTGGAAATCGCTTCATTGCCCATGATTTTCGGGGCTTGGCGAACTGCATTAGTTTTCACGATAGCCAATGCTTTGCTGCTGCTATTGGTCCGGATTCCAGCGGAAAAAAAAGCGTTGCAGCAATTGAAAGGGTGACGAAAAACGAAAATCTTTTGTTTTCGTAATTAAGAACGAACTTTTAGGGTATACAAATAACAGAAGAGCTATTAAGTTTCTATACGTGGAGGGATTCTGATGAAAAATTCAACAATGAATACAGTAATAGGAAGTACATTAGCTGCAGCAGCCGGCTTTTTTGTTTTTCGGGCTGTCCAATCAAAAAAACAAGTGCAGGTTGAAGAAGACGTAGACATGCGCAACAGCCAAGAAGTCGATAAGCGTGAAAGCCCTGATGCGGATGTGGATCCTGCAGAACAAGGATTGACAGAATTGGACAGTGCTTACCGCGACGAATGGCAAGCGAACGGTTTTCCTCAAACGCACCGGGAAATGCGCGAACTAGAAGAAGACAAATAAGCAAAGTCAAAAGAGCGGAAGCGAGGATACCTTGCTTCCGCTCTTTTTTGTGAATTTTAAAAATCAAGCCAGACAAAAAGGGGCAGACGGAATGTGGATTAGAAAACCTTTCTTTGAATACGCAACAGGAATTCTACTTGCAGTTATTATCTTATTTTTTCTTGGGCGAATTGATTATGTATGGATGCCCTTCAAAATTATCATTGCGACAATCTTTGCTCCGATTTTGATTGCCGGCCTTTTATATTATATGATTCGGCCATTTCTCAAGTTATTAATGCGTTATATGCCGAAAAACGCAGGAATCACCGTGTTATTCTTGCTGATTGTGCTTGTCTTTGCAACATTGGTTTATTATTTTGGACCGTTAATAAAGAGCCAGATTGAAGGGTTAGCGGAACTTGCGCCGGAACGGGTGGAGGAAGTGACGGAGGAATCGGGAGCAGCCCTTTCAGAAATTCAATTTGGCGGAGTTTCAGGAATAGAGTTGAAAAATCAGGCACTTGGCCACATTGAAAACTTATCAGACGGATTAATGGAAAATGTTATGGGAATCTTTGCAATGGTCATGAATGTGGCTCTGATTTTAATCATAGTCCCATTTATCTTGTTCTTCCTATTAAGAGATGACGAGAAGCTGGTTCCTCATTTAATGAAATATCTTTCGGAAGACCGGAGGCCAGAAGGCAGGAAAGTTTTAAAAGATGCTGACCACGCGCTTTCTGCTTATATTGTCAGCCAAGTTATTGTAGCGGTTGTGGTAGGTGTATTAATGTATATAGGTTATGTGATCATTGGGCTTGATTATGCCTTAACATTGGCGGTATTTGCGATGTTTCTTAACATTGTCCCGTTTCTTGGACCAATGATCGGCGTCGTGCCGGCTCTTTTCGTCGCATTGATCAGCCCGGAACCTTTCATGGCTCTAAAGGTGCTTTTCGTGCTCTTTATTGTGCAACAGCTTGAAGGGAATTTGGTGACGCCTAATATCATGGGCAGCCGCTTGAACATCCATCCGTTGACTATTATTTTCTTATTGTTGGTATCGGCGGCTCTTTATGGATTTATCGGTATCTTAATCGCGATTCCATCCTATGCAGTGCTGAAAACGCTGGTCCATAATTTTCGGATCTTTATGAGGCTTCGGAGAAAAAGGGAAATTGCAAATGGGGTAAATTCAAAGAGTTAGATTTGTTTCGAACTTATTGATTAAAAACCAGCCATATGGCAATTGGTTTAAAGGAAATATTCAATCCGAGAAATGCCCGCATCACTAAGGCACTGTAAAAAAAAAAAGCCGCAGGTGCTCTATGGCATCGGGCTGAAGGCAATATATGTTATTGGAATGCGTATTTTTCTTATTGAAACAGATGACGGTCAAGAAGTAAAAAATTAATAGCAAACTTACAATTTATAGAACCTAATATAATTATTTAGGTCAAAAGAATAACAAAATCTAAATATTGTGTTATATTTAATAGAGGTAATTTAACTACAAGGGGTGAGAAAGGTGAAAAAGTTCAGTTTCTTATTGCTGCTTTTGACCTTGATTCTAATTGTAGTTGCGTGCGGACCAGAGAGTGGACAGACCCAACAAGAAGGAGGTGAAAACAAAGCAAGCGAAGGCACTGGAGAAAGCGGAGGCGGCAATGGTGGAGGAGCATATTTGGTAGGGATTGATACGACTTATCCACCATTTGAATTTCAAGTAGGAGGCGAATATACAGGTATTGATATTGATATCATCAATGCTATTGCTGAAAGCCAAGACTTGGATATCGAACTGCGGCCAATGGATTTCGTTGGAATTATTCCAGCACTAGAGAATGGCGAATTGGATTTGGCTATTGCCGGAATGAGCATTACGGATGAAAGGAAAGAAATTCTGGATTTCTCTGAACCGTATTTCGATGCAGGTTTGACGCTGGTAGTCAACGCGGATAACACAGAAGTGACTTCTTTGGAGGATTTGGATGGAAAAGTTGTCGCTGTCAAAAACGGAACTACAGGATCAAAATTTGCTCGTGACAATCAAGAAGAATACGGCTACAGAATTGCTGATTTCGATGATAGCCCGTCGATGTTCCTGGATGTTGCAAACGGTCATGCGGATGTTTTATTGGAAGATTATCCGGTAATTGCTTACGCAATTACCCGAAGAGACCTTGAGTTGAAAACGGTAGGAGAGCGTTTGACGAATGATCAATACGGTATCGCAGTGTTAAAAGGGCAAAATAGCGATTTGCTTGAGAAAATCAATACAGGACTTCAGGAGCTGCAGGATAGTGGCGAATACGATGAAATCTTGCGTAAGTACATTGATGACTCAGGCTTATGACAGCTGGTTTGGTTCCTTTATGAAGTTGCTTCAGATAAGCAACTGAGACCATTTTCTCTAGGACTTTTCAGTTTAAAACCGAATTCCAGCCTTAACTATGCTCATACTCCCTTGCCTTAAAAATCACTATAAAAAAACCAGCTTGGAAAAACCAAGCTGGTTTTTTTATTCTTATTCTTCGTCAAAAACGTGGACTTTCGTCATTTTGTCGCCATTTTTCATAGCTTTAGCTGTTTCAAGTCCAGAAGTCACTTGTCCGAACACTGTATGCACGCCGTTGAGGTGCGGTTGTGGTTCATGGACGATAAAGAATTGGCTTGAGCCAGTGTCTTTTCCAGCATGAGCCATTGATAGGCTGCCTGCTTGGTGTTTATGCGGGTTGCCTTGGGTTTCACATTTGATGGTTTTGCCGCTGCCGCCAGCTCCAGTTCCAGTTGGGTCGCCGCCTTGGGAAACGAAACCAGGAATAACACGGTGGAACGTAACACCGTCATAGAAACCAGAGTTTGCAAGCTCCTCAAAGTTCTTTACTGTGTTTGGTGCTTCGTTCGGGAAAAGTTCAAATTCGATCTTTTCGCCATTTTCCATATGAATGTGGCCTTTTTTCGCCATTTACAACATCTCCTTTTTAATTGGTTCATTTTCAGTATATCGATTTTTCGCTTTTGTGTATAATCTTACGTTTACTACAGCGCTTTAAGCAGGCCGCCGTCAACAACAAGTGATTGCCCCGTCAAATATGAATTCGCGGAAGAGGCGAGGAAAACCACAATTTTGGCGAATTCTTCAGGATCACCGAATCGGCCGGCCGGTATTTCAGATTCGCTTTTTTGAATGATTTTTTCAATCGGCACTTGCTGCTTGTCTGCCGCAATTTGGTTTAGCTCCGCTACACGATCCGTGGCAATGCGTCCAGGGCCAACCGTATTGACCATGATATTATCGCCTGCAACTTCACGCGCCAGTGTTTTTGAGAAGCCAACCATTCCTGCCCGAAATGTATTGGATAAGATCAATCCATCAATCACTTCTTTTGTAGAAGAAGAAGAGATATTGATGATGCGCCCGAATCGCTGCTTTTTCATATGAGGAAGCACGGCGCGGGCGGTTCGGATATAGCTTAGGAGATTCCGGTCGAATGCGTTGTACCAATCGGCATCGTCCACCGCACTGAACCCGCCGGCTTTCGGCCCGCCGGTGTTATTGATCAGCACATCAACCCGGCCAAACTTTTGAATGACGAATTCGAACAACGAAGTGATATCGTGTTCTTTAGACATATCGCAAACGCGCAGGTGAATCTCACTATTGCCGGTTCGCTCCTGGATTTCCTTTTTTGTCTCTTCAAGTGCCACTTGGCTGCGGCTTGAGATGATGACGGTCGCCTGCTCTTTCGCAAATTCCATCGCTGACGCTTTCCCCAACCCTTTACTAGAAGCCATGACCACTACTATTTTTCCTTTCAACCCTAAGTCCATCCTGCTCATCCTTCCCTTCCTTCTATTACTATTAGTGTACCGAAAGCCAGCGCAACTTGCAGACATAAGATGGCCATATAAATTTTTAATTTTCCGCTTTCCGCCATAAGTCCAATAGCGAGAAATAGGGGGAATTGTGATAGGATATAGGTATTGATTAAAAATAGGAGTGTTATAAATGGAAGAACGTGAAATTTTCGATATTACAATTATCGGGGGCGGACCAACCGGCTTGTTTGCCTCCTTTTACGGCGGTATGCGCAAAATGAAAGTGAAAATTTTGGATAGCTTGCCACAGCTTGGCGGCCAATTGTCGGAGTTATACCCTGATAAGTTCATTTACGACATCGGCGGGTTTCAAAAGATTTTAGCGAAAGACCTTGTTGATAATTTAGTGGCTCAGGCAAACTACGGGGATCCTGCTATTTGCCTGGAAGAAACAGTGTCTAACGTTGAGCGCAACGACGATATTTTCGTTATTGAAACAGACAAAGGGCTGCACTATACAAAATCGATTCTCCTTACGGCTGGAGTCGGTGCATTTCAACCGCGTAAACTCGGTGTTGACGGATCTGAGCAGTTTGAGGGCAAGACTCTCCATTACGGCGTAAAGGACTTGACATTGTTCCACGGCAAGAAAGTTGTTGTTTTAGGCGGAGGAGATTCTGCTGTAGACTGGGCGATGATGTTAGAGGATGTAGCAGAGCATGTAACACTTAGCCACCGCCGTGACAAGATGACGGCACACGAAGCGAACATTGATGTGCTAATGCAGTCAAAAGTAGAAATTAAAAAACCTTACGGGGTAAAAGAGCTGGTCGGTGAAAATGGCCAAGTCCGTGAATTGGTCCTCATTGACAAAGAAGGCAACGAAGAGCGCCTAGAAGTGGATCACGTTATCGTCAATTATGGCAACATTACCTCTCTCGGCCCAATCAAAGACTGGGGCCTTGAAATGGAAAAGAACTCGGTAGTGGTGAATTCCAAAATGGAAACAAGCATTGAAGGCATTTACGCAGCTGGTGATATTGCAACATATGAAGGGAAAGTTAAGTTGATCGCTGTCGGCTTTGGCGAAGCGCCAACTGCTATCAATAACGCGAAAGCTTATCTGGATCCGAAGTCTAAACTTCAGCCCCTTCACAGCACAAGCGTGTTCAAATAACCTCAAATTTGAAGCTCCCTCATTTTCAGAAGGGAGCTTTTTTATTTTGCTGCTTTTTGTTTTGACCATCTTTTCAAGAGAAATTAGTTCTATATGTTTATTGAAAAATAAAAAAGGATTTTATTAAATTATAAAGCAAGTATTTCCAACTATATTACAAAACGTAATATATGCTACTTTCACGTAACGTAATTGATAACTTTAAACCGTCGTTCTGTCATCTTCTTGCAATGTCTGGATGTTATGATGCTTTCAGACAGTGAGAAGGAGGAATTTCATTTTATGAAAAAACAAATTATCACGTTCACGGCAGTAGCGGCATTAAGTGTAGGACTAGCGAGTCAAGCTAGCGCTAATTCATCTTATACAGTTGAATCCGGGGACACGCTTTGGAGCATCTCCCAGGAGCAGAACGTTTCAGTAGATCAGTTAAAAGGATGGAATGGATTGTCATCGGACATCATCTATCCAAAGCAAGAGATTCAAGTGGAAGTGAAAGAACAGAAAGAACAACCATCAGCGGAAAAGTCCATGTACATAGTACAAAGTGGAGATACGCTATTTAAAATTGCTCAAGCCCATGGTATTTCATTGGACGCGATAATGAGCTGGAACGGCATTACGGGCCACTGGATTTATCCTGGAGACAAGTTGGTAGTTAAAGGCGGATCGCCAATTTCAGTACCAAAACCAGTTGAATCAGCAAAAGCGGCACCGGAAAAAGTAGAAAAAGCATCAGCAGAACCGGCTAAAACAGAAGCAGTAGAAAAAGCGTCAGCAGAACCTGTATCAGGTAAAGAAATGACCGTATCAGCTACAGCTTACACAGCATTCTGTGCAGGATGTTCAGGAGTTACAGCAACAGGGCAAGATCTTCGTTCAAATCCGAACCAAAAAGTAATCGCAGTAGACCCTACTGTTATCCCGCTCGGCTCTAGAGTTTGGGTAGAAGGATATGGAGAAGCGATTGCAGGCGATACAGGCGGAGCAATCAAAGGAAACAAAATTGATGTATTTATCCCATCACAAGATGCTGCCATGAGCTGGGGCCGCAAAAACATCACTATTAAAATCCTAAATTAAGCAAACTATGCTACAAAGCCGAGGTGTCCATTCCCTTGGCCTTTTTTTATGGGAAAAAAGAGGCAGCCTTTACTACGGTCGCCTCTTTTTCTGGTATTTCTAATTTTTATTGGATATACGGTGTAATGGAGTTATCCTCTAGGTGAAAGCGTATAACGTTTTCACCGTTTTTTTTGTAATTGGACGTAGTAATGGGGGCGATCCCATTTTTTGTGACGGTTGCTGAATTTCCTCGAACGGTCAGTTCATCTGCACGGAAAGGAATGGCGGCTTTTTGGACTCTTTCCTCTAGGGCAATTTCATCCTTCAATTGTTTCTGGAATTTATTTAGATAGGCTTGGTTAAAGCATTCCACAAGAAAAAACATTAAAAGGGAAAAAAGAATGCCGAACACTAAAGCCGTTAAGCTGTCCAAAAAAAAGTACACGGCAATGCTTGGAAGTAAAATAAATAATACCAAAAACATAATGTTCGCTATCCGGTAAAAATACACATTGCGCTGAGCGTTTTCAATTTCAGTTGAATAATGTTTTTTTGCGGCCTGCACGTCCATAATGCCATAGCGTTCCAAATCTTCTTCGATTTGAGGATCAAACAAACGGGTTAACGTATAGTCCGCTGTATCCGAATCAAAACGATACCGCAAATCCAAGAGAGAATCTTTCCATTTTAAATAGGAAGGAATTTCCTTGACTGATAATTTTGTTTCCATAGTAACCATCCTTTCTTTTGGCATTAAAATTCCCTAAATTTTTAGGATTAAACCAATTTGAATAGGGTATACAGGTTAATATTCTCAATATTTTATCAAAATAGAATGAGGGGGTCAGAAAGATGGCAAAAAAAGAAAAGAATTTCTCCCGGCGGGACTTTTTAAAAACGTCAGGGATTGCTACTGGAGCCTTGATCGGCGGAGGCTTGATCGGTGGGTTAATCGGATCAAATGCTGGTGGAAATGGCACTGGAACTACAACCGCACCTCCTGCTGCAACTGATGGAGAAAGAGGGGAGACTGGCGGTGTCCTTGGGCTTCAATTTTTTAAAAATGACGCGGAATTTCAAATTCTGGCACAGGCTACGGAACGGATTTTCCCTGAAGATGATTTAGGACCAGGGGCAATCGGGTTGAATGTTCCTTATTTTATTGACCGCCAATTAGCGGGGGCTTATGGTGAAAATTCGAAAGAATACATGCAGCCTCCTTTCTATGAAGGAGAAAGCACCCAAGGTTACCAAAGCCGATTAAGAAGGAACGAAATGTTCCGACAAGGGCTTCAATTAATGCAAAGCGAAGCGCAAAGCCGGTTTAACGCCAATTTTGTGGACCTTGAAGGAGCACAGATGGATGAGATTTTAACTGCTTTCCAAGAAGACGAAATCGAAATGAAAGGTGTTTCCTCTTTGTTTTTCTTCAGGCTATTACGGCAGGCGACTCTAGAAGGAGCTTATGCAGACCCAATCTATAACGGCAATGCCAATATGGAAGGCTGGAAAATGAAAGGTTTTCCTGGCCACCAAGCAGCTTACATCAACCAAATTGAGAGCGAAGAATTCCAGGAAATCGAACCGCACTCGCTTGGTATGTAACACAACATATATGGGGGGATTTTAATGGCGACAACTTTAGATAAAGTTGATGTAGTAACAGTAGGAGTTGGCTGGACGGGTGGCATCATTGCCGCTGAATGCGCCAAAGAAGGGCTTAAAGTGGTAGGTTTGGAACGTGGACGCGAACGGAGTACAGGAGATTATTCAATCATCCATGATGAATACCGCTATGCTATCCGATATGAACTGATGCAGGATTTATCAAGGGAAACCGTCACGTTCCGCAATAATCGGCAGCAGCGCGCATTGCCGATGCGGCAAATGGGCTCTTTTTTGCTGGGTGAAGGATTAGGCGGTTCGGGCACTCACTGGAACGGCCAGAACTGGCGTTTTTTGCCGTATGATTTCCAAATTAAAACAATGACGGAAGAAAAATATGGAAACAACAAGCTTTCAGCCGATTATACCATTCAGGATTGGGGCATCACTTATGATGAGCTGGAACCATACTTCACAAGATTTGAAAAAACTGCAGGAATTTCAGGTGAAGACACGAACCCGTTCTGGGGGCAGCGGTCGGAAGATTATCCTACTCCGCCGATGAAGAAAACTCCCATTCTGCAGAAGTTTGAAACTGCTTCTACTAACTTGGGGCTTTCGCCGTTCATGATGCCATCGGCAAACTTATCGGAAGCATACGAGAATCCAGATGGTGCAAGGATCAATGCCTGCCAGTATTGCGGATTCTGCGAACGCTTCGGCTGTGAATACGGGGCAAAATCTTCGCCGGAAGTTACAGTTGTCCCGACGGCTCTCGATACAGGAAACTATGAGATCAAATTCAATGCAAACGTAGTGGAAATATTAAAAGAAGGCGATAAAGTCACGGGAGTTCGGTATGTCGATACAGTGACATTCGAAGAATTCATTCAACCGGCAGAAGTAGTTGTTTTGACGAGTTATATGATGAATAACGCGAAGCTGCTAATGGTTTCGGAAATTGGCGAACAATACGACCCGGAAACCGGGCGCGGCACTCTTGGGAAAAACTACGCTTACCAGATTCTTCCTTCAGCTTCTGGTTTCTTTGATGAACAGATGAATGTCTTTATGGGTGCGGGAGCGCTCGGGATGACTGTCGATGATTTTAATGGCGATAACTTTGACCATAGCGATCTGGACTTTATCCACGGAGCGAGTTTGTCCATCACCCAAACAGGGCAACGGCCAATCCTTCATAACCCGATTCCGCCAGACACGCCTTCTTGGGGAGCGGATTTCAAAAAAGCATCTATTCACAATTATACAAGATCTTTGAATATTGGCGGACAAGGGGCTTCAATGCCTTATAAAGAAAATTACATGTCGCTTGACGGCACGTACAAAGACATTTACGGCGTACCTTTGCTGCAGTTGACTTATAACTTTACCGACCAAGATAAAGCATTGCATGCGTATTTAACAGAACGCGCTGGAGAAATTATGCAAGAGATGGGCGCGAAAACTGTTGTCGGCGGGAATCCGATTTCCGATTATGACATTGTACCTTACCAAACAACGCACAATACCGGCGGAACGATGATGGGCAGCAGCCGGGAAGATAGTGTGGTCAACAATTATTTACAGCATTGGGATGCTGAAAACTTGTTTGTAGTAGGAGCTGGGAATTTCCCTCATAACGGCGGATACAACCCTACTGGAACAGTAGGAGCACTGGCTTACCGCTGCGCAGAAGGCATCATCAGATACAGCAGAGATGGTGGATCGCTCGTTTAAAAAAGGAGGCAACACGTATGTTTTCATCAATTGGTGTTCCAGGATTGATCATTATTTTAGTTATTGTCCTTATCTTGTTTGGGCCAAAAAAATTGCCTGAAATTGGAGGAGCCGTCGGAAAGACGTTATCAGAATTCAAACGTTCCACAAAAGGAATTATGGATGACGAAGATACACAGACGCCGCCTCAAACACCGGCACAGACAACTCTGCAACCGCCGTCGCCAACCCCTTTGCAAGCAACAGCAACAGAAGAGAAAAAATCTGAAAAATTATGAAGGTGGTTAAATGGATCCGTATGGAGAGCGAAAATTAGTAAGTCCGTTGCATAAAAAAGCGGCGCCACCAGAAAGCTCTGCAGAAAAAACACAGGCTAAGCCTCCTGATCAAGCCGAAGCGCCCACCCCGCCAAACGGGCCAGAGAAAGAACCGGATACTCATGTAGAAACACTGGTAGACCATTTAGGCGATTTGCGGAAGCAGCTGATAAAAAGTGCTATCGTTTTTCTCATCTTTTTGGTTGTGGTTTTTTCCACAATAAATTACTGGTTTCCTCATGTGGTGAAAGGGCATGACCTAGTGATTCTTGGTCCGTTGGAAGTCATTAAATTTTACACTTCCATTTCGATGACACTGGCACTTGGACTTTCTTTGCCTTTCCTTTGTTATTTCTTATGGCAATTTGTGAAACCTGGATTAAAAGAAGAAGAGACGAAATTCATTGGCCTGTACTCACCGGTCATGCTTCTTCTGTTTATTTTAGGTGTGGCATTCGGTTATTTTATAGTCAACCCATTAAGCTACCAATTTTTAGTTGGCATGGGAGCGGTCAATTTTGCAGTGATGATATCAGCGAGTGAATATATTCACTTTTTGATCATGACAACCGTCCCATTAGGCCTTTTGTTTGAATTGCCGATTGTCGCCTTATTTCTGTCTTCAATCGGATTGCTGACATCAAATTCGATGAAAAAGGTCCGTAAATACTCGTATATCGTCATTGCCATCGTATCAGCGCTTATCACGCCGCCAGACTTCATCAGCCAACTGATTGTCTTGGTTCCGATGGTCGTTTTATATGAAGCAAGCATTTACGTGATTAAAAAACTTGAAGTGAAAAAAGCAAATGTAGAATCACCTACTGTTTAATAGCCAAAGAGAAACTGTGCAACCGCTCAGTTTCTCTTTTTAGTTGATAGAAAATTCTGATTGTGCAGTGGAATTCACAAAGAAACTCCTATACACTGAATAAGAACGCGAAAGAACATGGCGAAACCATGCACACCATAATGAGGAGGCTACAATATGACCGTAAAACTAAAAAAAATTGATGATTTAACAGCGGTGGATGTCTCGAAATTAGTGGAAGAAAGCGAAGCTGAAGGGTATCGTTTTCTTAAGCGATTGGTCAGCCAGTATGAAGATGGCACCAATACATTTAACAAAGCGGGTGAAGTGCTTTATGGTGTATGGGATGGGCGGGATGAGCTTGTGGCTATCGGCGGTTTAAATCGCGACCCCTATTCGACTAAGGGGGGTGTCGGTAGGCTGCGACGGTTTTATATCTCTCAGCACGTACGGAGGCAGGGGATTGGCACAATGCTGCTAAAAGAAATTATCAATCATGGCCGTGGCCATTTTAACGAAATTGTGGTGCGGACGGATTCTGCAAATGCGGATGCTTTCTACCGGGCAAATGGATTTTCGGCAGACCTTGGACTGCCGGATGCAACCCACGGTTTAAGATTAGACGATGCTTACAGCAAAGCAGCAGAGTAAGTAAATATAGAAAAGCGGCTTGCAGCGGCAAGCCGCTTTTCAGGCTGTCGAGAAACTCTTGTTGCTCTTTTCACATTGCGCTCCAGACGGACGCTTTCCGCGGGGTGCGGCCTGAGCCTCCTCGCTCGCTGGCGCTCCCTGCGGGGTCTCAGGACTCGCACCATTCCCGCAGGAGTCGCCGCCTTCCGCTGCATGTCGCTTCTTTTCATTCGCTTTGGAGATGCTCTACACTCCTGATTGTTTGGGCTAATTTGCGACAAAGCTAGCGTAGCGATGCAGGAGCACAAGGTTTTCGAAGCGGTGGAGGAGGCTTGGCGCGCTCGCCCGCGGCATTTAAAACATATGCTCCTGCGCAAGCTCGTCGCAAAGCTATTGGCCAAAATAACTTCGGCCAATAGCTTCGCAGCTGTTTGGCGAACTATCGGTTAAGGAATGCTCGCTCATACAACGTTAACTTTTTCAACAAGCTGAAAAGCGACTTGCACTGCAAGCCGCTTTTTCTCGTAAATGCTCATAGGAGGAGAAAAATGAGAAGAGTTGTAGTCACTGAATACAACCCGGAATGGAAATGGCAATTTGACTTGGCAGCGAGCGAAATCCAAAAAGTTCTTGCTGAGGAATGCCTTGCTGTTCATCATATCGGCAGCACCTCGATTCAAGGGATGGCGGCAAAACCGGTGATAGATTTGATGCCGGTGGTAAGGGATATTGAACAAATCGATCGATTTAATAACGAACTGGAGAAATTGGGCTATGTCGCCAAGGGAGAAAATGGCTTGCCCGGCAGACGTTATTTTCAAAGGGGCGGAGATGAACGCACTCACCATGTCCATGTCTATCAAGAAGGGAGTGTGGAAATCATGCGCCACTTGGCTTTTCGTGATTATCTTCGGGAAAATCCCCGCATTGCAGAAGAATATGGTACGTTAAAAAAGAAGCTGGCAAAAGAAAATCCCTGCAATATTGAAAAATACATTGAAGGAAAAGAAGCTTTGGTACTTCAAATTGAAAAACGAGCAATGGGAGCGATTTGATGGAAATGTCGAACTGGAAAGGCGCAGCAGGAGTTTGCGTCAATGAAAAAAATGAAGTATTGCTGGTACTGCAAGGACCTCCTGGAGAAGAGAAAAAATGGGGTGTGCCATCAGGAGGCCAAGAAACCGGGGAAACGCTCCAAGAAAGCTGCGAACGGGAGTTTCTCGAGGGAACTGGTTTAAGGGTCCGGGCCATTGAAGAGTTGAAGGTGAAAAGCGGTACTTATGAAAATGCCGCGGTTTCATTTGAACTCCATTATTTCAGAGCCGAGCTAATTGGCGGGGAAATCGTTCTTCTTGATGGAGATGAATGGATTGCAGATGTTGCATGGAAACCGATCGCCGAGCTCAGGGAATTGGATTTAGCATACCCCGATGATATTCCGTTGATTGAATCGCTAGTGAACAACTAACGGCGAAAACGCACGATGCGATTATCGAGATTACTTTGATTGTAAAATGGGTATTTGGAAGATAATCATAATCTTAGGAGGAGCAACGATGAAAAAGGACGACCACGAAGGCGAAGAACTGATCCCAAGAGTTGAGCCGCACCGGGATGTTCCCCCTGCGCCTGAAAAGGATTTTGAGTTGTTGCCGGATAAAGACTTGGAGTATAAAGAAAATTCGAACGAAAAATATAGAGACACCGATCAAAACAACCAAATCGATAAGTAAAGCAAGCCTGCGGCGGCTTGCTTTTTCAATCGGATGAATAGTAGAGACAAGGAGGGATCCGTGATGCCGCAGCATTCATTTGAAAATGGGATTTGGCAAGAAGGAGATGTGGAAAACGAAAATTTCCAGAAGTTTATGCCGGAAAATACGAGGATGCATTCTTGGATACGGGAATCCAAAGACATAGCGGTCAACGTTTTACATACGGAAACCTCAATCCCAGGGCACGAGGCAATTTGGGGTTCATTGGTGTTCAGGCAAAGCCAGCAGCAAAGAAGCGCGCGCGACGTTTTTCATTTTTATCTATCCAAAGAAGCTTTAGTGACGAACGATATTGCTTTTGAAACGGATGAAGACTTGAACGAAGAAGCCATTCTCCGGCAAATGCAGAACGCATCGACTTCAATTGAACTCATGATGATTTTGCTTGGGAAAATGGCCAATGCCATCCTCCGGAAAATTGACCTTTTTGAAGAGCGCCTCCACAATCTATTATGGGCTATCGAAGAAAAAAATGATAAGAAGACATTCGAGGAAATCCAAAGTGTCCGCCATGAGATTTTTTTATGGAAACACCTTGTTATTGGCTTTTTGGAAATCAAAATGGTCATCCCTGAAGTATTTGGAAAAGCGGTGCTAGAAGAACCGGAATTTTACCGCACGTCTATGCGGATTGACCGCTGTGCCATGCTAGTGGATTCTTATGAAGATGAAATCAATAACTTGGTTGACATGGAAAACGTCATTGCTAGCTACCGTGGAAATGAAATCGCTAAAACCTTGACGGTCTTGGCAACACTGTTCACCCCGCTTATGGCTTTTGGTGGGCTGTGGGGCATGAACTTCGATAATATGCCGGAGCTGCACTGGTCATTTGGCTACCCGATGGCACTTGCACTCATTATCTTCACTACCTTAGTTTTGTATCTTTATTTGAAACGGCGCGGCTGGATAGGTGACGTTTTAAAACAGCCAGTCCGCAATCAAAATACAACGGATGATAGAACGGGAGTATAAATTCCTGTTCTTTTCTTTTTGCATAAAAATCAAAAAAGAATATTCTGATTTCTATTGACGGGTTTCTTCGCTTCGCCTATTATAAAAGAAATGAACGAAGGAGGTGGGTAAGATGAATCATACTGGTAAGCGCATGTCGGAATGTGAACAATATTTATACATCCTTCATGCCGTTTTTTTCACTGGAGTAGCTGCAAGGGACAAGTCTGTCCTTTTTCAGACAACTGCATTGAGTGGAAATAACCAGTAAGAGACATCTGCCTGCGAACGGTTTTATTCGAAAAGGCATGCGTCTGTGCATGCCTTTTTTGTATGGCTGCGTCTCTTCAACGAAAGGGAGAGAACAATGATTATTAGCCAATTTCAACAAATTATGTGCCATTTTGCGACACAAAAATTATTTAATCATATAAAAGGCGAAGTTGCAGAGGGGCAGCGAATCGGCTTGGTCGGCCGTAACGGTGAAGGGAAAACAACGCTGTTGAATGTGTTGTCCGGTAACTTACAGCCGACCGAAGGAATGGTGACGTGGAAGAAAGGGTGTGCTGTGGGGCTACTGAAGCAATCTTCGGATGAAGACGGGAAACTGACGGTTTATCAGCTGCTATCGTCTGTGTTTTCGGAATTGGCGGCGGTTCAACTGCAATTAGCCGCGATGGAAACTTCGATGGCAACAGCTTCTCCAGAAGAAATGGAACGGTTGCTGTCTCGCTACGGCAAGCTGCAAGATGACTTTATTCAACGGGGCGGCTATGAAATTGATGTCCGGATCGACCAAGTGCTGAACGGCTTGAAAATCAAGCACTTGAAGTTGGAAAAGTGGGGCCATCTTAGCGGAGGCGAACGGACAAAAGTGGGGCTTGCGAAGCTGCTGCTGCAAGAACCCGACCTGCTGCTGCTCGATGAACCGACCAACCACTTGGATCTGGAAGCCATTGAGTGGCTTGCAGGGTTTATTGCCCATTACAAAGGGACAATCGTGTTGGTTTCGCATGACCGTTATTTCCTTGATGAAACGGTAACCCATATTTGGGAACTGGATCAAGGCGATTTGACCCAGTACAAAGGGAATTATTCGGCTTATGTAAAAGAACGGGAAGCCCGGCTATTGATCGAATTCCAGCAGTACCAAGACCAGCAAAAGAAAATCCAAAAGATGAAAGAAACGATCAAGCGGTTGAAAGAGTGGGCAAACCGGGCCAATCCGCCAAATGCCGGCATGCATAGAAGAGCCAAGAGCATGGAGAAGGCATTAGCCCGAATTGACGTTTTAGAGCGTCCGGTCTTATCGAAAAAACAAATGGCGCTTGATTTTCAGGCGAAAGACCGCAGCGGGAAAGATGTGGTCCGGATGGAAGAGGTTTGGAAAGAGTTCGGCGACCGGACCCTATTCCAAGATGTTTCCATGCATGTCCGTTATGGAGAACGCGTAGCGATTGTCGGTTCCAATGGAACAGGGAAAACCACACTGCTGAATATGATTTTGGGGAAGGAGTCCGTGGATGCCGGAGAGATCCGGCTTGGCAGCGGACTGTCGATCGGCTATTTGTCCCAGCATACATTGGAAATGGACAATGACCGGACAATCATCCAGGAATTCCGTGATGTGGTGCCGGTTTCAGAATATGATGCCCGTCCGCTGTTGGCGAAATTTCTGTTTTTCGGCAATATGGTATTCCAGCCAGTCCGTCAATTGAGCGGTGGGGAGCGCATGCGGCTCCGACTGGCCCAGTTAATGCACATGAACCACAACTTGCTTGTTTTAGATGAGCCGACCAATCATTTGGACTTGGAGGCGAAAGAAGTGATGGAAGAAGCGCTCGCTGATTTTCCAGGAACCATCATTTCGGTCTCACACGACCGGTATTTCCTGGACAAGCTTTTTCCGGTCACGTATTGGCTCCGTGACGAAACAATTGAACGCTATGATGGAAACTACACCTTTGCAAGAGAAAAGAAAAAGGCGGTAGCCGTGAAGTGACGGCAGAGCCAGTCAGGTGAATTCCAGTAATCAGAAGAAGTGCACTTTTATGGTGTGCTTCTTTCTTTATTTAAATGTATAAAGCGGGCGGCAAGAATAGTCTTATGCGATAATGGGTATACAGTAAACATTAAAATGAATAATAAGGTGGAACACTATGCCAGCTATAGGAAAAATACCGGAAACGATTTCGTTATTACACGCCTTGGATTACATTGGCGAAACCATTATGATCGCTGATGATACATATACAATAAGATGGATGAACTCAGAGGCATGCAGATTGCTGACGGAGGTTGTGCCCTTATTTGGCCTGGATAATTGCCAGGAGCTGATCGGCATGAATATGGACGATTTCCATAGGCAGCCTGAACGCCAAAGACGGATCATGGAACAGTTGGATGAAACTCACCGGTCTCGAGTTGCTATCCGCAATGAGTTTGTAACGGATATTATCATCACGCCAATTAAAAATAACGAAGAAGCAATTGAAGGTTACATTGTTATGCTGATGGATGTAACGACGCAGGCAGAAGAGCAGAAACGAAGTGAAAAATTAATCAAGGAACTGTCCATTCCCATTCTTAGCATCTGGGAGAAGACAATCGCACTGCCGTTGATCGGCCAGTTTGATAAAGACCGTTCGGATCAGCTGCTGGCCACAGTCTTGGCGGAGTGTTCGAAAAAAGGTATTGAGCATGTTCTAGTCGATCTGAGCGGAACCACGGAATTTGAAAACCAGATTCGCTACCAAATCCAAATGCTGACAGATAGTCTGAAGCTTATCGGAACCGATTGCATCTTGGTTGGCATCAGCCCTAAACTGGCGATGTCTATTGTCCACCTGGGGAGCAAGACGAAAACGTTCAGCACAGCCTATGAAGGGCTAAAGTATATTATCGATCGTCAAGAAAAAAACAGCTTATCCTATTAACGGATAAGCTGTTTTATTTGGTTTCAATCGGTTCTACCCAAGTTTGGGACCAACTTTGGATTTCATCCATAACTGGTTTTAACGCGATGCCTTTTTCGGTCAACCGGTATTCAATTCGCACAGGTGTTTCCGGATAGACGGAGCGGATCACCAGTCCGTTTGCTTCCAGGTTTTTCAAACGTTCAGACAAGAGGCGGCCGCTTATTCCGATGGCTTCAGTGAGCTGGCTAAAGCGCTGCGGCCCTGCTAATAATTGATATATGATCAAGCCGGTCCAACGCTGGCTTAAAATTGAGATGGCATTTTCAAAACGCGGGCAAATAAGAGATGTATCCATGGTTCTTCACTCCTTTCTACTATAATAACAAAAAAAACTGTAAATTAAAAGAATAGGGTTACTTGACAACTCATTGTTATTAAAATAACATTAGTTACATAAAGTAACTAAATGGAGGAGGGAAAGGATGAATTTTCATCAAAAACCAGTTACCCATGTGGCTGAAGTGGGTTTAAAGGTATTGGATTTAACGGAAATGATTCGATTCTATACAGAAACGATAGGGTTGAGTGTACTGTCCCGCACAGAAAAAAAGGCAGTGCTTGGAGTGGCGGGACGGGAGTTATTAGTTTTAGAGGCGACTGAGGGGTTAACGCCGAAGCGCGGGCGCTATGCAGGCCTTTATCATTTTGCAATTTTACTTCCAAACCGCAAAGAGCTCGGGAAAATTTTGCTTCACCTTCATTACCGGGGCATTGAACTTGGATCATCGGACCATTTGGTAAGTGAAGCGCTGTATTTATCTGACCCAGAAGGAAATGGAATTGAGATTTACCGTGACCGGGACGCGTCGGAATGGAATTGGAACAATGGTGAAATTGCTATGGCTGTCGATCCGCTTGATGCGGAAGAAATCGTCAAAGTTGCAGAGGAATCTGGAGAAACGTGGCAAGGAATGCCGGCTGGCACCGTAATGGGGCACATTCACCTGCATGTGTCAGATCTTTCGCAGGCAAAAGATTTCTATGTGGATGGCCTCGGCTTTGGAGTTGTTGCTTCAATGGGGCGGCAAGCCTTATTTATCGCAGATCAGAGTTACCATCACCATATCGGCTTGAACGTTTGGAACGGCATGGGCGTCCCAATGCTTCCTGAGAAAACGGCTGGATTAGGTTATTACACCTTGAACTTTGATACCGAGGAAACACGAAGCGCTATAGCAGCTCAGCTTCGTGAAATTGGTGCAGATGTCGTAGAGCGCGAAAACTACTTGGAAACAAGAGATCCAGCCGGAAATGCGATTCGTTTAGCTGTTTGATTACCGCGTAAAACGCGGCGAGTGCTGGTAAGAAAGTCGATTCGCCCGTTTGATCGTGAAAAGTCCATATAAGAGCCCAGAAATTCATATGGAAAATTGCTGAAAAAAATTGACTGACAAAGAAGATAGGCGGCCAGGAAATCGTTAAGGAACGATGCCTGGTCGCCTATTTATATTAATCGCGGTAAGGGTTCTCGCAACTGTTATCCAAATTCATGTAAAAATTCGTTATTTTATGTGCTGTAGCAACTAGCGGCTCTAAAGAGAATTCATTTTGTGTGGCTATTTCGGCAGAATGGTGTTGGCGCGTTTCGATGTAAGCCCGCATTCTTTCGTCGCTTTTCCATTCTTCAAGAGGGTTGCCGATAAAAATCATAAGAATCAATCCAAATGCACCGACGATTAAGGTGATGCCCAAAAGTGAAAGGAACCCCTTCATAGTAATAATCCCGCCTTTTTATGTCTGCTTTTTAATAAGAACGACAAGGATTGCGAAAAAGTTCCCGTTTGAAGAAAATTGCCAGTTGCGGGATACTGAGGAAAGATGGCAAAGAATGATAGGAGGAAGGAAATGGTTTCATTAAAAACACCGATTTGTGAATTGTTTGGCATTGAATATCCGATTATCCAGGCGGGTATGGCAGGGGGGGCGACTACGGTAGAGTTGGTTTCTTCAGTCAGCGGCGCAGGAGGGCTTGGCACGCTTGGAGCCGCGTACATGGCACCCTATGAGCTCCGGACGGCAATCAATGAGATAAATTCCCGGACATCAAAGCCGTTTGGCGTCAATTTGTTTGCAGCGGAAGCGGTGGATGATTTTTCGCGGCTTGAAGACGTTCAGGAAATCTTAAATTCTTTTCGGATGGAATTAGGGATTTCCGATCCGTCTGCCCCTTTGTCATCTCCCGACTGGAACAAAGAACAATTCGAGATTTGCTTGGAATTGGGTGTTCCAATCATTAGTACAGCTTTTGGGCTTTTGTCAGCCGGACAGATGGCGCGCGCAAAAAGCAAGAACATCAAAGTTGTGGCGATGGTAACGACTGTAGCAGAAGCGGAGGCAGCGGAAAGTGCGGGTGTGGATGCCATCGTTGCGCAAGGCAGTGAAGCTGGAGGGCATCGCGGTACATTTACGCTTGATAAACATCCATTTGGGGCGCAAATTGGGACGATGTCGCTTGTGCCTCAAGTAGTGGATGCAGTCAGGGTTCCGGTGATTGCAGCAGGCGGAATTGTGGACGGCCGCGGACTTGCAGCTTCGCTTGTTCTTGGCGCCCAAGCGGTTCAGATTGGAACGCGTTTTCTTTCTTCCAAAGAATCTGGCGCACATAAAGTGTACAAACAGGCATTGTTCGATAGCACGGAGGAAAGCACCGTCATCACTAAAAGTTTTTCCGGCCGGCCGGCGCGCGGCATCAAGAACCGTTTTATCGAAGAGTTTGAGCTGGCAAAAGTTGAGCCGCTGCCCTTTCCTTCGCAAAATACCCTCACCAAAGATATCCGTGCAGCGGCAGGGAAGGCGGCGAACCCTGAATTTATGTCCCTGTGGGCAGGCCAGACGACGCGCATGCTGACGCACGAAATGCCAGCCGCCGATATCGTGCGTACAATTAAGCAAGAAGCGGACCGGCTGTTCAAAGGGGGATGAGTTTGAAAAGGTGGGCTCCGAGCTTCTTCGGAGCCTGCTTTTTATGTATCAGTGTAAGGCGGCTCAGCGAATCGGCAGGAGATCAAGATGAAACTTCTCTCTCCTTTATCCGTATATAGTAAGTGTAGAGAATCATTCGGAAATAGAGGGGAATTTAATTATGGGAAGTATTATCTTGTTCGCGGCTATTGCCGCTTTAGCCGCTGCGCTTGTCGCTTCGCCGTTGACAGAAGGCAAACCGTCAAAGCGCGGTAAAGAAAAAGGCACTCTAGCGGCACGGCTTGTAGGGGTTGTGGTTATGTTGGTGTTTTTCACGGCATTGATTACAGCGTACTATTATTTTACGAATCTGGACCTCAATTTATTGTCGCTATGGCCATTGTTTATAGTGGTGGCAGCGCTCGGATTTTTCGCTTCCAGCGGCATTGAACAAAAAGTGAAAGGTCTGCTGTTTGTGGCTTCGCTGGTTTTAGGCGCCTATGTCTTATCCGCTCCATTGTTCAATGCGACGGAAAAGTTCAACGCGGTCGAAATGGATGAGGAAATGGAAATTACAGCGTTTGACGAAACGCAAACGCCGGCAAGTGTGCCGCCTCAATTTGCCCGCAATAAAATGAAAAAAGCATTCGGGCAAGTACCTGACACAAGCTATTATGAATTGGGAAATCTACAGATCCAAAAAGTGGACGGGGAATATGTTTATATCGCGCCAGTTGAATTCTCTGGATTTTTCAAATGGCGAAACGCGGATGTTACGCCGGGTTATTTTACGATGAGCGCAACCGATGCAGCAGCCAACCCAAAATTCATGGCTGCTGAAATGGCGTATACGCCTTCTTCTTATTTCAATAAAAACATCGAACGCCATATGCGCATAGAAAACCCGGAAGCGGTTTTCTATGGAGATCCGCAGCTTGAAATAGATGATAGCGGCAAACCGTTTTACATCCGGTCGTATGGGGAATTCATTTCAGCTCGCAATGGATTTAAAGTAAAAGGGATCGTCGCGGTCGACCCAGCTTCCGGAGCGGTTGAAACATATCCATTAGCTGAAGTGCCAGCGTTTATCGATGGAGCCGTTTCTCCTGAATCGGTCAGTTTGGAGAATGATTATTACGGGGAATATGTCCACGGATTCTGGAACAGTGTTTTTGGCAAGAAAGACGTAAAACTGCCTTCAAATGAAGGAACGGAGGCTAACGTCAGCCCGATATTTGACGCAGCAGGAGACATGTTCTATTTTACGGACTTTACCAGCCCGAAAGAAGGCGTAGATTCGATGCTAGGCTATTCCTTAACGAATGCACGGACAGGCGAATCGACATACTTCACCGGCAATATGGAAGATTCTTATATGGATTCTCGAGGCAATTTGCAAATTATTGAAAAGCAGTTTATCGAGAAAGAATGGTCTGGAGCCATGCCGGTGCTATATAACTTTTACGGTGAAACAAGCTGGTTGACGCCGGTGCTTGATTCTAATGGCTTCTTGCAAAACTATTTCATTGTTTCTGCGGCGAATCCGGAGATATCGGTTTACGCAGCTACGCCAAATGATGCATTGCGTTCATATAAAACGGCTCTTCAGCGTGGCGGAAGCACAGTCAACGGAACCTCGGATTCGGAAGACGCGAAAACTACGGGTATTGTCGAACGTGTCTTTAAGGAAAAAGCGGGAGACTTTACAGTGGTGTCATTCTTGCTTAAGGATGGAACCAATTACATTGTCTCTTCTGAAAATGCGCCTTTGGCTATTTATTTGGAAGAAGGCGATGATGTCTCCTTAACTTACTCGCAGACAGGAGAATTGTTCCTGCCGGTAAAAGAACTGGGAATCAAAGAAATCGAATAAGCAAAGTGAAGGCCCTGCCGCTACTATGCACAGGGCTTTCTTTTTCAGAGCTGAGCGTTATTGCTTTATAGTTTTGGCACCGGCAATTAAAATGAGGGGAAAGAGGTGATGCACTTGCGGAAAATATTTTGGCTATTGGTCATACTGGTGCTTGCATATGCAGCGCGTCCATTATGGGAAGAAAAAGCCAATGAATATGTGGATTTGAGTTTTTTGGATCCAATTGATCAAGCCATTGAAAATATAGCGGAAAGTGCGGAAGTGGCAAAAGCGCTGGATGGCGCCAAGAATCTCACTGTCCGCCTCGGAGGAGAACTTCAGTCGTTGGTTACCGATAATTCGCTTGAGGCTCCAGAAGCCGTGGCAAAACCGGACATTGCAGAAACAGATTCTCTTTTTGCGGTCCATAATGTCACCCTTGGCATGACAAAAGAAGAAGCACAGGCGAAAGTTGGCTTGCCGCTGCGCTTGATGCGCAATGAGTATGGCGCAGACTGGCACAGCTACCATAAAAACTATCAAAATTACGTCTTGCTTTCCTATGACAAAGAAGGCAAGGTCAATGGCATGTACACCAACCAAGCCCTCATTTCATCGACCGAAAACCTGTCGATGGATTCGACGAAAGAGGAAGTGCGCAAAGCGCTAGGGGCACCACTCCAACATCTTCAAAAAGGAAATGTCCAGTATATTTTGGATACTCGGGATGAATATGATATGTACAAAATCGATGATGTGTATGTTACGGTTTTCTACGACATCCATGAAGAGAATACCGTTTCGGCCATTCAAGTGATTCGCGAAGATCTGGAAGAACAGCGGTCAGGCATTTATGCAGAGCCGAGCGATGAGCTGCGGAAAGGATCGGAATTTCTGTTGTTTGAGCTGACCAATTCAACACGCGTCCAGCGAGGTCTGCCAATTTTAAAATGGGATGATGAAGTCGCAGAAACCGCCCGAAAACATAGCGAGGACATGGCAGCCAATCACTATTTCAGCCATACAAACCAGCAAGGGCAATCGCCTTTCGACCGGATGGAAGAAGACGGAATCCAATTTTTTGTAGCCGGTGAAAATCTGGCTTATGGCCAATACAGCAGCATCTTCGCGCATGAAGGCTTGATGAATTCCATGGGCCATCGGGAAAACATTGTCAAAGCCGACTATGGGTATTTAGGGATTGGAGCGGCATTCAATAAGGAAAATCAGCCTTATTTCACGGAAAACTTCTTTAACCGGTAACAGGCATCTGCATATTATGCGGATGCCTTTTTTTGTTTGGGATAGATTTCTGATTCGAATAGAAATAGAATACTTCGAATCAAGTTAGAAAAAAGAGCTTTCGTGGTAAACTACCTTTATATTCAAATAGAAGGGATGTGCATTAGTTGACGAGTAAGCTTTGGTTTCAAGCGGGTATCGGAATTATACTTGCTTTAGTTATTATCCGTTTATTCATAGAAGTTCAAGCAATATTCGATCCGCTGTTTATCATTGCGCAAACAATTTTTGTGCCATTGTTGCTTGGGGGAGTTCTGTTTTATTTAACAAGGCCAATTCTTTATTTTTTGGAGAAAAGAAAGTTTCCGAAATGGTCGGCAATATTAATTATTATATTTCTCATCATTCTTGTTTTTTGGTTGCTCTATAGAATGGTTGGCCCCATCGTGACAGATCAGGTTAATGCATTGGCCGAAAATGCTCCGGAAATCATTGAAAATACCGAAAGCTATATCCAGTATCTGCTGGATCAGCGGGACCGGCTTCCGGCTTCGGTAGAAGAGCAGCTGACCGGGGTAACGGAACAGTTTGGCGCAAGAGCGGCAGGCATCGGAACATGGGTATTGTCGTTCCTGACAAGTTTTGTTTCAGGCTTGTTTACGCTCGTTCTCGTGCCGTTCTTCCTTATCTACTTACTGATCGATCACCGTAAATTCGTGCCGTTCATTTCCGGATTCTTCTCAGGCGCACGATGCAGATGGATCCGCAAGACGATGCACGACATTGACCATACGCTGCAAGCATATATCCAAGGACAATTGTTCGTCAGCTTTTTAGTCGGCGTTATGCTGTTGATCGGTTACCTGATTATCGGTCTCGAGTATGCATTGCTGCTCGCTCTTATCGGTATGGCAACAAACGTCATCCCGTTTTTGGGGCCTTACATCGCCGTTGTTCCGGCAATTATTATTGCGCTAGTGCAAGAACCAATTATGGCAGTGTATGTCCTCGTCGTGATGCTTGTTGCCCAGCAGATCGAAAGCAACTTCATCACGCCGAACGTCATGGGCAATGCGTTGGATGTCCATCCGCTGACCGTTATCACGCTTATCTTAGCAGCTGGTAACATTGCTGGTTTATGGGGAATCATCCTGGCCATCCCGGTTTATGCTGTGATTAAAGCGATTGCCAAAAACGTCTATGCACGGCGCCAAGAAATCGGCCATACCGTTGTTAAAGATGTAGAGTAAGAAAACCTGTGGACTTGATCCACAGGTTTTTTTTCTGTAAAAAGTGTATCGCTTGACGTCATAAAGTTTACCCCCTAAACTATTAATTAGTTTAGGGGGTAAACTTTATGGATGCAAGAATAAAAGAAGCGGTGGATTTGTTTCAAGAAGTGATGTTTTACGGAACAGAACGTGTCATACGAGCGGTGGATAACCCGTTGTGGAACGAGTATTCACCTGAGCAAATACAGACATTAAAGCTTATCAGCAAAGAAGGGAAAATTACTTCAAGCCGCTTGGCCCTTTTACAGTCTGTCCATAAAAGTGCCATTTCAAGCCGTATCAAGAAGTTGCTTCAAAAAGATTTGATTCAAATTGTTCAAACGGAAGACCGAAGAGAGAAATTGCTGGAATTGACAGAGACGGGAAAAGAAGTGCTTGAGCAATCCGATAAAGTATTGACGGATTATCTCGGGAAGCTTTTGTCCGATCAAGTCAACGACGAAGAAATCGAGCAGTTTTTAACAATTTTCCGCAAGTTGAAAGAAATCATAAAAATGGATGGAGTGTAAGGAATGCGTACAGTATTAAAGTTAAAATGGCCGATTACCATCGGTTTGCTCGTTATTACAGTCGCTTTGTTTTTACTGGCGCCAAATCTAGCGGAACAAGCGGAACAGGCTGGATCATTCCAGCTGTCCGATGAAGCATCTTCCCAAGTTGCGGCCACAATCTTAAGTGAGGCCGATGCAGCCGAACAAACCATTTCACTCGTCATTCCCCTTGAAGACGGAATCGACAGTTCAATGCGTGAAACACTCGAACAAATGGTTGGGGAAATTGAAGAGTTAGGCGATCCGGTTACAAGCGTCTTGAATCCGGTCGAAAGCAAGGAGCTTGAAGAACAACTGATTTCAGAAGACCAAAAAACGGTACTGATGCCGATTATGGTAGATGGAACAGATGAAGAAGTAAATGCGGTAGCCGATGAAATTCGGGATACCATTATTCCAGAAGATGTGACAGCTTACATAACTGGAGAAGCCATTATTAATAACGATGTCAATATTAGTGCGCAAGAAGGGTTAAAGCGTACCGAGATCATTACGGTAGTGTTGATATTCGCTTTGCTTTTAGCGGTATTCCGCTCGATCGTTACGCCGTTCATTCCGCTTGTTGCAGTCGGAATTTCGTATTTGTTGAGCCAATCGATCGTAGCATATTTCATTGATTGGTTTGGCTTCCCGGTTTCAAATTACACGCAGATCTTCCTCGTAGCGATTCTTTTCGGAATTGGGACTGATTATTGCATCTTATTGTTAA
Organism: Planomicrobium sp. CPCC 101079; assembly: GCF_007859275.1. GTDB lineage: Bacteria > Bacillota > Bacilli > Bacillales_A > Planococcaceae > Planococcus. The sequence continues at coordinate 138,022 of NZ_VOHC01000028.1, read as the reverse complement.
GCCGCTATAAAGAAGAATTGTCGGCTGGACACGATACGGTGGAAGCCATTGTCAACACCTATAAAACAGCAGGCAGAACGCTTCTGATCAGCGGAATTGCTGTATTCATCGGATTTTTTGCCATCGGCTTTGCCGAATTCCCGATTTTTAAATCGGCGGTGGCAGTCGCAGTCGGAATTTTCGTATTGCTGCTTGTCTTGTTTACAGTCGTGCCATTCTTCATGGCATTGCTGAAAGAAAAACTTTTCTGGCCGGCAAAAAAATCGGCTTCACACAATGACAGCAAACTATGGATTTCAATGAGCAAATTGTCCATCAACCGCCCATTATTGTCCATGCTGGTAGTGGCCATCATTACCGTGCCTCTTCTTTTCACGTATGACAATTCATTGTCTTTCAATACAGTCGATGAAATCGGTTCGGAATATGAATCGGTCAAAGGGCTTCGCGCCATTGAAGCAGGCTTTGGCAAAGGCGATTCCTTGCCGGTCCAAGTGATTGTAAAATCCGATGATTCACTGACTGAAGAAGAGATTGTTCCTTATTTCGAATCGCTCAGCCGCGAAATTGAAAAAATTGATGGAGTTGAAGCGGTTCGTACTGTGACTCGTCCAACCGGCGAGGTCATTGAAGACTTGTACGTCGACAATCAAATCGGTTTACTGGCCGATGGGATTTCAGAAGCGCGCAATGGTCTTGGTGAAGTCCAAACTGGTTTGAGCGAAATTGAAACCAGCCTCTCCGGAATCAGCGCCCAAACCAATGGCGCTGGGGGTCTTGGCGAAGCAGCGGCAAGTCTTTCCCAAATCAACGAACAGCTTGCTTTGACAAACCAAGGCTTGCAGCAAACTGGCAACATCCAACAAACTGCAGGTGCATTGTCGGGCATCAGCGGCGGGCTTACGCAAATTCAACAAGGGTTGGCGGGTGCAGCCGGCCAGACAGGGGAACTCGGCACCGGCCTTTCCCAGCTTGCTGATGGGGTAGGTGCTTCAAACGAAGGAATTATCCAAATCCAGGACGGTTTGACAGAAGCAACGGACATGATGCAGGAAATGAGTGACAGCCAAGCGGCAAGCGACACGGGGCTTTTCATTCCTGATGGCACGCTTGAAGATGAAGAGTTTGCTCAAGTGCTTGACCGTTATGCGTTTGCAGACGGTACAGGCATGAAGCTGGAGGTTGTGTTGGCGGAAGATCCTTATTCGCCGGCAGCGATTGATATCACGGCAGATGTGAAAGATGCAGTGGAGCGTACTGTGATGTCCACGCCTTTGGAAGGTGCGGACATTGCCTACAGCGGCATTTCAAGCATCAACAATGATTTGCAGGAAGTATCTTCTAGCGACTTCTCTAAAACAGTAACAATCATGTTAGTCAGTTTGTTCATCGTGCTGGCAATTCTATTCCGTTCATTGATCATGCCGCTTTACATGATCGGTTCACTGTTGTTGACGTATTATACGTCGATTTCGATAGCGGAACTGATTTTCGTGAATGGGCTTGGTTATGACGGCATCAGCTGGGCAGTTCCATTCTTCGGTTTTGTCATGCTGGTCGCGCTCGGCGTCGACTATTCGATTTTCCTTCTCGATCGCTTCCGCGAAGAAGCGCATCGGGGAATCAGTGTCCGTGAAGCAATGGCCATTTCCATGGCGAAAATGGGCACCGTCATCATTACAGCCGCCATTATTTTGGCGGGGACATTTGGTGCCATGATGCCATCCGGCGTCTTGAGCCTTGTGCAGATTGCGACAATCGTCATTACGGGATTGCTGCTTTACGGGTTGATCGTCTTGCCGTTATTGATTCCAGCAATTTCGGTATCGTTCGACCGCGGCGTCTGGTGGCCGTTTGTGGGTAAAAAAGCGAAGAATTGACGAAAAAGCTGCGTCCGCGCAGCTTTTTTTGTTTGGATGGTGATTTCCAGAATTTGCTTCATGAAGTTTTGGGGCGTCAACATGAACTCATGGAAGATTAACATGAACTGTTAGCCTTTCAACAGGCGCTCCGGCCGTTTGATCATTACGAATTGCGCTTCTTACAGCAATCCACCCAAAAAAGCCCCTTTTTCATGCTATAATGTTCAAAGAATGAACCATAAGAAACGGGGTAAACAGATGCTGACTTTTGAACAAAAACTAGAAATTATAGAATCATTCCCGGAATTGACACGTAAAGATGTGTCGATGAAGCGCGTGAATTTTCATTTTGAAGAAAGCCTATATGACAAAAAAATAGTAGTGTACCACCTTCACCCGAACGGCAATGGGTTTGTTTATGTAGGAGACTTGCCGCATTATGAAGCGGATGACAAAGGCTTCGTGAATATCCGGGAGTTTAATGAGAGGGAACTGCGTACGGTCATTGCCGATGCCCTCGATTATTTGTCGCTTGAACCCGAACCGCCATATGAAAAAACATGGACAAACCGTGAGAATGTCAAATTGCTCCTGGCGTATGAAGAACCGTTCTGGAACATTTATACAGGAAAAAACCTGGAAGAAAGTTTCGGCACATTTGACGATGCGAAAGATTACCTTTTAGACCAAGGATTCCGGGAGAAAAACTAATGAACATCCGGCAGCTGCGCGAAAACGAACCATTGCCAATGGAATTGCTGCTCGAGGCGGATCCGTCTGAAGAGCTGGTGCTTGCATATGCAAGCACCGGTTTTTGTTATATCGCAGAGGATCAAGGCTGGAAAATTGGCGCGTATATCCTTTTGCCGCTTACTAAAACCGCAATCGAAATAAAAAATATAGTCCTCCAAACTTCTGAAAGAGGCAAAGGTTCCGGAAAAGAGCTGATAAAGCATGCGCTTTCCGAAGCGCAGCGTATGGGCTATGAAACAGTGGAAATCGGCACGGGAAATTCAAGCATTGACCAGATTGCCTTCTATCAAAAATGCGGCTTCCGCATCGTTTCGATCGACCGGAATTTCTTTGTCCGCCATTACCCGGAGCCGATTTTTGAAAATGGCATCCAATGCCGTGATATGATCCGCCTGGAATATAAAATAGAAGCTTCCTTCATCTGAAGGAAGTTTTTTTATTCGAACGTAATTTTTATTACTCTTTAGCGAATTGATGATTGCCTTTTAAAGTAATTTAAATTACGATATAAAGTAAGGAAGGGGTGGTGGTAATGGAAGATATACGCTTGAACGTCTCGCTGCTCAGGAGGAAAGTGCCGAATTTGACGGCTGCTGCTAAAGCTGCCGGCATCCGTCCGGCAACCGTATCGAATTTATGTACCGGAAAAATTGATTTAGGAAAAGCGGAAGTAAGAACTTTGGTCGGTTTGGCAGAACTTGCCCACTGTACAGTAGATGAATTGATCCTTCGGGGGGAGAAGATGAAAATGATTGAAACTCGCATTAAAGCATTCGATTTTTTTGCGCCGCTTGTCAAAGGCGGAACAACCGGAGTTGTCGCGCGCCCTGGAATGGGGCAGCTTGTCATTGTCGCTGAATTGCTGCATCGCTTTAAGGAACAAGAGCTGAAAACAATTTTTTTGGCTCCATCAAAAGTTCATGCCGAACTGGAAGGCACAACTGAACTGGCAGATCACGTAGCGAATTCAATCCAAGAAACTCTATCACTGCTAAAAGCCTATGAAGAAAAAGCGGTGTTGATCACCGATAAAAGCCGGGTCGACTCAGGCGAATTGTTCGAATTGCAAGAAGCACTCGGCCGTGTGTCCGTGACGACGCTTTTAGTGGATCTGTCCGGCGAAGTGGTCGACGATGATTTTCCTTTTGGCCCGCTTGAAACGGTGTGGCAATTGGATGCCGACTTGGCAGCGCGCCATCAATATCCGGCACTGAGCCCTCTCCATTCGGCATCCTCCTTAATGGAAGAAGCCGAACTCGATGAACGGCACCTCCAGCTCCGGCAGCGTACCCAAAAAACGCTGCGCCGCTACCGGGAATTGCGCTCAATCGTCCAAGCACGCGGCTTTGACCGACTGCAGCCAGCCGAAATTGATATGTACCGCAAAGGCGAACGGCTGGAAGCTTACTTTACCCAGCCCTTCTATGTAGCTGAAGAATTCACGAAGACGCAGGGAGCAGCAGTTCCGCTTGAACAAACATTGTCAGACGTCGAAGCCATACTGCAAGGCCAGACAGACAACCGCAAAGTGGAAGAACTGCAATTTATAGGAGCGTTATAAAGGGGCCATGCGCTCCTTTTTCTTTTTGCCGTGAAAAAGAGGAAAATCCCTCTCATTTTCGGTATGCTTGTCATAAGGGGTGAGGACATGTTTAAAAAAGTGACCTTATATACAAATCGTTTAGAAGAACTGAAAGGCTTTTATGAATACCAATTAGGCTTCCGCATTGTAGAAGAGGATGAGGTGGGCTTTACACTTTCAATCGGAGAGTCGCAGCTGGTCTTCAAAAAATCGGAACGGAAAGCATTTTATCATTTTGCTTTTAATATTCCCGGCAACCAATTCACGCTCGCCAAAAGCTGGGCGAACTCGCGCGTAACGTTAAACCGGCAAGACGGCATGGACGAAATTTATTACGCCAATTTCAATGCCGATGCGTTTTATTTTCAAGATCCGGCAGGCAATGTCATCGAATTTATTGCGAGGCGAAACGTTGACCGTATGGGTGACTTTACCGTTGACTCCCTATTAAACATTAGTGAAGTCAGCATTACGACACCGCACGTAAAAGAAATCGGCCATCGTTTAGAAGAAATGGACATCCCGGTCCGCGGCAATAAAGGAATAGAACCCCACACGTTAAACTTTCTTGGAAGAGACGATACTTTTCTGCTTCTAGTACCGCCAAAGCGCGTGTGGTATTTTTCGAAGCAGAAAAGCGAAACTCACCCTTTATCAGTTGAACTGATGGATGGACGGCAAATCGACATTACCGATGACGGTGAATTCAAAAAAACTGATGCTGGAAATCCCATATCCGATAAATTGGAGGAAATGGAGTTCTCCGGAGTCGCTTTATTAAAGCAAAAAGAAACGTGGTCGACCGCAAAGGGGCTGGCAGATCGGGCGAATGAACGGCCAAATGCTATAGATACACGCTTTGGCATCGCTTCGGGATGCAAGATCTTCACTGCGGTCATCATCTGCCAGTTGGTGGAAGAAGGGCACTTGTCTTTTGAAGCCAAACTGTCCGAATTGCTTCCAGGCCAATTCCCTGATTTTCCTGTAACCATCCATCAACTGCTGACCCATACTTCCGGAATCCCGGATTATTTTGATGAAGAAACAATGGACGATTTTGAAGAATTATGGCGAGAACGCCCTATGTACACGATGAAAACCGGCAGCGACTTTTTGCCGTTCTTTCAAAACAAGCCGATGATATCCGCGCCTGGTGATCGTTTCCAGTACAACAATGCCGGTTTTATCACACTCGGTCTTGTTGTGGAGAAATTAACGGGCCAGCCGTTTATAGAAGCTGTGGAGGAGCGAGTTTTTGCACGTGCCGAAATGGCGGGATCCGGCTATTTCTCATTGGACCAATTGCCGGCACAAACAGCTTTTGGCTATATCGAGGAAAAAAACGCATGGCGGACAAACCAATATGCAATTCCGATTATTGGAGGAGCTGATGGAGGAGCTTTTGTTACGGCGAATGATATGGTACGTTTTTGGGAGCGGTTAATGGATTATACCTTGCTTTCGGAAAACATGACCGATCGAATGCTCTCTTCCCATGTTACCGGAGAGAGTGGCAATTACGGCTATGGTGTTTGGATTGAGCAGCAAAACGGAACTGCTACCAAATACCACGTCATGGGCTATGACCCAGGAGTGAGTTTCCATTCGGGGTATTACCCGGAGGATGGCAGTGTGTTGACCGTATTATCGAATAAAAGCAACGGTGCTTTTGACGCGATGAAATTGATCGAAAGTGCATTGGCCAGCAAAGCAGAACAGATTTAAAGAAAAGGAGTGAGGGCATGAATGGAAAGAAGTTGGCATTGGGCATTGCCATCGGGACTCTTGCTTTATGTGCTTTGATTTATTTGGTATTCCAATTGTATTTCACGATGAATCCTCAACAATAAAGCAAGATCCGCAATAGAAACAGAGAAAAGCGCAGCCAAGTAAAGCTGCGCTTTTTCTGTGAAAAGAAAAAAGGGCAAAAAAAATGAGTTCCTCCGAAGAGGAACTCATAAATAGTTGGGTTTAGATTAAGCTTTAACTACGTTAGTAGCTTGAAGACCGCGTTGGCCTTGCTCGATGTCAAAAGTAACTTCTTGACCTTCGTCTAGAGATTTGAAGCCTTCGCTTTGGATTGCAGAGAAATGTACGAATACATCGTCGCCGCCTTCGCGTTCGATGAAGCCAAATCCTTTTTCTGAGTTAAACCATTTTACTTTACCGTGTTCCATGTGTGTTTCCTCCTCGTATGCGTGAGCATACATTGTATTACTATCCTTGCTCAAATCTTGCAGATATAAATCTGGCACTTTTAAAAAAGTTATCCGAACAAAAATAATTCTTCCTTAGAATATCATGGGCTCACAGAAAATGCAACCCATATCCTTAGATTGTCTAAATTTTTTATAGATTGCATTTTATATTTAATAGTAAAATGGAAAGCAAGGGCAGAAAAGGAGCGGTGGAATGTGGAAAAAATCATTGTAATGGGTGTGTCTGCAGGAGTGGGGAAATCGACCTTCGCCGCTAAACTTGGAGAGAAGCTCTCTTTGCCGGTTTACCATCTCGACGCATATTATTGGAGACCGGGCTGGGTGGAAGCAGAAGCCGAAGAGTTTAAAGCAGCTCAAGAAAAGATTGTAAAAACCGACAAGTGGATTATTGACGGAAATTACACTGCAACGGCTGAACTCCGTTTAGCGGAAGCAGATACAATGATTTACTTGGAATTGCCATTGGGTGTCTGTTTGTATCGGGTTTTAAAACGCTGGCTGGCGAATATCGGAAGAACCCGGGCTGATCTTGGAGAGGGCTGCCCAGAAAAAATGGAGTTGTCTTTTTTAAAATTCATCATAACTACGTATTCTGCGCGAAAAATAAAGATGAGGGAACGAATGCGGGCATTCCAGAATGCCCGGCCTGGAAATACCGTTATCTTCCTTTCTTCAAAAAAACAAATCGACGGTTTTTTTGATTAGTCGATGCAATTTTCTCTTCTTAGGTTTTCAAACCCGGGAATATTGAAAATCTCGTTCGGTCAGATGTTGAAATAAGCTTAGAGGAAAAGCTTTTAAACTTCTGCTTATAAAAAAATAGAAAATTGCATAAATATTTGGTGGAAATGCAGACGGGTTCTTTTGCAAGTGGTATGCTAACTTACAAAAGCTACATAAACTAACCATTAGGAGAATGTGCAATGGGGTTCTTGTATGAAGGGACGATACACAACCAAGTGCTTCATGAAAAGCAGCCAATGTATATAAAACGTTTGTCTCTGGAAGACTTGCCGATGATAGAGCATGTCCAGGAAACTGTAATCGAATCGCTTACTGAAAAAGAATCTCTCCAACCGCTGTCGACGGAAGAATTTCTTTTTATCTTAAATGAGCGGGGAGTGGTGATCGGTGCATTTGCTGATAGCCAGCTGATCGGATTCCGGGCGTTGTTGATACCGGAAATCGACGAAGACCACCTAGGGTACGATATCGGACTCGCTGAAGACGAGCTTTCTAAAGTCATCTACCAGGAAATTTCTGTAGTGCTTCCTGAATACAGAGGAAATCGGCTCCAGCAGACGCTGGCAGAAGTGGTGATGAAAGAGCTTCCTCATTTAAAGGAGCAGTTCCGCTATGTTTGCTGTACGGTAGCGCCGATGAATATCCCCAGTCTGAAAGATAAGTTTTCTCAGCATATGTATATTAAAGCGCTAAAGAGCAAGTACAACAATTTGGAACGCTACATTTTTATGAAAGACCTAAAGAATCCGCCGCTTCGCTTTACTGATTACACCAGCGTGAAACTAGATGACTTCGAGACACAGCGGAAATTGCTGGAAGAGGGCTATGTCGGCCTCGGCTTTCAGCTTGTTAAAGGCTTTCACGAACTTCAATTCGCAAAACCCGTTCTATAATATCAAAAGTTACTTTCAAGCTGCCAAGAAATTCTTGGCAGCTTGTTCCATTTTGCTGCAATGTAGTTTCCTATCACGGGGAAAGCAGGCAGAAAAGGAGGAGCGGGAGAGTTTCCCGCTTCTTCCATTTCACTTGCAATCTCGTTAAAAAATAGATTTTCGAGTGAAAATGTATTTTTATGAAACTTTATTCACAATTCTCCGTATATTAGTTATGGAAATAAAATAACTGGAATGGGAGGTTTTGGAATGGAACTGTTGGGGCTGGCCATGGAGCAACTGTATATGTACACCCTGATTATCGCTGGGGCTTTGACAGTGCTTTACGTGTTTTTTGGCGACGTTGCTGACGGAGGAGATGCGCTTCCTTTTTTAAATCCGACAGTCATCTTGACATTCTTCACCTTGGCAGCTGCGACAGGATATTTGCTCGAAATCGGAACAGAATTGAGCAGCTTAGCCATACTTGGCGTTTCTTTAGCAGCGGCGGCACTCTTGGACTTTTTGCTTTATTTCTTTGTTTTATTGCCGCTGTCTTCTGCTGAATCATCCATCGCATATACAGAAGAGTCGCTTTTGGGCCAGGTTGCGCGGGTAATTATTCCGATACCGGAAAATGGGTATGGGGAAGTCGTCATGGAAACTTATGGCGGCATGATCGCCAAGCGGGCAGCAGGTTATGACAACGAAGCCATCGGCCAAGACGAGCAAGTGCTAATCATAGACGTCAAGGACAATACCCTTTATGTAAGGGCTTATATCCCGGTTAGTTTTGGGGAGAAAAAATGATTGGGGGAATGGAAATGGAGATCGGAATGGGTTTGATTGCAGTGGGAATAGCAGCGTTTGTGTTATTGGCGATTATCGGCGTCTATATTACAAAATACAAGACGGTGGGACCGGATGAAGCATTGATTGTGACAGGAAGTTATTTAGGCTCCAAAAATGTCCATACCGACGATTCCGGAAACCGCATTAAAATTATTAGAGGAGGCGGGACATTCTTGCTTCCAATCTTCCAGCAGGCGGCACCGCTCAGTTTACTGTCGAGCAAGCTGGAAGTGACAACGCCTGAAGTGTACACGGAACAAGGGGTTCCCGTCATGGCGGATGGCACGGCCATCATCAAAATCGGCGGTTCCATCACTGAAATTGCCACTGCGGCGGAGCAATTTTTAGGCAAATCCAAACAAGACCGCGAAAATGAAGCGAAAGAAGTGCTTGAAGGCCATTTGCGCTCCATTTTAGGCTCCATGACTGTCGAAGAAATTTACAAAAACCGCGACAAGTTTTCTCAAGAAGTGCAGCGCGTTGCTTCGCATGATTTAGCGAAAATGGGATTGAACATTGTTTCCTTTACCATCAAAGACGTGCGCGACAAAAATGGCTACTTGGATTCGCTTGGTAAAGCGCGCATTGCGCAAGTGAAACGGGATGCCGATATCGCGACGGCCGAATCGGAAATGCAGACACGCATCAAACGGGCGGAAGCAGGCAAAGATGCGCAGCGCGCCGAAATTCAGCGTGCAACCGAAATTGCGGAAGCGGAGAAAGAGAATTTGCTGAAAGTCGCAGAGTACCGGCGCGAGCAGGACAGCGCGAAAGCCCGTGCCGATCAGGCATATGAGCTTGAAACAGCCCGTTCGAAACAGGAAGTTATCGAGCAGGAAATGCAGATCCGCATCATTGAGCGCCAGAAGCAGATTGAATTGGAAGAAAAAGAAATTCAGCGCCGTGAGCGCCAGTATGATTCCGAAGTGAAGAAAAAAGCGGATGCCGACCGTTATGCTGTTGAACAAGCTGCGCAAGCAGAAAAATCAAAACAACTGACAGTAGCCGATGCACAGAAATATCGTGTGGAAGCAATGGCAAAAGCGGATGCAGAGAAAGTGCGCCTCGATGGTTTGGCGAAAGCCGACTCCTTGCGCGCCCAAGGTGAATCGGAAGCGGATATCATCCGCATGAAAGGTTTGGCTGAAGCGGAAGCAAAACGCAAAATTGCGGAAGCGTTTGAAATGTATGGACAGGCTGCAACTCTCGACATGATTGTTAAAATGTTGCCAGAATACGCAAGAGAAATTGCAAGCCCGCTTTCTAATATCGACAAAATCACTGTGGTTGATACGGGCGGTGGAGAAGGCGGCGGAGCCAATAAAGTGACGGCTTATGCCACCAATTTGATGTCGTCGCTGCAAGAAACGCTAAAAGAATCCTCAGGCATTGATGTCCGCGATATGCTGGAAAGCTTGACGGGTAAATCCGATTACGCCGAGACAATCAAGCAGCTGCAGTATGAAACAGCTAATAAGCAGGCAGAAAAGTAAAAAGGCAGTTAAATTATTTCTCAAAAGGCGCAAAAGCTAAACAGCTTTTGCGCCTTTTTGGTTCAATTTTACTTGATTATTAGAGAGGCGCTTCCATGAATAGGAGTGTTTTTCCATATGCCGGCAGTTAAAGGCTGTACTTTATCCAAAAAGCGTTATGAAAAATGGTTATCCTAGTCGAATAGTACGAAAATACAGTATATAAGCAAATGGATTCCAGAAACGGTTCTCTGGCTCCTGTTAAAATGATAGAATAATGGTAATCAAAGGATAAATTTATCTATTCAATGAGTTATTTTGTTAAAAGGAGCAGCTAATGAATATACAATTCAACAGAATTCCAGAATTTTCGCTTATCGCCTGCTATGGCCCCGAAACACAGGAAATTAGTTCCATTGTATATAACTCGCAGGAAGTTGCCGACGGTTCCGCATTCTTTTGTGTGTCTGGAGAAAATACAGACGGGCACCTCTATATAGAAGAAGCCATTCAAAGAGGGGCTACTGCGATTATCGGAACGGACCGCCAAATATTAGAAACCTATGCAAAAGCCCACCATATGCTGACTTTTGCAGTAGTGGAAGATTCCCGCACCGCATTGGCTTATGCTTCTGCCCAGTTTTATAACAAGGTACAAGATCAATTCATTAAAATTGGCGTCACAGGAACAAATGGAAAAACAACAACGGCCACTTACGTCTATCATTTATTTAATCTGCTTGGAATCCCTTGCGGTTTTCTCGGGACGACTGGTATTTGGAATTCGGCCGGTAAGATCGAGTATAAAAAAAGCACGCCGACTACCCCCATGTCTTCGGATATCCATAATATTTTTTCGCAACTGGACGCTTTTGGAGACCAAGCCGCATCGATGGAAGTTTCTTCTATTGCACTAGACCAAAAAAGGGTGGAAGGCATTCTTTTTGATGTCGCAATCCATACAAATATTTCAGAAGAGCATATGGAATACCATAAAGTATTCGAACATTATTTACAGTGTAAGCTTCAATTGTTTTCTCAGGCAAAAAATGCGGTCATTAATTTTGATGATAAAGGAATGGCGCAGGAAATTTTAGATGTTGTGAATTATCCTTTACTTACCTACAGCCGCTATCCGGAGTCCGGTGCTGATTTAGTATGGGCGAATTGCAAGAGCCAAAAAGACGGATTGGTGTTTGATTTGCTTTATAAAGGGCAGTCCTATCCAATTCATGTCCCGCTTTACGGCGAGTATAACGCCGCCAATCTGACAGCAGCAATTGGCGCAGCGCTGCTGGCTGGCGCTTCGATCGACAAGATTGTTCAGGTGCTTCCCAAAATGCCGCAAGTTGAAGGGCGCTTTCAAGTGATCAAGGGGCCGGAAGACCGAAAGATCATCCTCGACTATGCGCATACACCGGTAGCTTTGGACTTGGTGCTGAAGGAAGTGAGGAAATTGCCGCATAATCGGCTTATCGCTTTGATAGCTGGAGTAGGAATCCGTGATTTCGGAAAAATGCCGAAAATGGGCAGAATTGCAGAAGGAAAGGCCGATGTATTGGTAGTGACAGTGGATCATCCCGGATTCCACAATCCGGAGGACATTATAAATGAAGTGCTGAAAGGCCTGTCGGTTCCCTACAAGCAAAAAGTGCGGACAGCTCCTTCCCGCCGTGAAGGGGTTATCGAAGCTTTAAAAGAAAGCGGGCCAAATGATATTATTCTGCTGTCCAGCGGAAATATTAACGGGGCGCAAATTGTTAAAGGCGAATCTATCCCGCATTCGGACGAAGAAGTTATCGAAGGTTTTTTCATGCAGCAAAATTAGGGGCTTTTTTAACTGGAAAGGTCGCTTTTTTCGGGCCGCTTGTGTTTAATAGAAGAGAAGGCTACATAACGACATATGAATTGGAGTGAATGGAATGCAATATCGTATAGAGAAAGACACGATGGGCGAAATTCAAGTAGAAGCAGACAAAATGTGGGCAGCACAAACGCAGCGCAGCCTCCAAAACTTTGCGATCGGTACAGAACGCATGCCGCATGAAGTAGTCATGGCGTTTGCCCAATTGAAAAAAGCGGCTGCAAAAGCAAACCATAAACTTGGCAAATTAGCTGAAGCGAAAATGAAAGCGATCGAAACAGCTGCAAACGAAGTGATCGAAGGCAAATGGAACGACCATTTCCCATTAGTCGTTTGGCAAACTGGCAGCGGCACACAATCGAATATGAACATGAACGAAGTACTGGCACGCCGAGGCAACGAAATTTTGGCAGAGCAAGGATCGGAAGAAAAACTGCATCCGAATGATGACGTCAATATGTCGCAAAGCTCAAACGATACATATCCGACAGCGATGCACGTGGCAGGCGTTTTGGCAGTGACGGAGAACTTGCTTCCGGCTATCCAAAAATTAAAAGCAACGCTTGATGAAAAATCGAAGCGCTTCGATGACATTATCAAAATCGGGCGTACGCACCTTCAAGATGCGACGCCATTGACACTCGGCCAGGAAATCAGCGGCTGGAGACATATGCTCGAGAAAAGCGAGCGCATGATCCGTGCGAGCGTTGAAGAAATGCGCGAACTCGCAATCGGCGGTACAGCGGTCGGAACAGGCATCAACGCAGATCCGACATTCGGCCCTTCTGTTGCAGAATTTATCTCAGAAGCGGTCGGTGCAGCATTTACATCTGCTGAAAACAAATTCCATGCGCTGACAAGCCATGACGAAATGGTTTACACGCACGGTGCCATCAAAGCACTTGCGGCCGACGCCATGAAAATCGCCAACGATGTTCGCTGGCTGGCAAGCGGCCCGCGCAGCGGAATCGGCGAAATTACAATTCCAGAAAACGAGCCGGGCAGCTCTATCATGCCAGGGAAAGTCAATCCGACTCAAAGTGAAGCATTGACGATGGTAGCGGTCCAAGTAATGGGCAATGACGCAGCAATCGGATTTGCAGCGAGCCAAGGAAACTTCGAGTTGAACGTCTTTAAACCGGTGATTGCGTATAACTTCCTGCAATCGGTACGCTTGCTGACGGACAGCTTGATCAGCTTTGATGACAATTGTGCAGTGGGAATCGAAGCAAATCTTGATGTGATCCAGAACCATGTGAGCAATTCATTGATGCTGGTAACGTCGTTGAATCCGCATATCGGCTATGAAAAAGCGGCAGCAATCGCAAAACAGGCCCACAAAGAAGGTACGACATTGAAAGAATCTGCAGTGAAAAGTGGGCATTTAACAGCAGAACAATTCGACGAATGGGTACGCCCTGAAAACATGGTCGGAAAATAATTAATGAAAAGAGAACGGCCAAGACCTGTCTTGGCCGTTCTCTTTATGTCTGGAAAAGTAAGCGCGCAAGTCAATGCTGATAAATTGAAGCAGCTTTCGTGCTTGGTTCCTCTCATTTGAAACGTCCAAGGACAAAGGAATTTACTCGTCGGCTGTCGAATTTTATAAAATAAGAACCATTAAATAAAAGAGGTGCCAAATGCAAAAATCATTTTTTATGTCATGGAGCGGCGGGAAAGATTCTGCGCTTGCATATTACCGGGCAGTCCTGGAAGGGCATGTTCCTGTTGCGTTGTTTACGATGTTTGAAAAGGACGGATCCAAATCACGGTCGCATGGGCTGCCGTTGGATGTAATGGAAGCGCAAGCAGAACGTATGGGACTTCCACTCGTTATTGGCAAAGCCGACTGGGCAGGATATGAAAAGGAATTTATTGAGCAGTTAAAGAGCTTTCGGCAAGAAGGGGTTCAAATGGGCGTTTACGGTGATATCGACTTGGAAGACCACTTGAAATGGATAGAAAAAGTGAGTGCTGAAGCGGGAATGAAACTTTTCCATCCGTTATGGCAGGAGCCAAGAAAATCCTTATTGCAAGAATTGGTCGATGAAGGCTTCAAGGCAGTGATTACAGTAGTCGATGTGGAACGCATGGATGAACGGTTTTTAGGACGGGAATTTAGCTCAGAATTGATCGAGGAGCTTGAAGCCCTCGGCATTGATGCCTGTGGGGAAGAAGGGGAATTCCATACGGTTATTATTGATGGGCCAATTTTTGTTGAGCCGGTTCCGGTGGTTTTTGGAGAAAGAGTGGAAGCTGGCCAGTATCGGATTTTAGAAGTGAAACTTCAGTCAGAGGAGTGAGGGGCCATGATTCAATTTATAGGGGTCGAAGAAACTCATATCCGCCAAATGGCGACGTTATTGGCAAAACGGCACGAGCGGGAGCGGAAAAGCTTTACGTTTCTGCCTGAGAGTTTCGAAGAAATCGACGAAGCAGAAAACGTCATCCGAAAAATGTTGGAACGCCCATACATCAGCGGCATTGTAGCGGTCAGAGGAATTGAAGTGATCGGATATTTGCTTTATGAGTTTAAAGAAGACCCAGAGCGCGGACGGTATGTGTGGATGGATTACGAAGCGATTGCCATCAGTGAAAAAGAAAATCCAAGTTTATTGCGCCTTCTATATGCGGATGCAGGAGCGGAATGGATCAAGCATGGCTATTTCCGGCATGTGCTGATGGTGCCGCTTGGCAATCCGGCGATCGTGGAACAATGGCTCAACCAATCATTTTATTATGAACAAAAATACGCAGTTTTGCCGCTTGACGATTTTGAACCGAAACAGCCTGCACAAAAGCCGAACTTGGCATTCCGGCGTGGCGGCAAAGAAGATGCGCCGCTCCTGAAGAAAATGGCGCTTTGGAACAGCATCCACCAAGCGGCGGCACCTTCTTGGCTGCCGATCACAAAAGAAACAATGCATGATATCAAAAATGCATACGAGGCCTTATCAGAAGACCAGTCAGCTTATTTATGGCTCGCTGAACAAGGAGAGCGGGTTGCGGGGTTCCATGTGTATTTTCAGAAAGAAAATCCGCTTAGCATGGTGGCACCTGTTAATTGCGCAGAACTTCCGGCGGCTTCTACGAATCCGGACCTGCGCGGAAGAGGAATCGGCCGTGCGCTCGCCAATCATTGTTTTACAGCACTGAAAAACGAAGGATTCAACTTTGTTTTTGCTGATTGGCACACCCCCAATCATTTGGCTTCGTCATTTTGGCCGCGGCTAGGCTTTAAGCCCGTAATGGTGCGCATGTCGAGACAAATCGATCCGCGCATTGCTTGGGCACGCGGCCAATGAAACAATAAAAGAGCACCTGTGAATTTCTTTAAACATATCCATTTGCTTTAAGCATAGGCGATTTGCCTATGCTTTTTCTTGCTATAAACCAAAGCGAGGCCAGAGTAAGGGGTAAAGCAAAATGAAAACATTTGCTAAAGCTTTTGACGAGAAATGGAAAAAGAATATCACACTGTTTGGCTCTTCATTGGTGCAATATGCCATTATCTGGCATATCACATTAACAACCCAATGAGGAGTCATGATGACAATTTCTGTTATCTGCGGATTTCTGCCTACCTTCTTTTTGTCTCCAGTTGCAGGGGTATGGGCAGACCGCTATAGCCGAAAAATGCTGATTATCTTGTCTGATGCACTGGTTGCAATTTTCACATTGATATTGGCCATACTTTTCTTGATAGGCTTTGATGACCTGTGGCTATTATTTGTGGTGTCCGCCGTTCGTGCTGTCGGACAGGGATTCAAACGCCGGCAGTTGGGGCGATTCTTCCGCAAATTGTGCCCGAAGACCAACTGACAAGGGTGAATGGCACAAACAGCACCATTCAAGCCTTGCTGATGATTGTCTCACCTGCTGCTCAGAATTGAATGGCTGCTGATTGGCACCGGCTTTTTGATGTTGGCACAAGGATTGTTTTTGATGCGCAATAAAGTGTTGGTAGAAGCGGGGAAGCCGGCGATCAAGAATACGGTTGATCCGGTGGATGAATTGAAATAGCACGGGAAAATAAAGAAAGGGCTCATAGCGGGCTCTTTCTTTTTATTGTTTATTCTTAAGATTTTCTTCAGAAAAGGCCTACTTATTTATTAAGATTTGCCCTCTATACTAAAGTCATGAAGCAGAGAGGGGCAGTAAAATGATTGAGATTCAAAATTTGCAGCATACATTTGCAATTGGGAAAAAAGGAAAAGAGCGCCGTGTTCCGGTTCTGAAAGGTGTGACGCTAAACGTGGGCAAAGGCGAGATAGTCGCAATTCTTGGGAAAAGCGGATCGGGGAAATCGACGCTATTGAATGTGCTGGCCGGTTTCATGCCGCCGGAATCTGGTTCGGTAAAAGTGAATAAACAAGAAACCGCAACGCTAAACGAAGCGGAAATGGCCGATTTCCGGCTGGCAAACTTCGGTTTCATCTTTCAGAATTTCCAGTTGATGCCGGGATTGACCGCTTTTGAGAACGTTGAACTGCCGCTGAAAATCAAAGGAGTGGCTAAAGGCGAAAGACGGAAGAAAGTACAGCAATTATTAGAAAAGGTGGGGCTTGCGGCGGTAGCCGACCATTATCCGAACGAATTATCAGGTGGTCAGCAGCAACGCGTCAGTATCGCCCGCGCTCTGGTCACAGACCCGCCGATTCTGCTTGCTGATGAGCCGACAGGCAGTTTGGATTCCGAAACGGAAGAAGATATCTTAAAATTGATTCAATCTTTAAACCGATCACTTGAATTGACATTCGTCATTATTACGCATGATGAAGAAGTGGCCAATGTGGCGCACCGGCAATACCGGCTCCACGACGGTGAATTGGTGAAAGGGGATAAACGTCATGCAATTTAAAGACCAAATCGATTTTATCCGCCAGCATATGAAACGCAATAAGCTCCGGGTGGCGACGACTATACTTGCAGCAATGATGGGGTGTGCGTTTTTGATTGTCTTGGCCTCAGTCGGTTTCGGCTTGCATAAAACAATCACGGACGATGTGCTGAATAACCAGAAGGTGACGGAAATTCAAGTAGCGGGAAAAGAGGATTCTGAAGAAAAAATCAGTGAAAAAGAAATTCAGGCGATGCGGGAAATCGATCACGTGATAGCAACCGTCAAACGCAGCAGCCCGGAAGCGGAAGCGACTGCAGTACTTGCTGAAAGAAAAGGATTTGTTCCACCGGTCCTAGTGGATTTTGAAGAAGAACGGAAAGCTGGTCTCGTGCTGTCGGAAGGCGAAATGCCGAAATCGAATGATGAAGTTTTGGTTGGCTATCATTTTGCACAGACTTTGCTAACGGAAGAAGAGCAGGAGAAAGTAGACAACGGAGAAGAGGCGAAAGGGTTCGCAGGCAGTGTCATCGGCCAGACGTTTGAACTTGAACTGACCCCATATGAAGAAGGCGCAGAATCTGGAACTTGGAAATTCACGGTTTCAGGCATCATGGATGAGCCCGGAAAGGATTGGATTATTAACAATAAAGTATACATTGATGACTCGTATGGAGCGGAATTCAACAGCAAACTGTCTCTTGCCGAAAGCTTTAATGAAATTCTAGTCTATGCGGATGATCTTCAAAATGTCGGGACCATCACAAAGACATTAAAAGACAAAGAGTACTATGTGTATTCTGTCACTGAGGAACTGAGCTCGATGGATATGTTCTTCACGGCATTGAAAGCAGGTTTGATTTTCGTCGGTACCATAGCGGTGTTGATTGCTTCCATCGGAATTTTTAACACAATGACGATGGCAGTCACCGAACGGACACGTGAAATCGGCGTCATGAAGGCTATCGGTGCACAGCCAAAGTTGATCCAAAAGCTTTTTCTGATGGAAAGTGCCGCTATCGGCATCATCGGCACCGTATTTGCTGTCGTCATTTCGTACGGCCTCAGCTTTTTGGCGAATTGGCTTGTTCCAATCATTATCAGAAGTTCCATGGGTGATGAAGAAATGGGCGACTTCACGATTCTGATTTCGGTAATCCCGTGGCAGCTAGTGCTTATTGCGTCACTGATCAGTATCGGCGTCGCGATGGTATCCGGATGGCGGCCGGCACGGAAAGCGACGAAAATCGACGTTATCCAGGCATTGCGGCAGGAGTTGTAGACAGAAATTGAAGATTACGCAAGTTCGGCGAGAAATATGCAGGTTCGCCATAAAAGTGAAAGAGCACCCAAAAAGGGTGCTCTTTTCCTATTCCATGACGTCTTCAGGCCGCCAGCCTTTTTGCAGGTCGTCGATCGATAAGCCGAAAGTCATTTCCAAATGAGGATAGTCTTTAAAGTTCCGCCAGTCGCCGCCCCACGAAAATCCGAGTTCTTTGGCGATGTCTGCAACTTCCAGCCAATCGGCTTTTCCGTTTCCATTGCCGTCGCGCTTTGTATCCCATACAACATCTCCATCTGGCAAGCGAAGCGCAAAATCGATTGCCAGGCCGTAATTGTGGTAGGACTCGCCGCCTTTGGCATGCGTTACGATCCTCCCAGGTTCGCTGCGTCCTTGGCGATGTAAATTGTTTTGCGCATCGATGGAGCGGAAATCATCTGTGATGAGGATCTCAATTCCGCGGTCTGCGGCTTTCTCGATCAATTCATCTTTCTTTTCCTCAACAATTGGGTGGAGGCTTGACGGGGCGGGCCGTTCTTTGATTTCTTCCCGGAACGCCACTTCGTTGCGTAGCCAAATAAACAAAAAACCGCCGAGTACCAGCAAGAAAAGGGCGGAAAAAGCGATTTTCACATGCTTCAAATCGATTCACCTCTATAATGACTATTGTAGCAAAAAACGTTGAAAGAGTATCGATGCAAAGTTTTTGATAGGATAGAAGAAAGCATCGAAAGGGGAATAAAGTAAAATGGTCATCAATCTTATGAAGTCTCACGCATCAGTGCGTGATTATCAAGAAAAACAATTATCTCGTGAAGAAGTCAGTGAATTGATCGAAGCAGCTCAACACGCAGCAAGTTCGCATTTTGTACAAGCTTATTCCATCGTTTGGGTAACCGATCCGGAAAAACGGAGAAAGTTAGGGGAGCTGTCCCGCAATCCTAAACAAATGGAAGGTGCTGGTGCTGTACTTCTGATGTGTGCCGATTACAATCGCTTAAAGCATGCATCAGCTATGCAAGGGGAACCTGTCGTTTTTGATCATGCTGAAAATTTGATCGTGGCAGTTACAGATGTCGGTCTGCTAGCGCAGAACTTGGCGCTTGCAGCGGAATCCAAAGGTTATGGCATCTGCTATATTGGTGGAGTCCGGAATAATATGGAAGCAATCAGTGAACTGGTCGGATTGCCGGAAGGTGTTTTTCCGGTTTACGGTCTGACCGTCGGTGTGCCGAATGAAGCGAATGAAGTAAAACCGCGTTTGCCGGTAGAAGCGATTTTGCACGAAAACGAATACGATGAAGTGAAATATCAAACGTTATTGCCGGAATATGACAACACCATTTCCGCTTACTATCAAAATCGTACATCCAACCAAAAAGCAATCACATGGACACAGCAAATGGCTCATTTCCTTAACAAGCCGCACCGCACGGACCTGCGAAAATTTCTGGCAAAAAAGGGTTTTCTTTTCAAGTAAAAAAGTTATTAGCAATCTTTTTATTAGGAAATTAAATTTCTTTCCTATAGGTTAGACTTACTAGTTGACAGAAAATTCTTTATACTTTTTAATTAGGCTACACCACTTTTTGCCTATAGTTTTGTTTCGTTTTACTAAGCCATTAGACTGCTGCCAGTTTTTAGTTGATTTAAATTCAAGGAGGGAAGAACATGAAAATTGCGTTGTTCGGAGCTACGGGACGAGTTGGGGAAAACATTTTGCGGTATGCATTGGATGATGGGCACCATCTAAAGGTACTGGTCCGGTCAAAATCGCATTTTGATCATCCAAACTTAGAAACGATTGTCGGCGATATCCGGAATGCGCAAGATGTCGAAAAGACAATCGATGGGACAGAGGCGGTCTTCAGTGCGATTGGGACAGACCGTACTACTACATTATCAGAATCCATACCGCTTATTATCAATGCGATGAAAGCGAAAAGAATACGGCGAATTATCACTATTGGGACAGCTGGCATTTTGAACAGCCGGCTTTCGCCGGGTTCTATGCGGTTTCAAGGAGGCGATTCAAACCGCAAGTTGACGTTTGCGGCAGAAGAGCACGCCGCAGTTTTTCATTTGCTGGAAAAAACCAATCTTGATTGGACGATTGTCTGTCCAACGTATTTGCCGGATGGAAAAGCGTACGGCAATTACCGGATTGAACGCGATTACTTGCCGGAAGGCGGAAAACAAATCACGGTGGGTGACACGGCTGAATTTACTTATAAACAATTAGAGAACCCTGAGTTTATTGGCAGCAGAGTGGGCATTGCTTATTAACTTGGCCTTTATAGGAGCAAAAATCGTATGAAAAAATGGAGCATCCGAGTTTTTATAGCGCTTGCGCTGCTTGTTGGGTCAAGCGCAAGTGCTTTTTTAATTTATACGCAATTCCAATACTCCCCGAGCGGCATTTTAAAAGAGCAAGTAAATACAGCAGAGATTGAAACGGGAGAAGAAGGGCTTCTTTTTCGTCCGGAAACAGCGAATGGAAAAGGGGTCATTTTCTATCAGGGAGCTAAAGTACAGGAAGCGGCCTACGCTTATTTAGCGGAAAAGCTGAGTGAGCAAGGATTTTTGGTCATAATCCCGCGAATGCCGTTAAACTTTGCGATTTTCGGCGTTGACAAAGCCAATCTGGCCATCAATAACCATCCGGAAATCGATCAGTGGTTTATCGGCGGCCATTCTTTAGGAGGTGTCGCGGCTTCGATGTATGCCAAAAAGCATCAAGAGGAATTGAGCGGCCTCTATTTTCTCGGTTCGTATCCCGCTTCGGATTTTTCGGCAAGTTCGCTGCCGATGCTTTCTGTCTATGCTGAAAATGACGGGTTGTCAACAACAGCGGATATTGAAGAAAATCGCGGCCTGTTTTCGCCGAAAAGCACTTTTATAGAAATAGCAGGGGGAAATCATGCTCAATTCGGGTTGTATGGAAAACAAAAAGGCGATAATGCAGCGAGCATCACGCCACTTGACCAGCAAAAACAAGTGGCAGAAGCATTGTCATCTTGGTTGAGCGGCCACTAAAAAAACCGCCTGCGCGAATTTCGCACAGGCGGTTTTTTCGTTCTAAGCCGTAATATCGCGCTTAGAGAAGGTCCAATAACTGATGCCAAGAAAAAGAAGAAAGTAAACGAATAGTACAATCAGCGACATGGTCATTGTAATATCCGGAACCGGCATGAAGCCGCTGTAAAACTGCGTCAAATCGGTATGCGTGAACAAATAATACTTGATGATCTCATAATTGCTCAGCAAGAAGACGGCTTGAATGCCGGTGAACATCAAGAAGATCGATAATCCGATTGCAAGCGAGCTAGAGCGGAAAACAGTGCCTAGCATAAAAGCGAAAGTGCCAATGATCCAGACACTTGCGAAACTGAGGACAGATAATTTAATGGCTTCCCGCCAGTAAGAACCTTCCATCACTTCAGAGCCGGTCCATACAAGAAATGTTCCTTCGCCGATACCGAAAAAGACCAGACCAGCCAGTGCTGCGGCCAGCAGTGTAATAACCGATAATAAACCGGCAAAAACCATAGTAGTTAAATATTTGGAAGTCAGTACTTTCCATCTTCTTACAGGCCGAGTCAACAGCATTTTAATGGTGCCTTGGGAAAATTCAGAAGCCGTAATGCCTGCAGCGATCACAACAGTAAATAACGTGACGAGGGAAAGCATTTCATGCGCATCAAGGACACTTTGCTGCATGCTGGTAAATTCAAAAGGCTGAACATCGTTTTCCAGGCGATATTCCGCGATGGCAATTTGCCCTGTGTAATAATCTTTTTGGGCCTCGTTCATATTTGGATCCATGAGCATCGCTTGATTAGCTTCTTGTTGCGCGGCGACAACATTCTGCCAAGATTCTTCGATGCCTTCATTCGCTGTTGAATTCACGTATTTGGTGATGGCGGCTGAAGCAAATAATATGACGACCAACAGGAAGACCATCATCCAACTTGCTTTTTTGCTCCACAATTTCATCCATTCATTTTGCATGAGCTTGAGCAAATTGGCCACCTCCTGTCATTTCAAGGAATTGATCTTCAAGCGTTGCGCGGTGAGGCTGCACAGTGTAGATTTTGGCTCCCGCTGAAACGAGCATTTGAACGGCCCCTGGAATATGCTGTTCGTCGCTATCAATGACCAGGCCTTTATCGTGCTTTGCTAGAGGGAATCCGATGCCGGAAAGCACTTCTTCTGCGAGCTCTAACGGTTCAGCATGGATGTAATATTGGGGATGATGTAATTCATTGACGTTTTTAATGCCGATCAATTCGCCGTTTTGGATGATGGCAATCCGGTCGCACAATAATTCGATTTCAGACAGCAAGTGGCTGGAAACAAAAACGGCAACGCCGCTTTCAGTTGCGACTTTTTGCAAATACAGGCGAAATTCCCGTATCCCTGCAGGATCCAGCCCGTTTGTTGGTTCATCCAAAATCAAAAATTTTGGTTTGTGAAGAAGGGCTTGGGCCAAACCTAAGCGCTGCCGCATGCCGAGCGAATAAGAACTTACTTTTTCATGAATGCGGTTTTGCATCCCGACTTGCATGACGACTTCATCGATGCGCTGTTTCGAAACGCCTTTGTGCATGCGGGAAAAATGCAGCAAGTTTTTATACCCGCTCATGTACTTGTACATTTCAGGATTTTCGACGATAACGCCAACTTTCTGGATACTTTCTTCAAAATCGGTCTGAATGGATTGTCCGTCGATCATCACGTCTCCGGACGTCGGCTGCATCAGCCCGACCATCATCCGGATGGTCGTGGTTTTTCCTGCGCCATTTGGCCCGAGAAACCCTGTGATTTGACCGGGGTATAAATCCAAGTTCAAATTTTTGATGATTTTCTTTTTGCCAATGGTTTTTGAAAGGTTTTTTAATTGCACAATCGGTTTTCCATCCATCTTCCTTCACCTGCTCTCAATAATAACGTTCAATTCTCAGTAGTAATAACGAATCAACCTGCCTAAAGTTTCGGTTTTTGAACAATCGCCTGCAGGAAATCTGCTTATCAGAAGAAAATGCATATTGAAGTGAAAATCAGGGAATACGAAAACAAAGAGCAGGAAAAATGGAGGGATTTTAATGGCGGCATTTCAGGATAAAGAACAAATCTTAATGGCTTACTATGTGCAATACTACAACGGCGCAACGATAGCAGAAGTGAAAGAGCTTGATAAACGCCTGCGCGACGAGATAGGTGAAGAACAATACAGCAAAGCGATGGGTGAATTGGTTGATCAAGGCTTGGCCCTTGGAATCGAAGGGGTGGAAGAGCGGGACAGAGAAGGGCTTGAAGCGCCGATGGCAACAAGAGAAGGGATACTTTACGTTACCGATGCTCTCAGCCTGCAATCGGATATGGTAGAAGAAACAATGTTGTACTTTTTCGAAAAATATCTTCAATCAAGTGAAGAGAATGGACTAGAACTGACATTGGAACCCGTAAAAGCCTATATCCAAGAAGCAATTGAAGAACATCGGGAAGAAAAACCGAATTCCAATCAGCCTTAAAAATATAAAAAGAGCCCGCAAAATTTTGCGGGCTCTTACAATTCCAGAGCGAAAAAAGATAGGACCAGCGCCAAGAGGACGGCAAAGTTTATGACTATCGCCTTGCGTCTGTCAACAGGTTCTTCTAATGAAGGAAGGCGCGCGGCAAGTTTCGATAAGCCGGCTATCAACGCAACAATCAGCAAAATCACCAACACTACATGCATATTGTAAATGCGGACATCAATAAACCGGACAAAGATAACTGAGAATGCCAGAATGACGCCGTTTAGCAGCTTCTGTTTCGTCATAGCAAGTGCTGCAATTCGTTTTCTAAAAAAGGCTCAGCGGACAAAAGTTGCGTGAACGCTTTATAGCGCTCGAGTTGTCCAGATGCTGGTTTTTTGCCGGTCTTATACGCCCGGATCAGAATGTTTTTTGGTGTGTTTTCCAAGTCGATAAATTCCATCAGCTGCGTTTCGTAGCCGACAAGCGACAAGATTTCAGCACGAATGGAGTCGGTCGCAAGGGCACTGAGGCGCTCTTTGATCAATCCATGCTGAAGCATGGGCCCGAGTTCAGGTGCACCTATCTGGCTGTTCAATTCATGCTGGCAGCAAGGGACACTCAAAATTACGCTGGCGTTCCACTTTACTGCCCGGGAAAGGGCCATGTCTGTTGCGGTATCGCAGGCATGAAGTGTCACTACCATATCGACTGCTGATTCTTCATTGTATTCATTGATGTCGCCGACCAAAAATTCCAATTGCTCATATTGAAGATCGTCAGCGATTTTTTGGCACTCTTCTATTACTTCTTTTTTCAGATCGAGGCCGGTCACACGCAAGTCCAAACCTTTTTCAATTCTCAAGTAGTGATACAGGGCGAACGTTAAGTAAGATTTGCCCGAACCGAAATCGAGGATTCGCACTGTCCGGTCTTTTGGTAAATGTTCAAGCGCATCATCAATAAATTCAATAAAGCGATTTATTTGGCGGAATTTATCATATTTTTGCTTTTTCACTTTGCCGTCTGAGCTTTGAACGCCGAGGCGTACTAGAAATGGGTAAGGCACTCCATCTTCAAGCAAATATTGCTTTTTACGGTTGTGCGAAAGCTCTGCGGTTTTCGCTGCAGTTCCTTCGGCTTTCCAGGACACTTTGAATTTCTTGGAGATCTGGATTTGCACTTTTTCTTCCGTAAATTGAAATAGAGCTTGGCGAAAATCATCAAAAATGGCTTCCAACTTCGCAGCCGCTTCATCCACGGACAAGTTTTCGTGCTTTAATATATGTTCATGTTGGTATTCAAATTGAATATGATATTCGTTTCTTATAATGACGGGTTTAAGTTTTATGCGCTTAATATCGTTTGATTTTAATCGGGGCTGGCTGATGGTTGCGGAAACAAGTTCGCGGCCATTTAAGCGTTCGGCAAGTTGAGTGTGCATCGTTTGTAGTTCCATTGCAAATCCTTTCCTTTGACCAGAGTAGCCTTATTTTATCACGATTATGAACAAAAGCGCGAATAAGCAGCACAGACGGAACCAGCTTTCTTGCCGCTGTATTCTAAATTTTATGATAATATGGAAGGGATATTAAAAGTGACGAGATGGGGGTATGGTGATGGCAATTTTGCAAAAGACGGTAGGACAAATCGTGCGCGAACAAGCAGCAAAGCATCCGGAAACGGAGGCGTATGTCTATCCGGAGCACGGCATCCGCAAAACGTATAAAGAGTTCGATGAAGAAACGGATCGATTGGCAAAAGCCTTTATCGGCATGGGTATCGAAAAAGGGGAACATGTCGCAATTTGGTCAGACAACAAGCGCGAGTGGCTATTGAGCCAATTTGCAACGGGCAAAATGGGCGCGGTGCTTGTGACGGTAAACACGAATTACCAAGCGAGCGAACTGGAATACTTGCTGAATCAATCAGACGCGACCACATTAATACTTGGAGAAGAATTCAAGGGAACCAACTATATAGACATTCTTAACCAAGTCTGTCCAGAGCTGAAAACAGCAGAAAAAGGGTCTATCGAAAGCGGCAAATTGCCTCATTTTAAACGGGTGATCCTCATGGGGGAAAATAAGTATCCAGGAATATTTACGTGGAGTGAAATGGAAGCGTTTGCAGACAGCGTAACAGACGATCGACTCGAAGAACGTTTCAGCTCAATGGATTCAGATGATGTCATCAACATCCAATACACTTCCGGTACGACTGGATTCCCAAAAGGGGTGATGTTGACGCATGTGAACGTTGTCAATAACGGCAAATTGGTCGGTGACACGATGAATTTAACGGAGCACGATCGCTTGTGCATTCCTGTGCCATTTTTTCATTGCTTCGGCTGTGTGCTCGGAACGATGGCGGCAGTCACGCATTCGACAACAATGGTCATCGCGGAGCAGTTTGAAGCGAAGCGCGTCCTGCAGATGGTGGAAGACGAGAAATGTACGGGGCTTCACGGTGTTCCGACGATGTTTATCGCAGAACTGAACCATCCGGATTTTTCGTCGTTTGACACTTCGACACTCCGGACAGGCATCATGGCAGGTTCACCGTGCCCGATTGAAGTAATGAAAAAAGTCATCAATGATATGGGCGCATCGGAAATCACCATCGCTTATGGGCAAACAGAATCCTCTCCGGTCATCACGCAAACGCGCTCGGATGATGCAATTGGAAAGCGCGTAGCAACGGTCGGCAAACCGCATGCCGAAGTGGAAGTGAAAATTGTTGATCCGGCAACCAATGAAACAGTGCCAGTAGGAGTGCCAGGCGAACTTTGTACGCGCGGCTATCACATCATGAAAGGGTACTATAAAAACGACGAGGCGACTAAGAATGCTATTGATGAAGAAGGCTGGCTCCATACGGGTGATATTGCGGTTGAAGACGAAGATGGCTATATTGCCATCACCGGCAGGATCAAGGACATGGTCATCCGCGGCGGTGAAAATATATACCCGCGTGAAATCGAAGAATTTTTGTATAGCCATCCAGCCATCCAGGATGTGCAAGTAGTGGGAGTGCCGGATCCAAAGTATGGAGAAGAATTGATGGCTTGGATTATTTTGAAAGAAGGGCAAGGTATGGATGAGGACGAACTGCGTGCCTATTGCACCGGCAAAATCTCGCGCCATAAAATTCCACGCTATATCGAGTTTACAAAAGAATACCCGATGACGGCATCGGGAAAAATCCAGAAGTTCAAGTTGCGCGAACTGGCAAAAGAACGCAGCCAAAAAACAGAAGCTTGAAAATTGGACCTTTGAAAAGAAATCCATTGCTTGTTAAGGATTTCTTTTTTTTAACTTTGGAAAAGATACTAAAAGAGGTTCTCTTGAATTGGTGTTTAATGAAACGTGATAAGGGGGAAATGACTACAGTAAGAAAAATCTTTAAATCAGGATATTTAAAACTATGGCAACTGTCACGGATCTTATAGTAAAAGGGGAGAACTTACAATGGCAAATGTTAAGTTAGCAATCATTTACTACAGTTCTACAGGAACCAACTACCAAATGGCTCGTTGGGCAGAGGAAGCAGCAACTGAGGCGGGCGCTGAAGTACGAGTGGCAAAAGTAAGAGAAAATGCACCGCCGCAAGCGATTGCGGCAAATCCTGCCTGGCAGGCTCACTTTGATGCAACTCAAGATGTTCCAGAAGCGGAGGTAGCTTTGCTGGAATGGGCAGATGCCATCATTTTCAGTTTTCCGACGCGCTATGGCCACATTTCTTCTCAAGCACAGCAATTTTTTGATATTACAGGCGGTGCATGGGCGCAAGGCAAGCTAGCAAACAAAGTGGTAAGCGCCATGTCTTCTGCACAAAATCCTCATGGAGGACAAGAAGCGACCGTTTTGGCTGTTTATACGACGATGTTTCACTGGGGTGCCATTGTCGCGGCTCCGGGATATCGCGATGCGGCACTGTTCAAAGCCGGCGGAAATCCATACGGTACAAGTGTTACTGTCAATCAACAAGGTGAGATGGTGGAAGACGTAGAGGATGCCGTGAAATTACAAGCCAGACATACGATAGAAGTGGCCGGCTGGGTAAGAAACGGACAAAGCCAGTAAAGGCAATATAAATGCAAAACAGGTGGGTGCTCAATTCCTCACCTGTTTTTTGTACTTTTATTAGGAGGGGAAGACACTCATGATGTTTTGGTTAAGTTTTGTTTTTGTAATTGGATTTATTCTAATTCATCTTTTTTCTAAAAATATGACGTTTTTAAAGGACGTGCCTCGCAGCCGGTTTTTATCCATCGCTGGAGGAATCGCTGTAGCCTATGTTTTTTTGCATTTGCTTCCGGATCTAGGCAGATATCAGGAAACACTGCAAGAAGAGCTGGAAACCAGTAGTTGGAGATTCTTGGAAAGCCATATATACGTTATTGCGATGCTGGGGCTGGCACTTTTTTATGGACTAGAAAAAATGGCCAAATCCTCTAAACATAAAGAGGCGGAAGAAGAAGGTGAAAAATCGCCGGCTGGAGTTTTCTGGGTTCATATTGGTTCATTTACACTTTATAATGCAATCATCGGATATCTTCTTATTCGTGAGGAGTATGTTAGAGAATGGGGAATGGTTTTTTTCTTTGTAGCGATGGGTGTTCACTTTATCACCAATGACAGAGGGCTTCGGGCCACCCACAAAGAAGATTACGATCGATATGGAAGATGGCTGTTAACAATCGCTATTTTAGTAGGCTGGTTGATCGGAGTACTTACTGAAGTAAATGAACTGGTGATCTCTGTCCTTGTAGCAGTGCTTGCAGGAGGAGTGATATTGAATGTATTGAAAGAAGAATTGCCGGAAGAACGAGAAAGCAGTTTTACTGCTTTCTGCCTAGGCTTGTTCGGTTATTCAATACTATTGCTATTACTGTGATAAATGTTCTAATTTTCTGGCTATTTTCTTTTTAATCTGCTATAATTAAGGATAATATAGGTAGAAAGAGATGAGCCTTTAAAACTACGATTCTTTGAGGTGGCCAACTTGCTGACAAAAGAAGAACGAGTTGTTTTCGAAACTGAATTGCATAAACTGTACGGTGAATACCAAAAATGCGGAAATAGATACTTGAAGCTTCAAATTGAGAAGGACATCTCATTGATAAAATCGGTTATTTCGCCAGTCCAAAAACAAAAAGTTTAATGGACATGCAGCACTCAAACTATAGGAGCCCATGATTTTTCATGGGCTTTTTTTATTTGGCTTGTTGAGCGACGGGCTTGATATGGACTAAACGGCGAAAACTGAAAACTTATATTGTGGAATAGCATTAATTATCAAAGTTTTTGTTTTCAACTAAACTGTTTGGCTGGCATCGCTTTTCAATTGATATTGTGAACAGAATTGTAACAAACGCCCCTTGGCCTTAGGGAGAACAGGGCAACTGCGAAGGGTTTTAAAAGGGGATGCTTTATAATAAAAGCATAAGCGATAAAGCGCAATAAAAGGAGAGAACGGCATGATTGATCTGAAACAAATGGCGTTTGAGCGAAAAAATACCATGGCATTGCTCGGGACAGCTTCAGTATTGAAAGGGCTGGCCATCATCTTGCAAGCTTTGTTTTTTGTCTGGGTTGTAGACGGTGTTTTTCTCAAAGGCGATTCTTTTGAAACGGTCCTCCCATTGCTTGGCGGTTTATTTGGTGCAATTGTGCTTCGGGGTTTTTGTGGATACATTCTTGGAAGAACAGGCGTCCACCTGGCCACGGAGATTAAAAGCGAGTTGCGAAAAAGATTGATCCGTTCGTTCGCAACAAACCCGCTTCAAGCGGCGAGTCATGGCCAGTCCGGTAAAAAAGTGAGTTTGTTAATGGACGCAGTGGATGAAGTGGACGGCTTTTTCAGCAAATATATACCGCAGATGATGCAGACCTATACGATTCCTTTGATGCTCCTCGCAGTGATTTTTTATCAACATTGGGCAACTGGCCTCATCATTTTGATTACTGCGCCGTTTATCCCGGTCTTCATGGCGATTGTCGGGAAACGGACAAAAGTGAAAGCCGATGAAAAAATGGAGCAGCTTGGCCAATTCTCGGGGACTTTTTTAGATGTTCTGCAAGGATTGACCACGCTTAATCTTTATGGGCAAGCCAGCAAACAGAAACAACTCATTCAAAAAAACAGTTTGGCTTTCCGTGATGCTACGATGGGGGTATTAAAGTCGGCATTTTTATCTTCTCTCATGCTTGAGTATATTTCGATGCTGGGCATTGGAATCATTGCTCTTGAAATAGGGCTTCGGCTCGTGGTGTTTCAAAATATCACGTTCTTTACTGCTTTTTTCATGATGCTCCTCGCACCGGACTTTTTCAATATGCTAAAAGATTTCGGGGGTGCATTCCATACAGCGAGAGGCAGCATGGCAGCGGCCAAATTGTTATCGGCAGAATTTTCAAAAGAAGAACACAAGACCGAATGGGGGCAAGAAGTTTTGTCCTCTGGACCGCCTCATATCCAGCTTGATGAATTGGCATTCCAATATGGTGATGGTTTTGCTTTGCATCCGGTGCAAGCAGAAATTCCGCCCTTTAGCCGGGTTGCAATCATCGGCAAAAGCGGTTCAGGAAAAACGACGCTTATGCATTTGATTGCAGGGTTGTTGCCGCCAAGCGAAGGAACGGTAAAAATCAATGGGGTTCCGCGTGAAGAGATTAGCGAAAAAGCTTGGTTCGACCAGTTGAGTTATATTTCTCAAAATCCTTACCTGTTTGCCGGAACCATCAAAGAGAACATCACAATCGGCGCAACAGCAGAAGTGACGCACGAAGAAGTGGTGAAGGCAGCGGAAAAAGCGGGTATTGCTGAAATGGTGGCATCGCTTAAAAAAGGGTTTGATACAGAAATTGGCGAAGCGGGACGCGGATTGTCCGGTGGAGAAAAACAACGGATTGCCCTGGCGCGTGCCTTTTTGAAAAAGCCTTCTATTATCTTGTTTGACGAACCGACCACGGGGCTTGATTTGCAGACCGAACAGATTTTGCAGGATTCCATGGAAGATCTCGCCAAAACTTCTACGGTTATTACGATTGCTCATCGGCTTCATACAATCAGCCAGTCGGATCTTATCTTTTTCCTTTCAGACGGCCGGCTATCAGCTGTCGGCGGCCATATGGAATTGATAGAAAATTATAGCCCGTATCGTGAAATGGTTGCTGTACAGCAAGGAGGAGTTGCTGAATGAAGGAACTCAAGAGTATTTTCAAATTGACGATTATGGAGAAAAAAGACGTTGCGCTTGCAGTTTTATTTGGTTTTATAGCGGGCATTGCCGGAGTGGCTCTTCTTGCTTCAAGCGGTTACTTGGTTTCAAAAGCGGCTTTGACTTCGCAAATGACAACTTTGGTTGTGATGGCAGCGTGTTTAAAATTATTTGGCTTTGTTTCAGCGCTCAGCCGCTATGCGGAACGCTTGTATTCACATAGGGCAACATTCACGATGCTGAGCAACTTGCGGGTGTCGTTTTTTGAAAGATTGTCTCCGCTCGCCCCGAATCTATTCCAACGCTACAGAAGCGGTGATTTGCTGGCCCGCATTGTTGGGGATGTAGAAAGCTTGCAAAACTTTTTGCTGCGCGTATTCTATCCGCCGGTTGTTTTGGCGATTGTGTTTTTAAGCACCATTTTCTTTGCTTCTTTCTTTTCAGCGACGGTTGCTCTTGTACTGTTCATCGGCTTTTTACTGACGGTGGTGGTAGTGCCGGCTTTGTTCGCGTGGCAAAAACGCAAAACCGTTTCAAGAACAAGAGCGAGCCGTGCGGCTTTATCGACGGAAGCTACTGAATTTCTATACGGATTTCGCGATTTGAAAATCTATCAACAGCTGGAAGAAAAAGAAGGACAATTGCAGCGGCTGGTTGATGCCTATGCTGTAGAGCAACGGAACGAAGGGCAGAGGGAAAATTACAGCCAGTCTGCCAATGCTTTTGTGGCGATGCTCGTGTCGTTGGTGGTCCTTGGATTAGGTGCTTATTTTGTAGCGGTGGGTGAACTGGAAGGCTTGTATTTGGCTATGCTTGTTATGTTGTCACTGGCGGTATTCGAAAATGTGACGCCGATGGCTGTATTTCCAGCTTACTATGAAGAAAGCCGAAAAGCAGCGAGCCGTTTGGATAAAGTGGTGGAAGAACCTGTGCAAAATGAAGGGGAAAAAGGCCTTCAACCTGGGCACATAGGGATTACATTAAAAGATGTCTCGTATACGTATCCGCAAGAAGAACGGCCGGCGTTGAACAATGTATCGCTCAACTTGCCGCCTGGATCGAAAACAGCGATTGTGGGACCCAGCGGATCCGGGAAATCGACGCTGCTGCAAGTCCTCCTGCATATCCTGCAGACTGATAGCGGTTCGGTTCTTGTGAACGGGGAAGATATAAATCACTTTGATCAAGAAAAACTGTGGAGCCGAACCAATGTCGTGCTGCAAGAAAACCACTTCTTTTTCGGGACCATCCGAAGCAATCTGGCCATCGCAAGCGAAGAAGCGACGGATGAACAAATGAAAAGCGTGCTTGAAAAAGTAGAGCTTGACGCATTTCCTCTGTCGATGAAAGTGGAGGAAAAAGGGCAAAACTTGTCTGGAGGCGAAAAGCAGCGGCTGGCCATTGCGCGTGCCATGCTGAAAGGTGAGGCATTATGGTTGCTCGATGAACCGGTTTCTTCTATAGACAGCATGACTGCGAAGAGCATTTACAGCCGCCTTTTTGAACAAGGAAAAGAAGATACGTTTGTAGTCATTAGCCATGATTTATCCGGCCTTGAACAGTTGGATCAAATTATCGTCATGGAACAAGGGCGAATTGTAGAGATGGGTTCGTATAAGAACCTTATGGAACGCCGAGGTTATTTCTACGGACTGAAAAAAATTGAAAAAAGCGTTTTTGCATAAACAAAAATCACGAACTGCATTGCAGTTCCGTGATTTTTTTATTTTAGGAGAAAATCGTTTCCTTTTCTGGCGTCTTCGAGTTTCATCTGCTCTAGTTCAAGCCGCATTTTTTGGGTTTCAATGACAAAGTTGTCGTGCTTTAGCTTCTCAAGTTCCAGTTCTTTTTCAATCATTTTGTTTTTCAATTTTGCTTGTGTCTGAAGATGCGAGGTGATGATGCCAGCGAGCGGGATCGAAAAAATCATTATGACGGCTATCAGTCCGGTCATGCCGTTCACTCCTCTTTTGAATTTTCTGACTCCTTACAGTATACACCAATTCAGCAAAATAAAAAGCGGGGAAAAGGAGAAAAGATATGACAAGTGTCATGTCTAAACTAGACGTTTATGTCTTTTTTGCAGATGCTTTTCTCTTTATGATAAGGATAATAAGTTATCCGAGCCGACAAGCTCGTATAAGGAGGAAGAACATGAGCAGAGAAAAAACAGCACAATTACGCAAGTTTGTTGCCCCTTTCGAAAAAGCCGATGTAAAAGCAAGTGTCCGACAAATAATTAACACTATTCCACCATTTATCCTTTTCTGGGTTCTAGCGTATTTAGCGTTAGATGTATCCATCTGGTTGACAATCGCTAGCTCGATCGTAGCAGCAGGGTTTGTGGTCCGGACATTCATCATTTTCCACGATTGCACGCATGGTTCATTCTTTAAAAACAAAAAAGCCAATGCTGTTGTAGGGACGATTACAGGGATTTTGACGCTTTTCGCTTATGAAAAATGGAAACGTGAGCATTCGATTCACCATGCTTCAAGTGGAAATTTAGATAAGCGCGGAGTTGGCGATATTTGGGTCATGACAATTGACGAATATGTACAAGCGTCAAAATGGGAACGTTTCAAATACCGCATGTACCGCAATCCGCTTGTCATGTTCGGTTTAGGGCCTTTGTTCTTGGTCTTGATTTCAAGCCGCTTTAACCGCAAAGACGCACGTAAAAAAGAGCGCAACAACACGTATTTGATCAATGTTTCATTGGTTGTTCTTTACTCTCTCATTATTTGGGCAATCGGCTGGCAGGCATTTTTGATCGTACAAGGTACGACGATGTTTACAGCTGGAGCTTTAGGGATCTGGTTGTTCTACATCCAGCATACATTTGAAGATTCGTATTTTGAAGACGAAAGCGAATGGGATTATGTAAAAGCTGCTGTAGAAGGAAGCTCTTATTACCAGTTGCCAAAAGTGTTGCAATGGGTAACTGGAAACATCGGTTTCCACCATGTGCATCACTTGAGCCCAAGAGTTCCGAACTACAACTTGGAGAAAGCGCACGAATCGACTCCGCCGCTTCAGCAAGCTACAACAATCAACCTTAAAACAAGCTTGAAGTCATTGCGCTACAAAGTCTATGACGAGAAAAACAAAACATTTGTTACGTTTGGAGACATCAAGCATTTATTGAACGGTTCCCGAACAGCAGCAGATTGATAGAAAGAAAAACCATTCAGCGATGAATGGTTTTTCTTATTGTTTTGCCTGTTATCGGGCCGTTCAGTGAAGAGCGGCCATTTCCGCTTTTCATCAACATTTGATATGATGTTAGTAACAGAAAGGCGAGGAGGAGCTTATGCAGAGCTGGTATCAAATTTTTCCGAAAAATTCATGGCTTAGCCTTTATGCCTGGATAGCTTTTTGTATTTTGCCGTTCTTCTTTATTTTCAGGTCATCTTCACTTGCAGAAATTGCAGTAGGCATTTTGTTATTGCTGTT
Source organism: Planomicrobium sp. CPCC 101079 (assembly GCF_007859275.1). Classification (GTDB taxonomy): domain Bacteria; phylum Bacillota; class Bacilli; order Bacillales_A; family Planococcaceae; genus Planococcus. The sequence goes on along the minus strand of NZ_VOHC01000028.1, from coordinate 103,480 downwards.
GTTTTTCTTGGCGTATCGTTTATCGTTCAATTCTAGAACCGGCATGGTCTATGTCTGGATAAGCGTAGAAATAGCTATTAATATTGCTATGACTTTCTTGTTCGGTTATGTTTATTTGTCCTTATTTTTAGCGTTTTTCATCGGGAATATTCGCCATAAGGTTGGTTTTTTTATCGTTTACGGGATTCATATTGGCACGACGATCATTGCGATCATTTTGGGGCTTATCGAACACCAAGAATTGTATACGACCCAGTTTCCATTCATGCTCCTCACGGTTATCGGTGTCATCTTATTGCCTTTCAATACGTATAACCGCAACAAACGTGAAAAACTGGAAGGCCAGCTTGAAGATGCAAACAAGCGAATTTCGCAGTTGGTGATCATCGAAGAAAGAGAACGGATTGCGAGGGATTTACATGATACACTTGGGCAAAAACTTTCTTTGATCGGTCTCAAAAGCGACCTAGCCAGAAAACTGGTCAACCGTAATCCCCAAGCGGCTATAGATGAAATCAACGATGTGCGGCAGACGGCACGTACTGCACTGAAAGAGGTTCGTGAACTGGTTTCAAATATGCGGGGGACCAGATTGGAAGATGAACTGCTCCGCATCCAGCAAATTCTTAAGGCAGCGGATATTGACTTTGTGCTATATGGAAATGCCCAGTTGACCAATACACCTTTACTGGTGGAAAATGTTTTAAGCATGTGCTTAAAAGAAGCAGTGACTAACGTAGTCAAGCATAGCCAAGCCTCACGCTGCAGCGTGCTGATCAAGCAAAAACCCGAAGAAGTATTGGTCCAGGTGCAGGATGATGGAATAGGGCTTTCTGAAGGAAGCAGTTTGACTCAAGGCAATGGCCTGGCGGGGATGCGTGAGCGACTGGAATTTGTCAACGGCACATTGGAAATCAAAACGATGGAAGGCACGATTTTAAACATTCGAGTTCCGAATGTTATTCTCTATAATTCAAAGGAGAAGTTGGTATGATACGAATTGTCTTAGCGGAAGACCAGCGGATGCTGCTTGGTGCATTAGGGTCGCTATTGGATTTAGAAGAAGATATGGAAGTTGTCGGCAAAGCTTCGAACGGAGAAGAAGCGATTGCGCTTGTTGAAAAACTTCAGCCGGATATTTGCATCATGGACATTGAAATGCCGTTAAAAAGCGGACTTGATGCGGCGGAAATTCTGAAAGACCATTCTTGTAGAACGATCATTTTAACGACTTTTGCGCGTTCCGGTTATTTTGAACGAGCGCGAAAAGCAGGAGTTAGCGGTTATTTGCTGAAGGATAGCCCGAGCGAAGATTTAGCGACTTCCATCCGTTCCATCATGGCTGGACGGCGCGTTTACGCCCCGGAACTTGTAGATTTGGCATATGGCGATGAAAACCCATTGACGGATCGCGAGCAGGAAGTATTAAAGCTTGTAGCTGATGGGAAAAATACAAAAGAAATTGCAAGTGAGCTGTTCATTACGACAGGGACAGTCCGGAACTACATTTCCACAATTTTAGACAAACTGGAAGTTGGCAATCGCATTGAAGCGATTTCACGATTTAAAGAAAAAGGCTGGTTCAAGTAAAATCCCGTTGCTAAAGAGCAACGGGATTTTGCTTTTTAATTTTCTTTGTATAGCGTGTCTTCTAGGGAACCATCTTCTGTGTAGATGTGCAGCTCCCCATTGTTCTTATTGACGTAGCGTTTTGCTTCACCCATCAGTTCCGCTTTTGTTTCTTCAATCAAAATGGCTTTTTTGCTGTCTTTTTTCTTGAGCTGCCAGCCTTCGTCATGGGGCCGGATTTCATAGACAGGCTGTTCTTCTTCCCCATGGACGCTTTTGCGTGCACGATCCAGGGCAATCGGAATTGCGCGTCCTTCTTCATATCCATCGCGAAGAAGCGCATTGGCAATTTCAATTGCTTTGCTGCGTACATCGGCATTCAAATTTTTAAATGAGTCCGGATAATTTTCGTTGCTCCACGGCACAATGATCGCCTCCTTGGTCTTCCTTTCCCCCTTAGTCTGAAAAATAAAACAAAAAAAATATAGACAAGGTTAAAGAACCTGTTACACTAAAAATCTGAGGGGGAGTAAAGATGTCAGATTCAATTTATCAAATTATAGCTCTTGTCATTTATATGGCAGCTATGCTGTTTATCGGATGGTATTCATTTAGAAAAACAGCTAATTTAACAGATTATATGCTTGGTGGAAGAGGGCTTGGTCCTGCAGTTGGTGCATTGAGTGCCGGAGCAGCTGACATGTCCGGATGGCTATTGATGGGATTGCCTGGTGCCATTTATGTAAGTGGCCTGGTCGAAGCTTGGATTGCAATTGGTTTAACAATCGGAGCTTACTTGAATTGGTTCTTCGTGGCACCGCGCTTGCGTGTCTACTCATTTATCACGAAAGACTCGATTACCATTCCTAGCTTTTTGGAAAACCGTTTGAAAGACAATTCGCGCTTGTTGCGTGTGGTATCCGGAATTATTATTTTAGTATTCTTCACATTTTATGTTTCTTCAGGGATGGTCGCTGGAGGTGTGTTTTTTGAAAGCTCATTCGGCCTCGATTACCATCTTGGTTTAGTTATCGTATCGGCTGTTGTAGTGGCTTATACACTTTTTGGCGGATTCCTGGCTGTAAGTTATACAGATTTTGTTCAAGGACTTATGATGTTCTTGGCGCTGATTGCTGTTCCTATTATCGGGATTGTGGCTACAGGCGGCTTTAGTGAAACCGCTACGAGCATTCGCGAAGTCGATCCAGCGTTATTAAATTTCACAACAGGGGCTTCTCTTGTTGGAGTAATTTCGGCAGTGGCTTGGGGTCTTGGTTATTTTGGCCAGCCACATATTATCGTCCGCTTTATGGCGATTAAAACGTTAAAAGAAGTGCGCCAAGCTCGTCGCATCGGAATTGGTTGGATGATTTTAAGTCTTTTTGGTGCGATTGCGACCGCTTTAGTTGGCTTAGCCTACTTCCAGCAAAATCCAGGGGCAACCTTGGGAGATCCTGAAGGCGTCTTTATCGTACTGGGACAAATCTTCTTCCATCCGTTGATTGCCGGATTCATGCTGGCGGCTGTATTGGCAGCAGTCATGAGTACTATTTCATCTCAGTTGATTGTTACATCTTCTGCGCTAGTTGAAGATTTGTACAAAATTGCTTTTAAAAAAGTTTCTACGGACAGACAGTATGTAACGCTTGGCCGTTTGGCTGTATTGGTCATTTCATTGATTGCCGCTTTCCTTGCATGGGAACAAAATGCGACCATCTTGGACTTGGTAGCTTATGCTTGGGCCGGTTTCGGTGCTGCGTTTGGTCCGCTTATCTTATTGGCTCTATTCTGGAGAAAGTTGACGACTTGGGGCGCTTTAGCGGGCATGGTTGTTGGTGCCGCTACAGTTATCATCTGGGACTCAATAGGCACAGCAGCTGAAGATCCTGGCGCTACCGCAGCCACTAACTTTATCGGCAGTGTTTATGAAATCATTCCAGGTTTCCTTCTTTGCCTGATTGTTACACTTGTTGTAAGTATGATCACATACAAGCCAAACAAGGAAATCGCGGCAGAGTTTGACGAAACGGAACGCTTAATCAAAGAAAGAGCATAAATAGTAAACAAAGGCATTAAAAGCGACTTCTATGTTGCTTTTAATGCCTTTTTTGTGTGAAGCCATATAAGCTCTCCGAAACAGAGGAAATGCAAGGAATCTCTGAAGATGTAACGTATAATTGAAAGCGATAAGCGGACAAAGGAGTGAGAGGCCATGTATTTGGATCATATCGTGCATTTTATTGATGGAACCCCACAGGAAGCTACAGATTATTGGAACCGGCTTGGTTTTGCTGCAGTACTTGGCGGACAACATCTGAAGTGGGGCACCCATAACGCCCTTTTCTACGTCAAAGACTGTTACATAGAATGGCTAGCTATAGAAAATCATGAAATTGCAAACCGGGCGAATCATCCACTGACCGAACTGCTCCTTCACGATAGGGAAGGGTTTGGTACGGTTTGTCTTCGCACAACTGAAATTGAACAATTAGACAAACGATTACAGAAACAAGGATTTGAAACTTCTGGAGTCTTAGACGCGGAGCGGCGGACAAATGCAGGCAAGCTGATCCGATGGAAAATGCTGTTTATCAAAGAAGCGATTTCAAATCAATTGCCATCTCCGTTTTTCATTCAATGGCAAGAGCCTGACGAGATCCGCTTAGAAAACTTGCGGGAAAGCGGAGCATTACAGCCGGAAAATGAAACACTGGAAATCGAAGAATGCGTTTTTAGTGTATACGATGTCGCTGCAAGCACTGAAAAATGGACGAAGCTGCTCGGGGGAGTTTTAGAATTGAATAATTGCCGCTTTAAATTCAGGCTTGCCAATGATGGGAAGGAGCGTTTGGAAAAGGTGATATTCAAAGCGTCTTCTCAGGAAGTGACTTTCGCCGAAGGGGTTTATTGGCTGCCGGAGAAAGGGAATAACAAAGGTAACTAAATGCGACCTTTATTCAGCTGTATACTATAGAAGAAACTGGAATAGTCTGTTCGTTTCGGGAAGTTTCCGAATGAAAAAAGGAGGATTATAAATGGATATACTGATAGAAAAAGCGATACTTGTTGGCATTCAACTTCAAAAGGACATCCATTTTGATTATGAAATGGAAGAGTTGCGCAACTTAGCGGAAGCTTGTGAAGTGGAGGTAGTCGGGGAAATTACTCAGAATCTGGAGCGGGTGAATCCCTCCCATTACGTGGGAACAGGAAAAGTCGATGAAATTAAAGCGTTATATGAAGAATCGGAAGCGAACTTGGTTATTTTCAATGATGAACTTGGCCCTTCGCAAATTCGCAATTTAGAAGAAGAGCTTGAATGCAAAGTAATCGACCGTACGTTGTTGATTTTGGACATTTTCTCACGCCGCGCCAAAACGCGTGAAGCCCAAGTGCAAGTGGAATTGGCGCAGCTTCAATACATGCTGCCGCGTTTGGTCGGGCTTCGTGCATCACTTAGCCGCCAAGGGGGAAGCAGCGGCGGCGGTTATCAAAACCGTGGTGCCGGTGAAACAAAACTGGAACTTGATAGACGGAAAATTGAAGATCAAATTTCGAAGCTTCGCAAGGAATTGGAGCAGATCAAAGACCAGCGTGTTACCCAGCGGAAACAGCGCACTAAAAAAGGAACGCCGGTCGTATCGCTTGTCGGTTATACGAACTCAGGAAAATCCACTATTATGAACGAACTGCTTACAAAAACAGGACAGCATGAAGAAAAGCAAGTGTTTGAAAAAGATATGCTTTTTGCAACACTCGACACATCTGTACGCCAAATCCGCCTAGAGGACAACAAGTCGTTCCTGCTTGCAGATACAGTCGGATTCGTCAGCAAACTGCCCCATCATTTGGTCAATGCCTTTCGTTCAACATTAGAAGAAGCACGCAATGCAGATTTGCTGTTGCACGTCGTGGATGTATCAAACGAGGAATACCGCCACATGATGGATGTCACCAATTCGACGTTGCATGATGTCGGCGTAGAGGATATCCCGACTCTCTTTGTATACAATAAAGCGGATTTAGCTGGAATCCCGTACCCTAAAGTGGGAGGGGATGCTTTGTGGATCGCTGCCAAGGAAGATCAGGGCTTGGATGAACTGCTAGAAGTGATTAAACAGCGAATTTTCTCTGATCATGTTACGTGCCGAATGATCTTGCCATTTGAACGCGGCGACATTGTCGCTTATTTGAATGAGTATGCAACCATTGAAGAAACCGAGTATGAAGAAAACGGCACACTTCTGAAAGTGGAATTGAGCCAAGCGGATTATGACCGTTTCGAAGAATTTGTCATTGGAAAATAAAAAGAGCGTCCCTCCATTTGGAGAGGACGCTCTTTTGCTTATACCGCTGCATTGTTTCGGTGAAGAAGAACGTCCCTACTGGTAGGAGGAACATTCTTAGTTCCTGTCTCTGCATCGCTGCGCTGCTTCGGTGCAGATGAACTATTGCTCCTGCAGTGCTGTGCACTTCGGTGCAGATGAACTATTCCTCCTGCAGTGCTGCGCACTTCGTCGCAGATGAATCATGCCCCTGAGGGGGCATGATTCATTGCTGAAACTGGATGCGGTGGAGGTTAGCGAAGATGCCGTTGTGTTCAAGCAGTTCGCTATAGCCGCCTTGTTCAGCGATGCCGTCTTCGGTTACGACGATTACACGGTCGGCATCCCGAATAGTGGCCAAACGGTGGGCGATGATGAGCGTCGTGCGGTTTTCAGCAAGTTCGGACAAGGCTTCTTGGATGATCCGCTCTGTTTCTGTGTCGAGTGCTGAAGTTGCTTCATCAAGAATCAAAATCGGCGGATTCTTTAAGAACATGCGAGCGATGGCTAAACGCTGTTTTTGCCCACCGGATAGTTTCAAGCCGCGTTCGCCGATTTGTGTTTCGTAACCTTCGGGAAGCTTGGACACGAAGTCTTCCAAATGGGCTTTTTTAGCAGCGGCCAAAATTTCTTCATTTGTGGCATTTTGTTTGCCATAGGCGATGTTTTCCCGAATTGTTCCTGTAAACAAAAAGACGTCTTGTTGCACAATCCCGATATGGGAGCGAAGCGATTTTGTTGTCATATCCCGGATATCGATGCCGTCAATCGTAATGGCGCCTTTTTGAATATCATAAAAACGCGGTATCAAGGAACAAATAGTAGTCTTGCCGGCTCCGGAAGGGCCGACGAACGCAATTGTTTCTCCGGCTTTTAGGGTTAAATCAATGCCTTTCAATACCGTTTTGTGATCGTCATAACCGAAATGGACGTTATCAAAACGGATGTTTCCTTTTAATCCATTAACCGCAACCGCATCTTCGCGATCGAAAATTTCCGGTTCTTGGTTGATCAGTTCGCGGAAGCGGCCAAATCCGGCCATGCCTTTCGGGTACAACTCCAAAAGCGCACTGATTTTATCAATCGGTTTGATCAAAACGTTCAAAAACAAGACAAAGCTCACAAGTTCACCATAAGTCAAGCTCCCTTGGTAGTTCAGCCAAGCTCCGTACACCAGAACAATAAGCGTCAGCAGCCGTGTCATCATGTAAATGCTGGAATGGGTAGCAGACATGACTTTATAAGCGACAAGTTTTGCTGTGCGGAATCGGTCATTATCTTTTTTGAAGCGGTTGATTTCGAATTCTTCGTTTGTGAAAGACTGCACGACACGTGCTCCTGAGACACTGTCTTCCACGCGCCCGTTAACATCGGCAATTTTGCCATACATGCTGCTCCAGGCGTGGTTCATCTTGATGTTGCAGTACGTAATCAGCCAGACAAGGAATGGAATGACGATCAATGTGACGAGCGCAAGTTTCGGATTGATCCAGAACATAATACCGAAAGCGCCAAAGAAAGTCATGATGGCGATGAAAAAATCTTCTGGCCCGTGATGGGCAAGTTCGCCGATATCAAACAAGTCATTCGTCACCCGGCTCATAATGTGACCAGTTTTTGTGTTATCAAAAAAGCGGAAAGACTGGCGCTGTACGTGAGTGAACAATTCTTCCCGCATATCGGTTTCAATATTGATGCCAAGTTTATGCCCCAAATAATTGACGATATACTGCAGGAACGTGCTCAGTAAAAACACAGCAAGCAACAACACGCTGACTGTCACGATAGAATTCCACTCGCCGCTCGGCAATAGCGAATCTATGAACCATTGAACGGCCAGGGGAAAAGCGAGTTCCAAGATCGCTACGACAATAGCGCTTGAAAAGTCAATAATAAACAAGCGTTTATGCGGCTTGTAATACGCGAAAAACTGCTTTAATTTCAAAAGGACCACCTCTTAAGTTTTTTGCCATAATCCAAAGTATAATGCAAAACTGGTTAATTCACTAATATAAATTCGTGAATCGAAATGTTTTTATGTAACTAAATAGAAGTCGTACACGTACTAACCCATAAGGCAAACCATGAAAGGAAGATCAATTTGAAAAAATGGATCACATTCATTAGTGGGGCGGCACTGGCTTTAAGTGTATCAGCCTGCAGTCAGGCGGAACAGCCGGAATCGGGCAGTGAAGGAAGTACGGGTGAAACTAGCAAATTGATGCCGGAAGAAGTGTACGCAAACACAGTGGAAGCGGCTGGAAATTTGGAGAGCCTGCACGCCGATATCTTAACGAACCAACATATGAAGATGCAGCCGGACGGCATGGAGATAGATGTTACGATTGAAGCAAGAATGGATTTGACCAGAATGCCAGAAGCTTTCCACCACCAATCGGAAACTTCCATTGTGTCTGACGATATTCAAAATGAAACCCCTGTCTCTATGGAGATGTATTACACTGCAGAAGGTTTGTACATGTATGAAGTCTCGTTGGATATGTGGTTGAAATTGCAAGATGAAGCCGTTGGAGATTTTAAACTGCTTGCCGATCAGCAAAGTGCAGATCCCGCTCACCAATTGAAAAACTTGGAGGCTTTTGCTGAAGAGTTTACTCTGGAAGAAGATGGCGATGACTATGTACTGATATTGGAAGCTTCCGGAGAAGAATTCTATCCACTAATGGTCGAACAGCTGGAAAAATCATTTGGCCAAATGGAAATTGGAACACCTATGGATAGCGAAGACATGGAAATCCGTTCTATTCGTTATGAATACCGTCTCGATAGAAGATCTTTTCAAGTGAAAAAATTAAAAATGGATGCGGATCTCGATGTGAAAATTGCTCAAGATACGATGTCGGTTCAGTCCAATGTGGAAGCCGCGTACAGTAAATATGATGAAATCAGCGAAATCGTTTTGCCGGATGAAGTCATCGAACAAGCACAAGAGTTAGAATGAGAACCGATAAAAAGAGAGTGCCGGGAGCACTCTCTTTTTTATGGGTTTTTAGCTTTTTCTTTGGCGAATTTGAACAAAATAAGACATTCTCAACTAAATGAAAATAATTCTCATCAAAATATTGACTCTCTTTCTCAACCTGCTATACTAAAACTTGTGTACCAGTGATAATGATTATCACTGTCGTAAAAATTCGAAACATATTCTAACAAGGATGAGGACAGTAATGAAAAAACGTTATTTAATACCACCATTGATCATACTGTCGTTCGTCTCTCTATTTGTCGGAGTCAGCAGCATCAGTATTACCGATTTGCTAGATTTTCAATCTGAAGAAACACAAATTTTCCTGATTAGCCGAGTGCCAAGGCTGGTGGCCATTTTGCTTGCGGGAGCCGGCATGAGCATGGCGGGCCTCATTATGCAGCAGTTGAGCCGCAACAAGTTTGTGTCTCCAACAACTGCCGGAACACTCGACGCCACCCGGCTTGGGATTCTCGTATCGATGTTGATGTTTGCGAATGCCTCAATGCTTGAGAAAATGACGCTGGCGTTTGGCTTTGCGCTTGCTGGCACGTTCCTCTTTATGCAAATTCTCAACCGCATCAAATTCAAAGATGCCATTTTCATTCCGCTTGTCGGGATGATGTTCGGAAATATCTTGTCTTCAATTACCACCTTTTTTGCATACCGCGCGGACGTTATCCAAAACATGTCTGCATGGATGCAAGGCGACTTTTCGATGGTCATGAAAGGGAGCTACGAACTGCTTTACATCAGTTTGCCAGTCTTTATCATCGCTTATCTTTACGCCAACCGTTTTACAGTCGCAGGGATGGGGGAGGATTTCTCCAAAAATCTCGGGTTGAAGTACCGGAGCGTCGTCAACATTGGGTTGATACTTGTCTCGCTGATTACCGCAACCGTCGTTTTGACAGTAGGGGTCATTCCATTTATAGGTTTGATCATCCCGAATATCATTTCAATTTTCAAAGGCGACCATCTGCAGAAGACATTGCCGCATACAGCAATGCTCGGAGCGATTTTCTTATTGCTTTGCGATATTTTAGGAAGAGTTCTTATTTATCCATATGAAATCTCCATCAGCTTAATGGTCGGAGTCATTGGAAGCTTTATTTTCCTCTTCTTGTTGTTTAGGAGGAAAGCATATGCGTGATTTACATAAACTGGCGATTCTCGTCGGTTTAGCACTGCTAGCGTGCGGGGTTTACCTGTTTCAAGATTTGAATGGCAGTTTTGATTATGCCCTGCCAAGGCGCGGAGTTAAAGTATTTGCGATGGTGCTGACCGGGGTTGCGATTGCGTATGCTACGGTCGTGTTCCAGACAATTACCCATAACCGAATTTTAACACCAAGCATCATGGGCCTTGATTCGCTTTATATGCTGCTTCAAACTTTGCTGATTTTCTTTCTTGGCTCTAGTCATGTAACGCTTATCAACAAACAGGTGAATTTCATTTTATCTATAATAGTCATGGTCGTATTCGCTTTGTTGTTTTATCAGCTGCTTTTTAAAAAAGGAAATCAGCCGATTTACTTTTTGCTGTTGATAGGCATCATTTGCGGCACCTTTTTCTCAAGCATATCAACATTCCTGCAAGTGCTGATCGATCCGAACGAGTTTCAGATCGTTCAGGACCGGATGTTTGCCAGCTTCAACAATGTCAATGCCGATCTGGTTTGGACTTCGCTTGCAATCATCAGTGTGCTCATCATTTTTGCTTGGCGGCATAACAATTCGCTGGATGTCTTGTCGCTGGGACGCGATACATCGATCAACCTCGGCATCAATTATGATGGCCTTGTCAGAAACATGCTTGTGCTGTCAGCGGTGCTGATTGCGATTGCCACGGCGCTTGTCGGCCCGATTACGTTTTTCGGTTTGATCGTCGCCAACTTGTCCTATCAATTCTTCAACTCCTATAAGCATTCAACAATTATTTTTGGGTCCATTATCATCAGTGTAATTGCACTTGTCGGCGGTCAATGGGTGGTGGAGCGAATCTTCACCTTTAACACGACGTTGAGCGTTATCGTCAACTTCATCGGTGGGATTTACTTTATCTATCTACTATTAAAGGAGAGTCGGTCTAAATGATACAAGTTCGTGAATTGACAAAGCTTTACGGCAAAAAACAAGTCGTGGAAAACGTCTCGGTTAATATTCAGCAAGGTCAGATTACCTCATTTATCGGACCGAACGGAGCGGGGAAATCGACGCTTCTTTCCATGGTTAGCCGTTTGCTTGATGCAGATACTGGGGAAGTTCTGATCGATCAAACCAACTCCAAAAAGATGAAATCGAATGATTTTTCCAAACGCGTATCGATTTTAAAGCAATCGAATTACATGAATGTGCGTTTGACCATTCGTGAACTTGTCTCTTTTGGCCGTTTTCCTTATTCTAAAGGCCGGCTCAACGGTGAAGATGAAAAAATGGTCGACCAAGCCATTGAATACATGGATTTAAAAGACATGGAGCATTCTTACTTGAATGAACTTTCCGGCGGGCAGCGCCAACGGGCGTTTATCGCCATGGTCATCGCACAAGACACGGACTATGTGCTGCTTGATGAGCCGTTGAACAACCTGGATATGAAACATTCGGTTCAAATCATGAAAATTTTGCGCCGATTAGTGGACGACCTAGGAAAAACCGTAGTGATTGTACTTCATGACATTAACTTTGCTTCTGTTTATTCTGACCGCATTGTCGCTATGAAAAATGGCCGCGTGATCAAGGATGGGACAACTGCAGAAATTATTCAATCCGAGGCATTAAAAGAAATTTATGATATGGATATACCCATTCAACAAATGGATAATTGCCGAATTTGCGTTTACTTTAATTCATAATAAGAGGAGATGGAATAGATGAAGAAATTATTGCTTTTAGCTTTCACATTAATGCTGGTTGCTTTCTTGGCCGCATGCGGATCCAGTGAAGCGGGGGAAACAAGTGCTGCTGAAGGGACTACTGAAAAAATGACGGTAACACATGAGCTTGGTGAAACGGAAATTTCGAAAAAACCTAAAAAAGTCGTGGTATTTGATTACGGCGTTTTGGATTCATTAGACAAGTTAGGCGTTGAAGTTGCAGGAGTACCGCAAGAATCAGTGCCTTCTTATCTAGAAAAATATGCAGATGAAACGAAATACGAAAACGTTGGAACATTAAAGGAAGCGGACTTTGAAGCGATCAACGCGATGGAGCCGGATTTGATCATCATCTCTGGGCGCCAAGCGGAAATGTACGAAGAGTTTGCCAGCATTGCACCAACAATCCATATGGCGGTTGATACAAACAACTACATGGACTCTTTCACTGAAAACATGACCCTTCTTGGCGAAATCTTCGAAAAAGAAGATCAAGTAAAAGAAGAATTGGCAGCAATCAACACAGAAATTGAAGGCGTAAAAGAATCGGTAAGCGCTTCTGATGAAAAGGCTTTGATTTTGTTGGCTAACGAAGGAAAAATTAGCGCATACGGACCAGCATCGCGTTTCGGTATTATCCATGACGTGTTCGGTGTTCCAGCTGCGGATGAAGGCATTGAAGTTTCAACTCACGGCCAAAGCATCACATTTGAATATATTTTAGATGTAAACCCGGATATCATTTTTGTAGTTGACCGCAATGCTGTAGTTGGCACAGATGCCAGCGCTAAAGATTCTTTAGAAAATGAATTGGTGAAAAAAACAAATGCTTATAAAAATGGCAAAATCATTTACTTGGATCCGGATTACTGGTACCTGTCAGGCGGCGGACTTCAATCGGTCAGCGCAATGGTGAAAGAAATCCAATCAGCATTCGAGTAAAACAGGAGGCTACTACACATGTTTGTTCAAATGAAAAAGATTGTCGTAAAAGAAGGGTTTTCTGAACCTGTTCTAGCCAAGTTTTCCGGTGAAGGAAAACTGGAGAAACAGCCTGGTTTTATCGACTTGGCGGTTTTAAAGAAAAACGTCAGACGCGGCGATGAAGAAGTTGTCGTCTACATCCGGTGGGAATCGGAAGAAGCATGGAAAAATTGGGAAAAGAACCCTGAGCATATAGCAGGGCATAAAGCGAATCTTGGAAAACCGAAACCGGATCACGTCCTTGAATCATCTCAAACCACCTATCATGTTCATGCAGTAAAATGAGGAAAAGGCGAACCACTGGCGGTTCGCCTTTTTCTTGTTTATATAGAAGAAATCGAAGAAGGGCGAAAGGAGGAGTGAGCCGATGTTTTTAGCGTGGAATGAAATCAAAAAGAATAAGCTGCGGTTTGTTTTGATAATCGGTGTATTGATGCTGGTATCTTATCTGGTCTTTTTCTTGTCTGGCTTAGCGAACGGATTGGCCAGCTTAAATAGGGAAGCGGTGGATAAATGGGATGCTTCGGCCATTGTCTTGACGGAAGAGTCCGATAAAAGTTTGCTGCAATCTACGATGACCATTGACGAACTGGATGGCATAGAAGCGGAAGAGAAGGCGGTGCTTGGGCAAATCAACGCCATTGCCCAGACGGGTGATAAAAAAGCAAATGTATCAATTTTTGGTATTGAAAAAGATGGCTTTATCATGCCGAACGTTATAGAGGGGGAAGAATTTTCAGCTGGCAACGAAGTGGTAGCGGCTGATTCTTTAAAAGACGACGGTTTTAAGTTAGGGGATAAATTGACCTTGTCTTCTACCGATGAAAGTTTAACCATTGTCGGTTTTACAGATGAAGCCCGGTTTAATGCAGCGCCTGTTCTGTATGGAGAGCTGGAGACTTTTCAGCGCGTGAAGTTTGGCGAAGCAGCAGAAGCGAACAGTGATCAAATCAACGGCATTGTTGTACGCGCAACGGGTCTTTCGAACATTGTCAGTGATGATGAACTAGAGGTGATCGAATCTGAGGCATTCATTGAAAACTTGCCTGGCTATACGGAACAAAGCCTGACATTAAACTTCATGATTTACTTTTTGTTTATCATTTCGTCCGTAATCGTCGCGATTTTCTTGTATGTATTGACCGTTCAGAAAATCAGCATGTTCGGGGTCATGAAAGCACAAGGGATTCCGAGCGGTTATTTGGCCCGTTCTGTCATTGCCCAAACATTTATGCTGGCAGCGGCTGGTGTGATTGTCGGGTTCATCTTGACGTTAATATCCGGAGCTTTCCTGCCAAGTGCGGTGCCGGTGGCATTCGATATCCTGACAATGATTTTCTATGGAGTTATTTTGATAGGGGTGGCTATTCTGGGTGCAGTCTTCTCGGTGCTGACGATTGTGAAAATTGACCCGTTAAAAGCGATTGGAGGCTAAATGATGGCGATTCTGGAAATGAACCAAGTGACAAAAACATACGGCTCGGGACATAAAAAAGTAGAGGCTTTGAAAGAAACTGATTTTCAAGCGGATAAAGGGGAATTGATTGCGGTCATTGGGCCTTCCGGTTCGGGGAAAAGCACTTTTTTAACCATTGCAGGTGGCTTGTTGTCACCGACAAGCGGTGAAATTTTAGTCAACAAGCAAGACTTAAGCCGTTTAAATGAAAAGCAGCGTTCTAAAATCCGTCTGAAAGAAATTGGTTTTATCTTGCAGGCTTCAAATTTAGTGCCATTCCTGACAATGGAAAACCAATTGAATTTACTGGATAAAGTCAAAAAGGGCAACATGACTAAAGAAGAGAGGGAGCAACTTTACATAGACTTAGGCATCAGCGATCTCCGCAGCAAATACCCGGCTGATTTATCCGGCGGGGAACGGCAAAGGGTCGCTATCGCAAAAGCTATCTATAGCAATCCTTCCATTATCTTGGCAGATGAACCGACGGCTTCGCTGGATTCAGACCGGGCATACGAAGTGATGGAATTGCTGAAAAGTGAAACTAAGAACAAAAATACGACGACGATTGTAGTGACGCACGATACCCGGCTAATCCGTTATTGTGACAAAGTATACCGTATGACTGATGGTGTGTTAGTATCGGACGGACAACCAGCAACATGAATGATAGTGCTCTTCCTTTCGTGCCAAGCACAAGGAGGAGCTTTTTCATGGAAACGAACTATCCCAGCTGCTTATTCTTCAAATTATTTCAAAATTTAAGTTATAATAAATTCACAACTGATGCGAAAGAGGGTGAGGAACATCAAGAATTTTTTCTACCCGCTTGGGATGGCGACATTGATCGGTTTTTTCGCCATTCTTATTACTTTTCCGAGTGTGCAGTTTCGGAAAATAGATATAGCCGCGTTTGAGTTTTTGGGAGGAAACGCTTTTGTAGACAGTTTGTCGCTGCTTGGAGAACAATGGGTGATCATGACAGTCAGCGTTGCTTTGATTGTGTACCTTTGGGTTCATCGGAAAAATTATCGGGGCATGTTGTTTGTTTTTTTAGCTGCGGGAGTGGGGAATATATTGAATCAATTGTTAAAGCGCATTTATGATCGAGAACGCCCTGATTTCCCCCATGGCTTGGAAAGTTTCAGTTTTCCTTCGGGACATGCGATGGTCGGGTTGTTGTATCTTTTCACAGCCGCTTATTTCATTACGGAACATCTTGGTTCAAAGCTGGCAAAGTGGCTGGTCTGGACAGCAGCTGCCGCACTTGCTTGCGGAATTGGGCTGTCCCGTATAGCAGGAGGCGAACATTATTTTTCGGATGTCTTGGCTGGGTGGTGTGCGGGCTATTCTTGGTTTGTCGCAGTTGCCGTTTGGTATGAAATGCGCGAACGGTTCTACAGAGAGCATCTGCAAAAACAAGCAAAAAGGACGACCGGGTAAAACGGAGCGTCCTTTTGCTTATTTTCTTGCTTAAAGTTTTTGGATAGAAGGATCTTCCCCCAATTGATTGAGCCGTGCAGCGAAACTTTGATCGCTGGAAGGGCCAGTGCCTCTTAGAACATCTTGCATGGAATAAGCTTGAGAACCGTGTTCTGTAAAATCAAGGCCGGTTTCTTCTTCTTCGGCAGTGACGCGAAGCGGGATGAAGACGTTGATAGCAAGAAGTGCAAGGCCGGCTGTAATTGAAGTCCAAGCGATGACAGCCAGTACTCCTACTGTTTGAATGCCCAGAACTTCAGCTCCGCCCCCGTAGAAAATACCGCCTGTTGTATCGAACAATCCTAGTGCAAGAGTTCCCCAAACTCCCACAATACCGTGTACGGAAATAGCGCCTACCGGATCATCAACTCGGATTTTCGAATCGAGTATACGGACGCTTTCTGTCATAACAACACCTGCAATCAGACCAATGATAATTGAACCTAAGAGCGATACATTAGCGCACCCAGCGGTAATCCCGACCAAACCGCTTAGGGCGCCGTTCATTGTAAGCGAAGCGTCGATACGGCCATATCTGAAACGTGTGTAAGCTGCTGTAGATAAAACACCGGCGGAAGCCGCAAGCAATGTATTGGCGATAATTGATGGTACAGTCGCTGGATCTGCTGCTAATGTGCTGGCACCGTTAAAGCCAAACCAGCCTACCCATAGAATGAAGACGCCAAGAGCTCCTAACGGCAAGTTGTGTCCCGGAATTGAATTGACCGTGTTTCCGGAATACTTTCCAATACGCGGACCGATTTTCCAAGCTGCAACAAAAGCGGCAGAGGCCCCGGTCAAGTGAACGACAGTTGAACCGGCAAAATCGATAAAACCAAGCTGCGATAACCAACCGCCACCCCATATCCAGTGGCCGACGACCGGATAGATAACAGCAATCATAACGACTGTCAGTATAATATAAGCTGACAAATGCATGCGTTCCGCTACTGCTCCGGAAATGATTGTGGCACATGTAGCGGCGAAAACTGCCTGGAAAACAAAAAATCCGATATCATCGCGTCCCAAAAGTGCAAAACCATCAGTACCAATAAGTCCGAAAGCTGACGTGCCGAACATTAGTGCAAAACCGATAAAAAAGAAAAGAACTGAACCGATGGCTACTGTAAGCAAGTTTTTCATTAAAATATTGACCGTATTTTTAGAGCGGGTAAATCCTGTTTCCACCATTGAGAATCCAGCATGCATGAAGAATACAAGAATAGCCCCGAGCATAACCCACAACATATCAACTGAACTTTGAACTGCCTCCATTTAATTTCCCCCTTATCCGACGGCGACGGCGCCGCGTTCTCTTGTTCTGATCCGAATGGCTTCTTCGACCGGCAGGATGAAAATCTTGCCATCTCCCACTTGGCCAGTGGAAGCATACTGCAATAGCGCTTCGACAATATCTTCTACTTTGTCATCTTCCACTACCATTTCCAGTTTGAGCTTTGGAGAAAATTCCATGGTGTAAGCATTGCCGCGGAACAAACCAACTCGGCCTTCCTGTTTTCCGATTCCAGCTATTTCGGTGACGCTCAGCCCATCGATTCCTTCAAGAGCCAATGCCTGGCGAACATCAGAAAAAACAGATGGACGGATAATCGTTTCAATTTTTTTCATGTTATCTCCTCCTTGATGTTAGGTTTGTTAACATCATAATCAAACTATTCGAAAAACGCAAGCTTTTATTTTGCGTTATGTTAGAAAATCTAACATAAGTGATTGTGGTAAACTGATTAAGAGGTGATTCTATGTATAAAATTTCAGATGAGCTGGCAGCAAACGGAATCAAACGCATTGAAGGTTTTCCGGTAGAAGGTTTTGTGAGGGGGGAAGGTCCAAACAATCCAGCGCTGATGTTAGTGGGGGAAGCACCGGGAGAAAATGAAGTGGAGACTGGCATTCCGTTTACAGGCAGAGCCGGAAAAGAGCTAATGGCTTCTTTGGCAAGCATCGGCCTATCCAGGGAAGATGTATATATAACGAGCGCCGTGCGAAGTCGTCCATATAAATGGGGACAGAAAAAACAGCGCAATGGCGAGGTGGTGGAACGCAAGTACAACCGGGCGCCGACGAAAAAAGAAATCATTGCCCATGCACCGATACTGGATACAGAGATTCGCGATATCCATCCGCCGATCATTGTGACGCTTGGAAATGTGGGGTTGCAGCGTTTGGTCGGACCTCAAGCAAAAGTTACGCAACTGCACGGCGTCTTGATGGAAACACCTGTTTTAATGTGGAACGAAGAAGCGCAGGCGTTTGAAGCTTCCGAAAACAATTACCACATATTCCCCACGTTTCATCCGGCAAGCGTTTTTTATAATCCGCCTGTCCGTGCATTAAAGGAAGGTGATTGGCGAAGACTAGGGGATTTGCTGCATTCGAAAAAATAGCGGATCAAAAATGAATTTACTACTCGTATAGGAACCGCGCTTCTCCAGTTGAAGAGGCTTGGTTCTTTTTTCTGAGAAAAACAGTGCTGCAAAGCTCCAATTTGAAAATCAATATTGATAAATAAAGAAAAGAGGGAAAAATAGAATATCTTTCTGAGTTGAAAAAAGTTGCGTGAAGGAAACTTATGCCGTACAATAATCATATTCAAGCGACGCGGAAAGTGGATGGTTCAATGGACACTGCGGTTTTATTTGCTTTAGGGTTAACGTTGTTTGCTGGGCTTGCAACAGGAATCGGCAGCTTAATCGCATTTTTTGCTTCACGGACAAATACGAAATTTCTATCGATATCACTAGGTTTTTCAGCCGGAGTAATGATTTATGTTTCGATGGTTGAAATTTTTGTTAAGGCGAAAACAGCCCTGACAGATGCCCATGGCGATTCACTAGGGTACTGGCTGACAATTGTCGGTTTTTTCGGTGGAATGATTTTTATGGCTGCGCTGGATCGGATTTTGCCTCAACTTGAAAATCCGCATGAAGTGAAAACAGTTGAAGATATGGATGCGGGTCCGACAAATGATCAGTATGCACATTTGCGCAAGATGGGTATATTTACGGCTTTGGCAATCGGGATACACAACTTTCCGGAAGGAATCGCGACTTTTATGTCTGCAATCCAAGATCCGAGTCTTGGTATAGCAATTGCGATTGCGGTTGCCATTCATAACATTCCAGAAGGCATCGCCGTATCTGTGCCAATTTTTTATGCAACTGGAAGCCGGAAAAAAGCATTTCAATACAGTGTGCTGTCAGGCATTTCGGAGCCTATAGGGGCAATTGCTGCATGGTTGATTTTAATGCCATTTATGAGCGATACGATGTTTGGCATTGTCTTTGCTGGTGTTGCCGGCATCATGGTGTTCATTTCGCTGGACGAATTACTGCCGGCGGCCAAAAGATATGATGAAGCTCATCTCTCTATATATGGCTTAATAGCGGGCATGGCAGTTATGGCCATCAGTTTGGTGCTGATTGCGTAGAAGCCGAAACTAAACGCCTCCTTATCTCGTAGAAAAGAGATAAGGAGGCGTTTTTATGGACATCAAAATAATCGAAAAAACATATGGAGAGGTGGCAAGGTCGCTTGGTTGGACGGTAGACAAACGCATATCATTGGCGGTGGCGATTTTCTATTTAACGCAAAATGGCAGTTTCCCTGCTGCTGCACATGAGGAAACCTCCAGAACCATCAAAAAGAACGAAGGTTGGTTTTCTCCATTGCAATCCCATATGCATCATATTGCGGCGGCTCATTTAACGCTTCAATCAGGAGATGCTGGAAGCGGGTTAAAGAACTTGAACGAAAAGCAGCGGAAGTTAAACGAAGCTGGATTCCGCAAAAGCCAGTATACATATTTAGCGGCATTGTTAATGGAGGAAGAGGGAGAAGCGGAAAAAGCGAAAGAACTCTACGATGCCATGAGAAACTGGCATAAAGTCCTGACTTCAAGCGAGGATGTGCCTTACGCCGTGTTGTTGGGAAGGCGGAGCGGGGGAATTGAAGAAAGAGCTGCAACAATGAATGCTTACTATAAAGAATTGCGGGAGCGCGGATTTTACATGGGGAACGACTTGCAATGGCTGTCGCAAATTATGACGTTCCATTCCGCTGTTTATGACCCGAAAGTTGTGGGTAGAGTATTGGCAATCAAAGAATTTTTCCAAAGCGAAAAAATCAAAATCCGGGGTATTCAATATCCGGTATTGGGATTATTGGCGGTAGCCGAAGCGGATGGCATGGCGCTGCGAAATATTGCAGAAGGAACAAGACTCCTGGAAAAAACAAAATTATTCAAGTGGTATAAGGATCTTGCGTTTTCGGCAGCGGTGCAATGCGAAATGAGGGATGCGGCCGCCGTTCGAAATCTTTCCGATGCCGCATTTTCTGCTTCTTTGGAGTTATTGATGCAAGCCCAGCAAGCCGTCATGATGACGAGTATCAATGCAGCAATTATGGCCTCCAACAACAATAGTTCCAGCTCTTAAATAATTTGAAAAGTGGAACATTTCTCAATGGCTTGTCACTTTATTTCTTGAAATGTATAGTAGAGGTGTAAAGACAGTTAGTTACATGTGTAAAGACAAGGGGAGAGGGAATGGCTACGTTAACGGAAAAGAAAGTGGATGCGATATCAAAAAATAAACTTTTGGGAGTTGCGGGATTAGGGTGGCTTTTTGATGCGATGGACGTGGGGATACTGTCATTCGTCATTGCTGCGCTTCACCAAGACTGGAATTTGACGACGCAGCAGATGGGGTGGATTGGCAGTGTCAATTCCATCGGCATGGCGGTGGGAGCATTTGTATTTGGCATCTACGCAGATCGCGTTGGCCGTAAAAAAATATTCATCCTTACCTTATTGCTCTTCTCGATAGCGAGCGGCTTATCAGCTTTCACAACTACGTTGGCCGCTTTTATGATTCTACGCTTTTTCATCGGAATGGGGCTAGGCGGGGAACTGCCGGTTGCCTCAACGCTTGTTTCGGAAAGTGTGCCGGCAGCGGAGCGTGGGCGTGTAGTTGTCCTGCTCGAAAGTTTTTGGGCAGGTGGATGGCTCATTGCAGCAGTGATTTCTTATTTCGTTATTCCGTCATTTGGTTGGCGTGTCGCATTGCTGCTTACAGCCTTGCCTGCTTTGTATGCCCTTTATTTGCGGGTGAAACTGCCGGATTCTCCGCAATTTACAGCGAAAAAAACAGGGCTCCAATCAATTTCAACCAATATCAGAAGTGTATGGTCTAAAGCTTATCGCCGTCCGACACTGATGCTATGGATTGTCTGGTTCACGGTAGTCTTTTCTTACTACGGTATGTTCCTTTGGTTGCCGAGCGTTATGGTATTGAAAGGATTTTCGCTAATTCAAAGTTTTCAGTATGTCTTGATCATGACGCTTGCCCAACTTCCTGGCTATTTCTCTGCAGCGTGGCTGATTGAGCGGATGGGGCGGAAATTTGTTCTCGTCACTTATTTGCTTGGAACGGCAGCGAGTGCGCTGGCTTTTGGCAACGCGGATGCCATTGCTACATTGATTGTCGCAGGTGCTTTCCTCTCGTTCTTCAATCTGGGAGCTTGGGGAGCGTTATATGCATACTCTCCTGAGCAGTATCCAACGGTTATCCGGGGGACTGGTACAGGTATGGCTGCTTCCTTTGGCCGCGTAGGCGGTATTCTTGGGCCTCTTCTTGTTGGTTCGCTTCTCGCCGCTGATTATGATATCAGCTGGATTTTCGCTATCTTCTGCGGCTCTGTCATCATTGGCGCATTAGCGGTTGCTTTCCTTGGAAAAGAAACAAAACAACTCGAATTAGAATAGGGAGTAAAAAGCTCGAATCATCTTGGGATGATTCGGGCTTTTAGTTTAGTTGGATAAGAAGGAATAAGTTAAAGAGATAAAAAATTCTTATGAGAATTCTCATATTTTAGCAGGTAATTTTTTTGTTATAGCTAATACTTTAGTAATGCGAATTTTAAAGAAATGAGAGTGGAGAAATGAAATGGAATATCTATGCTGAAACAGAAGCTTTTTCTGAAAAAGTAGAGCCGCTCCTTTATGGACATGAGGATATATACAGCTTGTTTTTAGGGATACTCAACCATATTAAACAAGGGAAATACGAGGATTATTTCTTGGCTCTTGCAGAAGATGAGGGAGTAGTATTGGCGGCATGCTTAATGACGCCGCCGCATCCATTGCAGTTGGTCTGCTTCCAAGGCGTGCCGGAACTAGAAAGTGAGCTCTCCAGGCTGCTTTTGGAGTCAGGTATTGAAGTGAAGGGAATTGTAGGAGACCGGGAAACAGTGAATCGATTTGTTTTAGCTTGGATAGCGGAAACCGGCCAAAAAGCAAATCTGCTGATGGATCAAGGACTATACCGAGCTGATGCAGTGGCAACTGGCCTGGAAAAAAGCCCAGGTACGTGGCGGGTGGCAAACAAAAAAGATGCTCCGCTTTTAGAGGAATGGTGTTTGCTTTTTGAAGTGGAGACCGGCATAAAAGTATCGAGTCCAGCAGAAGCGGCCCGAAAAATCGATGCATTTATTGAAGGTAAAGAAGTATACGTATGGGAAGTGGATGGCGAAGTGGTGTCTTGCATGAAAAAAACGAGGCCTTCAAAAAGGGGCATCACGGTGTCATTTGTTTTTACACCGCGCAAGCACCGAAGAAAAGGGTATGCCCGCACATTAGTCGCTGAAGTAACAGAGGAGCTATTGCTTGAGTATGATTTTGCTATGCTGTATACCGACTTGAAAAATCCAACGTCCAACAAGATTTATCAGGAAATTGGATATGAACAAATAGCTAATCCGGTGCATGTGTCTTTTGAAGAGTGATAGAAATTAGCAGAATTGTGTGATATAATCGATGCATCAAACTGAAGGGAAGATGGGTGGACGATGGATATTTGATCCTTTTTCTATAAAACCGTAAATACTTGGTGTAAAAGAAATTGGATTCGTCTGCCTATTTTCAAGTGGAATACCTGCGTAAGCGGGTTATTTAGGCGTGCGAATTCTTCCGACAATTATTTCGGAGGAATTTTTTGTTTCTCCGGCAAGGGGGAATAGCAATGGCTATCTTAGGGAAATTGAATAACTTAACCATACAGTATGGAGAAACGATTGTGCTGAAAAAGGTCAAAGCGGACATTCTGAAAGGCGTGCGAATTGGTGTTGTGGGACCAAATGGGGCAGGGAAATCATCATTGCTTCAAGCAATTGCTGAAGGGAATTCGGGAGTGGAATGGCAAGGGGCAGTTCCGGACATTGTTTATATGCAACAGGAAGTGAAAGAGTGGACTGATTGTGTGCCTAGTGTTGAAACCCGGAAATTAGAAGAAAAATGGAATGTTCCCGAAAGCCGGAACTGTTTGAGCGGCGGCGAAGGGATGAAGATGCGGTTGGCGCAAGCTTTAGCAGAAAAGGCGGAATTGCTGTTGCTTGATGAACCGACTAACCACTTAGATGCGGAAAGTGTTGAACTTGTCATAGAGCAACTGGTTTCCTATAAAGGAACCTTGATCATCATTTCGCATGACCGATATTTCATTGATAAAATTGCCAATTGCATCTGGGAAATTGAAGACGGGGAACTCAATGTCTATAAAGGGAATTATAGTGCTGCTCTCTTGGAGAAAGCGCATATCCGCTTAACGCAGCAGCGGAAATACGACAAACAACAAGCAAAGATTGCGCGTGTCGAGAGCCAAATAGACGAATTGAAATCCTGGTCAGGGAAAGCCCATGCAGATTCCACTAAGCAGGAGTTTGCGAAGGAGTTTTATCGCTCGAAAGCGAAACGTATGGATGTTCAAATACGCAGCAAGCAAAAACGCCTGGAAGCTGAGCTTGATCAAGAGCGGGTAGAAAAGCCGAAAGAAGAAAAAGCGGTTGCTTTCGAAATTGCCGGTGGATCCAAAAAAGGGAAACGGGTCATCGAGTTGAAGAACGCCGGCGTCCGTTTTGGCCCCCGAATCCTTTTTGATGCCGCTTCTTTTACCATTCAACACGGGGAACGCGTCGGATTGGTAGGCAGGAATGGCAGTGGAAAATCGACGCTATTTAATATATTGCGAGGAGAACAAGTTTTTTCTGGAGAAGTATGGACGACGACCGGCATGAAAATCGGCTATTTGAGCCAAAACGTCTTTGATCTGCCGGAAGAAAAAACGCCAGCTGAATTGTTTGGACCGCAAAACTTTGAACAAGCCGGGAGAATTCGAACACTGATGGACAATTTAGGGTTTGGCAAGGAACACTGGAGTCAGCCGATTCTCCATATGAGTATGGGGGAGCGAGTGAAATTGAAACTAATGGAGTTCATGCTCGCTGAATGCAACGTGCTGTTATTGGATGAACCGACCAACCATTTGGATTTGCCTTCACGTGAGCAATTAGAAAAAACGCTGGAATCTTTCGAAGGGACGCTTCTTATTGCGACGCATGACCGCTATTTTATGGAGCGGCTTGCCAATAAGCTTTTACTCTTTGATCAAGAGCGGTTGGTTAAATATGAAGGAAGCTACAGGGAGTGGCAGGACAAAAAGGCAGAGCGCAAGGAAAATCGGGAAAACGAAATTTTGGCGCTTGAGACGGAACGCCAGGCGGTTCTGGGCAAACTCAGTTTTATGCAGCCCAATGACAAGAAATACGCAGAACTGGATTCCCGTTTCAATCAATTAACGAAGGAAATACAGGCAATTCGAACGAATTAAAGTATACAAGGGAAAAAACGGTTGTTTCATGCAGCCGTTTTTTCTTTAATAGAACTGTGAGTAGTCTTTTCGATTAAGGGTAAGGACTTATCAGATAGGGAAAGAGGTGCTGCAATGATTCGCTTTGAAAATGTTAGCAGACGGTTCTCTGATGGAACGGATGCGCTGAAAAATGTTTCGCTCATTCTTCCGGCTCATCAATTGACAGCTATCATCGGCCCGAGTGGCTGTGGGAAAACTACATTGATGAAAATGATCAATAAACTGGAAAAACCGACGGAGGGCAATATATACATCGATGGAAGACCCGTTACGGATTTGGATGAAGTTCAACTTCGCCGCTCCATCGGCTATGTGATTCAGCGGATTGGTTTGTTTCCGCATATGACAATTTTGGACAATGTGTCACTTGTTCCCAGATTGCTTTCTTGGCCAAAAGAAAAAACGGCCTCTCGGATCCGTGAGTTACTGAGTTTGGTTGGACTTGATCCGGATACGTACCTAAAGAGATTTCCTTTAGAACTTAGCGGAGGACAGCAACAGCGGATCGGTGTTGTCCGCGCGCTTGCTGGAGATCCCGATATCGTATTGATGGATGAGCCGTTTTCCGCGTTGGATCCCATCAGCCGGGAACAGCTGCAGAATGAATTGCGCAATCTTCAGCAGACTATTAACAAAACCATTGTATTCGTCACTCATGATATGGACGAAGCGCTAAAAATTGCCGATACTATCGTCGTCATGCGAAAAGGGCAGATTGAGCAAGTCGGCACTCCTCGACAATTGGTGGATAGTCCCGCCAATGAGTTTGTCCGGAATTTTATCGGCATCGAGCGAATCCGCCAAAAGCGGTCGTTCGGAGAGCGTCAGCTGAAAGAATATATGGAGATTTTCGAAAAGGAGTGGAGCGGAGATGCGCAAAAAATCGCCTCTTCCTCTACGATTGACGAGGCGGTTCTTTGTTTAACCGAAAATCGCGGCAACCGTTTGGCAATCACTGAAAATGGCCGTGTCGTTGCTTATGCGAGCGAAAAAGATCTTTTGAAAGCCGCTCTTTTCAAGGAAGACGGTGCGCTAGTATGAAGAATTTCCTGGACACCCTCGTAAGCCGTCAAGAAATGATTCAAACTGCGTTTATGGAACATATTTACCTGTCGTTTATAGCCATTGCAATCGGAATCGCAATTTCTTTGCCTTTAGGCATCCTTATTGCGCGTTATCGCCGTTATGCAGAGCCGGTTATTGGCGTGACAGCGATTTTCCAAACAATACCGAGCCTGGCGCTGTTTGGATTTTTGGTGCCGATTCTAGGAATTGGCTACCCGACAGCGCTGCTGGCGCTCATCATTTACGCTTTGCTGCCCATTTTACGGAATACGTATACCGGCATTACCGGAGTTGATGCGTCAATTATTGAGGCAGGCCGCGGAATGGGCATGACCAAGACGCAAATACTGCGGCAAATCGAACTTCCGCTTGCCTTGCCTTTTATCATGGCAGGCATACGCACTGCTACTGTCCTCACGGTTGGAATTGCAACACTCGCTACCTTTGTCGGAGCTGGTGGCTTAGGGGATATCATTTACCGTGGCTTGCAATCTTATAACAATTCACTCGTTTTGGCGGGCGCTTTGCCGGTTGCGCTGCTCGCCATCGGGTTTGATTGGATATTGAAGTGGATTGAAAAGAAAGTCACGCCAAGAGGACTGAAAATTTAAAGGGGGTTCCATGATGAAGAAAAGCGCGTTTGGTGTTTTGTTGGCAGTGGCGGTTGTGTTGTCGGGTTGCGGTTCGGAAACAGGCGGAGAAAGCAAAGATCCAATTGTCATAGGCGGTAAACCATGGACTGAGCAATACATTTTGCCTCAGATTTTAGGGCAGTATATCGAAGCGAATTCGGATTACACAGTGGAATACGAGGAAGGGCTTGGAGAAGTGGCGATTTTGACTCCTGCACTTGAACAAGGGGATATTGACTTGTACGTGGAATATACGGGCACCGGGTTGAAAGATGTCTTGAAAGAAGAGTCCGTTCCAGGCCAATCGTCGGAAGAGGTGTTAGAACGCGTCCGCCAAGGGTATGAAGAACAGTTGAAAGCGACTTGGCTAGAACCGCTTGGATTTGAAAATGGCTATACCTTGGCATTTTCTAAAGATAGTGGTTACTCGGCGGAGACATATTCGGAACTTGCGGAGATTTCACAGAAAGAAGACATGTCGTTTGGAGCACCGCATCCTTTTTATGAACGTAAAGGAGACGGCTACAACGATATGGTGAAGACATATCCGTTCAATTTTTCGCAAATGGAAAGTTTTGATCCGGCTATTATGTACGAAGCTGTGAAGAACGGGGAAGTCGACGTGATTCCTGCGTTCACAACGGACAGCCGAATTGGGTTGTTCGATCTTGAAACAACCGAAGATGACTTGTCGTTTTTCCCGAAATACGATGCAGCGCCGGTTGTCCGGTTAGAAACGCTTGAAGAATATCCGGAGTTGGAGAATGTGTTGAACGAGCTTGCTGGACAAATCAGTGAAGAAGAAATGCTTGCGATGAATGCGCGCGTCGATCAGGACCAAGAAGTCGCAAGCGATGTAGCACGTGAATTTCTTGTTGAAAAAGGTTTGATAACAGAATAGTGATTCTCCCAGCCTGCAGAGGTTTCTGCAGGTTTTTTTATGGCATTTGGCGTAAAGCTCTTGTACAATAGCAGTAATTGAATGAATAGTCATTCAATTCTGAAGTTTATTTCGAATCTGAAAATGACTAACCAAGCGGGGTGTAGAAATGAGGGAGGCAGTAATTGTAGAAGCTGTTCGGTCAGCGGTCGGCCGGCGTAAAGGAGTACTTGGAGGCATTCGGCCGGATGAGCTTGCGGCTAAAGTACTGGAGGAATTGGTAAATCGTGCAGGCGTTGAAAAAGGAGACGTGGAAGACGTCATTTTAGGATGTGTTTCACAAGCTGGTGAACAAGGCGGCAATATTGCGCGGACAGCGGCGTTAATTGCCGGCTTTCCTGATCATGTGCCGGGCGTCACCATCGATCGGCAATGCGGCTCGAGCCAGCAAGCGGTGCATTTTGCAGCCCAGGCCATTTTGGCTGGCGATATGGATATCGTCATTGCAGGGGGTGTTGAAAGCATGACGCGTGTGCCGATGTTCTCGAACATGCAAGGAGCCGAGCCGAGTGAAAAACTGACTAGTGAATACGAAATTATCAATCAAGGCCTATCTGCAGAACGCATCGCGGAAAAATGGAAATTCACGCGAGAGCAGTTGGACGCATATTCGGTTCAAAGTCATGAGCGTGCGCAAAAAGCGATAGCGAATGGCTCTTATGAACAGGAAATCGTACCGGTTGAAGTAGAAAGCGAAAACGGCGAAAAGCGCGTAGTGGCAGTGGATGAGGGGCCTCGTGTTGGAACGACTATGGAAGTACTCGGCGGCTTAAAGGCCGTGTTTGATGAAAACGGTTCCATTACCGCAGGAAATGCGAGCCAAATGAGCGATGGGGCCTCAGCGGTGCTATTGATGTCAGGGGAGAAAGCGCAGGAACTTGGCCTAAAACCGAAAGCGCGCATTATTTCCCGAGTAGTAATCGGATCTGATCCAACGTTGATGTTAACCGGGCCAATTGCGGCAACGAAAAAAGCGTTGGAAAAAGCGGGCTTGAAGATTGAAGACATCGACCGCTATGAAGTAAACGAAGCATTTGCGCCGGTTCCACTCGCTTGGCTTGCCGATGTCGGCGGAGATCCAGAGAAATTAAATGTTGGCGGAGGCGCCATCGCTCTTGGGCATCCGCTTGGTGCGACCGGTACAAGGTTATTGGTTTCGCTCGTCCATGAACTCGAACGCATTGAAGGGCGCTACGGACTGCTGGCTATTTGCGAAGGAATGGGAATGGCCAACGCCACAATTATTGAAAGGCTATAAAAAGAGTTTCGATAAAGGGGGATTGCAATGGAACTGGCAGACATGAAAGCGGTTGTGACAGGCGGGGCATCTGGTCTTGGCGAAGCGACCGTTAGGCGAATTGTGGAAAAGGGCGGCCAAGCGGCGATTTTTGATTTAAATTCGGAACGCTCTAAAAAACTGATTGAAGAGCTTGGAAGAGAAAGTGTTTTCTATCTCCAGACAGACGTGACCGATGCTAAACAAGTTGAACAAAATATCGCGCAAGTTGTGGAGCGCTTCGGCCACATTAATGCAGTCGTCAACTGTGCAGGCATCGGCACCCCTGGGAAAGTCGTTGCAAAAAATGGTCCGATGCCACTTGAGCAGTTCGAGAAAATTATTCAAATCAATTTGATTGGCAGCTTTAATGTGATCCGGGTGGCTGCTGCCGCTATGCGGAAAAACGAATCGAACGGAAACGGCGAGCGCGGCGTCATCATTTCCACAGCCTCGGTCGCCGCTTTTGAGGGCCAGATCGGCCAAGCGGCGTACAGTGCTTCGAAAGGCGGTATTGTTTCCATGACGTTGCCAATTGCACGCGAATTTGCGCAATATGGAATCCGGGTCATGGCAATTGCGCCTGGACTTATGAAAACACCGATGTTTGATGGATTGCCAGAAGCGGCAGTTGAATCACTTTCTGCATCGGTGCCGTTTCCGGCACGCCTCGGACAACCTTCAGAATATGCGCAGCTGGTGGAAAGCGTAGCAGAAAACGTTATGTTGAACGGTGAAGTGATCCGGCTCGACGGCGCTATTCGCATGCAGCCGAAATAAGGGGGGATACGAGTGGGCAAGTATCGATTTGAAGAAGCAGAACATGAAATGTTCCGCAAATCGTTGCGCAAGTTTTTGGAGAAAGAGGCAGTGCCGCAATACGAAAAGTGGGAAGGAGACCATTTGATACCCAAATCGTTTTGGAAACAGTTAGGCGATATGGGTTTTTTATGCTCGCAAGTGGAAGAACAGTACGGCGGCCTTGACACCGATTTTCGGTATGCAGTTATCATTGGCGAAGAAATGGAGCGGGTTGGTGCCAGCCTCACCGGTGTTGGGCTTCATAATGATATTACCGTGCCTTACATCGAGGCATATGGCACGGAAGAACAAAAACAGCGCTGGCTGCCGGGATGTGTATCGGGAGACCACATTACGGCAATCGCAATGACGGAGCCCGGCGCGGGGTCAGACCTTGCCAACTTGTCGACGACAGCTGTCCGCCAAGGCGATCATTATATCGTCAACGGCCAAAAAACCTTTATCACCAATGGCATCAATTCGACACTTGTCCTCACGGCGGTCAAGACCGATCCAAAAGCGGAACCAAAGCATCGCGGCATTTCTTTGCTGATAATCGAGGAAGGGACGCCTGGTTTTACGAAAGGGCGCAAGCTCAATAAAGTCGGTTTGCACGCTCAAGACACATCGGAATTGTATTTTGAAGACTGCATCGTCCCAGCGTCAAATTTAATAGGTGTTGAAAACCAGGGCTTTTCATATTTAATGGAAAAGCTGCAGCAAGAACGCCTGGTTGTCGCTATTGCAGCGCAAGCCGCTTCTGAAGACATGCTGGAGTTGACGCTTGATTACGTGAAATCGCGAAAAGCGTTTGGCAAGCCGATCAGCTCTTTCCAAAATACGCAATTCAAACTGGTGGAAATGGCAACCGAAGTGGAACTGGGCCATTCGTTTCTTGAATCGCTCATCGAAGACCATATGGCCGACAAGGATATTGTCTCTAAAGTTTCAATGGCCAAATACTGGCTAACGGATACGGCAAAGAAAATTTCAGGGGAATGCATGCAGCTGCATGGCGGTTATGGCTATATGGAAGAATACAAAATCGCCCGGCGGTACCGTGATATTCCAGTTGCCGCCATTTATGCCGGTTCCAATGAAATCATGAAAACAATCGTCGCCAAACGGATGGGTCTCTAAGATGATACAATAAGTGATATTATTTGGACTTGACAGAATAAACAAAAGACTTTAATATGAATGAAACTTGTTGAACGAGCCGACAAGTCCCTTTGAGAGAAAAGCCTAGAAGAGCAGAGCATAGATAGCAGAGAAATCGAAGATTGAGACGAGTAGGCAAGAACATCCATTTAGAGAGTCAGCGGCTGGTGGGAGCTGATTGGACGGCTTGCGCGAATGGACTTAGGAGAGCTGGCCTGAAAGCGGAAGCGAGTAAGGGAGACGTATACCCTGCGTTAAAGGGCAAGGCGAATAGCCTGTTTAAGTGAGTGCAAAAAGGCACTAATGCGTGGTGGTACCGCGGTTTTAACCCGTCCCCGCAACCGGATGACTGTCCGGTTGCGGGGATTTTTGCATTTAAAAGACAAGTCGAGGAGCGATTGAGATGAGAAGAGCAGAGAATTATACAGAACAGCAAATGTATGAAAAGTCTTTGGAAATATTGAGCGGGAACGTTAACGAATCAATGATAAAACAGTTTTTAACTGAACTGCACACAAAAGGTGAAACGGCCGATGAACTCGTAGGCCTGGTAAGAGCGATGCGGGAAAAAGCAGTGGCATTGCCGCAAGTTTACGGCGAACTGATCGATGTTTGCGGAACTGGAGGCGATCGGTCATTCAGTTTTAACATCAGCACGCTCACCGCTTTTGTGTTGGCAGGATGCGGCATGACGGTGGCCAAGCATGGGAACCGGAGCGTATCGAGCAAGACGGGCAGTGCGGACGTGCTGGAAGCGCTTGGAATTTCCACCGGGCTGGACGTTGCCTCCATCCCGGCGATGCTCGAACAAACCGGCATTGCCTTTTTATTCGCTCCGGCTATCCATCCTGCTCTTGGCCCGTTGCGGGCTGTGCGCAAGAACATCGGCACGCCGACCATTTTTAATCTGGTTGGTCCGCTTGCCAATCCGCTGCCGATTTCTGTCCAAATGACAGGTGTATATCGCCGCGATATGATGGAGCCTATGGCCGATGCGCTGATGCGCTTAGGCAGAACGCGTGGAGCGCTCATTCATGGAGCAGGCGGCCTTGACGAATTGTCGCTAGCCGGAACAAACGAATTGATTGTTTTTAATGAACAGGGCAAACAAAAAATGACGATCCACCCGCATGAGGCGGGATTGGAAACGGCGCCAATCGAAGCGATTCGCGGAGGTGAGCCGATGCGCAACGCAGAGATTTTCATGGGCGTGCTTGAAGGAAAAGAAAGTGCGTATTTGGATACTGTTGCGCTAAACGCAGGAGCTGCCCTTTACGTCAGCGCACGTGTCTCTTCGATTGCGGAAGGCGTCCATCAAGCCCGAAAATCCATCTTATCCGGTGAAACAGCTCGTGTTTTCGAGCTTCATCGCATCACGTCAGGAGTGCTTGTATGACCATTTTAGATAAAATCATTGCCACCAAACGTGAAGAGATTCAACACTATACAAACAGTCCCGGCGAAAATTGCGTTTTTCCCGAAAAAACACGTTTGGCCGACCATTTGCGCAACAGAAACGGCGTTATTTCCGAGATCAAACGGGCGTCGCCATCGAAAGGAGACATCCATACAACGGTCAATATTGTTGAGCAGGCGAAAAAGTATGAACAAGCCGGCGCCGCTGCCATATCGGTACTGACAGACGAAACCTATTTTAAAGGATCGATCGACGATTTGCGGCAAGTGGCACAAGCGGTATCCGTCCCGGTACTCTGCAAAGACTTTATGATCAGCGAAATCCAAATCGATCGGGCTAAAAGCGCGGGCGCTACCATCATTTTATTGATCGTTGCAGCTTTGGAAAAAGAGGAGCTGCAGCGGCTGTACCAGTATGCGAAAGCGCAAGATTTGGAAATATTGGTTGAAGTGCACGATGAAGAAGAACTGGAAACTGCATTAGAGCTGGATGCTCTATTGATCGGTGTCAACAACCGTGATTTAAAGACGTTCAATGTGTCGCTCGAACGGACCGCTGAACTGGCGAAAAAATTTCCTTTTGACAGCGGCCGGATTTTGATCAGTGAGAGCGGCCTTCATACGAAAGAGGACGCCCGGTTTGTTTACAGCTGCGGCGCTTCGGGCATTTTGGTCGGTGAAGCGTTGATGCGCTCGGAAAATCCGGGCGTGTGGATCCGCGAAGCGATCAAAGGAGAGGTTGTCCGATGACGAAAGTGAAAATATGCGGACTTATGGAAGAAGCACATGTAAAAGCGGCGGAAGGAGCGGACGCGATCGGCTTTGTTTTTGCGCCGAGCAAACGGCGGGTTTCGGTTGAACGGGCTAACGAATTAGCAAAATATGCGCCGGTTGATATTGAAAAAATCGGTGTTTTTGTAAATGCTTCTCTTGAAGAAATCGAGAAAGCGGTCGAAATGGTGCCGTTGACGATGGTTCAGCTGCACGGCGACGAACCGGACAGTTTAGTCGAAGCGATCCGCGTGCCGGTCGTCCAAGCTTTTTCCATCCGCAGCAAACAAGATGTCGAAAGGCTGAAAAATTCGGTGGCCGATTACGTATTGGTTGATGCGCCCGGTACGGATCATCGGGGAGGCAGCGGCAATGTGTTTGATTGGAGTCTGCTTGAAGGCGGCGGAATCGATGCATCAAAGCTTATCGTCGCAGGGGGCTTGAATCCGGAAAATGTTCGTTCGGCTATCAAGCAAACCCGGCCGTTTATGGTCGATGTATCAAGCGGCGTGGAAACGCATGGCAGAAAAGACAGTTCGAAGATACAGAAATTCATTCAACAAGCAAAGGGTGATTTGATGGAGCAGGCGATAGAAAAAGTAGGGTTTTTCGGGAAATACGGCGGACAATTCGTTCCGGAAACGCTGATGAAGGCTGTCAAGGAATTGGAAGATGCCTATACGGAAGCGAAGCAAGACCCGGAGTTTTTAGAAGAATACCATCATTATTTGAAGGAATACGTCGGGCGCGAGCAGCCGCTGACATTCGCCAAACGATTGACTGATGCATGGGGCGGTCCGAAAGTGTATTTAAAGCGAGAAGACTTGAATCATACCGGAGCGCATAAAATCAATAATGCCCTTGGCCAAGCACTGCTTGCGATGCGCATGGGCAAACGCAAGATTGTTGCAGAAACGGGAGCCGGCCAGCACGGCGTGGCGACTGCTACGGTTTGTGCACTGTTTGATCTGGAGTGCGTCATATTTATGGGGGAAGAAGACATCAAACGCCAGCAATTGAACGTCTTTCGCATGAAGCTGCTTGGTGCGCGGGTGGAAAGCGTTACGAAAGGCAGTTCGACATTGAAGGATGCTGTCAATGAGGCGCTTCGCTATTGGGTGACAAATGTTGAAGATACGCATTACTTGATCGGGTCGGCGCTCGGACCGCATCCGTTTCCGACAATGGTCCGGGATTTCCAAAGCGTTATCGGAAAAGAAACAAGACGCCAAATTTTGGAGCATGAAGGCCGGTTGCCGGATGTGGTCCTTGCGTGCATCGGCGGTGGAAGCAATGCCATTGGCATGTTCTATCCGTTCTTGCAGGATGAATCGGTGAAATTGATCGGCGTGGAAGCGGCAGGCGAAGGCGCAGATACCGAAAGACACGCAGCAACAATGACGAAAGGGACAGAAGGTGTGCTGCACGGGGCGTTCATGAAGTTGCTGCAGGATGATGCTGGGCAAGTGCAGGAAGCCCATTCTATTTCAGCCGGCCTGGATTACCCGGGCGTCGGCCCGGAACATGCCCACTTGGCGGATATCGGACGAGTGGAATACAAAGCGATCACAGACGAGGAAGCATTAAAAGCCGTCATTACATTTTCGCAGCTGGAAGGCATTATTCCGGCGCTGGAGTCGGCCCATGCCATTGCGGAAGCGGAAAAGTGGGCGAAACAAATGGCTCCGGATGAACTGCTTGTGATTTGCGTATCCGGCCGCGGCGATAAAGATATGGCGACTTATGCTGAGAGATTGGAGGGGCTGACATGAAGCGATTGGCAGATTTGAAAAAAGCGGGACGAAAAGCGTTTGTCACCTACATTATGGCAGGTGACGGAGGATTGGAGCGCTTGAGCGAGCAAGTGAAATTCCTTCAAAACGCTGGGGTGACAGCGATTGAAATCGGCATTCCGTTTTCAGATCCAGTAGCGGACGGCGCCATCATCGAAGCGGCAGGCAATCGGGCGCTGAAAGAAGGCGTGACACTGCAAAAAGTGCTGGATGAACTGGCAAGTTGGACTTTTGAAGTGAAAGTGCCGCTCATTGTCATGACGTATTTAAATCCGGTGGTGAAGTTCGGCATTGAACGCTTTGCCAAAGAATGCAAACGGGCAGGCATCTCGGGAACGATTATCCCTGATCTTCCTTATGAACACCGCGAACTTGTGCAAGGAGCGACTCAGCAAGAAGGAATTGCGCTGATCCAGCTCGTGACGCTGACAACGACCGAAGAGCGGATGGAAGCTATTTTGCAGGAAGCGGAAGGATTCGTCTATGCCGTTACGGTCACCGGGATCACCGGTGCGCGCGATCACCTTGCCGAAGAAGTGCGGGAATTCATGAAGCGTGTCCGCTCGAAAAGCCCGGTTCCGGTATATGCCGGATTTGGCATTTCAAAAGTCCAGCATGTCGACATGCTGCGCGGCGACGTCGATGGATTCATCGTCGGCTCGGCCATTGTCCAAGCGTTCCATGATGATAAAATCGACGAGCTCCTACCCTTGATTGATGCAGTGGCTGCCCCTTCTTCGGTATAATGCCGATAGGAGGGATGCAGCATGTTCACAGCACTCAAAGCTGATTTTTTTGATGCGCCGACGCTTGAACTGGCGCGCAGCCTGCTCGGGCAAATTCTTGTCCATGAATTGCCAGGAGGAACCGTTGCGGGCCGGATTGTGGAGACGGAAGCGTATATGGGAGCAGAAGACCGGGCAGCCCATAGTTTTGGGAATCGCCGTACAAAACGGACCGAGATTATGTTTGGAAAGCCCGGCCTTGTTTATACATATCAAATGCATACGCATACCCTTATCAACGTGGTCAGCGGCCCTGTTGACACGCCGCGCGCGATTTTAA
This sequence comes from Planomicrobium sp. CPCC 101079, assembly GCF_007859275.1. GTDB lineage: Bacteria > Bacillota > Bacilli > Bacillales_A > Planococcaceae > Planococcus. The sequence goes on along the minus strand of NZ_VOHC01000028.1, from coordinate 68,160 downwards.
TAAGGGCAGTGGAGCCGGTCGAAGGGATTGATCTGATGGCGGAACTTCGCGGCAAACATTTGCCGATCAAGCAATGGACAAGTGGCCCAGGGAAATTGACGAAGGCAATGGGCATTACAATGAAATATTACGGCCATCATTTCTCGGAACGGCCACTGTACATTGCTGAAGGAGACCCGGTTCATGCGGTTGCTGTCGGTCCGCGTGTCGGCATCGGCAATTCACAGGAAGCTGTCAATTATCCGTATCGCTTTTGGGAAAGTGATAACCCGTTTGTCTCGAAGTTCCGTTAAGCTCTATGTTTAAGATGTTTCTCTCGTGGAATATGAAGGGGGAATACTTAAATAGAAGGAGTGAAAGATAGTGGCAAAAATTGCAACGCTAATTACGGACATGTTCGAAGATGTAGAATATACCGATCCATCAAAAGCATTAAACGATGCAGGCCATGAAGTCTTTACGATTGAGAAAGAAGCTGGAAAAGAAGTGACCGGCAAGCAAGGTGAAGCTGTAGTGACAATCGACACTGGAATTGACGATGCCAATCCGGAAGATTATGACGCATTGTTCTTGCCTGGCGGATTTTCTCCAGACCAGCTTCGTGCGGACGACCGTTTCGTTTCTTTCACAAAAGCATTCATGGACGCGAAAAAACCGGTTTTCGCCATCTGCCATGGACCGCAATTGCTGATTACTGCAAAAGCGCTTGAAGGGCGAAAAGCTACGGGCTATAAATCAATTCATGTGGACATGGAATACGCAGGCGCGAAGCTTGTCGACGAAGAGGTTGCTGTATGCCAGGACCAATTGGTGACAAGCCGCCAACCGGACGATATTCCAGCGTTTAACCGTGAAGTGCTGCGCGTACTTGAGAAATCGGCACAATAAAACAAGAGGTGGAAATCCCGTCAGCGAGTGCTGGCGGGATTTTTTTTGTAGAGGAATTTCCGTAATGGAGAAAACAAGTGGAAGTGAATTGCTGCAAAGAAACCAGTGTTTTCTAGAAACAGCATTACTGAAATTCGAAAGAACTTCTTGCTATCGATAAGTATTTGCTTATATAATAAATCTATTATAAATAAGAAGGTGGCATAGTATGGATTATTCGCAAATGGAATTGTATTTGAAAGCAGTCGGAGATCATAACCGGATGCTTATATTAAAATACCTAATGAAAGAAGCATTGTGCATTTGCGAGTTTACAGAGCTTCTGGACATGACCCAGCCGGCGATTTCGCAGCACATGCGCAAACTCAAAGCGGCGGAATTGGTCATGGAGGAAAAGCGCGGCCGCTGGACGATTTGGTCGTTGAACACACGGCATCCGCAATATCCGATTTTGCTCCATTTATTGAGTTTACTGCCGGAACCGGAGCGGACAATCGAATCATTGGCGGCAGAAGGAAAAAGGGTAATCTGTGAATAGGGAGTTGTATTAGTAGTGGAAGTTTGGTTAGCGGGAATTATTTTTATCATTACCTTGTTTTTGGTGATTGCACAGCCGAGAAACTTGTCGATCGGCTGGTCGGCAATCGGGGGCGCGATTGTTGCGCTGATTTTTGGAGTTGTCGATTTTGGCGACGTCTGGGATGTAACGGGAATTGTCTGGAATGCTACTTTGACTTTTGTTGCACTCATTATCATTTCACTGATTCTCGATGAAATCGGATTTTTTGAATGGGCCGCTTTGCACATGGGGCGGTTTGCCAAAGGCAGTGGCCTGCGCATGTTTTTACTTGTAACGTTTCTTGGCGCTGTTGTGGCGGCGCTGTTTGCCAATGATGGTGCTGCACTCATTTTAACCCCAATTGTCTTGGCGATGGTCCGTGCATTGAATTTTAAAGATGCCATGATATTGCCGTTTATTATGGCTTCGGGGTTTATCGCAGATACAGCATCCTTGCCGTTCGTCATCAGCAACCTTGTCAATATTGTCTCTGCGGACTTTTTCGGAATCGGTTTTACCGAATATGCATTACATATGGTAGTGCCGAACCTTTTCAGCATCCTGGCAAGTATGCTTGTCTTGTATTTGTATTTTAGAAAAAGCATTCCAAAGAACTTTGATAGCAGCGTACTGAAAAAACCGGGTTCGGCAATAAAAGATTTAAAGATGTTCCGCTTGTCATGGGCGGTTCTCGGAATTCTCCTAATTGGCTATTTCCTGAGCGGGCCGCTGGAGATTCCGGTATCCATTATCGCTGGCGCCGTAGCGATTCTGTTTTTGGCCATCGCGCGCAGAAGTGAAGCTGTGCATACGCGAGCAGTCATCAAAGGCGCACCCTGGGCAATCGTCTTTTTCTCAATCGGCATGTATGTGGTCGTTTATGGCCTGCGCAATGTCGGGCTCACATCTGTACTTGCTACGGCTATTGAGTGGACAGCAAGCCATGGCTTGTATGCGGCAACGATTGGCATGGGCTTCATCGCAGCGATTCTGTCTTCAGTGATGAACAATATGCCAACGGTTATGATTGACGCGCTCGCCATTGCAGATACAAATACAGCTGGCGTGACTCGGGATGCGTTAATTTACGCAAACGTTATTGGGTCCGACCTCGGGCCGAAAATCACGCCAATCGGTTCATTGGCTACACTTCTTTGGCTGCATGTTCTGCGCGCGAAGGGCGTGAAAATCAGCTGGGGCTATTATTTTAAAATTGGAATCATCTTGACGATTCCAACGCTATTCATCACATTGACCGGATTGTATTTCTGGTTGCTGGTATTGAATTAAAAAAACACATTAAAAAAGAGGCCTGCAAATGCAAGCCTCTTTTTTAATCGAGAAATTTTGCCATGTAGAATTCATCGTGCGGTTGTTCATCGATGATGAGTGATTTTTTTCGTACGCCTTCTTTTGCATAGCCGGCTTTTTCATACAAATTGATAGCAGGTATATTCTCGGCGACTACAGTCAATTCCAAGCGCGTAACACCTTTTGCAAGCGCCCACTCCTCAGCTCTTTGGAGAAGTGAAGAAGCGATTCCTTTCCCTCTGGCGTTCTCTTGAATTCCAAGAACAATGGCGGCTCGGTGGGCAGCCCGCTTAGCGGCGTTCCCGATAATCATCAAATAGCCGACATGTTCGCCGTTCAAGATGGCAATAAAGATTGTGGAATGGCCATTTTTCTTCCATTCGATGATTTGCTTCCGGACTTTTTGCGTTGATTGTACGTGTTCATCTTTGCCGTACAGCATGAAATCCGATTCTGCTTCTACTGTTTTTTGCAGTGTTACAAGTGAGCTGGCGTCACCGTGTTCAGCAGTCCGGATCAACAGGATGTCCTCGTCGATATCAGCGCCTCCATTTGCGCCTCCATTGGAAAGGTCGATTCGTTCAAAAACAACGTAGCGGTTCGGTTCAACATCTTTAACGAGATAACCCGCATCGATCCAAGCATGAAAATGTTTTGCAGGAGCTTTTGTTTTTTTCCACCAACTTTTATTTAAATAGGCGGCATTGGGCAATTGCTGGCCCATAATTTTCTCAATTTCATTAAAACTTAGCCTAATTGATGGATTTGTAGCAGACGAAAAATAATTTGCTAATGGAATGTATTTTTTTTCCAATAAAATAGTCAATTTCTTCTCTCCTTTTCGTCTATTTCGATTATATTTACTGATGATTATATCATTAGTCCTATTGATAAGTACACAATTTTTCCCTTAATATTTAAAAATTCTATTTATTTCATATGAGAATAGATTTTCTTCCTACTAACTCCCTTGCCGGTATTTCCAAAAGGCTGACTTATGGTAGAATAATCACGGAAAACAACTAAAACCAGGAGGCACCAGTATGTCAAAAACTTTTGTATTAGGCCACAAAAATCCAGATACCGATTCAATCTGTTCTGCTATTTCATATGCGTACTTGAAAAACGAAATCGGAATGGACGTTGAACCAATCCGTCTTGGCGAATTGAACAACGAAACGCTTTATGCGCTTGAACAGTTCAATTTTGAGCATCCACGCCTTGTTACCCGTGTAGCGGCTGAAGTTTCCCAAGTGATTCTAGTCGACCACAACGAGCGCCAACAAAGCGCTGAAGACATTGATGATGTGCAAGTGATCGAAGTCATCGACCACCACCGCATCGCAAACTTCGAAACAACCGATCCGCTTTATTTCCGTGCTGAGCCTGTAGGGTGTACAGCCACAATTTTATTGAAATTATTTAAAGAACATGGAGTGGCGGTTCCGGCAAATGTTGCAGGGCTAATGTTATCAGCCATCATTTCAGATTCATTGTTATTTAAATCTCCAACTTGCACTGAGCAGGATATCCAAGCTGCCCGGGAACTTGCCGAACTTGCAGGCGTTGACGCAGCGGAATACGGTCTGGCTATGTTAAAAGCCGGCGCCGACCTAAGCAATAAAACATTGGAAGATTTGATGTCATTGGATTCAAAAGAATTCGAAGCCGGCGCCCACCATTTCGAGGTTGCTCAAGTTAATGCAATCGGAGTGGATGACGTTATTAGCCGCCAAAAAGAACTGGAAGTGCTGATGGAGCAAGTCATCGCGAAAAAAGGCTTGTCGCTTTTCGTCTTCGTCGTAACGGATATTTTAAACAATGATTCGGTCGGCATTGTCCTTGGAGAACAATCGGGCATTATCGAATCCGCATTCAAATCGAGCGTAATCGATAACCGTGTGCTTCTTCCAGGCGTCGTTTCACGCAAAAAACAAATCGTGCCAGTTATTACTGAAGCACTTAGCTGATTCCCTTTTGGGAGTCAGTTTTTTTTTGCGGGAAAAAATTGTGTATTTTGGTGCTTATTGCAGACCCTCCAGCGCCCAGATTCTCGGGTCATAAGCCTTCCCGGCTGTGCGGCAAAAAGCGCCGCGTCGCCGGTTTGTCTTATGCCTGTCGAATCTACACGGGCGCCTGCGCTTTTCTTATAAGCAAAAAAATTGAGGCTGTTGTCTTCTGTTGTTATAGTAGGTGCAAGAGGTGGATAAAATGAAAATTGAAATTTGGTCAGATTATGCATGCCCATTTTGTTACATAGGCAAGCGGACATTCGAACAAGCGTTAAAGCAATCCGGGTTTGAAGGCAAGGCGGAAATTTCATTTAAAGCCTTTCAACTAGATCCAGATGCACCGAACAATTCGGCCATTTCGATTTATGATCACTTGGCCAAAAAAATGGGCCAGACAGTGGAGCAGGCAAAAGCAATGACGCAAGATGTTGCTGAACACGCTCGAACAGTCGGACTCCAATTTAACTTTGACGATATGATTCATACCAATACATTTACGGCGCACCGCTTAGCAAAGTGGGCCGAAAGCATAGGGAAAGACGCGGTAGTCGCGGAAAAATTGCTTCATGGGTATTTCGCTGAAGCAAAAAATGTCGGCGACAAAGATGTACTTGTTGATATTGCTGAAGAAGCGGAATTGCCGCGAGAGGAAGCGCAAGCGGTTGTCGCTTCTGAGCAGTTTTCGGAAGAAGTATTAAACGACATAGAAGAAGCCCGCCAGATTGGCATCCAGGGCGTGCCATTTTTTGTAGTTAACCGCAAATACGCTTTATCTGGCGCTCAGTCTCTTGAAACATTTGTAGAAGCGATTACTCAAATTGCAGAAGAAGAAGGCATCCGTCCAGAGTCAAAGCCACGTAGCAAAACTAGTTACTGTACTGGAGACTCCTGCGAAGTATGAACATGAGCAGAGTGATGGACTTTCACTCTGCTTTCATTTATGATTAAGTTATCTTGAATTGAAGATAAATAATTTTAGAATAAAAGGAGTTTTCAATTAATGAATGTACTAGTAGTAAAAGCAAACAACCGTCCTGCAACTGAAGGCGTTTCTAGTAAAATGTATGAAGTATTTATGAATGAAATGGGAACAGACGTAAATGTTACAACATTTGATGTCTTTAAAGAAGATATGCCCTACTTCGGGCAAGACTTTTTCGATGCAATGCAGAAATCAGCTCAAGCTGAAGCAATGACCGAAGTAGAGCAGCGCATTCTGACTGCTTCTGCTAAAGCAATGGATGCTTTCATGGAAGCGGATGTCGTTGTATTTGCCTTCCCGTTGTGGAACATGACAATTCCAGCGGCACTTCAAACTTTCATCGATTATATTTATCGTGCAGGCGTTACGTTCAAATATACTGAAAATGGTCCAGTTGGCCTTGTGCCGGATAAAAAAGTCATCATCTTGAATGCACGTGGAGGCATTTATTCCACTCCAGAAATGGCACCGGCTGAAATGAGCGTTACGTACGTCCGCAACATCATGAACTTCTTTGGCATCCAAGATATCAACGAAGTTATCATCGAAGGCCATGCCCTTGATCCTAATGCTGCCCCTTCAATCATTGAAGAAGGCATGGAACGCGTAAAAGAAGCAGCCCGCCAACTTCAAGGCATTAAAGCGTAATATTTTATATAATAAAGTAAGCCCAAAAGCGTATCTTCGCTTTTGGGCTTACTTTATTGATTAAAATTAGCATGAAAGGGTAGATATCTTATAAAACGGTTATGAGGAGGCAGAGTATGTTAAAAGAGGAAAACACTAGCCGGGTCCCGGAGTTTCCAAAATCGTACTGGCGAGATGTCAAAGACCTACCGAAATTTCCGGCGCTGCAGGAAAATGAATCAACCGATATTGCTGTAGTGGGTGGCGGAATCACTGGAATTATCAGTGCTTATCTGTTAGCAAAAGCAGGAAGAAAAGTTACTTTGATTGATGCCGGAAGATTAATGGATGGAGTGACAGGGAACACAACCGCAAAAATCACAGCGCAGCATGGCCTGTTTTATTATCCTTTGATCAAGATTATGGGTGAAGAAAAAGCACGCTTGTACTATGAAGCGAATCTTGAAGGCTTGGACTGGATCAAACAAACCGCTGCTGATTTGAATATCGACTGTGATTTCTCGCATCAAAACGCGTTCGTCTACTCCCAGTCGAAAATCGGGGCCAAGCTTATTGAAAAAGAAGGGGAAGCTTATCGGCAGTTAGGAATCGATGGCGGTTTGGCAAAAGATGAAGTCGAGCTCCCTTATGAAGTCGAGCAAGCAATTATTATGCGCAACCAAGCACAGTTCCATCCGGTTAAATTTCTGACAGGCTTGGTGCATGAAATTGAGCGGCTTGGCGGAAAAATTTATGAAAAAACGCGCGCGGTGAAGATTTTAAAGAAAAACGACCCGGTCATCCAGACAGAAAACATGTCCCATTTATCATGCAACAAGGTGATTGTTGCGACCCATTATCCTTTCAATGACTCGGACGGCTTTTATTTTGCACGCATGAACATTACCCGCTCCTATGTTATCGGTGTTCGGACGAACGGCCCAATTCCAAACGATATGTATGTCAGTGTTGATATGCCGTCGCGTTCATTGCGCTATGCAACTACCGATGACGGTGAAAAGCTTTTGCTGATCGGTGGAGACGGGCATCCGACAGGAAAAAGCAAAACAGAAATGATGCAGCATTACCGCAACCTTGAACAATTTGGAGAAGAGCACTTCGGCATTGAAGACATTCCTTACCGCTGGTCCGCGCAGGATATGACCACGCTCGATAAAGTGCCTTATATCGGAACTGTCACGGCAGGTTATGACAACATCCTCGTCGCGACCGGCTTCCACAAATGGGGGATGGCACACGGTGCGGTTGCCGGGCTGTTGCTGTCGGACCAGATTCTTGGGAATGCCAACCGCTATGCAGAGCTTTACGATCCGACACGTCCGAAATTGAAAGCGGTCGATATTGCGAGCTTCCTGAAAGACAACGGCGGCGTAGCAAAAGAACTGATTAAAGGCAAGCTGAAGATGCCATACAAAACGGTCGATAGCTTAGGCAAGGATGAAGGCGGCCTAGTCAAAGTCGGCGCAAAAAAAGCAGGAGGCTACCGGGACAAATACGGGCAAGTCCATTTGGTTGATACGACTTGTACCCATATGGGGTGTGAAACTGCATGGAACGACGCAGAACGTTCATGGGATTGCCCATGCCATGGTTCCCGGTTCTCGTATACCGGTGAAGTCATGGAAGGGCCAGCTGTAAAACCGCTAAACAAACTTGGCGATCAATAAAAAAAGGCAGCTAATCAAAACATTGATTAGCTGCCTTTTGCCGTTCTATTGCTGTGGCCGGTTCTCCAAATAGGCAATCCAAGCTTTTGAACGCCACCGATAAAACATGATGGCTCCCCGGACCCACTCGTCCATAATTGAAGCGATCCAAATGCCGACAAGACCGTAAGCAAAATGGATGCCGAGTACGTAAGAGAAAACCACACCCAAGCCCCACATCGACATAGTGCCGAAAATGAGGGGGAACTTCATATCCCCAACCGCGCGGAGAGATGTAATGATCATCATATTGATCGCACGTCCAGGTTCTAAAATGATAGCCAAGTAAATAAGTTTTTTAGCATCTTGGACAATGGCCGGATCATTGGTGAACAGAGACAACAGGGGTTCTGAGACAAGCGAGAAGGCGATTGCCAAGACCGCCGAAACGGCAATTGCCAATTTCAGGCTGTCCAAGCAGCGCTTATAGGCATCGTCGTATTCTTTTGCGCCGACATGGCGGGCGACTAGGATTTGCGTGCCTTGAGATAATGCCATGCTTCCCAGGACGATAAAACTCATTATATTAAACGCATAAATGCGTGTAGTGACAAACATTGTTCCCATATACGTAGTGATAAAGAAGATGGTGACGAACTGGCTTAAGTTGTATGAGATTTGTTCTGCTGCAGCAGGCAGACCGATATGCAGCAATTCTTTCAAGTGGGTTTTCGGCAACTTGAATGCTTTAAACAAACCGAGCGGTTCTTTTATCCGCTTTTTCAGTATATAAATAAAAGCTGTCAAAGCTAACAAACGGCTGATAGTTGTCCCCATAGCGACCCCTGCAACTCCTAAGACAGGGAAGCCAAGCGGTCCAAATAAAACTACATAGTTCAATAAAATATGAAATACATTCATTGCAATATTTATATACATAGCATCTTTTGTAAAGCCGTGACTGCGCAAGATTGCACTGAGAGTCAGCATAGCCGCTTGGATAAACATGAAGCTTCCGACGAGCGTCAAATAACTTTGTGCTTCTAATGCGACATGCCCGCTGACATTCATCCACTCAAGAATCTTGTCTTGGAAAAGATAGATGCCGCCGCTTAAAACGATTCCGATTCCTAAATTTGCAATAATGGAAACAGCGGCCAATTCACTGGCGCGTTGCTTGTTTCCTGCACCCAATGCCTGAGACATGAGTACGGTGGTCCCCGTGACGATAAATCCAAACATGACAATCAGCAAATAGATAATCTGATTTGCTATTCCAACTGCGGCTACTGCATCATCTGAATATTGGCTGAGCATAAACGTGTCGACATTCCCCATCAACATGGCTAAAAGCAGCTCAGCGAATATTGGTATTGTCAATGCGGGCAATGTAAATTGCTTCGCATTTTCTTTTGCGATCAATTGATTCGTACTCCTTTATTATAGCTAAAAAATAAACAACGTTGTCCATAATACGACAGTCGATATAGTGAGTCAATGGGGAAGACTTATATTTTACAGATATATTTTTTTGAAATAAAGACAAGAAAAAGTAAAAGATAAATTAGAAAATGCAGGCATATTATCAGAAGAAGTAGTATATTCTATAAATATAATGATAGTAGGAAAAGTTGAAACAAAGTCTGTTAACTACATAAAAAGACTGTAAGAAGTTCCCGGATTTCCAGGTCTTCCTACAGTTTAAGGTGTTTCGCTTTTTGTTTATCAGAGCTGAACAGGCGGTTCCGCCTTTCTACTTAAGCAGGTGTTGCTTGTAGGTCTAGAGAGATCTTGATGTCTTCGCCGACTAATACGCCGCCTGTTTCCAAAGCTTGGTTCCAAGTAAGGCCGAAATCTTTGCGGTTCACTTTTCCTTCAGCATTGAATGCTACTACTTCTTGGCCCCATGGGTTCGTGCCTTTGCCGCCGTATTCTACTTCGAAAGTAGCTGGGCGCGTAATGCCTTTCATTGTAAGATCGCCAGTCAGCTCATATTCGTCGCCTTTTTTCACGATGTCGCTTGCTTTGAATGTAATGTATGGAAATTCTTCAGCGTCAAAGAAATCAGCGCCACGCAAGTGAGCATCGCGGTCTGCATTGTTTGTGTTAATGCTTGCCACGTCGATTTTGAAATCGATCAAAGCGCCTTGAAGATCTTCTTCGTTTGCTTCAACTGTTGCATCATAAGCACCGAAAGAGCCTTTGACTTTTGAAATCATCATGTGCTTTACGGAAAAACCAACTTCTGAGTGTGCTGCATCTACTGTCCATTTTTTCATGAGTATTGCCTCCTAAGATTTAATGTTCTGTTATAACTATAACCAGCAACTATCTCAGTGTCAATAAGTTTTAATTAAAAACTCTCGAATTCGAGATTATTTTTTTATATGACTTTAGAACGGAACATCGGGATATAGCTTGTCAAACAGTCCCGAACATCGGATACTAATAGAAGCGAAAAGAATTAGAAGGGATTTGCTCTAGATGACGAAAGAAAGATGGCTAGAAGATTTATGCCGTTTTTTGCCTGAACAACAGGTGAAAATCGATGAGCCGCTACACCTGCATACGTTAACGCGAATGGGTGGGCCAGCTGATATTTTTGTAACACCAAAGACTGAAGATGAAACTGCTGCGACAGTTAAATATGCATATGAAAATAATATACCGCTTTTGCTTCTTGGAAATGGATCGAATATGGTCGTGCGTGACGGAGGGGTCAGAGGCATTGTTCTTAATCTGAAAAGCCTCCAGGCTATCCGCATTGATGGTGTTAGCGTCTATGCCCAAGGCGGAGCGCACATAAAAGAAGTATCCAAGGCAGCAGCAAAGCAGCGGCTTACGGGTATGGAATTCGCTTGCGGCATTCCAGGTTCAATCGGCGGTGCATTGGCAATGAATGCAGGCGCGTATGGCGGGGAGATCAAAGACGTCATACGGCAGGCGACTGTTTTAACCCGTGAAGGTAAAAAACTCGTATTATCCAAAGAAGAATTGGCTTTAAGTTACCGAAAAAGTGTCATTACGAAAAAAGGCTATTATGTTTTGTCTGCTGAATTCGACTTGGAGGTCGGCAAGCAAAGTATAATCGATGCGAAAATGAGCGAACTCACTTACCAAAGAGAATCCAAACAGCCTTTGGAATTTCCTTCGGCTGGCAGTGTGTTCAAGCGCCCGCCTGGGAATTTTGCGGGCAAGCTGATCCAAGAAAGCGGTCTTCAGGGCAAAGGGTTTGGCGGAGCGGAAGTTTCCACAAAACATGCAGGGTTTATCGTCAACAAAAACAACGCTACAGCAAATGACTATATCCAGACAATTGAAATGGTTAAGTCAGCAGTCCGTGAGAAGTTCGGTATTGACCTTGAGCTAGAGGTGAAAATTGTCGGAGAAGATTTAGCATAATATAGAAGCGATGCCCGTTACTAGAGGCATCGCTTTTATTTTTTTAAAATGTCTATGTTATAATTGGGCTATTCAAAAGAGGTGGAGGGGAAAGGATGATAGACTTTTCGACAAACGGCATCATTTTAATTGGCGGTATTTTCCTCTTAGCCGGTGTACTCATGACAAAAGTCTCTTCACGCGCCGGTGTTCCTTCCCTCGTTCTCTTCATGATTATCGGAATGTCCTTAGGAAGCGATGTTTCAGGGTTGATCTATTTCTCAAATGCAGAAATTGCCCAATTGGTCGGCATTGTCGCATTGATTTTCATCTTGTTCGAAGGTGGATTGCAAGCAAGCTGGAAACACATTCGGCCAGTGCTTGGCGGTTCACTTGTTTTAGCGACGGTCGGAGTAGTCATTACGACATCAATTGTCGCCGTAACGGCTTATTATATTTTAGAAATCAATTGGGTTGAAGCTTTTTTGCTGGGTTCCATTGTGGGCTCTACTGATGCCGCGGCGGTGTTTTCAGTTCTTGCCGGCCAAAACATCAAATCCAAAATCTCTTCTACGCTAGAAGCAGAGTCTGGGACCAATGATCCGATGGCGATGTTTTTGACTATTGCTTTTATTCATTTGATCGAGGCACCTGATTCATCTGTCGGGCAATTGGTCGGAGATTTTGTTTTGGAAATGGGAATCGGGGCTGTTATTGGTATAGGAATGGGATTTGTGGCAGTATGGGCGATCAACCACAGCAGTTTGGACGCTCCTGGTTTGTATGCCGTGTTATCTGCGGGGTTTGCCATCTTCATCTATAGCTTTGCTGCGACACTCCATGGCAGCGGATTGCTGGCAGTCTATCTTGCAGCGCTTGTGATGGGGACACGGGAATTGACACAGAGCTATTCGATTATCAGTTTCCATGAAGGAGTCGCGTGGCTCATGCAGATTCTCATGTTCGTCATGCTTGGATTACTCGTTTTCCCAAGCCAGCTGGCCGATTGGGATTTGATTTGGAGAGGACTTGTCTTATCGCTTGTGCTGCTTCTTGTAGCACGTCCGATTGCGGTTTTTGTTTCGACCATTTTCTTCGATTACTCTGTAAAAGAAAAAATCTTCCTTTCGTGGGCGGGATTAAGAGGTGCCGTGCCGATTGTCCTTGCCACTTTTCCACTGTTAGCAGGCGTGGACAACAGCTTCTTGTTCTTTAATATCGTGTTCTTTATCGTCATCACATCGGCCTTGTTCCAAGGTTCGACTATTCCTTTTATGGCAAGGAAGTTAGCGCTTAACGGGCGCCCACAACCAAAACGCATCCATTCTTTGGAGCTGGTGTCAATGGACCGGGCTAATGCCGAGATGCTGGAAATCGAACTAACAGCAAAATCTCCATTTGCCGGCCAGCTCGTCCAGACCATCGGCCTGCCGAGACAAACAGTTATCAGCGCCATCATCCGGTCTGGAAAACTGGTCATGCCAACTGGAAAAACGAAACTGAAAGTTGGAGATGTTTTGTACGTTCTGGCAGAGAAAAAACAAGTGGCCAAAGTAAAGATGGTGCTTGGAGAAGAAGATATAGCCAACTAACCCGCTGCCAGCGGGTTTTTGTTTTGATGAAGAGGATTTTTTTCGGCTGCAGTCGAATGAAATACCATATAAGGAAAAAAGGAGGGACTTTGGTGCCGGAGCAGGTAAGAAAAGGGTCAAAGCTAAGGTGGATGTTAGGGGTTGTCGGTGCGCTAGTAGTTCTCGCTATTATTGCATTGATTTTTGTAAACGTTTTCATAAATAAATCGAAACCGAGAATTGAAGGTGAAACGGCAGTCAGTATTTTGGATGATCGAGTGAGCGTTATAAGAGATGAAATCGGTGTGCCGCATATTAAAGCAGGGACAGATGCGGATTTGTACCGTGCGCAAGGTTACGTACAAGCCCAAGACCGCATGTTTCAAATGGATTTATCGCGTAGGCAGGCAAGCGGGCGTTTGGCGGAAGTGGTCGGAGATGCCGCAGTCGATACCGATAAGTTTTTTCGGGCGTTCGGTTTGCGGAATGCAGCTGAAAAATCATGGGATGGGTATAATGAGGAAGCGAAACAAGTGCTCGAATGGTATGCGGAAGGCGTAAATGCGTACATAAAAGAAGCGAAAGCAGAAGGGACGCTGAGTTTTGAATTTGCACTGCTCGGCTACGAACCGGAGGATTGGTCGCCGACCGATTCACTGGCTATCGGCAAATACATGGCATATGACCTTGGAGGAAATTGGTCGACGCTCGCTATACGGCACTGGGCCTTAAATGAGTTTTCGGAAAACAAGGCGCGGGAGTTGTTTATTGACTATCCGGAAAACGCGCCATCGATTATTGAAGCAAATTTAAAACAAAAGGTGAAAGTGGCGGGGGATTTTGATAGTTCTGTTATTCCGCCGGAATTCAATGGCAGCAACAATTGGGTTGTATCTGGAGATAAAACGGAAAGTGGAAAGCCGCTGTTGGCAGATGATCCGCATCTTGGACTCAGTACACCGTCGATTTGGTACCAAATGCATTTAGAATCGCCAAAACAAAATGTCAGCGGCGTTATTTTCGCGGGAATTCCTGGCATCATCTTAGGCCATAATGAAAAAATAGCCTGGGGCGTGACGAATGTCGGGCCGGATGTCCAGGATTTGTATATCGAAACGCCGAATCCGAAAGATGCCCATCAGTTTTTATACGAAGGCAACTGGGAGCAAGCGGAAGTCCGCAATGAACCGATCAAAGTAAAAGACGGCAAGACGGAAGAGTTTGAAGTGGTCGTTACACGCCATGGTCCGATCATTTCAAACGTCTTGTACGAAGAAGAAGATCCGGGCGCCTTGTTCTCGATGCAATGGACAGCGCTTGAGCCGACATTGGAGCTTCAGGCGATTCTCGGTTTCAACAAAGCATCAAACTGGGAAGAGTTTGAAACAGCGCTGGAAGACTTTCAGGCACCGGCGCAAAACTTTGTATTCGCTTCAACGGATGGCACCATTGCCTATAAAGCAAATGGACGGATTCCGATCCGGAAGATGGGAGATGGCCAACTGCCGGTCCCTGGAGATTCAGCGGAGTATGGATGGGAAGGATATGTGCCATTTGGCGAATTGCCGCGCGCCGTCAATCCGGAAAGTGGATTTATCGCTACCGCGAACAACAAAGTGGTGGACGACACGTATAAATACCACATCACGGATTTTTGGGCGCAGCCCTACCGTTATGAACGGATAGCGGAAGTGCTTGAATCATCGGACAATTTGACAAAAGAAGATATGATGGCGCTGCAAATGGACCAGAAGAATTTATATGCCGCCGAATTCTTGGAGAAAATGATTGCGGCTGTACGGAGTGAAACTGATAATTTTGATGAACTGCTCAGTATGCTTGAAGAGTGGGATCAAGCGGATGGCCTGGACCAAGCGGAGCCTCTCATTTTCCATCAATGGATCAAGCAATTGCCAGTCACGCTGCTTGCTGATGAATTTCCGGAAGATGTGTTCAGCATGCTGCCAGGAAAAAATCACATTACCGACCAAATGATGCGCGATGCTTTCGCTGGACGAGGAGGGGCGTGGGTGTCGGAGTACGGAGGAGTAGGCAAATGGCTGACAGATGCATTTGCCGAAAGTATAGCTCAAATAGAAGAAGAGTTTGGAAATGATTACGAGGACTGGAAATGGGGAGAGACTCATCAATTGACGTTCCCCCATCCTTTGGCAGGCGCATCGCCGGTTTTTGCGCAATTTTTAAACCCGGCGCCCGTTCCAATTGGCGGATCGAATATTACGGTCCAAGCAGCAGCTTCGGATGCAGAAGGCAATGTCGACCACGGCGCTTCTTGGCGCTTTGTTGCTGATTTGAGCGATTTGTCCAGCGCTTACCATATCGTTGGGCCTGGGCAGAGCGGCCATATGAAATCAGCTTATTTTCATGATCAAGTTGATGATTGGGTGGAAGGAAGATACCATGAAACCGTGCTGACCGGAGATGCGAAAGGGTCGACATTAATCTTATCGCCGGAATAAGCTATAATGAGAGGAAAATGATTAGAGGCGGTAGGATAGATGCGATTTTTGGCGGTTGGTTTGGGCGGAATGGCGGGAGCGCTGCTGCGGGCATGGATTTACACGGCAGTTCCCGTCGGATTCGGGATATGGACGGTTAACCTGGCCGGAAGTTTTTTAATTGGCATAGCAGCTGCATGGCTTGCCGGGAAATCGGCGGAATTGCGGCTATTCGTCTCGACCGGGCTAATCGGTTCATTTACGACTTTTTCCGCTTTCTCTAGCGACTGGTTCCATTATTTAGACCGTTCGCTCCTGCAAGGCCTGGTGTTTGCTGTTGGTATGACGACCGGTTCTGTCGGGTCTGCCGCTTTTGGCTTGTGGATCGGAAGAAAAGGTGGGCGCTTATGATTGGCATTGCAGTTGGTGCGTTTCTTGGAGCGATTGCGCGCTACCTTTTTTACCTTTATGTTGAAAGGAAAGCTTGGCATCCAAAAACAGCAACGTGGCTTGTGAACAGCTTGGGTTCGTTTGCGCTTGGCGCATTTATGGGAAGCGGGAAGCTGTCGGTCTTTTGGATGACTGGATTTTTAGGGGCTTTTACGACGTTTTCCACGATGGCGCTTGATGTGGTCAAAGATATAGAAGACGGCAAATGGCGGAGTGGCTTGGCATATGTGGCGGCCACCTTGCTCATTGGAATTGTGCTGTTCAGCGCAGCCTATACGATTTTTTAAATAAACAGGCATCCTGCAGTTTTGCGGGATGCCTGTTTATTTTAGAAGTTTGGCGAACGTGCATAAAATATAAACTCTCTCTTTCTTCTCTGATTTGCTCGAAAAAGGCGGACAGGCAATTTGCCTGTCCGCCTTTTTAATTACTTCACAATGATAACGGGCGCTTGCACGCGTTTGGCTACTTTATGGCTGACGCTGCCGAGCACCATTTCCTGAAAGGAGTTCAATCCGCGGCTGCCGATGAATACCACGTCATAGCCTGTTTCATTGGCATGCTGGACAATGGTCGGTCCTGGCGTACCATGCAATGTTTTCGTTTCGAATGCTACGCCTTCCGAACGGAAAATTTCTTCTAACGGCAATAAGTGCTTGCGCCGTTCAAAATGGACTTCATCACTGCTTTGGCCATGAAGGATCTCGCTTCGCGCTTTGTCATAATCGATAACATATAAAAGGGTAACGACAGCTTCGGGGTTCGCTTTTGCCATTTTCACCGCTTCGCGGGCGGCTCTGATGGAATGGTCGGAACCGTCTGCTGCAACAAGAATTTTTTGATACATGTAAAATCCCCCTTAATGTTGGCTTGGACTGTTGCCTTCCTTGCCATATGTCGCTAATTTGTTTACGAGTTTTTGGCTTGAAGCATTCAATCCTGTAATTTCTACTTTTTGTGCTTTTGCCTGCAATTTGTTCATTACACGGTCAATAGCCCCAACTCCGGAATCATCCCAAACTGTTGCATCTGTAAAATCCAAAGTGATGTGATCAGCCGGTTCTGCCGTATCGAAATATGCAACGAAGTCTTGACTTGATGCAAAGAATAATTGCCCGTGTATTGTATAGACATTCGACGAATTCTTGTCGAATCCTTTTTTTCGGATTTCCACTCTGGAAATTTTGGCAGCAAACAAAACTGCGCTTAAGATGACGCCTGCAAATACACCTTTTGATAAATCGTGCGTGTAAACGACAACGACGACTGTGACCAACATGACGAGTGCGTCGGATTTTGGCGCGGTCGCCAAATATTTGAATGAACTCCAGTCAAATGTGCCGATGCATACCATGACCATGATGCCGGCAAGAACCGGCATCGGAATTTGGACGACCCAGTTTCCAAGGACAATGATCAAGAACATCAATACGGCCCCTGCAGTAAACGTGGACAAACGCCCGCGTCCGCCCGATTGGACGTTGATGCCGGATTGGCCGATCATCGCGCATCCTGCCATTCCGCCGAAAAAGCCGGTGACGAAATTAGCGATGCCTTGTCCGCGCGCCTCTTGGTTCTTGTCCGAATCCGTTTCAGTCGCATCGTCCAAAATGGAAGCCGTCAACAGTGATTCCAGCAAACCGATGATTGACAAGGCAAGAGCCGTCGGGAAAATGATTTGTAAAGTTTCAAAATTGAATGGTACATCAGGAAGGAAGAACGTCGGCAGGGATTGCGAGATGGTGCCGAGGCTTCCGACATTCTGCATGTCGATGCCGGCATACATAACAATTCCGGACAACACTAGAATAGCGATGAGCGGTGCCGGAATTGCCGTAAAGAAACGCGGCAAAATATAGACGATGGCTAAGGTCACGGCTACAAAAACATAGGTGATTGTATTAATGCCGAAAATAAACGGCACCTGTGCCAAGAAAATCAAAATGGCAAGTGAATTGACAAAACCGATCATGACGGCGCGCGGTATGAATTTCATAAAACGCGCAATTTTCAAGTAGCCAAAAATCAATTGAAGAATTCCTGTTAATATCGTGGCAGCCAACAAATAATCCAATCCATGGTCCCGGACCAGGGAGACCATGGCAAGCGCCATTGCTCCTGTGGCCGCTGAAATCATGGCAGGCCTTCCGCCGACGAAAGAAATGATTACTGCAATAGAGAACGAAGCGTATAGCCCCACCATCGGATCGACTCCGGCAATGATGGAAAAAGCGATCGCTTCTGGAATAAGAGCGAGGGCAACGACGATGCCGGCAAGGATATCCGCGCGGATATTGCCAAACCATTGCTCTTTGTATGACATGGTGTTCAAAAATTCCACTTCCTTTTATATTGGTATAGTTTTGACTCCTCACTCTCAGAGAAGCCCCGGGTTATGGCAATCGTAAGAACTTTATCATTTTTTCTTGAAAGAGTAAATGGTTTTCATTCAAATCTTCGTTTGACTAACATTGCTTGAAGATTTATACTGCAGAAAATAGTCAAAGGCGCATTTGAATGGGAGCTGGAAAGGAAAACAAGTGTATTATTCATTGGTTCAAGTCTGCGTTCACAGCTAATGAAGAATGCCGGCGATCGGGCAAAAGGGAGTGCAATGGGCTTGGAAAGGAACCAGCAAGGCATTGCTTCCCCGCTTCATTTATTGGCATTGCGTTGGGCGTAGAGCTGCACGGACGCCACCCTTGAAACAGCGGGTATCGCGGTAATGGCTGGTGTTTTAAAAAACTTCCATATACGATTCGACGCATGTGAAAAAAATTGCGTATAATAAAGGAAACATCATTTTGCATTAGGATTGAAAATAATTGCTTTGCTTCTGATTACTCCAGTATGGCTGACGCCGTGGGTGCGGTTTTTGCGGATATATGTGCTGTGCTGTTCATTATACTAATGCACTTCGGCTGATGAAAGTTCAGAAGTAAGAAGTATTTGGAGGATTTTGGTTTGAAATTAACTGAATGGACTATGGAAGAGCAAGAACAGCTTATTAACTTCATGACAACGAATTCATGGCCGTTTCACGGAATCGAACATCCGGTTCGCGGATTGATCCAAAAAACGATTGAAGAAGGCGGCTACCAATCTGATCAGGTGACTACGTTTTGGATAGAAAACGACGAGGGCATGCAAGTCGGGTTAGTGAAAATTTTCGATTTGCAAGACGATATTCCGCTTTTTGATTTGCGGATAGCGGATCCATACCGAGGCAAAGGCTACGGTCCGAAAGCGCTGAAAATGATTGCCGATTACGTGTTCTCATTGCCGGAAAAGAAAATCCGGTTGGAAGGCAACACGCGCCACGATAATTTTGCGATGCGCAAAGCTTTCGAACGGACCGGTTTTGTCAAAGAAGCCCATCTGCGCCAAGCGTGGTTTTCTCCAAGAGAAAACCGCTATTATGATGCAGTGACTTACGGCATGACGCGCGAAGACTGGCAAGCGGGCATTACCACGCCTGTCCACTGGGATGATGTAATGGAAATTGAAAAAGAGCCAAGCTTTAATCCGATATTGCTCAACTTTCCGGAAGAATTTGAATCGGAACGCTTGCTGATCCGGATGCCAAAAAGAGAAGATGCGAAACTCAGCTACGAAGCAGTAGTGCACTCCATTGACGCACTCCGTCCGTGGATGCCATTTGCGCAAAAAAAGCCGGATTTGGAACAGATGGAAGCCAATTTGGTGGAAGCCATTGCTGATTTTCAACTGCGCAAAGATTTGCGCCTGCATTTCTTCTCGAAGGAAACTGGCGACTTTATCGGTTCTTCCGGGCTTCACCGGATCGATTGGGAAGTGCGCAAGTTTGAAATCGGCTATTGGGTGGATAATCGGTTTGAAGGAAAAGGCTATGTAACGGAAGCGGTTGACCGTATTACAAGATTTGCATTTGAGGAACTAGAAGCTAACCGGGTGGAAATACGCTGCGATCCGGAAAATGTGCGGAGCCGTGCAGTGGCGGAACGATTGAAGTTCGAACTCGAAGGCATCCTTCGAAAAGATTCTGTCTCCAAAATCGGCAATAAATTAAGAGATACATGTGTTTATGCAAAAGTGAAAGAATAAAAAGAAGCGGCAGGGGAATTTTCCCTGCCGCTTCTTTGGGCTAAACGCCCCGTCTGCCTGTCACTAAGTTGATGATCAAAATAATAGCTGCGATGACTAAAAGAATGTGAATTAATCCTCCTGCAACGTCCATTAAGAATCCGATCAACCAAAAAGCAATAACTACTACTAAGATAATCCAAAGTATGCGGCCCATGTTCCTCACCTATCCTTTCTGGTTCCATAGTAATAGATACCCTCATATGGATACGGGCAAACCTCGGCAGAAAAGTGAATCTATTTGCAGGCCCTTGTGAGTCGGTTGTTCGATAGAGTGGGGTATAGTAAACTGAAGAGAGCCACGTTAGGGAGGAACTTATTTTGCCTACTCCGAGTATGGAAGACCATATAGAAATAATTTATTCGCTAATTGAACAAAAAGGGTACGCGCGTGTATCGGATATTGCGGAAGCTTTATCGGTTCTGCCGTCTTCCGTAACAAAGATGGTCCAGAAGTTGGATAAAGATGGGTATCTGATATACGAACGCTATCGAGGCCTTGTGTTGACTCCTCAAGGGCAGAAGTTAGGAAAGCGGCTCGTGAAGCGGCATGATCTGCTCGAACAATTTCTGCGGTTGATCGGAGTTGACGAAGAGCGCATTTACGGGGATGTAGAAGGCATTGAGCACCATTTGAGCTGGAATTCGATCAACCGGATTGCGGACTTGGTTCAAGTGCTGGAAGAAAACTCGGCCTTTCGGGAAGAGCTTGAAAAGCTTAAAAACGAACAAAATGATAAATAACCGATACAAGGAGGATATATAAATGGCATTGCATCCAGGATTAAAAGCAACATTAGAGATAAAAGACCGGTCGGGTTCCCAATGGATTTTGACAAACAGTTCAGGGGATGAAGTCCTGATGAACGCATCAGAAATCGAAGAAGGGCAAGAAATCGGCAGTGAAATAGAGGTATTCATGTACCGGAACCGCCAAGGCGGCATTTCAGCGACGCCGATGATCCCGCACATTTTACCAAGCCAATATGGTTGGGCAAAAGTATTGAAAGTATCAAGGCGCGAAGGATTGGTAGTGGATATTGGCACCACCCGGGAAGTCTATGTGCTTCCTGCCGACCTTCCTCAAGTCGAAGAACTATGGCCAGAGCCAGGCGACCATATTTTTATGACATTGCGCACTGATCGCTACGGGGATTTATATGGCCGTCTAGCTACTGAAGAAACAGTTAGCGAGTTGTCTGTTCCGGCACCGGAAGAAGTGTTTAACAAAGACTTGAAAGCACGCGCTTATCGTTTGCTTCCAGTAGGTTCTTTCATGCTTTCCGTTCCAGAAATGTACCGCATATTTGTCCACGAATCGGAACGCGAAGCAGAACCGCGCCTCGGAGAAGAAAAAACAGTCCGTGTCATCGGCGTTAAAGAAGACCGGACTTTGAATGGCTCGTTGCTTCCTCGCAAACAAGAGCGTTTATCCGGTGATGCGGAAAAAATTGCGGCTTATTTAGAAGAATCGGGCGGCCAGATGCCGTTTACCGATAAATCCACACCGGATGAAATTCAGGAAATGTTTGGCATGAGCAAAGCGGCATTCAAGCGGGCACTTGGCACGTTGTACAAAGCCCGTCGGATTGTACAAGAAGAAGGTTGGACAAAGTTAACAAAGTAATGCAACCTTTTCCCCGTAAATTTCGTATTAATTTGGAGAAAGGGGTTATAACTCATGAAAAAAATGATTTCTGCCATTACGATGGTTTTAGCGGTATCGGTCTTATCGCCGGTAACCGGTTCGGCAAATGTCGGCATCAATGAAAAATTTGGTCTTCCAATCGCAGTCTACGGCGCCAACTTATCAGATGCTGAAAAAGATAGCGTCGCGAAAAGTTTGGAAGTGACAGGCGAAGTAGAAGAAATTGAAGTGACAGGTCAAGACCTTATAAAATACATTAAAGACGGCGATTCACGTGCGCGCATGTATTCTTCCGCTAAAATCACGCGGCAAGATGAAGGAAAAGGAATGGTAGTCGAAATTGTTACACCCGACAACATCACACAAGTAACAACGGAAATGTACGCCAACGCGATGCTGACAGCAGGCATCAAAGATGCGACAGTGGAAGTGGCAGCGCCAAAGCCGGTAACAGGGCATTCGGCGCTTGTCGGCATCTATAAAGCTTATGAAGTGAACGGCGGGGAAGAATTGGACCCCGAGCGGACAGACGTGGCAAACGACGAACTAGGTGTAGCGACTGAAATCGCCGACAGCGGTGTGGACGAAGCCAAAGTCAGCGAATTGCTGACGGAGATCAAAAAAGATATTGCCGAGCAAAAGCCTGAATCACGGGAAGAAGTAGAAAAGATTGTAGAAGAACAAATTATCAAGTTGCAAATCGAATTAAGCCCGGAAGACCGCCAATTGTTGGTTGATTTGATGGACCGGATCCGCAGCTTGGACATCGATTTTTCTCAATGGTCAAACGAACTTAACGACTTAAGCAAGACGATTGAAGACAAAATTGGAACCGTTGTAAACGATGACGGCTTCTGGCAAAGTGTTAAGAATTTCTTCAACAAACTGATCGATGGCATTCGTTCATTGGTCAGTTAATAAGGCAGAAAGGCGAATCAGTCACCATACTGATTCGCCTTTCGTTTGTTGAGGAACTTGAGTGATCATGAAATTGGAATAGCCAGAGACGTAAAAAAGAAGAATGTTTGTCTAAGAGTTCAAAAAAAGTGAAACTTGTACCGAAGGAACAACAAGCAAGAAAGAAAAAGCGTCGCTTATCCAAATGGTCTCTAGTGAATGGAGCGGAATCCGGCGACTCCAGCGGACAAAGCGCAAGCCGAAGACCCTGGACTGAGCAACGCGAAGGAAGCGGCTGAGGCTGCGCCCGCGGAAAGCGACCGGATGGAGCGCAATGAACAACTGCTTCACTTTCTCGACAGCCTGAAGGCGAATCTGTCACCATACTGATGCGCCTTTTTTTATTTTTTTAAAAAGCTCCTTTATTGCACGATTGAACAGCAAGTGATAAGATGAATTTAATATCTCGAATTCAAGATAATTAAAGGAGGAAGTTAAATGAAATTAGAAGGAATCCACCACGTTTCTGCGATTACAGCCAATGCAGACAAAAACCATGCGTTTTTCACGGGTATTTTAGGCATGCGCTTAGTGAAAAAAAGCGTCAATCAAGACAATACGTCTTCCTATCATCTGTTTTATGCAGATGCAGTGGGGACGCCTGGGACAGACATGACGTATTTTGATATCCCGATGGCGGGCAGAACTTATCCCGGTGTATCGAGCATCAGCAGTACAGGATTTCGCGTGAAAAGCGAAGCTGCTTTGGATTATTGGATCAGCCGGTTTGAAGGATATGGCGTGCCGCATGGTGAAATTGAGAAGCGCTTTAACCGGCCGGCACTGACTTTTCAAGATTTTGAAGGGTCACGGCTAATGCTTGTGGTTGATGATGGATCAGGAATCGATTACGGAATTCCTTGGTCAAAAAGCGGCGTTCCGGATGAATTTGCGATTGTCGGATTAGGACCTGTCCAGCTTACCGTCCGCAAAGCCGACAAGACGGCAGCTACGCTGACAAACATTCTTGGATTTGAACAAATCGGTTCTTATGCATCAACGGTAGAAGGCATGCCGGATATTTTGGTGTTTTCG
The DNA here is from genome assembly GCF_007859275.1 of Planomicrobium sp. CPCC 101079. GTDB lineage: Bacteria > Bacillota > Bacilli > Bacillales_A > Planococcaceae > Planococcus. Next base: position 44,491 of record NZ_VOHC01000028.1, on the reverse strand, counting down.
ACAGGAGAAGGCGGTCCTGCCGGCGAAGTACACTTAGAAGAGCGCACGGATTTGCCGCCTGAACGCCCAGGCAGAGGCAGTGTCCATCATGTTGCGTTTCGTGTTAAGACGTTTGAGGAATATAGTAAGTGGAATGAGTATTTGCGTTCGAACGGTTTTGTCACGTCAGGCGAAGTGGACCGTTATTACTTCAAGGCAATCTACTTCCGTGAACCTAACGGCATCTTGTTTGAGCTGTCAACGGATGAACCGGGATTTGCGACTGATGAGCCAATGGAAGAACTTGGCGGGAAACTGGCATTGCCGCCGTTCCTGGAACCAAAGCGGACACAGATCGAAGCTTCCTTACGCCCATTAACGCTTAACGACTAAGGTAAGAGGAGGATGAAAAATGCAATTTGAATTTACGGAACTTGGCCATGACGAATTTGCTTTTATCTGGAAAGAAGAAGGCGATTTAAAAGCGGAAATCACGTGGACACAAATGGCCGATGTCATGGTCATAGAGCATACGTATGTCGACCAATCACTGCGCAACCAAGGTATAGCCAAAAAACTGCTGGATGAAGCGGCAAACTATGCGCGCCAGAAAAATTATAAAATGGAACCTGTTTGTACTTACGCAGCCGTAGCTTTCGAACGATATAGCGAGTACAACGATGTAAAAGCATAAACATAAAAAGCAATCCGCTATTTGATTTAGTGGATTGCTTTTTTATGTTTCAATTATGTAGTTTTCCATCATTGCCTCCAATTTATAGACCTGTCATAAAGAAAACGATTGCCGTTAAAATAGACGCTCCGCCGATCCCGTACATAAAGTCTGATTGATTAAATATTAGTTTTTTTTCCATTTTCTAGAACCCCTTTCAAATCTTTGATATTAATAAATTACCCGAGATTAGAAATTTTAAACAGGTTTTATTAAAATTTTTAGGGGAAAGGAATAGCAAGAAACGAAATTTTATGCTATGGCAAAAAATCTTAAAAGAGGTGATCGAGATGAACGAAGGCAGAGTGAGCAGGGGCGCTGAGAAAGCGTTAGGTATAATAGGCATAGTCTTTAACCTGATTGTTATTATTTCAACCATTCTTTTGATTAGCAACTCGGGCAGTTTTCAAAACTCACCACAATTTCAACAAATCGAAGAAGAAATCAGGAATAATCCATCTTTTTCAAATCCACAAGATGCTCAAGCGGCAATTGACGCATTTGCTGCCAGTTTTGGAGCAGTTGGCTGGACGCTTGTCGCTTTACTGGCAATCAGTACGCTTTTTGCAATATTAGCATTACTGAATCTACGGAAAGACAAGAATGCCAAACTGGCCGGCGCATTCTTTATCATTGCCGGTTTGTTTGCGGGTATACTTTCCCTGACATCTATTCTTTTCTATATCGCAGCCATCATGTGTTTTGTCCGCCGGGCGAAGCATAGACGGGATGATGATATGCGCTACCGCGATAACGACAGAGGCGGGCGCTCTGATGACTATTCCCGCCGCACGGATAACACAGAAACCCGGACAGATGAAGCTCTCCATAAAAAAGAAGACACACCGTACCGACCTTTATAAATATCAAGTTCAGTATTATTCGCTAATATGATTGAAGGACCGAAGTTGTAAGCTGTCGAGAAAATTCTCGACAGCTTTTCTTTCGATCTAGCTGTGCACTTTTAGCTTGGCTTGAAGACCTATTTTAAAAGCACCCGCTTACAAGGCGGGTGCTTTTAAATCATATACATATTTAGCTGTCTGCAGTGGATAGCCTTCGAACAGTTCTTCAAACTCTTCTATGAACTTGAAGCCGTTGGTTTCATAAAAATGGCGGCCCTTCAGGTTTTTACTTTCTACATATACAAACAATTGCGAGCCCTTCAAAAGGGACAAGCCGCTGCTTAGCAGTTTTTTGCCATAGCCGTTTCGCTGGTATTCGGGCTTTAAGTAAATGGCGATCAGCTCTGCATCGCCATCTTCATCGACTTTGGTGAAGTTAGCGAATCCGACGGGTTGGCCTTCATGTTCAGCTAATAGCATAATTGTTTTCTTTAAACGCATTTCCATCATTGGAAATGAGTAAGATTTATCTAAAAAACTTTTTTGGACCGGGGAGGGAATGATTCCTTCATACGTATCACTCCAGCTAGTATAGGCAATTTCCTGCACAGAAGAAATATCTTCTGTCGTGCCTGTGCGAATCATGCAATCACCTCTAAAATTCTTTTTGCCATCATATCAAAAAAAGCCCAGAATAGCCACTGATGTGGAATAATAGAAGGAAAAAGGAGGCGTTATTTTTTGAATTGGAAAACTTATCATTTTAATGAATTATCAGTTGGAAAATTATATGAAATTCTAAAGTTAAGGGTGAATGTTTTTGTTGTAGAGCAAGAATGTCCATATCCGGAACTGGATGATTTGGATCAGGAATCGGTTCATCTTGAATACGCGGAAGGCGGAAAAACGCTTGCTTATGCTCGGCTTGTCCCGGCAGGGGTAAAATACGATATTCCATCAATCGGCAGAGTGATAGTCCATCCGGAAGCCAGAGGGAGAGGGCTGGCCAAACAACTAATGAACCATTGCATGGAGTATATTCTTTCGGAATGGCAAGCTAAGGAGATTCAGCTGCAAGGCCAAGTATATTTACAGGAATTTTACGAAAGCTTTGGTTTTCAACCTGTTTCAGAAGCGTATGATGAAGATGGCATTCCTCATGTTGATATGAAATACACAGCAAAATAAAAATGCGTTTGATTACAATTTATTTCAGGTTAGGTCTTAAACGTTCAGGGTAAATAGAAGATAAATCTGATAGGAGTGGTATAGATGGCAAAACGAAGAGGTTTAGTGATCGCGGGATTAGCTGCTGGGGCATATGCATATTTTAAGAACCCCGAGAACCGGAGAAAAGTCACCATCGCTTTTAACAACACGAAATTGAAGGTTAATGCTTTTATGGAATCCCAGAACTTGGAAGGCTTCGAAGGATCAGGGACGGCCGGTTCATCTGATGAGGCATCTTCGTCGACGAAACCGAAAAGTGATGGAACGTCGACAAGCGTTCAATATGTCAACGAAGATAAGGGGCAAGAGGAAATAGAACCCGTCAACCCAAGTTAATGAACAAATTGAAGTGATCTTGCACTCGCAAAAAGGATGGGGAAATCCCATCCTTTTTGCGTTCCTCCATATTATATTTCCATTATGGATTAGCGAAGCCTATAGTCCGGGTAAAGACATAGAAGAAATCAATTTACTTCGGAGGTAACAAGATGAAAAAAGCGATGTTTATATTAAATCCATCTGCCGGTAAAGAAAAGGCGGCTGACCACCGGCTGGATGTTCAATTTACGTTAGAGCAGATGGGTTATATGGTAGATACAAGAGAAACTGCGGGGAAAGGGGACGCTACCCGCTTTGCGAGGGAAGCCTGTGAGAATAAATATGATTTTGTGGTGGCGATGGGAGGAGACGGCACGATTAACGAAGCGGTATCGGGCCTCGCCGAACAAGAACATCAACCTTTATTTTCATTAATTCCCCTCGGGACAGTCAATGACTTTGCCAGGGCTTTGGGAATTTCCTTGGATCCGGCAGAGGCAATTGAAGCTTTAAAGACAGGTTCCGAAAAGTGGGTAGACATTGCTAAGGTGGGACATCAATACTTCATGAACATCTTGGCAATTGGGCAAATCGCGGAATCAACGTATGAAGTAACCCCTGAACAAAAAACAAAACTAGGGGCGCTGGCTTATTTTGTAGAAGGGCTCAAAGCGATCACTGAAGATGCCGAAATGTATTTTGAAATTGAACATGACCATGGCGAGTGGAAAGGAGAAGCCAAACTTGTACTGGTGGCTTTGACAAATTCGGTTGGCGGTTTTGAAAAATTAGCGCCGGAAGCGTTGACCGATGATGGATTGTTGCATCTTTATATAGTAAAAAATGCGGCTCTTCCGGCTTTTATCCGTATTGCAGGAGCATTATTGGTCGGTAAACTGGAAAAAGATCCAGCTGTAGAAGTGGTCCACACTACAAAAGTATCGATTAACACGAGCAATCCACTTTCCTGCAATATCGATGGAGATGAAGGATGTGCGACGCCTTTTCAAATCGAAGTATTGCCTCGCCATATCCGGGCGCTTGTTCCGCCGGATATAGAAGTAAGTTAAAGGCGCAATAGGGAAAAAGCAGCCATTTAAACAAAATGGTTGCTTTTTTATTTTTGAAAAAAACTGGGAGATTATTAGTCAAAAATGAAACCATTTTAAGAGTATTTCGTTATATATAGTATATATTTTGGGAATATATTTCCTTTTAATCGGTAACTAGTAAAATAGCGCCTAAATCAAATTACATAAAAAAATTTAAAAAGTTAGGAGATAGGCTATGTTCTTATTAGCCGTTTCAGTATATAGTTGAGGGAGCGCTTGCAAATATTGTATAAAGAAAGACGGGGAAAAGATGAATATTATTGCTGCACCATCCATTCAAGAAACTATTTCCAAGATTTTCATGGCGGAAAATGAGAATTTAAATCAATATGAAGGATTGGAAAACTTTTTTGAAATTGAAACCCAGTTGGTTTACGAAATCCATCATCTTGAAAAAGACCGGGCAAAACAAACATTGCGGGAATTGATAGACCTGATATCGGTGCGTGCCGGTAAAGATACCATCCGCGCAGTACGCAATTACTATATAGTGCTATCTTCACTTATGGCGCGTAAATTATACGAAATGCGTGTACCGCCGAAAAAAGCATTTGCATTCAATTCTGCATGCATTGAATTGGTGGACAACCGAATGAACGATTCAGAATTTTTATATGTGGCAGATGAATTGATCGAGTTTTTTGTATCAATTATCTCTGAGCGGAAACAGCCCTCTTTTGGCCATCAAACGGTCAATAAAGTGGTGATGTTCATCAATGATGAAGTCGAGCGTGATTTATCTGTGGAAGATATCGCAAAACATTTTCATATTTCCACAAGCCATTTATCCCGTATCTTCAGAGAACATGCAGGAATTACGCTTGTCGAGTATTTGAATGTGCGACGGGTCGAAGAGTCGCAATATTATTTGCGCCATTCGGATAAAGTCATTTCGGACATTTCAAAGCAGTTCCATTTCTGCAACCAAAGCTATTTCACGCGCATTTTCAAAAAGTATACATCGGTTACACCTAAGCAATTCCGGGACAGCCAACACATTCCATATTTCCGCTATACGTTGCCCAATGCAAAATAAGGAGAAGAAATTCTCCTTTTTTTCTTGTCTTTAGAACTTCTAAGGTTTAAAAGCCATTCGAAATTCTGCCACAATCTGCCGAAAAGTTTGCTGGGACATAGCCATTGATTGAATTTTGTCGTTCTTATGGGTATACTTCTTAATAGTTGAAAAAGGTGAAGGTGACTAAATTGAAAAAGAAATTAACATTGCTGCTCATGCTAGCAGTTTCAGTAATTCTATTAAGTGGCTGTTCCGCAGTGGAAAACCAGGAAGGTTTTTTCTATAGCACATTCGTTAAACCATTCGCGTTTTCCATTCATTATTTAGGCGACTTGTTTAACGGGAATTATGGTTTGGCTATCGTTGCTATCACGATCATTATCCGTTTGATCTTAATGCCGTTTATGTTGAATACCTACAAGCGCCAGCAAGGCATGAAAGTTAAAATGGATAGAATGCGCCCGGAAATGGAAGATATCCAAAAGCGTTTGAAAGCAACAAAGGACAAAGAAGAGCAAATGAAAATCCAGCAAGAAATGATGGGCCTTTATAAAAAGCATGATGTAAATCCCCTTAATATGGGATGCTTGCCTGTTATTGTTCAAATGCCGATTATCATGGGCCTTTATTTTGCCATCTTGTATGCGCCAGAAGAAATCAAAACACACGAGTTCCTATGGTTTACTCTTGGTTCACCAGATATTTTGATGACATTGATCGCCGGAGCTGTCTACTTCTTCCAGGCAAAAGTTTCCTTATGGACAATGCCGGAACAACAGCAGAAACAAATGAAGCTCTTCATTTATATTTCGCCGATTATGATCATGTTTGTTTCGTTTTCATCGATGGCTGCGCTGCCGGTTTACTGGGCAGTCGGAGGGATTTTGCTGATCATTCAAACATTCATCGGCCGGAAATTCTATTCGGAACATCCGGAAAAAGCGTTGGAATCAGTTGAAGAGAAGAAATAATATGAAAAGCCGGCAAAGTTTGCCGGCTTTCTTTTATAGGGGTTGAAAACATGAACCGAAAATTGGTCTTAGGGATAAGTGTAGCGGCTTTAAGCATTGCGTCCTTGATTTTTTTGATCAAGGGAAATATGGAAATAGCGGTGCTGTTAATGACGCTGCTGTTTGTCATTACAAACAGTTTCCGCTCCCAGCAAATGAAAAAACAAGGAATGGAGCGGGAAGCTAAGTGGATGGCAGGCGTGGCTGTCACTTTTGCAGTTTTGTTTGCAGTTGTCCTTGTTACGGTTATTATATAAGAAACGGTGCAGTCTCATTGAGGCTGCACCGCTTTTTTGTATTCATATTTATCTTTTTGCCGTTGTTCCAATAAGTTATCCAACCGGCCTAACAGGCTCTTGATGTCTTTTGGGGAAATTTGTTTCATTATGCTCATCTCCTTGTAACGTTTCTACACATTTATTCGTATAAAAAGAACGTGTTTTGGGGGTAATAAGGCATTTATTTAATTATTATCAGCTTTTTTTCGTTAAACTCGTCGTATCGTTTGGTGTAGCCGAATCACATTGGGAAAGTGAAACCAAAAGAGAGAATTATAAAAAAGCTGGTATATGGGTTTAAGGGTGGGTATAATGCCAGAAGAGCGTTTGGAAATTAAAAAAAGCTTTGGGTGCTTGTCCGCCATTGCAACTTTAAATCCATTTATAAAGTCTTTTTAAGTATAGCGAGTGCTTCTTGCCTCCGGGAGGAGGTTTGGACCCGCCATATGGTAAAATAGCAAAGAAGTTAAGGGAAAGAAGGAAAATTATGCCATCGCGTTATACACCAAAACAAAAAACAAAGAACCCTTTTATAAAATGGTCTTTGATCATTGGATCCATATTAGTAGTCGCAGCTGCCGCCGCATGGTTTTATTTGAAGACCATAGATAGTCCAGCCAACATAGACGGTGCCGCAAAAAACGAAGTGCAGACTTCACAAAGCCCTGCAGAAGGGAAGCCGGAAGGGGATGAACCTGTGGAAGAAACCGAAGCACCAGAACAAACTGAGGACCCAAAACAAGAAGAACCACAAGGACAGCCGGAAGAAACGGAAACGCAAGAGAAGCCGGCTTCTGAATCAGAGCCGAAAGAGCAAGAGCAGGCAAAGGATGCTGCCGTGTATTCAGAAGCAGTCAAACTTCCTAAAGAACCAACAGTGATTAATGGTATTTTACTGGCAAACAAACAGCATCCACTGCCAGAAACTTACGCGCCAGGTGAAGGGAAAGAAGCACGTGCGGCATTTGAAAAAATGAGAGAAAAGGCGCTCCAAGAAGAGATTGACTTGGTCGCGTTCAGCACGTACCGTGATTTTAGCCGCCAAAAGGAGCTATATAACGGCTATGTGGCAAAAGATGGACAAGAAGCGGCGGACCGCTACAGCGCGCGGCCGGGTTATTCAGAGCACCAAACTGGACTCGCTTTTGACATTGGTGAAGCAGGGCAAGAACAGCACTGGGCTTCAGCTTCATTCGGAGAGACCAAAGGCGGAAAATGGCTAGCAGAAAATGCGCACAACTACGGCTTTATCTTGCGCTATCCAGAAGGAAGCGAAAGCATTACAGGCTATATGCATGAGTCTTGGCATTTCCGCTACGTCGGAAAAAAAGCCGCAACTGAAATTCACAAAAATGGCATCACGCTGGAACAATATTTAGGCGTGTAAATTTAAAAAAAATTCCATAAATGCATTGAAAAAAGAGTCCCGGAATTATAACATCCGGGACTCTTTTTTTGTTTATAAAATTGGCGTCAATAACCGGGCAATCGACTCTTTAGTCTTGATCATGCGCGTCCGGCCGTAATATTTTTCGTATGTCAATTCGGTGGATAATTCCATGTCATGATGGAACAATTCAGTCAGCTCGCTAGAAACTTTTTCGTCGTACATGAACGCATTGACTTCGAAATTCAATTTAAAACTCCGAACATCAATATTAGCTGTACCAACTGTAGATGCCTTGCCGTCGACAACAATCATTTTCGTATGTAGAAAGCCATTGTTGTAAATGAATACCCTTGCGCCAGCCCGCAGCATCTGGCCTGCATAGGAATAAGTGGCCCAATAGACGAATGGATGGTCCGGCTTGTTCGGGATCATGATGCGGACATCGATTCCTGATAAAGCTGCAATTCGGATCGCGTCGTAGAAACTGGCGTCCGGGATGAAATAAGGCGTTTGAATATAGATGGACTTTTCGGCCAGGTTGATCAGCTTCAAATAACCATCCTTGATTTGTTCCCATTCTTCATCCGGTCCGCTTGATACGATTTGGATTGACGTTTCGCCTTTTTCGGGAATCGCCGGAAAATAATCATCATCGTATTCAATGTCGTTTCGGGCAGAGGCCTGATTCCAATCGAGGATAAACCGTGTCTGTAGCGGGTGCAGCGCACTTCCCTGGAGTTTCAGATGAGTGTCCCGCCAATAGCCGAACTTCCGGCTGAGCCCGATATATTCTTCTCCGACATTAAAGCCGCCGATATAGCCGACCCGGCCATCGATAACCACAATTTTCCTGTGGTTCCGATAGTTAAGCCGCGGATTGATGATTGGCCAGATAGCTGGGAAAAACACTTCCACTTCTCCTCCGGCGTTGATAAATTCTTTGAATTTTCGCTTGCTGAGCCGGCGGGAACCCATATCATCATACAACAAGCGAACTCTGACCCCTTGTTTTGCCTTTTCGGTCAAGGCATCCATTATCCGATTGCCAAGCTGGTCCAAGCGGAAGATGTAGTATTGGATGTGAATATGGTGTTTGGCATTATGGATATCGGCGATCAGCGAATCAAACTTTTCGCGTCCGTCGTTGAAAATTTGCACAGAATTGTCTTGTGTCAAGACTGCCCCGTTGTTTCGCAACAGCAAATAAACCAGTTCTTTATAGGATTTCGCGTTATCATCACGAAAATGAAAGTCGTTATCGTGCAAAGAATTCATTTGATGGGCAATCAAGTTTTCAATTCCTACTTTTTTGCGGCCTTCCCACTTGAAAAGGGTCTTTCTTCGAAGTCGTCTTCCAAGCAAAAGATAAAAGAAGAAACCGAAAATTGGAATGAAAAATAAGACTAGTATCCATGCCCATGTTGAAGAGGCGTCACGGCGTTCTAAAAAGACGAGTGCTGCGGCAAGAAAGATATTTAAGACAAAAATGACTGCCGTGAGGATGCCGATAATGGATAATGTCATAGGTATTCCCCTTATCTCAAAAATTTGATTCTGGTTTAATTATAGACTAATTGCGCAAAAGGAAGAAGAATATTGTCATTTTAAGTAAGCAACTTATCCTATTTTGTTAAACAGCAATAAAAATAAAGCGCACTCGCCTTATGGAGGAGTGCGCTTAAATTATTCGTTAATATTTTCTTCTTGCTTTAATTGCTCGACGATGCCTTCAACTTCTTGGCGGCTCATTTTTTCTTTACCTGATTTTAATGCTTTTAATGTGCTATGGGCCAACGCTAGAGGAACTTTGCAGAACATGAGAATCCGTTTGTTTTTAATGGATTTCACGTAAAGCTGGGCTTGTGAAAGGTTTTCGTTTGCGTAATTGTACATATCTTCCCGGTTCCAGCCTTTTGGCACAAAACTGACACCGCGTTCCAAATCTTCATCATAATTCCGAAGCATATTGACGGCTTGCAATCCACGGCCAAACGCAATAGCAAGCTCAGGATCGGTTTCTGTATTGTCATGCCACTTCCATAAATCGGAAAGCATTGTACCGACAAGTCCAGCTACATAGTAAGTGTAATCATCCAGTTCTTCCCGTGACTGAATGTTCCAGCCTTTTTCCACCCATTTTGCCATTCCTTCTGCCATTTCTGCGGTAGAAGCTTTTACTTTATCGGCAATTTCAGTCGGGCATAAGCTAATCCAATCGTATAAGCGAAGGCTGACTTGAGGCAACATATGCTCATAAGGCTGTAGCAGCGCTTTGTATTCGTTTGGATCAAACGAAGTTTTTAGCATTTCGCTGATTGTTAGCAGTAAGGTCTTTTTTGCTTTGTCGTCCAGTTCTGGATGGTCTTCGATTTCATCAATCGCCCGCATGCAAAGATAGGCGGATGCGACAGTTTTTTTTAGGGTAGGTTCCAAAAAACTGATTGGGATGAAAAAAGTCCGGCTTGTTTCTTTTAACATGACCATGGACTCTTTGTGCAGATTCGAGACTTTACTCATCTCAATTTCCTCCTGTTCGTAGACAAAATAGCAACTTGTATGTACTGAGAGAAATGGAGCGGAACCCCAGATCTTGAAAGTGCCTGTCTACTAAATATAAACGAAATACATAAAAAAACAAATGATTACCCTGATTGCAGCTTTGGCACAGAAAAAAATCCCAAGGGCCAATCGCTTTTCAGCGAACAGCCTTTAGGATTTCAAGTTTATTTTGAATGGAAATACTGCCAGCCCTCTAAAATGCCTCCGGCAAATCCACGTGATGCACGGTAAATTGTCGGATCTTCCGGCACAGCCAGCAATTCAGGGTGTGCATTTCCGACAATGACAGAAGGGAAGCCTTGTGTCAGCATTTCCGTGTCATTTCCAGAGTCTCCAGAAGCCAGCAATTTAGCGTCTTGGAGGTTGTATTTTTCTACTAGATAACGGAGCGCTTGGCCTTTGCCGCCGTGGATAGGCAAGATATCCACGTATTTGCTGCCGCTGTAGATGAATTTATGCTGTATTCCTGCATCGCTCAATTGTCTGCCGAATTCAGCTGCTGTCTCATCATCGGTTACGTAATAAGAAGAACGGTTTTTCCCGGTGACTGGTTGTTTTGTCAATCCTGAAAACCGAGAAGCAATTTCCTCAATTTCTTCAGGTCGCCAGTTTTCAGTCATGCGGGCGTCCCAGTCCTCATCCATTACATACTCTTCACCGTTCTTGATGCGGATTTCTGTACCGACATCCGTAACGGCAATGTCGGGGGCAGGCAGGTTTTCCGCTTCTCTCAGTTTTTGCAGCGACCCGAAATGGCGGCCGGTATTGTACACCAAGTTAATGTGATAGGGCTGTTCCTCAAAGAACGTCAATAGTTCTTTTAAAGCTTCCCTATCCCCGACGAAGGTTTTGTCCAGGTCGGTTACCAATAAATGTGTTGCTCCGTTCATCAATGATCACCCCATACATAGCGTCTATTTTTTTGGAAATAGATGTCCACTGGAATTCTTGGTTTGCCACATCGATGGCTTGCCGGCTTAAGCGCTCAGCAAGCAATGTATTCACAGCGAGGACTTCCATTGCAATGGCCAAATCTACTTCGTTCTTTGTTTCAACAAGCAGTCCGGTGACGCCATCACGCACCACGTTTTTCAATCCGCCGACATCAGACGCGATGACAGGGCTTCCGCATGCCTGTGCTTCTGCCGCAACCATACCAAACGATTCATAGAAGCTCGGAACAATAGTGGCCGTTGCCGCATTGAATAATGTTGCCAGTTCATCCTGTGATTTCGGCCCAAGAAATTCCACTTTATCTTCAATTCCTTTTAAAGCATAGCATAAACTTTCATCAAGAGGCATACGCGTTGCCGAATCGATAGCTTCTTCATCGCCGCCGGCAATCAACAAGCGCGGGTTGTAAGCTTTGTCTCCTTTAGCCACTAACAACTGGAATGCATTCAGCAATGTATAAATGCCTTTTGTTTCTTCCAAACGTCCGGCAAATACAAACAATGGGCTTTCGTAACCCAATTTTCTTCTTAAGTGTTTACGGTTTCCGCGCACCTTGAATGCTTGGTCAACCCCGATGGGGATTACTTTGATGGGAGAAGGAGAGGCGACATTTTCCTGGATAAGCTGTTTCTCGCTTTTGGTTGTCGCTAAAATTTGATCCGCAGATTGGAGAATGGTTGCTTCAGCTGCCATACGGCGTTCATCCCGAATGCCTGTCGCTTTTTCTTTCGCCCATCCCAAAGAATGTGATGTATAGATAAACGGCAGACCAAACTCTTCTTTCAGTTTTTTACCGATCAGTCCCGATAGCCAGTAATGAGTATGGACTAAATCATACGATTCTAGAGGCAATGTTTGTTTCATTTCTTTATAAAAAGCAGGGAGCATCTTGTACATTTCATTTTTTGATACAAAGCCTTTATAGCCGGCTTTGATACGATAAACACGGCATGATTTGCCGAATGTCTCAATTCGAGGGGCTGTCTCGTCGCACCAGTGTGTTGCTACATCTACTTGCCATCCTCTTTTTTCTAAGGCCAATGCCAATTGTTTCACATAATTGTTTTGTCCGCCGGCTTGTTTACCGCCAAGCTTCGCTAAGGGATCTCCATGATCCGAAACAAAAAGTACTTTTTTTCTCATTTCAGTTCATCTCCATTCTTAATACCTCAGTATCTAAAAAAACCGAGACTGAGGTATTTATATACCCATGATTTTATCACTTTAAACATATAATTAACGAAATTTTCTATTTATATTTTCGGATAGATAAAAAATTCAAGGGAAAACCCTTAGAAATAGGCTTTCCAAGGGCTGTTTCACAAAGCGTTATTTTGAATTGTCAACAAATCTACCGTAATCAGGCATTGCCACATAAGGGAAATTGTTGACTAATTTTACGAGTCCCGCTGCCATTTTCGGGCCTCGCATCGGTTTACCGTGCCCCGTAGCCGCAATAGATGGTCGCAAGTTCGCTATTTTAATGACCGATTCCCAGGCATTTTGCCAATCTGTTGTCAAATAGACGGGCGGGCCGCACACTTCTTTTTTCTGTACAAGCACTTTATAAAACGAATCCTGTTTCACTGTTACAAAAGCGTCGCCAGCGATAATGATCCGTCCTTCAAACCGGAATAGAGAAATATGGCCTTCTGAATGACCTGGTGTGTGAAGCCATTTCCAGCCAGGCAGTTCTGGAATATTGCCGCTTGCGGGAAGTTCCTTGAGGTGTTCGGAAATATTGATCGCTTGCTTTGGGAACGCCGCTGACATCTTGGCTACAAGGCCGCCCTGCACAGTGGAATCTGGTTCCGGGTAATCTTTTTTCCCCTGCAAATATGGGAACTCGAGGGGATGGGCATAGACAGGTACCGGAAACTTCGCAAGTATATCGATAATTCCGCCTACATGGTCAAAATGGCCATGTGTTAAAACGATCGCTTTCAGCTTATGGTCCGGGCCAAACCGATCTTCGGCCTCTTTCAATATCCTGCTTCCCGACTCAGGCATACCCGCGTCGATCAATACCCAATCACTGCTGATTGCAGGATTTCCGATAAAATAAACATTGACAATTTGGGTGGTAAAACAATAAACATCACGCATCACTTCCCGGCCTGAACCGTCTTTCACTGAAGTGACGGGCAATACTCTTTCTGTCGATGAGCTTCTTTCCATACTGAGTCCTCCTCCATTTTCCTCGCTTCTTTCTAATAATGCTTTACCCCAAATACGGATATTGAATCAGCTCTCTACCGAGAAACTTCACTTGATGGAGGTCTTTATTCCACCAAGGCGCTAAACCGGAAGTTGGTTATGGCCAACTTCTGTTAGAGGGGTTTGAGTATCGATTGAATTAGCGGTAAGATAAACGGATAAAACTTTTGGAAATAGGTGTGGACGACATGAAATCAATCATTATTATTGGAGCAGGAATTTTGGGGGCTTCAGCCGCTTTTCATGCGGCAAAAGCAGGTGCGCAAGTAACGTTGATCGACCGAGGGGATGAGGGCCAAGCAACCGGTGTCGCAGCAGGGATTGTCTGCCCATGGATTTCGCAGCGCAGAAACATGGCTTGGTATGGACTTGCTAAGAGCGGCGCAGCTTATTATCCTGAGCTTATTCGCCAGCTTGAAAGCCAAGGCGAAAAAGAGACGGGCTATAAACAAGTCGGTATTGTCAGCATCCATGAGGCGAGCAAGCTCGATAAAATGGAGCAAAAAGCGTATGAGCGCCTGGAAGACGCACCTGAAATGGGGGAAATCCGCAGACTATCTTCAGAAGAAACGAAACATCTGTTTCCTTATGCTTCTGATAAATATGGTTCTCTTTATGTAAGCGGCGCAGCACGGGTGGACGGCCGTGCGGTGCGCGACGCTTTAATCGGCGCAGCTGTCAGGCTAGGGGCGAAGCGGATCCATGGAACTGCGCAACTTTGGATGGACGGTCCTAAAGTAATTGGCGTTAAAACAAAAACAGATGAATTCCAAGCTGACAGCGTTGTTTCAACGGGTGGGGCATGGGCTGCTGAATTGTTCGAACCGCTTGGTTTAAAACTTAAGATCGTTCCTCAAAAAGCGCAAATTCTCCATTTGCAGGTTGAAAGACACCAGACAGGCGAGTGGCCGGTTGCGATGGTGCCGAACGGTTTGTATGTCGTGCCGTTTTCAGACGGGCGGGTTATTGCAGGGGCAACCCATGAAAACGACGCCGGATTTGACGCGAAACTGACAGCAGGTGGCGTTTACCATATCCTCAATAGAACGTTAGACGCCGCTCCTGGTTTAGCTGCAGCGGAAATGGTGGGAGCAAGGACAGGTTTCCGCCCATCCACTCCGAGCGCACTGCCGTTTATTGGCCAAGTTCCGGAACATCCAAATGTCTATGCAGCAAACGGGTTGGGGTCCTCCGGGCTTACAGCCGGACCTTATCTTGGTTGGCAGTTGGCTAAACTGGCGATCGGGGAACCTCTGGATATCGATTTGAGTCTATACGATATAGAAGAAGTTTTTCAAAAGAGGTAGAGGAGGGCTCGCCTTGTATTGGTGTAAAATCGCCCGGACAGAAGCTGAATTCAAAGCAATAGCTAAATTGAATTATGAAACCTTTGTTGAAGAAATACCGCAGCATGAAGAAAATACAGATGGACTGCGGGTAGATCCATTCCATGAACAAAATACCTACGTCATCGTTTTGTCCGATTCGGAGCTTGTCGGAATGATCGCACTTCGTGCAGAACGCCCTTTTTCCTTGGACGCGAAGATTGGAAAAGTAGAGGGGCATTTGCCCGATATTGGGAAAGTATGCGAGATCCGGCTGCTTGCCGTCCGGAAAAAGCATCGGAATGGCCGGGTCTTCTTTTTGTTGGCACGCGCTTTGTCGGATTTTTGCTGCGAAGAAGGATATGATTCCGCAGTGATCTCAGGAACGACTCGGGAATTGAAGCTTTACGGCCAGTTGGGGTTTCGCCCATTTGCGGAACCTGTCGGCAGGGGAGAGGCGGTTTTTGTTCCCATGGTGACGACCCGCAAACAGTACAGCCAGTTGGTAGCGGCACGCCTTCAAACAAGAAAGAAAACCTTCTTCCCGGGACCCGTCCAGTTGAGTGGAAAGCTGGCCGCGCCTTTTGGCGAAGAAGCGGTATCCCATCGCTCTGCAACTTTTCAGACGATTCTTGAAGAAACAAAAGAACGGTTGCGAAAAATGGCGTCAGCCACGCCGCACCTCTTGTTCGGGAGCGGGACGCTGGCAAATGAAGCAATGATTGCCCAATTGCCAAACTTGAAGGCAAAAGGGCTTGTCTTGGTAAATGGAGAATTTGGCAGGCGGCTAAAAGAGCAAGCAAAACGCTGGAAGCTTGAATTTGATGTGCTGGAAGAAGCTTGGGGAGAACCTTTTTCGCTCGGCAAGATAGAAGGGGCCTTTAAAAACCGCAAGATCGGCTGGCTGCTGATGGTGCACGGGGAAACGTCGACTGGTTTACTGAACAACTTTGAAGAAATCGCAGCACTTTGTAAACAGCAAGAGACAAAACTCTGTTTGGACTGTGTCAGCAGCTTTGGCTCGGTGCCTTTCTCGCTTGAGAACGTTTGGCTTGCTTCGGCGGCCAGCGGGAAAGCGGTAGGCACAATGAGTGGGGTGGCCATCGTCTTTGCCCATCATTCAATTGAACCGGATGACGGCCTGCCTGCTTATGTAGACTTGGGTCTTTACGCCAATGAAATTCCATTTACATTATCTGGCGGTTTACTGAAAAGCTTTAACCAGGCGCTGCAAGCTTATCCCGAGCGGTACTTGCTGCTTGAACAGCGTTTAGAATTACTGAAGAAAAAAACAAAAAACTGGCCAGTCCTCTCAGATGGCTTTCCAACTATTATGAGTTTCCGGATGGAAGAGGAAGTCACCGGCTTTTTGCAAGCTGCCCAGTTGTCCGGTTTTGAACTGCATGCAAACAGCGGCTACTTGAAAACGCGTGGCTTGTTTCAAATTTCCTGTATCCAACCACAGTTTGAAGAGGATTTGGAGTCGCTCATGAAATTCCATGAAGTCTACCAAACTTATGTCAAAACATAAAAAACCGCCGATTGGCGGTTTTTTTAATCCATAATTTGCTTATAGACATCCAAGATGAATTTCTTATACGGCAAATCCGGCATTGGTTCAATGTTTTCTTTCGCGATTTCTGCGTGCTTTACGGCAAGATCATGGTTGCCTTGTTTCTCGTAAATCAACGCCATATATGCGTCTTTTTCGTAATTCATCGATAAATCATAGGGGTGGTGGAGGTATTCCGCAACTTTATGGAGCTGAAACCAATGAAGCGCTTTATCCAATTCCCCCATACCGTAAAGTGCCTTGCCCTTTTCTAAATAAAATTGGGAGACATCGATAGTTGAACCTTTTTCCAAAAACTTTTCGATAACATCATAAGCTTTCTGATATTCGTGCGTAAAAGAATTTCTGTAATGAGCTTCAAGCAAATCAAGGGTAATATCTATTTCTTCATCTTCCGAAAACTCGGCAAACAAGCGCAGTTTTTGTACGTAATAATCCCGGCTGTCTTTGTCGTTGTTCAAAACTGCCTGGAAACCCATCACTCTATATAAATCATTGATTCTGTAAAAGATTTTGTTTTCTTTTGCGTAATTTACTGCCTCCTTCATTATGCGGAGCGCGCTGTTTGCGTCGCCAACGGCACAATATAAAACTGCTTCCAAATAATCGAAATCCAGCTTTTTCAACGAATCCAACACTGCTTCCCGTTCTTCGAAAGATTGGCGGGATTGCTGAAGCATTCTTAAAGATTGGGTGTAATCGTGTTCCATGAATTTTATAGTTGCGCGGAACGTATGGATATCGGCCGTTTTGTTTATCATATGCAAGCCTTCATACATTTCCTCTGCTTGTTCCAAAAACGGCTGCCATCTATCTGACTTGGCATAGTAAAGGCAATGGCTATATATTTCAAGGAGCCTTGCCGATTCATAACGGTAAGGCATTTTTCTTTCATAAGGTTCTATTTTGTTGATAATAGGCTTGAAATTATTTTTTGGATCTTTTTGTTCTGCTTTATAAAGCCCCTCAACTTCATGAAGCAACTCACGCATTTCGTTCGGCGAAACTTCTTCTAATAGCTCATTTCTATTAACACCGAGCTGTTCCGCTATATACGACAAACTCTCCATTGAAGGGTTTGCTTTATTGTTTTCTATCAAACTGAGCATGCCTTTTGTTAATCCTTTGCCAGCAAGCGCCTGCAATGTCAGGCCTTTTTCTTTGCGTAATTTCTTGATGCGTTCGCCTAAAGTTGCCAATCTATCACCTGCTTTTCTTATATAGTTTAATTATATTAAACTTTTTATTGCATTGCTAGTTTTCTCGTGTTATATTTTGTTTAATTAAATTAAACATTTTTGGAGGATGGAAACCATGAGCGAGGCCGCTAGAATAAGAAAAGCGACTTTCCACCTGTACACGTTCACCATCAGCAAGCTTATTTCCACATTTGGCAGCAGTGTCTATACGTTCGGCATCAGTTTATATGTGTTGTCGCTAACTGGATCAGCTGCAAGCTTCGCCATCAATTTGATATGCAGCATCTTGCCGCGAAGCTTGATTGCACCTTTTGCCGGCTATGCCGCAGACAGTTACTCAAAGAAAAAGCTCGTCATTTTGTCGCAAGGGGCAAGTGTCCTGGCAGTTGCCGGGTTGTTGATCTACAGCTTGGCTTCTGGGTTGTCGCTAAGCGCTATCTATATAACAACCGCAGTCGTTTCAGCCAGTTCCATGTTCACGAGTGTGACATTCACTTCGTCAATTGCCAACTTAATCGACCCGGAGCGCATTCAGAAAGCGATGGGCTTTAACCAATCGGCGATGTCGATTGCCACAATTGGCGGGCCGGTTGTTGGCGGCATGCTCTTTGGATTTGTCTCCATGAACGTTTTTTTGGCCATCCAGATGGCAGCTTATGCCATAGCGGTCTTACTGGAATCCACCATGAATTTTAAACTATTCACAAATGCTGGGGAGAAAGAGGGATCTGAACGGCAGCAGTCCATGGTCAAGAGCATGAAAGAAGGGGCGGTGTATTTAAGGGCTAATCGTGTAATCATGGTCATTGTCACAACAGCTGTTGGCATCAATTTCTTTTTTTCTGCCATGATGATCGGCTTGCCGTTTATTGCCGTTCAGCAATTGAATATCAGTTCAGCGCATTTCGGCATTATTGAAGGGACGATTGCGGCGGGCATGTTAGTGGCATCGATTTACTTCGCCGTAAGGAAGGAAGTGAAATTCCCGCTGCTCTTTTCAAAAAGAGCAATTCTCGCAATGTCAGTTATGTTAGGGGCGTTGGCGATGCCGTTAATTTTAAATTTGACATATGGAATGAACGTAGGTTATCTGGCAATCCTGATGTTCAGCTTTGGCGTATCCAATATTTTTGTAAACACACCTATAGGCGTAATGATGCAAAAAGATGTGGACGAAAAATATCGGGGCCGCGTTTTCGGCATTCTCGATTCCATGTGTATGGCAATGATGCCAGTCGGTTATTTGTTGTTCGGACTATTATATGACGTGGTCCCGGCGCAGTTTGTTGTTTGGGGCAGCAGCTTATGCCTCATTCTGCTGACCCTTTACATGATGCGGCCATCGGTGATGAAAGAAGCCTATCCCGAGTTGGCCAGGCCAGCTCCGGGCCAGCCCGAGCTTCAATAAGACCTCTTTCAGCCGGGTTGTCTAATAAGTACCAATATTAAAACCCGTGTAGATAAAAGCATTGCTTTTTCTTCACGGGTTTTAGGATTTTTCTAAAACCAGCTGTTGCGAATGTAAGCGGCTGAAGCCGTGCCCGTGGAACACGTCCGCCGGAATGGATAAGCCACTTTTAGGGCAGCTCTGTCTTATTAAGCTAAACTTCAGGTTTAGGCTGGAAGATAACGGGAAAATCGACAAAGACAATGCAAATTTGGAAAGGGTGATGAAGATGGAGAAAGATAAACCGGAACACATTCCTGCTCAAGAACAAGAAAGCCAGCCAGGACACGAAACAGAAATGACCCCGCGTCCCGACTTTGCTAAAAACCTCGCGGGGCAAGCACAGCGCCTGCCAGGAAAGACG
This sequence comes from Planomicrobium sp. CPCC 101079, assembly GCF_007859275.1. GTDB lineage: Bacteria > Bacillota > Bacilli > Bacillales_A > Planococcaceae > Planococcus. The sequence continues at coordinate 24,940 of NZ_VOHC01000028.1, read as the reverse complement.
GCGTTAATAACAGGCGGAGACAGCGGCATAGGGCGTGCCGTTGCAGTCGCTTTTGCCAAAGAAGGGGCAGATGTTGCGGTCTCTTATTTGAATGAGCATGAAGACGCAGAAGAAACGAAGAAGTTTATCGAGCAAGAAGGGCGTCGTTGTTTGTTGATTCCAGGGGATATTGGCGATGAAGCTTTCTGCCAGGAAGTGATCCAAAAAGTGATTGATGAATTCGGCAAGCTCGATGTCTTGGTGAACAATGCTGCCGAACAACACCCTCAAAAATCATTGAAAGATATTTCGGCCGATCAGCTCGAGCGGACCTTCCGCACAAACATATTCAGCATGTTCCATCTGACTAAAGCTGCCCTCGACCACTTGAAACCAGGCGCTTCAATCGTTAACTCAACTTCCATCACCGCATTCCAAGGAGAACCGTCGCTAATCGATTATTCATCAACAAAAGGCGCGATTGTTGCTTTCACACGCGCGCTTTCGGGCTCTCTTGCAAAAGAAGGCATCCGCGTGAATGCAGTGGCTCCAGGGCCGATTTGGACGCCGCTCATCCCGGCAACGTTTGAGGAAGAAGGCGTGGAAGACTTTGGCTCCGAAACGCCGCTTGGCCGCGCAGGACAACCGGACGAATTGGCGCCAGGATATGTTTATCTGGCGTCTGACGACTCTTCATATGTGACTGGACAAATTCTTCACATCAATGGCGGAACACCGATTTAATAGCCGTATAAAAAAGCAAGTGCCTCATATGGAGGCACTTGCTTTTTCTCTGTCGCGAAGCGTTTTAGGTGAACTTTGATAAAGCACAATCAATAAGATGGCGATGATGGCCAAAGCGCCGGATAAAAAGTAAACCGAGCCGGACTGGCTGGTAAGGAGCCAAGTGAAAAACAAAGGACCGATAATGCGGCCCATATTGTCCATGGAATAAGTCATCCCGGCAGCCGTCCCGTATTTTCCGCCGGATTCTTTGGAAGTCAGCGATACTAAAGATGTGCGGGCAAGGGCATTGCCTGCAGTAAAGATGCTTAACGCTGCGCCAGCAAAAAACAAATTCTCGGTAAATGGCAGAAGAAACAAGCCTGCTGCGGTCACTAATTGAGCGCCGATAATCCATTTTGTTTCCTGTCCGTTTTTTATTCGGCGGACGACGCCGCCTTGGATGGCGGCATCGACCAAGCCGCTAGCAATAAACAGGTAGCCGAGCTGAAGCGGCGTGATCTCAATCTGGTCGATTTGAAACAATTGGAACGTTGATTCCAGGCCGGCCAGCAAAAACGTTACCATAAATGAAAATAAGAACAGATATCGAATGCGGTACTGCCAAAGCGCAAGGCCGCCTCGCGGAATAATTTCCCGCTTGGTGGAAGAGCCTCGCCGTACCGGTTCTTTTAAGAAAAATGCACTATAGATTAGCAACAGCAGGACTAGAACGGCGGAAGCGGTGAACGGAAGCGCAAGGGAGATGCTGCCGAGCAAGCCTCCAATCGCCGGTCCAAAGATGAATCCAAGGCCGATCGACATGCCGAGCAGACCCATGTACTTGTTGCGTTCTTCATCAGTCGTTATATCTGCTACAAAACCAGTGACTGCCGTATAAAGAGCTCCTGAAAAGAAGCCGCCGACAATCCGGGTTGCATACAGCAATACCAATTGATCGAGGAATAGCGAAGAAAGGAAAAAGCTCAAGCTGAATCCCGCTAAACCTATCAAAATCAACTTTTTTCGGCCTGTCCGGTCAGACAACGCTCCCCACAACGGAGCAGTGAAAAAGGAAGCGAGCGCATAAATTGTAATCAAACCGCCAACATGGATATCTGCATACCCCTGTTGGACAACAACTTCAGGCAATACCGGTATAATAATGCCAAAACCCAAATAAACAAAAAACTGGACCGACATCAATAGCAAAATAATTTTCTTCATCGCAAAAATTCCTGCTTTCTAAAAAGGCTCAACTCCCATTCTACCCTTGTTTCAAGCTAGCAACAACGCCCTATCCCGAAAGAATTTCGGGATAGGGCGTCTGCGACGAAGCAGCGAAGCGATGCAGGAGCAACGGGTTTGAACCCGAAAGAATTTCGGGATAGGGCGTCTGCGACGAAGCAGCGAAGCGATGCAGCGCTCTTCCATGCTTCGAAGCTAGCGAAGCGATGCAGAAGCAGGAGCAACGGGTTTGAACCCGAAAGAATTTCGGGATAGGGCGTCTGCGACGAAGCAGCGAAGCGATGCAGCGTTCTTCCATGCTTCGAAGCTAGCGAAGCGATGCAGAAGCAACGGGTTTGAATCCGAAAGAATTTCGGGATAGGGCGTCACGAAGCTGTCAAAGAAGGCAGATAGTTCGAAAAGAATTTACATTGTCATCAAAATGAAAAGTTTAATACGTAAAAAACATGGTATTATATACATAGACACAAAAAAGTCAAATGTTTTCCTCTTGCTTATGAAACCGTTAAGGTTTTGAATCGTTATAAAAGTATGGAAAAATATAAAGAGGTGATCTGGATGGCGAAAGACGTAGAAATTCGCAAAATCGTTTCAAATTTATCGAAACTGGGAATCCAAGCAAAAATCACAAAATCCCGCGTTGAACTCCTAAGAGCACTCGCTTTGCCACAATCTCCACAAACGCAGTCATAAGCAATAAAAAACTCCGACGTCAAGCGTCGGAGTTTTTTATTCATCTTCTTTATGGTTGCCGAACATGTAGTTTTTATGATGGAATTTCATGCTGAAGACAATGCCGAGAGCGAGCATGTTTCCGATCAATGAACTGCCTCCGTAACTGATAAGCGGTAGCGGGATTCCGGTAATCGGCAAAAGTTGGATAGTCATGCCGATATTCTGGAATACGTGGAATGTGATCATGGCGATAATGCCAGCACATACGTATGTGCTAAATGTGTCTTTCAATTGCAATGTGATTTTGGTCAAATGATAAATAAGCATGAAAAAGAGAATGATGACGGTACTTGAACCAATAAATCCGAAATCTTCAGAGATGACGGTAAAGATAAAATCCGTATGGTTTTCCGGCACATACACTTGGCGGCCTTGATAGCCCTTGCCGAATACTTCCCCCGAACCGATTGCATTCATTGCGGCAATCAAGTTATAGGCTTCGTTGTCCGCATAGGAGTAAGGGTCAAGCCAAGTATAGATACGGGCAAATGCATACGGTTGAAGCCCTAGTTTGTCCGTTAAAAACTCTTGCATGTTCAGCGTCATCCAAAGCAGGAGGCCGCCGATTGCTGCAACACCGCCAAAACTTGGCAAAATGATTTTCCAGGAAATGCCGGAAACGATAATCAGTGCAAGCGTAATAGCGATAAATACCAATGCGGTTCCGAGATCGGGCTGCTGCATGATGAAAACCAACGGGATGAGCAACAGCACGGCGATTTTACCCAATAAATAAAAATCGGTTTTCAGTGTTTTCACTGGATTTTTTTCGTGATGGGAAGACGCCATTTTGGCCAACGATAAAATATAGAAGGTTTTCATGAATTCGGCCGGCTGAAGATTGAAAAACGGCAAGTGGAACCAAGCTTTTGCACCATTGACAGGCTGTCCAATCTGGCCTGGTCCTGCTGGCGCAAGCATTAAGAGAACTAGCAGAAGAATGCCGAAGCCATATAAATAATACGCGGCTTTCTTGTATTGATCAGGATCAAAATACATAAGAACGCCGATCATGCAGCTTGCGATGATATAAAAAATAGCTTGTTTCGGCACAAAGTTAGCGCCATATTGGCCAGTTGTTTGTGCAGACGAAATCGCGATCAAACTAACGACGAAAAATAGAAGTAATATAAAAGCGAGCGACCAATCGATGCGGTCAGCGAAGCTTTTGTTTGTTTGCATTTGCGTTCACCTATACTTTTTATTATTGAGATTCGGTATTTATTATAACGTATTGCCCTAAAATTTGCCTGCTCCAAAAGTAATGACGTCTGGCAGTGCTTTGATGTTTCATATTTTATTTAATTAGCCGTATAATAAGTAAGACTGGAGTGAAAAACATGGTGAAGAAACCGCTAGGCGCGGATTATTATATACAGCATTTATATGTTTACTTGAATGAAGCTGATCGGTTTGCCCTTTTCAGCGGACTTACCTTCGCCCATTTTTTGGATGCTATGAAGATGCCAAAGAACCTGTTGCTTCTGAAACATCCGTACGAGGATGCATCCTTCAATATGCATACGTATATGGAATTTGTTTCACAGGAAGAATTTGCTCAGCTGCGAAAAGCGCGGGCATATAAAAAAAGCGAGTTTTGCTGGATCGATTTTAAAAGCGAAAAACAGCTCAATTCTTTAACGCCACAAGAACAAGCAGAGCTGCTATATATCGGCCACAAAAAGGAAACGGTGCGCCCGCCGTTCTATGCTACTCTGCAAAATGAATTTGTTTATTTGTCGAGCGAAGAAGAGCAGACGACGAAAATTTATTTCCGCCACTTGGATCGCCTGAACGAACTTGTCGGAAATTATTTTACCCAATTAATAAGAAGAGAAGAAAACGGACAGAACTTCTGGCGCCGAAAAGCAAAAGATTTAATCCCTGAGCTGCCGCTTGAAACCTTGAACTCTTTAAGGCAAGATTATCGGGAAGGTGTCCTGATTTCATTAGCGGATCCGGAGAAAACGAAAAATACGATTGAACTTCATGTGCGTCCGGTTGAAGAGATTTCGTTCTTGGACGAATTCTGGTCAAATATCCAAGAGTATACGAAACAGGATATTAGCCGCAAAATCGTTTTTGATCGCAAATCAAAGCAATGGAAATAATAATGTGTGGCTTTTCAAGCTGTCGAGAAACTCTCGGCGGCTTTTTCATTTCGTCTTGCTCCGCTTAGAGTCGGCGGCTCTGTGTTTCAAAACCAAAGCTCAACTCCTCTTTAATCTATAGATAAAAAAAGAATTACCCATCAAACTAGGAAATAATACTTGCTTAGAGTATTATTTTTTTGTGGTTGAAAAAAAGGGAACCATGGCTTAGTTTTATTTAGTCGTCGCTCCCGGTTCATGATAAACTAGGCAATATGTGCAACAGAAGTTGAAAGAGAAAAGCACAGCAGTGTTAGCAACTCGATAAAGCGGAGGTTTACCTGATGAAAAAACAAGTTGGTTTATTATATGGAGGCAAGTCGGCAGAGCATGAAGTCTCTCTATCAACTGCCCACGCTATGACTCAAGCATTAAATTTCGATAAATACGAAGTATATCCAATCTACATAACGCAAGAAGGGGAATGGATCAAAGGCGGTTTGCTTGAAGGGCCGGCAGAGTCGATTAAGCAGCTTCAACTGGCAGACAGCAGTTCCAATCCCAATAGCATCTCAGGCTTTCTTCCGGCAGAGCAGGAAAAAGGGCTGGATGTCATCATCCCGCTTTTGCACGGACCGAACGGCGAAGATGGCACAGTACAAGGTTTGCTTGAAGTATTGAACCTGCCCTATGTCGGCAACGGCGTTTTAGCGTCAGCCGCTGGCATGGACAAAGTAATCATGAAGCAATTATTCCATCAGGCAGGTTTGAAACAAACTCCTTATGTGTATTTCATAAGAAATGAGTGGCAAACCAATCAAGACCATTGGATCAGCAAAGTGGAGGCCGAGTTGAACTGGCCGGTCTTTGTAAAACCGGCGAATCTAGGGTCCAGCGTCGGCATCAGCAAAGCGGACAACAAAGAAGAGCTAGTTGCGGCAGTTCAAGAAGCATTGAAATTCGACCGCAAGATTGTTATCGAACAAGGTGTAGTGGCACGTGAAATTGAAATTGGCGTTATTGGAAACGACGTCCCGGAATGTTCTGTTGCCGGAGAAATCAAACCGTTAAAAGCGTTTTATGACTACCAGGCGAAATACAAAGATGGCAACACAGCCATGATTATTCCTGCAGAGCTTGATGAGGCTGTTTATGCGGAACTTGTGGAGGCTGCCAAAAAAGCTTTTAAAATCCTGGATTGCTCGGGGCTTGTGCGTGCGGATTTCTTTGTCACAGCAGCAAACGAAATTTTAATCAATGAAGTAAATACGCTGCCAGGATTTACACCATTCAGCATGTTCCCGCTGTTATGGGAAAATACCGGACTGGCGTACCCGGATTTAATCGAACGATTGATTGATTTGGCCGTTGAACGTTTTGAAGAAAAGCAGCAGCTGCAAGTTAAAATAGATTGAGTGGAGAAATCAAATGAAAAAAAAGATTGAGCAAGTAGCCAAGTGGCTTGGTATTAAGACGAATTTAAAAGGCATTGAAATTACAGGAGTCTCGATCAATACGAGAACGCTTCAACCTGGAGATTTGTTCATTCCTTTCCGCGGCGAAAAAGTCAACGGACACCAATATGTAAGGCAGGCGATTGAAGCAGGGGCATCCGCTTCTTTATGGCAGCGTGATGAGCCGAACCCACCGGAGGATTTACCGCTCTTGTTTGTGGAAGATTGCGAGACCGCTTTGCAGGAGATGGCACGGGCGTACCGGGATGAATTGTCGACAACAATCATTGGCATTACCGGCTCAAACGGCAAGACCTCCACGAAAGATTTGGTGGCAAGCGTCTTAAAGCCTTATTTCAAAGTGCAAAAAACGCAAGGCAATTTTAATAATGAACTTGGATTGCCTCTTACCATCTTGTCGCTGGATGCCGACACGAAATTTGCAGTATTGGAAATGGGCATGAGCGGATTCGGGCAAATTCAATTTCTATCAGAATTGGCTCGGCCGGATTATGCTATCATCACCAATATTGGAGAAGCCCATATGCAGGACCTTGGGTCACGGGAAGGCATCGCACAGGCGAAATTTGAAATTACAGCCGGGCTTGAAACGCATGGCAAGCTCTTTTATGACGGAGATGAACCGCTGCTTCGTCCGCACGTGGAAGATTTCCTTCAAGCTGTGTCATTCGGCTTTGGTGAGGACAATGAGTTGACGGTGACGGATATCAAAGCGACAGAAAACGGCAGCAGTTTCATGGTCAGCGGGATTATCGATGCAGCTTTTAGCATTCCGGTTCTTGGAGAGCATCAAGTGAAAAATACGTTGGCGGCGATTTTGGTCGCTTTAGAAGCCGGCCTGTCAGAAGAAGACATCCGGAAGTCATTGAAAGACGCGGCGCTGACAGATATGCGGATGCAGATCATTCCAGCTGCCAATGGAGCGACGTTCATCAACGACGCATATAATGCAGCGCCTTCATCGATGAAAGCAGCACTGAATTTTATCCGCGAAACGACAATGAAAGAGGATAAATGGGTGGTTCTTGGCGATATGCTGGAACTTGGCGACAAGGAACAGGAATACCATGAAGCACTTGGGAAATCCATTACTTCCGATTTGGCGGGGGTCTGCCTTTACGGACCGCGGATGAAGTGGCTTCATGAAAAATTAGCTTCTTCTTATACTGGCAAGCTTCTATGGAGCGAGTCGGATTACGAACCGATCATTTCGTTGCTTCAGGACAATATTACGGCGGATTCCATTATTCTTGTAAAAGGATCCCGCGGCATGGCGCTTGAGCATGTCATCGAACCTTTTACTAAACAGTGAAAAGGGGAGAGCCGCTTGAAGACAGGTGTTTTATGCATACATGGTTTTACGGGCGGGCCTTATGAGGTGCAGCCGTTTGCTGAGTTTATTGAGAGGCAGACGGATTGGGCTGTTAAGATTCCGACGCTTCCTGGCCACGGGGAAACCTTGGCATTAAAGAAAATGACGGCGGACCACTGGCTCATGGAGGCGGAACTGGCTCTCCGCGAGCTGAAAAAAGAGGCGGACCGCATCATCATTGTCGGGTTTTCCATGGGCGGCTTAATTGCGCTGTATTTGGCGATGCGCTATAAAATCGACAAGCTGGTCTTGTTGAGCGCGGCGGCCAAGTACATAAGCGTCGGCCAAATCATGCAAGAAGTGAGAGGCATGGCGGCAGATGCTGTCAAATGGAAATTAGCGGAGAATGAGATATTCTGGCACTATCAATATAAATTGCTTCATACGCCTTTGCTATCGACATTCGAATTCCTTAAAGTGGTGAAGCTGGTCAGCCCTTATTACAAAAGCATCCATGTTCCGGTATGCCTCGTCCATGGGCTGAAGGACGGAATTGTCCCGGTGACAGCTTCAGAATTCATCTACGACAACATAGCTTCTGAAGAAAAGCTGGTCATCCATTCGGCCACCGGCAGGCACTTGATCTGCTACAGCGACGACTGCGAGGATTGGTTTAAGCGAGTTTTAGACTTTATGAAAAAACTGGAAGAGTAAACTGATTATTGGAACCTTTGCGTATTGATTGCATGTGGTTCCTAATCGTGCTATTCTAATGAAAGCAATGGATACATTTTTGAAACACTCTTCCCTGTGAAGAGTATTTTTTTGAGCAAAACGGTTTGTTCTACTCATAGGGCATCAAACACCCGCCGATCAGACCGCTCGGCAACGCCCGAGCTTTTCCTGTTCACACATCCCCTCTGACTTAAAACTACAGAGTATGATTTTCGACGTGAAAGTTCCTCATAAAGGCTCGACTTTGTCACGATTTCATCTAAAATGTACACCATTTGTAAATCAGATGAAGACAAAAGGAGATTGAAAAAATTTGGTAAAATTTTCAGAGTTAAATCTTAGCGAAACAACTTTAAAGTCCGTAAGACGCATGGGGTTTGAAGAAGCAACACCAATTCAAGAAGGCACGATCCGTCTAGGTATGGAAGGCAAAGATATTATCGGGCAAGCACAAACTGGTACTGGTAAAACAACTGCATTCGGTATTCCGTTGATTGAAAAAATCGACACTAAAGATGGCAATGTCCAAGGATTGATCATTGCGCCAACTCGCGAACTAGCAATTCAGGTTTCAGAAGAATTGTACAGACTGGGCCAAGATAAAAATGTGCGCATTCTTTCAGTATACGGAGGCCAAGAAATCGGCCGCCAAATCCGTGCGCTTAAAAACCGCCCACAAATCATCGTTGGTACACCAGGACGTCTTTTGGATCATATCAACCGCCGTACGCTTAAATTAGACAATGTAAACACATTGATCCTTGACGAAGCGGACGAAATGTTGAACATGGGCTTCATCGAAGATATTCAAACAATCATGTCAAGCGTTCCAGAAACTCGCCAAACATTGTTGTTCTCAGCAACTATGCCGGATGCAATCCGCCGCATTGCAGAGAAATTCATGAAGACTCCAGAAATCGTTAAAATCAAATCTAAAGAAATGACTGTTGAAAACATCGAACAGTTCTTCGTTAAATCGGTAGAGCGCGAAAAATTCGATATCCTTTCACGTCTAATCAATGTTCAACAACCGGAACTTGCAATCGTCTTCGGACGCACAAAACGCCGCGTTGATGAATTGTCTCATGCTTTGAATATCCGCGGCTATGTAGCTGAAGGAATTCACGGCGACTTGAGCCAAGCGAAACGTATGTCTGTATTGAAGCAATTCAAAGCAGGTAAAGTCGACATTTTAGTCGCAACTGACGTAGCAGCTCGCGGACTTGATATTTCAGGCGTATCTCACGTTTACAACTTTGATATTCCACAAGATCCTGAAAGCTATGTTCACCGTATCGGCCGTACTGGCCGTGCAGGTAAAAAAGGAGTCGCTGTCACGTTTGTAACACCACGTGAAATGGGCTACTTGAGCATCGTTGAAAGAACGACAAAGAAGAAAATGGAAGCTTTGATTCCTCCAACTGCTGATGAAGCTGTACTAGGCCAAAAACGCGTTGCGATGGAACAATTACAAGAAATGACAGAGAAAAACAACTTGGGCGACTACCGTACATTTGCGGCTGAAATGCTTGAGAAGTTCGATGCTGTTGATTTGATTGCAGCTGCCCTTAAAACAATGACGAAAGAACCGGAAGATACTCCAGTTCAAATTTCTGAAGAACGTCCTCTGCCTTCTCGCGGAGGCGGCGGATACAAAGGCAAGAGCGGCGGAAGCGGTTCTCGCAGCGGAGGTGGCGGTTATAAAGGCAGCCGTTCTGGTGCAAACGCTGGCCGTCCATCATCAGGCCGCAGCGGTTCAGGTGCAGCAGGCAGACGCCGCGAAAGCGGAAGCGCTGGCGGCGGACGCCCAGGACGCACACGCCGTCACGAATCTTAAGAAGAAAAGCGGAAACGGCCGTTCAGGTTCGACCGGCATAAGACAGACTGGCGAAGCGGCGTTTTCTGCCGCACAGCCAGGATGGCTTATGACTCGAGAACCTGGCCGTTGAAGTCTAGACAAGAAGAAAAGCGAAAGTGCCGGTTTGATTTGGCATTAAAGCGAAAAAATAAAAGGCGAACCCGAACAGGCAACTGTTCGGGTTCGCCTTTTTTATGTCTGTATTATAAAGTACAATAAAGTGAAGTGTGATTCAGTAAGGGTTAATTGAACCGTTTGGAAAAATGTGAAACGTTCTGTTGGATAAATCGTATATAAAGCATGAGGGCGAATGGAGAGAGAGATATGGACCAACAACCAAAAAATCAGATTTCGAAAAAGGGCTTAACGGTTTGGAGAGTGTACGGCATGATTGAAACTGCGGTCATTGCGTTGATTGCCGGTGCAGCGGCGGCTGTGACTTATTTTTTTGATGGGCCATGGTGGCTATACGCGATTTATGCGGCTTTTCCGATTGTACTTGGTTTTCTTCTTATTTACTTGTTTCCGAAAATTCGTTGGGAGCGCTGGCGCTACGAAGTAAGGGAGCAGGAGATTGAACTTCAGCATGGGCTGTTTATTGTGAAGCGCACATTGGTTCCAATGGTGCGTGTCCAGCACGTCGATACGGAACAAGGTCCGATTTTGCGCAAATATGATTTAGCGGAAATATCCATATCGACAGCCGCTACAACCCATACAATTCCGGCTTTGATCACTTCGGAAGCGGACGAAATGAGAAATCGTATTTCTGTGCTGGCAAGGGTGGCGGAAGATGATGTCTGAGATGCGCTATAAGTTGCACCCGATTTCTGCTTTCTTAAATTTCATCAAGGGGCTAAGGGAACTGATTTTTCCGTTCATCATTATTTTCGGCGTCAATCTCTTTAGGGGCGGAGGCGAGAGTATCGCTGACCGTGGGTGGCAAGGTTTAATCCCGGTTCTGATCGGTGGTGTTGTATTAATCTTTATGCTTATCAGCGGCCTTATTAAATGGCACCGGTTCGTCTATTGGTTCGAAGAAGGCGAGTTGAGGATTGAATACGGCTTGTTTGTTAAGAAAAAAAGGTACATACCATTCGAACGGATTCAGAGCCTGGATTATACAGAGGGAATTTTCCACCGGCCGCTCGGATTGGTGAAAGTAAAGGTAGAGACAGCCGGGACAGGTAAAATCGGCCAAGCGGACGTAGAATTGACGGCTATTCCTCGGGAAGATGCCGAACGGATAGAAAAAAAGATGGAGTATGCCAAACGCCATAATTGGGAACCGATATTAGAAGCTGGAGAAGCGGTTACGGAAGAAGTGGCGGAAGTTTCGGTAAAAGCGGTTAAGACCGTGTACCGCATGTCTTTAAAAGAGCTGATAATTCTCGCTACGACTTCCGGTGGGATTGGCGTAGTTATTTCAGCTGTAGCGGTGTTTCTTTCGCAATTTTCGGATCTGATTCCATATGACGCCATCTACCAAGAGGTTATTTTGTTTTTGCGTTTCGGTTATTTGATTGTAGCGTTGACGATTTTTCTCATTCTGCTATTAGCGTGGGTAATTTCGATTATATTGGCGATTTTCGCGAATTATCAATTCACCATTTCGACGGATGAAGACCATATATATATTTCGCGGGGATTATTGGAAAAAAAGAAGGTCTCGGTGCCTTTTAAGCGGATTCAAGGAATACAGATTTCGCAGAACCCGCTCCGTGAATGGTTTGGCTATGCGACGGTGACTGTAGAAAGCGCTGGAGGAACCCTTGGGGATAAAGATGAGAAGATTCGGTTGTTTCCGTTGGCCCGAAAAACGGCAATATTCCCGATTCTCAGCGAATTATTTCCGGATATGGAGTGGGAGCCGGTGATGAAAAAAGCGCCTAAACGGAGCGTTCATTTCTTTTATCGTCTCGATTTCTTCTGGATGATTCCGGTTGCTGGCTTAGTAAGCTACTTTTTTTACCCTTATGGGTTGTTTTCTCTGCTTATTTTTCCAATTGTTATCCTGTTTGCAGTCTGGCAGCATCGCACGGCCGGCTACGCTTTAACGAGAAAACAATTGACGATGGAATTTCGTACAGTCAGTAAACATGCGTTTTTTATGATGAAAAAGAGAATTCAGGCTATTGAAGTGACGCAAAGCTATTTTCAGAGACGGAAAAATTTAGCCTCCATCCAGGCGACGATCAAATCGGGGATGCTTGGAGCAGCTGCTCGTGTCGACCATATGGAAGAGCAGGATGCTAGTGAGGTTTTGGCTTGGTATGAGCCTTCTGACAGCAAAGCTGCCAAATGAAAAAAAATAAGGCCAGCCGGGCTTCCCCGGTTGGCCTTATTTTTTGGTTTTCCAGCTGACGATGCGTTTTGGATGGAAATAACTGAGTCCGATGAGAAAGCCGGTGATCATTCCGGCGATATGCGCGGTCGCATTTACATTCGGTGTCAAGAATGTCATCACTATACTAATCACAATAATCGGGAGTATAATTTGTCTGAGTTGAGGCATGACGCGGCGCCCGTAGTACAAAAGTGCTCCGAAAGCTCCGAAAATGCCGAAGATCGCTCCGCTTGCCCCTACATGGGAATAGTCAAGCGGCTGCAAAAAGTAGGTAGCAACCGAACCGAAAAAACCTGACAACAAGTAAATCGTGAGAAAGCGGACTTTTCCTGTTAAGCGCTCCAATTCAGGGCCGAACAAAAATAACGAAAACATATTGAATAGCAAATGCATCAAGCCGCCGTGCAGGAATACCGGCGTGATAAACCGCCACCATTCGCCATCAGCGATAAAATAATTATAGCCAACTCCGTAATAAAACACTTGGTCCCCAATCTCAGGCACCCATGATAAAATATGTATCAACACGTTGATCGCAATCAATGCGGATACGACAGGATATAACCGTATATACTGTGAAAAGCTTTCTGTACGTAAAAACATCTTGTCACCTCTATTTCATACAAATTATTATACCTTTTTAGGCTTTAAGATTGAAAGGAGAAACAATTATGATTACCGGAATTGGCCTCGATATTACAGAATTACAAAGAGTACGAAGATTGGATAAGAAATCACCGAAGTTTCGGGAGCGAGTTTTAACGGACCGTGAACTCGCCGAATACGCTTTGTTGTCGGAAAAGCGGAAGACGGAGTTTCTCGCAGGCCGGTTCGCGGCGAAAGAAGCGTTCGCAAAAGCGAATGGAACCGGAATTGGGAAAGCCTGTTCGTTTCAAGATATCGAAATCAGAAAAGACAGCAACGGCAAACCGGGGATTTACTTTCAGCAACTTGAAACAGGCTTGGTTTCGATAACCCATACAAAAGAATATGCAGCGGCACAAGTGCTTTTGCAATCAAATTAAGTGAGTAGGGATGATATGACAGAATTTTACCGGCCGACAAAAGCGGTCATCGACTTGAATGCAATTCAACAAAACTTACAGATTTTTAAAGAAAGAAGCGGCAAAGCGGAAATCTTTGCAGTCGTAAAGGCGGACGCTTACGGGCATGGCATGGTGGAGGTCGCCCAAAAAGCGGTTGAGAGCGGCGTCAACTGGCTCGCGGTTGCAACACCGGATGAAGCTCTTTTGTTGATGGAGCATAAAATCGAAGCAAACATTTTGGTGATGGGCCACTCGCCCGCAGCATTTATTCCGGTAGCCCAGCGAGCCGGAATTGCAGTTGCTGCCATTTCGCTCGACTGGATTTTGCAGGCAGGAGCCGTCATTGATCCGGACCTTCCGCGCTTGAAAATCCATTTGAAAGTGGATACCGGCATGCGCCGCGTCGGTGTTCAGGCAGAAGAAGTACGCGAAGCGGTCCAGTTGATCCGTCGCCACTTTTTTTCTTTTGAAGGCCTCTTCACCCATTTTGCCACGGCGGATGAGGATCGAAATGATTTGTTTCAACGGCAAGTCAAAACCATGGCGGCCGTGGTTGAAGAAATAAACGATTCATCGGTAATGATCCACGTTTCAAACAGCGCCGCAGCTATTATGCATCCGGAGTTGGCATTTGATGCTGTACGGATCGGCATCTCGTTATATGGGATCGCTCCATCTTCTTATGTAGAAAATAACATGCCAATCACCTTGGCGCCAGCCTTAGGGCTGGAAACGGAAATCGTCCATATTAAACGAGTGGCAGCGGGAGAGGCGATCAGCTACGGCGCAACTTACCGCTGTGAACAAGATGAGTGGATCGCGACGCTTCCAATCGGCTATGCAGATGGCATGCTTCGCGGGCTGCAAGGCCAGGAAGTTTTGGTGCGCGGCAAAAGAGTGCCGATCGTCGGCCGGATCTGCATGGACCAATGCATGATTCGGCTGCCGGAGAAAATGCCGGTCGGCGAGCAAGTTCAATTGATCGGCTCTCAAGCCGGAGCGCAAATTCGAATAGAAGAATGGGCTGAAAAGCTGGATACAATCGCCTATGAGATTCCGGTAAACCTGACAAAAAGAGTGCCTCGAATCTATTGCTGAATTTTAGAAATTCTAGATTTGCCTTTCCACAGCGGACATTCAATGTTAGTATAATAACAAGTAGAGAGAAGATGATCGGTATTTCGGAGGTGTAGGCTGTGTACGAGAGAGTCAAAACAAAAGAGGTGGTTGTTAAATTGCCTAAAAAAATGATTTCAGAACTGACTACTTTTTCAGATGAACGAGTTCAAGAACGTGGAGACTATATTTACGTTTCCACTCATCGGGTAACGAAGAACATGTACGATTCTTATCATATTCGAGAAGCGATGATCAAGGGTTATGTGGAAATGTCGCAAATCAACCTATCGATTGCTTGTGAGTGTTCTCACGCTGAATACGAAGCGGAGCACACGACGGTGCGACTCGTAAGCGGAGGGTGACAACTTGATTGTAAAACGTGGTGACGTTTTTTTTGCAGAACTATCGCCAGTCATCGGGTCCGAGCAAGGCGGGACCCGTCCAGTGCTGGTGATTCAAAATGATATAGGAAATCGGTTTAGTCCGACAGTAATCATAGCTGCCATTACTGCGCAAATCCAAAAAGCAAAATTGCCGACTCATGTGGAGATCGATGCCAAGAAATATGGGTTTGAACGTGACTCAGTCATTTTACTTGAACAATTGCGGACGATAGATAAATCGCGGCTTACTGACAAAATTACCCAGCTTGACGATGCGTTAATGGAAAAAGTGGACGAAGCACTGGAAATTAGTGTCGGCCTCGTGAAGTTCTAGCATACATACTCCTTAAAAAACACCCAAGATTTGTTTCTTTGGGTGTTTTCTGTTATTCCTTTATATAGAGTAATGCGGCAACCGATAAAATAGATGTGAAAAAAACAGTTTTCCGATACAATAAAGAGAGCGTATATAACATGTGTTTTATACATAGTGTTACAGGGAGGGTTTTTTGAAAAAATGAATAAGCAAATAGCTAGTTACATCGAGAATAACTCAACTGAGATTATTTCGAAATGGCAAGAACTTATGAAGAACGAGGAAAGTGAACGGTCTTTTCAAGTAATGCCGGCGGATTTAATGGATCAGACGAGCAGAGAATTTTCTGATTTGTTGGTTACGAATTTGTTGGATAACCACGAAGCTTATGAAAACCGGTTGGCGGATTTTGCTGAGAAGGTCGTGCGCCTTGGTTGGTCCATCACTTTTGTCACGAAAGCAATCACGCATTATGTCGAAGTGGTTTATCACGGGATGGAAAATGCCGGAATTATTAATGAAGAAAACGTCCGTGCTTTCGTTGAAGAGTTTAGCAATTGGGTGACACCGATACGCGACAGCACCATTGATACATATTCAAAAACATGGGAGCGGACAGTGAGCCTGCAAAAAATTGCTTTGCAGGAACTCTCCGCGTCGCTTATTCCTGTTTTTGATAAAATATCAGTCATGCCGCTTGTCGGCACTATTGATACGGAACGCGCCAAGCTGATTATGGAAAATCTATTGGAAGGCGTGGTAAAACACCGCGCTGAAGTAGTGCTATTGGATATTACCGGGGTGCCTGTAGTTGATACAATGGTAGCCCATCATATTATTCAAGCAGCAGACGCGGTGCGTCTTGTCGGCGCCAAATGCATGCTAGTCGGAATTCGGCCGGAAATCGCCCAAACGATTGTCACTCTTGGCATCAATTTGAACGAATTTACAACAACAAGCACTTTGCAGCGAGGTGTAGAACAAGCCTTGGCTTGGACAAATCGAGAAATTGTGGAGGTTGAAGAACAATGAATTTTCGAATTCCGATCTTAAAATTAAGAGATACATTGATTGTTTCCATTCAGTGGGAATTAGATGATCAAACGGCAATTCAGTTTCAGGAGGATTTGCTAAATAAATTGCACGAAACAAGTGCTCGCGGTGTAGTGATCGACTTGACTTCTGTTGATTTTATCGATTCTTTCATTGCCAAGGTCTTGGGAGACGTCATTAGCATGTCAAGCCTTATGGGAGCGCGAGTGGTTATCACCGGTATCCAGCCAGCAGTAGCTATCACTTTGATCGAGTTAGGAATTCGACTTGAAGATGTTATGACAGCACTGGATTTAGAAAATGGTTTGGATAAACTTCAATTGGAATTGGAGGCTTAAAAATGAGCAACCAGTCCTCAGTAGAAATTTTAACGGAATGGGATATTGTGGCTGCAAGACAGCTCGGACGCAACGTCGCTAAAGAGCTCGGCTTCGGCACAGTAGATCAGGCTCGTATCACTACGGCCATCAGCGAGCTTGCCCGCAATATATATTTATATGCTGGCCAAGGAAGAATCGAAATTCAGCGTTTAACAGAAAACGGAGTCAAAGGCATTTTAATCATTGCAGCTGACAATGGGCCCGGCATTCCTGATATTCGGAAAGTGATGGAAGACGGATTTTCGACTTCAGGAGGCTTAGGAGCTGGATTGCCTGGCGTCAAGCGCCTGATGGATGAGTTCAGAATTGAAACGATCCTAGGAGAAGGGACAGATATAAGAGCTACAAAGTGGCTCCGATAGGAGGTGCGCCCGATGGTTCAGAAAATCGAAAGCCAATATAAAGAGATATTAAACCAGTACATGCAAAGACAATCTGAGCAAAACTTGTATGTTGGCCAAAATTTCAGCAGACAACTTATTTCTGAGAATACTTCCCCTGAAGAAGTGATTTCAATGCACAAGGCCGCTATGCAGGAATTGTATAGCGACATGCCTGAGGAAGTTTGGCATTCTTTCGATTTTTTAATTGAAATGATGATCAATTACGGATTGGCTCTTCAAGAGCGCCAAAGCCTTCTGAAGCGCCAAGAGGAATTGAAAGTGGAAATGGATTTAGCAGCCCACGTCCAGGAAACCTTGCTGAAGACGAAATTGCCGGCGCTTGAAGGGCTGGATATTGGTTTGCTGTCCGTTCCTGCACGCAAAATGAATGGAGATTACATATATTTTATAAGTGATCAAGCTGGCCATGCAGGGGTAGCGGTCGCTGATGTGATCGGGAAAGGGCTGCCGGCTGCTTTATGCATGTCGATGGTCAAATTTGGCATGGACAGTTTAAATGACTCGACAGCACTTCCGAAGCAAGTGCTTGAAACAATCAACCGCATCGTTGAAAAAAGTATAGACGATTCGATGTTCGTCTCCATGTTTTATGGAAGATATAAGGCGAGTGATGCGACTTTGACTTATGGCTCTGCAGGACATGAACCCGCCATCTTGTACCGGGCTAAAACCCGCGAGTTTTTTGAACTTCCTGCAAAAGGGCTGCTGCTCGGCGTTTCGCCGCTTGCCACTTATGAAGAACATACAATTTCTCTTGAAAAGAACGACTTGGTCGTCATGATGACGGATGGCGTAACCGAATGCCGGACCGATGAAGGATTCATCGAACGCGATGTAATTTTTGATTTGATTGAAAGCAAAAAAGATGAACCTGCCCAAGTGATTGTGCAGCATGTTTATGATGAGCTGGACCGCATGCAGAATGCGGAACTTAGAGACGACTTTACATTGGTGATTTATAAAAAAATCTAGCAGCAGGTTTAGTGCTTTAAAGTAAGGGTAAACAAACTTACGATGGCTTTATAAGTTCGAGCGAATTACAGAAAAACGGGGTGTCAATAAATGAATATTCAAGTGGATTTAGAAGAGGCGAACAATGTCTTGACCGGATTTATCCGCGGAGAAATCGATGCGTTCACTGCACCGGTTCTTAGAGACAAATTAGAGAATTACCAACATCATGAAGGATTAAATGCAGAGTTGGATCTTTCCGACGTTAATTATATGGATAGTACAGGTTTAGGTGTTTTTGTAGCTTTTTATAAAACAGTCAATGCAAAAGGCGGTCATGTAAAGCTTAAAGGTCTCTCTGCTCGTTTGAAACGGCTATTCGACATAACCGGTTTGGGCGACATTATGGACATCGAAGCCGCTGGAAAAGGTGGTAATTGATATGCGTCCTTTCGATTATGTTGAAATGAGGGTTCCTGCCAAGTCGCAATATGTAGGTGTCGCAAGGCTGACCATTTCTGGTTTGGCAAGCCGCATCGGTTTTACGTATGACGATATTGAAGATTTGAAAATCGCTTCCAGTGAAGCGGTGACAAATGCAGTTCAGCATGCATACGTAGAAGGAGAAGAAGGCGAAGTTGTTATTGGCTGTGCATTGTATGGCGATAAAATCGAGATCATGGTAGCGGACCACGGCCAAAGTTTTGACTTTGAAGACACAAAAGCAAAAGTTGGCCCTTACCACGACCAGGAAGAAGGAGCTTTTCTTCGCGAAGGAGGTCTCGGCCTTTATTTGATTGAAACGTTAATGGATGAAGTCAAAGTGCACCATCAAGAAGGCGTAACGGTCTTTATGACAAAGTACGTTGGAGGAGAGCGGGTGGAAGAGGATGTCGAAACGGTCTCATCCTAATCAACCTACAAAAGAACAAGTTCTTGAGTGGATTGAAGCTTACCAAAAAAACGAAGATGAAGAAGCCCAAACTAATCTAGTGAACAACTACAAACGTTTGGTCGAATCTATCGCGCGCAAGTACTCGAATGGCAAATCTTACCACGAGGATATTGCGCAAGTAGGCATGTTGGGCCTGTTAGGGGCGATTCGCCGCTACGACCCATCGTTTGGAAGAAGTTTTGAAGCTTTTGCCGTCCCTACTATCATAGGCGAAATCAAACGATTTTTACGGGATAAGACGTGGGCTATTCACGTGCCGCGCCGCATAAAAGAACTTGGTCCGCGCATTAAAGCGACAGTTGAAGTGTTGACGCGCGAACTGCAGCGGTCTCCGCAAGTTTGGGAAATCGCCGAGTATTTGGATGTTGATGAAGATGATGTGCTAGAAGCGATGGAGATGGGGAAAAGTTATCAAGCCCTTTCGATGGACCATTCTTTGGAAGCCGATTCGGATGGCAGCACCGTAACACTATTCGATGTTGTTGGCCAAGAAGACGATGGCTATGAAAAAGCGGATCAGCGCATGCTTGTGGCAAATGCTATGAATGTGCTTTCGGAACGGGAAAAACAAATTATTCAGTATACGTATATTGAACAGCTCAGCCAAAAGGAAACAGGCGATAAGCTCGGGATTTCCCAAATGCACGTTTCACGGCTTCAGCGAAAAGCAATCAAAAAATTGCAAGAAGCCATTTTGGCGGCCGGTGGAGTTTCGTAGTGGAAGCCATACATCATAGTTTCATCGAAGCTTTCATCTTCAATGAAGCAAAAAAAGGAAATTACGAGTCTGGCGACAGCTATCACACGGTGCTGACAGACGAGTATTTCATTTGCTCCATTGCTGACGGTCTTGGAAGTGGGCCAGTGGCGCGTGAATCTTCACAAGTCATCCCGCAAATACTAAGAGAATACCATCACGAAACAATCGATCAATTGATGCTGCGTTTCAATGAGTTGATGGTCCAAAAACGGGGAGCGGCAGTAGCGATTTTCAAAGTGCATTTCAAGAACAAAACTTTGGAGTACAGCTGTGTAGGCAATATCCGTTTTTACCTTTACCGAAAAGGAACAGGAGAGATGATTTATCCTTTGCCGGTTATGGGGTATTTGTCTGGACGCCCACAAACATTGCGGACGCAATTGTATACGTATGTGGAAAATGATTTATTTTTGATTCATTCCGATGGAGTGGATTTGAGAAACCCGAAAGCAATGATGCGCCAGGCTGGAATTCCTGAACGCCTCTATTACGATATACTCGGCACCATTCAAACGGGTGACGATGCAACATTCATTACAGGAAGCCTTCTCAAGTGAGAAGGCTTCTTTTTTATGTGATAAAATGAAGAAGGAAAAAAAGGAGAGTGTAGTTGATGGAAATGCAGCAAATCCAATCGTTGATTGCTAAAGAAACAGGTGTCCGCCCCAACCAAGTGGCACAAGTTATTGCTTTGATCGAAGATGGCAATACGGTCCCTTTTATCGCGCGCTACCGAAAAGAAGCCACAGGTTCGCTCGATGAAGTGCAGATCAAAGCGATCGATGACCGTTATACATATATCCAGAACTTGGAGCAGCGAAAAATAGAAGTCATTCGTTCGATCACTGAACAGGAAAAGATGACGCAGGAATTGGAGAAAGAAATACAAAACGCGTCTGTCCTTCAGCGATTGGAAGACTTGTACCGTCCATACAAGCAAAAGCGCCGGACAAAGGCAACAATTGCAAAAGAAAAAGGATTGGAGCCGCTGGCGGATTGGCTGATGGCTTTTACAAAAGAAGATCCATTGGCAAAAGCCGCTGAATTCGTGAACAAAGAAGCGGGAGTGGAAAGCCCGGAGGATGCGATCCAAGGCGCCCAGGATATTTTGGCTGAGACATTCGCTGATGATCCAGACATCCGTGAGAAAATCCGCTATATGACACGGAAAGATGGAAAAGTCATGACTGCAGCCAAGAAAAATCACGAAGATGAAAAACAAGTTTTTGAAATGTATTATGAATACGAAGAAGCCATACAAAAAATCGTGCCTCACCGAATCTTGGCCATTAACCGCGGAGAGAAAGAGGAAGTCTTGAAGGTATCGATCCAGCCGCCGGCCGATCGAATCATAACATTGATGAAAAACAAATGGATCAAATCTTCAGTGCCTTCAAGTGATATTGTGGCTGAAGCAATTGAAGACAGCTACAAACGCTTGATCCAAACGTCGGTTGAGCGGGAAATCCGGACAGAGCTTAGTGAAAAAGGAGAAGCCCAAGCTATCCATATCTTCTCCGAGAACTTGCGCAACCTTTTGCTGCAGCCGCCGATGAAAAACAAAATGGTTCTGGGTGTCGACCCGGCATACCGGACCGGCTGCAAGCTCGCCGTGATTGACGAGACCGGAAAGCTGCTTGAAGTTGCGGTCATTTATCCCCACGCGCCTAAAAACGATCAAGCGGGCGCAAAGAAAATCATGAAAGGTTTGACCGGCAAATATCCGATCGAGATTATGGCGATTGGCAATGGGACAGCATCGAGGGAAACGGAACAATTCGTTGCCGATTTCTTGTCCGAAACGTCGGCCGATATTTCTTATGTTATTGTCAACGAAGCGGGAGCCAGTGTTTACTCGGCCTCTGAAATCGCGCGAGCGGAATTCCCGAATCTTCAAGTGGAAGAACGCAGCGCGGCGTCCATCGCCCGCCGTCTTCAGGATCCTTTGTCGGAGCTGGTGAAAATCGATCCCAAAGCTGTCGGTGTCGGCCAATACCAGCACGATGTTTCCCAGAAAAAGCTTGCGGAACAATTGACGTTTGTTGTAGAGACGGCAGTAAACCAAGTGGGAGTTAACGTCAACTCAGCCTCTTCCTCTTTGCTGCAATATGTAGCCGGCCTGAGCAAGACGGTGGCAGAGAACGTCATTAAAGTGCGTGATGAAAATGGAAGATTCACTTCACGAGCCCAGTTGAAGAAAATTCCGCGGTTAGGTGCCAAAACATATGAACAGGCAATCGGCTTTTTGCGGATTCCGGAAGGGAAAAATCCGCTGGACGCAACTGGCATCCATCCGGAAAGCTATGCCGTTGCCGAAAAGCTGTTGGATTTAGTAGGAGCAGACAAAAAAGCTGTCGGGAAACCTGAGCTTGCTGCAAAATTGGAAGCTTTAAATGCTGCTGATTTGAGCAAAGAGCTGGAAGTTGGAGAAATAACATTGCAAGATATCTTGGAGGCGTTGAAAAAACCGTTCCGCGATCCGCGTGATGAATTTCCGCAGCCTTTATTGAAGAATGACATTTTAAAAATGGAAGACTTGCTCCCGGGGATGGAAGTGCAAGGGACCGTGCGCAACGTTGTCGACTTCGGTGCATTTGTCGACATCGGCGTGAAGCAAGATGGCTTGGTCCATATCTCAAAATTGAAAAAAGGTTTCGTCAAGCATCCGCTAGAAGTCGTGGCGGTAGGTGATATCGTCACCGCATGGGTTGAGAAAGTCGAAAAAGACAAAGGGCGCATTGCTTTAACAATGCTTCAGCCAAAAGAACAAACACAGGGGCAGCAGTAAAGCCTGCTTTTAATAGGGGAGTTAGTATGACGAACGAAGAATTGACAGAGCTGATCAAAGACATATCACTGAATGTTTTTCATAAACCATTTGCGCATGCAGGAATATTTAACGCCAGATTAAGAACGACGGGCGGCAGATACTTGTTAAGGTCTCACAACATTGAGATCAATCCGAGTTCGTATGAGAAATTCGGCTATAAAGAACTTGAAGGGATTATAAAACACGAACTATGCCATTACCATTTGCATTTAGAGGGTAGAGGATACAAACATCGGGACAGCGATTTTAGGAACCTGCTAAGAGAAACTGGATCACCACGATTTTGTTCTACAATTGAAGAGCGAGCAAAAAGGAAAACGGCGAAACGATATGTGTATGCATGCTTATCGTGCAACACGAATTATGTTCGAAAGATCCGGATGAACACAGAACGCTACCGATGCGGCAAATGCGCTGGCAAACTTTCAGCGGCACAAAACGGATAATGGAGAAAGAAGAGGCTGGCGCGTTTGCGCCAGCCTCTTCTTTCTTTTTAAATTAGTTGGCGCACAATAATAAATTAGGGATAAACACTTATTAAAAGTAATTTTAAAAAGGTGTTGACGATTCTTTGGAAGGTCTTTATAATAGAAAAAGTCGACAAGTACTTAAGCGAACTTAAACGACTTGAAAATAATATTCCGAAGTAGCTCAGTGGTAGAGCACCGCACTGTTAATGCGATGGTCGTAGGTTCGAATCCTACCTTCGGAGCCATTTAGGCCCCTTGGTCAAGCGGTTAAGACACCGCCCTTTCACGGCGGTAACACGGGTTCGAATCCCGTAGGGGTCACCATTATATTTGAAACTGTTTCAGAGGAGAATTATTCTTCGATAACATGTTCTTGTATAAAAAGAATATCAATTATAATATTGTCGCGGGGTGGAGCAACGAACAGCGAAAGCTGTGAGTTACATCGATGCAGGCGCAGCCGAAGCAGATGTCCATTACGAAACAAAAGTAAGAGAAACAACTTTCCATTACTAATATTGTCGCGGGGTGGAGCAACGAGCCGTACGAAGACGGCGAAGTAACACCGAAGCAGCCGGAAGGCGATGCAGGTGTCCACTACGAAACAAGCGTAAAAGAAAGAAACTAATACCAATAATATTGTCGCGGGGTGGAGCAGTTCGGTAGCTCGTTGGGCTCATAACCCAAAGGTCGCAGGTTCAAATCCTGCCCCCGCAACCAAATGGTCCCGTGGTGTAGCGGTTAACATGCCTGCCTGTCACGCAGGAGATCGCCGGTTCGATCCCGGTCGGGACCGCCATTTTTGGGGTATAGCCAAGCGGTAAGGCAACGGGTTTTGATCCCGTCATGCCCTGGTTCGAATCCAGGTACCCCAGCCATCTTTTTTTGCAGTCGACACACCAAATTCATCAACCTGAATGATCTTGAAAGGTTTGAAGTTTTTGTTGACATTGAGTTAGGTATAGCGTACAATAGAATTTGTCCCTAAAATAATTCATTGCGGTCGTGGCGGAATGGCAGACGCGCTAGGTTGAGGGCCTAGTGGGAGAAATCCCGTGGAAGTTCGACTCTTCTCGGCCGCACCATACCTCGTACGCGCCCGTAGCTCAATTGGATAGAGTACTTGACTACGAATCAAGCGGTTAGAGGTTCGAGTCCTCTCGGGCGCGCCATATTTTTTAATCTTATATGCGGGTGTAGTTTAGTGGTAAAACCTCAGCCTTCCAAGCTGATGATGAGGGTTCGATTCCCTTCACCCGCTCCAATTTTACCAAACTGAAATAATTCGAATGTAAAACAAGCTTTTGTTGACATTGAATTACGAATAAGTTATGATAATAAAGTTGCTGTGAAAAACAGCAAAAACATGAACCTTGAAAACTGAACAGCAAAACGTCAACAACAGTTTATTGGCGCGTTCCGAACGCGGCAATAAAATTTCTGCGATGGTTGCCTTTGGGCAATCGGAGCACAACTTACTGATCAGGTTTACCAGATCAAGCGATTCGCGCGTCCTCCGGGACGGCGAGCGCCAGCATGAGCAATCAAGCTTCTATAATGGAGAGTTTGATCCTGGCTCAGGACGAACGCTGGCGGCGTGCCTAATACATGCAAGTCGAGCGGAACCGGAAGAGCTTGCTCTTTTGGTTTAGCGGCGGACGGGTGAGTAACACGTGGGCAACCTGCCCTGCAGATCGGGATAACTCCGGGAAACCGGTGCTAATACCGAATGGTTTCTGGTCCCGCCTGGGACCGGACGGAAAGACGGTTT